>JAWKJW010000008.1:0-193112 GCA_041393555.1 Tessaracoccus sp. | reverse complement strand
TTTCTCAGGAAACTCTATAGATTGCCGTCCCAGACGACCTATCGGTGTCGTCGTTGGAGACAAAAATCTGGCCCGGTAGGAGAGTTGCTTGTGAAGACTATGACGTTGAAGTCTCGGTGGTCGAGATGGGTGAGCGTGCTGCTGGCAGGGGTGCTGATCGTCGCCCTCGCGGGAGTGGCCCAACCCGCGGCCGCGCTCAGCTGGTCGCCGAAGCAGTGCACCGGATTCTCCTCCTGCAACAAGGCCGGCAAGGGCAACGCCGGGTACGAAAAGGTCTACCGGAAGTCGTTCTGGGGGATGAACCCCGGCCACAACTGCACCAACTACGTCGCCTACCGGCTGCAGAAGAACGGCGTGGCCCGGTTCACCAACCCCGGAAGGGGGACGGCGAAGCACTGGGGGGCCCAGGCCAAGGCCAAGGGGCTTTCGGTCAACAAGTCGAATCCCAAGCCCGGCGATGTCGCCTGGTGGGGAGCGTCGCGATCCGGCTTCCGGAGCGGACACGTCGCCTACGTCGAGTCGGTGAACCTTGCCGCAGGCACCTTCGTCGTGTCGGAGGATAACTGGGGCGGCAACTTCGACTGGCGCACCTACCGCATCTCCGAGGTGAGCGGATTCATCCACGTCGGCAAGTCGGCCAAGGCATCCGCGGCGGCCCCGAAGAAGGCGGCGGCCAAGTCCAAGAGCGCCACGAAGCCGAAGGTGTTCTCGCAGGCTCCTACTCCCAAGTTCTCCGGCACGACCAAGGTAGGCAAGACGCTCAGCGCGAAGGCCGGCACCTGGAAGCCTGCCAAGGTGACGCTGAAGTATCAGTGGCTGCGCAACGGCAAGCCGATCAAGGGCGCGACGAAGGCCAAGTACAAGCTGGTCAGGGCCGACAAGGGCAAGCGGATCAGCGTGAAGGTGACCGGTTCGAAGTCGGGTTACTCGGCGTTGTCGAAGACATCGAAGCAGAGCTACAAGATCCGGTGATCAGAGGGTAAGCCCCAAGCGTGTGAGCAGCGGCTGGATCTGCGGGTCGCGGCCACGGAAGCGCCGGTAGGTCTCCATCGCATCCACGGAGCCGCCTGGGGCGAGCAGGGTGCGGCGGAAATGCTCCCCGGCCTCGCGCACGTCGTCTTGTTCTTCGAACCAGGCCACCGCGTCGGCATCCATCACCTTCGCCCAGGCGTAGCCGTAGTAGCTGGCCGCATAGCCGCCGCCCCAGATGTGGGCGAAGTACTGCGAACGATAGCGCGGCGGTACCAGCGGGTCCACCAGGCCGAATCGCTCCAGTGCGGCCTGCTCGAAGGCTTCCACCTCGTCAGGAGACGAGGGAAGCTCTTCGAGCGGGCTGGTGTGCCACACCAGATCGAGCAGCGAGGAGATCTCGGTTTCCGCGGTCGCGTAGCCCTGGCCGAAGGTGCTCGCGTCCGTGAGGCGTTCCACCCATTCGGCGGGTAGCACCCGTCCCGGGGTCCAGGCCCAGTGCTCGTTGACCTGGCTGGGGAACTCGACGAAGTCGCGTGGCGTGTTGGCGCCGGAGCGGGAGGCGTAGCGGCTGTCGGCCAGGAGTCCGTGCAGCGCGTGCCCGAACTCGTGGAACATGGTGATCACGTCGTCCCAGCTGATCGTCGTGGTGCTGGGGGAGTAGTTGCAGTTGTTGGTCACCACGGGAAGGGCGCCGTCGCGGGCGGACTGATCGACCAGATTGCTCATCCATGCGCCGCCCTGCTTGGTGGGACGGCTCCAGAAGTCCATCACGAAGAGCCCGACGATCGCGCCATCGGCGTCGTGCACCTCGTAGACCTGGGCATCGGGGACATGACCCACCAGATCCTCGCGTGGGTGGAAGGTGAGGCCGTAGAGCTCCTCCGCGGCGGCGTAGACGGCGCTCAGCACCTCCGTCACCTGCAGGTGCTCAGCGACATCCGACTCGTCGAAGGCGAAGCGCTCGCGACGCACGATGGCCTCGACGAAGGCCCAATCGGCGGCCGTGAACTCGGCTCCGGGATTCAGCTCGGCGTAGCGGGCACGAAGATCCCCGGCTTCCTCTCGAGCCTTGGCCAGGGCGGCCTGGGCGATGGGCACCAGCATCTTGAGGATGGCATCGGTGGTCTTCGCGCACCCGGATTCGGCCACGATCTGAGCGTGGTTGGCGTAGCCGAGCAGGGTGGCTCGCTCTGCCCTGGTGCGTGCGATCTCCACCACGACGGGGCGTGTGTCGAACTCGCCGGACAGCGCTCGGGTGGTGGATGCGTCGTGCAGCCGGCGCCGCACATCCGGGCTCGTCAGCTTCGCGGCCAACGGCTGTTGGGTGGTGTTGACCAACTCCAGCCGGTACTCGTCGCCAGCGAGCAGTGCCTGCTTCTCCCCGCTGCTCAGCCCCTCGAGCTCGGCCTCGGTGACGGGGAAGCCCCCCGCGTTGCGCGCCTCGCGGTTGAGCCGCTCGAAGCGGCTGGACAGCTCCGCCAGCTTCCGGTTCAGCGCGCGCAGGCGGCTCTGCTCGTCGTCGCCCAACGCAACACCGGCGCGACGGAAGGCCCGCAACAACTCGTCGAGCGCGTAGGCGTCCTGCTCGTCAGCCTCGAGCTCGCCGTCGTCGATGCGCCCGCGCAGCGCCTCCATCCGGGAGAACAGGCCACGGTCCAGGAAGATGGCATCCTCGTGTTCGGCCAGGCGAGGAGCCATTTCCTCCTCGATTGCCTCGATCTCCGAGGTGGCGTCGGAGCCGTAGACGGCGTAGAAGGCGTTCAGTGCGCGCCGCAGCGTGGCCTCGGCGTCCTCCCACGCGCCGATCACGTTCTCGATGGTGGCGGGCGAGGAGTCGTCGCGCAGCGCCGCGAGGGCGGTGAGCTGGGCCCGCATCCCCTCCTCGATGGCGGCTCGGTAATCAGCGGCCGCAGCGTGTGAGAAGTCCGGCAGTTGGTAGGGCAGATCGAGACGCAGGATGGGGTTCATGAGAGTCCTTCCGAGGATGCGCGGCTGGTGGAGCCGAAGAGCACGGCTGCGGCCGCGGCGGTCACGATCGGCAGCCCGATCATGTGCAGGATCACCACGCCGGTGGCAGCCCGGCGAAGTACTGGATATAACCGATCAGGCCCTGCAGCAGCATGGCGGCCAGCAGCCACCAGGTGGAGCGGCGGGCGAGGGTGCCTGGGTAGGCGCGGAAGGCGATCAGGCACGCCACCGTCCGAGCACCGCGGCCCAGGCGCTGAGCGAATGCAGACGGGCGACGAACTCGATGTCGAAGCCCGTGCGGGGGGCATCGGCGTCGCCGGCGTGCGGACCGGAGCCGGTGACCACCGTGCCCACCCAGATCGAGAGCATGGTGAGCACGAAGGTGAGCTGCGCGAGCAGCCGGGGGAAGCTCTGCACCGGGGTGGGGGCAGCGTCGTAGCCCAGGAACAATGCCCAGACGCACAGCACCACCAGCGCCACGGAGAGCAGGAGGTGCAGGGCCACGACGAAGGGGTTCAGCTGGGTCCATACCGTGATGCCGCCGATCACGCCTTGGAACGGGATGCCGAGACCGATCCCCAGGGTGAGCCGCCAGAGCTTTCCACGCCCGACGGTGCGCCACACCGAGATGAACGCCCCCAGAGCAGCGGCGATGAGGACGAAAGTGAGTAGCCGGTTGCCGAACTCGATCACGCCGTGGAAGCCCAGCTCGGGGTGCGGCACGTAGGACTCGTCGGTGCATTTGGGCCAGGTGGGGCAGCCCAGTCCCGAACCCGTGAGGCGCACCACCGCGCCGGTGACGATGATCCCCATGTTGCAGATCAGCGAGGCCCACAACCACGCCCGCATCGCACGTTGGCCGGTGACCAATCTGGTTAGGAGGTCCACGAGAACACCTTCCGGGTGAGGAACGAGAACACGACGGCCCAAGCCGCCGCCACGGCGAGCGGCCACAGGAGCACGAGGCCCTCGGCGGCGGCGCGCATCGATTCGCCGAGCGCGGCGGTCGGCAGGAGGGAGAGTGCCGTCTGCGCCCACGCGGGGTAGGCGGAAAGCGGCAGCAGGATGCCCAGTGGCATGCCCACCAGGTAGAACAGATTTGCCACGGCGAGCGTGGCCTCAGGGCGCAGCGACCCCGCCATCACCAGCGCGAAGCCGGCGAAAGCCGCCATCGCCAGCAGAGCGGTGAGCGCGGAGACCGCCAGCGCGGCGATGCTGGGCTGCGGTTGCCAGCCCAGAAGGAGCCCCGCCGCGGTGAGCACCGCGGCCTGGCCGGTGGCGATGAAAGCGATGCTGAGGGCCTTGCCCATCAGAACTCCCGGCTTGCCCAGCGGGGTGGCGGCCATGCGCTCCAGAACGTTGTAGCGGCGCTCGAAGCCGGTTGCGATAGCCAGTGTCGTGAGGCAGGTGGACCACATGGCCAGGCTCAACACCGAGGGTGTCATCGTCGCGAAGTCCAGCCCGAACCGTTGCCCGAAGAAGCGGGTGACGATCAGGATGCCCAGGGGGATCACCAAGGCCAACACGAGTTGTTCGCCGTTGCGCACGATGAGGCGGGCCTCCATCGTGGCATGCGCCAATACACGCCGGCCTAGTGCCGCGGGGGCGGACCGCGGGGTGAAGTCGAGGCTCATAGATTTCCTCCGGTGTGGCGCAAGAAGGCCTCCTCCAGGCCACCGTCCTCGGACAGCTGGGTAACCGTGCCCTCCGCGCGCACCTGGCCCCGGTCGACGATGTAGACGCGATCGGCGAGGGCCTCCGCCTCGGCCATGTCGTGGGTGGTCAGCAAGACGGCGACGCCGGCGTCGCGCACGCGTGCGATCAACTCCCAGGTGAGCCGTCGGGCGCGGGGATCGAGGCCTGCGGTGGGTTCGTCGAGGAAGACCAGCGCCGGGCGCCCGATGAGTGCGCCCGCCAGGTTCACGGCCTTCTGCTGCCCGCCGGATAACCGTCGGTACGGAGTGGTGGCGTAGTCGGTGATGCCGAGCAGCGTCATCAGCTCCGGCACCGGTTGAGGATCGTCGTAGAGCTTGGCCAGGTAGCCCAGCAACTCACCGGCCTTGACCCCGGACCACGCTCCCGTGGATTGCGGCATCAACCCGATCCTCGCCAGCACCTCAGGCGACCCCGGCGCGTGTCCGAAGAGCTTCAGTGCGCCTGAGTCGGGGCGAGCCAGCGCCGTGCAGCACCGGATGAACGTGGTCTTTCCCGCGCCATTGGGGCCGAGCAGGGCGGTCACCGCTCCGGCGTCTGCCGACAGGGTCAAACCGTCGAGAGCATCGGTGGAGCCGAAAGAAAGCCTCAGCTCACGCGCTTCCAAGACAGCCACCACAACAGCCTAGCGGTCGGGTGGGAAAGGGTGCGCAGACGGACCGTTCCACCGCGGGTTCGAAGGCTGGCCTCTGTGATCGCTAAGAGGAGATGAGTGTTAGGCGGGCCTTGCTTGAAACCAGAGACAGAAAAGACAAGACTGTTATCACCTAATGTGTGGGACGGAGGTGGACACGTGACCGATGTGGCTGGTACAGAAGAGGCCCCCACGAGGCAACGGGTGGTCAACCTGATCCTCAACGACGGTCCGCAGACCGCCAAGCAACTAGCCGAGAAACTATCACTTACCCCTGCGGCGGTTCGACGGCATCTCACTGCCTTGTTGGACGAAGGCACGCTGACCTCGCGGGAGCAGAGGGTTTACGGTGCGCGCGGGCGCGGCAGGCCGTCGAAGGTGTTCGCCTTGACAGACGAGGGCCGAGCGGAGTTTCGCCAGGCCTATGACGAGTTGGCGCTTTCCGCCATCAGGCAGCTCCTGGACAAGGCCGGCCCGACGGCGCTCCAGGAACTCGCGAAGGAACGCGCCGAAGGCATCGAGCAGCGCTATATCCAAGCGAGGCAGGAGCGCCCAGAGGCCACTGCCATAGAGCTACTGGTCGACGCGCTTGGCATCGACGGCTACGCTCCTTCGGTGCGACCGGTCTCCTCCGGAGACCAGCTGCTGCAGCACCACTGCCCGATCGCTCACGTCGCAGCCGAATATCCCGTGCTGTGCGAGGTGGAGACCCAATTGTTCTCCCGGCTGCTGGGCAGCCACGTGCAGCGACTCGCCACCATTGCCCACGGAGACGGCGTGTGCACCACCCATGTGCCACGCAAGCTCCCCACGCCCCAGATTCCGAAGAAGAAAGTGACGATATGACGCAGACCATGCCGCAGGCACCGGGCACCGGCGCCACGCAGGACGAGCACATCGAGGCGCTGTCGAACTACCAGTGGGGCTGGCACGACGCGGACGCCGCAGGTGCGGCCGCCCAGCGCGGCCTGAACGAGGCCGTCGTAGCCAACATCTCCCACCTGAAGAACGAGCCCCAGTGGATGCTCGATCTCCGGCTGAAGGGCCTGAAGCTCTTCGACAAGAAGCCCATGCCGAACTGGGGTGCCGACTTGAGCGGCATCGACTTCGACAACATCAAGTACTTCGTGCGCTCCACCGAGAAGCAGGCCCAGACCTGGGAGGACCTGCCCGAGGACATCAAGAACACCTACGACCGGCTCGGTATCCCCGAGGCCGAGAAGGCGCGTCTCGTCGCCGGCGTGGCCGCGCAGTACGAGTCCGAGGTGGTCTACCACAAGATCAACGAGGAGCTCGAGCGCCAGGGCGTGGTCTTTCTCGACACCGACACCGCGCTGAAGGAGCACCCGGAGATCTTCCAGGAGTACTTCGGCACCGTCATCCCGGTGGGCGACAACAAGTTCGCGTCGCTGAACACCGCGGTGTGGTCGGGCGGCTCCTTCATCTACGTGCCGAAGGGCGTCCACGTCTCGATCCCGCTGCAGGCCTACTTCCGCATCAACACGGAGAACATGGGTCAGTTCGAGCGCACGCTGATCATCGCCGACGAGGGCTCCTACGTGCACTACGTCGAGGGCTGCACCGCGCCGATCTACTCCTCGGACTCGCTGCACTCGGCCGTCGTCGAGATCATCGTGAAGAAGAATGCCCGCGTGCGCTACACCACCATCCAGAACTGGTCGAACAACGTCTACAACCTGGTCACCAAGCGCGCCACCTGCGAAGAGGGCGCCACCATGGAATGGATCGACGGCAACATCGGTTCCAAGGTCACCATGAAGTACCCCGCCGTCTACCTGATGGGCGAGCACGCCCGCGGCGAGACCCTGTCCATCGCCTTCGCGGGCGAGGGCCAGCACCAGGACACCGGGTCCAAGATGGTGCACTGCGCGCCCTACACGCAGAGCTCGATCGTCAGCAAGTCGGTGGCCCGCTCCGGCGGCCGCGCCTCCTACCGGGGCCTCGTCCAGGTGGATCCGGGTGCGCTGCACTCGTCCTCGGGCGTGATGTGCGACGCGCTGCTGGTGGACACCATCTCCCGCTCCGACACCTACCCCTACGTGGACATCCGCGAAGAGGACGTGTCGATGGCGCACGAGGCCACCGTCTCCAAGGTCTCCGAGGATCAGCTGTTCTACCTGATGAGCCGCGGCATGGATGAGCTGGAGGCCACCGCCATGATCGTGCGTGGCTTCATCGAGCCCATCGCCCGTGAGCTGCCCATGGAATACGCGCTCGAGCTCAACCGCCTGATCGAGCTGCAGATGGAAGGCGCGGTCGGCTAGTCCCTCCCGCCCTTCCCAGCCCGATCCAGAGTTTGAGTAAAGGAATTTCATTGACCACCACCGTGAACAACGCCCCGATCGTGGCCTCCGCGATCGAGACCGTCGAGTCCCACCTGCATCCCACCCCGTCGTGGGACATCGCCGATCACGTCGTCCCCACCGGGCGCGAGGAGATCTGGCGCTTCTCGCCCGTGAAGAAGCTGAAGCAGCTCTTCAACGCGAACGCGGAATCCGGCACCCTCGATTGGCAGGTGCAGCTGCCTGAGGGCGTCGTCGTGACCGACCTCACCGTCGACGATGCCCGCAACCTGGCCGTCGAGGCTCCGGTAGACCGGATCTCGGCCGTCGCCGCGGAGTCGACCACCCACCGCACCCACATCCAGATCCCCGCCGACGGCAACTACGACGAGCCCATCGTGTTCACCGCGAGGGGCAACGGCGGCCTGGCCCGCGACCACTTCGTGCTGAGCATCGGCGCGAACGCCAAGGCCACCGTCGTGTTCCACTTCGTGGGTTCCGCGGCCTATGCCGAGAAGTCCGACTTCATCGTCGGCCCCGGCGCGCAGCTCAACCTGGTGACGCTCCAGGACTGGGACGACGACACCGTGCACGGCGGCCAGCGCTCGCTGTCGGTGGGTCGTGACGCCCAGGTGAAGAGCGTCACCGCCTCGCTCGGCGGCGGCGTGGTGCGTCTGCAGGAGAACTTCCGCTACGACGGCCCGGGCGGCGAGCTGAACAGCTACGGCCTGTACTTCGTGGACAATGAGCAGCACATCCAGCACCGGTTGTTCGTGGATCACAACGAGCCGCAGACCAAGTCGAACGTCGACTACCGGGGTGCCCTGCAGGGCAAGGGCGCGCACGCGGTGTGGATCGGCGACGTGCTGATCCGCAAGGCGGCCGAAGGCATCGACACCTACGAGTCCAACAAGAACCTGCTGCTCACCGAGGGCTGCAAGGTGGACTCGGTGCCCAACCTGGAGATCGAGACCGGCGAGATCGAGGGTGCGGGTCACTCCTCGTCCACGGGTCGCTTCGACGAGCTGCAGCTGTTCTACCTGCGCAGCCGCGGGGTTCCCGAGCGCGAGGCCCGTCGCCTCGTCGTGCATGGCTTCTTCTGGGACATCATCCGCCGCATCGGCATCGCGAGCATTCAGGAGAAGCTGCTGGAGCGCGTCGAGCAGGAGATCGACGCCGTCGAATCCGCCGGAGCTGCGAAGTGACCTTCGTCACCGTCGCCGAAGTGAGTGAACTCACTGACGACCTGCCGCTCGCGGTGGACGTCGACGATGAGCTCACCGTCGCGATCGTTCGCCACAACGGCGGTTTGTATGCGATCGAAGACGAGTGCTCGCACGGCAACGTCCCGTTGTCGGAGGGCGACGTCGAGGACGGGTCCATCGAGTGCTATCTGCACGGATCCCGCTTCGACCTCGCCACCGGCGCGGTCCTGAACCTTCCCGCCACGGAGCCGGTCCGGGTCTTCCCGGTCCGCATCGACGGCGATTTCATCCAGGTCGACCCCGAGTTGACCACCACAGACTTTTAGATCACGAAAACCTGAGGAGTACCGCTCACATGTCCACTCTCGTCATCACCGACCTGCACGTCGACGTCCTCACCGAGGACGGCCCGAAGCAGATCCTCAAGGGCGTCAACCTCACCATCAACTCCGGTGAGATCCACGCCCTGATGGGCCCCAACGGCTCCGGCAAGTCGACGCTGGCCTACGCCATCGCCGGCCATCCCAAGTACGAGATCACTTCCGGCTCCGTCACCCTCGATGGTGAAGAGCTCACCGAAATGAGCGTCGACGAGCGCGCCAAGGCCGGCCTGTTCCTGGCCATGCAGTACCCGGTGGAGGTGCCCGGCGTCTCCGTCGCCAACTTCCTGCGCACCGCCAAGACCGCCCTTGACGGCGAGGCCCCGAAGGTCCGCACCTGGGTCAAGGACGTCGAGGCCGCGCTCGGCCGCATGCAGCTCGACAAGTCGTTCTCCGCCCGCTCGGTGAACGAGGGCTTCTCCGGGGGTGAGAAGAAGCGCCACGAGATCGCCCAGCTCGAACTGCTCAACCCGAAGGCCGCCATCCTCGACGAGACCGACTCCGGCCTCGACATCGACGCGCTGCGCGTCGTCTCCGATGGCATCAACCACTACTCGGCTCAGGGCGACCGCGCCGTGATCCTGATCACGCACTACACCCGCATCCTGCGCTACATCGAGCCTACCTTCGTGCACGTGTTCGTCGACGGCCGCATCGTCGACGAGGGCGGCAAGGAACTGGCCGACAAGCTCGAAGCAGAGGGCTACGAGGCCTACATCAAGGCCGCAGCAAACGCCTGAGCGGGCTTGCGGCTTCCCGATGTGAAAGTGAGTGAAGGATCTTGTGGTCCGGTCCCTGAGGTGCGACGAGCTCTGCGAGGAGCCTCGAAGGGCGCCTCAGGGATCGATAAACGGGATCCTCTCGCCCTTTGGCACTAGGGACATGAAAAGGCCTCGTCCGCAGACCCTTGCACAACAGAAACCCTCCTCTCGCATCTAGGGACTAGTGATCACCATGTACGACCTCGACTCGATCAGGGCAGACTTCCCCATCCTGCAGCGCAGGGCGGGGGAGTGGCCCTTGGTGTACCTGGACTCGGCCAACACGTCGCAGAAGCCGCAGCAGGTGGTGGACGCGATGGCGGAGCACTACCTGCGGCACAACGCGAACGTGGCCCGGGCCATGCACCTGCTGGGGGCCGAGGCGACGGAGGCCTTCGAGGGCGCCCGGGCGAAAGTGGCGTCGTTCATCGGTGCCGCCCGGCCCGAGGAGGTCGTGTTCACCAAGAATGCCTCCGAGGCTCTCAACCTGGCCGCCAACACCTTGGGCGCGAGCCTGAAGTCGGGCGACGAGGTGGTGATCTCCGTCATGGAGCATCATTCCAACATCGTGCCGTGGCAGCTGGTGTGCGAGCGCACGGGTGCCACCCTGCGCTGGTTCGACGTCACCGACGAGGGCCGGCTCGACCTGGCCAAGGCCGCTGAGGAGAACCTGATCAACGAGCGCACCAAAGTGGTTTCGTTGGCATGGGTGTCCAACGTGCTCGGCACCCGCAATCCCATCGCGGAGATCGCGCAACAGGCGCACGCCGTGGGTGCGGTTGTCGTGGTGGATGCGTCGCAGGCGGTGCCGCATCAGGCGACGGATGTGGCGACGTTGGGTGCCGATCTGCTGGCCTTCACCGCGCACAAGATGTGCGGTCCCACGGGCGTGGGCGTGCTGTGGGGACGATACGACCTGCTCGCGTCGTTGCCGCCTTTCTTGGGTGGCGGCGAGATGATCGAGGTGGTTGAGATGGCGCACTCCACCTACGCCGCCCCGCCGCACCGCTTCGAGGCAGGCACCCCTCCCATCGCGCAGGCCGTCGGATTGGCCGCGGCCATCGACTACCTGAGTGCCATCGGCATGGACCAGGTCGAGGCGCATGAGCATCAGATCACCGGCTATGCGCTGGACAAGCTGACCGCTATCGACGGGCTGCGGGTCCTCGGCCCCACCCAGAACGTGGATCGGGGCAGTGCGATCTCCTTCAACCTGGAGGGCGTCCACCCTCACGACGTGATGCAGGTGCTGGACTCGCGTGGCGTCGCGATCCGTGGCGGCCATCACTGTGCGCGTCCGTTGCACAAGCGCCTGGGGCATCAGAGCTCTACGCGCGCGTCGTCCTACCTTTACACCACGGAAGCGGAGATCGACGCGCTCGCGGATGCACTCGTGTTCACCCGCAACTATTTCGCGCCGCGCTTCTGAGAGATTCCGGAGACCGATGAATATCGACGAGCTGTACCAAACGATCATCCTGGATCATTACCGTGAGAAGCATCACAGCGGACTGCGCGAGCCGTTCGACACGGAGGTGCATCACGTCAATCCGTCGTGCGGCGACGAGTTGACGCTGCGCATCACCCTCGACGGCGATGCGATCCGCGATGTCTCCTACGATGCCGAGGGGTGCTCGATCTCGCAGGCCTCGACCTCCGTGATGACCGATCTGCTGATCGGTGGCAGCGTCGCGCACGCTCTCGATCTGCACGATCAGTTTCTGGAGATGATGCAGTCCCAAGGCCGCATCGAGCCCGACGAGGACGTTTTCGAAGACGCGATCGCCTTCGCCGGGGTCTCCAAATTCCCGGCACGCGTAAAGTGTGCCCTCTTAGGGTGGTCCGCCGTGCGCGACGCCGCCCTGCAAGCAACCGCCAAGGAGTCTTGAGATGTACACCCCTGAAACCCGACCCAGCGATCTCGTCAAGGACGAGTTGCCCGACGTCGATGCCCCCAGCCAGCTCCCCACCGAGGACGAGGTGCTGGAGGCCATGAAGGATGTCGTCGATCCCGAGTTGATGGTCAACGTCGTCGACCTCGGCTTGGTCTATGGCGTCAACGTCGACGAGGCGGGCAATGCCATCATCGACATGACCCTCACCTCGCCCACCTGTCCGCTCACCGACAAGATCGAGTACGACACCAAGTATGTGCTCGACGGCTTGGTCGAATCGGTCACGATCAACTGGGTCTGGCTGCCGCCGTGGACGCTGGAGATGATCACCGAGGACGGCCGCGAGCAGTTGCGCGCCATCGGTTACAACCTCTGAAATTCACTTCTGAGAAGGTTCGTGTTCGTGGAACAACCGCGAACACGAACCTTCTTGTGGTTTAGGCCCTCCGGAGGCGTGAGGGCGACTAAATTGGGGAAAGACGCGAGTAGGAGGTTGCCATGCCGACGTTGACCACCACCGGTGACAAGCCGATCATGCTGCACTACACCGACTCCGGAGGAGACGGCCGCGCGATAGTGCTGATTCACGGCTGGCCATTATCCGGAGAAGCCTTCGCCGGAAACAGGAAGGCCCTGGTCGATGCCGGGCACCGCGTCATCACCTACGACCGGCGAGGGTTCGGCCAATCCGAGAAGCCGAAGGGCGGGTACGAGTACGACACGCTGGCCTCGGATCTCAACGACCTGATGACCACCCTCGACCTCCGAGACGCCGTGATCCTGGGGTTCTCCATGGGTGGCGGCGAAGTGGCGCGCTACTGCTCCACCTACGGCACCGATCGCCTGGCCGGCGCGGTGCTGTCCGGTTCGATCTGCCCTGCCCTCTGCATCCGCGACGACAACCCCGACGGCGCCATGCCGATGTCGGGATTCGAGGGCATGGCAGATGCGTGCGCCCACGACAAGTTCGGCTTCCTCGACCAGTTCATCACCTGGTTCTTCAGCAACAACGACGGGCTCACCGTCGATGAGGCCACCCGTCGGGCCGCTTTGCGCATCGCGCTGCAGTGCGATCAGGATGCCGCCGTCGCCTGCATTCTGGCGTGGGCCACCGATCTGCGCGAAGACTGCAAGGCGATCGACGTTCCGCTGCTCGCCATCCATGGCGATGGCGACCAGAACGTGCCGCATGCCAAGTCGACTGCCAGGATCACCGAGTTCGTGCCCGATGCACAGGTGCACGTGATCGAGGGCGGCCCGCACGGCGCGAACGTGTCGCATCAGGCCGAATGGGAAGGTGCCCTGCTCGGCTTCCTCGCCACGCTGGATTGACCTTCTCCAGTATCTTCGGATGGCAGGATGTTAACTAGAGCTAACACGTAGGCTAATGTTATCTGTAGCTAACATCGACCTGATTGCTAGCGCCGGGTGACATCGGAGGCCGGAAATGGAGATCGCACGTGCGGAGGACATCGGCGCGGTGCTGCGTCGCGCACGTGTTGACAAGGGAATGAGTCAGCAGCAGTTGGCGGCCATGCTCGGTGTCACGCGGCAGTGGGTGGCGAGCGTCGAGGCGGGGGCGCCGACCGCACGGCTGGGATTGGTCATCGATGCGCTGCGATGCGTGGACGTGCTCCTTGAGACGCGAGCCGATGAGTCCCAGGCGATCCTCAATGCGGTTCCGGTTTTCCGTCCATGACCGAGTCTCTGGACGTCTACCTGGACGGTCTTCTCACCGGTCGGTTGACTCGCGGCAGAGACGACCGCGTGGGGTTTCAGTACCTCGAAGGTTCGTCTGTGACGTCTCTGTCTATCTCCATGCCAAGGGCCGGTGAGCACCATGACCCCGATGTGGTGATGCCCTGGCTGGACAATCTGCTGCCCGACAATGACGACGTGCGTGCGCGCTGGCGCAAGCTTCGGATGGGACTTGGCTGCCGCCCGTGGACTATGTCGGTTTCGAGGATGAGCACGTCCTTGTGACGACGCGGTTCGACCGCCTGGCTGAAGGAGATGAGGTTCGCAGGCTGCATCAGGAGGATCTGTGCCAGGCGCTGGGGGTCTGGCGGACGATGACGTATCAGTCTGACGGAGGGCCTTCCGTTCGAACCGTCGTCGAGCTACTGCGTGCGGTTCTCGACGTGCGCGATCGGGCGCGCGGCGTGAACGACTTTGCGCGCATGCAGATCTTCAACTGGATCGTGGCCGGTACCGACGCCCATGCCAAGAACTACGCCTTGCTGCATCTCGGCACGCGCGTCGCGCTGGCACCGTTCTACGACCTCGTCTCGGCAGCTTTCTTCCTCCCCGCTCGCGACCTCCACTTCGAGGGACGCCTGGCGATGAAGTTCGGTGGCGAATACCGCCTCAGGAAGGTCGACCTGGGGCGATTCAGCCAGTTGGCAGCTGACGTGGGTGTGGACGAGGACTTCTTGATTGCCACGGCGAGGTCTTACCGTCAGGAGCTGCCGGACGCCGTTGCATCCGTGCTGAACGACCTTCCGCCGTCACTTAACTCCGGCATCCAGACACGCATGATCGACGCGATCATCGAACGCCTCGCGTTCCTGAACGTGCCCTGAATCGCGAGCTACCGCCGTCGGGGCGAACCCCGGCCCCGTCTGGCCTCTTGAGTGACGCGAGGATTGGCCACCATGCGAGATCGGGCATAGCCTCGTGTGGTGCAGCAACGCAAAGGCCTGGTCAACGGGTTCGCGGCCTACATTCTCTGGGGCCTGTTCCCGCTGTACTTCGCGCTTTTCGCCCGTTCCGGTGCGTTGGAGGTCGTGGCCCATCGCGCCATCTGGTCGTTGGGGGTGTGCCTGCTGATCCTGGCGGCCACGCGCAAACTCGGGCAGTTGCGCGAGATCCTCGCCAACCGAAAGCTTGCCCTGGGCCTGGCCGTAGCTGGGGTGCTGATCTTCGCCAACTGGGGCACCTACGTCTACGGGGTCAACACAGGTCGCACCCTTGATGCGGCGCTGGGCTACTTCATCAACCCCCTCGCCGTCACCGCCATGGGCGTGCTCGTGCTGAAGGAACGGCTTCGCCCCTTGCAGTGGGCAGCGATGGCCTCGGGGGTCGTGGCCGTCGTGGTGCTGCTCGTCGGTTTCGGCCAGTTCCCCTACATCGCGCTGACTCTGGCTTTTTCCTTTGGCACCTACTCGCTGGTGAAGAAGCTGGCCGGCGCTTCGGTTGCTCCGGTGCCGGGTCTGGCCTTCGAGACCGCCACGGTGACGCCCATCGCGCTGGGTTATGTGATCTATCTGGCTGTGGTGGGGCAGTCCACCTTTGGCCTCTCCGCGGGATACGGTGCGCTGCTGACCACCACCGGCGTGGTCACCGCCATTCCGCTGCTGCTGTTCGCGGTGGCTGCGCGTGAGGTCTCGATGGTCACGCTCGGCATGCTGCAGTACATCGCGCCGATCGGGCAGTTTCTTCTGGGGTGGCTGGTCTTCAACGAACCCATGCCCTTCAGCCGCTGGCTGGGCTTCGGCTTCGTGTGGTTAGCGATTGCGTTGTTCGTCGTCGATGCCGTGGCCAACGTACGCGTACATACGAGGGGCAGGGGAGCTTCTGCGGGCGTGTAAAGTCGGTCAGCGTGTTGCAGGTCAAAGAGGTTGAGGTAAGGGCGGGCGCCCGGCTGTTGCTGGAGCCTACGTCGTTCATCATCAACAAGGGAGACCGGATCGGTCTGGTGGGTCGAAACGGCGCGGGAAAGACCACGCTCACCCGGATTCTCTCCGGCGAGGGCATGCCTGCCGCCGGCGCCGTGACGCGCTCCGGCACACTCGGCTACCTGCCCCAAGATCCCCGCTCCGGCGACCCCGAGCAGCTGGCCCGCGATCGGGTGCTGGGGGCGCGTGGCCTCGACGAGGTGCTGAAGCGGCTGCGTCGCGCCGAGATCGCGATGGCCGAAGGGATCGGCTCGCAGCGTGAGGAGGCGATGGCCGCCTACACCCGCGCCGAGAACGCCCTGCATGCCGCTGGCGGGTACGCGGCGGAGTCGGAGGCCGCGCGGATCACCGCGAACCTCGGGCTGCCCGACCGGGTGCTGAACCAGCCGCTCAAGACGTTGTCGGGCGGCCAGCGTCGCCGCATCGAGCTGGCCCGGATCCTGTTCTCCGCCGCGGATACCCTGCTGCTCGACGAGCCCACCAACCACCTGGACGCCGATTCGGTGATCTGGCTGCGCGGCTATCTCCAGTCCTTCCCGGGCGGGCTGGTGGTGATCAGCCACGACGTCGAGCTGCTCGATGCGGTGGTCACCAAGGTGTTCCATCTCGACGCCAACCGCGCCGCGCTGGACCAGTACGCCATGAACTGGAAGCGCTACCTGCTGCAGCGCGAGACCGACGAGAAGCGCCGCAAGCGCGAGTTGGCCAACGCCGAACGCAAGGCCTCCCAGCTGATGGCCCAGGCCGACAAGATGCGGGCCAAGGCCACCAAGGCCGTCGCCGCCCAGAACATGGCCAAGCGTGCCGAGCGCCTGCTGGCCAGCGTCGAGGGGGAGCGTACCGTCGATCAGGTGGCCAAGATCCGCTTTCCGGATCCGGCGCCCTGTGGCAAGACCCCGCTCACGGGCGAGGACCTGAGCAAGGTGTATGGCTCGTTGGAGGTGTTCACCGCCGTCGATCTTGCCATCGACAAGGGCACCAAGGTGGTGATCCTCGGGCTCAACGGCGCGGGCAAGACCACCATGCTGCGCATCCTGGCCGGCATCGAAGAGCCCACCACTGGGCGGGTGAACCACGGTCATGGCGCCAAGCTGGGCTATTACGCGCAGGAGCACGAGACCCTCGACGTAGACGCCAGCGTTCTGAGCAACATGGTCTCGGCCGCGCCCAACCTGAATCAGACCGAGGCACGCAAGGTGCTGGGTTCGTTCCTGTTCACCGGCGACGATGTGGACAAGCCTGCGGGTGTGCTGTCGGGTGGCGAGAAGACGCGGCTGGCATTGGCCATGCTCGTCGTCTCGGCGGCTAATGTGCTGCTCCTCGACGAGCCCACCAACAACCTCGATCCGGCTTCGCGCGGCGAGGTACTGAATGCGATTCGCACCTATGCGGGCGCCGTCATCCTGGTCACGCACGATCCGGGTGCCGTCGAGGCTCTGCAGCCCGACAAAGTGCTCGTGCTGCCTGATGGGGTCGAGGATCTCTGGTCCGACGACTACGCGGAGCTCGTCGCACTCGCGTAGTTTCGTTGCGTGTTTCGCCTCTTGATATCGGCTCTGGCAAGGCTCCTCACTAATCTGGAAAGGAGTCTTCTAGGGAGGAAAACGGATGGCAAGGATCAGCTTCGGCACAGGCGGATGGCGCGCGATCATCGGAGACGAGTTCACTCGCGCCAACGTTCGGCTGCTAGCCGGGGCGCTCGCGCGGCGGATCAAAGACGAGGGAGTGGCTGAGCAGGGGCTGGTGATCGGCTACGACCGTCGCTTCCTGTCTGATGTGGCCGCGCATTGGGCTGCCGAGGTCTTCGCGGGCGAGGGCGTGGCATGCCAGGTGATCAGCCTGGAGCAGGCGCCTACGCCCTTGATCATGTGGACGGTGAAGGATCAGGACCTGCCCTACGGCATGGCGATCACCGCGTCGCACAACCCCGCGCTCTACAACGGCATCAAGGTGTTCACCGCCGGCGGTAAGGACGCCGACGAGGAGGTCACCGCCGATATCGAGGCTCGGATGGAGGCCCTGGATGGCGAACCGGAGGCGGGTATCGGGCTGGTTCCCTACCCCAAAGCGGTCGAGCGCGGCCTCGTCGAGGAGATCAACCCGTTCAACGGCTACATCGACTCCATCATCGATCAGGTGGACATGAAGGCCATTCGCGACGCGGGGCTGAAGATCGCCCTCGATCCCATGTTCGGTGTGTCGCGCACCTCGCTGCAAACAATCTTGATGACGGCCCGCGCCGAAGTGGATGTGATCCACGACCGTCGTGACACGCTGTTCGGCGGGCGGCTCCCGTCGCCCACCAGCGCGACCCTGGGCACGCTGAAGCGCTACGTCGTCGACAACGCTTGCGACCTGGGCATCGCCACTGACGGCGACGCCGACCGGATCGGCGTCATCGACGACAAGGGCAACTTCCTCCACCCCAACCAGTTGCTGGTGATCCTGTACTACTACTTGCTCAAGTACAAGGGCTGGAAGGGCCCCGTCGTGCGCAACGTGGCCACCACGTCGCTGCTCGACGACGTGGCCGAGATGTTCGGCGAGACCTGCTACGAGGTGCCCGTCGGGTTCAAGTGGGTCTCTGGCAAGATGCTGGAGACCGACGCCATCATCGGCGGCGAGTCCTCGGGCGGCCTGACGGTGCGCGGCCACATCTCCGGCAAGGACGGCATCTACGCCGCTGCTCTGCTGGTGGAGATGATCGCGGTGGTCGGCAAATCGATGAGCGAGATCTATGACGAGATCACTGGGCAGTTCCCGCCGCACTACATGGCGGAGACCGATTTTGCCTTCGATCCCGAGCGCAAGCCCGAGATCTTGAAGACGCTGATGGAGGATAAGCTGCTGCCGGAGTTCAGCGAGACCGTGGTGCGCACCTCCTATGCCGACGGGTGCAAGGTCTACTTCGAAGAAGGTTGGATCATCGCCCGCTTCTCCGGGACCGAGCCGCTGCTGCGCATCTTCTGCGAACTCCCCGACCAGGAACGCGCCGAGCGCTGCTGCGACGAGTTCCGCGCTTTCCTGGGTCTGTAGGCAGCCTCCCTTCGCCCTCAGCTTCTGGGCTGCTTCGCTCGCACCTCAGCCTCCTGGCCGGTTCCGGCCACCATGGGGCAGGAAAGTGAGCGGAGGAACCCTTTTTCAGGTCCCTGAGGTGTGACGAGCTCTGCGAGGAGCCTCGAAGGGCGTTAACTAGGGCTTTGGCCGAGTCCGTGCCCACGCTTACGTTTAACGCCCTTCGAGGCTCCTTCGTCGCACCTCAGGGACCTGAATACAGGAACCCACAGATACTTTCGCATCAGGGACCGGGCCATGGGTTTACCCACGCTCACTTTCGCATCAGGGACCGGTGATTGGGTCCTGATGTCTCACTTTCCTGCCCCACGGTGGCGGCGAAGCAGCCCGGAAGCTGAGGAGCGAGGAACGAGCGTCTCGAAGGGTGGTCCCTGAGGTGCGAGGAACGAGCCTCGAAGAGTTCGTGTGAACCGGTAGAACCGTCAGCGGATGAGGCGACCGACGGTGGATTCCCACGGCCGCATGACGCGACCGGGCGTGGGGCCAAGGACGGGATCGGTGATGAGGCCATGCCGGGGGCGTCGGTGGGGCTTGGCCGACAGGTTGGCCTCGATCAGCCAGGCCTCCCCGTCGAGTTCCCGCACGTAGCCCAGGTAGTCGCGACGGTCGGGGTGGATAGCGCGGAAGTCGCCCTTTCGGAGTGCGGGGTGAGCCCGGCGCAGGGCGATGAGATTCCGGTGCCAGTGCCAGACGGAGTCCCGGGCGGCACGCTGCTCCGCCGCGGTGAAGCCCGGTGCGTCGTCCTTGCCCGGTAGCCACGGCTCGCCGCCGAACTCAGCATCGGCGTCCCACCGCAGGGGCACCCGAGCATGGTCGCGGGAGCCCGCGAGGATCTCTGCCCATGCCTGCTCTGTGGCCTTGCCGCTTTCGAGCAGCTCGCGATAGCGGTTCAGCGATTCGACATCGCGTAGGTCGGCGATGCCCTCGAAATCCTGGTTGACGGCGGCCAGCTCTTGGCCCTGGAAGAGGAAGGGCGTGCCGCGCATGGTGAGCTGCAGCGTGGCCAGCAACTTCGCGATGGCCGTCCGTGCCACCGGGTCCTTCTCCGCGCCGTGGGCCACCTTGCTCAGCATCCGGGGATTGTCGTGGTTGTCCAAGAACAGGGCGATTCCGTCGCCAGGGTGCAGGCGTTCCTGCCAGCCCAGCCAGAACCGTTTGAGGTAATTGAGGTCGTAGGCGTAGTCGTGCCAGCGTGTGCGTCCGGGCATATCGAGTACGTCGAAGTTGAACACCAGGTCGAGCTCACCGCGCCCCGCGTTGCTGAGCAGGCGGGAGCCCTCGATGCCGATCCCAGGGGTCTCGCCGACCATCACCGCCACGCTGCCGTCCGGCCGGGTGAAACCCTCTCGCCGCAGTTCACGGAGATGCTCGTCGAGCCGGGGGCCGTAGAAATAGTGCTCGACTCCGGTGAACTCCATCAATTCCCCGACGAAGGGGTTTCCGTCTGGCAGGCCGTCGGCCTTGGAGATGTAGTTGATCACGTCGAGCCGGAACCCGTCGACGCCCCGGTCCAGCCACCAACCCACGATGTCGGCCACTTCGCCGCGCACCGCGGGGTTGGCCCAGTTGAGGTCCATCTGGTGATCCGCGAAAAGGTGCAGCGCCCAGCGCTCGGCCTCGGGGATCCAGCGCCAGGCGGGCCCGGAGAAGAATGAGGTCCAGTTGTTGGGCGGCGTCTCGGGGTAGCCCTCGCGCAGGAAGTAGTAATCGCCATAAGGGCCGTCGGGATCGGCGATCGCCTTCTGGAACCATTCGTGCTGGGCGGAGGTGTGATTGACCACCAGATCGAGGATGATCCGCATGCCGCGATCGTGGCAGCCGGCGATCAGCTCGTCCGCGTCGGCCAAGGTACCCATCTCGGTCATGACGTCGCGATAGTCGCTGATGTCGTAGCCCATGTCCTGGTTGGGCGAGGCGAAGATGGGGGAGAGCCACAGGCAGTCGACGCCCAGGTCGGCGAGGTAGTCGAGGCGCGAGATGATGCCGCGAAGATCCCCGATGCCGTCGCCGTTGGCGTCTTGGAAGGAACGGGGATAGATCTGATAGAACACAGCCTCGCGCCACCAAGCGTCTTCTTCGTCACCATCCGGTGCTGGACCGGCGTGCTGGTTGACCAGCGTGAGCAACGCATCCACGAGGCCGGGACCCGTGAAACGCTCGGCCAGCGCTTCCAGGCGGGAGAGCGTCAAGGGCCCGGCAACTCGGATCAGTGAGCGTGGGGTACCACTCTGAAGCAGGATCTTGTCGACGATGTCGCGCCCGAGGGGCGTGGCGTAGAGATCGCGGAATCGGCTGCTCTTCGTCACGGTCACGGGTGATGCCTCGCTTCCAGCTCAGCCGTGATACGGGCGTAGGTGGTTTCGTCGAGTCTGTAGGTGGCACGCAGGATGGCCCAGCTGGCCAGTGCGAGCGCCGCCGGAATGACCATCATGGCGACCTTCACGATCGTCGTGCCCGACGGCGTCATGTCGGCGGCGGAGGCGGCGACATCCACGCCGGAGAGCACCAGCGTGATGCCCACCAAACCGCTCGCAAGGGCACTCGACGACTTGTAGACGAAGGGCTGCAAAGAGAAGGTGATCGATTCGTTGCGCCGCCCCAGCTTCCACTCGCCGTACTCCACGCTGTCGGCGATGAACATCACCAGCAGCAACTGGATCGCCGCCTGTCCCGCGAACAGCAGCACACCTGCGATCGCCACCAGGGCTGGGGTGATCCCGGAGAACCAGAACACCAGGTAACCGAGAGCGATCATAACCGTCGCTATGAGGTGCAGCCCACGTCGGGAAAGCAGCTTGGACACGGCCGGCAGGATCGCGAGGGCGACCAGCTGCGTCACCCCCAGGATGAGCGCGAAGACGGTGTATACGCCCTCGTGGCCGTAGACATATTTGAAGTAGTACAGGCCGAGCGAGGTGGTGGTGATGTAGCCCGTCATGAACAACACCATGCCCAGCGTCACCCACAGCAGTTGATCGTTGCGGAAGATCACCCGGAACAACTCGTGCAGCGGGGTGGCCTCGTCGGAGGTGGATATTCGTTCGCGCGCGAACAGCAGCGTCAGCGACTGGAAGGCGAGCATCAGCACCGCGACGGTGATGGCCAGCACGAACCACGCCTTCTGCGTCGAACCGAGAGCGCTACCCATCCAGGCGGTCAGCGGGACGATACCGACAACAACCGAGAACAGGCCGATGTTGGCGCAGATCCGCGCCACGGCACCCACCTTTTCGCGCTGGCGCTGATCCCGGGTGAGGGAGGGCAGCATGCCCCAGTAGGCGATGTCGTTGATCGTGTAGCTGATCTCGAAGGCGATGTAGGTCACCGTGAACACCACGACGAAGGCCCAGCCGCGCACGCCCCAGTCGGTGAACATCAGCACGCCCGCCACCGCCCAGGCGATCGCTCCGATCGCGATCCACGGCTTGAACTTGCCCCACCTGGTCTTGGTGTTGTCGACGATCACGCCCATCACCGGATCGTTGATGGCGTCGAAGAAGCGCATGAACACGATGACCCCGGTGAACACCAGCAGTTCGCGGCCGGAAATCAACAGCACGTCCGTCAGGTAGAACATCAGATAGGTCGAAACCAGTGCCGCGAGCATGTCGCGCCCGAGCGTGCCGAGCCCGTACCCCCATCGATCGCCGGCTGTCATGGGATCACATTAAGCCCGACGCGGCGCGGACAGGTCAGGATCGGCGGATGAGGGTTATCACGTCGACGGAGAGGTGGGTTCGGGCGGAACTTGTCTTCTCGGGCACGCCATGAAACGCGTTAGGCCCCATGGCGATCAGCTGGGCCACCTCGTGCGCCGCGAGGGCTAACTCGGTTTCGACGCGGTCGATCCTGGCGTCCCAGCCGTCGAACGCCTGCGTGACCGCGGCGGACTTGTCGTTCGGCACACCCAGCAGGCCGTACTCGTCGCGGAGCTCGGCCAGATGCCGTGCGGTGGGAACAACGATCACGAGTCGTCCGCCGGGGCCGAGAACGCGAGTGAACTCCGCGGGGTTTCTCGGGGCGAAGATGCACAGCAACGCGTCGAAGGCGCCGTCGGCGACCGGGAGGCCAGCCCAGGTATCGGCGACGATGCTGGCCACTCGCGGGTGGGTCCGTGCTGCGAGTTTCGCGGCGGCAGGCGAAACGTCCGCGGCCAGCCCCCAGGCATGGTGTCCCACCGCCTGCGCGAGGTAGTAGCCCGTCCCGGCGCCTGTCTCCAGGATGCGCTCAGCGTCGCTCGCGACCGCGGCGATGGCGTCCGCGATGGGGAGATAGTGGCCGGCGTTCAGGAAGTCTGCGCGGGCCCGCAGCATGGCGGCGGTGTCGGCATTCGCAGGGGCCGCACGGGTCATCAGATTCACATAACCCTGGCGCGCGATGTCGAAGCTGTGACGGCGTCCACAGACAAGAGCGTTGCCGTCGAGGTGAGTAGCGCCCGCGCAATGGGGGCAGCGCAACGTGGGTGCCCACGTGCGTAGCGCGTCAGTGGGCGGCATCTGCCGGTGCTTCTGCCTGGGAGGCTTCGGCTTCGGCCTTCGCGGCCGCCCTCTGCTGGGCCTTCTTCCGGTCGCGCAGATCGGCGCGAATCAGGATGATCACGCCGCCGATCGCGATGGCGGAGAACGCGAACCATTGCAGCGCGTACATCAGGTGGGGGCCCTCGTCCAGCTCGGGTGGGGGAAGCGGCTCTAACTCCTCCGGTTCGGTGGGGACCGATTCGATCAGAGACACATAGCCGTCAAGAAGAGGCTGTCCCAGCGAGGCGCTGATCGCCTCCGCGTTGATCAGACGCACCTTGTGATCATGCGGATTCGTGGCCTCGGGCTTGCCGTTCTCGCTGCGTCTCACATAACCGATCACCTCGACCTCACCCGACGGAACCGGAGGCAAGACCTCGGGATCGGGCTGGCCGCTTTGTCGGCGAATGAAACCCCGGTCGATGAGGAGCAGATCGTCTTCAGCGGTGCGCATCACCGCCACCACTTCGATGCCGGCTCCGTCCTGGTTGCGATAGCGCACCTGGTACTGGTCGCCGGTGTAAGTGCCGTGCACCACGACGCGCTGCCACTGATCGTCGTCCTCGATCGGGTCGGTGAAGACCTCCTGGTAGGGTCGCGGCTCCTGCCCCTGGTGAGCAACCACGATGGCGTTGGACTCCCGGCGCTCGTCCAGTCGGCGGAGCTGCCATTCGCCGAGCTGGACGAAGACGACCCCCAGGACCGCCACCGCAATGACCAGACCGACCCAACGCAGGATCAGTTTCTTCATTCCTCATCCTCCACGGTGCCGCGCAGCACCTCTCCAGGGGCAGCGCGAGGCGCTCCGTCGTATCTTCCGGTGCGACGACAGGCGGCGGTCGATGATCCGAGTTGTTGGCCAACAACACTGCCACGACGGGCAGGAGCGCGGCCGCGGCCCGCGCAACCAGCTTCCACCACCCGGGAACCACCAGGAACGCCAGGAAGCCGGCGGTGCGTACGGCCATGGTGATCAGGTACCGGCGCTGCCGCGTCTCCACGTCCAGCGTGCCCGACTTAGGGGCGGTGGTGATCACCACCGCCTCAGCATGCGCAGCCCTCGAAGCCATGCCCCCAATCTACGCCCATTCGCACTGGGTGGGGCCATGTTCCCGTCCAGATTCCGCCGACCGACGATGTCAGTCTGCGCGTGCTTCGGGCCGACGACGCACCCGAGCTGGCTGCGTCCTACGTTGCCGCAACAGGGAACATCTGCACCCTGGGAACCCGACCGAGATGACGTCTTCTACACCGAGGCGGGGCAGGTCGCCATCGTCACGAACGCGCTCAGTGCCCATTCCGACGGCCTCTCTTTGCCACTGGTTCTCACCTCCGGCACCCGCATCGTGGGAGGGTGAATATCAACCCATCGTCCGCGGGGCCTTTCAGAACTGTCACCTTGGCTACTGGATCGCGGCAGGTTTCGAAGGCCAAGGGCTTATGAAGAAAGCGGTGGCGGCCACCGTCGCAATCGTTCGCGATGAGCTTGGCCTGCATCGGATCGAGGCAGGGACTCTGGTGCACAACGTCGCCTCGCAAAGGGTTCTGCTGGCCAACGGTTTCGAGCAGTTCGGCCTTGCGCCGAAGTACCTGAAGATCAACGGCCGATGGCAGG
This sequence comes from Tessaracoccus sp., assembly GCA_041393555.1. Taxonomy (GTDB): domain Bacteria; phylum Actinomycetota; class Actinomycetes; order Propionibacteriales; family Propionibacteriaceae; genus Arachnia. Next base: position 168,397 of record JAWKJW010000008.1, on the reverse strand, counting down.
ATCATCGGATGTTCCAGCTTCTGCTCCACAACTGAGCGATTTCCGCGGTCATGAGGATGCCGCGCTGGTGGTCGCCACCCGCAACGAGCCTGACCTCCGCAAGACGGGCGTCGACGACGTCAATCCTTGGGCGGAGCAGTAGGCCGAAGCCGTTTGGTTGCTCCAGTGAGAGATGTTCCACCATCTGAGGTGGAGCATCTCCTACTGGAACAAGAAACGTGGCTTTCGAGGGATCAGGCTGCGCCCTTCACCAGTTGCGCTACTCGTTGATGCGAGATGCCCATGACGTGCGCGGCGTCGCGCATCGAGAGGCCGGCCTCAACCAACGCCGAGGCGGCTCGACGCGACTCCGCCGCCGCCTCGTGTTGGGCTCGCGCGGCTGCGTCCCGCAGCTGCGCGGCCCGATCCATGGCCTGCTGGTATGAAGGGGGAAGGACGGGCTGTAGCTCGATCTCTACTTCATCGACCGGTAACCCGGCGAGGTAGGCCACGGCGTCTCGCATCTCATCGACGGCCTGATCCAGCCGTCGTACCTGGCTCACGGCGCCGTTATCCGATTCAAGCACCCAGACGTGGCTTCCACGTTCCGCTCTCACGACGAACACTTGACTCATCGCCACCACCCCTTTCCTCCGAGCTCGTTCGCGAACTGATCGAAGAACTTGCTCGCCGTCAGATCGTCGACTTCGCTGTGTCTGCCGAGCGTCCTCGTCGTCGATCCGATGCGAACAGCGCTGTGCCGACTCAGCTCGATGATCGTGAACTCGAGGCCCTTCGCCTTCGCTGCTCTTCGGAGCCTTGCCAGGACCGCGCTTCGTTTCATCATGATTCTATCTCAACCATGCAATAGACAGTCGTGTCTATTTCAACATAGACGGTTGGCGGTTCGGTGTGTGATGGCGAGGTCATGATGCTAAGTCTTGGTGAGGGGGCTGACTATCGCCAGAAGAAACCGCCGTGCTGTGGATAACCGGCGCCGGGATACTGAGTCCAGGGAGCGAGGGTCACCTCGCCCTCAAAAGCGCGGTTGGTTCCGTCGGAATAGCGACTCATGCAACCTCGTCAATGTGTGCCAGATGCTAGAGCGCCAGTCTGAAGAGGTGACCGGTGCCGCCGCTGAAGATGACGCCCGGGACTTGGAAGTCCGTTGTCAGCTCTTGGAAGCCGAGCTTCGCGTGCAGGTCGATGGTCGGTTGGTTGAGGGCGTTGGCAAAGTAGTAGACCTCAGACGTGATCTCGGCGAGGACCTTCAGACGGTGCCGTGTGAGCGCCGCGCCGATGCCGTGACGTCGCCACTCGGGAGCGATGACGAGGCCGGTGAGGTACCAGCCGTCCGGCGCCTTCCCTCCGTCCTTCCCAGGAGAGAGGCAGTGCATGGACGCATAGCCGGCAAAGTGTCGGTCGACGCGAGCCGCGAAGGTTGTCACCGGATCGGCTGCCGCCCTCCGCTCGAAGACGGGGAGCCAGCGCTCGATCGGGTCGCCTTCGCGCGCAGCGGCCAGTGCGGCACACGCGGTGACGGTTGGGGGAGACAGCGGATCAATCCGGGTGAGGCCGTCGTCCGAGCGTCGGCCTGAGGCTCGTAGTCGGCGAAGAGTTTGTTGGTCACCATGCTGCCGAACCTCCTCGTGCTAGCGGGTCAGGACCGAGAAGACCGGGCGGTGGTCGGTTCCCGAGGTGGGGATGTCAAGGGTTCGTGCGTAGGTCGGCGTCCAGTCCGGGGTGGCGAGGATGTGGTCGATCGTCGCTCCCAGTGCGACGGGAACCGTCGACGGCCAGGTCGGGGCTGAGGTGCCCAGCGAGTGCAGTCGACATTCGCCGAGCCGGTCGTCGGTGAAGTTGGCGGGACCAGCGTTGAAGTCGCCCAGGGCGATCGTGTTGGGGTCGGCGCAATGCTGGGAGATCCAGCCCATGCCGTGCTGCCATGGTCGGGCGCCGATGTCGGGGTTCAGGGCCATGCGGGTGGTGTGTACCGCGACGATCTTTGGTGACGTCGACTCCGAGTCGACGGGTTCGGCGACGATGCCGGTATAGGCGCCGCTGTCGTCGTCGGCCGCCACCAGCCGGTACTCGCCGAGATGTTCCGAGACGAACAGTGTCACGGCGATCGAATGGCCGTCGACGAGCTGATATCCCTCCGGATAACGACCTCCCGGGAACCGTGCTTCATCGCCGCCTGAGTACAGTTCCGCGAACACCACGACATCGGCGTCGGTTCGTCCCATGAGATCGACCAAGTCATCGGCAGAGACATCCTCCTGATGAACGTTCCATGCCAGCGCCCGGAGTTCGGAACCATCCTGTCGGCTGGGCAGATCGTCGAGGGGTGCCAAAGAGGGGGTCGAGAGGATGAGAACGAGGACGCTGATTCCAAAGAGGCCTGCCGTAGAAGCTGTGGAAATCATGTTTGCGCGTGTGCGCAGCGCCTTCGCCAGCGCTACGAGAAGCAGCAAGAACGAGGCTGCAGCCAATCCGAGGAGGGCGCATACGATTGGAAAAGCCAATGCGCCACCGAAGATCCAGGCGTGGTTCGCGACACCCGCGAAGAACCCCAACAGGTAAGCGGTGGTAAGCAGCGTCAGTACGGCGACGCCGATGCCGGGCAACCAGGTGAGAGCCCTCATGGCTTCGTATTGTAGTCTCCGACGCCATGACCAGAACGCTCACTGGTGCTCGTCATTCTATGGCCAGGTCGGGGAAGTGGCCGGTGAAAAGCTGGGCGGTCATGCCGTACTCCCGAGCGGCGACGATGTTGCGCTCGCGATCATCGATGAAGAAGATCTCCTCGGGGGCGACATCCATCGCGTCCCACGCTGCGGCGAAGCACTCGCGTTCGGGCTTCGCTACGCCGAGTCTGGCGCTGAAGATCATGCCCTCGAAGAGCGACGCGAGGGGCAGGGTCTCCACGACGTCGGCCAGGTGGTGCGGGGCGTTGGATAACAACCATGGGCGATGCCCCAGTGCGATCAGCTTCTGCAACCACACGACGGCATCCGGATTGATGCGCAGCCAGCCCTGAGTGTCCAGTGATTCGAGCTGGCTCACCAGGCTGAGATCTTCGCCCACGGCTGGTCCGGCGATCGCGCTCCAGTAGTCGTAGGCGGAGCCGCCCCGGTCGTATGCCAACCGGTGCTCCCAATACCTCTCTTCCAGTACCTGCTCGGACAGGCCCGCCAGTCTCGCCATCTCCGCGAAACAGTCGGGGGAGAAGGGGAGAGAGACGACGTTGCCGTAGTCCACGAGAACTTGGCGCATGATGTGACCGCTTCCTCATCGTTGAAATTCTTGGCGACTGCGCACAGAGATTACGCGGCATCGTTGGAGCGCGGCGAGGAGGTGACTCGCGAGTGAGCGAACCTCCGGCAACCTGGGCCGAGGCTGCGGTAGGTTGACCTGCGTGACTGAAGGCAGAGTTGTACTTGTTACCGGCGGTTCCAAAGGCATCGGGCGTGCGATCGCAGAGGCGTTCCGCGATGCCGGCTACCGTGTGGCGGCCACCTATCGTTCGGGCGGTGTTCCCGACGGCGTGCTGGGCGTGGTGTGCGACATCACGGATCAGGGCCAGGTCGATGCTGCTTTCGAGACGGTGGAGAAGGAACTCGGGCCGGTCGAAATCCTGATCGCGAACGCAGGCGTCACGAAGGACACCCTGCTGATGCGGATGTCCGACGAAGACTGGGACACCGTCATCGATACCAACCTCACCGGAACGTTCCGCGTCGTGCGGCGTGCGTCGCGCCCGATGATGCGGGGACGCTTTGGCAGGATCGTGCTGATCTCCTCGGTGGTGGCCTTGCTGGGTTCGCCTGGGCAGATCAACTACTCGTCGTCCAAGGCGGCGCTGGTGGGTATGGCTCGCAGCCTCACCCGAGAGCTGGGCGTGCGCAACGTCACCTGCAATGTGGTCGCGCCTGGTTTCATCGAGACGGATATGACCGCGGTGCTCGGCGACGACCTCGTCGCCGACTACAAGAAGCGCATTCCGGCCGGGCGTTTCGGTTCGACTGACGACATCTCCGCTGCCGCGCTCTACCTGGCCTCCGACCAGGCTGGGTACATCTCCGGCGCCGTGCTGCCCGTTGACGGCGGCATGGGCATGGGTCACTGATCAAAGGGACGAAGGACTTAAGATATGGGCATTCTCGAAGGCAAGAACATCCTGGTCACCGGTGTGACCATGCGCACCTCCATCGCCTACGCGGCCGTGGAGATCGCGCAGCAGGAAGGTGCCAATGTGGTGGTTTCGGCCGCGGGGCGGGCGGTCGCGCCGGCCACCCGCGCGCTATCGAGGCTGGAGAACGTGCCGCCGATCGTTGAGATCGATGTCACCAATCCTGAGCACTTGGCGGCGCTGCCGACGCTGCTCGGCGAACATTTCGACGGCGGGCTCGACGGCATCGTGCACTCCATCGCCTACGCCGACCCGGAGAAGGCTCTCGGCGGCGCCTTCTTGTCAACCGACTGGGAGTCGGTGGCCAATGCGCTGCACATCTCTGCCTACTCTCTGCAGTCGCTGACGATGGCCGCCAAGCCAGTGCTGAACAAGGGGGCGAGCATCGTCGGGCTCACCTTCGACGCCCGCGTCTCCTGGCCCACCTACGACTGGATGGGCGTGGCCAAGGCCGCGCTCGAGTCGACCTCGCGGTACCTCGCCCGCTATCTCGGACCCGACGGCATCCGCTGCAACCTGGTGGCCGCCGGCCCCATCGATACGGTCGCGAAGAAGGCGATTCCCGGTGCGTCCTCGTTCAACGACATCTGGGCAGAGCGCGCTCCTCTCTCGTGGGATCCCAGCGATGCGAAGCCGTCGGCGAAGGCGATCGTCGCGCTTCTGTCTGATTGGTTCCCTGCCACCACCGGCGAGATGGTTCACGTCGACGGCGGCCTGCATTCCACCGGCGCGTAACGCCCCGGGCCTCGCTCTCCGGCCGATAGGGTTGGCTTCATGACAGCCGTCGCAGAGTTAGCGGGAGTCTCGATCAGGCGGGGTAATGCCCTGCTCCTGGACGATATCGACCTCACCATCAACGAGAACGAACGCTGGGTGATGATCGGCCCGAATGGGGCCGGAAAAACCACCCTGCTCCAGCTGCTCGCGGCGGAGATGCACCCCACCACCGGCGTGGTGGGGCTGCTCGGCGAGGTAGTCGGCGCCGTCGACGTGTTCGAGCTGCGTCCGCGCATTGGACTCACCTCATCGGCGCTGGCCGAACGCATCCCGCGTGGGGAGAAGGTGCGCGACATCGTTTTGTCCGCGGCTTACGCCATCGTCGGCCGCTGGCGCGAGGAGTACGACCCTTATGACATCCAGCGCGCGGAGGAGTTGCTGCGCCAGCTGAGGATGGAGTCGTTCGCGGAACGCACCTTCGGCACGCTGAGCGAAGGTGAACGCAAGCGGGTGCAGATCGCGCGTTCGCTCATGACCGATCCCGAACTCCTGCTCCTCGACGAACCCGCGAGCGGGCTGGATCTGGCGGGTCGGGAGTCGCTGGTGGCTACCCTTTCGGAGCTCTTCCTCGATCCGGAGTCCCCGGCCTCCATGCTCGTGACCCATCACGTCGAGGAGATTCCCGCCGGCATCACGCATTGCCTGCTGCTCAACCATGCCAAGGTCGTGGCCGCCGGCCCGCTGGAGCAGACCCTGACTGACGAAAACCTGAGCGCGTGCTTCGAGCTGCCGCTCACGGTGGGCCGATACGACGACGACCGCTGGTTCGCCCGCGGCCTGCGGGGCTAACGCAGAGAGCCCATGAGGAGCGGCATCGATGGACGTGATGCTGTCTTCCGCCTTGACCTTCCTCTTGGTCATGGACCCGCTGGGCAACGTGCCGTTGTTCCTATCGGCGCTGCGCCACACCCGCCCCGAGCGGCGCCAATGGGTGATCCTGAGGGAATGCCTGATCGCGTTGGCGTTGATGGTGCTCTTCCTCTTTCTGGGGCAGGGGCTGCTTGAGCTGCTGCATATCGACCGCAGCGCGCTCACCGCGGCCGGCGGCGTCATCCTGCTGCTGATTGCGATCCGAATGGTGTTTCCCACCCCCGAGCGCAATCTCAAGGAATCCGACCTCCACGAAGAGCCGTTCATCGTGCCGCTGGCCGTGCCCTACGTGGCCGGCCCATCGCTGCTGGCGGTGATCGTCGTGCTCGTCAGTCAGAGCCCGACGGATTGGCCCTGGTTCCTGGGCGGACTCGTGTTCTCCTGGGTGCTGACCACGATCGCCCTGTACTTTTCGGGCTTCCTCCAGCGGGTGGTGGGCGATCGCGTACTGATCGCCGTCGAGCGGCTGATGGGCATGATCCTGGTGATCGTCGCGGTGCAGATGACCTTCGACGGCATCAAGGACTTCTTCGTCTCTTAGAGGCCCCGCGGGTGGGTGCCACCTACCTGCGGAATCTTTTAGATATCTAAATGCCTAACAGTCCTGGCAGCACGTCGTCGATGTCCCCGCGGTGCACCTCATCGGCGATCCGGTCGTAGGGCGTCGGACTGGCATTGACGATCACCCCGTAGGCGCCCTGGTTCATCGCCTCGGGAAAGAGGCCGGCGACGGGGTAGACCCCGAGCGAGGTGCCTACTGCGACGATCGCGTCGCAATCGTGTGCCGCATCGATCGACGCCTGGAGCACGGCCGCGTCGAGCGCTTCTTCGAACAAGATCACCGTTGCCCGGGCGATCCCGCCGCATTCGGGGCATTTCGGATCCGGATCGCCGACCTCGAGTCGCGTCAGCATTTCCTCCATGGCGCCCGTCGCGGGACAGCTCTGGCAACGCCATCGCCTCATCGAGCCGTGGATCTCATGCACCAGGCCAGGCGTGGATCCCGCTAGCTGATGAAGCCCATCGGTGTTCTGCGTGACGACCGCACGGAGACGGCCCTGCTTCTCCAACTCGACGACCGCCAGGTGTCCGGGCGTCGGGCGCGCCGACCACGCCGCGGGGTGTGCCCGACGCTTCCAGGCCGCCTTGCGCACCTCCTCGTCCTCCAGGTACCAGGAGAGGGTCGAGACGCGCTCGGCGTCCGGGTCATTGGTCCAGAGGCCTTGAGGGCCGCGGAAATCGGGGATCCCGGCGGAGGTCGAGATGCCGGCCCCGCTCAGGATCAGGATGCGACGGGCCTCGTCCAGCGATGCGATGGTCATATCCACAGTCTGCCGTCAGCAGGCCGGGTAGCGTGGGGAGATCACGTCGGAAAGGACGATCATGACGAACGAAAAGCCTGCGGTCACCTCGGTACCGGAGCTGAACCTGGAGCGCTACCTCGGCCTCTGGTACGAGATCGGCCGCCTGCCGTTGAAGTTCGAGGACGACGATGCGCGCGACATCACCGCCGAATACTCCCTGCAAGACGATGGCAAGGTTCGCGTCGACAACCGGTGCATTGACGAGGCCGGCGAGCCCACGCAGGCGCTGGGCGAGGCCGTCCCCGACGACGAGCACGCTGGCCGGTTGCGCGTGACCTTCCTACCTGCCGCGCTGCGTTGGATCCCGTTCACCCAGGCTGATTATTGGGTGCTCAAGGTCGACCCCGATTATCGCTACGCGCTCGTCGGCACGCCCGATCACAAGAACCTATGGCTGCTGGCTCGGAACCCCCATATCGGGGCTGAGGTCGTGGAGGAATATCTTACGGAGGCGAGGCGCCAAGGCTTCGATCTGGCCGCCTGGATCCGTCCCGAGCAGTCGGGATCACGGGTGACAGACGACCAGATCGACGAGTGATGGTGGCCTGAGCGGCAGAACCGCGAACCTTACGGGGCCTGGTAGCCGAGCGTCGGGATCAGATTGTCCATCCGAGTTGCGGCCGTCACGTCGCGACCCTGTTTCGTGCTGACGGTGATATTGGCGACCGTATCGTCGACGGCGACGAAAAGGGATGATCCTTCGACCTTGTAGTCACCGATGTCCAGCGTGTAGTCGGCGCGGGTCGCGGGACCGATCGGAGTCTCTTCCGACGACGCGCTGATCGACTCGGTGCCGGGGATCGCGGTGAATTCCTGCTCGATCTGCTCCAGGGTGGGCAGTTCCGTGATGCCGGGGATGAGCAGGAGGTTCGCGTTGTCGGCGAAGTCCTCAGCCGTATCGAGGTCGTAGAGCTGGATCTCGGCTTGCCCGATCGCCGTCTTCAACTGCTCGGGAGTCATCCCCATGGCGTCGGAGGCTGCCTGAAGGTCCTCGTCGCTGAGATCTTCGAATTGGGAAGCCTCGATGACCGTCCAGTCGCTAGGCGCCCCGAATGTCAGTCGCGTCGAATCGGTGCCGACCAGTTGGTCGTCCGGTCCGATCTGGCTGGCGGAAGCGTCCTGCTCATCCGCCGGCCCTTCCGTCGGCGTCGCCGTGGTCTCTGGAGCGGCCGGTTCCGAGGTGACCGGAGTCTGCGTCGCAGGATCGGCTGACGTCGTGGTGTCGGTATCGCCTTGCGGGCTGCAGGCGCCGAGGAAAACGACGGCGACAGCGGCGGCAAGAGTCTTCTTGATAGCCATGGTGACCAAGGGTATCGGCCGGTTTCGCATCGAGAAACCGGAAGTAACCCTGCCGGAGCGCCGCCGTGGGGACTGCGAAATGCTTCCCTGAACTGCTCCGTATGGCGTAGTCTCGGAAATCGAACCGAGGGCCTCTGCGAGATCCTCGATCCTTCACTGCCGAAACCCGCAGGCGTATCGGGGCACCGACAATATGGGGAAAGAGGGTCGCATCAGTGGTCAACAGGGTAGTCAAACGAAAGTTGATAGCACCGGTGGCGCTCATGAGCGCCACCGCGTTGTTGCTGGCGGGCTGTGCAAGCGGCGACGAAAGCGACGAGATCGTGTTCGGAGGCGGAGACTGTACTCCAGTGGTTGTGGCCACGTCCTCCGAGAAGGTCAATCTCATGGAGAAGCTCGGCGAGCGTTTTGAAGATTCCGCCGAACACAATGGCCTGGACGAGTGCGCCACCATCCATCCGATCAATGTCGCCTCGGGGAAAGCTGCCGAATATCTCTCGAATTCCACTAAGGAATGGGCACTCGGCCCGGACGCGGCACCGTCGGTATGGTCGCCGGCCTCAACCGTGTGGACCGACCGCGTCGCCTCCATCGCCGGTGACAACGTGGTAGCGGGAGCCGAGAGCTTCGCCAAGACGCCGGTCGTTTTCGGCATGCCGGAATCGATGGCCCAGGCGCTGGGCTACCCGCAGGAGCCGCTCTCGATTTCGCGGATCCACGATCTGATCGAGAACCCTGAGGGCTGGGGTTCGGTCGACAAGCCGTTGTGGGGATCGTTCAAGATCGCCAAAACCAATCCCAACAGTTCGACCACCGGCCTGTCCATGCTGTTGATGCAGGCCTATGCCGCGTCGGGCAAGACCGCGGATCTGACCACCGCCGATGTGGCGGGGGCTGAAGAGTTCTCCCGGGTGTTCGAGTCGGGCGCAATCCACTACGGCGACACCACCGGCAAGGTGCTGCAGAACCTCGTCGACAAGGCCTCAGGCGGCGGATCCTCTTATGTCAGCGCGATCGCGCTCGAGGAAACCTCGCTCTACAACTACAACATCGGCAACCCCGATTCCCACACTGTGCAGCCCGGCGAGGTGCTCACCCCGCCGGACGAGAAGCTCATCGCGATCTATCCGAGCGAAGGCTCAATGTGGAGCGACAACCCCGCGGTGGCGCTGGATGCGGACTGGGTGACCCCCGAGCAAAAGGCCGCGGCGGATGCTTTCGTCGCATTCCTGCATACGAAAGAAGCGCAAGAGGTGCTGCCAGAGTTCGGCTTCCGACCCATCGACGACAGCGTCGACGTGAGCGAACACTTGAACAGCGACGTGGGTATCGACCCGGCCCAGCCGAGCGTCACCCTGCCTCAACCGGAGCCCCAGGTGGTCTCGGCCGCCATCGATCAATGGGCTCAGATCCGCAAGCCTTCAGCGATCCTGCAGATCATCGACATCTCAGGATCGATGGATGAGAACATCGGCGAGGGCAAGACCCGTCTCGACGGGGCCATCGAGGGCGCGACCACCACTCTCGGTGCCGTCCGCCCCACCGATGAGATCGGGGTGTGGGCCTTCACCACGGGTCTCTCCTCCGAGATTGACGGGCAGACGGTCAACGGCATCGGAGTCGTGCGTCCCTTCGGAGCGCTGGGAGGCGATAAGGAAGGCTTGCAGGGAGACATCGCCGATCTCGTCAACGCCAGGCGCAGCGGCACGCCGCTCTACGACGCCGTCGCCGCGGCATACGACTACATGAAGAGCCACGCCGACAGTGGGCGGATCAATGCCATCGTGGTGCTCTCCGATGGCGAGGACACCGATTCGATGAACCGGCTGGACACCCTCATCCAGAAGATCAATGCCGACCAGCGGGAGGGCGGCAACGACAAGCCGGTGCGCATCTTCGCGATCGCCTACTCCAGCGCTGCGGATGTCGACTCCCTGGAGAAGCTGGCGCGAGCGTCGGAGGGACAGGTTTTCGACGCCACAGATCCCGCAAAGATCACGGAGACCTTCCAGTCGGTCATGAACAACTTCTAGGCGGACCGCGTGCGACCTCTCAAGACTCTGCTGGCCTCGGGCGTCATTGCGCTCGCCGGAGTGGGTGCCGCTTTGGTGGCACCCGCGACGGTGGCGGTCGCGGTCACCGAGGTCGAGCAGATCATTGAGAGCTGCGGCTCGCAGGCGGTTTGTCAGTACGACGGCGCGACCATCTCGAACGCCTCCGATCTGGCAAACGCCCTTCCGCCAGGGGTGCAGGTGGTGGTGATCCCGCAACCCGATCAGGCCGAGAGCCTCCCCTCGAGCGTTCTCGCATCTGGCCTGCTGAGCGCGACCGAAGCCGACACAGTGATCGTGATCGAAGATCGCGCGTCGGATCGTTTCGCCGTCGCCTCGAATCAAGACGCCACCGCCATCACCGAGGCCCTGTATTCACAGGGTCAGGCAGACGGCGGGGTCGCGGTGGCGGGGATTGCGCAGACCCTCGTGCCGCCGGACGACGGTGAGTCGGGTGCTGGCATCGACGGGATGGGTCTGGGTGGCGTGCTCGTGGCCGCCGCCCTGGCCGTTGCGGTGGTCGGTGGAGCCTTGGGGCTGTTCTTCACGCGTCGAGCCAGTAAGGCCAGGAAAGCGCTGACCTCATCGCGGGAACTCGAGCGCGAGTTGGCCGAGGCCCTCAAGGGGGAAGACGGCCAGTTCGTGAGGCAGGCCATTTTGCGCCTCGACGAGCGCGCGGCGACGCTGCCCCACATTGGTCCTCGTATCGCCGGGTTGTCGGGACATGTCGCCGAACTCTTCGTGCGGGTGCGCCGTCGGGGAAGTGACCAGCAGATCAGGCTGTTGCAGGCGCAGTACAAGGACACCCTCAGCAAGCTGCTGGGTGCGCTCGACGATGACTACTACGGCGACATCCACGCCAACCCGCACTTCTGGAGCAACCCCGAAGCCCGTCTGGAAGAGGTCGGTCGCGCGGTCGAGTCGGTTGATAGGCAGGCCGTGGAAAACATCAGGCAGGTCAACGAGTCTCGCGACCTTGACTTCCAAGTCGCACTCGATTCCCTCATCAAGACCGTCAACGAGGCCAAGCTGTCGGACGTGTATCGCGATCGCGAAAAATAGCGCGACCGTGCGCCCAGGAATAGACCCATCCAGGAGAAGAGATCGATGTCAGAAGAACAGACCGTAGCAGTCGATTTCGCCGCGCTGATGGAGCCCGGCGACACCCAGGCCGAAGAGGTGAAGGGCAGCCCGCTGGAGGTAGCGATCGCCGAAGCGCCCGCAGATGAGGTCGACGTCGCGAAACCCGAAGACGCTGCCTTCAAGTTCCGCAGCCTCCTCACCGAGAAGCAGCTCGACGACCTGCGCCAGGGCGCGCCCGGGCTCGCGAAGAAGTTCATCGACGACGTCAACCAGATCGTCACCTTCGGCGGGCCGGTGATGCAGAAGATGAACAGCACGTCGGTGCAGCTGCTCGACGCCCAGCGCCACATCAAGGTGCCGCAGGCCGATGCGGTGGTCAACGACATGCTGCGCGAGATGGATGGCTTCGAGAAGAAATGGCGTTCGGCTCAGCTCGAGAACGCGGTGAACACCGTCGTCAGCTGGTTCAAGAAAACCAAGTACACCCTGCGCACGATGGTGCGCGAGACGAAGCCGATCGCGGACAAGATCGATCTCGCCGAGGTGAAGCTGCAGGAGATGGAGACCTCGCTCGCCGACACCATCGTGCGGGGTCAGCTGCTGCACAAGCAGACCCTCTCCCATATGAACGACGTGGTGGCCGTGCTCGCCGCGCTGGAGCAGGTCATCGAAGAGATTCGCCGGGAGTTCGAGGAGGCCGATGAGGCGCTTCGCGCGGCCGAGGCGTCGGGTGGGGAGGCTGTGACCTACAAGGGGAAAGCCACCAGTGTGAGCGAGCTGCGCGAGACGCACAGCAACCTCTCGTTCGCGTTGTCGGAGACGGAGAAGTCGTGGGCCGATTGGCGCTCGCAGTTCTTTCTCGGGTTCGCGCATGCGCCAGCCACCCGCAATCTCATCGTCACGACCTTCGCGCTGCGCCGTCGTCTGGCGGCATTTCGCACGATGGGTCTGCCCTCGGCGCGCCAGTCTCTCGCGATGTGGCAGCAGGCCGCCTTCGCAAAGGAGGGTGCCGAACTAGGCACGGCGGTGCAGGAAGGCACCAACAAGCTGATCCAAGGCGCCTTCTCCGAGACCGCCAAGTCGGTCGATGCGATCGCTCACGCCTCGCAGGCACCGGTCATCACCGAAGACACCATCTGGACGGTGATCGACTCGGTGAAATCCCAATGCAACTCGATCATCGCCGCCGACCGGGCTGGACGCGCGCTGCGGGAGCGAAACCTGCAGGCGTTGGAGAAGGGCGAGACCATGATCGAGGACGCCGTGATCGCGTCCCATCGTGCGCTCGCCGACGCGAGCAGACGATCAACCGACTCGTCGGCGGGAGCCCCTGCCGCGAGCGGCACGAGCACCGGTGCCGGTGACGATCTGCTCGGCAAGCTGACCAGCTAGGCGAACCGAACCGCGGGGCGCAGGTTTCGTGATCATGCAATGCCCGTGGGGACGGTGTGAATGATCACACCGTCCCCACGGGCATTGTTCCGGCTAGATGGCCGCTAGGACAGGTCGGCTCCATTGCTGCGGATCACCTTGGCGTACCAGTGGAACGATTTCTTCTTGATACGCGCGAGGTCGAGGTCTGATTCATTGTTGCGGTTGACGTAGACAAATCCGTACCTCTTGAGGAAACCCTCATGGGTGGAGATGAGGTCGATTGCCGACCACGGGTGGTAGCCGAACACGGGAATCCCCGATTCCACTGCGGCCTTGAGCTGAGCAATATGATCACGCAGATACTCGATGCGGTAGCCGTCGTTCACCTCGCCGTCGACCAACTCATCGCGGGCTCCCAGACCATTCTCAGTGACCACCATCGGGAGGCGATAGCGGCTGTAGACCTCGTTGAGTGTCGTGCGGAATCCGATAGGGTCCAGCCACCAACCGCTGAACGCGGTGCGGGAGAGGTGGGGGTTGTCGACCTGCTCGCCAGGACCGTGGATGTTGCCGTCGGCATCCACCAAGGTCTTTCCCTCGACGTACCCCACGGTCTCGGTGTTGTAGTAATTGAGAGCGATGAAATCAGGTTTCCCGCTACGCATGATCTCGAGATCTTCTTGCGTGACTTCGAGCGTGTATCCGGCATGCTTGATGTAATCCAGCGCAATCGGGTTGTACTCGCCCAACACGGCGGCGTCTAGGTAGAGCCAGTCGCGGACGGCGGTGGAGTACTGGGCCGCCAGTATGTCCTTCGGATTGCTGGATGCAGGATTGACGTAGCAGATATTTGGGGCTGGGCCGATCTTGCATTCGGGACGGACCTCATGACATACCGCCATCGCCTTGCTTTGGGCGACGAACATATGGTGATTGGCCTGATACAGCGGATAGCCGTCCACATTGCCCCCTGCGGCATCCAGGGCGTGTTCGGGAACGAGCGTCATGATGTTTTGCTCGTTGATCGTCTGCCAGTAGGTGACACGGTCGCCGAACTCCTCGAAACAGATCCGTGAGAAGCGCACGAAGGCGTCGATCGTCTGACGGTTCGCCCATCCGCCCCGTTTCGCGAGTGCCGCCGGCAGGTCGAAGTGGTAAACGGTGACGATCGGTTCGATGCCGTGCTTCACGAGTTCGTTGATGAGGTTGTTGTAAAAAGCCACGCCAAGGGGATTCACCGCGCCATCGCCGTCAGGCACGATGCGTGTCCATGCGATTGAGAATCTGTACGACGTGAGGCCCAGTTCGGCGAACAGCTCGACATCTTCGGCGTATCGGTCGTAGTGACCGGAACAGACGGTGAAGTCTGGAAGGCCCTCGGGTACCGTCTTGATATCTTGAACGCTGGGTCCCTTGCCGTCGCGATCCGAGGCGCCCTCGACCTGATAGGCGCTGGAAGACGCGCCCCAGAAGAAGTCCGTAGGAAAACTCATTTCACTTCACCTCTGCGGTCTCGGTCTCTTCTGCCGCACGGGCGGCCTTCTCCTCCGCGTAGGCCATGAGGTCGGCCTTCCGGGCGAAGAGGAAGTAGGTGGTTGTGGATATGGCGATGATGATCGCTTGGAAGAGGGCGTGTTTCCAGCCGCCGATGATGAATCCCGAGATGACTGGCGGAACCGTCCACGGCGCGATCACGCCGGTGAACATCGGCAAGATCCCGGTGTACAACAGGAAATACAGCAGGGTGCCGGTAATCATCGGGGTGAGGAAGAACGGCACGAGCAGCAGCGGGTTCATGACGATCGGGGTGCCGAAGACGATGGGCTCGTTGATATTGAAGGCCGTCGGTGCTCCGCCGATACGACCTAGCGCCTTGTACTGGGCAGACTTGGCGAAGAGGAGGAAGTAGATGACCAACCCGATGGTGATGCCGGCGCCGGTCATATGCAGGTAGTTATCGATGAACTGCTGGGTGACGATGTGACCGCCGTTGGCCACGGTCAGCTCTAGGCCCCGATCGAGGATGGCCTGGTTCGCTGCGGCGTTCGACAGAGTGATCGGGGTCATGATGCCGCTCACGATGGACGAGCCGTGGACGCCGAAGAACCAGAGGAAGGGCGTCAGGAAGCTGATGATCAGCACGCCCGGAAGGCTGTCGGAGACGCCCATGAGCGGAGTCTGGATCGCGTTGTAGATGGCCTCGACCATGCTGGTGTCGAAGATCTTGAAGATGCCGAAGATCACGCCGGTCAGCGACAGGATCGCAGCACCGGGGATGAGCGAGGTGAAGGCCGTGACGACATTCGGCGGTACCCCCGGCGGCATCTTGATCGTGATGTTCTTCTTCAGGAACCAGCAGTACACGGGAGACACGAAGAAGGCCACCAGAATGCCTGCCATCATCCCCTTCGAACCGGACCATTCGAGCGGGATGACGCCCAGGATCGGATCGGGTGCACCCTCTGGCTGAATCTGCAGCGGCAGCAGCATCACCATGGAGCAGAACGCCCATATCGATGCAGGCAGGGCGTCGTAGCCTTCGTTGCGCACCCAACTGTAGGTGATGCCGATACAGGCGACCACGCCGAGCAGGTTAAATGTCGCCGTGAAGATCTGCATGAAGATGTCGTAGAGCCCTGTCGACTGCTGCCATTCTACGAATGCGGGGATGGGAAGTTGGCGAGCAGCAAAGATCGCGCCGACGATCGTCAGCGGCATCACGAACATCATGCCGTTCTTCAATGCTGTGACTGGCTTGGTGTTGATGAATCTAAGGATCGGGGGAAGAACCTTGTCGTTGATTATGTCTCCAATTGAAGCCATCGCCTGCTCTCCTTATTGCTTGTTGGTGTGACGTGACCGGTGGGCGGCATCCATGCGTTGAATCAACTGGTGCGCAGCGGGCGAGTCGTAGCCGGCAGTGGCTACTACCCTTGCGCAAGTGTGTCCCAGGATGCTGCCATTGCGAAAGCAGCCCTACTTCCGCAATGGCGGAAGCAGCCCCACTTCCGCAATTGCGGAAGCACGACGGTTGGGGCGGAGCTCGCCAGGCAGGCGATACTACTGTTACCAAGGTCGATGGCGACGATCAGGATGCATCGAAGGCGACGATCGGGTGCATCGAAAATTGTGAGACGAAATACTTATTAGGAGGCTCGATGGCGACCAAGCCCAATGACAAGGGTTACGAAGATGCCTTTAAGCTGATCGCGGCGGCTGGAAATGCCAAGTCCCAGGCAATGATGGCGATCCGCGCGGCACGCGACGGCAACATCGAGGAAGCAAGGGGTCTTCTCGTTACCGCCGACGAGGACTTGCACGCAGCTCACCGGGCGCAGACGGAATTGTTGACGGAAGAAGCGAGGGGCAATGGCGTGGCAGTCAACGTGATCCTCGTTCACGCTCAGGATCACCTCACCAGCGCGATGCTCATTCGAGATCTCGCTGAGGAGTTTATTGAGCTCTACGTCATCTTGGCTGCCAAGTCCTAAGGCGCCGAGCACGATATGTCCATGAACACCAAGAATCGAAGATAAGGAAGTAGCGATGAAGGTTCTACTCGTCTGTTCCGCTGGGATGTCGACCAGCCTGCTCACCAATAATATGAAGAATTTCGCTGACGCCGGAGACGTCGTCAAGGCGGAACCCATCAGCGAACTCGAGCGCGTGATCGATGACTACGACGTGGTGCTGCTTGGTCCGCAGATCCGCTTCAGGGAAAAGGACGTGAAGAAGCTGGCTGATCCCAAAGGTATTCCGAGCGGGGTTATCGACATGCGTGCCTACGGTGTGATGGATGGCAAGGCCGCCATGGAACAGGCGCGGAAGTTGCTTGCCAGCAAGTGATCAATGAGCCGTGACAAGCGCCGCGTCTTGATCGACACGTTGAAGAGGGCTTCGCAGCCCGTGTCGGGCAAGCAACTCGCGCAGCACCTGAACGTGTCGACTAGGACCGTTCGTACCTACGTCGCGGAGCTCAATGCTCGCGGATCAGTAGTGGTAGCCACCCATCGTGGCTACATGCTCGATCCGCGGGCATGGGCCCAGATTTCGCGTGCTGACGATTCGAAATCGTCCGCGGCGACACCGGATGAACGCTTGCGTTACCTTTGCCGGTCTCTTGCCTCGTCAAGCGAGTCCATCAGTATTTACGAGTTGGCCGATCAGCTTTACGTGAGTGATTCGACCCTCGAAACCGACCTGGGTCGCGTTCGAGAGGTGTTGCGGGAGAATGACCTCACTCTATGGCGGCAACGCGAATTGGGATTCGGGTAGGTTCGGAACGCTCGCGTCGTCGGCTGGTGCGCCAAATGGTGAGCCAGACGGTCAGGGTATTCTCCCCGACATGGCATGAGTTCAGCCGGGAGTACGAGCACCTTGATCTCGCGCGGTTGCGGTCTTCGATCAGCGCCGTCATATCTGAGTCTGATTTGGAGGTCAACGAGTACGCGTTAACCGATCTGCTGCTGCATACTGCCGTGACGATCGAGCGGATTCGAGGAGGGCACACGTTACCCGCCTCTGAATGGCAGGATGATAACAAGGACGAAGTGATCGTCGGCGTCT
Source organism: Tessaracoccus sp. (assembly GCA_041393555.1). GTDB lineage: Bacteria > Actinomycetota > Actinomycetes > Propionibacteriales > Propionibacteriaceae > Arachnia. Next base: position 150,842 of record JAWKJW010000008.1, on the reverse strand, counting down.
GTCGATCCTTGGCAGAAGTCATCCGCGACCAATTCGACATCGTGTTGCCTTCGTCAGAATTAGATGCGTTGTATGGCGTTCTCGCGGTGCGGGCCATCCCTGCAACCCATTCGAGCGCGACCAAGGTGGTTGTCGATCTTGGGCTGGAAGGGGTTGTGAGCAAGATCCTCGACGAGGTGGCGGAGAAGTACTTTCTGGGACCTCCTGACCCGTCGATGCTGCTCAAGTTGACGTTCCATGTGCAAAATCTGATTGTACGTGCGAAGTCTGGCCTGTCGCTGCGCAACCCGCTGGGGACAAGTTTTAAGAACAGCCACCCCTTCTTGCATGATTTGGCTCTCGATTTCGCGCAGCGCATCGAAGAGCGCTTCGATATCAAGGTGGCTGAGGCGGAGCTGGCTTATCTCGCCTTGCATATGGGTATGCAGTATCTGCGCTACTTGGAGGAGCCTCAACCTCCTGACGGGCCACGTTGGTTATTCCCGAATACCACAGTATGGCAGACACGGTCGTGGAAAATCTTAAGCGGGCGCTTCGCGGACGTGCGGTTATTGAACGCGTCGAGAGGACGCTCGGCGTGGATTTTGGTGCGATCACCAGCGATCTGATCGAAACCCTGCGTGGAGCCAAACTCGTGCCCAGCGCCCCCTGCGTACATATCAGTCCCTTGCTCACCGCGGATGATCTTGCCGTCGTCAATGACGCGGTGGACACAGAACTGGCTCGCACGAGACGACGCATCATCCGGACAACCCTGATCAGGTTGATCGACCCTGCGTTGTTCATTCGTGTCAGCCAGCCCATCTCCAAGGAGGAGGCTTCGCCTCATGGGCGAGAGCGCTATCGCGACAGTGGTGGAGTGATTCGACGATGTGTTGGATCGAGAGAGCGTTCAAGCACCTCGTTCGGGGGCGAGTTTGCGATCCCGCACTCGATGCGCATGGACGCCATGACGACCGCCATTTCGGTGCTGGTCTCAGAGAAAGGCATTCCGTGGGGCACGTCGGACGCGGACTGGTGTTGCTTTTCGCGCCTTCCTGATGGGCGTCAGATCTTCTGCGATAGCCTCGACCAGATCATACGGTTGCTCACGGAAACGGGGAGCGTTAGGGCCTGAGTTGCACACGCTTAGTGCCCCGCGCGTTTGAGGATCTCCTGGACATCGGTCGGGATCCCTGGCGCGGCTTCGATCGTTTGGCCGTTGATCTGGATGGTGACGTGGCGTAGTGGCCGGAGGGTCTGGATGAGTTTCCTGACGCTCCATCCGGTGCGGGTCTGTAGGCCGCGGGCGATCGCGAGGGCGGTGAACACGATGGTGAGGTGGGCCTCGATCGCTTCTCGGGTGCGGTGGTAGATCGGCTGGCGACAGGGTCGTGTTTCGACATCCTGAACGACTGCTCGACATGCCATAGTCGTGATAACTACTGATGACCTCGGCTGCGGGCATCACCGTGGCGGTGATGTTGGTGACGTAGCCTTTCACCTGACCAGAGCCTCTGCCCGTTGGTAGGTCGTCGAAGGTGAGGGTCGTGCCGCTGGTTTTCACGAACCGGGTCTTGCGGGTCTGTTTCCGTCCTCGATGATCCCGATCGCTTTGTTGCGTTGCTGGTTCAACGTGTACCGGTCCCTCGCGGCACGTTTCTCCGAGTAGGACCATATGGCCCGCCACGCGTTCGCGTGTTCCTCCGGGTCCCAGACGGGCTCCGAGCGTGACTTCAACACCTCAGGGTCGCTCTTCCAACGCTTTAAGGTGATGGTGCCGATGATCTGTCATACCAGTTGTTCCCGTGCCAGTGGAAGTGCTTGACCAGATCATGCGGGGCCTTCGTGGTGTGGAGCCGACGATGAACCGTAACTGAGCCTCGTCGATGTCTTGCAGGCTCTTCGCCGACAACATTCCCGCGTCCGCCACCACAACCATGTCCGCCACCTGGTGGCGTTCCTGGAACGCTTGCACGACCGGCAAGATCGCCAACGTCTCAGCTTTGGACCCTTCGAAGCAGGCGATCTCCAACAACCCTGTGCGGTCGACCAGCAGCCCGACCAGGATCTGCGGATCAACCCTGCGTTCCTTCGAATAACCACTCTTGCGGAGATCGTCTTTCTCGGCCTCGAAATACAAGGTCGTCACGTCGTAGAGCAGAAGGTTGATATCACCACCAGCACCGGTCCACACGTGATCGAAAACACGCCTTGCTGATGCTGGCGGTACGCCTTGTCCGCGCATCTGCGTAGTGCTTTGTTGAAAGTGTTGCGGTGAGGAACCGGTAGCCCCGTACTGCCGATCACCCGGAGGCTGTCGAGTTTCGAGGTCGGCTCTGCCCACCGGGCGAGCACGAGCCTGGAAGAACGCCTCATCATCCACGATCCCGAAGCCGAGCCGGTCCCACGACCTACGCACCACATCGACCGCCAGCTCGCGACGCTGACCCGCGTACGACCGCCCCAGCAGCCTTCGGGGAGCCCCGGATCAGTCAGTACCGAGATCGAGACGATCCTGTCCCGAATTCAGTTTCTGGATACCGATCCCACCAGCGCCGCCAACTCGGCCTCGCTATGAGCCGAGCCAAGATGCTCCAGAATCCTGCGCCGCCCCGTGTGGTTTTTCCACGACCCGCAATCCCTCCTGCCGTCGCCCTCGAGGCGGTGCGCACTTTACGCAGGAACGGGCTCACCCCGCCGATTCTACCGATGTGATTAGTGCCCCCACAGCCCCACCGAAACCACGCTGACAAGCACCGATACCCGACCCGCTCCTCACGAAACCACCATGTATGCGGTAACTCAGGTGATATGGGGGCGAAGGTGTGCGGCGTAGGGAAGCAGGTCGCGTCTTTAGGTGAAATTGCCGTGCTGGGGGATGAGTTTTATGCGCGTATTGGAGGGGTTCCAGACGCCATGGCAACGATGGCTAGTTCAGAGCTATATATGTTCCATGACGAACTCCTGTCGGAGGTTCCCTATCCCGTTGTTTTTTCCGACCCGTTAGATCCTCGTTACGTCGATTCTCAGTTCCGTGAGCAACTGGCTATGTCCTTTGGGGGAATTGAGGCTTGTGACTACAGTGCCGGTGATTCTTATGTCGATCATTGGCCGTTGGCTATTGCTGGTTGGCTGCTTGAAGACTATGCCGAGGATTCTCCTGTCTTGCTCTCCGAGTACCTGCTATTGCTAGAGTCTCTAGATGACGAGAAGGTTCGCGAATGGTATTGGGATAATGTGGTCGCTATAGCCAGCTGTCGGGTTTCTGAAGGACCGTCATGAGGCAGGCCGCGCTGCCGTGGTCGCCCCGATCTCCGCTTCTGGGGGTCCTGGTTTCTGTGGTTCTTACCTGCGTTTCGATAGTCTTTTTCTCCCAGGCGGTGTTTCGGATTGGATCTTCGGCTCAGTATCCTAGGATGTTGACTCCGATTGAGAGCGTTCCCTTTTTGCTAGCCCTTATGTGGGTGATAGTGAATAGGCCGCGATTGTATGAGGTGGAGGCTCTTGGTCAGTCTCGCGTCCTCGCGTTGGCACACCACGCCGTCGTGTGGCTCTCATCATCCCCTGCGGAACATATGTCACCATTTGCGAACTGCTTCGTGCTACTGGTCAGTATCGGTTTTATGAGCCGTATGTGCAATCTTAGTAATATATAGTTGTAGTCGGCCTTGCTGCGATTATTCTGGTGGGCCTTTGTGAGTCAGGTCGGTTGTGTGGTTGACTCTGGTCTGGGAACCTGTATGCGCAGGGCTCCGATGTTGCGTTCGTCGGTTTCTTCCATTGAAAGGACATGAGGCCGCGCATCATCTGTCTGTGGTGGGTGTGAATTGGCCTTGGCTGTTGGGTCTGACAGTAGTAGCTCTGGGCGTTGTGGGACGTCGGAGAAGTGTGCCAGTGACGGTCTTTCGTGCTGGGATGCACGATCGTTCTTCGTCTTAGGAAAGTAAGGACTCTCGTGCCGGCCAATACGACCCTTGTCAGTACCGTCCGTCCCGTGCGGCGAGTAGCAGCCCGTGGTCGCGTCCCTTGCCTCATCCGACAACGATGTGTAGGGCGGGCCCAGACTGTAACGCGGGCCTGATACGTTCGTTTTGTGGAGGACTGGCACGACTTCGATTTCGACGAGACCAACCGCCTGGCGTGGCGGGAGTTCAGCGAGCGCCTCGATCAGGTGCTCTCCGTCATGGACGATTCCTCTGACTTGACCATCTCCGTCACCGGGAAGCCGGATCTCGGCGTGCGGTTCTCTTACCGCCACGGTCAGGTGCTGGCGCTGCTGTTGGAGAATGGGCTCTCGGCGACCTGGAACGTGCTGGGGTGGCGTTCGCCGGATGATGACAATCCCGCCTTCCATGCGTCGGTAGACCAGGACCACACCACTGAACTGGCGACGCTCGCCACCCGCACCCTGGCCGGCCCGCTGGGCGTGCTGCATCCGGTGTTCCTGGAGCCCGATCAACTGGCCGAGGTGCTACGTGGCAATGCCGACTGGGGCGCCCCCGAGAAGAAGCGCACCGTCGTCGGCGTGATGCCGGAGACCCAGGCGGAACTCGACGGCCTGGTGGACGCCGAACTCGCCGACATCATGGGTTATCCCGCGCTCCGTGATGCGCAGGGAGACGTGGCGATCCGGGTGGGCTCCACCGTCGTGTTCCTGCGCTCGACGCCCGATCTCCAAGAACTGGTGGTGTTCTCCCCGCTCGTGCACGACGTCTCCGGCCGTTCCCGGGCCTGCGAAGTGTTGAACGATCTCAACGTGGAATCTCGCTACGGGCGGTTCGCGCTACACCGCGACCGGGTGTTCGTTCAGCTCTCCGTTCCAGCCAACCCCTTCGTCCCTGCGCACCTGCGTCACGCCTTGCGGGTGATCGCGCACATCGCGGACGGCATCGACGACGAACTCGCCGGCCGTCTCGGCGGGCGCACCACGTTCGGTCACGCTGACTAGCCTGCGTCGAGTCCAACCTATCCGGCACTTTCTTCGGGGTGCCAGGGGTTGGGAGCCTTCGGTTTCGCGGTCCCTGCGGCTCGGGTTTGTTCGCGTATGCGCCTGAACCCTTCAAGGGGGTCGGGATCGAGCACGTCGGGGGTCCGCCACGGCGCGTCGTCTTGTGGGAGTTTCCATGACGGGGGCCCTGCCGGCGCCTCTGCGGCGACGGCTGGTTCCGGTTCTGGGCATGGTGGCCCTACGGAGGGTGTGAGTGAGGTTTGCTGGAGGCGGTGGCGGCGGTGCTGCCGAGGAATCCGTCTCGGGTCGATATGTGACGGTGGGGTGAACCACGGCAACATCGTCACCTTGTCCAAATGGACTTCCCACTGCTGCTCGGGGGATAAGTCATGGTCTGGTTCGACTACCCGATGGTGGTAGGGACACACCAACACGGCATGCTCGAGATCAGTGTTCCCGCCATCGATCCAGGGGATGATGTGGTGCCCCTGACATGCCGCCGGTGGTGCGTCACAGGAGGGGAAAGCGCAGCCTTGGTCGCGGGCGGTGAGGAGTTGGCGTTGGGGTTTGGTGAACAACCGTTTGGTTCTGCCGACATCCAACGGCTCCGACTCTCCACCGAGGACGACGGGAATGATCCCGGCGTCGCAGCACAACCGGCGAGCTACGCCAGGCGAGATAGGCTGGCCATTGTTCAAGATCTCGGCCCTGCCACGCTTCGCAGTGAGACTGTCCAAGCTCATGGTGACCTGTACTTGGGGTCGGTCGCCGCCCTGGGCGGGCAGTTCCCCGCTATTGGCGGCGATTGTGGTCAGTCGCACCAGAGCGTCGGCACGCCTGGCGTCTGGCAACGGGGTCTCTGCGGTCTGGCTGTAGGAACTAATGGAGGGCATCAAGGCTTCGACCTGTGCTGCGAGCAGGGAACCATCAGTGACAGGGAGTTTCCCGGTGATGATCATCGACCCGTGGAAATCCGGGCGTAACTTAAGAAATCGGTTGGTATGGGCTCGTCGTTCTTCCTCCTCCAACCGTTTCGCTTCCTCCAACTCTGCGGTTTCGGGGTCAATGATTTCGGCCATGCGTGCCGCGAGTGTCCGGAGTTCTTTCGGACCTAACTCGTGCACATGCTGCAGGCATTGGTTCTGGCAGATCTCGAGATCCGTTTTACTGTAATGCACGGGAAGTTTCTTTAGCCCGGTCACGATCGCGCCAGCTTGCTGGATGGAGATGTATCCGTCGCAGAGGGCGGCATTGATGAGTGGGAAGCGCTCGGCCAGTTCCCCGGCCAACCGGATCACAGCTTTCGACTGTGCCTCGTTGGTTCGGGTGGAGGATCGGACGGCGTCCAGCACGACGGCAGCATCCAGGTATTTGGCCTCGTCCAAGAGCTTCAGCCGTAGCCCAGAGAGTTGGGCTTCGGCCTGCACGATGGTCTCGAACAACGTGATCGCGTCCGCGGGTTGGTTTGGATGAAGCTGGCGCAGAGATTCCCAGCCAGCGGCAATAGCCTGCTGTGTGTGGTGCTGGAACTCTTCTGGGGTCATGTAAAGAATTGTTCCAGGAGGGTCTGACAGTTTCGCGGCCAGAACCGGCCCTGGGGATCCTTTTCAGGTTACGGTTTTATAACATGTTATCCACGGGATTCGGTGTTCCTTGAGGTGTGATGAATAGGCCTTTAAGGTTGCGGGCCTTGGGTTGGATCTGGTGTTTGGCTGCGGGTGGACTCTTTTCGAGGCTTCGCTTCGCTCCGCACCTCAAAGAGCGTGGGGAGGGTCGCTGGCGCTCGCGCCTCACAGAGCGGGGAGGCCCTGCTCCGCTTCGCGCCTCGAACAGCGTATGGGGGTCGCTTCGGTTGGACCGCAGGTTCCGGGCGCCGCGGGGTGGAGGGCTTGTTTGAGGAATCGTAGAGAATCTGCGCCCCACGCCGTGTGCGATCCCCACACCTGGTGGTGGAGGAGGGCTACGCTTGATGCATGACCAACCACGACGCGGTGACCTACTTCGAGGTCCTGGATCCGGATGAGTGCCTCAATCTTCTGCTGTCGGCTGAACTCGGCAGGATCGCCTGGGAAGGCGCCGCCGGCCTGTCCGTCGTGCCCGTGAACTTCCAGTACAAGGAAGGCCAGATCGTCTTCCACACCAAGCCGGGCACGTCGCTCGCACGGTTGCTGGAGCCTTCGGAGGTGGCCTTCCTCGTCGATGACATCGATGCGGAGGAGGCACTGGGCTGGTCGGTGCTGGTGCGCGGCACTACCGGCCCCGCCCCGGCACACGCGCAACCGGCCTCATGGCTGGTGGACGGCCGCACCACCGGGATCGCGATCGACCCGCGATCGATCGATGGCAGGGTTGTTTCCGGCGTCCGTCGTTGAAGGAGAGTGGAGATATGAGCGAGTCGAACAGGCCTTTGATCGTCACCGGCGTTGACGGCAGCGAGGACGGCCTGAGAGCCGTGCGTTTCGCCGCGCGAGCCGCCAAGATGATCGATGGCGAATGCCTCTTCGTCAACGCCGTCGATGACACGTTGATGGCCGGAGCCTGGGGCGTGGTCTACGACCCCGAGGTGCTGCAGGAGGCGGGAGTCACCGCCAACGAGCAGGCCAAACTCGAGGCCATCCAGGAAGGCCTGCCCGAGGACCGGATCCGCACCGACGTCGTCATGGGCACCCCAGGCGGGGTGATGTCGCGTCTCAGCGAAATGGCCGATCTCGTGGTGGTGGGCCGCCGGGCGGTGTCCGGACTGGAGCGGATGTTCGTCGGTTCCACGAGCGTGTCGGTGGCCGCGAATGCGTCCTGCCCCGTCGTGGTCATCTCCGCCGCTGCGCATCCTCCGCGGGTGGGCACGCGAGGGCTCGTGGGGGTGGGGGTCAACACCAACCCGGGGTCCAAGTCGACGCTCGAGGCCGGATTCCGGCAGGCGCAGTTGCTGGGCAGCAGGCTCGAGATCGTGCATGTGCTGCAGCCGCCCGTGGGACTGTTCTCCAGCAAGCTCTCGCCCGCCCAGCTGGAAGACCAGTTGTCTTTCATCCGCGGTGGTATCGAGGCGCTGGCCGCTCCTTTGGTGGAGCAGTACTCGGATGTCGAGACCTCGATCGTGGTGGTCGCGGACAGCCCCATCAACGAGTTGGTGTCGCGCAGCGCGAACTATGACCTGCTGGTGCTGGGGCTCGGAGACTCGGGTATTCCCGGATTCGCGCTCGGCGGTTTGATGCGAGGGCTCATGGCGCATGCGCTCTGCCCGCTCTATATCGCCAAGTGAGCCGTTCAGGCTATCCGGCGGTAGAGGTTGAGCAACACCTTCCCATCGCGGCGGAGGCTGAGCACATTGCTCAGCTGATCCGGGATCACCAGGTGGTGGTGGTCGCGGGCGAAACTGGCTCCGGCAAGACCACGCAGCTGCCGAAGATCTGCCTGCTCGCCGGCCGTGAGCGGGTGGCGCATACCCAGCCGCGCCGGATCGCCGCGAGGACCGTGGCCCAGCGCATCGCAGAGGAGTGCGGTACCGAACTGGGCAGCTTCGTCGGCTACCAGGTGCGATTCAGCCGGCAGACCTCGGCCGACACCCGGATCAAGGTGATGACCGACGGCATCCTGCTGGCCGAACTCACCCATGATCGCGACCTGAGACGCTACGACACGATCATCATCGACGAGGCCCACGAACGCAGCCTCAACATCGATTTCCTGCTGGGCTATCTCAAACAGCTGCTGCCACGCCGGCCGGAGCTGCGGGTGATCGTGACCTCCGCCACCATCGACACCGCGCGCTTCTCCGCGCATTTCGATGAGGCCCCCGTGGTGGAGGTCAGCGGACGCACCTACCCCGTCGAGGTGCGCTATCGCCCGCCCGGCGACGACCAGGACGAGTTCGACGCCATCGCCGACGCCGTGGTGGAGTTGCTCACCGAGCCTGGGGGCGGAGACATCCTGGTGTTCCTGAGCGGCGAGCGGGAGATTCGCGACGCCGCCGAGGCCATCTCCGCCCTGGATCTGCGCGATGTCGATGTGCTGCCGCTGTTCGCACGGCTGTCCGCGGCCGACCAGAACAAGATCTTCCAACGCCACTCCCGGCGCCGCATCGTGCTGGCCACCAACGTCGCCGAGACCTCCATCACCGTGCCCGGCATCCGGTACGTGATCGATGCCGGCACCGCCCGGATCTCGCGATACTCCGCCCGCACCAAGGTGCAGCGCTTGCCAATCGAGCCCATTTCTCAAGCCTCAGCGAACCAGCGCGCGGGCCGCTGCGGACGCCTGGGGCCGGGCGTCGCGATCCGGCTGTACGACGAAGAGGACTACCTGGCGCGGCCCGAGTTCTCCGACCCCGAGATCCTGCGCACCAACCTGGCCACCGTGGTGCTGATGATGGCCGAGGCCGGGCTGGGTGACATCGAGTCCTTCCCGTTCGTGGAGGCTCCTGTCGTTTCGCAGATCAACGACGGCATCCGCGTGCTGCAGGAGCTGGGCGCCATCCAACGCCGCGACCGCCGCGGCGTGCGGCTCACCCGCATCGGCCACACGCTGGCCCGGATGCCCGTCGACCCCCGGCTCGGCAGGATGCTGATCGAGGCCAATCGGCGCGGCTGTCTGCGCACCGTCATGGTGCTCGTCGCCGGCCTCACCGTGCCCGACGTGCGCGAGCGCCCCGCGGAGTTCCAGACTCAGGCGGATCAAAGCCACCGCCGGTTCTGGGCACCGCAATCCTCGCCTGCAACGCCCGAGGAGCCGTCGACAGAGCCCAAGCGCCACACCGCCCACACGGGTACCCGCCCTTCGAAGCTCGCGGGCGGGGCTCCTGAGGGGCGAGCGGAGCGAGCCTCGAAGGGCGCACCCCAGGGACCGTCTGATGCTCTCGAGGGCGGCGACTTCGAGGTGCTGCTGAACATCTGGGAGTACCTGCGGCGGCAGCGCCGGGCGCTCTCCGGCAGTGCCTTTCGCCGGATGTGTCGCGACGAGTACCTGCACTTCCTCCGCTTCCGTGAGTGGGAAGATCTGGTCTCCCAGCTCAAGGAGGCCTGCAAGGAGCTGGATCTGAAACCGCAAGATCCCCAAGGCCAGGGGAGCGCACCGATGCCGGAGGTGCTGACCGCGCTGCTGTCGGGCCTGCTCTCCAACGTCGGCCTGGCCGAGCAGGAGAAGGGCCAGGGACAGGCGGCGAAGCGGCAGCCGGGGCGGCGGCGTCCGATGACGGAGTACAACGGCGCGCGGGGTGCCAAGTTCGCCATTCAACCGGGATCGGCTCTCGCTAAGACCACCCCGCCGCTGGTGATGGCCTTCGAGCTGGTGGAGACGTCCCGGCTGTGGGCGCGCACGGTGGCGCCCGTGAAGCCGGAGTGGATCGAACAGGTGGGCGGCCATGTGATCACCCGCACGGTCTCGGAGCCGCGATGGTCCACGCGCACCGCCACCGTGATCGCCAGTGAGCGGCTCACGCTGTTCGGCGTGCCCATCATCGCGGGACGGCGCACCAGCTACGCCGCCGAGCATCCGGCGGAGGCGCGGGAGATCTTCATCCGCTCCGCGCTGGTGGAGGGCGACTGGCGCACCCACAACAAGCTGGTGAACGCCAACCGTGCCGCGCTGGAGGAGGCGGCCAAGCAGACCGACCGGATGCGCCGCCCCGACCTGCTGATCTCCGACGACGCCCTCTACACCTTCTACGACGCCCGGATCCCCAGCCATGTCGTGTCGGGCGCGAGCTTCGATAAATGGCTGCGCGGTCTGAAACCCGATGAGTGGCCGCGCCTCACCGTCGACGATTGCGTCACCGACCCCACCCAGCTGCGCGCCTCCGACTTCCCCGATCGCTGGGTGGTGGGCACCCACAAGCTGCCGGTGCGCTACGTCTTCGATCCCGGGGCCGGCGCCGACGGTGCGACGATCACGGTGCGCGTCGAGCTGCTCAACCAGCTGAGCGGCGCCCCGTTCAGTTGGCAGGTGCCGGGGCTGCGCCGCGAGCTGGCCACGGAGCTGATCCGCTCGCTGCCCAAGGCGGTGCGCACCAGCTTCGTACCCGCCCCGGATTTCGCTGCCAAGGCGCTGACCTGGTTGGAGGAGCGCGGCGAGACCTGCAAGGGGAGCTTCACCGACGCGCTCGGCCGTGCCCTGCTCGCGCTCACCGGCACCCGCGTCGAGCCGGGGCAGTGGCACCCCGAGGCGGTGCCGGCCCATCTCCGGCTCACCTTCCAGGTGATCGACAACGGACGCGAGATCGCCCGGGGTGACGACCTCGACGAGCTGCGGGAGAAACTCGTGGCGAAGATCTCAGCCAAGCTCACCGCGTCGGCGGGCGGTCTCACCGCTAGCGGGCAGAAGTCGTGGACCTTCGGCGCCGTGCCCACGGAGACCACCGTGGCCAAGGGCGTGCGGGGCTATCCCGCCCTGGCAGACGAGGGAAACTCGGTAGGTCTCGTGGTGCTCGACACCGAGTCTCGCGCGCGCCGCTCGCACACCCAGGGGGTGCGCCGGCTGTTGACGCTGACCAACCCCGATCCTGTTCGCTGGGTGGTCTCCCATATGACCATGCAGGAGAAGCTGGCGCTGGCCGAGTCGCCCTACCCGACGGTGCCCGAACTGCTGGCCGACGCATGGCTGAAGGCCTCCGAACAACTCGCGGAGACCCACGGCCCGGCTGTGAAGGTGCGTGACGCCCAGGCCTATGAGGCACTGGCGCTGGCGGTGCGGCAGGACTGCGCCGACCAGACCCGTCGAATCACGTCGATCGCCGCGCTGGCGCTGGGCCACGTCTCCTCAGCCCGTCGTCTCCTGGAACGATTCCCGCGCGGAGACGCCGTCGCCGCCGATGTCTCGGCTCAGTTGGAGGACCTGTTCTTCCGTCGCTTCATCTCGGCCACGCCCGATCCCTGGTATCAGCACCTGCCGCGTTACGCGGAGGCTGCGGTGCTCCGGCTGGAGGCGGCCTTCGCCAGCCCGGCTAAGGACCGTCGGCTGCAAGCCGAGCTCGACGATGTGGAGCAGGCCTACGCGGAACTCACCGACGCGCAACCGCCAGGCCCGCTGAGCCCGGAGGTGGAAGAAGTGGCCTTCCTGATCGAGGAGCTCCGGGTGAGCCTGTTCGCCCAGCGCCTGCGCACCGCGGTGCCCATTTCCTCCAAGCGGATCCGTCAGGCCATTCGCGCGGCTCAGTAAGCGGGGCACTGGGAATTCTCGCTCGCGGTGCAATGATGGGCGGGTGCCACGAGATGTCGATGACCTGCTTTCCCTCTTCGCGCTGAGGCAATTGGGCGAGAACACCTGGATCGGGCCACAGCCCAACACGCTGCTGCAGCGGTTGTTCGGCGGTCAGGTGCTGGCCCAGACGTTGATGGCTGCGTCCAAGACGGTGGCTGAGGAGCGGCTGCCGCATTCCTTGAACGCGTACTTCTTGCGCCCGGGCTCGCCCGACGAGCCGCTGGTCTTCGAGGTGGAGCGCACCCGTGATGGCAACACCTTCTCCAACCGCCGGGTCACCACCACGCAGGCAGGGCGGGTGATCTTCGCCATGACTGCCTCCTTCCAAGGTGGGGAAACGGGCCTGGACCACTCGGCTCTGGAACCCGGCGACTACGTGCATCGGCCCCCGGAGGACTGCCCGTCGCTGGGCGAGATCTTCGTAGAGCGATTCGGGGCCGCATCGCCGATCCTGGCGGAGTGGGACGCCCTCGACGTGCGGCTGGCCGGCCCGCCGCGTCGCGTGGAGCGTGGCGGATCGATGAAGGCGTGGGTGCGCACGCGTGATCACATGCCCGACGACCCGATGCTGCACCTGGCGACGCTGGCTTACCTCAGCGACATCACCCTGCTCAGCGTCTCGACGGTCCCGCACGAGGTGGCGTTCCTGTCGCCGAAGATGCAGATGGCCTCCGTGGACCACGCCATGTGGTTCCACCGGCCGGTGCGGGTCGACGACTGGCTGCTCTACGACATGGACTCCCCGTCCGCCTCCAACGCCCGGGGTTTCTCCACGGGGCGGCTCTTCCAGAAAGGCCAGATCGTCGCCTCGTGTGCCCAGGAGGGGCTCATCCGCCTCCTGGGCTGAGAGGTCTTCAAGATCACTCGCGGATGCGGGTGACCGACCACAGGTAGCTGGTGCCGATCGCCGCGAGACCGAGCGTCTGGGCGGCCTGGACATAGTCGACGACTCCGGCGGGTGCGGCGAAGATCGCGATCGTGAGCACCAGCACGGCGAGCGGGAGCCACCTGGCGATAGTTCTCGCGCGCAGCAGCGCCACGCACAGCAGGAGTATCCCCGCGGTGAAGGCCAGGAACCCGGCCGTCTGGATCAGGATCGTGTGCTGGGGATGGGCGAGGATGTGCTCGACGATCGTCTCGCCCGCGGTGGGGGAGACGAGATCCGTGTCTGTGATGTGCCAGAGCACACCGGCGAAGGAGAACGCGCCGAGCCCGAACACGACGCTGCCGGCGGTGGCGAGCACTGCCCCGATGTGCGCCCACGTTGCGCCCTTCGCCGGGGCCAAGTGGCACACGACGAGGGAGAGCCCGATCCCTACGGCGATCGTCGCGAGGGAGTCGATCAAGATGCCGGTCCACGCGGCGTCGCGGATCGGTGCGATCGCTTCGTAGGAGAGCTGATTGCGCTCGCCCCACGGTCTGATGAACAGGAGTGCGACGGTGGTGAGTGCGCCGAGGAGGGCCGGTGCCGTGATGAAGACCTGCCGTGCCCGGACGGCGGGTGGGCGCTCGGCAGCGGCTGGTGGTGGATGCGTGGTGGTCATGGTGCCCTCCTCAGAGGCGGGTGGGTGTATGCCGTTGACGCTACGGTGGATGGGCGGCGCGGACATCGTGGCCACCGCCGGTCCTTATCTCCGTGCTAGCACGGAGGAGGTGTCGAGGGCGCTGCCGTACAGTGAGCTCATGGCTGGGCCTCCTCGAGTTGCTACGGCCGCCGCGCTGATGACCGGCGCGTTGCTGGTCGCGGCCGGCGGGTTCGTTGCCGTGGCCCCCACCAGGACCGGCGTGATCACGTTCGTCTTCGGGGTGGCAGTCGCCCCCGTCACGGCGACGCTGGGCGTCGTCATTGCCCGGCGCACGACGGGCAATCCGGTGGGAGGCTATCTCGCCTTCGTGGGGCTCGCGCTGGCCATGGTGGTCGCGCGGGAGACCGCCAACCAGTATCTGGCCCGGAGGCCCGAGCTGGCCGAGTCGGTCGCCTGGCTCGTGGCCGTCTTCGCGGAAGCTGCGCCGTGGCTGCTCGTCGCGGTGGCCCTGCTCCTGCTGTACTTCCCGGATGGCCGCCTGCCGTCGCAGCGGTGGCGCTGGGTGCCCCCGGTGCTGGTGGCGTGTGCCGCCGTGAACCAGGTCTACGGCGCGATGGAGCCGGTGGCGTTCCGTGCCCCTTTGGAGAGCCTTGGCCGTCCGTTCGAGGCTCCACCTCTGTGGTTCGACATCGTGGCCGTGATCGCCTTCGTTGCTTTGCTGGTGTTGGGCTTGGCGTGCGGCGTATCGCTCGTGCTCCGCTATCGCCGCAGCCCGATCGTGCAGCGGCGGCAGATCCGCTGGCTGGCGATGGGAGGCCTGCTCGTTCTCGCCTATCCGCTGCTGTGCCTCGCCGAGATCCTGGTCTTCGGTAGTCCCCAATGGCCGAGCACCGCCGTGGGCCTGCTGGGTCTGGCCGCTATTCCGGTCATGACCGGAATAGCGATGCTTCGCCACGACCTGTACGACGTCGACCGTGCGATCTCTGGCACCGTCACCTGGGGGCTGGTCACCACCGTGCTCCTCAGTCTCTATGCCGGGACCTCGGTGGCCACGGGGGTGATCCTCGGGCGAGACTCGGCGCCCATGGCCGCGGCGGTGACCGCGCTCGGCGTGCTGGCGCTGGCTCCGCTGAAGAACCGGCTCCAGGGTGCCGTTGACCGACGGCTCTACCCCTTGCGGCGTGCCGCCTTCGAGGCGTTGGAGAACCTTCAGGCCGACATCAGCGCGGATCGGACGGCTCCGGAGGAACTCGAGCGCGTGCTGCGTTCGGCGTTGCGCGACCCCGCGCTACGGGTGGGATACCAAGTACCGGGGCAGGAAGGCTTCGTATCCGCCCAGGGAGACCCCGTCGACCTGAGCCCTGTTCCCGGCCAGACGACCGCCCGGTCCGCAGCGGCGGTGATCGTCGCGGAGTCGGCCTCGCTGACACCGGAGTTGTTGCGGCAGGTACTCGCGCGGGCGGCCCCCACCGCCGAGATGGTGCGGCTCCGGCTAGGACTGGTGGGGGCGCTGCGCGAGGTGGAGTCCAGCCGATCTCGGCTTGTGCAACTCGGATACGAGGAGCGTCGCCGCCTCGAGCGGGATCTCCACGACGGCGCGCAACAACGCCTCGTCTCGCTGGGCATGACGATCCGCGTGGCGCAGCGACACCTGCACGACGGCACGGTCGACGTGGATGCGTTGCTCGACGAGTGCGTCGCCGAGTTGGCCACCGCCGTGGCGGAACTGCGGCAGTTGGCGCACGGCATCCGCCCGAGCAGCCTGGACGACGGCCTGCCCGCCGCGGTCGCGAGGCTCGTGCGCAACGTTCCGGTTGAGGTCGCTCTGCGCGTCGAGGATTCGGCCATGCCCGACGAGGTGGCCACCACCGCCTACTTCGTGATCAGCGAGGCGCTGGCCAACGCGGTCAAGCACGCTCATGCCACGTTGATCGAGCTGGAGGTCGAGCGTCTGGAGGGGAGAGTCGTCGTGCGGGTCCGCGACGACGGGCGGGGCGGCGCGAACCTTGCTCCGGAGTCGGGGATGGCAGACCGGGTGGCGGCGCTCGGCGGGTCGTTGCGGGTGGCGAGCCCACGTGGCAGAGGCACCCTCGTACAGGCGGAGTTGCCATGCGCATCGTGATCGGTGAAGACTCCGCGCTGTTCCGGGAAGGCATCTCGCGGCTGCTCGAGGATGCCGGCCACGAGGTGGTGGCCAAAGCGAGCGATGCGGAAGGGCTGATCGATGCGGTGGAGACGGCACGCCCGGACCTCGTTCTCATCGACGTCCGCATGCCGCCCGATCTCACCGACGATGGTGCGCGCGCCGCGCGCGTCCTGCGGGAGAGGGAGCCTGAGCTGGGAATCGTCCTGCTCTCGCAGCACATCGAGACGCGTCACTCGGTGGAGTTGGTGGCGGGCGGACACTTCGGTTATCTCCTGAAGGATCGAGTCTTCGACGTCGAGGACTTTCTCGACGCTCTGCGCCGCGTGGCCGGTGGAGGCTCGGCTCTCGATGCCGAGGTCGTGGCCACTTTGCTCGGCAGGGGAGGGGCGAGGGATCCACTCGCCCTGCTCACGCCCCGTGAACGAGAGGTGCTCGCCGTGATGGCCGAGGGCCGCAGCAACGCCGGCATCGCCAAGCGGCTGTGGCTCACCGAGCGCACGGTGGAGACCCACGTGGCGAGCATCATGGCGAAGCTCGGGCTCCGTGAGTCGACGGAACACCGCCGAGTGCTGGCCGTCTTGACCTGGTTGGGCCTGCGCGCCGGCTGACAAGGGTGATCCATACAAGACCGTTACACGGAGGAAACCCGTCAGCTGTTTTGCGTCCATAGCGTGAGCCTCGGTTCAACGAAGCGCCAGGTATTGCCCGACGATCAGGAAGCAGCATCATGGCAGTCACAACGGTTCCCTCTATGGAGTTCGACACCCACCTGGGAGGCGAACGTCACCCCGATCTGCACAACGAAGACCTGGAGCCGCTCGCTCCAGAGAAACGCCGATGGGGAGCCTTCGAGGCTCTTCAACGTCTGGACGAACGACGTCCAGAGCCTCGCTGGCTACACGCTGGCCGCGAGCTTGTTCATCACCGCGGGAATCAACGGCTGGTGGGTGTTCGCCGCGATCATCCTCGCCGGACTGATCGTCAACGGCCTGGTGAACCTGACGGGCAAGCCCAGCGTCAAGTACGGCATCCCGTATGCCGTCATGGCGCGCTCGAGCATGGGTGTGCGCGGGGCCCAGTTCCCCGCGCTCATCCGAGGCATCGTCGGTATTTTCTGGTACGGCGCGCAGACCTACTTCGCCTCCACCGCAGTGGCGCTCGCCCTCAACGCGATCTTCGGCCACCCAGAGCTGTCCACTTTCCTAGGCATGACGGCCATCGACTGGATCTCCTATATCTTCGTCGCCGCGCTCCAGGTGCTCTTGTTCATCCGTGGCATCTCCTGGATCGAGAAGTTCCTCAACTTCGCAGGCCCGGCTGTCTATGTCGTCATGGTGATCCTGCTGGTCGCTATCTGGATTCAGGCGGGCGACCGGTTGCTGCCGGCGGTGGGATCGATCTTCGCGAACAGCGACAAGGTGGGATGGGCCGCGGTCGGCGCCTTCGTCGGTGTGGTGGGCACGATGATCGCCTACTTCGCCGCGGTGATCATCAACTTCGGTGATTTTGCGAGGTTCTCTCGGAGTGAGAAGTCGATGAAGCGTGGCAACTTCACCGGCTTGCCGGTGAGCTTGACCTTCTTCACCTTCCTCAGCCTGTTCATCACCGCCGGCTCCTACATCGTGCTGCAGGGCGGAGAAGGCACGCCTCTGACCAACCCGGCCGAGATCGTGGGCCTCGTCGGCAATGTGTTCCTCACGATCGTGGCCGCCGTGACCTTCGTCATCGCCACCGTCGGCATCAATTTGGTGGCGAACTTCATCCCACCCGCCTACGACCTGTCCAACCTCGCCCCGCAGCGGATCAGCTTCAAGGCCGGGGGCTACCTCACCGCGGCGATCGGCTTCGTCATCGGCGCGCTCTGGGTCGCGACCATCAGCAAGATCGGCCTGCCGATGTTCGTCGATACCCTCGGCGCCATCCTCGCCCCGCTGTACGGCGTTCTCGTCGCCGACTACTACATCATTCAGCGCCGGGCGTTGAAGATCGATGATCTGTTCACGATGAGCCGGGCGGGGCGCTACCACTACCAGAAAGGATGGAATCTGAGAGCCATCCTCGCTGTGGGTATCGCCGCGGTGTTCTCCGTCGCGACGGTATGGATTCCCGCCTTGGTGCAGCTGAGTGGATTCGCCTGGATTCTCGGTGCCTTCATCGGCGCTGTGCTCTACGTCTGGCTGATGTGGAACCATCGCCCCGTCGAGGAACCCGCTTCGGAGTTCGCTGCTGTGGGCTGATCACGGAGACAGCGACCGAGAAACGACGGAGGGCCCCCGGTTTTACCGGGGGCCCTCCGTCCTCGATGTGTTCTTGCTCAGGCGGCCAGACCCTGGGACTGGCGCATCTTGGCCAGGGCGAGGCGCTCAATCTGACGCACACGCTCGGCGGTGATGCCCCAGTGGCTGCCGATGTCGGCCAGCTTGGCCTGACGGCCGTCGAGCAGGCCGTAGCGACGGCGCACGACATCCTGCGAACGCTCGTCCAAGGATCCCAGCATGCCTTCCAGGCGAGAACGATCCTCGGCATCCAGCACCAGCTCGTCGGGACCGGGTGCGGGCTCACGAGCGATCAGATCGCCCAGGGCGGTGTCGCCGTCGGCCTCCACGGGAGCATCGAGGGAGACGTGATCCCGCGAGTAGCGGATCAGGTCGACGACCTTGGTCTCTTCGATGCCCAGTTCCTCCGCGATCTCGGCCAACTCGGGATCGCGCCCCAGCTGGCGCTCGAGATTGCGGCGCACGGCGGAGACCTGGTTGACCTGTTCCGCGACATGCACCGGGAGCCGCACGATGCGGCCCTGCTGCGCAATACCCCGGGAGATGGCCTGGCGGACCCACCAGGTGGCGTAGGTGGAGAACTTGAAGCCCTTCGAGTAGTCGAACTTCTCGACCGCGCGGATCAGGCCGGTGTTGCCTTCCTGAACCAGGTCCAGCAGCGGCATCTGGGCCCGGCCATACTTGCGGGCGACGGAGACGACCAGACGCAGGTTTGCCTGGATGAAGCGCTGCATGGCGCGCTCGCCTTCCGCGACAACCTCGCGGAGCTCTTCTTCGGTGGCTTCGACGGTGGTTTCGACCTCGCCGCTCAGAATATGTTCAGCGAAGACGCCGGCCTCGATAGTACGAGCCAACTCGACCTCTTCGACTGCGCTGAGGAGGGGGGTCTTGGCGATAGCGTCCAGGTAGAGACCTACCGCGTCCTTGCCGTCGATGCCGTCGGTGTTACGGGTTCGCACAGTTACACTCATAATGACCCTTTCAAACTCTTCACTCATCACAACGCGTGGGAGGGGCCGGAGGTTCCCGATCACGGGTATTTTCCGTGGATTCAGGGTGTTATCAGACCACGGTCTGACGGGTACTCCGCCGTCGGGCGGAGAAATTTCGATGTGGAGCGTTTGAGTACTGGGTACCTGCGTGCCAAGATAGGTGACACGGCTCTTGACCAGTACGGGACGAGCCGTGCCCAAAATCTTGTCGGCCGTCGGAAGGAACGTTGTGACGGAAGGTCAGAACGAGAAGAAACCCGCCACCCGGACCACGCGTACCCGGAAGGCGCCCGCGAAGACTGCGGCCGCCGCCCCCGCGGCGAAGGCTGCCACGCGGACCGCCACCCGTTCGACGACGACCAAGACGGCCGCCGCCAAGGGTGCTCCCCGCAAGCGCGCTGTCAAGCCCAAGGCCGGCGAGCCCACCATCGCGCAGGCGTCCACGGGCGAGGTCGAGGTGAAATTTCAGCGCGACGGGGACGACGTCGTGCTCACCGTCGGCGGCAAGAAGCGCTCGCTGGACGAGGTGGACGAGGGCCAATTCAACGAGGCTAAGGAAGCCGTGTTGGAGAAGGAACTCGTTGAAGAGGAGGGTTTCGCGCTCAGCGACTCTGACGACGCCGACGAACCCGAGCAGCAGGTCGTCTCCGCAGGCGCCACCGCCGACCCCGTCAAGGACTACCTGAAGCAGATCGGCAAGGTTGCGCTGCTGAACGCTGTGGAAGAGGTCGAGTTGGCCAAGCGCATCGAGGCTGGTCTCTTCGCGGAGGAGCGATTGAGCTCCACCGAGGTGGTCGTCGAGGCTGACGACATCGACGATTTCGAGTGGATCGCCGAAGACGGCCGCCGTGCCAAGAACCACCTGTTGGAGGCGAACCTGCGTCTGGTGGTGTCGCTGGCCAAGCGCTACACCGGCCGCGGCATGCTCTTCCTCGACCTGATCCAGGAGGGCAACCTCGGCCTGATCCGCGCGGTGGAGAAGTTCGACTACACCAAGGGATACAAGTTCTCCACCTACGCCACCTGGTGGATCAAGCAGGCCATCACCCGCGCCATGGCCGATCAGGCCCGCACCATTCGCATCCCCGTACACATGGTGGAGGTCATCAACAAGCTCGCTCGCGTGCAGCGCCAGATGCTGCAGGATCTTGGCCGCGAACCCACCCCGGAGGAGCTGGCGCTCGAGCTGGACATGACGCCTGAGAAGGTGGTCGAGGTCCAGAAGTACGGTCGTGAGCCGATCTCCTTGCACACGCCGCTGGGCGAGGATGGCGATTCCGAGTTCGGCGACCTCATCGAGGACTCCGAGGCCGTGGTGCCCGCGGATGCGGTCAACTTCACTCTGCTCCAAGAGCAGCTCAATGAGGTGCTCGACACCCTCTCCGAGCGTGAGGCGGGCGTGGTGTCGATGCGCTTCGGCCTCACCGACGGCCAGCCCAAGACCCTCGACGAGATCGGCAAGGTCTACGGCGTCACGCGAGAGCGGATCCGCCAGATCGAATCGAAGACCATGTCGAAGCTGCGCCACCCGTCGCGTTCGCAGGTACTGCGCGACTACCTGGACTGACCGCGTTCCCGTAAAGGTCGGCGGCCCCTGAATCTGATTCAGGGGCCGCCGTTTTCGCGTGAATCGGTGGGATCAGGCTGTCGGGATCACAAGCCGCCGATGATGCACCATATGCCATCCCAAGACCAACCGGGCCGGCACTCCTCGGGACCAGTGGGTTCCTCGGAAGGCCCGGGAGATGGGTCTGGAGAGGGTTCGGGGGATGGGTCTGGAGAGGGTTCGGGGGATGGGTCTGGAGAAGGTTCGGGGGATGGGTCTGCTGAAGGCTCAAAGGACGGTTCTGCTGACGGCTCCGGCGATGGTTCCGGCTCGGGTGACGGAGAGGAACTCGGTTCGGGTTCTTGATCTCGGGACGGTTCCGGGGACGGTTCGGGTTCCTGCGAAGGCTCCGGCTCCGGCTCAGGCTCCGGCGAAGGTTCGGGTTCCGCGGACGGTTCAGGCTCCGGAGAGGGCTCAGGTGTCGGCTCCGGGGATGGTTCAGGTGATGGCTCCGGCTCCGGGGACGGTTCCGGAGATGGCTCCGGCTCCGGGGAGGGCTGAGGAGTCGGCCGGGGGCCTGGGGGCTCTACTGGTTCCGTCGGCTCGGTCGGTTCTGCGGGTTCCGTAGGCTCCGCCGGCTCAGTGGGCTCAGTGGGCTCGGCGGGCTCCGTGGGATCCGGGTTGGCGGGCTCGGTCGGTTCCGCAGGATGCGGCGGCTCGGGAACGACAGGGTCCACCGGATCGGTGGGGAGGTTCGGCTCCGTGGGCACCACCGGCGCAAGGGGACCGGGGACGCTCGGCGGTACGGGAGCGGTGAGATCCGGGGGGAGAGCAGGGCCTCCCGGAGCGGGGGGCTGCGGGCTCAGGCCCTCAGGCGGTAGGGCGAGTCCGGGCACCTCGGTCCATGATGGCGGCACCCACGGATCCGATGCGGTGACCTCATCCCCGCCCGTCGATGCCGAGGCCGGCACCAGCTGCAGCGAGAAGGTCGCGGCTTCTCCGCCGAGCAACGCGGGCGTCTCCGTGGCATCGGCGGGCTCTTCACCTGGAGTCTCGGAATTCTCGGTGGCGTCGGCGCTCGGAGGTGCGGCGGGCGCGGTCACGGTGATCGAGGCTGCCGAATCCTGACTGGCCTCGTCAGGGTCGGAAAGTAGCCGGGGCACGGTGACCGCGGCGACGATGACGGATGCGGCGGCGATTCCCGCCACGCCCGCTACGGTGGCCCCACCAGGAGCGGTCAGCGCATGCCGCACTGCGTGCTTGAGGCCTTTCCCGGCCACCGAGGCTGATGCCGCTGTCGCCGAGGTCGCCGTGGCTGCTGCCGGGAGACCAGTGGAAGAAAGGGCGCCCGAAGAAGCGGCCGCCACGGCAGGTGTCGCTCCCACGGCACCGATACCTGCCCAGGCAGCCAATCCGCCGATGCCGCCGCCGGCCAGCAGCGCCACGAGTCGCAAAGACGAGCCGATATGCGCGAGTCTGCGAGTAGCCCGCTCGCAGCCGTCGCACGACTCCAGGTGGGTTTCCACCCGAGTCTGTTGCTGTGAACTGAGGGAACGTCTGACATGGCCGCCGATATGTCCGAGCACCCACTTGCATTCGCGGCTCTTGCCGTGCGTGTCCACCTGAGCCTGAAGCCAGGCCCGGCTCAACGCTTCGCGAGCGCGTTTGCTCAACGCCGCGGCGGCATTCGGGGTGAGATCCAGTTCAGAGGCGATGTCGGCGGCGCGCTTGCCTTCCACCTCGGTCATCCAGAGCACCGATTGCCAGCGCCCGGGCAGCGTGGAGAAGGCGCCGGAGACGAGCTGGTGTTCTGTGAGGGCTTCCTCGAAGGATTCGGAGACGGCTACGTTACGGGACTCGAGCTCGAGCCGTTCGCCTTCTGTTGGTACCTCTTGGGATCGTCCAGACCAGGTGGCGGCGACGTTGCGCACAACGGTGCGCGCATAGGCCAGGAAAGACTGAGACGGGCCTCCTCCGTCGCAGAGGGCCGCCCAGATGCGGGTGAACGACTCGGCGGCGAGATCCTCGGGATCGAAGGTGCTGCTGGTGGCTGCCGCGATCCGGACCACCGCGTCGTGGTGTCGGCTGAAGAGGGTGGCGAAAGCGCTGGTGTCGCCGTCCTTGCAGGCTTGCAGCAAGATCTCGTCGCTAGGTGAAACCTCGTCGCCGGGTGAGCTCCTGCCGCGGTGCGTATTCCACCGCCGCCTCCCGGGTATGAGTGCCATGGTGCCCTTCCCCAAACTTCGTGATGCCCCCGGTTTTCCGCCGGTATCACCGTCGCCGACGGAGGCCGGGTACGAGAAAAACGGGCGACTAGCTCGTCCATCTTAACTGAGCCTTCGAATGGAGTCGATGGCCCGGGTGCCCTCAACGGGGCGGACGCGGTGGTTGAGGGGCCGCCGCTGCACCAAAAGCACTGGGAACAGAAAAAACTTTGAACTATTTTCGATTCTCGCGTCATAGTTCGCCTCGCGGCGGGTCTTCTCTTATAGCGACATCGGCGAAACGGCTCTTGGGCCAGTCCGATGGCCAGGCAGATTCCTCCCGCTGGATGGGGGTTCGGCGAGTGGGATCCGTGAGGGGGACCGAAGCCTGGCCGATGGGCACGGTGGCGCGCACCGCCGGTTGGTGCGGGTGCCGGAACCCTGTTCTTGGGGGGTGGGGTTCCGGACCCGCGCCACGGCTATGAGCGGGAGACCGCGCGAAATCTCCTAGTCGTGGGCGTAGCGCGACACGAAATTACTGAGCACCTTGTGAACCGCAGGGGTCATGGGCGTGGAATACGCCATCTGGACGAGCTCGGAGAGCGACTCGGGGTCGAAGTACCCGGCGTGCTGATAGATGCGCAGCCGATCGGCCAGCGCCTGGGCATCCAGTTCGGGGTGGAACTGCGTCGCGTAGGCATGCTCTCCCACCCGGAACATCTGCACGGGACAGGTGTCCCCCTCCGCGAGCAGCACGGCGCCGGGAGGCAGCGTCGTGCACGCCTCCTTGTGGGCGACGAAGGCGGCGAAGTGATCCGAGACCCCGTCCAGGAGCGGGTCGAGTCGGCCATCGTCGGTGAGCCGCACGGCGATGCCGCTGGGGGGCTCACCATAGGTGCGATCAACTACGCCTCCCGTGGCCGTGGCCAGCACACCCACCCCGTAGCAGAGGCCAAGGAAGCCGATCTCGCGGGAGAGCACCTCGTCGACCACGTAGGCCAGGTCTGCCTCGACGCGCAATTGGAGTTCGGACTTGTCCGGATCCGACGCGTTGTACGGCCCGCCTCCGAGGATCACCCCGGAGTAGTCGCCCAGGTCCAGCCCGCCCAAAGCAACGTCGATGACCGAATGGGCCACCAGCTGGCGAGACGTCAAGCCCGCGAACTTGGCGACGGCAAGATACTCGCCGCGCGCGGCCGCGGGCTCGGGGCGTGCGCTCAACAGCAGGAAAGGCTTCACAGCGGCTCCTTGAACCTCGGGGTGCGGGCGGCGGTCTCGTCGACGATCGAGCGCGCGACGGCCAGGATATCGCCGCCGCTATCGGCGAAGACGCGGCGTTGACGCAGATAGCTGGGCCCCTTCTTGACGAGCTGGGAGACCCCGGACAGCTCCTCCGCGCAGCCCAACTCCTCCGCGATGGGACGGAGTTCCTCGGTCCAGCGCAGGATGCCGTCGGTGGTGTGGATCATGAACTCGTCCGGCCGGGGCACGATCACGTCGGCGGCCAGTCCGTATCGCGCCGCGCGCCACTTGTTCTCGCGCAGGAACCAGTGGGGGAGGCGGTCGATCGGCTCTCCCACGTCGATGGCGCGATGCATCCGCTCGGTCAGGGACTGAGACATCGCGGCCAGTGCTCCCACCTCGAACAGCGTGGGCACGGAGTCCATGGCGCGGTTCTCCACCGTGCCCCAGGAGGAGGGGCGCACATCCCAGCGGATCTCCGAGGGATTCTGGATCATTCCGACGCTCTCCAACTGGCCGGCGAACTTCTCCAACTCCTCCCACGTCTGGAAATGGTAGGGCAGCCCGTTGGTGGGCAGCTGCTGGAAGATCATGGTGCGCTGCGAGGCGAACTTGGTGTCTTTGCCGCGCCAGAACGGCGAGGAACCCGACAGGGCGATGAAGTAGGGGCCGAACCGCGCCATCCCGTAGGTGATGGGCAGCGCCTTGTCGCGATGGCTGATCCCGCAGTGGATGTGCAGCCCGTTGATGGCCATCTGCGCGCCCCACCACGCCGCGCGCTCCGTGACCCGGCGGTACTGGGGTTTATCGACGGGTTTCTGATCCGTGGGATCGCCGAAGGGATGGCATCCGGCTCCCATGAGGGCCAGGCCATGCGGCTCCAACTTCTCGGTGACCTGATCGAGGAGATCGCCGAGTTCCGCGGTGGCGCTCGCCACGGTGGTGTGCACCCCGGTGACCAGCTCGATCATGGAATTCAGGTACTCCCCGCGGATAGGACCGTCGACGGGATCGTCGACGGTCTCGAGGACGATGGGCGCGCCGGGCACCTGCTCCAACGTCGTCTTGTCCACCACCGCGAGTTCCCATTCGATGCCGATGCTCGACTGGGCGGATTCCGCGAAGTTGATCTTCATGGCTGGCTCCTTGATGGGCCGGTGTGTTGGAAGCACAGTAATGGTTGACGCGGTTGCCCGAGGACGAAATCCGCGAGATCGACGATTCGCAGTAGGCTGAATCCGGCTCGCCGATCGTCGGCCGCCCAGGAAGGAATCTGACATGTCTCAGCTGAACAGCATCGAGCTGGCTCCAGCCGATCCCATCCTCGGTCTCAACGAGGCGTTCGCCAAGGATGAGCGAGCCACGAAGGTCAATCTCGGCGTGGGGGTCTATCTCGACGAGACGGGTACGCTGCCGCTGCTGGACTGCGTGCGCAAGGCGGAGCAGCGCCTGGCCACCGAGAGCAAGCCGCACGGATACCTGCCCATCGACGGACTGCCCGTTTACCGCGAGGCCGTACGCAGCCTCGTCTTCGGAGACGACTCCGCTGCCTTGGCGGAGGGACGGGTCTCCACCGTGCAGGCCCTGGGCGGCACCGGAGCCCTGCGCATCGGCGCCGACCTGCTGTACTTGGCCGACCCGTCGGCCTCCGTGCTGATCTCGAGCCCCAGCTGGGAGAACCACCGAGCGATCTTCACCCGCGCCGGATTCACCGTCGAGAACTACCGCTACTACGACGCGGATGCCAAGGGTATCGATGTCGACGGCATGCTCGAGGACCTGCGCGCCGCCGCGCCCGGCACCATCGTGGTGCTGCACGCCTGCTGCCATAACCCCACCGGCTACGACCTGACCCCCGCGCAGTGGGAGCAGGTGGTCGCGGTGGTGGCCGAGCGTGACCTCGTGCCCTTCCTCGACATGGCCTACCAGGGATTCGGATTCGGCATCGCTGAGGACGGCGCGGTGATCCGCACCTTCGTCGACGCCGGGATGGACCTGCTGATCTCCACCTCGTTCTCCAAGTCGTTCAGCCTCTACGGCGAGCGGATCGGATCGCTGTCGGTGGTCTCCTCCGACGCGGACGAGGCGCCTCGGGTGCTGTCCCAGCTCAAGGTGATCATCCGCACCAACTACTCCAACCCCGCCACCTTCGGCGCGGCCGTCGTCGCCACCGTGCTGGGCGACGCCGAACTGCGGGCGCTCTGGGAGGAGGAGCTCGGCCAGATGCGTGATCGGATCAAGACGCTGCGCTCCGGCCTGGTCGCCGCGCTGGAGGCCGAAGGCATCGACGACATGGGCTTCATCGCCGCTCAACTCGGCATGTTCTCCTACTCGGGCCTGACCAAGGACCAGATGGTGCGGTTGCGCACCGAGTTCGGGGTCTACGGCACCGACTCGGGCCGGATGTGCGTCGCTGCCCTCAACGACGGCAACCTTGCGCACGTCGCCAAGGCCATCGCCGCTGTGCGCTCCTGAGCCACCCGGTATAACGAAGAACCGCCTGGCCCCGCATCGGGGTCCAGGCGGTTCGTCGCATCAGCGGATGATCAGGCAGCGATGGCGGCCTTCTTGTTGGCGCCCAGCTGCTTGAGCACGGTCACCAGGATGCCGGCCACGATGGCACCGGCGATCACGGCGAGCGCGAAGCCCCAGAACCGGTCGATGGCGAAGAACACGAAGACGCCACCGTGGGGGGCGCGGGAGCCGACGCCCAGCGCCATGATCAGCGCGCCGGTCACGCCGCCGCCCACCATGATCGACGGGATCACGCGGGCCGGATCGGCCGCGGCGAACGGGATCGCGCCCTCGGAGATGAAGGCGGCGCCCAGCAGCCAGGCGGTGGTGCCGTTCTCCTTCTCCGCGGCCGTGTACAGCTTCGGGCGCAGCGTGGTGGACAGCGCCATCGCCAGCGGGGGCACCATGCCGGCCGCCATGACCGCGGCCATGATCTCGAACGATGCGCTCGTGCTGGCAGCCAGACCGGTGGTGGCGAACAGGTAGGCCGCCTTGTTCACGGGACCACCCATGTCGAAACACATCATCAGGCCGAGGATGAGGCCCAGCAGGATGGCCGAGGAACCACCCGACATGCTGGTGAGGCCGTTGGTCAGTGCATCCATCAGCGAGGCCAGCGGACGACCCAGCAGCACCAGCATCACGCCGCCGACGATCGCGGTGGTCACCAGCGGGATGATCACCACCGGCATCAGGCCGGCGAGCCAGCGCGGGGGCTTCATGTTGGCCAGCCACATCGCGACCAGGCCGGCGAAGATACCGGTGATCAGACCACCGATGAAGCCGGCGCCGACGGCGACGGACACGGCGCCGCCGATGAAGCCGGGGGCGATACCCGGGCGCCCGGCCAGGCCGAAGGCGATGTAACCGGACAGCGCTGCCACCAGGAAGCTCATGCCGAAGCCACCGAGAGAGGCGAGCACCGCGCCGAGGTAGAGCA
This sequence comes from Tessaracoccus sp., assembly GCA_041393555.1. Lineage (GTDB taxonomy): Bacteria > Actinomycetota > Actinomycetes > Propionibacteriales > Propionibacteriaceae > Arachnia. Next base: position 123,335 of record JAWKJW010000008.1, on the reverse strand, counting down.
TGAAGCCCGACTGCGCCGTCACCAGCGTCTCGCCGGTCGCCGTGGCGTACTCCTGAGCCTCCGGCAGGTTCCAGAAGGAGTAGTTGAGCGCCACGTCGTTGGAGACGAAGGCCACGTCGTAGCCGCCGAACAGGAAGCCGAGGGCGGTCAGCAGACCGCCGGCCGCCACGAACGGGATCATGTACGACACGCCGGTCATCAGGGCCTGCTGAATGCGCTTGCCCCAGCCCACCTTGGCGCCGGCGTCCTCGGAATCGGAGCTGGCCTTGGCATCAGCCTGGACGCGGCGGGCATTCGGATTGTTGGCCGCGGCGACGGCCTCGTCGAGCATCTTGCCCGCCTCCGACATCGGGCGCTTCACGCCCGACTCGATGAGCGCCATGCCGTTGAACCGCTCGCGGCCGGAGATGCCGACGTCGGCAGCGATGATGATGGTCTTCGCCTTGGCGATCTGCTCAGGGGTGAACGGGTCGATGCCGCCGGACCCCTGGGTCTCGACGTAGAGCTCGATGCCCTTCTCCTTCGCGGCGGCCTCCAACGCCTCCGCGGCCATGTAGGTGTGCGCGATGCCGGTGGGGCACGAGGTGATGGCCAGGATCACGGGACCCTCGGCCGCCGGAGCAGGCTCGCTCGCCGCCGGGGCGGCAGCGGGGGCAGGAGCGGGAGCGGTGGCAGCGGCCTCCTCGGCGGGCGCCTCGACCAGTTCGGGCTGCACGACGGCCAGGATCTGCTGGGCCGCCTCTTCCTGGGTCTCCGCGGTGCGCAGGCCCTCCAAGAAGTCCTTCTTGATCAGGGAGCGCGACAGCTTGGCGAGCAGCTTCATGTGCTCGTCGCCGGCGCCCTCGCCCGCGGCGATCGCGATGATCAGATCGGCCGGGCCGTCCTTGGCTCCGAAGTCGACGGGGGTGTCCAGCCGGATGAGAGCGAGCGAGGACTGGCTGACGGCAGCGGTGCGGCAGTGCGGAATGGCGATTCCGCCGGGCATGCCCGTGGGGAACTGCGCCTCACGCTTCTCGAATCCGTCGAGCAGTCCTTCGCGCTCGGCGCGCCCGGTGCTGGCGATGAGCGTGGCCATGGCGGCGATCACAGCGTGCTTGTCGCCCTCGATGTCCACCCCCAGCCTGACCAGATCGGGAGTGATGAGTGGTTCTGACATGTGTTGTTGCCTCTCTTAGCTTGCAGATGGGACGTGAAGACTGAGGAACCTCTAGGAGAGCGAGACGACCACGTCGGGGGCGGGCGTCACTTGGGAACGGGCGGGAATGGTGGTGCCGGGGAGGGAGACGGCCACGGCACCGTAGGCGATGGACAGGGCGAGCCGCTCGGCGGGGCTCGCGCCCGTGGCACGTCCGATGAGATATCCGGCGGTGGCGGAGTCGCCGGCGCCCACCGTCGAGGCCACACTCACCTTGGGCGACGGGGAGTACCAGGTGCCCTCGGCGGTGACCAGGATGGCGCCCGAGCCGCCGAGGGTGACCAGTACCTCGGCGACGCCCTGCGCATGCAGGTGACGGGCGGCCTCCGCGACAGGGGCGGTATCGCCCCGCGCCACGATCTCTTCCAACTCGACGCCGTCGCGCCCGGTGAGCTGCCCGAGTTCCTCCGCGTTCGGCTTCAGGAAATCGGGTGCGGCGTCGGAGCCCGCGGCGAAGAGCGCGGCGAGCGGGGCGTCGGAGGTATCCACACCCACCCACGCGCCCTTGGCCCGGAGCGTGCGCACCAGGGTGGCGTATTCGTCGACGGGAAAGCCAGGGGCCAGCGAACCCGAGAGCATCACGGTATCGCCGGGACCGACCAGCTCGGCGAGTGCCGTTTCCACCGCGGCCACGTCGTCGGCGGTCAGCGGCGTTCCCGGTTCGTTGATCTTGGTGGTGATATCGGGATCGGAGACCACCGTGATGTTGGTGCGCACCCGTCCCGGCGAGGGCACGGCGCGATACGACAAGCCCTCCTCGTCAAGCAGACCCAGCAGCGGGTCGCCCTGCGGGGCAGGGAAGACCGCGATGGTCTCCAACTCAGCACGATGCACGCCGAGCGCGACGTTGATGCCCTTTCCTCCGGGGCCGGTGGTGTCGGTGGCGATCCGATGCACGCCTCCGGGAGCGAGCACTCCGTCGAGCCCGACGGTGCGGTCCAGGGATGGGTTTGCGGTGAGGGTAACGATCATCGTTGGCCTTCCTCAGGTGGCACGGGATCCCGTCGAGGTTCTGCGGGACTCGTGACGATCCTAAGGGTTAGGGGTGTCGAAGCCGAGGGCGACCCTCCGTCTATCCGTCTAGGAGCCTGCTGAATAATCCGCGCGGCGTGGTGCGCTGATCGGTGGGTCTTGAGATCCTGTGGGTGTGCAGGGTGAGGCTGATCGGCAACGTGAGTTGCTGGATGTGGAGTCGGTGGCCGGGCATCTGCTTGAGCCGGGCAGTGTGTATGCGCTGTTGGCCGGGCATCGTGATCGGTTGTTTCCGGGTGAGTTGTTCGCCGACTTGTTCCCCTCGGGACAGGGGCGGCCTTCGATCCCGGGTGAGGTGGTCGCCTCGGTGATCGTGCTCCAGGTGTTGTACGGGCACTCGGACCGTGAAGCGGTCGATGCGCTCACTTTCGATCTGCGGTGGAGGCGGCGTGCGGGTATGCGATCGACGCGAAGGGTTTCCATCCCTCGACGTTGACGTACTGGCGGGCTCGGCTGGCTGCCAGCGACCGGCCGCAGCGGATCTTCGATGTGGTCCGCGAGGTGATCGTCGAGACCGGCGCATTGGCAGGCAAGACTCGACGCGCTGGATTCCACGGTCCTTGATGACGCGGTCGCCCGTCAGGACACTGTGACAGCTGATCGCCCAGATTCGCCGGGTTGGCCGAGAGGTTAGCAGCGCGAAAGGATCTCATCACCGCTGTGTGTACCCGACTTGAGGCGTTGACCGGGCAAGGCTACGACTCTGCGGGAAAGCCGCAGATCGCGTGGAACGATCAGGCAACCCGCGATGGTCGTCTCGGCGCTGGTCGGTGACGCGCTGGCGTTCGCTGCCCGCACTGGATATCGAGGCGATCACTGAGGCAGGTGGAGAAGCCACCAAGTATCGCCTTGTTGGCGCTGGTGGCCGGTCAGGATGTTGAGCCGGTAGGGACTCCGATGGCACTGACGGCCGGTGGAGGATCGCGCAATACCGCTCCAGACCGGGTTATCTCGACCGTGGATCCCGACGCCCGGCACGCGCACAAGACCCGCCAACGCCGCCAGGACGGTTCAAGGCCCACATGTGGTGGTCGAGCCTGACACCGGACTGGCCACTGAATTGGCGAGGCTACCAAGGCTGCTGGTGCGGCCAACGCGGACGCAGCGGTCGGTTCGAGACTGACACAAGATGCTCGATCGTCGAAAGCGAGTCCGTCGAGGTACTGGCCGACTCGGCCACGGCACCGGCGAGATGCTCCATGATCTCGATCAGAAGGGTCACGTCCCGGTGATTTAAGCCCTGGCCACTACGACCCGCTGTTCCTGATAGGTTCCTCTCGATGACTTCATCCGTGACACCGATGCGGGAACCGTGACCTGCCCAGTGGGAATACCCGCCCAGTGAGTCCGAACAGCTTGCGAGGTCTCTTTCGAAACGGTCTGCACGGGCTGCCACTCCGAGCACGATGCACTACCGCGAAGAGGGGACGCAAACTGGTGCTTCACGAGCACGATCTGCTTCACCGAGAGCACCGCCAACGAGCTACCGACAAGGCCTTTATAGCCGTTACCGCCAGTACCGCCCGATGGTCGAACGCACATCGCCTGGCTCACACCGGGCGCCCGCCGCGTTCCTACCGCGGTGTCGAAGCAACCAGTGGCTCCACCACCGTGTCGCGGCCCTCAACCGCCGTCGACTGCTCGCTATGGGCCTCACCATCCAGAACGGAGCCTGGGCCATCGCCTGAACGGTCCAGCTACCGGCCCGCCGCCTGCCCAGCCGACCGCAAGGCGGTCACCCGACAAGCAGACCAACCCCACGGCCGTGCTCACGAATACTGACTCAACCACACCCTCGAGGGCCTTGGAAATCGTTTCCCCCAGCCAGTCACCATCACACCCGCCAGACCACGCCTTATTCAGCACCCTCCTGGTGGAGTCTTCTCGCCAGCCCAGTGCGCGCGTCGCACCGGAGTGGAGACGGCCTGGGCAGAGAGCCTCCCAGGTGCCGTAGAGGCTTACTCTCCGCTGGGCACGGGTGACGGCGGTATAGGTATCTCGCGTCGCCAGGGAGCCCAGCGGGGAAGGATGACGCTCACCGCCTCGAACTGGCTGCCCCTGTGCCTTGTGGATCGTCATCGAGTGCATGTCGGCGGCGTCGTCGAGCAGCGCGGGAGGCAACTGGAGCACGCCGGAAGCCATCCACCACCGCGATCAGATAGCCGCCCTGGCGCACCACCACCGCGGTGTCCCCGTTGCTCAGCTGATCAGAGTTGCGCGTGATCAGCAGCTGTCCGACGTAGTGGCCGTCGCCCCCATAGCCGGGGAACTGCGCCGCGATGATGCCACGCGCCGCGCGTGCCCATGTGCGGGCACCACAAGGCCCTTCGCGATGGGCGCACAGGATCGGTGGCTGTCCAAGGCTGCCAAAGGCGCCGCCGCCATTCCGGCCTCGGCGGCGCGGATCACGGCCGCCGCCGTTGCTGCACGTCGGCGCCGACGGTGCCGGAGGCCATCGGTGCGGTGCCGTCGAAATGGTGAAAATGGACGTGCTCCGCCGATTCGAGGACCGCGCGGCAGCGCTCGACGTCGCCGTCGGGATAGCGGCGGAAAGATCGGCGATCGCCGCGTCAGGCGCCGGTTGCGGCCCAGCCGCCACGCCGTCGATCAGGGGAGCGGTCTCGACGATATCGGCCAGCGCTCCCTGCGCTTCGACGGAACGCAGCTGGTTGGGGTCTCCGAGCAACACCAGGCGCGTGTGGCACGGCGTCGAGCAGCCTGGCCATGTTCTCCAGCGACACCATGGAGGTCTCGTCCACCACCACCGCATCGAAGGCCAACGGGTTGCCGCGATGATGCAGCGGCACCGCCCGGCGCGGAGCGGCTCCCAGCAGCTTGTGCAAGGTGCCGTCCCAGAGCTGGAGGTCTGCCCGCGGGGGCAACTTCTCCGCCACGGCGCCTCGCAGCCTGCCCGCGGCCTTGCCGGTGGGGGCCGCAAGCGCCACGCGGGGTCGTGAGCCGTCGGCGGCCAGTGCGATGAGGATGCGGGCGACGGTGGTGGTCTTTCCCGTGCCGGGGCCGCCCGTGATCACGGTGGTGCGATTTCGCAGCGCCGCGCGCACCGCCGCGTCCTGGTCGGCGTCCGGGCGGGCGGCGAGTCGTTCGTCGGTGGCGGCGAGTTGTGCCTCCGCGACCGGGAGCAGGGGAAGCGTGCTCCGAGCTCGGAGGCGCTCGGCCACGGTGTGCTCATCGGCGAAGTGCCTCTCCAGGTAGAGCAGCGAGCCGTCCAGCCGGAACGGCCGGTGGGGGCCATCGGGATCGGAGACCGCGTCTGAATCGCGAACGGCGCTCACCCAGGCCTCGGCCGTGGGCCAGGGCACCGCCGTGTCCTGGGGGCCGGACAGCCCGTCGTCGACGTCGGACTCCGGTTGTAGTTGTTCGGCCTCCAGGAGATCGAGGCATACCGAACCCAGGCGCAGCTCCCTCGTGGCGAGGGCGAAGGCCAGCTCCACCTCGTCCCGGTTCTCTCCGAAGGCCTGGGCCATCCGCCGGGCCAGGTGGAAGTCGATGGGACGGATCAGACCGGCCTCGGCGAACGTGCGCAGCAGACCTCGCGCGGCGACGGGAATCTCGTGGTTTCTCACGCCATGCCTCCCAGCAGATCGGAGGTGGCGATCACCAGTTCCGGGCTGGGATGCCAGGCGAAGACCCCGCATCGCGTTCCGGATACCACGGGAGTCTCAGGGCCGGCCATGCCGCGCACGAAGAGATACCCCACCCCGCCCAGATGTCGATGAGGATCGTATCCTCGCAGGCGCAACCCCAGATAGCGGTGCAGGGCTGCGCAATACAGCAGTGCTTGCAACGGATAGTGGGCTTGCATCATGGCCTCGGCCATCGCGTCGGGCGTGTAATGGCCCAGGATCTGCGGCACCTCCGGCGAGGGCGAGAGGTTGTTGGTTTTGTAGTCGACCACCAGGAAGCCGCCGCCGGGAACGCGCAGGACCGCGTCGATGGATCCGGTCAGGAAACCGTTCAGCACGCCGTCGGCGGCCTCCGTCGCGGCCAACCGGGACGGATACTCGGCCAGTGGATCGTCACGGTCAAGGTGCTGCGCCATCAACGACGTGAGCTCGCCGACGGTGGCCGGGCGCCCCTGGTCGGCCAGGGGCAGGTCGAAGTCCAGTTCTGCGAGGCGCGCCGCGGTGCCGAGCTCACTGAGCGTGGCCTCCGTCAGCGGCGCGAGTGGCGTGCGGCACAGCGCCTCGAGGGAGGCCGCCAGCGTGCGGCACTGGGCCGGGCTGAAGCCTGACCTCGTGCCCAGCTCCGTGGCGATGCGCGCGGCATCGGAAGCCAGCCGTTGCTCGGACCAGTCGAGGCGTTCCAGCGCGGCGTGTACGAGCGTGCCGAAGGCGGCGCCGGAGGGCAGCTCCGCCATGGGGGAGGCGACGGTGAGGGCGGGGTCTCCGGGCAAGGCCTCCAGCTCGGTGGGCTCGTCGCTCCGCTCCGGAGGCGCATCGTGGAGCACCTGGGTCAGCCCGGTGTAGGAGGTGCGACGCCAGGTGGTGTCGATCCGACGCGTGAGGACTCCCGGCGCCGATGGTTGCATCGCCCGAGACGGCGTGGCACGGGACGCTGCGGCGGTGGAATCCTGCGCCGACGCGCTCACCCCCTCGAGACGGACCCGCTGGGGATCGAAGGAGACCCGCAGGGAGCCAGGGGAGTAGCGCGACGCGAGTTCGGGGGAGGCGGGATCCCGGTAGAGCAGCGCGCTCATCGGCGAGGTGGTTGAACGGTTGTCGTCGACGTGCCAGGCGATCGCAAGGTGCTTGGCCCTGGTGAGCCCGACGTAGAGCAGGCGCAGTTCTTCGTCGCGCAGCTGCCGTGTCAGTTCCCTCTCGAGGCGGGAGTTGCGGGCAGGCTTGCCGCCCACGTACAGCACCCGGCGATCATCCTCGATCAAGGGAAACGGCCTGTAGGTGATCACGGTGGTGCGGCTGACCTCGGGCAACAACACGATCGGGAACTCCAGTCCCTTGGCCGAGTGCATGGTCATCAGGCGGATGGCATCCGCGTCGGTCTCGGCCCTGATCGGAGCCTCGGATTCCTCCGGCGATTCGATCCGCGATTCCAGCCATACCGCCGCCGCTTCCAGGCTTTCGGCGTTCCGCTCGCCGAGCAGTTCGGCGACGTGCTCCAGATCGGTGAGCCGTCGCTCGCCCCCTGGCGTGGCCAGCAGCCGTGCGTCCACGTTCCGGCGCAACCGCAAGGTGGTGAACACCTGGGCTATTCCGCCGGCGTCGTATTGATGGGCCAACTCGCGGATCAGGGCGCTGACCGTGGCCGCCACCGGCGAGGACGGGTCGGCGAGACCCGCGAGATCGGCTCCGATCAGATCCGTCAGCGCCGCCTTGCGATTGGCTGAGGTAGCGGGCTGGGCCATGGCCTGCAGGAGCACCAGCCAGTCTCGAGCGGCCTGCTGGCGCCACACGGACTGCTGCCCCATCAGCACAGCCGGGTGACCGGCGTCGATGAGGAAGCGGCACAGCTGCTCCGCGCGCCGTCCGGTGCGGGTGAGCACGACGATGTCGCCGAGCGCGACGGCGCGATCTCGATCCGGGTGATGCGGATCGGTGATGCGTGCCTCGGCAAGCAGCCGGCGCACCTGAGAGAGCAGATCCTGCTCGATGATGCTCTCCGGAATGGTCGCGGGATCGGTGGCGCTGAAGCCACGCACCCATACGCGGGCGGGAGTTCCCGGCAGCTGCAGCCGCGAGCCCGCGTTCCGGGACTCGACCGGGCTCACCGTGATGCGAGGATCGCCGAGCCGCACGGTGCCGAACAGCTCGCCGACACCGTCGATCAGGGCCTGATCCGAGCGATAGTTCTTCGGCAGGCTGAACCGGTTGCGGGCCTTGCTGGTGGCGTCGAGATAGCTCAGCACATCCGCGTTGCGGAAGCCGTAGATCGACTGCTTGGGATCGCCTACCAGGATGGTGGGCCGGTCGTCCGAGATGAAGGCCTTCTCGATGATCTCCCACTGCCACGGATCGGTGTCCTGGAACTCGTCGACGAGCACCACGGGGTAGCGCCGACGCAGCACCTCGATCGCCATGTCACCGCTGGCCGGTTCCCGCAATACCGCGTGCAGCCGGAGGATCAAGTCGTCGTAGGTCACCACGCCCAGCTCGCGTTTCCTGGCAGCGAAGCGCTGCCTCACCCGGTCTCCGAACTCCGCCTCCGGGCTCCCGGCAGGATGCAGGACCATCTGGCTGAGGCAGGCTTCGCGGCCGATGGTGAGCGCGACCTTCGGCGTGATGGCGGGCGGCTCACCGCTCGCCGACGGCCCGATGTCGTGCAGGTACTGGTCGGTGGCGCATTGCTCGATCAACCGTACGGCGTCGGGGAGGAGTCGCTCTGCGGGATCGTGGTCGCCGAGAACGCCTAGCGAGCGCAGCATGGCCTGGCAGAAGGCGTGGGTGGTGACGATGGTCGCCTCGTCGAATCGGTCCAGCGCGTCGCGGAGGCGGTCTCGTCGGGGGCCGACGTCGGCTGCGCAGAGCAGCCGGGCCACCTCATCGGTGGGCGGTGTGCCGTTCTCGAGGAAAGCCGCCAACGCGGATTCGACGTCGACCAGAGCCGCGAAGACGCGTTCGCGCAGTTCGTTGCTGGCGGCGTTGCCGAAGGTGATCAGGAGGAGGTCGCCGATATCGCGTCCCTGCTCGGCGATGAAGCGGCACACCAGCGCCGCGATGGTGTAGGTCTTCCCCGTGCCGGCGCTGGCCTCCAGGATGACCGTGGAATCGGGAAGGGGAGCAGAGAGGTCGAACACGTTCATGAGAGCTCCCCGGTCAATAACGGACGGTAAAGGGCCATCGCCCACGCCACGAACCGTGACGACGCGACGCGACTCGGAACACCCGCGGAGAGCAGGGCGGCGGGAGAGGGCGGGTCAATGGCGGTGGCCGGATCGTCGAACAACTCGTCGGGGCGATCCCCGAAGAACAGCCCCCAGCTCTCGTGACGGAAGCGCCACCGGGAGCGGAAGTCGGTGATGGGCAGCTGCCAATCCGCGAGCTGAAGGCCCTTGCGGGAAGACAGCTCCTGGACACAGGCGACGGCGGGCTCGAAGGGCACCGCCAGCAGGCGCTGCCGGCCGATCCGCCATGCCGTGGCGGCGGTGCGCAGCAGAGAGAGCGCCTGTTGTGGCGGAGGAACGGTGAGGCGGCGTGAATCGGGAAAGCTGCGTCCCCAGTCCTTCGCGACGCGATGCACCACGACGTCGGCACCCTGCCCGCAGGCTGACAGGGCCAGAGCCGATAACCAGGGACCGAGCAGAGTTTTGGGTCCGCTGCTCACGGTCACGGCGACGACGTTTCCCTCTCTCACCTGAACCGAATCGGCCAAGACGACCCCGCCCAGGTCCAGCTCCACCGGACGCACCTCGGATCTCGCCCGCCAGTCGGGAGCAGCCTGCACCCAGAGGTCCTTCACCAGGGTCAGCGCATCGTCGACCACCACGGCTCCCAGCGGTCCGGGCGGCACGTTCGCCTGGCGGCGTGCGTTCATGCTGGCCGTTTCCGGGTCTTGGCCTTCTTGGGCCGCCTGGAGAAGCTGGTGTTGGACCTGCCATGCGTCCAAACCCGCGAGGGTCAGCGGCAGATCGTCGCGTAACTCCGGCGGGGGGAAGTAGGTCAGACCCACCCGGGAGCGGAGGAATGCCTTGGCGGGGTTATCCAGGAAGGAGGCCAACTCGGCGATGGTCACCTGCTCGGCGATACCCGACGGGGCAGGCTCGCCGATGGGCAGCGAACTCGCTTCGCGACGGCGCCGGGCCTGGGGGGTACGTGGGCTGGATGCGGCGCCGTCCTCGTCCGCCGCGCGCTCCGCGGCATTTCCTCGGCATGCGACGGAGAACGCCTTGGCTGGGTGGTTCGTCTCTTCTTTGTCTGATGGGCTCAGTTCTCGCAGAAGCCGAGTCAACACCACGGGGGTGGCGACGGGAGCGTTGCTGCGCTCCGACCAGCGGCGCTGGACGATCAGCAGAGTCTCTGCCGCCCTGGCATGCGCGAGCAGTCGCTGCCTGCGGCGCGTGCGAGGATCTGGAGCCCTCTCCTCCAAATCGACCGCGTCGGCGCCATCCGGGACGGTGGCATCGTCGTCCATGCCCAGGAAGACGACCACCCGGAACTCGGCATGCAGCAGTTCGCCCGGCCGGATCACCTGAATCGCTCCGTTGCCCGCAGGGGAGCGACGGCGCGGCCGCGGCAGGGCGGCGGATAGCACCCGGGCGAACTCGGCTCGGTTGAGCTGCCTACTGGTCTGGCCCGCCTCGGCCAGGTCCGTCAGCACGGCGTGGGCCTGCGCCAGCATCCATTCCTCCGACGGGGGGAACCCCGCCAGTTCGGTCAGCGCCGTGCGGAGCCGATCGACCCATTCCCGAAGCGGGGCGGGGGCTCGGCTTCCGGCCACGAACTTGCGGAGCCGGGAGAGCACCTCGCACAACGAGCCGACCAGTTCGAGATCCGAGGAGGAGACCCCCTCCATCGCGGGCGCCGCCAATACCGGCGCGGACCCTCGAGCCAGGGCAAGACCGGTGAGCAGCGAATCCAGGCCGCTGAGCCACGTGCCTTGAGAAAGGCCGGCGAGACCGAAATGCGCGCGATGGGAGGAGTCCAAGCCCCATCTGATGCCGGACCCGGAGATCAGCGCCACCACATCGTCGCCATGGTCGGCCAGCCGCCACCGGTGCGCGATGGCCGGGCTGAGCAGCAGTCTCGTCAGCTCAGGCGCGGAGGCTCGGGAGAGGGGCAGCGCGATGAGGGATTCGAGAAGCTGTAGGGCCGGATTGGCGAGCATCCGATAGCCCTGGGGCTGCATGCGCAAGCCACGTCCGGGGTGTGCGTCCTCCTCTGTGGACGCACCGAAGACCATGTCGAGAGCCACGGAGTAGTCCTCCGGTTGCGCGCAGACGATCACCACGTCGCGGGGCTCCAGCGTGATGTCGTTCTCGAACAGCGCAGTGAGCCGGTCGCGCAATACCTCCGCCTGGCGCAGCGTGCCGTGGGAACTGTGCACCTCTACCTTGGGAGCGAGGGGTGAAGCCTTCGGGGAGGTATGGCTCACGCCGGGCATCGCCTGAGCCCACTGCTCGCCCACTGAGCCGCTGATCTGCCAGATCGGAATCTCGGCCGATTCGCGCTCCTGGCACAGTGCATGCAGGGCCAGGGGAGGGATCTCGTCGACGGCGAAGATGCCGGTGGCGGTGCTGTCCGAGGTTGCCGCGGCGGCCACTTCCTCCTGAAGCTCCAGCGGATCGATCTGTAAATGCTGAGTCGCCAGCCGCAACAGCTCTGGTTGCCAATCGAGGTGAGGGGGCAGCTCGTCACCGTTCAGATCGTGCTGCTCGCCATCGAGCCATGCCTGGACCAACGACGGTGCGTACTCGGCATAACGACGAAACAGTCCTGCGGCCCGGGAAGCGAGAGTGTAATTCCTCGCGGGACGGTCCTGAGCCAGATACGAGGCGAGAAGCGGGTGCGAGGCCGCGGCCTCGTCGAGGGTCTGGAGGGCGGCCATCACCAGGGCCTGCCCCTGCCAAGCGCGCCACTCGTCCTCCACTCCGGCCAGCCGGGACAGCTCGTGCACCCATCTGCCTGGGGAGACCATGTCGACGCCTGCGCTGATCCCGTCGTGCGTGGCCAGGTCTTGCCCCAGGAGGCGGCCCGCGCCAGTGCCGGACACGACGATCCGGGCCGTCTGGAAGGGATCCGTCACCCTTTCGCGCAACCATCCGGATACGTGGGGGACGAGCTCCGACCATCGCGGGGCCGTGACCAAAGTCAGCACAAATCTCCCTTCATCGGTACGCCCGCCCCACGATACTGGTTGCCGCTGACAGGGGATGCGGTGCGTTGTCGGTGGGAACCGGCACAATGGTTCGGGTGTTGAGCGAGCAGATACTGGAGACCTTGGATCCGGAGCAGCGGGAGGTGGCCTCCTCGCTCGAATCTCCGGTGGTGGTGTTGGCAGGGGCCGGCACCGGAAAGACGCGGGCGATCACGCACCGGGTGGCCTATGCCGTCGCGGAGGGGCGCTACCAGCCTTCCGCCGTGCTCGCCGTCACCTTCACCACCCGCGCGGCGGGGGAGATGCGCGCGCGGCTCGCTCAGTTGGGTGTGCGCGCGGCGCAGGCCCGTACCATTCACGCCGCCGCGCTGCGGCAGTGCCAGTTTTTCTGGCCGCGTGTCTACGGCACGGCCTTTCCTCCGCTGGCCGACAGCGCCTTCGCCTTGGTGGCCAGAGCTGCCCATCAGGTGACCGGCGGGTCCGATACCGCGCTGGTGCGCGACCTGGAAACCGAGATCAACTGGGCCAAGACCAGCAACGTCTCGCCGTCGCGGTATGCCGAGATCGCTACCGAGCGCGTGGTGTCGGGGCTCGACCCCGCGCGGGTGGGAGCGGTCTTCGCGGCCTACGAGAAGATGAAGACGGATTCCGGGGTGGTCGATTTCAACGATCTGCTGCTCTGCAATGCCGTGCTGCTCAGTGAGCATCCCACCACCGCGGAGGAGATTCGCTCCACCTATCGACACTTCGTCGTGGACGAGTACCAGGATGTCTCCGCCCTCCAGCATCGGCTCATCTCGCTGTGGGTGGACGGGCGCGACGACGTGTGCGTGGTGGGTGATCCCAACCAGGCCATTCACTCCTTCGCCGGTGCCGATGCCGGCTTCCTGCTGCACTTCGCGGATGAGCATCCCGGTGCCCGCACCGTGCATCTGGTGCGCAACTATCGCTCCACCCCGCAGATCCTGGCTGTGGGCAACAAGGTGTTGCGTCCGTCGCGGGTGGAGACGCTGCGCCCCACCCGTGGCGACGGGCCGGCACCCACGTTCGAGCCGTCCACCACGGAGCGGTTCGAAGCCGAGGATGTTGCCGATTGGCTGAAGCAACGCTCCGCTGCGGGCGTGCCGTGGGCGGAGATGGCGGTGCTCTACCGAATCAATGCGCAGGCACCGGCCCTCGAAGCGGCGCTGAGCGAGCGGGACATCCCATATAGCGTGCGAGGCAGCGAGCGATTCTACGAGCGTGCGGAGGTGCGCCAGGCGGTCGTCTCCTTGCAGCGGGTGGCCGAGGCCGATCCCGACCAGCCGGCGACCGAGGCGTTCGACGCGGTGCTCGCCCAACTGCGTTGGACCACCGAGCCACCTTCGGGACAGGGTCGCCAGCGTGAGCGATGGGAATCGCTCGCCGCGTTGCGCGACATGCTCCGGGAGGAAGCCGCGGGGAGGGAGTCGTGGAACGCCCAGGCGGCGGCCGCTTGGCTGGGGGAGCGAGCGGCATGGCAGCATTCGCCGGTGGCAGCCGCGGTCACGCTCAGCACGATGCACGCGGCGAAGGGGCTGGAATGGGACGAGGTGGCCGTGATCGGGCTACGCGAAGGGTTAGTGCCCTTCGTGCTGAGCCAGGAAGAGCCGGCCTTGTCGGAGGAACGGCGCCTGCTTTACGTCGCGATCACGCGGGCGCGCTCGCGGCTAAGGCTCAGCTGGGCGTGGCGTGGGCAAGGAGGGCAGGCCACCGTCTCGCGCTTCCTCGCGGGCGTGGGACGAACGGCCGCGCCGCGGGGGGAGACGACGCCTCGACGACGCACCACCTCATTGAAGTCTCGTCCGTGCAAAGTGTGCGGGACGCTGTTGCAGTCGGCCACCGAACGCAAACTCGGTCGGCACGTCGACTGCGAGGTGTCCTACGACGAGGAGCTTCTCGCGGCGTTGAAGAAATGGCGCAAGGCCACGGCGGATGAGGCCAGCCAGCCTGCCTTCGTCGTCTTCACCGATGCCACGCTCCAAGCCATCGCCGAGTCCACGCCCCGCTCGATGCAGGAACTGCTGAAGCTCCCCGGGATCGGGAAGGTTAAAGCGGATCGCTACGGTGAGGCGTGCCTCACCGTGGTGCGCGATCACCTGGCTTGAGTCGTCAGGGCGAGGGGCGCGCGCATCCGAGGGTGGGACATTCAGGACGGTGAGGCCAGGTGGTGGAGCTGAGTCCGGGATCGCGTAGGTCCCATGACCAGCAGGCGCCGATCAACTCACTGGTGCCGTGGCTGAGATACGCCTGAGCTTCAAGGCTGGCCCAGGACAGTGCCCACGAGGCGAGCAAGGGATGAACCGGGCCACCGGTGCCGGTGACGCTGCGCTGGCATGCGGGGCAAGGACTGGCGCCCCTAGCCACGAAAGGTCCCACCGATGCGCGATGCTCGCCCCACCACGCGTGCAGCACTGGTGTGCCGTCGGAGAACAACGCCTCTTCCAGCACCGGATCCATGCCGGGCTGCCACAGCGCCAGGGTGAGGGAGCCTCGGTTCGGTAGACCATCCGGGAACGGCGAGGCAGGGCGGTGGCACGTGAATCGTGCGCTCAGTCCGGTCTGGGAAAACGCCGGCACGGCGTACTTCAACTGCTCGGACCCGCCTACCACCTGCACCGCAACCATGTGTGCGATTGTGTGCCACCAACGCGCGCGACTCCCAGCCCGTGCGACCGTCTGACAACACCCGCCGGCAGTGCGACAACACCTTCGCACGAAAAAGACGCTGGGGGCAGATTCCGGAAAGAATCTCCGGTATCTACCCCCAGCGCCTGTTCGGCGTGTGGCTCAGGCCTTGCCGAGAATGCGGTTGAGGTTGGTGCCGCACTCGGGGCACTTGCCCTTGGCCATCTTGGTGCCCTTGGCGTTGACAACGACGTTGCCCGACGCCTCGCGCTTGGCCTTGCACTTCACGCAGTAGAACTCGCCTGCCCATGTCTCTTCTGCCATGGAATCCTCCTATTAAGATCGCGGCCGTCTCCCCGGGAATGGGAAACAGCACCTCGTTCACTGTAGCGGGCGCGTGCGGCCACACAATGGCCCCTGGCATGAAGAAGGGGCCCTGTGGCCTAACCCGCCTTCCCCTGCGGGCCGAGACCACAGGACCCACTTCTTGGAAGTAAACCGTTTGCCCCACCGCGTCGTCAACTCGCCACGACGCTGCCGATGCGGTGGTTATTCGCCCTGATCGAGGAGCTTGCGCAGTTGCGCATCGAAGTCGTCGTCCGCCGGCGTGGCCGGCTCATCCGACAAGAACGACAGGGGATCGGCCAGGTGCGAGGCCGTGGGCACCAGGTCTGGGTGCTGCCATACCGCGTCGCGCCCGTCGACGCCGCGATCGTGCTCGATGGCGGCCCACAGGTTCTCGGCATCGCGCACCAGGCGTGGCCGCAGCGACAAGCCGATCAGCTCGTGCAGGACGGATCGCACGGCACTGCTGGAGGCGCGGCGGCGGCGCACCAGCTCCTGCAGCTGGGCGGCATGGGGCATCCATTTGGCCGTCACCCTGGCGGTGACGTGATCGACCCAGCCCTCGACGAGCGTCAGCAGCACCTCGAGGCGTTCCAGGATCTCCATCTGCTCGGGAGTGCTGGCGGGCTTGAAGAAGGAGCCCCGCACCTGCTCGCCGACGGCGATGACGTCTTCCATGGACATGGATTCGAACCGGCTCGGGTCGAGCTGGGAGGTGATCGCCTCCAAGTCGATGGTGATCTCGCGGGCGAAATGCGCGAGCAAGGCCAAGATCTGAGGACTGAGCCACCCGACATGATTGAACAGCCGCTGGCGCAGCGCCTCGCGGACCGTCAGGTACAGCACCACATCCGATTCGGAGGCGTCCAGATCCTGGGTGAACTGGGCGAGGTTCGAGGGCAGGAGCACCACGTCGGGGGTGGGGAGCACGTTGAAGCCCACCTCGGTTCCGGTCAGCGTGTCGCATGCCACCCGGGAGAGCTCGCGCTTCAGCCGGTCGCGGTACATCAGGGAGGCGGACTGGCGCATGAGAGGAGCGAGCATCGCGCCCAGCGGATCCTGGGGATCGAGACCAGGACCGGCCTCGCGTTCCAGGGCATTTCCCAGCCCGTCGATGATCGGCTCGACGATGGCCCGCCACGAATCGCCGGACTCATCCAGCCATTCGGTGCGCGTGGCCGCGCGTGCCACCCGATAGGTGGGCGGCATGGTGGTGTAGTCCTCCAGCCACGACTGGGCCAGGCGTTCGGCATCGACGAGAACCGAGCGCTCCTGCGCGGTCAACGCCGGATCCGGGGCCTGCTCTGCGGCGAGCTGTTTCGCCGCGGTGATGGTGGTGCGCCACGCGGCGTCGGGGTCGCGATCCGCATTGGTCAGGCCGAAGGCGCCCATGCCCTGATTCGTCATCTGCCCGAACTGAGCCATCAAATCGGGCAGGTTCAGATCCCCGCCCACGGTGAAGCCCATCTGCTCCAGCATTTTTCGTAGTTGCTCGAAGTCGAAGGGACCAGGGGGGGTGTTCTCGGAACTCATCAGCTACCTCCTTGTTCCATTCAACAGCACGGGACAAGCCTGCCGCACCAGAGGGCGTCGCGGCCACCTTGGCCGATCTTGATACGGTGGTGCACGCACGGTCTGTGAAGGGAGGACGGATGACGCGCAACGCGGTGGCCATCGTCTCTTCCATCGTTTTCGTGCTCCTCGCGCTGCTCCTGGTGATCCTGCCCGTGCCCTACGTCACGGTGCGCCCCGGACAGACCATGAATGTGCTGGGCTCTCACGAACAGACCCCCGTGATCCGTGTTTCCGGTCTTCCCGTCCACGAGACGTCGGGAGAGCTGCGCCTGACCACCGTCTCCACCTCCAAGAGCGAGGCCAACGTCAGTTTGCCCGAGGCCGTCTTCGCGTATCTGGCCAAGGGGTCGGACGCGATGCCGCGCGAGGTGGTCTACCCGCCCGGCCAATCGCCCGAAGAGGTCCGCCAGCAGTCTGTGCGCCAGATGCAGGTGTCCCGCGATGATGCGATGGTCGCCGCACTACGGGCCGCGGGGATCGCGGTCGCCGAGATGCCGATGGTGACCAGCGTCGTGTCTTCTGGACCCGCCGCCGATGTTCTGGAGCCGGGGGATCTCATCAATGCCGTGAACGGCCAGAGTGTCTCGACCGTGGCGGAGGTCATCGAGCTCATCGGCGAGCTCGAGGTGGGGGAGCCCGCCGATTTCAATCTGCAGCGCGACGGCCAGGTCTACTCCATGGCGGTGGTCACGAGGGCGAGCACCCAAGGCGAGCACCGACCGATCGTGGGCATCACCGTGGGAACCGGCTACCTCTATCAGCCGACGGTCGAATACAGCCTCGACCCCGAGATCGTGGGACCCAGCGCAGGGCTGATCTTCGCCCTCGGGATCTACGACACCATCACGGAAGGTCCCCTGACCGGCGGCTCCGTGGTGGCGGGAACCGGAACCATCGACCCGACCGGCAAGGTGGGCAGCATCGGCGGCATCTGGCAGAAGATCGAGGCGGCGAACCGGGACGGGGTGGACACCTTCCTGGTGCCTGCCGACAACTGCAACGACGTGATCGGTGTCGAGTCCGAGGCGCGTCTGGTCAAAGTCGATACCCTGAGGGACGCCATCGCGGCGCTCCAGCTGATCAACGAGGGAAACAATTCGGAGGTGCCCGTCTGTGGCTGATTCAACCCGACTGATCGCCTGTTTGGCCGATATCGAGAGGCATGTCTCTTCGGCAGGCTGGGATCAGCCCGCGAGGCTGTTCGCCCTGGTGGGCACGGCGCAACTCCTGGAACTCGAGCCTCAGCTGCGGGGTCGTGTGCCGGAAGCCGCTGTCGACGCCTTGACCGCGATCGAACAAGACGACTTCCACGCCACCGACAACCTGTTCGAGCGGCTGAGCGGCATCTACTGGCCGGATACCGTCGAGGGTGCGGCGCTCGCCCTCGAACGCAGCTTCCTGCCCCCTAGCCTTGAGGCGGAACTGCCCGAGGATCCCGACGAGGCCGAGAAGTTCGTGACCTCGCATCCCGACAAACAAGACGTGCGGGTGGTGGTGGGTGTCCTGCGCGACAGGTCCCGCCACGGCCTCGCTCGACTGATGAGCAACCCCGAAGATCTGCTCGGCAGCGAGGACTTGGTTCCTGGGCTGGCCGAGGCGCTGTTGGCTACCTTGGAAGGTGAGAATTCGTGACTATCCGGAGCAATGTTGCTGAGACGCGAGGAGGCGGCAGGCCTAGTCCCCTGCTCGTGACCATCGCCGTCGTCGGTGTGCTGATCGCGGCGGTACTGCTCGTAGCTCAGCTGGTGACGGAGTACCTCTGGTTCGAGAACCTCTCCATGCAGACGGTATTCACGACGCAGTGGGTGGCGAAGCTGGTGCTGTTCTTCGGCTTCGGGCTGCTCCTGGGCAGCGTGATGTTCGCCAACATGGTCGTCGCCTACCGGCTGCGCCCCAAGGTGCGCCGGGCGAACCTCGATGCCGATCTGCTGGTGCAGCTGCGCGACGTGCTGGACCGCCGTTCCACCCTGCTGATGCTGGTGCCCGCCGGCATCGTCGGCGCGATGGGAGGCGGCGCCGCGGCCGCATCGAGCGAGACCTTCCTGGCCTGGTGGCAGGCCACGCCCTTCGGCGAGCGCGACGCACACTTCGAACTCGACGTGTCGTTCTTCGTCTTCACCCTGCCCGCGCTGCAGTTCATCGTGAGCTTCGTGTTGTTCGCGCTGGTGCTGAGCGGTATCGCCGCCATGGCGGTGCACTTCATGACGGGGGCGCTGACCACCCAGGCCATGCGCGGCCTCGGCAACATGCCGAGCAAGAGCACCCTGGCTGCCCAACGGCACATCTCCATCCTGTTGGGGCTGGGGCTCGTCATCTTCGCCGTCAACTCCTTCCTCTCGCGTTACCTATATTCGGTGACCACGAACTCGCTCCTCACGGGCATCACCTTCACCGATTCCACCGCCAGGGTGCCGGCGCAGATCATTCTGGCGGCGGTGGCGCTGCTGTGTGCGGCTCTCTGCTTCTACAACGCCTACAAGGTGCGGTGGAGCATCCCCGCGGTTTCGCTCGCGCTGCTGGTCGTCACCGGCATCATCCTCACCATGGTCTACCCCTGGTTCATCCAGAACTTCCAGGTGGAGCCCAACAAGCCCGAGCGGGAGGCGCCCTACATCGCCGCCAACCTGGAGGCGACGCAGAAGGCCTACGGCATCGATCAAATCGACATCGAGGACTACGAGGCCGTGACCTCGGTCAGCGCGGGCCAGCTGCGCGAGGATGCCGAGGCGCTGCCCGCCATCCGTCTCATGGATCCCTCGGTTATGCCGCCGACGTTCGAGCAGCTGCAACAGGTGCGCGGTTACTACCGCTTCCCGCAGAGCCTCGACGTGGACCGGTACGAGATCGACGGCCGCAGCGTCGACACGGTGGTGGCGGTGCGCGAGCTCGATCTCGCCTCCGTCGAATCGGGCGAGCTGTGGAACAACATGCGCACCGTCTACACCCACGGTTATGGAATGGTTGCCGCTTACGGCAACCAGCGCCAGGGCAACGGCGAGCCGGTCTTCGCCTCGGGTGGTATCCCGACCGTCGGACTGCTTCCCGAACACCAGCCGCGGATCTACTTCGGCGAGCGCAGCACCCACTGGGTGGTGGCCGGTGCTCCCGAGGGGACCGACCCGGTGGAGCCTCGACACCCCGTCGGGTGGCGAAGGGCGCACCGAGTCGCGCAACACCTACGACGGAGAGGGAGGCGTGCACATCGGCAACCCGATCATCCGCGCACTCTTCGCGCTGCGTTTCGGCGACATCAACCTCATGCTTTCCGATCGCGTCAACGAGGAATCCCGGCTGCTGTTCAACCGGGTGCCGCTCGAGCGCGTTCAGCAGGTGGCCCCGTGGCTGACGCTGGACTCGGACCCCTACCCCAGCGTGGTCGACGGCAAGATCGTGTGGATCATCGACGGCTACACCACCACGAACAGCTACCCCAACTCGTGGCGCTCCGATTGGGAGAACGCCATCTCTGATTCGCGGACCCAGTCGGCGCAGCAGCTGGCGATCGGCCAGAACCTCAACTACGTGCGCAACTCTGTCAAGGCGACCGTCGATGCATACGACGGCACCGTCACCTTGTACGAGTGGGATGAGGAAGACCCCATCCTGCAGACCTGGTCCAAGGTCTTCCCCGGTGTGGTCACGCCCAAGGAGGAGATCTCGGAGAACCTTCTGGAGCATCTGCGCTATCCGCAGGATCTGTTCAAGATGCAGCGACAGATCCTCAGCCGCTACCACACCAGTAACACCAACACCTGGCTGCAGGAATCCGACGTGTGGGCCATCCCCAACGATCCGGTGCGCGGGCAGGAGAACGCGAAGCAGCCGCCGTACTTCCTGACCATCCGCTGGCCGGGCGACGACGATCCGCACTACGCCAACACCACGGTGTTCGTGCCCCGTGAACGCGAGAACCTCTCGGTGTTCATGGCCGCAAACGCCGATGCCACCAGCGAGAACTACGGTCAGCTGAAGGCACTCAAGCTGTCGGACGAGCACCAGATCTCTGGTCCCGGCCAGACCTTCAACGCGATCTCCACCAACGAGCAGGTGGCCGATCGACTGCTGCCGTTCACCCGCCAGGGTTCCACCGCTAGCGCGATCTACGGCAACCTGCTGACGCTGCCCGTCGGTGACGGCCTGCTCTACGTGCAGCCCATCTACACCCAGACGGTCTCGACCACCGGTGGTTACCCGGCGCTGCGCTTCGTCGTGGTTCGCTTCGGCGAGCACGTCGGCATCGGTGAGACGTTGCAGGCGGCGCTGGACCAGGTGTTCCAGGGCGACGCGGGTGCGGAAACCGGTGAGGGCCAGCAGGAGGAAGTGCCCGAGCTCACCCCGGATGAGGGCGAAGGCCAGCCTGAGGTGGAGGCGAGCGTTCGCGTGCGCAACCACCTCGACAGCGCCGAGCGACTCTTCGAGGAAGCCGACGCGGCCCTGCGCGAAGGCAACCTGGCCGACTACCAGACCAAGACCGATGCGGCCAAGGTTCAGATCGACAGCGCGATCGAGATCCTCGACGAGCAGGCGGGCATCGTCGGTGGGGAGCAGCCTCCTGCCGGTGAGGAGCCCGGAGCAGAAGAGGTCCCCGAAGAAGAGCGCTAGGAGCTCTGAGTAACCCAACGAGAGGGCGCCAAGGAAATCAGGGCTACTGAGGCTGTGCCCCTTTGGAGATCCGTCTCGTTCTACATCGATGAGAGGCGCTGTCCGGGATTCAACACGCTGGGGTTGAGCCCCGCCGCTTCCAACTCCGGGACGAGGCGCTCCGCCTGCCCAGTGATGGCCACCACCAGGTTCTCGGGGGAAACCAGCTCGCGGAAGACCCGTGTGGACTCCTCGGGTTCCACCGCCGCGAGGGCTTGGAAATGCTCCTTCAAGAAGGCGGTGGTGTGACCTGCCGCGCACAGCTCGGCGGCTTGATCGACGATATCCGCCGAGGTCTCCGTGGCCAGCGGTGCGACGCCGATCAGGAAACGCTGGGCGTCCTCGATCTCCGCGGCGCCGAAACTGTCCTCGAGGCGTAATGCGTCGAGGATGCGCAGGACCGCGTCGGTGGTGACCTCGCTCCGGGTGCTGCCTCCGACGGTGAAGAGGCTGTGGGTAGGTCCGGCGCCGAAGCCGCCGTGAATGCCGTAGGTGTAGCCCAGCCGTTCCCGGAGCTCCAGATTCAGCCGGCTGGCGAAAGCGCCGGCCATGGCGTGGCCGGCCAGCCTGGCTGCGGCCCAGCGCGGGTCACGACGGGGGACGCTGGCCACCCCCACCGTGATCGACGATTGCACAGCATCGGGACGGTCGACGATAACCAGGCCGGACCCGAGCCCGGTGGGGTCGGCGTGGTGTGGGAGTTGTGGCTGCGGGTTGTGCCATTGCGCCAAGGGCGAGAGCACGTCGTCGGATATCCGAGACAGATCACAGGCCAGGATGAAGGTGGCGTGCTCGGGAGCGAAGCTGCGGCGATGCCAGGCGCGAACATCTTCAGGTGTGATCCTGGTGAGCGTCTCGGAGATGCCGCCGGCGGGGCGGCCCAGCCGGTTCTCCGCGCCGTAGAGCCGTTGATTGAAAGCCATCCTGTTGACGGCGCCTGGCGATGCCAGCGAGGTCTCGAATCGGGCGATGCGGGCCTCGACGTGATGGGTCACGTCTTCGTCGTCATAGGAGGGCTCGCGAAGGACTTCGGCGAAGAGCTCCAACGTGGTGCCGAGACGGCGGGCGGGAGCTTGCCCGCCCAACCTGGTGTGATAGTGCTTCGCCGAGCCGTGCAGCGACGCCCCTTCGGCTTCCAACAACTCAGCGATGTGCCCGTTCGGGTGGGTGAGCGTGCCCTCGTCGATGGCGTTCAGCGTGATGGTTGCCACGCCGTCGAGCCGCGCAGGCTCGGCGGTGAGCGGTATGGGCACCTGCACGTCGAAGGTGGCCACATGCTGGCCCGGCAGATCGAAGAGCCACGCCGTGAGGCCATTGCCGAGCACCCGGACCTCGGGTTCTGGGTAGACCCACGGGCGAGGCGCAGGGACGACGGGGCGGCTCATCGGCTCTCTCCGCTCAGGTAGTTCAGCTGATGGGCGGCTGCCGGCACCAGATACTCGGCCACGACCCGGCGGAGATCGTCCGGGGTGAGGGCCAGAACGGCGGCGAGGTGGGTGTTGATCGATGCGGGATCGCCGAAGACCAACCAGTGTTCGTTGATCAGATCGGCGCGTCCCGTCGCCGTCGCCAGCTCCCACAGCCAATCGCGTTCGTACCCGGCTTGCGCGCGCCGCAGTTCCTGCTCGGTGGGGCCGGTTTCCGCGAAGGCGGCCAGCTCGTCCAGAAGCCGGGACGAGAGCTCGGCGACGGTGCACCGTTCGGACGGCCGAGCCGAGGCGGCCAGGAGGGATTCGGCATTGCGGTGGGGCAGGGTGGAGATGTGCACCTCGGTCGCGACCCCGGCGTCCTTCACCAGTGCCCGGTGCAGGCGGGAGGCATGCCCATCGGCCAGCACCGACGATGCCAGATCCAGGGCGATCTGATCGGGATGGGACGCCACCGGCGTCCTCCATGAGAGGTAGGTCAGCGAGTGCGGCACCGGGCGCACCACCTCGGCGACCTGAGGAGCGATCAGCTGACCCGGCCAGGCCGACGTCGAGCGATCGGGGCGGGGGAGCGCCGGCAGGTGACCGAAACGACGCTCGGCCAAGTCGAAGGCCTCCGCGGTGGGCACCGGCCCGCACAACACGAGGCGTGCGTTGCTGGGGCGGTACCAGCGGGTGAAGAAGGTGGCCACGTCGTCGAGCGATGCCTCATCCAGATGCGCCATCGAGCCGATCGGCAGGTGCCCGTACGGGTGGCTGCCGGGGAAGTGCTGCGCGGTGAGCAGTTCGAGCAGGTCGCCGTAGGGCTGGTTGTCGTAGCGTTGCCGGCGTTCTTCCTTGACCACCTGGCGCTGGGCCTCGAAGTTGTCGGAGGTGATGGCCAACGAGGCCAGGCGATCCGCCTCCAGCCAGAGCACCAGATCCAGAGCTCCTGGGGGAACGGTCTGGAAATAGTTGGTCCGGTCGCTGGATGTGGTGGCATTCACGGTGCCGCCCAAAGACTCGATCAGCGCCATGTGCTCGCCCGGCGCGACCTGAGCGGAACCCTGGAACATGAGGTGCTCGAAGAGATGAGCGAACCCGGTGCGATCCGGCTCTTCATCCGCGGAACCCACCTCGTAGTACAGGTTGACCGCTTCGCCGGGCGCGCCCGGGTCGTGTTGCACCACCACCTCGAGGCCATTGCTCAGCCTGGCGCGGGCCAGGTGGTAGTGCAATTCATCGACGGGTGACTCAGAGAGCATGCGCGCTAGTCTCACGCACCAGCGCCGGTTGCACAACCGATCTTCGCGGGCAGGGCTCCGACCACGGCGTTGGCGGCGATGAGCCGGCTGGCGGTGCGCAGCTCGTCCACGTGTACGTCCCGTTCCTCCACGGGGCGTCCGAAAAGCGTGCCTTGGTCGAGGATCTCCGCGCGCGCGACGCTCGCCAGGATGTTGCGGCTGAGCGGCGGCGTGCGCCACACGCCGTCCAGGAGCGCGAACACGGTGCTGCGACCGCCTTCCAGGACGTACCCCGAGGAATCGGTCCCGATGGTGTCGAAGGCTCCGAGGGCGGCGGCTTGGCGCCAGGCGTGATCGAGATGGTTTCGATGGGTGGTTTTATAGCGAGAGAGCGCATCCACCCGCCAGGGCACCGGATCGATCAGGAGGGTGACGGTGTCGCCGCCCTGGGCGAGGGGAGCCAGCGGAGAGTGGCTCACCGTGGTGCTCCCGTCGGGCGACAGCTCCAGACGCACCCGGTGCGATCCCGTCGACGGTGCGTGGAGCACGGCCTCCCGGAGGGCCGTCGCGGCGTCGATGGTCGGGAATCCCAGTTCGGCGGCGGATCGAGCCAGACGCGCGGCGTGCCAGGTCAGCCGGGGCGCTTTCCCCTCATGCACATACATCGTCTCGATCAGGCCGAACTCGGGGGGAAGGGCGGTGAGGAAAGCAGCCTTGGAGAGGCACTCCCGGTACTCCTCGTGAGGGTCGCTGCCGATGGTGATGCCCGCGCCCACGCCCAGCCGCAGCGTTTCCTCGTCGATCTCGATGGTGCGGATCGCCACGTTCAGGCATCCCGACCAGCCGAAGGGCGTGTCCGCGCGCTCCAAGAGCCCCATGCTGCCGGTGTAACCCCTGCGCGGCGCGTCTTCGAGCTCCCGGATCAACGCCATGCTGGACGACTTGGGGGCGCCCGTGATGGATCCGCACGGGAACGCGGCAGCCATCAGCGCGCCGGGCGTGGTTCTGGGCCGTGCCGTGGCTTCCACCGTGCTGGTCATCTGCCAGAGCTCGCCCACCTGATCCACGTCGAACAGCGCCGTCACCACGACCGTTCCCGGGACGGCCACCTGCCCCAGATCGTTACGAAGCAGGTCGACGATCATCACGTTCTCCGCGCGGTTCTTCGGATCTGCCGCCAACATCCGAGGATCCCGCACTGAGCGCACGTCAGCGGTGCCTTTCATCGGTTGGCAGATCAGCTGTCCCTGCGGAGTGATCCGTACGAAGAGTTCGGGGGAGAGGCTGAGAGTCCACCGTGGGGCTGGAGGGGGGCGGTGTGCGGCGACGGCGTAGCTGGTGGGCTGTCGCAGCCGGAGGCGTCGGTAGAGGTCGAGCGGCTCGCCGTACCACCCGGCCTCGACGGGGAAGGTCAGGTTGACCTGGTAGCTGTCGCCTCGCCGAATGGCCTCCTGCACGGCGGAGACCCCCGCGGCGAACTCGTGTTCCCCCCACGCCGGCATCGGCGCGATCACGCCACTGGGTTCGGCACTGTTCGTGCGGAGCCAAGATGCGGAGTCCACTTCGGCTCTCTGCGCGAAGCGGTAGACCGCGCCCGTGCCGGATGGCCGTAACCCGTGATGGGCTTCGCCCACGTCATAGGGCAGCCAGACGAAGCAGTGCAGCTGGTGGTCCCACCCGTCGGCGAGGGCGTCGTCGAGCCCGTGGAGATCCACCTCGATGACGTCTACGAGATCGGTCAGGAGTGTCCCGCGGCCGGTGTGTGCGTCGTCGAGGAGTACGAAATGGCGGTCAGCGAGAGCCATGGCGCACAGGCTATCGTCTCCGGGTGTGGAGATAGCGATCCAACAGCCCGACGACCCTCGGCTGAGAGACTTCGTCGCGTTACGCGATGCCCAGTTGCGCACCAGCATCGAGGCCGCAGGAGGGCTCTTCATCGCCGAGGGACACAAGATCATCCGCCGTGCCTCTGCCGCGGGATGCCGCCCGCGGTCCTTCCTCCTGCAGGAACGCTGGATACCAGGACTCGCCGATGTGCTCGCCGCCTGGCCGGAAGTTCCCTGTTACATCGCTTCCGGCGCGTTGATCGAGAAGGTGAGCGGGTTCCATGTGCACCGCGGCGCCCTGGCGTCCTTCGAGCGGCCTGAACAGACGAGCTGGGAACAACTCTTGGAATCCCGCCGGCTGATCGTGTGCGAGGACCTCGTCGATCACGCCAACCTGGGTGGCATCATCCGCGTCGCCGCCGGGCTCGGTTGGGACGGCGTGGTGCTGTCACCCGGTGCGGCCGATCCTCTGTACCGGAGGGCGATCAAGGCCTCGATGGGCGCGTCGCTGTCGGTGCCGTGGAGACGAATGGCCGGCGCCGATGATCTCCGCCGGCTGCGCGACGCGGGGTTCCGGCTCGTCGCCGCCACGCTGCGTCCCGGAGCCCATCCGCTCGATGACTACGATGCCCCCGAGAAGGTGGCGCTGCTGTTGGGCACCGAGGGGCACGGCCTCAGCGATGCCTGGAGCGCGGCCGCCGACGACGCGGTGACCATCCCGATGACCGATCAGGTGGATTCCCTCAATGTCGCCACCGCGGCGGCGATCCTGGCCTACGCGCTGCGGAGACGATGACGACGAGTAAGAGGTACCTGCGGGACCTCTAGGAAGGCCCAGATCAGTCTTGAGACTGAGGTGTCGCGACGGTCTTCGGGCTGATCGGCCAGTCGTCGGGGTATCGGAACGCGAGTTCCGCCACCTGCTTGTCCAGCTGCCGCCGGGCGCGTCCCGAGAGCCTGTCGCCGAAGACGATGCCGTTCAGGTGGTCGGTTTCGTGTTGCAGGCAGCGCGCCAGGTATCCGGTGCCGGTGACCTCCTGGGGGTTGCCGTGAGCATCCTGGCCGACGCAGGTGGCGACGTCGGGGCGGGCCAAGGTCTGGTAGCCACCGGGGTGCGACAGGCAGCCCTCGTCGCCCGATTCGAGGTTGCGGGCGTTGCCCTCCGGAAGACTCACCTCAGGATTCACGAAGACGCCGCGGTGAATGTTGTGGTCGGCATCCGGGCACTCGTAGACGAATACCGCCAGATCGACGCCCACCTGCGTGGCCGCCAGGCCCACGCCCTCTGCGGCCCGCATCGTGGCCCACATGTCCCGCACGAGCTGATGCAGCTCCTCGCCGAACTCGGTGACCGGGCGGGTCTTGGCATGCATCACCGGGGTGCCCCACCGCGTGATGGGTAGCACCTTCCCGCCTTTGATCAGATCACCCAATCCATGCTCGTTGCTCATCGTCTCCCTTTCCAGCCATGCGTCGAGGAACAAGTATGCCGAACTTGTCGTGGGCCTGTCGTCGGCAGGTCGCTTTGGTTGCGGCGCCGTCGGCGGGGAGACTGGGGCAATGGGGCAGCAGGCGACCGCATGGGAGATGGTGATCGACGACTATCTCCATTTCCTCACCGCGGAGCGGGGACTCTCGCCGAACACCGTGCGCGGATATGGCTCAGACCTGCGTGATCTGGCTGCCGCCACGGGGAGCCCGCCGAATACGGTGACCCTCGCCATGTTGCGTCGCTGGCTGGCGGATGCCGTGGAAGCCGGGGCGTCGTCATCCACGATTCAGCGGAAGATCTCGTGCGCACGCGGTTTCTTCGCCTGGGCTGTGCGTCAGGGACATCTTGCGGAAGATCCTTCGGCGAGGCTCCGTTCGCCGAAGCGACGCCGTTCGCTGCCGACGGTGCCGGCCACCGGAGTGATCCGGCAGGTGCTGGAATCGGCCGAGGGCGCGGCGGGAGAAGAAGAATCCCCCGTGCTGGTGCGGGATCTAGCGCTCCTGGAACTGCTCTACGCCAGCGGGTTGAGGGTCTCGGAGCTCTGCGCGCTGAGCCTGGAGCAACTGGATCTCGAGCGCAGGGTGGTGCGGCCGGTGGGCAAGGGCGGGGTTCAGCGAACCGTGCCTTTCGGGGTGCCGGCCGCGGAGGCGCTCCGCGCATGGCTGGACGCGCGGAAACAGATCGCCCACGCCGGGAGCCCTGACCTGGTGTTCCTTGGAGTGCGGGGCGGCGCCTTGGATCCCCGCGTGGCCCGACGGGTGGTCAATCGCGCGACGGCCGCGGAGGGACATCGGGTGAGTCCCCACGCCTTGCGCCACGCGATGGCGACCCAGTTGCTCGAAGGAGGAGCGGATCTGCGCAGCGTTCAGGAGATGCTGGGGCACGCCAGCGTGGCCACCACCCAGATCTATACCCACGTCACCTCCGAACGTCTGCGCGAGGCTTTCAAGACCAGCCATCCCCGGGCATAGGGCGGGTTCAGCCTTCGAGCAGCGACTCCGGATCGAAGAGGTTCCCGTCGCGCCAGGCCATCCAATGCAAGTGGCAGCCCGTGGAATAACCGGTGGTTCCCACCACGCCGACCGTTTCTCCGACCTCAAGGCGCTGCCCGGGAGAGACGGAGACCCGGGGCAGGTGCGCGTAGGCGGTGCGCAGCCCATCGTCGTGGTCGACCACCACGCGATAGCCGTATCCGCCATCCCATCCGGCGGAGCGCACCGTGCCCGACCACGGTAAGGAGATCGTGGTGCCGCACGGGGCGGCGAAATCCAGTCCGTCGTGCAGTTTGTAGATGCCCGTGACGGGATGTACACGCATGCCGTATCGAGAGGTGATGGTGCCATTGACCGGTGCGGCTCCGGTTGCCGCCGCAGACGGGACCTGAGCGGCGGGCAGTGAGACTCGCACCACGGGTTGAGCGCCCGCCGGGAGGAGGCGAATCGTCCGAGCGGAGGTGTAGTGCAGCGGGTCGTAATAGTCCTCGCCATCAGTCAGGCCCCAATGGAGACAGGCCCCGTCCTCGCAATGTCCCGGATTCAGGGTGCCGATCACGTCACCGGCCTCCACGACGTCCCCTTCCACCACGGCAGGACGCACGGGCGTATAAGTGGTGCGCAGGCCGTTGCCGTGGTCGATGGACACCGACTCCCGGCCCGCCACCGGACCCGCGAAGAACACGCGCCCCGGGGCCGCGGCGCGCACCACCTCGCCGACGGTGCCCGCGAGGTCCACCCCGCGATGGCCCGCCGAATACTTGGTGGGGCCGGGATCGAAGAGACGCAGCACTTGGCCGGGGATCGGGGCATCCAGTTGTAAACCGTCATCGGCTCTCGCCGCCGCTCCGGGCCAGAGCAGAGACGCCGCCATGAATATCGCTATGAGAATCCGCACGCCCCATATTTGGTGGCTGAAGCCAGGATTTCCCATCCGATTCGCCGCCTGTGGAAAGTGAGGGCGCCGGCGGTTTGTCCGGGGCAGGGAACCAGGCATAAGATGGTCCGCGCAACCCGTCTGGGTTGACTTCGCATGCGCTGAGCGGTTCGCGCCGCACGGTCGTCACGTGGTCCCGATTCGTCGGGGTGGTGGCCGGGTGCATCAGGGCCCCCAACCCGGGGCATATAACCACCGTGAGGTTGTCCCTCACCTTAGTGATAGGTGGGCTCTTAAGGGCCTGCCGGATAAGGAAACGGCCATGGCCGTGGTAACCACTCGCCAGTTGCTGGAGAACGGCGTTCACTTCGGGCACCAGACCCGTCGTTGGAACCCGAAGATGAAGCGGTTCATCTTCACCGAGCGCAACGGCATCTACATCATCGACCTGCAGCTGTCGCTCACCTACATCGACAAGGCGTTCAAGTTCGTCAAGTCGACCGTGGCCCGCGGCGGCCAGGTGCTGTTCGTCGGCACCAAGAAGCAGGCCCAGGAGGCCATTGCGGAGCAGGCCACCCGCGTCGGCATGCCCTATGTGAACCAGCGTTGGCTGGGCGGCATGCTCACCAACCTGCAGACCGTGAGCCAGCGCGTCTCGCGCCTCAAGGAGCTCGAGGGCCGCGACTTCACCGATGTGGCCGGCAGCGGCCTCACCAAGAAGGAACTGCTCCAGCTCGAGCGCGAGAAGAACAAGCTGAGCAAGACCCTCGGCGGCATCCGCGACATGGCCAAGACCCCGCAGGCCGTGTGGATCGTCGACACCAAGAAGGAGCGCCTCGCCGTTGACGAGGCCCGCAAGCTGAACATCCCGATCGTCGGCATCCTCGACACCAACTGCGATCCCGACGAGGTCGACTACGCGGTGCCGGGCAACGACGACGCGATCCGTTCCGTCGCTCTGCTGACCCGTATCATCGCCGACGCCGTCGCCGAGGGCCTGATCGAGCGTTCCTCCGGCCGCAGCGCCGGTGCCGAGGAGACCCCGGCCGAGCCCATGCCCGACTGGGAGCGCGAGCTGCTGGGTGCAGAGGCCGCTCCGGCTGCCGAAGAGGCTCCTGCCGCTGAAGCCCCTGCTGCTGAGGCTCCTGCCGCTGAGGCTCCGGTTGAGGCCGCTCCGGCTGCCGAGGCGTCCGCCACCGAAACCAACTGATTCATCACCTCCTGGAACGGAAAAGAAGAAGCAATATGGCAATCACTGCCGCTGACGTGAAGAAGCTCCGCGACGCTACCGGCGCGGGCATGATGGACGCCAAGAGGGCCCTCACCGAGGCCGAAGGCGACTTCGACAAGGCCGTGGAGGTGCTGCGCATCTCGGGCCTGGCCAAGGCCGCCAAGCGCGCCGATCGCGAAGCCACCAACGGCATCGTCGCGGGCCGCGACGGCGTGCTGATCCAGTTCGCCGCGGAGACCGACTTCGTCGCCAAGAACGCCGAGTTCGTCGGCCTGGCGGAGCAGATCGTCGACACCGTGGCCGCTTCCGGCGCCACCGACGTGCAGGCTGCAAATGCCGCCACCCTGGCCAACGGTCAGGTCGTGGAGGAGGCCGTCAAGGAGCTCGGCGCCAAGATCGGCGAGAACATCTCGCTGGTCAACGTCGCCAACTTCGATGGCAACACCCACCTGTACCTGCACCGTCGCGCCGCCGACCTGCCCCCCCAGGTGGGCGTGCTCGTCGAGATCGAGGGTGGAGATCGGGATCTCGCCCACCAGGTGGCCATGCAGATCGCGGCCATGTCGCCGTCCTACGTCTCTCGTGACGAGGTGCCGGCCGACATCGTCGAGAACGAGCGTCGCATCGCCGAGGCCACCGCCCGCGAAGAAGGCAAGCCCGAGCGTGCGCTGCCGCGCATCATCGAGGGTCGCGTGACCGGCTACTTCAAGGACGTCACCCTGCTCGAGCAGGCCGCCGTCTGGGAGGACAAGAAGTCGGTGGGCAGCGTTCTCGAAGCCAACGAGGCCAAGGTCGCGCGCTGCGCGCGCTTCGCCGTCGGAGCCTGAGGGTCTGACCGAAGCGCCCAAACGCAGTAAAGTAACGTGCGCCGCGATGGATTTCATCGCGGCGCACGGTCATGTGAGGGGAAGTTCATGAGTAAGCCCTATAGGCGCGTCCTGCTCAAGCTGTCCGGTGAGGTCTTCGGCGGCGGAAAGCTCGGCGTCGATCCCATCGTGGTCTCCGCTATCTCGAAGGAGATCGCCGAAGTGGTGCGCGCCGGCACGCAAGTGGCGGTGGTCGTGGGCGGAGGAAACTTCTTCCGCGGCGCGGAGCTGTCCCAAAGTGGCATGGCGCGCGACCGCGCCGACTACATGGGCATGCTGGGAACGGTGATGAACTGCCTTGCCCTTCAGGATTTCTGCGAGAAGGAGGGCATCCAGACTCGCGTGCAGTCGGCCATCACCATGAGCCAGGTCGCCGAGCCCTACATCCCGCGCAAGGCGGAGCGGCACCTCGACAAGGGGCGCGTGGTCATCTTCGGCGCCGGTTCCGGCATGCCGTACTTCTCCACGGACACGGTGGCCGCACAACGAGCCCTGGAGATCGGCGCCGACGCGCTGCTCATGGGCAAGCAGGGCGTCGACGGGGTATACAACGCTGATCCCCGCGTCGATCCCGAGGCGAAGATGTACGAGCACCTCACCTACGACCAGTTCCTCGCGGAGGACCTCAAGGTAGCGGACGCCACCGCCATCGCACTGGCTCGCGACAACGATCTGAACATCGTCTTCTTCAACCTCTCGGTGCACGGCAACATCGCCCGCATCGTCGGCGGCGACGATATCGGCACCCTCGTCACCCGATAACCCTCTAACAGCAAGGAAGGAGCGATCACCATGATCGCCGAAACCCAGAACGACGCCGAGTTCAAGATGGAAATGGCGGTGGAGCACGCGCGGGAAGACCTGGCGAGCATCCGCACCGGCCGGGCCCACCCCGCCATGTTCAACAAGCTGCTGGTGGACTACTACGGCGCCCCCACGCCCCTCCAACAGCTCGCCACCTTCACCTCCACCGATCCGCGCTCGCTGCAGATCACTCCCTTCGATCGCAGCGCCATGGCGGGCATCGAGAAGGCCATCCGCGACTCCGACCTGGGCGTCAACCCCAGCAACGACGGAAACTCGGTGCGCATCGTCATGCCTCAGCTCACCGAGGAGCGGCGCCGGGAATACGTCAAGCTGGCCAAGAGCAAGGCCGAGGATCACCGGATCGCGGTGCGCAACGCCCGACGCCAGGCGATGGATGCGCTGAAGAAGGCTGAGAAGGACGGCGAGATCAGCGAGGACGAGCTCAAGCGTGGGGAGAAGGCGCTCGACGCCACCACCAAGAAGTTCGTGGAGAAGGTCGACGAGCTCCTGAAGAACAAGGAAGCGGAGCTCAGCGAAGTCTGATGCTTCCCCCCTACGAGCTGAAGCCGACCCCGAAGGCCGGGCGCAACCTGCCCGCCGCGATCGGGGTCGGCGTCGCCCTGTTCGCGCTGGTCGCGGCCGGCCTGCTGTGGGTGCCGTGGCTGTTCATCGCCACCGCCGCCTTCGCGCTCTGCGTGGGCGTGATCGAGGTGGGCGGGGCGCTTCGCCGGAAGGGTCTGAAACCCGAGGTGGTGCCCGTGGCGATCGGCACGGTGCTCAGCGTCCTGCTCAGCTATGCGGCCTCCGTGTGGCCGATGCGGTTTTCACCCGAGTCGATGGTGGTGATCGTGCTCGGTGCCACCATGCTGGCCGTGCTGGCGACCCGGGTGTTTCGCGGGCAGGAGGGGTTCATCGCTGACCTCGCCGCCAGCGCGCTCCTCATCGCCTATCTCCCTCTCCTGGGTGGTTTCATCTCGCTGACCATGGCGGCCACCGACGGAAGCTTACGGATGTGGTTGATCCTGATCTGCAGCATCGCCTCCGACGTCGGCGCCTACACCGTTGGGGTGCTGATCGGGCGGCACAAGATGGCGCCCCGGATCAGTCCCGGAAAGACCTGGGAGGGTTTCGTCGGCGGGCTGGTCTTCGCCGTCGGATTCGGCATCCTGGGCAGCATCTACCTGCTCGGCGCTGCCTGGTGGGTGGGAATCCCGCTGGGTCTGCTGGTCTCGGTGGCCTCAGTGATCGGCGATCTCGTCGAATCGTTGATCAAGCGCGACGCCGGCCTCAAGGACATGTCGAACCTGCTGCCCGGACACGGTGGCTGGATGGATCGCCTGGACGCCCTGATCCTGGCGGTGCCCACCGGCTGGCTCGTCCTCTTCCTCACGATCGGAGCCTGATGGAACGCACGCCCCTTCCCCTCGTCTTCGACGCGCCCTCGCGCGGCAAGGCGCCCAAGCACTGGCTGGACCTCGCGCGCGATGAGCGCGCCGAGGCCATGCAGCGGCTGGGGCTGCCGAAGTTCCGCGCGGATCAGATCAGCCGGCACGTCTTCGACCGTCTCGAGGACGACGTGACCCAGTTCACGGATGTGCCCGCACATCTGCGCGAAGAGTTGGGTGCGCAGCTCTTTCCGACGCTGCTGGACCAGGTCACCCGGCTGAGCTGCGACGGCGACACCACCGTCAAGACGTTGTGGAAGCTGTTCGATGGGTCCCTGGTGGAGTCGGTGCTGATGAAGTACCCCAGCCGGACGACGCTCTGCATCTCCTCACAAGCCGGCTGCGGCATGGCCTGTCCGTTCTGCGCGACCGGCCAGAACGGGCTGAAGCGCAACCTGTCTCAGGCCGAGATCTCCGCGCAGGTGCTGGCCGCCAACCAGATGCTGGCGGCAGGCGTCGTACCGGGTGCCAAGGGCCGCGTGAACAACGTGGTGTTCATGGGCATGGGGGAGCCGCTAGCCAACTACAAGGCCGTGATGGGAACCGTGCGCCAGATGGTGGACACCTCGCCCAACGGCTTCGGGATGAGCGCCCGCGGGATCACCGTCTCGACGGTGGGCCTGGTGCCGCGGATCCAGCAAATGACCGAGGAGGGGATTCCCCTCACGCTGGCCGTCAGCCTGCACGCCCCCGACGACGAACTGCGCGACGAGATCGTGCCCATCAACAACCGCTGGAAGGTAGCCGAGGTGGTGGACGCCGCATGGGAGTATGCGCGCGTCACCAAGCGTCGGGTGTCCATCGAGTACGCCATGATGCGCGACATCAACGACCAGGCTCACCGTGCCGAACTGCTCGCCCAGGTGCTCAAGCGTCGGGGCGACTGGGGATGGGTGCACGTCAACCTGATCCCGCTCAACCCCACCCCGGGCTCCAAGTGGACGGCCTCCCGCAAGTCGGACGAGAAGGCCTTCATCGAGACCCTGGAGCGACGTGGCGTGCCCGTCACGCTCCGCGACACTCGCGGCAGGGAGATCGACGGCGCCTGCGGCCAGCTCGCCGCCTCCGCGACCTCAGCGTGAGATCACGGCGTCATGCCGCCACGTTGATGCCGAGAGTTCCGCCAAGAGCATGGGGCGATGCGGGCCAGCATGACTCCGCCGGGGGCTTGAGCCCCGTTCTCGATGGCGGAGATGACGCACTGGCGGGCTGCGCTCCCGCGGTCGGGGTGCGCCCAGCCTCACTCGCCATCGATGGGAGGCGGGGCAAGGGGAGGGACAGTTCTGCGACAGGGTCATGTGTCCGGTATTGCACAATCTTGTTGCAAGGCGGCGTCAACGCAATAGACTCGCCTCGTTTTATGACACGTGAGGAGCCAATATGGAGCAAGTCCTAGAGCCCATCTTCGACGCGGTGATCGCGCGTAACCCTGGTGAGGCTGAGTTCCACCAGGCGGTGCGTGAGGTTTTCGAGAGCCTGGGGCCTGTGGTCAAGCGTCACCCCGAATATCTCGAGATGAAGATGCTGGAGCGCATCTGCGAGCCTGAGCGCCAGATCATCTTCCGCGTCCCGTGGCAGGACGACAAGGGCCAGGTGCACATCAACCGTGGCTTCCGAGTGGAGTTCAACTCGGCGCTCGGCCCCTACAAGGGCGGTCTGCGCTTCCACCCCAGCGTGTACCTGGGTGTGATCAAGTTCCTCGGCTTCGAGCAGATCTTCAAGAACTCGCTCACCGGCTTGCCCATCGGCGGCGGCAAGGGCGGCTCCGACTTCGACCCGCGCGGCAAGTCCGACACCGAGGTCATGCGGTTCTGCCAGTCCTTCATCACCGAGCTCTACCGCCACCTGGGGGAGTACACCGACGTTCCCGCCGGTGACATCGGCGTGGGCGGTCGCGAGATCGGCTACATGTTCGGCCAGTACAAGCGCATCACCAACCGCTACGAGTCGGGTGTGCTGACCGGCAAGGGCATCGCCTGGGGCGGATCGCTGGTGCGCACCGAGGCCACGGGCTACGGCACGGTGGTGTTCGCCAACGAGATGCTGAAGACCCGTGGCGAGTCGTTCGACGGCAAGCGGGTGATGGTCTCCGGCTCCGGAAACGTCGCGATCTATGCGGCCGAGAAGGTTGCTCAGCTCGGCGGTACCGTGATCGGCTTCTCCGATTCCTCCGGCTACGTCGTGGATGAGGTGGGTATCGATCTCGACCTGTTGAAGCAGATCAAGGAGGTGGAGCGCGGCCGCGTCAGCGACTACGTCGACCGGCGCTCGTCGGCGGTGTTAGGCAAGGAAGGCACCAGCATCTGGGACGTTCCGGTTGACGTCGCCCTGCCGTGCGCCACCCAGAACGAGTTGAACGGCGAACAGGCCGCCACGCTGATCAAGAACGGCGTGAAGGTGGTGGCGGAGGGGGCGAACATGCCCACCACCCCGGAGGGCATCCATGCCTTCCAGTCCGCTGATGTGCTCTACGCGCCGGGCAAGGCGGCCAACGCCGGTGGCGTGGCCACCTCGGCGCTGGAGATGCAGCAGAACGCCTCGCGCGACTCTTGGAGCTTCGAGTACACCGAGGAGCGCCTGACCAGCATCATGAAGGGCATCCACGAGAACTGCGCCGAGACGGCGGAGAGCTACGGCATGCCCGGCGACTACGTGGTGGGCGCCAACATCGCCGGCTTCGAGAAGGTTGCCAAGGCGATCCAGGCCTTCGGCCTCGTCTGATCCTCCACACCTGACGTGGGGCCGAGCGGAAACGCTCGGCCCCACGTTCATTGATCCAGGCTTCCTTAGGGCTGTCCAGGACTGGCTCAAGACGGGATGATGCGCGTGAGCGGATCCGCAGCATGGGAACCAGGTCTCGTCCTGGAGCTACGTCGGTCTTTCTGCCTGTGATCTGGACCTTCGGCGCGATATGTCGCTGAGCGTCTGTGGGCCTGATGGCAGTCTGGCCGACCGTATCGTCAGTCACACATGTGTTGTGACGACCCTTAGCGCGTCGGTCAGGATCGCGTCGGTCAACAGCCTGTCTCGCTCCCACGTGTCGGTCCTCGGTGTGAGCAGATC
Source organism: Tessaracoccus sp. (assembly GCA_041393555.1). Classification (GTDB taxonomy): domain Bacteria; phylum Actinomycetota; class Actinomycetes; order Propionibacteriales; family Propionibacteriaceae; genus Arachnia. Next base: position 86,863 of record JAWKJW010000008.1, on the reverse strand, counting down.
GTCTATCTTCATCGTGGCAACTGCAAGTTGCGCAGCCGCGATCTCGGCGAACTCAAAGTACTGGTCCTGCTCGCGTGGTGTGAGTGAAGTCCAACTATGTGGCTCGGTACTTATCCTGGCCGCCCATCTCTCGAGCGCGTGGGAGGCATACACAGCTATATAGTCCAGAATCCGGGTTGCCCTGGGCACCAGCTCTGCCAATGCCTCGACGCCAGGCTGAGTCTTGTCAATTGCTTCCTCGGCTTCGGTGATGGCCTGCTGTTGCTTGCGGGTTCTCGCCGTGGTTGTCTGAACCCACGCAGCTACGGCCGTGGCTAGGACGATCCCAATAATCTCTCCGGCGAGACCGGTCCCTGGCCTCATTCCGCTCGCTCGCTGGAGTGGCTTCAACACCGATGCCGCAGTAATGGCAGGCAAGGCCGAGCCGAGGGAGAAGACGCCAGTTGCTGCGAGCCTCATGAACACTTCGGACGCTACCTCACCTGTCGACGGCGTATCGAGCGCCCCACCGGACACATCGGACAAGGCCTGCTCAACGCCAAACTGGGTGAACCTGAGTTGCGCGGAGGCCTCACTGGTCGCATCGCTCCCAGGCATAGGTTGGTCGACCGTGAAATTCTTGGGGTCCGGCTGTGGCGCGTCTTCCAGATGTTTGGCGATCTCTTGGAACCGCAAGAGGAAGTCTTCCTGAGCCTCGGCGACTCGCGCTGTTGAACGCCTCGATGTCGCGAACAAGCTGCTGTCGAGTCACTATCGCCTCCTTGATACGCGCGATCCTGTCTTTAGTTCGGCCAACACCACCGTTGGATGCATTGCGCGCTGCGCTATCCCTCGCGATCGCTCGGGCGACAAGCTCGTCCTGAGAGATGTCAAGTTCGCGCGCGAGTTCCTTGAGCCGCTCATCGCTCGGCTCCATCAATCCGTTCTCAATGCGCGAGACGGAGACACCGGCGCCTCTGCCGTACCCCGCACGTTCGCCTAGCTGTGCTTGCGTGAAACTTCGTTCCTTCCTCAGGTCTCGGATGACCTTCCCCAACGCTTCAGGTGTGTAGCCAGCCATGGCGCCAGGATAGCATCTAGCGCGCCTAATTTAGTTAAGCATTGCCAATGCTAATTTAGCATGCTAACTTTAGGGAAGCGTCAGCTGACGCACCGTCCACGATGTGAAGGAGGAGATGGAATGCAGTACAACAATGAGGCAGCGCTCAAGGAGGCACTGGGGATCGAGAGCTGGAGGAACCTCTCCAAAGGTAAGCTTGTTGATTTCATAGCGATGATGCCGCAGGTGGACCGAAAGGTCGCCCTTGCGGTTATCGGCCAGTTCCCCAGGTTTACGGACCTCGCTCGTGCCGTCCTGGAGGACACTGCCAGGGCGTACGAGTCCGCGATCGATGCGAACGAGTGCAACCAGGCGAGGATGCACGAAAGCAGGCTGCGGATACTTGCGATCCTTGAGGCAGAGCTCAACAAGGACCTCTTGCCGGAAGAGCGCCTGCGTGTGCTCGATGATATCCGTGATATGAACGATAAAGCATGCGCAAATGACGCCGAGAACAAGCGTTTCGTGGGTTCCCTCAATGACAAGAAGCTTTTGTTTGGTCTTGGTGTTGTTATTTTGGCGCTTGGGTTCATCGGTGTCCAGGTTCGGATCAAGGCGGGTGATAGCGCTTGAGGGGAGGAGCCGTGCTCGGAGGAACTGTTTCTTTCTGCGAAGGTGCAGACGGATACGTGATCAACTCGTTTGTGGCCCAGGCCGCGCTTGTCCCGAGGAAGGCGCAGTATCGGGGCCCGTATTGCTAGGCGCTCTGAACTCTTCGCACAGGCCGACCGTCACTCTGCCGTGCATCCGGAGCGTGGTCGACTAGGACTTGTCTTAAGATCTTAAGAGACATGCTCTCGCGGCAAGGGGGGCCTTCGAGGTGGATGTGGTCGGCTTCTATCTCGGGGTTCATGTTGACGCCGCACGAATGGGCGCGGTCAGTCAAGCTGGTGGGGTGTTGCTGACTGAGATCCTGCTGGCCAGCCATGGTCGGTTGGGGTAGCCATGGGTGGAGGAGCCAGCAGTGAATCGCGTATCATCTGATATCAGGAGGTGGTTCAGATGACTGATCTATTGGTGCGGAACCTGTCGGACACGACGGTGGCGGCGATCGACGCGGCGGCGGTCCGGGCTGGGTTGTCGAGGGTGGAGTGGGTGCGTAGGACTCTCGAAGCGCAGGCCGAGCGCCAGCCTGTCGCGCTGATCGATTTGGTCCACTTCTCTGAGCTTGCGGCGGACCTGTCTGACCCAGAGGTCATGGACAAGGCCTGGTCGTGAGGTCGTGGCTGATTGACAAGTCCGCGCTTGTCCGGTTGGGCAGCTCAAGTGACGCTCAACTCTGGTCTGATCGAATCACTCGCGGTCTGGTAAGGGTGACCTCGATCACGTTGCTAGAGATTGGCTTCAGTGCGCGGAACGAAGGCGACTGGAACCGGCTCATCCGCGACGTTCCCGTTGCCTACATGCCGGTCGAGATGATGACTCCTGCCGCTGAGCGGCGTGCGGTCGAGGTCCAGCGGCTCCTGAGCCTCAGCGGGCGGCATCGGGCTCCATCGATTCCTGATCTGATGATTGCTGCGGTGGCAGAACAAGCCGGACTGACGGTCCTCCATCTCGACAAGGACTTCGAGTTGATCGCGGACGTCACGCGGCAAGAGCTTCAACGCCTGGAGTAGTCAGTCGTTGCTGCAGCGCGGAACATAAAAATGGCTATATGGCGCGGCGTGGGAAATAGGTACAGGCCGCGCCATATAGCCATTTTTATGCAACTCACACCGTTCCGGGAGGGCCCCACAAGGTGCGGTAGTGGGCGATGCGGTCCGGATCCGGGCTGATGCCATAGCCGTCCCAGAAGGCCTGCTCGTATCCCGGCCCGAAGTTCCATTCCAGTGACCACGAGGCGATAGCCAGGTCGGCCCAGCGGTCGGCGACGCCCAAGGCACCCACGTCGATGTGGCCGAGGAAGGTGCCGTCGTCGGCCAGCAGGGTGTTAGGCGCGCAGGCGTCCCCATGAGCCACCACCAGCTCGTCGACGTCGTCTTGGAATCCCACCCACTCTGGCGTCTCGAAGAGGCAGTCGGTGGGGTCGAGGGTGTGCAGCAGGCCCAGGCCCTCGCCGATCGCCCGAGCGGCAACCTCGGGTTGGGCCTTCCAGCGGGGGGCGACGGCGTTCTCACCAGGTAGCCCGGCGCTCACCAGCAGCCAGCCGTCGTCCAGTTCTTCGTAGTCCACCATCTGCGGCGCCGGGTGGCGGCTCGCCAGCCAGGACAGGCGCTCGGCCTCCGGCAGCAGGTCGAAGGGGCTCCACTTCGCATACAACGTCGGCGCGTCCCCGGAGCCGACGAGCCTGGCCGTGATCCCGCCGAGGGAGTTGCGCCACACGAGTTCCTCGACACGGCGCGAATGCTCGGCTGCCCAGCGCGTGATCGCGAAGGGTGTGGGGGTTCCCGGTGGGGGTGCGCTTGCGAGAGACATGCTTTCGATCCTGCCACGTAAGATGCGGGGGTGCGCAATATTGTCTTGCTCGGCAGCACCGGATCCATCGGAACCCAGACCCTCGACGTGATCTCGACTCGCCGGGACCAGTTCCAGGTGGTCGGGCTGGCCGCTTCGGGGGGAAATCTGGAGCTATTGGCCACGCAGATCGCGGAGTTCCGGCCCGGTGTCGTGGCGCTCGCCAACGCTGCCGCCGCCCAGACGTTGATGCAGCTGCTCTACGCCGAGGCGGACAAACACGGCTGGAACGAGGGCGACTACCAACTTCCCCAACTCCTGCTCGGCCCGGACGCCGCGGAGCAACTGGCCGGGCAGCCGTGCGACGTGGTGGTCAACGCCATCACGGGCGCGGCCGGGTTGCGCCCGACGCTCGCCGCGCTCAAGACCGGAACGACGCTGGCGCTGGCCAACAAGGAATCGCTGGTGATCGGAGGGCGGCTCGTCACCCAAGCGGCCGCACCCGGCCAGATCGTGGCGGTGGATTCCGAGCATTCCGCCTTCGCCCAGGCGCTGCGCAGCGGCCGCGCCGACGAGGTGCGCCGCCTCATCCTCACCGCCTCCGGCGGCCCCTTCCGCGGCCGCAGCAAGGCCGACCTGGAAGACGTCACGCCGCAGCAGGCGATGGCCCACCCCACCTGGGACATGGGTCGGGTGATCACGATCAACTCGTCCACCCTGGTCAACAAGGGCCTGGAACTGCTCGAAGCGGGCCTGCTCTACGACGTGGACCTGGACGACATCGTCGTCACCGTGCATCCGCAATCGATCGTGCACTCCATGGTGGAGTTCCACGACGGCTCCACCATCGCCCAGGCCTCGCCCCCCGACATGCGGCTGCCCATCGGCATCGCGCTCACCTGGCCCGAGCGCCTCGCTGACGCGGCGAAGCCCTGCGACTGGTCGGCACCGGCGGCATGGACCTTCGAGCCTCTGGATTCCGAGACTTTCCCCGCCGTGGAGTTGGCCCGCCGCGCGGGCAAGGCCGGTGGCACCGCACCGGCCGTCTACAACGCCGCCAACGAAGCCTGCGTCGACGCCTTCTGCGAAGGACGCCTGAGTTTCCTCGGCATTACCGACACCATCGCGTCGTGCCTCGATGAGCACCTCGCCGAAGGCCACGTCGCCGACGAAGACCTCACCCTCGACGCCGTCCTGGCCGCCGATTCATGGGGTCGCACCCGAGCTGCACAACTCGCCGGGGAGCGCGCATGACCGTCGTCGCCATGATCGGCTTCGCGCTGCTCTTCTTCGCCCTCGTGATGGCTTCCATCGCGCTGCACGAGATCGGTCACCTGGTGCCTGCCAAGCTGTTCGGCATCAAGGTGACCGAATACTTCGTCGGCTTCGGCAAGAAACTCTGGTCGACCCGGCGCGGCGAGACAGAGTACGGCGTCAAAGCCATCCCGCTGGGTGGCTACGTGCGGTTGGTGGGGATGTATCCGCCTGCCAAGGTGAGCGACACCCCTCCCGGCTGGCTGACGAGGTTGGCGGACGACGCCAGATCCTACGAATACGACACCATCACCGAGGCCGATCGGGGCCGGTTGTTCTACGAGAAGAAGACCTGGCAGAAGGTCATCGTCATGGCCGGCGGGCCGGCCATGAACATCCTCCTGGCCTTCCTGATCTTCCTGGGCCTCAACCTGACTCACGGCACCTTCCAGCCCACCCTCACGGTCGACTCGGTGAGTGATTGCGTCGTGGCGGCCGACCGGGAGAACCCCACTTGCGGCCCCGACGATCCCGCGACCCCCGCCCGGCAGATGGGTATCGAGGAAGACGATGTGCTGCTCAGCTTCAACGGCACGCCGCTCACCGGCTGGGAGCAGATGGGCGATCTCATCCGGGACAACCGCGACCAGGTGGCCGTCGTCCAGGTGCAACGCGACGGTGCCACGGTGACGCTGCCCGAGGCGCACACCGTGCTGAACCACGTCGCCGACAGGCTGGACCCGACGAAGACGGTGGAGGCCGGCTTCCTGGGCGTCTCGCCGTCCTACGAGCGGGTCTACGGCGGTCCGGTGGCCACCGCCGAGCAGATGTGGACCATGACCAAACAATCGGTGGTGGCGCTTTCCACTTTCCCCGTGCGGATCTATCACACCGCCGCGGACCTGGTGACCGGCCAGCCCCGCGATCCCAACGGGCCGCTGTCGATCGTCGGCGCCTCCATCGTCGCCGGCGAGATCGGCGTGACCGACCAGCTGGACGGCGGCTCGCGGGTGGCCACCTGGTTCTCCCTGCTGGGCTCGGTCAATCTTTTCGTCGCGCTGCTGAACCTGGTGCCCCTCGTGCCCTTCGACGGCGGACACATCGCGGGCGCGATCTACGAGTGGCTGAAGCGACGCGTGGCGCGTCTCGCAGGCAAGGCCGATCCAGGCCCCGTGGACACGGCTAAAATGCTTCCGGTGGTCTATGTCGTCGGCGGCTTCCTGCTGCTCGGCGGCGTGGTGCTGATCGTGGCTGATGTTCTCAGCCCGATCCGGCTTTTCTGATGAAGAGGAATGGAAAAAGAGATATGAGCGTCAACCTCGGCATGCCGGCTGCCCCCGCACCCGTGCTGGCCCCGCGCCGCAAGACGCGCCAGATCAAGGTCGGCAAAGTTCTGGTGGGTGGCGACGCGCCCATCAGCGTGCAGTCGATGACCACCACCAAGACCACCGACATCAACGGAACCCTGCAGCAGATCGCCGAGCTGACGGCCACCGGCTGCGACATCGTGCGCGTCGCGGTGCCCAGCCAGGACGACGCCGACGTGCTGCACATCATCGCCATGAAGTCGAAGATCCCCGTGATCGCCGACATCCACTTCCAGCCCCGCTACGTCTTCGCCGCCATCGACGCGGGCTGCGCGGCGGTGCGCGTCAACCCCGGCAACATCAAGCAGTTCGACGACAAGGTCGCCGAGATCGCCAAGGCAGCGGCCGAGGCGAACGTGAGCCTGCGGATCGGCGTCAACGCCGGATCCTTGGACAAGCGCCTGCTCGCCAAGTACGGAGCCCCGACCCCTGAGGCCCTCGTCGAGTCGGCGTTGTGGGAGGCCTCCTTGTTCGAGGAGGTCGGTTTCTACGACTTCAAGATCTCGGTCAAGCACAACGATCCCGTCGTCATGGTGCGTGCCTACGAGTTGCTGAGCGAGAAGTGCGACTACCCGCTGCACCTCGGCGTCACCGAAGCCGGCCCCGCCTTCCAGGGCACGATCAAGTCTTCCGTGGCCTTCGGCTCCCTGCTCAGCCGGGGCATCGGCGACACCATTCGCGTCTCGCTGTCCGCCCCGCCCGCCGAGGAGGTCAAGGTGGGCCTCAAGATCCTGGAGTCGCTGAATCTGCGTCCCCGCAAGCTCGACATCGTCTCCTGCCCGTCCTGCGGGCGCGCGCAGGTGGACGTCTACACCCTGGCGGAGCAGGTCACCAAGGGCCTCGAGGGCATGCAAGCCCCATTGCGCGTCGCGGTCATGGGCTGCGTCGTCAACGGTCCGGGCGAGGCCCGCGAAGCAGACCTGGGCGTGGCCTCCGGCAACGGCAAGGGCCAGATCTTCGTCAAGGGTCAGGTGATCAAGACCGTTCCGGAGGCGGAGATCGTGCAGACCCTGCTGGTGGAGGCGCGCCGGATCGCCGCCGAGATGGGCGAGATCGGGGCTCCGGAAGTGACCGTCTCCTAGAGATCCAGCGTGATCATCGCCATGATCGTCTCGCTGCTTCTCCGCCTGGCGTGACCAGCGGACGCGCGCCCGACGGGCTGCTTCTCGTAGTGTTGCCTCCATGGCCGTCAGACTGCGCACCCTAGGTGGGGGAGACCGGGATGCCGTCTTGCGGTTCCTGGAGGATTCTCCCGTGGAAAACCTGTTCCTGAGCGCCAAGGTGGGCCAGTGGGGATTCGACCGGCGACGATTGGGTTTCGTTCACTCCTTCGAGCGCGACGGCGAGATCACCGCCGTACTGCTCAACGGGGGGACCGTCTTCGTGACTGGCAACGACCCCGAGGCGATTCCGGTCTTCGTGGAGAAGCTGGGGTCGCGGCGTCGCGCCACCTCCATCTTGGGGCCGAGCTTCGCCTCTCTCGGCGTCTTCGTGGGGCTGAAGGAACGCTTTCCCGGAAGCTGGGGCAGCACCTCCAACGTCCGGACGCGACAGCCGCTGATGGTGCTCGACGCGCCGCCCGAGGGCGCTGTCGACCCGCGCGTGGTGAAACTCGACCTGAATCACTACCAGAGCTATCTCGAGGCCTCCGTGCACATGTACACCGAGGAGATCGGTTCCTCGCCATACAAGTACGGGCCTGGCTACGACACCTTTGCCGCGCAGCGCCTGGAGAACGGCGACGCGTATGGCATCGTCGAGGACGGAGTGGTGATCTTCAAGGCAGACCTGGGGCCCAAATACCGTGGCCAGGTGCAACTCCAAGGGGTGTGGGTGCATCCGGAGCATCGTGGCCAGGGCTTGGCGACCCCGGCCCTGGCCGGGATGCTGCGTCAGGTGATGCTCTCGTTCCCGATGGTCTCGCTCTACGTGAACGACTTCAACGCCCCGGCGATCCGCTCCTACCAGAGGCTCGGTTTCGTCGAGGTCGGATCGCTGTCGACGGTGCATTACTAGGGTCTGTCACTGACGTGGTGCCGTAGCGAGCGGCGTCATGGTGCGAGACGTGCCTGCGTGGTGGCGATGGGATCCCACGAACCCGACCGATGCGGGGAGTGACCGTGATCGGCGCGCCGGGCTACCTCGGTTACGGTGTTCTGGGGTCGGGCGACAGCAGCAGATTCCACCACGCCTCGAAGGTGGGGCATTGTGGGACGATATCGTCCCACACCGCTTGGGATATAAGCACTGGGCCATAGAGAACTTTCTCGTACTCCGGCCACCATGTGACGAGCCGTTTAGACGGCGCGGTAGTGGCACCACCGTTGACCAACTCGACGTCTCCGTCAGCCTTACGGATGGCGGTTCGCGCCTCTTGCACCACGCCCGGCTCTGCTTCTGTCTGGCCGGTGGCGATGGCGGCGATCACCAAGGTCTCCAGCTCGTGCAGGATAGGGCCGGCCAAAACTCGTCCCGGCGCGATCTTCTCCAGATCCTTCTGGATGGCTTCGGCGACGGTCGAATGAAGCTGATGTCCACTGAGCGATGTCGTGTATCCAGGCGTGTCCGAGGGGCAGGCGTAGAGGTCGAGCATCACGCCGATCCTCGCCCAGTGTGGTTCCGAAGCCAGCTTCCTGACGAGCTTGCGGTAAGGCGTCCAGCTCGTTCCGCCGCCCTTGTATACGGCGGTCTTCGTTCGCTTCGTTCGTACGACGATCGGTGTGAGATGAATGTCATGGATGAGAGCCAAGGGTTCCAGAACCATCTTGATGAACTGCTCCTCGGTCTGACCTTCGACGATGATGCAGATCTCACGCATGACCGTCGCCCCACGCCGGCTGGCCGCCTCGGAGGACGTTCATCTGCCACAGCTCCGAGAGCGAATACTCGTCGACGAACGCCTCCAAGGCAGCCGGATTAGGACGGCTCACCGTGGTGGCCCCATCCTCCCTGTCCAGCAGTGCGACGCTCTCCAGCGGGAACTCGTCGAGCAAGAGCGCTGATTGCGTCGCGACGATCGCTTGGCGTCCGCTTACGGTTGCCTGCCGGATGAGCGCGGCTAACTGGGTGATGGCGAACGGGTGCAGGCCCAGTTCGGGCTCGTCGAGCACGATCACCCGTGGTGCGTCGGGGGAGAGGAGCAGCGTCGCCAAACAGGCGAACCGCAGGGTTCCGTCACTCAGCTCACTTGCGCTGAAGACACGATCGCTGATCCCTCGTTGTCGCCATCTCAGTCGGATCTGTTCCGAGGAGTTCGGCTTCAGAATGAAGTCATCGAAGAAGGGAGCGACATTCCGGATGACGGTGACGATTCTCTGATACGCCCCGGGGTGCTCGGACTTCAGCCGCAAGAGATAGGGGGCGAGATTGCCGGCATCGGCGTGGAGGGTGACATCATCGTCGACGGAGCGCCACTTCTTGGTTGGTGCGTTCACACCGACATCGTCGAAGTGATAGACGCGGATCCCGGCGAGTAGGGGGCGCGTATGGCTGAGGAAACCTTCGATCCGGTTGTCGGGATGCGTCCTAGTCAGGACCGACTCTCGGGATCTAGGAAGAGGCTCATCGTAGGGCCTCTCATGCTTGGTCGTGTCTTGGAAGAACACCGTCTCCTGGAGGACGGTTTTGTCGTCGGCTGCGCTTTCCAGCACGGCCCGATATCCATTGCGTGTGCCATCTGGGCTCAGTTGTCCCCAAACTGCGAGCGAGATCGTCTCCGCGTTGTCGGCTGGGTCCGGGGCAACATGCAGGTGCCTGCCAAACCCCCCGCGTTGAAGCATCGTGTCTTGGAGTTGGCCGTCGAGGATTCGACTGAGAAGTTCCAGTGTGGTGACCAGGTTCGACTTTCCCGAGCCATTGGCGCCAATGAGGACAGTCACGTCAGTGGCTAATTCGAGCTCGACATCTCGAAGGGAGGTGAATCCCGAGAAATGCAGTCGGTCAAGCCTCGGTGGTGTCATACGTCTCAGCCTAGTCTCAGCCGATAGTGTATGGCTGTGATTGCCAAGCTGTCCTCTCTTTTCGTCCGCACGCTTCGTGAGGATCCCGCCGATGCGGAGGTGCCCAGCCACCGCTGGCTGGTGCGCGCCGGTTACATCCGCCGGGCCGCGCCCGGTATCTACTCCTGGCTACCGCTGGGATTGAAGGTGTTGCGCAAGGTCGAGCAGATCGTGCGCGAGGAGATGGACGCCATCGGGGCTCAGGAGGTCAGCTTCCCCGCGCTGCTGCCGCGTGAACCCTACGAACTCACCAGCCGCTGGACCGACTACGGCGACAACCTCTTCCGGTTGCAGGACCGCAAGGGCGCCGACATGCTGCTCGGCCCCACCCACGAGGAGATGTTCACTCTCCAGGTGAAGGACCTGTACTCGTCCTACAAGGACCTTCCCTTGATGCTGTACCAGGTGCAGACCAAGTACCGCGACGAGGCCAGGCCGCGTGCCGGGCTGCTGCGGGGGCGTGAGTTCATCATGAAGGACGCCTACTCCTTCGACATCGACGACGCGGGCTTGGAGCAGAGCTACCAGGCCCAGCGCGCCGCCTACCAGCGCATCTTCGAGCGGCTCGGGCTGGAGTATGTGATCGTCTCGGCGATGGCCGGTGCCATGGGCGGCTCCAAGTCTGAGGAATTCCTCGCCGTGGCGGCCAACGGCGAGGACACCTTCGTTCGTTCGCCTGGAGGATACGCGGCCAACGTGGAAGCGGTGCGAATCCTCGCGCCACAGCCGCTGCCGGTCGAGGACGCGGCCCCGATGGCGCTGGTGGACACCCCGGATGCCGGCACGATCGACGCCGTGGTGGAGATCCTCAACCGGGATCTGCCGCGCGAAAACGGCTGGACCGGCGCCGACACGCTGAAGAACCTGATCCTCAAGGTCACCGAGCCCGACGGGAGCACACGCGCCCTGGCCATCGGGCTGCCCGGTGACCGCGAAGTGGACATGAAGCGTCTCGAAGCCGCGCTCGAGCCCGCCACCAGCGAGCCCTTCAAGCCGGAGGATTTCGCGCGCTATCCCGATCTGGTCGTCGGCTACATCTCCCCGGTGAGCCTGGACGGCACGCGGGTGCTCGGCAAGGAATCGTTGACCAAGATCGAGTACCTGGTGGATCCCCGCATCGTCGACGGCACCTCCTGGGCCACCGGCGCCAACGTGGCGGAGAAGCACCTGACCGGCGTGACGGCGGGCCGCGACTTCGTGGCCGACGGCATCATCGACGTCGCGGAGATCCGCGAGGGCGACCCGGCCCCCGACGGTTCCGGCCCGTTGACCCTCGCCCGTGGCATCGAGATGGGCCACATCTTCCAGCTCGGCCGCCGCTACGCGGAGGCGCTGGGGCTGAAGGTGCTGGATCACAACGGCAAGCTCGTTACCGTGACCATGGGCTCCTACGGCGTGGGCGTCTCCCGCGCCGTCGCGGCCGTGGCCGAATCGACCTGCGACGACAAGGGCCTCAACTGGCCCGCCAGCCTCGCGCCCTACCACGTCCATCTCGTCGCGACCGGCAAGGGCACCGAGCTGTTCGCGGCGGCCGAGGACCTGGCCGAGCAGATCGGGGCGCTGGGCTATGACGTGCTCTACGACGACCGGAAGGCCAGCCCGGGGGTGAAGTTCGCGGATGCCGAGATCATGGGCATGCCCGTGATCGTCGTCGTCGGACGCGGCCTGGCCGAGGGCAAGGTCGAAGTACGGGTGCGCGCCACGGGGGAGAAGCGAGAGGTGGCCGTCGAGGACGCCGTCTCGGAGGTCCGGGCACTGCTGGGGTAAACCCCACCTCCGTGCTTCTTTGCACTCGCAAACTCCTGTGGTAGTTTGCAGGTGCACACACGGCGACGGAGGAGCATGATGAGCGACGGGAACATCAGCACAAACCGAGGTCCACGAGTTCTAGCCATGGCCGCGGCGGTGGTGCTGGCGCGCTCGCGCTGCCCACGACACCGGCTGTCGCGAACCCGGCCACCGACGCATCCGTGCCGACGATGGTGGTGCTGGATGCGTCGGGATCGATGAACGCCGATGACGCTCCAGGCCCTCGTATCGATGCGGCGAAGAATGCGGTGACCGGCTTGATCTCGTCTCTTCCGGCCGAGGCGCAGGTGGGGCTGCAGGTCTACGGCACGGGTACGGGGAACTCGGCGGCGGAGAAGGCCGCGGGGTGCCAGGACATCGAGACGCTGGTTCCCGTCGGCCCCGTCGATCCCGCGGCGTTCGCGAGCACCGTCGAAGGCATCGTGGCATCGGGGTACACGCCCATCGGCGCGGCGTTGCAGGCCGCGGCCGATGCGCTGCCCACTGAGGGGCCGCGGGCGATCGTGCTGGTCAGCGACGGTATTGATACCTGCGCGCCGCCGCCACCGTGCGAGGTGGCGGAAGAACTCGCCGAGCGTGGCATCGATCTGACGGTGCACACCATCGGATTCCGGGTGGACGCCGAAGCCCGGGCCGAGCTCGAGTGCATCGCCGAGGTGGCGCGAGGAAGCTATACCGACGCGGACTCCTCCGACGAACTCGCCGATGCGCTTCGGATCCAGGTGGAGCACGCGGTGAGCGGCTACGACGCCGAAGGCACCCCGATCTCCGGCACGTCCTTGATCGCCAGTGACACGCCCGTGCTGACGCCGGGACAATACATCGATACCTTCGAGCGAGGCAGCGCCGGCAACGCCGCGATCCCGGAGGGCACCAAGAAGTACTATCGCGTCGACATCCCAGACGGATGGACGGCGCATGCGGCGGTGACGCTGCTGATGCCGCCTGGCACCGAGGATGACGGCAGGGCGGCCCTGAACGCCACCATCGCCTTCCGCAACCCCGGCAACGATCCGCCCTGCAACATCGAGCATCTCCACTTGAACTGGGCTCAGGCCATCGGCATGCCGGGAACTGTTTCGACGAACAGCCAGGGTTGTGACGACCCCGCCTACATCGAGATCCATCGCTACGGCAGCCGTTTCAAGGAGACGCCGGCTACCGCCGAGATCATGCTGCGCCTGGAGCCGCCCGCGGACGCCACGGGCCTTCCTGCGCCGGAGGTGCGCGACGCCGCGGAGCCGCCGCTGCATTCCTCCGACAGCACCGCGGTGGACGGCGGGCTCTCGTTCAACGGGGCGACCGAGTTGGCGCCGGGGGAGACTTACAGCAGCACGGTGGTCACGGGGGAGTACCGCTTCTTCACGGTGCCGGTCACCTGGGGTCAGCAGATCTCCTTCAGGCTGGACATGACCGGACGCGACAGCCGAACCCGCGAGATGAACTTCGTCCGCGCGCATTGGTACAACCCGGTGCGGCAGGAGCTCTACGACCTGAAGGCCGATTCCGTCAGTGCGATGCTGATCGGGGGCGGTTCGACGGAGGGCGCGACGATCTCCGGCGGCAGCGAGGAACCGGTGCGCTACGGCGCCGGTCGCTTCGGGTTCGACGGCGACTACTACTTCGTGATCGGCGCCCACGAGGCGGAGGAGGAGCCTTTCCAGTACACCTTCCTCCTGACCATCGAGACTCAAGGCGAGCCCGAGGACGGGCCGGTCTACGATCTCTCGGCGCAGTCACCGTCGCCCGAACCCAGCGCGACGATGTCGGAGGAGCCCATCGAACCGGAGGCCCCGGAGACCTCCGACGAAGGAGAAGCCGATTCCGGGGACTCGACTTCACCGGCCGTCTGGGTGGGCGTGGGCGCGGTCGGCGTCTTGGTCCTCGTGGGAGGCGGCGCCCTCGTGTGGCGCAGGCTGAGAAGCTGATCTCGTCCTTCGCCGCGCGGTCACCCGGCCCAGCCGGGCCAGTGGGGGAGCCGTCCGCCCAACGATTGCACGCGGGGCACCTGGGCTTGCATATCCGTCAGCCATGTCACGTCCATCGCGGCGAGCCGGCCGTATCCGTCCAGGAGGCCGAGCTCCAGGGCCGCCCAACCGGTTCGGATCTCGGCGGGGGTGTTCATGGGCGTGGGCATCGCCAGGGCGGGCGGCTGCAGGGGCGGATCGCCGTCTACCAGATCGCGGAAGCGGTTGCGCGTCTGCCTGGCCTGCGGTAGCCGGTTGCCGGCGTAATCCCGCAGCTCATCCTCGTCTGCGAGACGGGCCAGCCCGAGCTCGAGCCCTTGGATGAGCGCCCAGGAATGGCTGAGGGCAACCGGAAGCGCGTCGTGGAGAGTGACTTCGGCGAACCGGCGCGGCGCTCCTCCGGGGACGGGTGGGAGCGAGGGCGTGCGCAACGACGCGACCGCGCACGATGCCGAGGCCAGCAAGAGGCGCTCGGGCTGACCCGGAGCATCGAGAGCCTGATCGGTGAGTTCCTGCAGGGCGTGTTCCGCGGCAGTCACCAAGACCGCCTGGTCTGGAGCGGTCGCGGGTTCTTCTGCCGGCGGAGTGGCGAAGTGCGCCCCCGGCTCTTCGGCGAAAGGGTCGAGCGAGGTCAACCGGAGAAGTTGCTCCTCGGTCAGAGCCAGCCCGGCGTCGCGCCAATCCGAGGAGGTCGCGGCCGCCAGCGTGTCCCGGAGCCGCGCGACGGTGGCCGTCGCCGCTGCTGCCCATGACTCCTGCTCGGCGTCCGGTAACGGTTCCACGGACGGGAACTGGATCGTCGGCGCACCGGCGCACCCGGTGAGGGTGAGTGCCGCTACGCCCAGGAGGCTCCGCCGGGTAATCCGCATCCCGGCATGTTATCGGTATGCTGTTTCTCTTAAGAGGTTCCGCCCCACGGCGGGACCTTCGACTCACAACAGAGCCGACAACCGGATATGGAGTGCGCATGCAAACCACAGCACTGGCGGCAGTGATAACGCCCGTCCTGGCCGAACGCGAGATGGAACTCGACTCGCTGGAGGTGATTCCCATGGGGCATCGCTCGGTGCTCAGGATCACCGTCGACGGTGATGGCCCCAAGGGCCGTGGCCCCCTGCTCGACGATATCGCCGAGGCGTCGCAGGCCATCTCCCGCGCACTCGATGAGAGCGAAGCCGATGGCAGTTCGCCCTACACCCTGGAGGTCAGCTCCCGCGGTGTCAGCAAGCCCCTCACCGAGTCCAAGCACTTTCGGCGGAATCGCGGCAGGTTGGTCAAGGTCACCCTCTCCAGCGAGGTGCTGACCGGCCGGATCGTCGAGGTCTCCGAGGAAGCCGTCACCCTGGATGTCTCCGGAAGGCAGCGCCTGGTGGCGTACCCGGACATCGACAAAGCCGTGGTTCAGGTGGAGCTGAACCGTCCGATCGACGAGGAGGAGTGATCATGGATATCGATATGGCTGCGCTCAGGGCTATTGAGCGGGACCGGGACATCCCCTTCGACTATCTTCTGAAGACCCTGGAGGATGCGCTGCTGAATGCCTATTCGCGCACCGATAATGCGCTGCGCGGGGTGAAGATCGAGATCGACCGGCGTACCGGCAAGGTGAGCGTGCTCGCCCCCGAGTTCGATGACGACGATCAGGTGATCGGTTACTTCGACGACACGCCCTCCGATTTCGGACGGGTGGCCGCGGCCACCGCGCGCCAAGTGATCACCCAGCGGATCCGCGAGGCTGAGGACGATCAGAAGTACGGGCACTTCGCCGGCGCGGAGGGCGACATTATCGTCGGCACCATCCAGCAGGACCGGGACACCCGTGCGGTGCGCGTGAATCTGGGTGAGCTGGAGGCTCTGATGCCGCAGGCCGAGCAGGTGCCCGGCGAGGATTACTCCCACGGGCGACGGCTGCGCGTCTACGTGGTCAGCGTGCGCCGTGAGCTCAAGGGCCCGCAGGTGATCGTTTCCCGGACCCATCCCAACCTGGTGAAGAAGCTCTTCGAGCTGGAGGTGCCGGAGATCTCCCAGGGGGTCGTGGAGATCAAGGAGATCGCGCGCGAGGCGGGACATCGCACCAAGATCGCCGTGCATTCCAAGAACCCGGACGTCTCGGCCAAGGGAGCTTTCATCGGGCCGATGGGGCAGCGCGTGCGCGCGGTGACCAACGAGTTGGACGACGAGAAGATCGACATCGTCGACTATTCGGAGGATCCCCGCCGCTTCGTCGCCGCAGCCCTCTCCCCGGCGAAGGTGCAGTCGGTGACGGTGGTCGACCCGCAGGCCCGGACCTGCCGGGCGATCGTTCCCGACTACCAGCTTTCGCTGGCCATCGGCCGCGAAGGGCAGAACGCCAGGCTGGCGGCACGGCTGACGGGATGGAGGATCGACATCCAGCCCGACAATCAGCTGCAAGCCTGATCCTGATACAGGCGCGATGTTTACGGGGAGATCAATACCTGAGTCGTATTGGGTGAACAAGAGGTAACGCTTACACTAATCCGGATGATCTCCCCGGATGCCGCGCTCAAGAGGCTGGCCGACCCGCCCAACCGGCTCGTGCATTTCGCGATCGGCACGATTCCGGTGGCGCTTCTGGGCGTGCATCTCAAACTCATTCGTAGCCTGGTGTTCTATCCGGATGCGGGCGTGCTCGATCGTCTCGCCCAAATATCGTCGGATATCGCCTTCGGGGCCGCGTGGGTGATCGGCTGGTTGCTGATCGTCGCCTTCGGTTCGCGGCTGCGAACAGCGCGGCTCTACCTGGCGCTGGGCGCGACCCTGCTGCTCGGCATCTTCACCGTGGTCAACCACACCTTCATGATGCGCACGGGCAGCGCGCTCGGCTGGCACAACGTCGTCACGGCGCTCAACGACGGCGAGGCATTGGGGGAGTTGCTCAGCGCTCAAGTGGATCAGATGACGGTGAGCCTTCTGAGCGCGGTGTTGATCTGGGTGACGCTCGCTCCTTTCGCGCTTACCCCGGTGGTCGATTTCCTCCGGCAGCTGCAGCGCGGAACCGAGGGCTCCGCGCCCATGCGCCCGACGAGGAGACTGGCCTTGGGAGGTGTGGCCGCCACGGTCGTGCTCGCCCTGGGATCGATGTGGACGGCGCCCACCGCGTCGGCCACGTTCTCTCTGGCGCCGCCCATCCAGATGGCGATGACGCAGATCCGCAAGGCGAACGCCTTCCCGCAAGAACTGAGCGTTGCGACGGTGGTGCCTGATCCCGCCAACACCGTCCTCGTTCCTCGCCAGGACGCGTCGCGACGCAACCTGGTGATCATCAGCCTGGAGTCCATGCGCGACAGCTCGACGCTGCCGGAGGACGTGAAACGCAGCGTGACCCCTGTGCTGGACGAACTCAAGACCCAATCGGTGGCCCCGGAACGGGGCTATACCGTGCTTCCGCACACCAGCAAGGCCATCATCGCCACCGCGTGCGGGCAGACGCCGCCACTGGACTACGAGAATTCCGAGGCCGAGGACAATGGCCTGTACGCCCGCTGCCTTCCCGACCTGCTGGGCGAGCACGGCTATGCCTCGGCTTTCTTCCAGTCGGCCACGGAGCACTTCGAGCGACGGCGGGCCACGGTGCGCAACATGGGCTACGACGAGTTCTATCCCGTCGATGAGCTTCCGAAGGAGGGCTTCTACAAGGCCAACTACTTCGGCTACGAGGACGACATCATGCTCGAGCCGCAGCGCGAATGGGTAGAGCGAAACAAAGAACGCCCCTTCGTGCTGGGCATCCTGACCGTGACCGCTCATCACGACTACAACATGCACGGCTATCCCCAGCTCGATTTCGTCGATAACAAGATGTTCAACGACTACCTGAATGGCATGCACTATCAGGACGCCTACGTTGGCAAGGTCATCGACATGTTCAAGGACCTGGGGCTCTACGAGGACACCGTCTTCGTCATCACCGGCGACCATGGTGAGGGTTTCGGCGAGCACCGCATCTACCAGCACGACAACACCATCTACGAGGAGGGTGCGCGGATCCCCATGCTCATCCACGACCCTCAGCGGGAGCCGGAGTTGATCGACGGACCGGCCAGCCAGCTCTCCTTGGCGCCGACGGCGCTCGACCTGCTGGGCTACGACATCTCCTCCACCGATCTCGAATATCTGCCCTCATGGCTCGCCGACGAACCACAGCCCCCGGTGACCGTGACCTGCTTGGCCGCTGTGCGCTGCCTCGCCGTCCTCGAGGGTGACCACAAAGTGATCCATCATTTCGGTGACCGCCGCGACGAGGTGTTCGATCTGAGCGTGGACAATTATGAGCGCGACGATCTCGCCGGGCGGTTCGGAGAGGACTGGACCGCCGAGCGAACCACCCTGGCCCTGCAGTGGTGGCTGAACACCGACCTCACCTATCAGGCGTACCGAGAGGCGAATCCCGTTGAAGACTGAGCCCGCGGATCGGAGCGAGCCTCAGCGCACCTGCATCGCCTGCCGCCGTCGCGACGAGCAATCGGCGCTGATCCGAATGGTGCGACGCGGCGATGTCGTGGTCAATGCCACCGCGCCGCGTCTGCCCGGCCGAGGAGCCTATGTGCACGCCGGTTGCATCGGCCTGCTGGAGCCCCGCAAGGCCATTCGCCGAACCTTCGGCGCGGCCGCGGTTCTCGACCCTGATTTCGCCTCCCGCAACGCCGGGTGACGAGCGCAGTTGGATCGAAACCGCCCGCACGGGGTAGACTCCTCTACGGCCCTGTACACAGGGCGCATCGTTTCCACGCCCGGAATCGCCGGGCGGCAACCAGAAAGTGGGCTAACGCTCATGACCACTCGATGAGTAACCAACGATGAGCATGCAAACCAACTAACTGGTTCAGGCTGGAAGAGGCCTGGGCCGTGAAGGAGAGTAGTGGCTAAGCCTCGCGTCCATGAGATCGCTAAAGAACTCGGGATCACCAGCAAGGAACTCCTGGCGAAGCTAGGAGAAATGGGCGAATACGTCCGCGGCGCCTCGTCGACCCTGGAAGCACCTGTCGTGCGCCGGGTCCGAGACACCTACAAGGCCGGCGACAAGCCTGCCCGTACCGAAACCCCCGCCGCGCCACAGGTGCGGCCCGCAGCACCTGCGCCGGCTGCGAAGGCAACCCCGGCGCAGGCGGTGCCGTCTGCCCCCAAGCCGGCTCCGTCGGCCAAGCCCGGCCCGGCGGCCCCGCAATCCCAGACGCCGCAATCACAGGCGCCGGCGCCCAAGCCGGCTGCCGCTCCGCGGCCCGCGCCGTCGGCGAAACCGGCGGCCAGGCCCGCCGCACCGTCGGCCTCGCCGAATCGCAACACCCCGCGTCCCGGTTCTCCCACCCCGGGTGCCGTGCCCCGCCGGCCGTCCGGTCCCACCCCGGGCGCGCCCCGTCAAGGTGGCTCGGGGCAAGGTCAGCGCAAGCCCGGTGGACCCACCCCCGGAGCGATGCCGCGTCGGCCCTCCGGTCCCCGTCCGGGCAACAACCCGTTCGCCCCTTCTCAGGGAATGGGCACGCAGCAGCGTCGGCCCCGTCCTGAAGGCGCCCGCCCCGGTGCGCCCGCGGGCCGTCCTGGTGGCGGTTCCGACCAGAACCGGATGCCGCGTCCCGGTGGCACCAGCGGCATGCCTCGCCCCAACCCGGCGATGATGCCCAAGCAGCAGTCTTCCGCCCTGGGTGCCCCCGCTCGCGGTGGCCGTCCGGGTGGTCCTGGCCGTGGCCGTCCCGGTGGCGGCGGTGGCGCGGGTCGTCCCGGCGGCGGTGGCCCCGGTGGCGGTGGCGCTCCCGGCGGCTTCGGCGGTGGCCCCGCCGGCCGCGGTGGCGGCGGTCGCGGCCGTGGCGGCACCCAGGGTGCCTTCGGCCGTGGTGGCGCCGCCGGACGTCGCGGTCGCAAGTCGAAGAAGCAGCGCAGGCAAGAGTTCGATCAGATGGAGGCCCCCACCGTAGGTGGCGTGCGTCTCCGCAAGGGCGACGGCCAGACGGTGCGTCTGCGCCGTGGCGCCTCCCTGACGGATCTCGCCGAGAAGATCGGCGTGGACGCGGCCTCGCTGGTGCAGGTGCTGTTCCATCTCGGTGAGATGGTCACCGCCACGCAGTCCGTGGCCGACGACACCCTCGAGGTGCTGGGCGCAGAACTCGACTACAACATCGAGGTCGTCTCGCCCGAGGACGAGGACCGCGAGCTGCTGGAGAGCTTCGACCTGGAGTTCGGCGAGGACATCGGCGACGAGGACGACCTTGCGGCGCGTCCGCCGGTGGTCACCGTCATGGGCCACGTGGATCACGGCAAGACCAAGCTGCTCGACGCGCTCCGCAAATCCAACGTCGTGGCCGGTGAGGCCGGTGGCATCACCCAGGCCATCGGCGCCTACCAGGTGGAGACCGAGGTCGACGACGCCGAGCGCAAGATCACCTTCATCGACACCCCGGGTCACGAGGCGTTCACCGCCATGCGTGCTCGCGGCGCGAAGTCCACGGACATCGCGGTGCTGGTGGTTGCCGCTGACGACGGCGTGATGCCGCAGACCATCGAGGCGTTGAACCACGCCAAGGCGGCCGACGTGCCCGTCGTGGTGGCGGTCAACAAGATCGACAAGGAAGCGGCGGATCCGTCCAAGGTGCGCGGCCAGCTCACCGAGTTCGGCCTCATCCCCGAGGAGTACGGCGGCGACACCCAGTTCGTCGACGTGTCCGCCATCACCGGCGAGGGCCTGGACGAGTTGCTCGAGGCCATCGTCCTGACGGCCGATGCGGCGCTCGATCTGCGCGCCAATCCCGACATGCCTGCTCAGGGCGTGGCCATCGAGGCCCACCTCGACAAGGGCCGCGGTTCCGTGGCCACCGTCCTGGTGCACCGCGGCACGCTGCACATCGGCGATTCGATCGTCGCGGGCTCCGCCCACGGCCGCGTCCGCGCGCTGATCAACGATCAGGGCGAGACCGTCACCGAGGCTCCGCCCTCGATGCCGGTTCAGGTGCTGGGCCTCACGTCGGTGCCCGGTGCGGGCGACAACGTGCTGGTCGTCGAGGACGACCGCATGGCCCGCCAGATCGCCGACAAGCGCGAAGCCCGCATGCGTGCGGCTCAGCAGGCCAAGTCCAGCCGTCGCAAGACGCTGGATCAGCTGTTCGAGCAGCTGGAGAAGGGTGAGACCCAGGAGCTGCTGCTCATCCTCAAGGGCGACGGCGCCGGTTCCGTCGAGGCCCTGGAGGACGCGCTCAGCAAGATCGAGGTCAGCGACGAGGTGTCGCTGCGCGTCATCGACCGCGGCGTCGGCGCCATCACCGAGACCAACGTCTCGCTGGCTGCCGCCTCCAAGGCCGTCATCATCGGCTTCAACGTGCGGCCCACGCCGCACGCGGCCCAGATGGCGGATCGCGAGAACGTGGACATCCGGTTCTACTCGGTCATCTACTCGGCCATCGACGAGATCGAGGCGGCGCTCAAGGGCATGCTCAAGCCGATCTTCGCCGAGGAGGTCCGTGGTCAGGCGGAGATTCGCGAGATCTTCCGTTCGTCCAAGTTCGGCAACATCGCGGGTTGTATGGTGCTGGACGGTTCCATCCGTCGCAACGCCAAGGCCCGCCTGCTGCGCGACGGTGTCGTCATCGCCGACACCTCCATCGCGTCGCTGCGGCGCGAGAAGGACGACGCCACCGAGGTCCGCGAGGGCTACGAGTGCGGCATGACCCTGGCCAACTACAACGACATTAGGATCGGTGACGTCATCGAGACCTACGAGATGGTTGAGAAGGAGCGGTCATGATGTCCATCAATCCCCGCAACGCGAAGCTGGCCGATCAGATCAAGACGATCATCGCTGCCACGGTGGATCGCCGGGTGAAGGATCCACGTCTGGGATTCGTTACCTTCACCGAAGCGCGCCTGACCGGGGACAACCGGGAGGCCACGGTGTTCTACACCGTGCTCGGCGAGGAAGAGGAGCGCGTCGCCTCGGCGGCGGCCCTCGAGTCCGCCAAGGGCATGCTGCGCTCCACCGTGGGCCAGCAGCTCGGCCTCAGGCACACGCCGTCGCTGGAGTTCGTGCTCGACGCCACCCCCGAGGTGGCCAAGAACATCGAGGACCTGCTGGCGCGTGCCCAGGCCCGCGATGCCGAAGCAGCGGCCGCGTCGGTCGGCAAGGAGTACGCCGGCGAGGCCGATCCTTACCGCAAGCCGAAGGAGGACGACGAGGAGTGACGTCCTCTGCGTCCGGGGTGGTGATCGTCGACAAGCCGTCGGGGGTCACCTCCCACCAGGTCGTGGGTCGGTTGCGTCGCCTTCTGGGCACGCGCAAGATCGGCCACGCTGGAACGCTGGACCCGATGGCCACCGGGGTACTGATTCTCGGGGTCAATCGGGCCACCCGTTTACTGGGCCATTTAGCCCTCCACGACAAGCGATACCTGGCCACCGTGCGCCTCGGGCAGTCGTCGAACACCGATGACGCCGACGGTGACGTGGCGGCCGGAGCGCCGGCGGATGGCCTTCTGGCCTCAGAGGTGGCCGAAGCCGCCGAGCGGTTCCGAGGGCGCATCCAGCAGGTGCCGTCCTCGGTGTCGGCCATCAAGGTCGACGGCAAGCGGGCCTATCAGCTGGCCCGCGAGGGGCAGGACGTGAAGCTCAAGGCGCGCGAGGTGGAGGTCACCCGCCTCGACGTGCTGGACTCCCGCCTGGGTGGTCCGCCCGGAACGATCGACGTCGACATCGACGTGGAGTGTTCTTCGGGCACCTACATCCGCGCTATCGCCCGCGATCTGGGCGAGGTGCTGGGCGTGGGCGGGCATCTCACCGCGCTGTGCCGCACCCGCATCGGGGCCTACGACATCGCCGAGGCGGTCACGCTGGGCGACGAGCCCCCCGTTTTGCTGCCGATGGCGCACGCCGCCCGGCTCAGTTTCGACTGCATCGAGATCGACGCGCAGGAGGCCCGCGACGTGGGCTTCGGGCGCCCGCTGGCACGCGCCGTGCCGGCGGATCCGACGGGCATCGTTGGCCCGGATGGGGAACTGCTGGCGCTCTATCGACCCGCGGGGGGCGGGGGCAGCCGGCCCGTCGCCGTCCTGATCTGATTCATCGAATTAAAACGAATTTCTTATACTATTTACGCCGTAGTGAAATAGGCCACAGGCAATTTACGTGTCATAAATGTAAGCATTTTTGCTTGTGGGGACCCGGGTGAAACCCTGAAAAGGGATTGTCCTAGCATGAATACGTTATTGGCCGTGACCCGACTGTGGGGAGGCGGGGCGACCAGAGATCAACGATAACGACGGAGTTCATCAATGGAATTTCAACCGATCATCGCTCCGCTAGGGAGCCTGACTTGGTCGGCGCTGGTAGCGCTGATCCCGCTCGCCGTGATGTTCATCACTCTCGGCGGTCTGAAGTGGAAAGCGCACTGGGCCGGCATCGCCTCGCTGACCTCCGCGATCCTCGTCGCCGTGGTGGCATTCAAGATGCCCACCGGCATGGCCCTGCTGTCCGCCACTGAAGGCGCTGTCTTCGGCCTCTTCCCCATTACCTGGATCGTGCTGACCGCGATCTGGCTCTATCAGGTGACGGTGATCAGCGGCCGCTTCGAGGATCTCCGTGCGACCTTCGGGTTGATCTCCGCCGATCCGCGCATCCTGGCCATCCTGATCGCCTTCTGCTTTGGCGGCTTGATGGAGGCCCTCGCCGGCTTCGGCGCTCCGGTGGCCATCACCGGCGTGATGCTGATGACGGTCGGCTTCTCCGCCTTCCGCGCGGCTATGGTCGTGTTGCTGGCCAACACCGCTCCCGTGGCCTTCGGTGCCGTCGCCATTCCGATCATCACCGCCGGAAACCTCACCGGCATCGACTACCACACCATCGGTGCGTACGTGGGCCACCAGGCGCCCGTGATCGCGTTCTTCGTGCCCATGCTGCTGGTGCTCCTGGCAGACGGCATCCGCGGTCTGAAGCAGACCTGGCCCGCCGCGCTGGCCATCGGTGCTGCCTTCTCCGTCTCTCAGTGGATCTCCGCCACCTACATCTCGGTGGAGCTCACCGACGTGATCGCCTCGCTGTTCGCCCTCGCCGTCGGCGTCGTGGTCCTGCGCTTCTGGCAGCCCAAGGGCGGCGAAGAGGCGCTGGAGCGCATGGCTGCCGAGCGTAACCGGGAGAACCTGGCGCCGATGGAGGAAACCAACCACGCCCCGGCCGGCGCGCTGACCGGTGGCCGGATCTTCATGGCCTTGTTCCCTTACCTTCTGGTGATCGGGATCTTCGTCGTGGCCAAGCTCGTGCCCGTCGTGCAGAACTTCCTGGTGGGCACCGACGTCAAGATTCCCTGGCCCGGTCTGCACGGCAACCTCCTGACTCTCACCGGAGAGGTCAACAACACCGCCATCTACACCTTCACCTGGCTGTCCGGTCCCGGAACCCTGCTGTTGATCACCGGCTTCCTCGTCGGGCTGGTCTACCGGGTCTCGATCAAGGACATGGCAGTCGAGTTCTGGAACACCGTGTACAAGATGCGCTGGTCCGCACTGACCATCGCCTCGGTGCTGGCCTTGGCCTACGTGATGAACTTCTCCGGGCAGACCATCACCATTGGGTACTGGATCGCCGGCGTGGGCGCCGCGTACGCGTTCTTCTCGCCGATCCTGGGCTGGATCGGAACGGCCGTCACCGGTTCCGATACCTCCGCCAACGCGCTGTTCGCGACCCTGCAGCAGACCACGGCAGAGCGCATCGGCGTCGATCCCGCGCTGCTCGTGGCCTCCAACACCACCGGTGGTGTGGTGGGCAAGATGATCAGCCCCCAGAACCTGGCGATTGCGGCCTCCGCCGTCGGTTTGGTGGGCTCGGAGTCGGCTATCTTCCGTAAAGTGATCTGGTGGAGCCTCGGCCTGCTCGTCGTGCTCTGCCTGTTGATCGGGTTGCAGTCGACGCCCATTCTGAGCTGGATGCTCCCGAACCACTAAGGAGGAGACCATGGCACCTGGAACAGGAAAGACGGTGGCGCTGTTCGCCACCTGTATCAACGATGTGATGTTTCCCAATACTCCACGCGCGGTGGTCGAGGTGCTCGAGCGCCTGGGCTGTCGGGTCGTCTTCCCGAAGAAACAGGGATGCTGCGGCCAGATGCTGACCAACAGCGGCTATGGCAAGCAGGCCGTGCCGATGGTGCGCACCTACGTGGAGGCGTTCGAAGGCTACGACTACGTGGTTGGGCCCTCGGGTTCTTGCGTGGGCGCGGTGCGCCATCAGCATGCTGGACTTGCGGAGCAAGCCGGCGATCAGGGACTGAAGGCCGCCGCCGAGGATGCCGCGTCGCGAACCTATGATTTCAGCGAGTTCCTGGTGGACGTGCTGGGCGTCACCGACGTGGGTGCGTATTTCCCGCATTCGGTGACCTACCATCCCACCTGCCACTCGGCGCGCATCGCGAAGGTGGGCGACAAACCCATCCGGTTGCTGAAAGCGGTCAAGGGGCTCGCCCTGAAGGAACTGCCGAGCAAGGAGCAATGCTGCGGATTCGGCGGCACGTTCGCCATCAAGAATCCGGATGTCTCCGTGGCGATGGGCAACGACAAGGCGCGCAACGTCCAGTCGACGGGCGCCGAGTACCTGGTGACGGGGGACAACGCGTGTCTCATGCACATCGGCGGCATCATGCACCGCAACAACGCGAGTGTGCAGCCGATTCACCTGGCGGAGATCCTCAACCACACGGAAGGAGCGGCATGATGAGCGTCGAGGCCGTTGCCAAGAAGAGGCTGACGCCGGCCCCGCCCGAGGGCACCTATCTGGGGATGCCGGCGTTCCCGAAAGCCGCCAAGGAGGCGTTGCACGATCATCAGATGCGGCAGAACCTGCGTCACGCCACCACCACGATCCGCGAGAAGCGACTGCTGCGGGCCGCCGAAGTGAGCAACTGGCAGGATCTGCGGACCGCGGGCGAGCAGATCAAGAACAAGCTGTCGCGCAACCTGGACACCTATCTGCTCCAGGCCGAGGAAGCGATGACCAAGGCCGGTATCACGGTGCACTGGGCACGCGACGCGGCAGAGGCCAACCAGATCGTGGTCGATATCGCCAAGGCGAAGCAGACCGAGGAGGTGGTCAAGATCAAGTCGATGGCCACCCAGGAGATCGAACTCAACGAGGCCTTGGAAGAGGCGGGTGTCGCCGCGTGGGAGACCGACCTCGCGGAGCTCATCGTCCAGTTCGGGCACGACCGGCCCAGCCACATCCTCGTGCCGGCCATTCACCGCAACCGCTCCGAGGTGCGCGAGATCTTCCGTGAGGAGATGGGGTTGTGGGGCAAGCCCGCGCCCGAGGATCTCAGCGACAACCCGCCGGATCTGGCGGGCGCGGCCCGCGCCCACCTTCGGGAGAAGTTCCTGCGAGCGAAGGTGGCCGTCTCCGGAGGCAACTTCATCGTCGCCGAGACCGGCACGCTGGTGATCGTCGAGTCGGAGGGCAACGGCCGGATGTGCCTGACCCTCCCCGAGACGCTGATCTCGGTGGTCGGCATCGAGAAGCTGGTTCCCACCTTCGACGACCTGGAGGTCTTCCTGCGCCTGCTTCCGCGCAGCTCCACCGCGGAGCGGATGAACCCGTACACCTCGATGTGGACGGGCGTCACCGAAGGAGATGGACCTCAGGATCTGCACGTCATCTTGCTGGACAACGGACGCACCAACGTGCTGGCGGACCCGGTGGGCCGCGCGGCCTTGCGCTGCATCCGCTGCTCCGCCTGCATGAACGTCTGCCCGGTCTACGAACGCGTCGGGGGACACAGCTATGGCTCGGTCTACCCGGGGCCTATCGGCGCCATCCTCACCCCGCAGCTGCGCGGCATCTCCAGCGCGGTCGATAAGTCGCTGCCGTTCGCGTCCTCGCTCTGCGGGGCCTGCGATGAGGTGTGCCCGGTGAAGATTCCGATCTCCGACATCCTGGTGCATATGCGCAGCAAGGTGGTGGAGAAGAAGACCAAGAATCGTCCCACGCTGGAGTCGATGATCTTTTCCATGGTGGGCAAGGCCCTGGAGAATGGCGACAATCTGGCCTTCGTCGAGAAGTTCTCCAAGACCGCGGGCCGAGTGTTCAAGAAGCGCACCCACTTCGGTGTGCTTCCCTTCCCCGTCGCCTCGTCGTGGGCGAATGCCCGGGACCTGCCGGTTCCGGCCAAGGAGACCTTCCGAGATTGGTGGGACAAGCGAGAATCCGAGGAGAAGAAGTGAACGCCAAACAGGAAATCCTCTCCCGAATTCGCACGGCGCTGAAAGACACCGTCGGGCAGCCGGAACCGGTTGTGGAATGGCAATACCATCAGCCCACACCGCTGGAAGATGTGCTCGACACCTTCGTCGAGAACATCGTCGACTACAAGGCCCGTATCGTGCGCGTGCCGGAGGCCAAGGTCGCCGACGCCATCGTCACGGCGCTCGCCTCGATGGGGGCCTCCAGCGCGGTGCTGCCGTCGGGGGTGCCCGAGTCGTGGCGCGGGCATCTGCAGGATGCCCGGATCCAGATCTTCGATGACGAGCCCCAGCTCAGTCACGCGGAGCTCAACGAGATCGACGCGGTGGTGACGGGCTCCGCTGTGTCCATGGCTGAGACGGGCACCATCTGTCTCGACCACGGGCCCGATCAGGGCAGGCGCGCGCTCACCCTGGTGCCCGACCGGCACGTCTGCGTGGTCCGGGCGGAGGACGTGATGTCCGACGTCCCGGAGGCCATCCAGCGGCTCGGCGACGCGGTGCGAGCCGGGCAGCCGGTCACCTGGATCAGCGGCGGGTCAGCCACCAGCGACATCGAGCTGTCCCGGGTGGAAGGGGTGCACGGCCCCCGCCAGCTTTACGTCGTGCTTCAAGACGGCTGACGAGCCTGCATAAGCGACGAACCGCCGCGGTTCCCATCCGATGGGAACCGCGGCGGTTCGTCACTCGCGCTAACCTGAACCGGTGAATCGAAGCGTTTGTGTGATCGGCAACTTCGATGGCGTCCATCGAGGTCATCAGCGTGTGCTCGCAGAGGCCATGGGCGACGGGGACTGCCCTTGGTGGTGCTCACGTTCTGGCCGCATCCGCTGTCCGTGGTGAGACCGGGATCGGCCCCTCCTGCTCGCCGACCTGGCGTCGCGTATCGAGTTGCTGAAGCAATCCGGCGCGCATGAGGTTCGGGTGGTCACCTTCACCCCCGAGGTGGCCCACATGACGCCCGAGCAGTTCCTCGAGCGGTTCGTCTTTCCGTTGAATCCCGCACGCATCGTCGTGGGGGAGAACTTCCGATTCGGCCACAAGGCTGCCGGCGATATCGGCACCCTCGCGGAGCTCGGGCGCGGCCGGTTCGTCGTCACCCCCGTGCCGTTGGAGACCTTGGAAGGCAGTGTGACCTGCTCCACCCTGATCCGTCAGGCCATCGCGCAGGGCGAGGTGGAGCTGGCCGCCGAACACCTGGGACGGCCTTTCCGTGCCCGCGGTGTGGTGGTGATGGGCGACCAGCGGGGCAGAGAACTGGGCTTTCCCACCGCGAATTTGAGGATGTCACCGGAGATGGCGGTGCCGGAGGATGGCGTCTATGCGGGCTACGTCACGCGGCTCGACGATCCCCAGGCCGCGCCGTGGCCGGCAGCGATCTCAGTGGGATCCAATCCCACCTTCGATGGCGCCGACCGGCGGGTGGAGAGCTACGTGCTGGACCGTACCGACCTCGAGCTCTACGGCATCGAGATCGCCGTCGACTTCACCGCCCGCCTGCGCGGGCAGGTGAAGTTCGACGGCGTGGAGGCCTTGATCTCTCAAATGCGGCTCGACGTGGAACTGGCGCGCGAGCTGCTCTGAGCCCCTCAGTCCTGGACGGAGTCTGCCGCGGCGATCAGAGCCCGGTAAGTGCGCTCGATGTCTTCGTCGGTGGTGTGCAGGGCGCCCACGGCGAGCCGGAGCGCCGCTTTGCCATTGACCCGGGTGCGCGTGAGGAATGCTTCCCCGGAGTCGTTGAGGATGTCCATGACGGCGAGGGTGTCGTCGTCGTTGTCGAGTTGGAACACCACCAGCGAGAGGCTGCGAGGCACCGGCTGGGTGAACCTGCCGTCGGTTCGAAGCAGATTCTCGAAGTGTTCTGCCCGCTCGATCGATGAACGGATGTGCTGGCGGATGCCTTCCAGGCCGTAGGTGCGCAGCACGGTCCAGAGCTTGAGGGAACGGAACCGCCGGCCCAGCTGGGGATGCCAGTCGCGGAAGTCCACCACAGCGCCGCTCTCGGTGGCCTTGTTGCGCAGGTACTCCGGCAGATTGGTCATCGAGCCGATGAGGGAGGCCTTGTCGCGCACCCACAGCACGGAGCAGTCGAAGGTAGTGAGCATCCACTTGTGCGGGTTGATGACGATGGAATCGGCGTATTCGGCCACACCGTCCAGCAAGTCCTGGTGCTCCGGGCACAGCGCCGCGACCCCGGCCCAGGCTGCGTCGATGTGCAGCCACGCGCCGTATTCGCGAGCCAGCTCGCCCAGCGCCCGGATGTCGTCCACCGCACCGGTCGACGTGGTGCCGACGGCTCCGATGATCATCGCGGGGCGCACGCCGGCCATCCGGTCGGCTTCCAGCACGCTGGAGAGGTGCTCCACCTTGAGCCGCTGGGTCACCTTGTTCTCCGGCACGAGTTGCACGTTCAACTCGCCGAGGCCGGTGAGGAGGGCCGCCTTCTGGACGGAGGAGTGGGCCTGCGCGGAGGCGTAGATGCGGAATCGCGCCTCGCCCTGGCCTTCCTTGCGGTAGCGGCCGTGGCTGGCGCGGTGCAGGGCCGCCAGCATCGCGGCCATGGTGGCCGTGGAGGCGGTGTCTTGGATGACGCCCCCACCGGTGCCGCCGCGATGCAGGAAGTCGTCAGGCAGGCCGATCGCGTTCCCGAGCCAGTCGGTGACGGTGGTTTCCAGTTCGGTCATGGCGGGCGACGTCGCCCACATCATGCCTTGCGCGCCGATGCCGCTGGAGAGAAGGTCGGCCAGGACTGAGGCCGGTGAGGAGTTGGAGGGGAAGTATCCGAAGAATCGGGGATGCTGCCAGTGGGTGATACCGGGCATGAGCACCGTGTCGAGGTCTGCGAGGACGGTGGAGAAATCCTCGGCTTCTTCTGGTGCGGATTGGGGGAGGGCCTGGGTGATGCTGCCCGGGGAAACCGTGGAACTGACCGGTTTGGACTCCAGTGAGGCCCAGTAGTCAGCGATCCAGTCGATCACCGCATGCCCGTAGGCTTTGAACTCGTCTGATCCCATGTGTGCGCCATTGCTCATGACAGCACCCTACCCACCCGCTTCGGGCTTGGCGCGTGGGGGTGGGAAGTCGTGTGACTAGTGCAGATTCACCGTGACGACGGCGACGAAACGGTAAACTGTACGGCGGTTTCAGCGCGTCCTGGCTAGGGGATTCAGTGCGCGGTGAGGGACTTCTTGTATACGGCGTAGTGCGTGGGCGACGGCTTCGTCTCCTCGGTCTGGATCACCTCGGGATCCTCGACGAAGATGTGCTCTCCGATGGGGTGGTATTCGAGCGAGACGTAGAGGGGGACGGCCTTCTCGTTGTTCGGATCCACCGCGAGGAAAACCTCGGAATAGCCACGACGCCGGGCTTGATCTTCGATCCACTGGGTGAGGGCTTTGCCGGCGCCCTGGCGTCGCGCCTCCGGGAAGACATACATGTTGCGCAGCTCCGGGGAAAGGTGGGCGCCCTCCCACTCGATGATCGCGCTCCCCAGCGGCTCGTCGCCGTCGAAGGCCACCGCGAAGAGCAATTTGTCCTGCTGCTGCAGGCTGAAGTGCTGGTCCACGAGGTTCAAGTCCGGTCGAGACTGACGAGCTCGCAGGACCTCAAGATCGGCGGCTTCTGCCGGGCGAACTACAATGGCCATCGAATCCTCCTGAAACACAGTGCTCAACCGGGTATGCCCGGTGCAGGCCAGGTACCGCACCACAGCAACCGGTGTGCGTCAAGCCTAGACCACCCGGTGGAATCGATGGATCGCCACGGCATTTGGGTGCCACAACACAAAGGTGTTAGCCTTACGCGGTTGCCGTAAGTATCGGCCGCGGCCTCGTAAGAGCCCCCACTCGCATCCGCACCAGGGGCGCCGCGCAACAAGTCGGAAGGAGCCCCAGAGATGGACGCCGCTGAGAAGAAGAAGATCATCGAAGAATACGCGACCAAGCCGGGCGACACCGGCTCGCCGGACGTGCAGATCGCCCTGCTGACCAAGCGGATCTCGCACCTCACCGAGCACCTGAAGCAGCACAAGGGAGACCACCACTCCCGTCGTGGCCTCATGCTCATGGTTGGCCAGCGCCGCCGCCTGCTCAACTACGTCGCCAAGAACGACATCGAGCACTACCGTGCGCTGATCGCGCGCCTCGGCCTGCGCCGCTGATCTTCGCGAAGAACGAGACCCGGAGGGGCGTCCAGAAATGGGCGCCCCTCCGGTTTCTTGTTGATCAGTGGGCGTGGAAGGCCTCGGCCAGCCACCAGCTGCCGCTGTCGGAGGCGATCTTGGCATCGATGACGAGCGGCCTCGCCTCGCCGCGGGGCCGGGCGACGCACTCCGTGACAGCCGCTGCCATGGCGGGTAGGTCGTCGACGCCGCGCACGGTGATGCCGTCGGCGCCGAAGCCTCGGGCGATGGCCGCGAGGTCTGTGTCGGGGAAGGCGACGGTCTCGTCGGATTCGCCGAAGTGGTGCACCTCTGCCGAGTAGCTGGCGTCGTTGTAGACGAGCACGACCAGCGGGAGGCACAGCCGGACCGCGGTCTCCAGGTCGGCGATGGCCATGTGGAAGCCGCCGTCTCCCGTGCCCAGAACAGGGACCCGATCGGGCTGAGCGACGGCCGCGCCGATGGCGGTGGCCAGCCCCAGACCGATCGACTGGAATGCCTGAGTGAAGCAGAAGCCTGCCACGTCGGGCACGTCGAGGAACTGGCTGGGATAGCCCATGAAGTTGCCGGAGTCGACGGCCACCACGCGCTCCGCGGGGAGGGCGTCGTCGAGGGCGATGGTGACGGTGCGCGGGTCGATCCGGCCCGGCTCGTCGAGCGGTTCGAAGGCCACGTCGCGCCAGCGGCCCTCAGTGGCGATGCGGGCGAGCACCTCCGGGGTGCGGTATCCCCGCCCCGTTCCTGGCCCAGGCTTCCCAGGAAAATCGCCCAATGGCCGATTTTCCTCCGTCTGATCACGAAAATCGGCCACAACCCCAGCTGTGAGAAGTTCCGTGGTGTCTTGGGCGACGAGGCCGCAGTCCCCGATGATGCCGAGAGCGATGGAACGGTGGGCGCCGAGGGCGAGCGGGTCGATGTCGACCTGGGCGATCCGGGTGTGGGGACCGACGAGCCGGCCGTGCCGTGTGGTCCAGTTGTTGAGCGCGCAGCCGAAGCCGACCACCACGTCGGCGCCGGCGATGAGTTCGGCGGCGAGTGGGGTGGCGAAACCACCGGAGATGCCGAGATCGGAATGGTCGTGGGGAGGAACGACGCCGTCGGCCGATCCGCGGAACAGTCCTTTCACGACGGCGCTGGTGGCCAGCAAGGCCCCGCAGCGCTCGGCCAGCGCGGCGATCTCAGCCCCAGCCTCGCGGGCTCCGTGTCCCGCGAAGAAGACGGGGTGCTCGGCACCGGTGAGCAGATCGGCGAATGTCTGGGCGTCCTCGGCCGTCGGTCGGACGGCGCGGGGAACGGCAGGTCGAACGCACCGGCCTGCCCGGAGTCGATGCCGACGGTCTCCACGCCGTAGCCCGACACGCGCGGGTTCTCGGCGAGCCAGCGCGCGCCGTCGGGCGTGATGCCCGGGGTATGCGGGCCGTTCTCGTCGGTGTTGAGGAAGGTCTCCTCCGAGCCGGAGCGGCCCGACCAGCCGGTGCGGAACAGCACCCAGCAGCCCTCAGGCAGCTCGCCGTGCTCGGCGATCCAGGCGTCGAAGTCGGCGGGGGTGAGGGCGAAGTCGGGGTCGGCGGCGGCCTCGGCGGTCTTGTCGATCACGACGATGGGGCCGACGAGCCGGGCGGGTGGGATGCGGTCGACCGAGTTGCCGTCCTTGCCCGTGATCCAGTGCGTGGGCGCGTCGAGGTGCGTGCCGGCGTGTTCGCCGAGCGAGAGGTCGTTCCATGCCCAGGCGGGGCCGGCGTCGTCGAAGTTCGACACGGGCGAGGTGCTGAGTCCCTTGGTGTTGGCGAAGGGTGCGGGTAACTCGAGGATGACCGTGTCCGGGCTCAACGGGCTGGTGAGGTCTACCACTTCGACGGACCCATCGGCGAGAGCGGCAACAAGCGGGGCGAGGACGGACATCGGCGGCTCCTTCGGCGTAGTCGGTGCCCGGATTGTGGCATGCCTCGCGGCTCAGGGGGCACCGTCTCGATCTGTCTCCGGAAGATATAGCTGGCTCGACGTGACGCAGTGTGCAGGAGGTACGCCGCGTCACGCGGAGCCAGTCATCGTGCGGTGGTTACCCGCGCGATGCCGCGTCGTTTTCGGCCATTTGGGCCTGAGCGGCTAGAATGTTGCGGTGGTGGGACCAACTCACCGCACAATTCATCATCCTGCCGCCAAACGTCAGATGTCTGTCTGGTCCTCGGTAGTGGCTTTCGGGTGTCGCCTCTTGAGCTAAGAGGTTGAGAACCCCGCGGGCTTCGATCGAAGACCTGGGAGACACGCGGCTTAGTTTGCCGCGACTGCGCGGGAGGCGCACTATCTCCAACTGAAGGGAGCCTATCCGTGGAAGGATCGGGCATCGTTTTCACCGAAGCCGTCATCGACAACGGCAAGTTCGGCACTCACACCATTCGTTTCGAGGCTGGCCAGCTGGCTCAGCAGGCCGACGGTTCGGCCGCCGTCTACATCGACGACGACACCATGCTGTTGTCGGCCACCACCGCGCAGAAGACCCCGCGCGATTCCATCGATTTCTTCCCCCTCACCGTCGATGTCGAGGAGCGCATGTACGCCGCGGGCCGTATCCCCGGCTCGTTCTTCCGTCGTGAGGGTCGCCCGGGCGAAGGCGCCATCCTGGCCTGCCGTCTGATCGACCGCCCGCTGCGCCCGGCCTTCGTGAAGGGCCTGCGCAACGAGGTTCAGGTCGTGGTGACCGTCCTCGCGCTCAACCCGGCGGTCATCTACGACGTCGTCGCGATCAACGCCGCGTCCATGTCCACCCAGCTGGCGGGCCTGCCGTTCTCCGGCCCCATCGGCGGCGTGCGCGTCGCTCTGATCGACAACCAGTGGGTCGCTTTCCCGACCGTGGAGCAGGTCGCCAAGTCCACCTTCCAGATGGTGGTTGCCGGGCGCGTGCTCGCCGACGGTGACGTCGCCATCATGATGGTGGAGGCCGGCGGCACCGACGCCACCTGGGAACTGGTGCGTGCAGGCAAGACGGCCCCCACCGAAGAGGTCGTCGGCGAAGGCCTCGAGGCCGCCAAGCCGTTCATCAAGGCCCTGTGCGATGCGCAGGCCGAACTGGCCGCCCAGCTGCCCCGCGAGACCTATGACTTCCCGGTCTTCCGCGACTACCAGGACGACGTGTTCGCCGCCGTCGAGGAGCTGGCTTCCGCGCGCGTCGCCGAGGCGATGAGCATCGCCGGCAAGCAGGAGCGCGACGAGGCCACCCACGCCATCCGCGTCGACGTGCAAGCCCAGCTGGCTGAGCGCTTCGAGGGTCGTGGCAACGAGGTTTCCGCCGCTCTCAAGGCGCTGACCAAGAAGCTCGTGCGTCACCGCACCCTCACCGAGGGTGTGCGCATCGACGGCCGTGGCCCCAGCGACATCCGTGAGCTCTCGGCCGAGGTGGCCGTGATCCCGCGCGTGCACGGCTCGGCCCTGTTCCAGCGTGGCGAGACCCAGATCCTGGGCGTCTCCACCCTGAACATGCTCGACATGGAGCAGAAGATCGACACGCTGGCGCCGGAGAACACCAAGCGCTACATGCACAACTACAACTTCCCGCCGTACTCCACCGGTGAGACGGGTCGCGTCGGTTCGCCGAAGCGTCGCGAGGTTGGCCATGGCGCCCTCGCCGAGCGCGCCCTGATCCCCGTGCTTCCGAGCCGCGAGGAGTTCCCCTACGCGATCCGCCAGGTCTCCGAGGCGCTGGGCTCCAACGGCTCCACCTCGATGGGCTCCGTCTGCGCGTCCACCCTGTCGCTGCTCAACGCCGGTGTGCCGCTGCGCGCTGCCGTGGCCGGCATCGCCATGGGCCTCATGAGCGAGGACGTCGACGGCGAGACCAAGTACATCGCGCTGACCGACATCCTGGGCGCCGAAGACGCCCTGGGCGACATGGACTTCAAGGTCGCCGGCACCAAGGACTTCGTGACCGCCCTCCAGCTGGACACCAAGCTCAACGGCATCCCCGCCGTCGAGCTGCAGAAGGCCCTGCTGCAGGCCCGCGACGCCCGCCACACCCTGCTTGAGGTGATGGGTGAGGCCATCGACGTTCCCGACGAGATGAGCCCCTTCGCCCCGCGGATCATCGCGGTGCGCATCCCCGTTGACAAGATCGGCGAGGTCATCGGCCCCAAGGGCAAGATGATCAACCAGATCCAGGACGATACGGGCGCCAACATCTCCATCGAGGATGACGGCACCGTCTACGTTGGCGCGGTGGATGGCCCTGCGGCCGATGCCGCGGTGGCGGCGATCAACTCGATCGCCAACCCGCACATGCCGGAGATCGGCGAGCGCTTCCTGGGCACCGTCGTGAAGCTCACCAGCTTCGGCGCGTTCGTCTCGCTGCTTCCGGGCAAGGACGGGCTGCTGCACATCTCGAAGCTGCGGGCGCTCGCCGGTGGCAAGCGGGTCGAGAACGTCGAAGACGTCGTCTCCGTGGGGCAGAAGCTCCAGGTGGAGATCACCGACATCGACGATCGCGGCAAGCTGTCGCTGAGCCCCGTCGTCGAGGAGTCCGACGCGGAGTGATCTGAACTGATCCAGAGACGGGGTCGCGTGGCTAAGGCCGCGCGACCCCGTTTTCGCGGCAAGACGACGAACTCGTCGAGGCCTATCGGCAGACCAGTCAGGAAGCTCAGCAGGCCGCGATGAAAGCTTCTCGCGTTTCGCGAGAGACCGTCGCTGCGCTTCGGGCGCAAGGCTTCAGCGTGCGCGACACCGCAAGCCTGATGGGCGTGACGGCCCAACGCGTGTCCCAGTTGGCGCATGCGTGAGCCTGGGCGAGTGATGCTCAACGAAGAGACTTCGTCGCCGCAGCTGTGAATCTCGATGCCATGGAAACGGTCGCTGGAGTGCCATTCGCAGCCTGAAATTTCTCGTCTCGCCAGGTTGCTCTGGTGCCTCGCGGTGCCGTCAGCGCATAGACCGAGTGTGTGAGCGGAGCCTGCGGCGACCGATCCGTTCGCGCGCAAGCCGACTGAGTGTCAATCGCCGCAGGATACGGCCACGATGTCCCGCCAGGACTCCACGTTGCAGGCACCTTCCGCCTTGCCGCCTGTTGCAAGTAGGGCGGCGGCGCTCGTACTCGAGCGGATCGAGCTGCCGTGCCCGCTGTGCGGCCTGCTGCCGGGTCTGTTCCTGCGCGGCGCGCTTGGCCTCGACGCGCCGTGCGGCATCGGTCACGGGGAGGGTGCGGAGTGCTTCACCTTGGCATGCTTGTGGGTGGCGTAGTTGTCCATCACCAGATGCAACTCGCCGGTCGGGTAGACCCGGGCGACGTGTGTAAGGAAACTCAGGAACTCTTGGTGCCGGTGAGTGACTCGTCTCATGAGGGAGGTGCGCACGCTCCACCCGCGGTGGCATACGTGCATCACTCCTTTTGGATGGCTGGCGGACTGAGATCAGCGTGTGAGGTGTTCGGCGTAGAAGTCTGCGAGACGGCGGGTGCCGGTAGGCGGGGCGACGCAATCGTGGATCATGTTCCAGGCCATGAAGTGGATCATGTCAGCAAGGCGCGGACTGTAGAAGGCTGCGATCCGCAGGGTGGGGGCCAGCAACGCGTTCGGCACTTTCACTACCCGTGGACGTTTTCCCGCGGTCTGGAACGCTAGATGCGCCAGCTCGCGCCATGTGAAGATCTCTGGCCCGCCTACGTCCCAGGAACCACTCTCGTCGTTTTCTGCACGATCGACGACGAAAGTCGCGAGGTCTGAGCCGTGGATCGGATTGAGGCGAGTTGTCGGATTGAGTACGGGCACCAGGTCTCGCTTAGCCATTCCGAGTACTTCCGTCATGTCCGAGAAGTACGCAGACGGGTTGATGATCTGGGATGTGATGGCAGAGGCGGCGAGCGTTTGCGCGAAAGCCGACTTGGCCCGCGTGAGCTGGGTTGGACAGCGATCTCCACCCAGGACATTGATGTAGGTGAATGATCGGGTGCCGTGGGCGAGAGCAGAATGCAGGACGCCGAGATTGATTTGATTGTCGACCTCCCAAGGGTCGCTTCGCTGACGTGTCACGCCCAGCGCAGAGATGATGCGCCCGGTCCCGGCCGCAAGATCGCGAGTGAACGAGATATCGGTGACCTCACCTACGGCCCATTCGTCAACTATGTCGCGTAGGCCGGGTGAACCCCACGGCCCTTCGGCTTCAGCGCGTGCGCGGTCGCGCACGACGGCTCGGACACTGTGACCGCGGCGATGCAGTTCGGCCACGATGTGCCGGCCCAGGTAACCAGTCGCACCGGCGACAAGCGTTGTTGACATGATCTTCACTCTCAGTCGCGGTATCCGACACAACTGAACCGGGCAATCGGGCTGGGTTTCACGGCGCGCTCGGATCCATCAACGCTTTACCCGAGTACAGCATCTTTACGGTGCGTGACCACGACTCGAGCCCTCCGCGGTCCAGCGGGTCCATACCGAGTGCTTCGGTGATGCGTGCGCGCAGCACGAGCACGGAGAGGTCGTGAACGAGGAGAACCACGGCCAGTTGGCGACGGTCGACATCTACGGCGATCGCTCCGTCTGCGGCGAGTCGTTCGACCAGGGCGTTGGCGAACTCTGCGAGTCGCTCGAACGCTCGCCGAGCGCGTCCCTCCTCAGAGGTGAGCAAGCGCGAGAGATACGGCCCTACAGCCGAGTCGGCGAGCAGCCGAGCGACGGAGTCCGTTGTCGCTTCCGCGTCGAAGCGTCCGCTGGAGTCGATCGCGACGCTGTGCAGCAATTGTTCGACAATCCCCAGCGTGTGTTCGTCTGCGATCTCGATGAGCCCACTCCGAGAGCCGTAGTGCTTGATGATGAGGGGCTGCGAGACTCCCGCATGGTCCGCGATCGCGCGCAGTGGCACTGCATCGACGCCGTCGCGACCGAACAGCTCGATGGCCGCATCTCGGATGATCGCCTTCGCCGTTCGATCTTCTGGTGAATACATGATTACTATGGTGACTAACCAGTCACTCTAGGTCAAGTTGCCACGCAGGGGGAGGAGGAGCAATGGGAGCACTGCGCTCGTGGGGCACACACATCGACGGGGTGCTCATCGCGCCCGGTGCGACCGCAGGTGAGCGTCTTCTGGGTTACGGTTCCGGAGTCTCCGGAGCGGTCTTCGCAGGAGTTCTCGCCGCTCACGCCGCGCTCCCCCTGTGGGCTGTGGTCGTCCTCGCCGCAGTGGCCTTCGATGTGTTCGGGGGCGTCGTCGTCAACGCCACACTGTTGGGTTCGCGCCGATTCCATCGACCGGACACTCCTCGGTGGTCGGCGCTGAGGTTCGTCGCCTTTCATGTCCACCCGGTCGCGCTGGCGTTCTTGCTGCCGGAGCAGATGCCCTGGGGTGCGGCCACCGTCGCGTACGGCGGGATCGTGCTGGCCACGGTGTCAGTCGTTCTGACTCCACGGTCTTTTCGCCAGCCAGTCGCCTTCGTGTCTGCGGCGATTCTGATCGCCGTGACGACATCCGTTCTGCAAGCCGCGGCTGTCGTCGGCTGGGTGCTTCCGCTCCTCGTCGTCAAGCTCCTGCTCTCGCATCTCCTTCCACACCCGCAAGGGGAATGACAGCAATCTGCGCGCCGGGATCGTGGCTTGCGGCGTACCGCTGCGGCCACGGGGCAGGCAACCGTCCACGCGCTGACCAGCACGGAATGAAAACAAGGGCCACCGAGACTTGATCTCGGTGGCCCTCAGCTCTTGGTCGCAAAGTCAGTGTGCGTGGTCGTCCGTGTCGTCCGGGTCCGTCGGTCAAGTGATGTGGTGATGTTATGATGCGTACATGCGAACAACTCTTGACATTGACCCCACGGTGCTCAGTGTCGCGAGGGCGAAAGCCAGCGCGGAGCACATTTCTTTGGGCAAGGCCGTCTCTGAATTGGCTCTCGCGGGGATCGGAGCCCCGGGTGCTCCCAGCGTCACGCGTTCCGGTTTTCCGGTTCTGGAGGGTGCCCCCGGGCATCCGGTGACCGACGAACTGGTGGCCGCCTACCGCGACGATGAACCCGGGCCCGGCGATGCTGCTTGACGTCAACGTGCTGCTGGCCCTCACGTGGAGCCAGCACGTCCACCATGGGGTGGCTCACGAGCGCTTCTCTGCGCTCTCCTCATGGAGCACGTGCGCCGTGACGGAAGCGGGTCTTCTGCGGCTCCTGCTGACCGAGCAGGTTGTGGGACGGAAAGTCAGCGGCTCGGAGGCGCTTGGGCAGCTCCAGGCGATCCGCCGTGTGGCGGGGTGGTCCTTCCTCGATGACGGAGCGTCGCTCGCTGCGGCCTCGATCGACATGAGAGTCCTGATGGGGCGTCGCCAGGTCACTGATCTTCAGCTCGTGAACCTGGCTGCTGCCCACCGCACACAGCTCGCGACGTTCGATGCCGGGATTCGCGACTCCCTCGTGCCCGCCGACCGGCATCTGGTCAGTGTGTGGAGCGCTTGATCGAGTGGCCCAGTTGGCCGCCGTCTGCCTTCTCGCAACACACTCTCGATGTTCGGTGTCAATGTGGCTACTCGCGTCGCTATGCCGACGGACGCAGCCGCACTGTTGCGGGATCGGCGAAAACCCCGACGCAATCAGCCGCATTGAGGTTCGCGATGGGGTCGCGTCGTTGGGCGAGTCCACCGATCCCGGGCTAGACTGGCACTCGCATGGGTCGAGTGCCAACATGCGTAGGAGGAGGTGACATGCTCGACGACCGCAAGCTTCAGGTGCTGAAGGCCATCATCACCGACTATGTGGCCAGCCGGGAGCCCGTGGGCTCCAAGGCCCTGGTGGAGCGGCACAACCTCGATGTTTCCGCCGCTACCGTGCGCAACGACATGGCCGCGCTGGAGGAGGAGGGCTACATCACCCAGCCTCATACCAGCGCGGGCCGGATTCCCACCGACAAGGGCTACCGCCTTTTCGTCGACAAGCTCGCCCGCATCAAGCCGCTGTCGGCGGCCGAGCGACGGGCAATCGACGTCTTCATGATGGGCGCCGTGGATGTCGACGATCTGGTCAGCCGCACCGTGCGGCTGCTCGCTCAGCTCACGCGCCAGGTGGCGATCGTGCAGTACCCCGTCGCGCAGGGCGCCCAGGTCAAGCACGTGGAGCTGGTGCAGCTCTCGGCCGACCGGGTGTTGATCATCCTGGTGAAGTCCACGGGCAGGGTGGATCAGCACATGATTGAGGTTTCCCCGGCGGACACCGAACAACTCATGGTGATGCGCAACCGCTTGGCCGACGCCATGCTGGGGCGCACCGTCAGTGACGCGGCGGTGAGGCTGGGCACGCTGGTGGATGTGCTGCCGCTCGAGGAGCGGGGACTGGGTATCACCGTCGTCACCGCGATGCTGGAGTTGCTCGCACAAGAGCGCTCCTCCCAAGTGCTGGTGGCGGGTGTGCCCAATGTGGCGAGCTTCGGCAGGACCAACGCGACGCTGATCCGCCCCCTCCTGGAAGCCATCGAGGAACAGGTGGTGTTGCTGCAACTGCTCAGTGAAGCCGCCAGCGATTCCGATCTGACCATTCGGATCGGCCAGGAGAACACGGCCGAAGGTTTCCAGCAGACGAGCTTGATCGCGTCGGGCTACGGCTCCGCAGCCACGCTGGGCGCCGGGCTCGGCGTCGTCGGCCCCACCCTCATGGACTATCCCACTACTATCGCAACCGTGCGGGCGGTGGCCCGTTACGTGAGCCGTTATCTCTCTGAAGGCTGAAGGCAAGAAAGCACCGATGACTAAGGACTACTACGCCGTTTTGGGCGTCGAGCGCGACGCTACCCCTGAGGCGATCAAGAAGGCATACCGTCGCAAGGCGATGAAGGTTCATCCGGACGTCGCGCAAGACGAGGATGCCGCTGAGCGCTTCAAGGAACTCAGCGAGGCCTACGAGGTGCTCAGCGACCCGAACAAGCGCGCCATCTTCGACCGCGGGGGCGACCCCATGGGCGGTGCCGGAGGCGCCGGATTCAGCGGATTCGGTGGCGGCTTCGCGGGGGGCTTCGACTTCACCAACCTCGTCGACGCGATGTTCGGCGCCCAGGGCAGCCGCGGCCCGCGTTCGCGGGTGCGCCAGGGCCAGGACGCGCTGGTGCGGGTCAGCTTGAAGTTGCATGAGGCCGTCTTCGGCGTCACCAAGCCCATCAAGGTGGACACCGCCGTGATCTGCCCGAAGTGCGCAGGCAAGGGCGGGGAGCCTGGTTCCGAGCCGGTGACCTGCGGCACCTGTCATGGTCAGGGCGAGGTCACTCAGATCCAGCGCAGCTTCCTCGGCGATATCCGCACGTCGCAGGCGTGCCCCACCTGCCGTGGCTACGGCACCACCATTCCCAGCCCCTGCGGCGAGTGCTCTGGCGAGGGGCGCGTGCGCTCCACCCGCACGATCTCGGTGCGCATCCCGGCGGGAGTTTCCACCGGCATCCGGATCCATCTGGAATCGCAGGGCGAGGTTGGCCCCGGCGGCGGCCCCGCGGGTGATCTCTACGTCGAGATCACGGTCGAGACCCACGAGACCTTCCGTCGTGATGGGGACAACCTGGAGATGGTGATCAAGCTCCCGATGACGGCCGCCGCGCTCGGCACCTCCGTAGAGCTGCCCACGTTGGAAGCGGAATGGGAAAAGTCGGATGTCGACGAGCGCGCTGTCACCCTCGATGTTCCAGCTGGTACTCAGTCCGGCACCCGCATCGCCATCAAGGGCAAGGGCGTGCCGCGGCTGCGCGGTGGCGGCCGCGGCGAGTTGGGCATCACCTTGCTGGTGCAGACTCCGACCAAGCTGGACGAACGGCAGCGCGAGCTGCTCGCGCAACTAGCGGCGGAACGCGGCGAATCCAAGCCGTCGGCCGTGGCGCACAAGGGTAAAGGCGGCGTCATGGGGTGGCTGCAGGACATCTTCTCGTGACCGCGGCCCTCTTCCTGGCGGAGTTCGAGGAGGCTGTCCCCGGGCAGGTGATCGTCGTCACCGGCGACGAAGCCCGGCACGCCGGGGCGGTCAAACGGATCGAGCTGGGGGAGGAGGTGCTGCTCGCCAACGGCCGCGGGCTGGGCGCGCGCGGTTCGGTGGAGCTGGTCAGCAAAACGGAAGTGCGAGTTCGCGTCGATGATGCGCTCGCCGATCGGCCACAACCGATAGCGGTGACGGCCGTGCAGGCCCTGGCAAAGGGGGATCGCAGTGAGCTGGCGGTGCAGATGCTCACAGAACTGGGAGCCAGACGCATCGTCGCCTGGCAGGCCGACCGTTCGATCGTGCGCTGGCAGGGCGAGCGTGGCGCCAAGGCCCTGGCCAAATGGCAGGCGACAGCCCGCGAATCGGCCAAGCAATCCCGGCGTTTCACCGTGCCGCAGGTATCGGCGGCCACGTCGAGGCAGTTGCCCGCCGCTCTCTCTGATGAGGATCTGGTGCTGGTTCTGCACGAGGATGCCGAGACCCACATCGCCGACGTTGCGCTCCCCGAGCAGGGCTCCGTCGCGGTAGTGATCGGCCCCGAGGGGGGCATCACCGACGCCGAACTCGAAGCGCTGGTGGATGCCGGCGCCACCGCCGTGCGGATCAGCGACGGTGTGCTGCGCACCTCCACCGCCGGCGCCGTCGCGCTCGCCCAGCTGGAGGTGCTGGCCCGATGACCGGCTTCTCCTTCGACGTCACCCAGCGCCTCGACGAGCGACGCGGCCGGGCAGGCGTGATTCATACCCCGCACGGCGACATCCAGACCCCTGCCTTCATCGTGGTGGGCACCAAGGCCACCGTGAAGGCGGTGCTTCCCGAGGCGATCAGCGACCTCGGGGCGCAAGCGGTGCTAGCCAACGCCTACCACCTCTACCTACAGCCCGGCTCTGATCTGATCGACGAGGCCGGTGGGCTCGGCCGGTTCATGAACTGGCCCGGCCCCACCTTCACCGATTCCGGTGGGTTCCAGGTGATGAGCCTCGGCGCCGGGTTCAAGAAGGTGCTGGCCATGGATACCAAGGGCGTGCGATCCGACGACGTGATCGCCGAGGGCAAGACCCGACGCGCGCACGTCGACGACGATGGCGTCACCTTCATCTCGCACCTGAACGGGGATAAGCACCGCTTCACGCCGGAGGTCTCGATGGGCATTCAGCATCAGTTGGGCGCCGACATCATGTTCGCCTTCGACGAGCTCACCACGCTGATGAACACCCGCGAATACCAAGAGCGCTCCGTGCAGCGCACCCATGAGTGGGCCATCCGCTGCCTGGCGGAACATCGTCGGCTCACCGAGGCTCGTGTCGATAAGCCCTATCAGGCGCTGTTCGGCGTCATTCAAGGTGCTCAGTACGAGGACCTTCGACGACAGGCCGCGCGTGGGCTCGCGGAGCTGGACGTGGACGGCCAGAGCTTCGACGGCTACGGCCTGGGCGGAGCGCTCGAGAAGGAGAAGCTGGGGGAGATCGTCGGCTGGATGGTCGACGAACTGCCGGAGAACAAGCCGCGTCACCTGCTGGGCATCTCTGAGCCGGACGACTTCTTCGCGGCCATCGAGCAGGGCACCGACACCTTCGACTGTGTGAACCCCTCCCGCGTGGCGCGCAACGCCGCCATCTACACCGCCGACGGTCGCTACAACGTGAATACCGCGAGGAACCGGCGTGCATTCGAACCGCTCGAGGACGGCTGCGACTGCTACACCTGCACCCACTACACGCGCGCCTACCTGCACCATCTATTCAAGGCCAAGGAGATGCTGGCCAACACGTTGGCCACCATCCACAACGAGCGCTTCACAGTGCGCCTGGTCGATGACATCCGTACCTCGTTGATCGCCGGCGACTTCGACGCGCACAAGCAGGAGTTCCTCGGCCGCTTCTATGCCAAGCGG
Organism: Tessaracoccus sp.; assembly: GCA_041393555.1. Taxonomy (GTDB): domain Bacteria; phylum Actinomycetota; class Actinomycetes; order Propionibacteriales; family Propionibacteriaceae; genus Arachnia. Next base: position 42,799 of record JAWKJW010000008.1, on the reverse strand, counting down.
ACCCGCGGATAGGTCTGCGAAACGCCTGAGCCGTTCATAGCGCTGGCTATATGGCGCGGCGTGTACCTCCTGCACAGGCCGCGCCATATAGCCAGCTGTAGGAATCAGAACATCACCTACTCGCGGAGTTTCTAGACGAGTCCTCTTGCCGAGTGATGCTGTCGGCACCCTCTGAGAAGATGTCTTCTGTGGCAACGATGAAGCTGACGCAGGATGCGGCACGACGGATGGCCTTGGCGGCGCAGGGGCTGCACAAGCCGAGAAGTGAGAGGCCGTCGTCGTCGCGTGCGGTGGCGACGCAGCTGCGGAGGTTGCAACTCCTGCAGATCGATTCGGTGAATGTGCTGTCGCGGGCTCATTATCTGCCGTTGTTCTCGCGCCTGGGCGTCTACGATCGGGCGCAGCTGAACCGGCTGACCTGGACCGCCCCGCGGCGAGCCATCGAGTTCTGGGCCCACGAGGCCTCCTACATCGCGCCCGAGCACTTCACTCATCTCCTGACCCTGCCGCGTCGATGGTTCATCAGACCAGAGAATGACGCGCGCCTGGCCGCGGATGGGATCGGTGAGCGCGTCATCGGGCTGCTTTACGACGACGGACCGCTCACGGCCCGTCAGGTTGCCGAGCGGTTGGGGCATGTGCCCAAGTCTGGTGGTGGGACGTGGTGGAGCTGGTCGGAGACCAAGACGGTGTTGGAGGTGCTGTTCGGCCGTGGCCTGATCGGGGTGGCCGGACGCAATACCCAATTCGAACGCTGCTACGCGCCCATCGAGCGCGTCCTGCCCGCAGGTGTTCCTACCATCGCCAATCCCGACCCCGACGACGCGGTCGACACGTTGATGGAGGCCGGAGCCGTAGCGCACGGCATCGGCACCGTCCGTTGCCTGGCCGATTACTTCCGCCTGCCCATCAAAGCGGCGACGCTCTCGGCTGCCCGGTTGGTGTCCACCGGAAGGCTGATCGAGGCTGAGGTTCCGGGCTGGGGCATGCACCTGGTACACCCCGGGGCCAGCCGTCCACGCAAGGCCGAGGGGCGGGCGCTGCTGAGCCCGTTCGATTCCATGGTCTTCGAGCGGGCCCGGCTGGAGCGGATGTTCGGCTTCCACTACCGGATCGGCATCTACACCCCCAAGGAACAGCGCACGCACGGGTACTACGTGCTGCCCTTCCTGCTGCGGGACCAGTTCGTCGCCCGCGTGGATCTCAAGCTCGACCGTGCGGCGGGTCGGCTGCTCGTCAAGGAAGCCCATGCCGAACCAGGTGCCCCCGACGACACCGCCCGGGAGTTGGCCGCCGAACTCCGCCTGATGGCAGGGTGGATGGGGGCGGACGAGGTCCTCGTGGACCCGATCGGGGATCTTGCTCCGGCGTTGTCCCGGGCGCTGTAGGCGCCCCATGGGTGGCGATGATGTCCAAGGAATCAGACTCTTTTATCAGACTAAAATGCAACGTATTATGTGCTCATGAGCCGTACGACCATAGCCATTCACACGGAGACGCGTGCCCGCCTCAAGGCAGGGGCGGCCCAGCAGGCGGAGAGCATTGATGGTTTCCTTCGTCTGTTGCTGGATGAGCATGAGCGAAACCAGTTCTGGGGATCCTTCGCCGACGTGAGGCCCGACGAGTACGCCTCAGCGGTAGCCCAGGATGGTGACGATCTGATTGAAGACTACGAGAGGGAGGATCGGCAGCAGGAAGCCGAACAGCAGTGAGCGCTCCAGTCCCACGTCGCGGCGACGTGGTGTGGGTTTCGATGGAACCCACCCAGGGGCGCGAACAGCGTGGCCACCGTCCGCATCTCGTGCTTTCGGACGAGCGGATGGCTACTAATCTCGGCCTGGTGATCGCAGTGCCGATGACCAGTTCCCGGCGCCCATGGGCCACTCGTGTCGAGTTGGCAGAAGGCTCGTATGCCATCGGCGAGCAGCCGCGCACCCTTTCGGTCGCGCGGATCACCAAGGTCGATCGCACCGGCTACGACGTGGCTCCTGTGGTCCGGGCGATCAGGATGCTGCTGGGCGACTGACGCCGTCGGCGAGCTCGCGCCCCAGTTGGTCAAAGTGCTAAAGGCCTAGAGCCCGAACAATGCCGAGGCTAGTGCTTGCGTGCGTTAGTTCGTTGGCGGTGGGGTCCAGGCGGTGGGGTCGTTGAGGTAGAGGCCGCAGGCGACATCGAGGGCTTCTTCGGGGGTGCCGGAGGGTGTTCCATTGGGGAGCCAGGAGTCTTGGTAGTCGTTGTGGGAGGCTCGCCAGATCGCGAAGCCCCAACGCGACGCGTAGCCGGTGTAGCGCAGTCGGCATAGTTTGATGGTGTCACCGTCGGTCAGGATCGCGTCGATGTAGGCCAGGTTGCCGCGGAACCGGAGGGTGACACGCTGGATTTGCGGCCAACGCTCACGCGCGCGGTGGGACAGTTTCCAGGTCAGGGACCCTTTGGTCGATTCGGGGATCGTGGCCATGGGCACCATCATCCCAGGTGGGCTGCCTTGTTCGGCGTGTCCGTGCCGGTCACGGCACGCCGTGGTGGTGGGGTGGGTTATGGCGTCTTCCCCCGTCGTGATCGTGTTGACCCCAGCCGAGCGAGCAGAACTGGTCAGGTGGTGCAGACCCTCGGCGCAGTGCCGTCAACGCCTTCGAGCCCGGATCGTGCTGGCCGCCGCTGATGGCTTCTCGAACCAGCAGATCGCTGACCGGTTAGGCGTCAGCCGGGAAACGGTCCGCAAGTGGCGTCGCCGATACGCCAAACAGCGGCTGGCGGGTTTACTGGACCTGCCTCGGTCGGGTCGCCCGACGAGGTTCACCCCGGTCCAGGTCGCCGTGGTCAAAGCGATCGCGTGTACCTGCCCGGACACCGACAAGGGCGTTCCGTTGGCCCGTTGGTCGGTGGCTGAGATCGCCGCGCAAGCCATCAAGGACCAGGTGGTGGAGTCGATCTCGTCATACGGTGGGCCGGTGGCTGGCTGCCGATGCGATCAAGCCCTGGCAGACCAGGTCCTGGATCAGCGTGCGGGACCCCTGCTTCGCCGAGCGGGCCGGTGTCGTGTTGGACCTCTACGACCACCGCTGGGACGGCGAACCGCTCGGCGACAACGACTTCGTGATCTCGGCCGATGAGAAACCCGGAATCCAAGCCCTACGACGGTCCATCCCGGTGCGTCCGTTGCTGCCCGGCCGACCGGGCCGGGTCGAGTTCGACTACCGGCGGGGCGGTACCCTGGCCTACCTCGCCGCGCTCGACATCAACTCCGGCCACGTCATGGGTATCACCGAGACCACCACCGGGATCGTAGCGTTCACCCGGCTGGTCGACCATGTGATGCAGACCGAGCCGTACGCGTCAGCCGACCGGGTGTTCTGGGTCGTGGACAACGGCGCCTCCCACCGCGGCGGGGCCGCTCAACTCCGGCTGCAACAGCGGTACCCGAACGCAATCATGGTCCACACCCCGATCCACGCGTCCTGGCTGAACCAGATCGAAATCTACTTCTCCATCCTGACCCGCAAAGCACTCCACGGCATGTCGTTCGCCAGCCTCGATGACCTCGCCGGACGGATCCTGGCGTTCCAGGACTGGTACAACCTCACCAGCCGACCGTTCAACTGGACCTGGACCCGCGCACAACTCAACGACTACCTCCACCGGCTGGCCGCATGAACGCCAACGAACTAACGAACATGAGCACTAGTATCAACATTGGTGCTGCGATGATGTCGGACGAGGATCACAGTGAAGAGTCCCGCTCACTACACGTACCGAGTGCGCTGGTCTGCTGAGGAGCCTCCCATGGGGCCCTCAGATGATCGATGTGTTGTTCACGGAAGAGGAACCCAGCCACGGGTTGGTGGCTGGGTTCCTCCTTTCCTCACAACACGCTAGACGGGCCAGTTGTTTCGTCCGTAGCGCACCAGGTCGACCATCGGGGAACCTGCGGCATAGACCAGGCGCCGAGGATCGAGGAAGTCCTTCTCGGTGCCGCTGAGTACGCCATGCACATACGGCTGGGTGCTGCCGGGCCACAACGGACCGCCGGACCAGCCTGGTCCAAGATCCTTACGCGTTGCGAATTCCAGTTCGAGTCCGGGGCTGTCGTTGTCGATGTCCGCGATCCGCATGCCGAGCTCGACCGCGGGACGCTCGCCATAGCTGCCGGGGTAGCCCGAGGACATGTAGGTGAGGGCCTCGTATTGGCTGTCCTTACCGTATGATCGGGCGCCCATCCATCCGACGACGTTGCCAATCGGAGTGTAGAGCCGACAGATGGCGTAGTCGTGGCCGGTCACATTGTTCTTGGTGTTGTAACCCCGGTACTGCCGTACCCAGGCGCTGCCGAAGGGGCGGTTGCCGTTGCGATAGGCCGGGATGAACTCCATATCCCAGTTCGATGCACCCCACGGCGCGACATGCCCGGCCGTGAGCAGCAGGTTCGGGCCTACCATAACGCCGCTGCCGCGATGCTTAGGCTTGCCGTTGACGGAGACGCGAACGATTCCGATCGTGCACATGGGATAGATCATGGGGTTCGGCGTCTCGTGTACGAGTGGCTCGAGGAAGGACTGGCCCTCCACCTCGAAGCTGCCGATGGGGGTCGTTTCGCGGGAGGTCGCCCACGGCGGGACATAGGGTTCCGTGTCGTCGTGGTCGCTGCTGGGTGCCAACGTCAGATCGGACTCGATGTCGAGTTCGGTTTGTGTGATTCCGGGAATCCGCTGCAGCAGATCCGTGAGTTCGTTCGGGATATCGAGGTCTCCCAGGCGGGAGCCAATGATGTCAGTCATGATCGTTCTTTCCGGTTGAGAGTTATTGAGAGGGGGTTGGTTGTCAGTCATCATTGCGGCGCACGCACGAGGCCTGCACCGACAGCGAGTGGATCAAAGCTGGAGACCAGCGCGTCGACACGGGAAGAGCCAATCAGTTTGGACTGCAGCGTGAGCGGCCCCAACTGGTTGTTGCGTGTGAGCTTCTCGGCCCACAGGGCCGCGATCCCGGCCACATGCGGAGTGGCCATGCTGGTGCCGTTGTACGACACCGTTCCGCCGCCGGCCTTCGCGCTGATGACCCCGACGCCGGGTGCGGATACCGTGGCCAGGGTGTTCGAGAAACTCGCCACGTCCAGGCCCGCCGAGGTGCGTTCCAGCGCACCGACCGCGATGGTGCCAGCCGCGGCTGCGGGGCACGCGACGTTGATCTCGAAGGGCGGGGTGGCTTTGCGGCCGCTTTCGTTGCCTGTGGCGGCGACGATCATCGGCTGGCCCGCTCCTGCCGCCAGGAACTGCGACAGCGTCTCGAACAGCTTCACGTTGGAGGCGTAGGCATGCAGGCCGATCGAGGTGGCGGCGCTCACCCGCAGACCGTGCTGCCTGACAAGGCTCTCGACGTACCCGGGGAAATCTATGCCCAGCGACATCGAGATGATCTGGGCGCCGTTGTCCCGTGCCCAGATCATGGCGCTGGTGAGCATATCGCTGCTGCCGCCGCCGGGACCGAGCACCTTGCCGATCACAGCCCGGGAGACTCCGGTGGCAATGCCGATGCGCCTGCCGTCCACGGCACGACCGAAGATCGTCCCGGCGCAGTGCGTGCCGTGACCATGATCATCGTGTGCGGTGCCGCTGCTCGTAAAATCTTTGGTCACCAGCTTCATGCCGGCGAAGGCCACATGGTCGGCGTCAATCCCCGTGTCGAGAACGGCGACGGTGGTCCCGGCTCCGGTGAACGGTGACGTGGTTGCTCCGACGGCTTCGACTCCCCACGTAGCGTCAGCCTCGTCGGCGGGCTCAACCTCCGAGGTCTCTGCCTCGACGGGTTCGATCAACGTCATCGGCATCACGGGGCTGAAGCCGAGGATGGTGGAGTCATGGGCGAGAGTGTTCAGCGTGTGCTTGTCGACCTGATCGTCGACCTCCACCTGAACGTCGGGGATTGCTTCCGGTAGTGCGATCAGGCTCCGGTAGTGGAAGTCCATCGCCTGGGTGGCTGGCGCGCGCAGAATGACATAGCGGTCAGCGAGCAGGTCATCGGAAGTGTGGACATGGTTCCTCCCTTTGGTGGCACCTGGAGAATTTCTCCTTGACCTGATAGAGAGCGGAGGAACTGTCGTGATACATCCGGGAGTGTGGAAAGTTCTTACGGTGTCTTACCGCAGGGACCACGCGGCCTGGGTCACCTTTTCGAGATCAGGCATGACCCCGATCTGGTCGTTCGCCGGAGCGGGCGTGCCGTTGTCCGGGTCGCTGAACAGGTCCCGCAACTCGCGTGGAGTGAGTGGGCGGCCGGACGTGCTCCGGTACAAGCTCTGGGCGAGGACCGCTGCCCCGGCGATGATCGCGCTGGCGGCACTGGTGCCTCCGAAATACTGGTAGTGGATTCTCGGATCGCAGCGCGTACTTTGTTTCTGGGGATCGCATCCGCTGGTGGGCACGTCTTCGGCCCATGCATAGCAGTCGACCCGGGCACCGTAGTTGCTTCCGCCCCAGCGGTGGGCGCCGTCCGGACCGGGCGCCGCGTGGCATCCTCCCACCAGGATGGCGCCAGAGTCGGCGCCAGGACGGGGGTCGTTGAGGTCCGCGAGATCGTTGTCGGTGCTGAGGCTATCCAGATCGTCGTCGGCGTTGCCGGCGGCCTCGATCACCACGATGCCTACACCCGCGAGCAGGCGGATTGCATGCCGGACGGCGATGTCTCGCTCGACAGGACGTTGCGCGAGCAGGCCTTTCTTGTCCTCCAAGGCGGTGACTTCCAGGAGCACCACATCGCCGCAGCGCAATACCTCCAGGGCTTCCAGTAGGACGTTCGTCACATGCGTGTGGTTCGGATCGCCCCGGAAATGGGAGGCAACGAACACTCGCGCCTCCGGGCAGATCCCCATTGGGCTCGCTTCTTCCTCTTGGTCTGGGACCTTACCGCCGACGATGCCGAGCACCGCCGTGCCGTGGCTGATGCGACGAGGGGCCTGGTCCATCCATCCGCTCAGCGGCGGAGGCACCTGGAGGTGGAGCAGGGCGTTATGGTCGAGTTGCCAGGCCGCCTCGACGTCGATCAGCCGGACTTTGCCATGTCGGTCGTCCTCCCCGTGCCACGCGCCAACGCCGCCCGGTTTGCCCCATGCCCACTCGGCGTTGATGCCGCAGGGCGCCGGGCTGAGATGGGAGATTTTCGTGCTCCGGAACCGGCGCGGTTCGGGCTGACCTGGGCCAATTGAATCGCCCTCGGTCGCGCTCTCGGAGCGCTCTTCGTCGAGCGAGGTATCGGGAACCACGACCGGCGGTTCGACGTAGGCCCGTTCGATTCTTGGCACCTTCCTGAGCAAATCCGCGATCTCCTCTAGCCAAGATCTGCGCGATGACGAGTCGGGGACGTCCAGGTTGATTCGCCAGTATTGGGTGAGGCTGACCATGGGCGGCCATTCGCCGTCCTCCGCCGCCAGCTCCAGTGCGCGCAGCTCTGCGACCGAGTATGCGGTCACCAGGCGCCGGACCGGAGGGAGGGTTTCGCCGGTGATCTTCTCGATCGTGGCAAACGCGTCGGCGAGGTCATCGTCATTCTCGGGTGCCCACCGGCCGAGATCGTCGACGTCGTCGAGGTCTTTCTCGGCCGAAAGCTGGATCACGATATGTGTGGGTTCCGGATACATGGTGCTCTTTTCTCCTGCAGATCGTCACAGAGAGGGTTCGACGTGCTGTCTGTCCGAATTATTCGCGGCAAGGAACCAGCTGGTTTCGCGAATAGTAAAAGAAACGCTACTTCAGGCCGCGTGTCATCAAGGGGAGAGGAAAGAGCCTGAATCGGCGGCCTATTAGCCAACCGGCCGCAGCGGCATTTGCGGGGTGAGGAATCGGCGCAGGCGGGCAAGGGCGCGTTGGCGGGTAGGGCCGATGCTGCCCATCGCAATACCTAGCCGGGCGCTCACCTCCTCGTAGGAGACCTCGTCCAACAGGGCGCGTACCACGGCCTGCTGACGTGGGCTCAGCATCGCGATAGCGGCCTGGAGTTCTGCGGAGGACTCGGAGACGAGGAAAGCCTCTTCGATGTCGTTGCGGGCAGCGGACGAGACTTCGGGAACCTGCCCCCTCATCGACTCGCGGCTGTGTTGATAGCGCAGCCGGATGGCAGCACGGCGGGCGGTGGTGGAGAGCCATCCGGGAAGGCAGGCGATGTCACGAATCTTGGGCGCGTGTTCGTACAGGGCCAGCCAGACTCGTTGCTCTAGGTCTTGGCGTTGCCAGGCGTCGAGACCGAAACGGGCGGCTTGTGCGAGCACACACGGACGATAGGTGCGCACGATGTCCGCCCACAGCTCGGGGTCGCCGTCGGTGAGCCTCTTTAGGGCAGTTGATCGGTCGGTGAGGTCGGGTGAGGACTGGGAAATGAGGGTCGCGGTAGCCATGTTCTGAGCATGCGGCCGCACGTCTCAGGGCACCCGGGACATCATCCCGTCATCATCGGGAGGAATGCCCACTCCACGCAGCCTCAGAGCTCGTGCAGTCCCACCTCGCGGGCCAGGAGCGCCGCTTGCACCCTATCGGCAAGGCCGAGTTTCGCCAGGATTCCCGCCATCTGATTGCGCACCGTCTTCTCCGCGACGCCGAGTTTGTCGGCGATCTGGGGCCCGGATAGGCCGGAGGCGAGCAGGCCGACGTGGTGCAGTTCGCGGGGCGTCAGCACGTCGAAAGGCGCAGGAACGACCCGGCGAACTTGCGTCAGGGTGCCGGGGGCGACGTGCGGTCCCAGCACCAGGCCGCCGTCGAGGACGGTGCGCAGCGATGGCAGCAGCGATTCGGGTGCCGATTCTTTGAGCAGATATCCGGCGGCACCGGCCTCCAGGCAGGCGCGCACGGTGCTCTCGTCTCTCGTCATCGTGAGCACCAGCAGTGCGCACCCCGGCACGGCCCGGCGGAGTTGCCGAAGCAGGACGACACCATCCCCATCCGGCAGTCCCAGATCGACGACGGCGGCATTCGGTTGTTCGATCACAGCCAGCTTGAGGGCCTCGGCCATCGTTCCCGCCTCGATCAATCGGCCCACCCACGATTCGCCCCCCAGTAGGGCGACCATTCCGCGCCTCACCACCGGATGATCATCGATCAACAGAATCGATGCCGTCGCCGAGGTAGCCATGAGGCGATTTTACAAGCCGCGTAACGCAAGGGGACAGCTTCTATCCCCAGAAAGCGGGCCGCGCATGGCGTCTCGCAAAATTCGGCGTCATATTGCAGGTATCAAGGAATGCCTATGGCTCCTCAGAGAGGGTGAGACGTACACTACGCGACATCAGGGAAAGCGAGCAGAATATGTGCAGCTGTGACGACGACAAGACCATTCCGGAGGTGACGGCGGAACCCAAGCGGTGCCTCGTCGTGGATGCTTCGCCGGAACTTCAGGCGTGGGTGGACCGGGCATATCGACTCATGGAGCAGATCGAGGCGGGCAAAGACACCAGCCGTGTGCCGCCGGGCACGGTGGTGGTGACGGTGGCCGCGCTCTGGAAATCCATCGAAGAGAGCTTTAAGTGGACTGACCCGACGGTTCCGCGCGGCGAGGAGCGGCCATGGTCGATCGCGACCGACGCGCTGCCGCAACTTCCTGATCCGGATGACCCAAACCCTGATCCCGGAGGCGCCGGCTCGCGGCTGTCCACCTGGTTCTGCGCCTTCTTCCGGATCTGCCCCACGAAGAAGTAGCGGGTCGAGGTGCGATCCCCGACGACAGCGTGGGTCATTGCGACCGTCGGGATCATCCTCGCTGTCGGCACCCTGGTGATCCACCAGGTCAACGAGAGCGGGATGTACTTCCGCGACGCCTTCCTCGCGGTGGGCACCCTCGTCATCGGTGCCCGCGTCGCCAGCTACAATCCGGACAACAGGTATGGATGGCTGCTGTTGATGGCCGGCAGTGCTGCGGCCCTGTCTGCCGTCTTAGGGCTTGTCTCCCAAGGTCCGCGCGTGTTGCAGTGGACTTACCTCTCGATCGGCTTCCCCAGCTACGCATTCATGGCGATCGTCGTCCTGCTCTTTCCCGACGGCACGCTGCCGACGCGACGCTGGCGGATCCCGCTCATCGTGCTGAGCACCGGGCTTGTCCTCGGCACGATCGGTATCGCCACCGTCGCCTGGCAGCAGCCAGAGATGTTGTACCCCGACGAGGGACTGCTGGAGTTCGATTCCTCCTGGAGCCACGTCGCGGCGAGGATCGGACTGATCTCCTTGATGATCGCGGCGGTACTCGCGCCGATCGTGATCGGGCTCCGGATCCGCCGCGCCGACCCGGCGAAACGGGGCCCGCTGATCTGGGGCGCTTTCTCTGCGGCGCTGGTCTTTGTCGGCCTGATCCTGGAGAGCATGCGCGGCGATGTGCCCTTCGTCAACGTGTTCGTGGCGCTGGTCTTCCCGGCGACGACGATCATCGTCATCGCCCGGTACGGCCTCTACGACATCGACCGGATCATTCACCGTTCCATGGTGTACGGCGCGCTCGTGCTCGCTGTCGCGGGCGTCTATGTCCTCACCTTGTGGGTGGCCCGAATCGTGGTGCCGATGGTATGGGTTCCGGACACGGCCGGCCAGATGCGGGAGGACGCGTACGTCGCATCCGGAGTCGCCGCTGTGGCCGCAACCGTGGTGGTGTTGCCGTTGCGCGCGTGGTTGTACGAGTTCATCGAACGTCGGTTCTACGGCGATACCGAGCGCCCCTATGAGTTGCTCACCGACCTAGCCCGAGGTGTGGGCACTGCGCTGACCCCCACCGAGATACTCAGCGCTGTGGTCGACGGGATCGCGGAGGGCCTTCGTTCCTTATGTGGCGGTGGTTCTGGCGCCGCGGGAACACCCGGAGCGCTCGGCGGGCACCCGCCGACCCTGGCCGGTGACGTCCCTCGACCTGGTTCACCGGGGAACGACGATCGGCTCGCTCCTCGTCCAGCAGCGCGCACCCGATGAACCCTGGACGCGCCGCGAGCGTGAGTTGCTGGGTGCATTGGCGGTACAGGCGGCTGCCCCGGCCGCGACGGTCGGGCTGATCAGCGACCTACAACAGGCCAGAGAACGGCTGGTCACCGCCCGCGAAGAAGAGAAACGGCGGCTGCGTAAAGACCTGCACGACGGGGTCGGGCCGGTGCTCAGCGGCGTGCGTATGCAACTGCGTGCACTGGCCGGGGCGACGCCTCCTGAGGCCGTGCTCTCCGGTATCGAGGAAGACCTTACCCTCGCCTCTGGCGAGTTGCGCCGGGCGCTGGACGGCCTTCGCCCGCCCGCATTGGACCGGGGACTCCTGTCGGCGCTTCGGGGCATCGTCGACCGGCATGCGCAACACAGTGGGATCCGTATCACGCTCGTCGTCCCTGATGAGCTGAGCGCACCCGCTGCCGCAGAGGTGGCGCTGTACCGGATCCTCGATGAAGCGCTGACCAATTGTGTGCGGCACGCCGAAGCGAACCACATCGAGGTGTCGGTCGATCGCTCGACGGATCGGGTACGTCTCGTCGTCATCGACGACGGGAAAGGATTCACCGGGGTGCGCGACGGCGGCGTCGGCACCGAATCGATGAGGCAACGCTGCGAAGAGTTGGGTGGAAGCTTCACGATCGAGGCCAACGGCCTCTCCGGCACAGCGGTGACGGCGATTTTCCCGGTCGAGCCCGACAACGAAGCCAGTGCGCCGCAGTAGGTGCCACCTACCTGCGGAATCTGTTAGTACATGGCCCTCGTGATACAACGGCTACCGGGTGCGGCTCCTGTCCTGGTACTCGCTTTTTGCGCTAGAACATCCGCGCCTCAACGACCGGTGGTCGGGTAGGCGGGTTCATGGCGCTTGACCGCACCGATCACCTTGGTGGTGATCGGCAACAAGATCGCCTCGAGCGCCAGCTTGTAGATGTAGCCCACCACGATGTAGTTGACCATCGAGGATCCGCTGATCTCGCCCGCGAAGGCCACCAGGCAGAAGATCACGGTGTCGGCGGCGGTGCCGACGGCGCTGGAGCCGAGCAGTCGGGCCCAGAGGCCGGAGAAGCGGGCCTTCATCCGCACCAGCACCCAGGCGTTCAGGAACTGGCCCACCAGATAGCCCAGCAGCGATGCGATGACGATGCGGGCACGAAGCCGAGAATCTCGTCGAAGGCCCCCTGCTTGTCCCACTCGGCAGCCGGCGGCAGTGCGCCCACGGCCAGGAAGGTGGCCGAGGCCAGCACCGAGACCATAAAACCCGTCCAGATGGCGCGTCGGGCGCCCTTGAACCCGTACACCTCGGCGAGCACGTCGCCCAGCACATAGGTCAGCGGAAACAACAGCGCGCCGCCGTCGAAGATCAGCGGCAGCACCGGCAGGTCGAACGGCGCCCACTCTGGACCGATCTGAATCAGCTTCACCGCGGCGATGTTCGAGATCAGCAGCAGCGAGCAAAACAGTGCCACGATCAGGTCGTAGGGGCCGCGCTGGCGATGGGCATAGGCGGGCGTGGGGCGCTCCGATGTCTCTGCTGTCACCCGGCTGAGTCTACTGATTCCTCCCGCGGATCTCCTTCCTCACATCCCGCCGAATCTCGTCGAAGCCAAGACATGCCCCTAATCAGGCCCCTCTGAATGGTGGTGATGGCAGTATGGGGGCATGGAAGGCAACGAGGTTTTCAGCGATGTAATGGTCCCGGATGAGTCAGAGCAACTCGATCAGTTGCAGCAATCCGACTCGCTGGTAGACCGGGGCGTGGACGATGTGCTCGACGAGGGCTACACCAGCCCCGAGCGTTGGTCTCCGGCTCAGGGCTTCGGCAACACTCCGGCAGAGATGCGCCAAGGTGAGACCATCGAGATGAGGGTCAAGCAGGAGGTTCCCGACGCGAAACCGACGGCCGATGAGCCCTGGAATCCCAACAACGAACCACGCCAGGTGGGAAAGATGCGTGCCGGTCGCCTGATGGCCGTGCAGGGTGCGGGGGGCGACGAGAAGACGCTCGGCGTCGACGTGGGCTACAGCGGTGGGGCGGCGAGCGCGGAGGAAGCGGCGATGCACGTGATCTCCGAGGAAGACGACGCCATCATCGATTAGCGAGCCCTGTCGGGGCGTGACGTACACTAAGGCAGTTAACTGAGCGCATTCTTGCGCAAGAACTAGTTCTAGGAAGATCCCTGACTCGACACCAGCTTGACGACCGGCCGGGTACGCGCGTGATCAACGTGCCGCCTTCCATCGACATGGTCAACCTACTCGGCCCCCACGACGACTACCTGCGCATCCTGGAAGAACAGCTTGCCGCAGATCTGCATGTGCGCGGTGGGCAGATCACGCTGAGCGGTTCTACCGCTGACATCGCGCGCGCCACCGAGGTACTGAACGAGCTGATCGCCATCATCCGCACCGGCCAAGGCTTGACCGGTGAGACGGTGGAGCGCGTGATCACCATGTCCGGCGACGACGACGTATCGGCGGCTCAGGTCCTCACGCAAGACATCATCTCTTCTCGTGGCAAGACGGTCCGGCCGAAGACGCTGAATCAGAAGCGCTATGTGGACGCGATCGATCGCCACACCGTCGTGTTCGGCATCGGCCCCGCGGCACCGGAAAGACCTACCTGGCCATGGCCAAGGCCGTGCAGGCGTTGCAGGCCAAGCAGGTCAGCCGGATCATCCTCACCCGCCCGGCCATCGAGGCGGGGGAGCGCTCGGCTTCCTGCCGGGCACACTGAACGACAAGATCGATCCTTACCTGCGCCCACTCTACGACGCGCTGCACGACATGATCGACCCCGAGTCGGTGCCCAAGCTGCTCACCGCCGGGGTGATCGAGGTGGCACCGCTGGCCTACATGCGCGGGCGGACCCTCAACGACGCCTTCATCATTCTCGACGAGGCCCAGAACACCTCGGCCGAGCAGATGAAGATGTTCCTCACCCGGCTGGGCTTCGGCTCCAAGATCGTGGTGACGGGCGACGTCACCCAGATCGACCTGCCGACGGGCACCCGCTCGGGACTGCGCATGGTGCAGCAGATCCTGGACGGCGTCGACGACATCGAGTTCTGCCAGCTGACCGCTCGCGACGTGGTGAGGCATCGCCTGGTGGGCAAGATCGTCGCCGCCTACGACCAGTTCGACACCGCGGAGGACGAGGCCCGGCCTCCGCGCCAGGACCGGAGGCGACGATGATCGACATCAACAACGAGTCGGGACAGCAGGTCGACGAGATCGGCCTGGTCTCCTTGGCCCGTTTCGCGATGGACTACTTGCGTATCCATCCGCAGGCAGAGCTTTCGATCCTGTTGGTCGACGAGGCCACCATGGAGGACTATCACGTGCGGTTCATGGACCTCCCGGGGCCGACCGACGTGATGAGCTTCCCCATGGATGAGTTGCGCGCCCCCGATCCGGGGGAGGACCCGCCCATGGGGCTGCTCGGCGATATCGTGCTGTGCCCCGCGGTGACCGCCCGCCAGGCCGCCGAGAACGGCCGAGCCCCGGACACCGAGGCCGAGTACCTGCTGATCCACGGCCTGCTGCACCTGTTGGGCCATGACCACGCGGAGCCCGAGGAGAAGGCGGTCATGTTCGGACTGAACGATCGCATCATCGCCGCCTGGGATAAGAAGTCCCGCGGGTAAACTTCGTCCTACCTCTCCGAAACCGACCTGAGCGAGTGATCAACTTCTGTGACGCAGTCCGAATGGATTGAACTAGCCATCGCCTTGGCCCTTGCGCTGATGGCGTCCCTCCTGGCGGCGGTGGAAACCGCCTGCACCGTAACCACCAAAGCCCGCGCCCAGCGCATGATCGACGAGCGGGGCCGCACGGAGCGCATCGTGCAGATCGCCAGCGACCCTGCCCCCACCATCAACGCGCTGATGTTCGCGCGTATGACCCTGGAGATCAGCGCGATCACCTTGGTCGCGATCGTCGTCTTCACGCGCGTCACGCCCGACTGGCAGCGCCTGGTGATCACGGTGCTGGCGATGCTGGTGGTCTCCTTCATCCTTTGGGGAGTGGCGCCGCGAACCCTCGGCCGCCAGCATCCCGAAGCATTCATGAGGATGTTCACGCCGCTGATCATCATGCTCACCACGGTCCTGGGGCCTGTGGCGCAACTGATGATCCTGATCGGCAATGCGCTCACCCCGGGCAAGGGCTTCACCGACGGCCCCTTCGCCACGGAAGCGGAACTCCGCGAGCTCGTCGACATCGCGGAAGCGCAAGACCTGATCGAAGCCGGTGAATCGAAGATGATCCACTCGGTGTTCGAGTTGGGTGACACGCTGGTCAAGGAGGTCATGGTGCCGCGCACCGACATGGTCTTCATCCAGCGCGATCGCACCCTGCGCCAGCTCATGTCGTTGGCGCTGCGATCCGGCTTCTCCCGGATCCCCGTCGTGGGCGAGGGCCTCGACGACATCCTCGGCGTGATCTACATGAAGGATGTCTCCAAGCGCATCTACGACTACCCGGATTCGGAGCGGCAGGAAACCGTGTGGGATCTGATGCGTCCCGCCACCTTCTGCCCAGACTCGAAACCGGTCAGCGAGTTGCTGCGGCACATGCAGCTCAGCCACTCCCACTTGGTGATCGTGGTGGACGAGTTCGGCGGCACCGCGGGGCTGGCCACCATCGAGGACATCCTCGAAGAGATCGTCGGCGAGATCGTGGACGAGTACGACGCCGAAACCCCCGCTATCGAGGAGGTCGCGCCCGGCCGCTACCGCATCTCGTCTCGTCTGCCCCTGGACGAGCTGGGGGAGCTCTTCCATATCAAGATCGACGATGATGACGTGGAAACGGCCGGTGGATTGATGGCCAAGGAACTCAACCTGGTGCCGATTCCCGGCTCCACCGTGGTCCTGGGCGATATCGAAATGGTTGCCGACCGCTCCGTCGGACGGCGGCATCAGATTGGCACCATGCTGGTGCGAAGGTTGAGCCCTGAAGAGCTGGAGGCCGCTGAGGGGCCTGCGAAAGAGGACGAAGATGACTGAGAACGCCAATCCCACCCACCGTTCGGGCTTCGCCTGCTTCGTGGGGCGTCCCAATGCCGGGAAGTCGACGCTCACCAACGCGCTGGTCGGCGCCAAGATCGCCATCGCGTCGAGATGCCGCAGACCACCAGGCATGCCGTGCGAGGCATTCTGACCCGTCCCGACGGCCAGCTGGTGCTCATCGACACGCCCGGCCTGCACCGCCCGCGCACCCTGCTGGGCCAACGGCTCAACGCGCTGGTCTACGACACCTGGTCTGAGGTGGACGTGGTGGGCGTCTGCCTGCCCTGCGACCAGCGCATCGGCCCGGGCGACAAGTACATCCTCAGCGAGCCTCGCCAAGCTGGAACGACGGCCCATCTTCGTGGCGGTGGCCACCAAGACGGATCTGGTCTCGAAGCAGCGGCAGCTCTCGCACCTGGCAGACATCAGCAAGGTTGCGGACGAGCCTCGGCATCGAATGGGCAGAAGTGATCCCGTGCTCGGCGGTGGCCGGTGAGCAGGTGGACCTGGTGGCCGACGCCCTGGTTGCGCTCCTGCCCGAAGGGCCGAGGTACTACCCGGATGGCGAACTCACCGACGAGCCGGAGGAGACACTGATCGCGAGCCTGATCCGCGAGGCCGCCCTCGAAGGGGTGCGCGACGAACTGCCGCACTCCATCGCCGTGATGATCGATGAGATCCTGCCCCGCGAGAACCGGCCCGAGGACAAGCCGCTGCTGGACGTGTTCGCCACCCTCGTCGTGGAGCGCGACTCGCAGAAGGGCATCGTCATCGGGCACAAGGGGGAGCGGCTGCGCGACATCGGCACCAAGGCGCGTGTGCAGATCAACGCCCTGCTCGGCACCCCCATTCACCTGAAACTGCACGTCAAGGTGATGAAGGAGTGGCAGCGCGACGCCAAGTACCTCAACCGGCTGGGCTTCTGAGCACTCTTTTCGCCCACTTCGGCGGGTTTTGTAACTATTTGATCACGGGTCACGTGGCTTGTTTGCCCCGTTTGTCCAGCGCTTCTACGCTCGACGCATCGCCGCCGTGCCAGGCGTGCTCGCTTTTCAGCGACTCATCCGGCCCACGGCGCGTCGCACAGAAAGAAAGGACTTACCTGTGAAGAAGATGCTCAAGCTCAGCGCCGTCGCTGTGGTGGGTGCCCTCGTTCTCACCGCATGTGGTGGGGACAGCGATCCCGACACCCAGCCTGGTACCGGCGCCCCCGAGGCCCCGGCGGATCCCGCCTCGCTCACCACATCGATCTCGATCCTGGCGCCGTCTTATTCCGAATCGTCGAAGTCCGACTGGGACGCCGTGATCGCCAAGTTCAAGGAGACCTACCCGAATGTGGAGGTCAACCTCCAGATCGAGGGCTGGGACGACTTCTCGTCGAAGGTGCAGGCCCGCATCCAGGCCGGCGACCTGCCCGACATCCTCAACGACAACAACTTCGCCTCCGCCGCCGAGGGCCAGCTGTTGTACCCCATCGACGAGGTGCTGAGCGCGGAGACCCTCGCCTCCATCGAGCCCGCCCTGCTGGAGAACGGCCTCGGCGTCGACGGCGTGCAGTGGGCCGTGCCCGACATCGCGAGCTCTCGCTTGATGGCCTACAACACCGGTCTGTTCGAGGAAGCCGGCGTCGCCGAGCCCCCGAAGACCTGGGCGGAACTGGAGGATGCGGCGGCGAAGATCTCCGCGCTAGCCGCCGACACCTACGGCTACGGGCTGCCGCTCGGCCGCGAAGAGGCGCAGGTGGAGTCGTCGCTGTGGCTGTGGGGAGCCGGTGGCGACTGGAATATCGACGGTACGCTTACCGCCGATCAGCCTGACGCCGTCAAGGCCTTCACGCAGATGAAGACCATGATCGATGCGGGGGCCACCCAGCCCGATGTGGGTTCGACCAACCGTCAGCAGGCCGCAGACCTGTTCAACAACGGCAAGCTCGGCATGATGATGTCGCACACCGGCCTGCTCGGCGAGACCCGTGAGAAGTACCCGGAGACCAGCTTCGACGTGGCTCCGGTGCCCTCCGAGAGCGGCGATCCGGTGGCGCTGGGCGTGACCGACTTCATCATCGCCTTCGACAACGGCGATGCCGACCGCAAGGCCGCCACCAGCGCGCTGCTCGACGTGCTCTACTCCGATGAGATGTACGAGACCTGGTACAAGGGCACCGGGCTTCTGCCCGTCACCTCGTCCATGATCGCCAAGGGCGCTGCCGAGGACACCGACAATGCCGCGTTCTACGAGGCACTCGAGTTCGTGAGCTTCCTGCCGGTTGGCGATCCCGCGTGGGATTCGCTGCAGGCCGCGCTGCAGGGTACCGCCGGCACGCTCCAGAACGAGACGCCGGAGAACGTGCTCGCGGCGATCCAGGCTCAGGTGGACGCGGGCGCCTAAGAGGTTCCGGAAAACTTCCGGGACATTCTGAAACACCATTGGAAGGTGGTGCCGCTACGGTAAGCGGCACCACCTTTTTCATAGAACTCGATGAAGGATGCGCGATGACGAGTAGTACGGCGACGAGTCCGCCCGAGGCGCGGATCAAGGCGAACGCGAAGAAGAAGCAGCGCCGGGAAAGCCTCGCCGCCCTCCCGTGGCTGACGCCCACGCTGGTGCTCATCGTCGGGGTGGTGCTGATGCCGGCCGCTCTGCTGATCTACTACTCGTTCATCAAGTTCAACCGCTACGGCATCGCTCAGGGATTCACCGGGCTGGACAACTACATCGGCCCGGCCGGCGCCTTGACCTTCCCGACCGTCCCCATCGAGCGGATTCTGCTCAACACTGTGGTGTGGGTGGTGGTGGTCGTGCTGGCGACCGTGGTGCTGTCCCTGGCCCTCGCGCAGTTCCTGAACAAGAACTTCCGGTTCCGCAAGATCATCCGGCTGTTCGTGATCCTTCCGTGGGCGAGCTCGGTGGTGATGACCGCGACGGTGTTCAACTACGGACTGCAAACCGACGTGGGTCTCTTCAACCGGTTGCTGGTGGACACCGGCATCCTGGAGGCTGCCCGCGGATTCACCAAAGACCCCACCAGTGCGTTCTGGGTGGCGGTGTTCGTCGCCATCTACGTCTCACTGCCCTTCACCACCTACACGATCCTTGCCGGGCTCCAATCCGTTCCGGGCGAGGTGATCGAGGCCGCGCACGTCGATGGTGCCAATGCGGCGCAGCGATACCTGCACATCGTGCTGCCGATGCTGCGGCCAGCGGTCGCGGTGGCGGCGCTGATCAACATCATCAACGTGTTCAACTCGTTGCCGATCTTGAAGATCCTCAACGAGACTCCCGGCTACAACGCCGGTCACATCACCACCACCCTGGTCTTCGAGTACAGGTTGCAGCTGGGCCCGGGTGTGGCCAGCGCCCTTTCGGTGATCAACTTCCTGTTCTGCTTGGTGATCATCGCGATCTACCTGAGCGCCGCACGTCCCACGAAGGAGGTGGACTGAGACCATGGCCAAGGTTCAGCACCAGAAGGGACGCGGGGGCATCGACCCCAACCCCAATCCCATCCTGATCGCGATCGGCGCGCTCGCCGTCGTCGTGTTCTTCTCCTTCCCCTACATGCTGATGCTGATCAGCTCCCTCAAATCCCAGGCCGACGTGCGGCGGATCCCGCCGGAGTACTGGCCGACGGAGCCGATGTGGAGCAACTACCTCACCGTGTGGGCTTCCAACGTGCAGCCTGGGAAGTCGCTCCTGGCCACCACGGTCATCGCCTTCGGCGCCACTGCGGTGGTGTTGCTGGTCGCCACGCCGGCGGCCTACTACGTGGCGCGATTCCGGTTCCGCGGGCGGATGATCTTCCTGCTGCTGGTGCTGTGCACCCAGATGCTGCAGCCCACCGTGCTGGCCGTCGGCTTGTACCAGCAGTTCGCGAGCTGGGGTGGCTACTGGGTGTGGGCGGCATTGATCCTGATCAATGGCGCTTTCAATCTCTCCTTCGCGATCTGGATGATGCAGGCCTTCTTCTCCGCGGTGCCGAAAGAAGTCGACGAGGCCGCGTTGATCGACGGACTGGGACGGCTGCAGACGATGTTCCGGATCTCGCTGCCGCTGACCTGGCCCGGCATCGTGACCGCGGTGGTGTTCGTCTTCGTCAACACCTGGAACGAGTACTCCGCGGCGTTCATCCTGGTGCAGGACCCCGACCTGCAGCCCCTGACGGTTTCCATGCCGCGCTTCCTCGGTCTCTACATCAAGGACTGGCAGTACTTGTTCACCACCGCGATGGTCGCCATCGTGCCGGTGATCATCCTGTTCTCCCTGATCGAGAAGCGCCTCATCGGCGGCCTCACCTCGGGCGCCGTGAAGTAGGCGTTCGACACGCGTCGTCGAAAACCCGTTGCATCCGGGAAGGCCCGTGCTATCGTGTGCGACGTGGCAACAGCGCTTCTGCTCCTTGGTCGCCGCAGCGAGGCCTAGTTTTCAAAGGTCAGGTCCTCCTCGCTGCGGTGGTTCGCCTCGCGTCTGACCGTGAAAAAGAACCCAGCCAGGAGCAACCTCAAATGACTCGCATTCAGCCTCGCCCCATTCAGCAGCCCACGCCCATGCCGGTGGGACGCTACGTCCCCTTCGTCCCCGTCGACGTACCCGATCGCACGTGGCCCACCAAGCGCATCGAGAAGGCTCCCCGGTGGCTGTCCACCGATCTGCGCGACGGTAACCAGGCCCTGATCGATCCCATGACCCCCTCCCGCAAGATGCGGATGTTCGAGCTGCTGGTGCAGCTGGGCTTCAAAGAGATCGAGGTGGGCTTCCCGTCGGCCTCCCAGACCGATTTCGAGTTCGTACGCCAGCTGATCGAGGGCGACAAGATCCCCGACGACGTGACCATCTCGGTGCTGACCCAGGCCCGCGAGGACCTGATCTCCCGCACCGCGGAGTCGCTGATCGGCGCCAACCGGGCCACGATCCACATGTACAACGCCACGGCCAAGCTGTTCCGTGACGTGGTCTTCCGCATCACCGAGCAGCAGTGCATCGACATGGCCACCCGCGGCACCGAGATGGTGATGAAGTACGCCGACAAGCATCTGTCTGATGTGGCTTTCGGCTACGAGTACTCGCCGGAGATCTTCACCCAGACCCCCACCGAGTTCGCCGTCGAGGTGTGCAACGCCGTCGCCGACGTGTGGCAGCCCAACCCCGAACGCGAGATCATCTTCAACCTGCCCGCCACCGTGGAGCGTTCGACGCCCAACACCTACGGCGACCAGATCGAATACTTCATCCGCAACATCAACAACCGTGAGTTCGTCGCCGTGTCGCTGCACCCGCACAACGACCGCGGTACCGCGGTCGCCGCGGCGGAGTTCGGCCAGATGGCCGGCGCTGATCGCGTCGAGGGCTGCCTGTTCGGCCACGGCGAGCGCACCGGCAACGTCGACCTGGTGACGCTGGCGCTGAACCTGTACACCCAGGGCGTCGATCCGGAGCTGGACTTCTCCGATATCGATCACGTGCGACGCACCGTCGAGTACTGCACCGGCCTGCCGGTGCCCGCTCGCCAGCCGTACTCCGGAGACCTGGTCTACACCGCCTTCTCCGGCTCCCATCAGGACGCCATCAAGAAGGGCCTGGAGCACCTGGAGGCAGAGGCAGCCCAGCAGGGCAAGGGCGTCCACGAGATCGCGTGGGAGGCACCGTACCTGCCCATCGATCCCCACGACGTGGGTCGCACCTACGAGGCGGTCATCCGGGTCAACTCGCAGTCGGGCAAGGGCGGCATGGCCTACCTGATGAAGAACGAGTTCAAGATGGACCTGCCGCGGCGCCTGCAGATCGAGTTCAGCCGGGTCGTGCAGCAGCACACCGACGCCGAGGGCGGCGAGATCACCGCGCAGGAGATCTTCGACGTGTTCAATGCCGAGTACATGAAGGAAGGCCCGTGGCAGCTGAGCTCGGCGGGCTCCACCTCGAGCAACGGTGACTTCCACGTGCACGCCACGGTCAATGGCCCCACCCGCACCGGCGTCGAGATCGAGGGCGAGGGCAACGGCCCCGTGTCCGCCTTCGTCGACGCGCTGGCCGCGGAGGGCGTCCACATCCGTGTGCTGGACTACGCCGAGCATGCCCTGGACGCGGGCGGCGACGCGAAGGCCGTCGCCTACGTGGAGTGCGAGATCGGCGAGGGCGACGACGCAGAGGTGCTGTGGGGTGTCGGGGTCGACCCCAGCATCACCAGCGCCTCGATGAAGGCGATCCTGAGCGCCGCCAACCGCTACACCGCCCGCTGAGGCACCACACACAAACGCCTGGCCCCGTCGAGGGAGCCAGGCGTTTGTCGTCTGGAATCCCCCATCATGGATGACTGGTCAGTCGATCATATGATTGGTATTCTGGTCATATGCAGTTTGGACAACCGTTCGGTGGGCTTTTCCCAGGGGTGCTTGGTAGCGTCTTGGCCGTCCTGTTGCGCACAGGGAAACCTCTGACGGGTCGTCAGGTTCACTCACTTGTGGGTGGCGATCACGGCTTGTGGTCTGTGCAGCAAGCTCTTGCCCATCTGGAGCAGCTGGGAATTGTCGAGATCACGGTTGCCGGGCGCGCACACCTGCACTCGATCAACGAACGGCACTACGCCGTCGAGCCGCTACGTGGGCTGATGGATCCGTTCGGAGTGCTGCGAAGAGTGGTGGCAGAAGAGGCCGGCGACGGCGTTCAGGCTGTTCTCGTCTTCGGGTCGGTGGCGCGAGGCGAGGCCAAGCCCGGTAGCGATGTCGATCTTGCCGTGATCGCTGAACCTGGCTGGAACCGACGCGGAGAGCTGGAGGACGCCGTTCAGACCCGTATCGGCAACGCATGCGACGTTCTCGTCTTTACTCCTCGTGAGTTCGCCGAGCTGGCCAGGAGCGGTGATGAGCCCGTGGTGAAGGAAATCCTCGATGACGGCATTGCGATCGTCGGTCAGGTGGACGCCGTAATGGGTACGGTGGCGTGATGGTCTCGCTGCAGCAGGACAACTACGCCCGCAGCTATCTGAGGAAGGCGGAGGAGTACTTCGCGTCGGCTGAGGAGAACTACTTGGCGGAGCGGTACACCGTGGCAGCCGGCGATGCGATCCACGCGGGGATTTGTGCCAAGGACGCCATCGTCACCGCATTGACAGGCAGCACGGCGAAGCGTAAAGACCACGCAGTAGCGGGAAAGAACTGCGTCAAGCGCTGGGCCGACGCCAAGACGCTGCGGGTGCTGAGAAAGCGTTGAGGGAACTCATCTCGCATAAGGGCGACGTTGAGTACGGCGTAGCTCTGATGTCCGCCGCAAAGACCGAACCACTTGTGCGCAGGGCTCGATCCCTGGTCGCCCTCGCTGTCCGTATCGTTCGCCTCGGCGAGTAGCGACGTCGAGAAGCTTGTCACGCGGTGCCGAAGCGGCGCTCCCGCGTCGCGTATTGCTCGACGGCGGCCCAGAGGTCGCGGCGGTCGAAGTCGGGCCAGAGCCGGTCGAGGAAGATGAACTCCGCGTAGGCGGACTGCCAGAGCAGGAAGTTGGACGTGCGCTGTTCGCCGGAGCTGCGCAGGAACAGGTCGACATCGGGGATCTCCGGTTCATCGAGGAACTTCGCGAAGCGGGCTTCGGTGAGCCGATCCGGGTCGATCTTGCCCTGCTGAGCCAGCCGGGCGATCTCGCGGGCGGCGTCGATGATCTCGGCGCGTCCGCCGTAGTTCACGCAGAACTGAAGGGTGAGGGTGTCGTTGTCGCGACTCATCTCCTCGGCCACCTCCAGTTCCTTGATGACGGAGCTCCAGAGCCGCGGGCGTCGGCCGGCCCACCGGATGCGCACCCCCAGATCGTTCAGCTCGTCTCGGCGACGGTGGATGACGTCGCGGTTGAAGCCCATGAGCCATCGCACTTCGTCGGGGGAGCGCTTCCAGTTCTCGGTAGAGAATGCGTAGGCGGAGAGATAAGGAATGCCCAACTCGACGGCGCCATGGATGACATCCAGAAGGGACGCCTCACCGCGCGCATGCCCTTCGGTGCGCTTCAAACCGCGCTGCTTCGCCCAGCGTCCGTTGCCGTCCATCACGATGGCCACGTGCCGAGGTAGCGCCCTGGCAGGGATCTGAGGTGGCGTGACACCACTGGGGTGCGGGGTGGGGCGACGTCGTGGTTGCGGCACGCGCTCAGGCTACCGCGACCGCCCACCTCTCCGCGCCTAGACTGTGCGGGTGCCCACCTATCGCGATCATGCCGTTGTGTTGCGCACTCATCAGCTCGGCGAAGCGGACCGGATCATCACCCTGCTCACAAGGAGCAACGGAAAAATTCGCGCCGTCGCGAAAGGGGTGCGCCGGGCAACCAGCAAGTTCGGAAGCCGGGTGGAACCCTTTAATCACATCGACGTGCAGCTGGCGATGGGCCGTGGGTCCCTGGAGGTAGTCACCCAGGTCGACACCCTGCACCCCAGCCGCTTGGGGGAGGATTACCGGGCCTTTACCGCGGCGGAGGTACTCGTCGAGACGGCTGACCGCCTCGTCGTCGAAGAACACACGCCTTCGTTGCAGCAGTACCGGTTGCTGCTGGGGGCGCTGCTGGCGTTGCAATCCGGGCGGCTGGAGGCCTCCCTCGTGGTCAACTCCTACCTGGTGCGAGCGCTGGCCATCGCCGGGTACGCCGTCGCCAGCACAGAATGCGCGGGATGCGGAAGCTACGACGTGCGCTGGTTCTCGCCACAGGGCGGAGGAGGGGTTTGCCCGAGCTGCCGTACCTCGGGCAGCGTCCAACTCGGCTCCGCTGAACGAGAGCATCTGGGCGCACTGCTGGCAGGAGAATGGCCCGTCGCGACGAAGGCAGAACCGGCCGTCGCCTCGCGCGTCGATGGAATGGTGGTGGCCTACGCCACCTGGCACCTCGATCGGGCCTTGCGCTCCCTGCCGTACTTCGAGCGCTGACGGATCTTGGGGCACAGTCTCTGCCCACGGTTGCGTTTTACGCCCTTCGAGGCTCCTTCGTCGCACCTCAGGGACCTGACAACGGGATTCCGCCAAACACTTTCGCATCAGGGGCCACCCTTCGAGGCTCGCAAGCTCGTGGTCCCTGAGGGAGCGTGCTTCGAGGCTCGTGCCTCGCACCTCAGCAACCGGAACGAGTGTCTCGAAGGGCACCTCAGGGACCGGACAATGGGATATCCCTCCCACGCTTTCGCATCAGGGGCCGGACAACGGGTTTGCCCGCTCTCACTTTCGCATCAGGGACCGGACCCGGTCAGGAGGCTGAAGTGCGAGGAAAGCCTCGAAGGCCACCTCAGCCTCCGGGCTGCTTCGCTGCCACCGTGGGGCAGGAAGCGAGCAACGGGATCCCGTTTTCAGGTCCCTGAGGTGTGACGAGCTCTGCGAGGAGCCTCGAAGGGCGTTAACTGGAACCTTTGGGCTCAGTCTCTGGGAATGCTTGCGTTTTACGCCCTTCGAGGCTCGCAAGCTCGTGGTCCCTGAGGTGCGAGGAACGAGCCTCGAAGGGCACCTCAGGGGCCGGACCACCCGGGATACCTCACGCGCTTCTGCGTCGGGGGGCGCTATGAACAGTTGGCGCAGCGGCCGTAGAGCTCTACCTCGTGGCCGACGTTGGTGAACCCGTGCTGTCCGCCCACCTCGGCGGCCCACCGCTCCACCACCGTGGCCTCGATCTCGACGGCGTACCCGCACTCCGAGCACACCAGGTGGTGGTGATGGCCCGTTGAGCAGGCGCGATAGACCATCTCGCCGTCGGCATTGCGCAACGTGTCCACCTCACCGACCTCAGCCATGGACTGCAGCGCCCGATAGACCGTGGCCAGGCCGACCCGAGCCCCGTCCCTGGCCAGGGACTCGTGCACCTGCTGGGCGGTGCGGAACTCCTGGGTTGCGCCCAGTTGATCGCGGATCGCGGCCCGCTGCCAGGTTCTCCTGGTTGCGGGCCGCGTCTGGGTCGTGTCGGTGGCGTTGTCAGTGCTCGTCATAGTGGTCCCCGTGCTTGGCGTGGCGGTGGCCGTGATGCACGTAGTCTAGGTGGTCGCCGTGCTGGATGACCCGCTGGCCGCGATGATCGTCGCTGGGATCGGCAGGGTGCGCCTCCACATGGGTCTTCGAGTGCTGATGGTCCGGGATGAAGGGGATGAACCGGTCTACGCGTCGTAGCCGCCGACCGAAGATCCAGGAGATGCCGAGGAGGAGGATCGAGGCGACCACGATGGTGGCCCCGGTGGCCGTGTCCAGATAGAAAGAGCCGATGGTTCCGCTCAGTGAGGCGATCACGCCGATGCCCATGGCGCCGAAGAAGGTGGCGCGAAAACCGACGAAGGCCTGCTGGGCGGTGGCCACCGGGATCACCATCAACGCGCTGATCAGCAGCAGGCCCACGGTGCGCATCGACACGGTGACGGTGACGGCTGCCAAGACCACCACCAACAGGTTCAGGGCTTTTACCCGCACCCCTTGAACACGCGCATGGTCCTCGTCGGCGGAGATCGCGAAGAGCCGGGGGGCCAGTCCGATGGTGAGCGCGAGCACGACGATGGCGAGCCCGGCGATCAGCCAGAGGTCGGAGGAGCTGATCGAGGTGAGCGAGCCGAAGAGGAAGCCGGAGAGGCCGGCTGCGCCCTGGCCGGCGATCCCGGCCATCATGACGCCGGCAGCGAGTCCGCCGTAGAACAGGATGGCCAGCGCCAGATCACCGGATGCCTTGCCCGTCTGCCGCAGCAGTTCGACGCCGACGGCGCCCACCACGCACACCAGCAGGGCCAGAGGCAGGGGAGCGCTGCCCGTGAGGAGCGCAAGACCGACGCCCATGATGGCCACGTGGCCCAGACCGTCGCCGAGCAGGCTCATCCGGCGCTGCACGATGTGGATGCCGATGGCGGGGGCGATCAGGCCGCTGAGCAGGGCGGCGATCAGGGCTCGCTGCATGAAGGGGAGCGATAGCACCTCGATCATCGGATCGCCTCCGCGATGGGATCGTCGAGCCCGATCCCATGCTTCTCGGCGGCATCGCCCGCGCAATCCGCTGCTGCTTGTTCTTCCTTCTCGACGACGCGCCCGTCGCACAAGGTGATGGAGCGATCCAGAACGTCGCGCATCGGCCCCAGCTCGTGCAGCACCGCCAAGAGGCCCAAGCCGTCGTCGACGAGGCGCTGCAGCAAGGTTGCGAGGCCCGCTTGGGAATGCAGATCGACGCCGGCCAGGGGTTCGTCCATCACCAGCAGCTCTGGGCCGGTAGCCAGCGCACGGGCGATCAGCACGCGCTGCTTCTGCCCCCCGGACAACGCGCCGAACGGCCATGCCGCCCGGTCGGCCAGCCCGACGAGTTCCAGGGCATTGGCGACCTTCTTCTTGTCGGCCTTACCCGGCCACTGGAAGGGCTTGGTGTGGGCCAGCCGCCCGGCGGTGACGATTTCGCGCACGGTGGCGCTCGGAACCCCGATGGCCGAGTACTGCGGTACGTAGCCGATGCGCCAGTGGTCGTGGAACTGCGACTGCTCGTGGCCGAACAGCCGGATGGTGCCGGAGGAATGGGGCACCAAGCCCAGGAGCGCGCGCACGAAAGTGGTCTTGCCCGACCCGTTTCCGCCCAGGATGGCCACCGCTTCGCCGGGATACACAGAGAGGCTTACACCGCGCAGCACAGGCATGCCGTCCAGCGAGACGTAGACATCCGTGGCGTCCACCGCCGCGGCGGAGTTGAGATCACTGACAGCCATTGGCGGTCTTGAGTGCAGCGAGGTTGGCTTCCATGATCGAAGCGTAGTCGGTGCCGGGGGACTGGTCGGAGAGACCCTCGATGGGGTCGAGGACCGCGGTGCTCAGGCCCAAATCACCGGCGATCGCCTCGGCCAACGCGGGGGAGGCCAGCACCTCGAAGAAGATGGTGCTCACGTCGTGCTCGGCGGCCAGCCGATGGACCTCCGCGATGCGCGCAGGGGACGCCTCAGACTCGGGATTGATGCCATTGATGCCGATCTCCTCGAGCCCGTAGCGGTCGGCGAGGTAGCCGAAAGCCTTGTGCGAGGTGATGAATGCGGTGCGCTCGCACTGGGCCAACCCCTCACGGTAATCGACGTCGAGCTGATCCATCCTCGTCGTGAGGTCTGCCGCGTTGGCCTGGAAATCGGCCTTCTCCTGCTCCGAACCGGGCAGGTTGTCGGCGATGGCCTGCCCCACTGCAGCCACGCGGGTGGGGTCCAGCCAGAAGTGCGGGTCCGTCTCTCCGTGGTCATGACCATGGTCATGATCGTCGTCAGACTCCGCCTCATGGTCGTGATCGTGATGTTCGTCTGCGGGGAGCAGCTGAGCGTACTCGGAGATCTCCAGCACGTTGGTCGCTCCCGATTGCGCGATGGCGTCGTCGACGGCGGGCTGGAATCCCTCCAGATAGATCACCAGATCGGCGTCCGTCAAAGAGGCGATCTGCTGCGGGCTCAGCTCCAAGCCATGGGCGTCGACGCCGGGCAACGTCAAGGACTCGACTTCCACGTGATCGCCGGCTACCTCGGTGGCGGCGTACTCGAGGGCGTAGAACGCCGCCACCACCCGGGGCTCGTCGTCCTGCTGTTCGGCGCAGGCGGTAGCGACAAGTAGGGTGGGCAGAAGCAAAGCCGTCAGGGCGCGCCGTAGAGTCATGAGAACCATTGTCAATAGCACGGCGAGCAGAGTCAAACCGACATCGGAGGAACAAGTGCTGGCCGTCACCAGGTTTCGGAATCCGGGCGATGACTTCGAAAACCGGGCGGCGCGCGTCGTCGATTTCTGGCGAGGGTGTGCGGGATGCGTGCGCGTGGAGTTGGTGCGCAATCTAGATGAGCCCGAGCTGTGGGCGCTGGTCAGCGAGTGGGAGTCCGTCGGGTTCTATCGCCGCTCCTTTCAGGGATACGAGGCGAAGATGATCTTGACGGAGATCTTGCTGCTCGCCATAGATGAACCGAGCGCCTATCTTGCGCCTGAAGACTTCCGCTAGGCTGAAGGTGACACGTGTAACCATTGGTCCGGGCGGCGCCCGATCCGCGCCACCGTAGGGCCGTCACGAGGAGGAATGAGAAGCTGATGGATACCCGCGTGTGCGTGCGTGCCGACGGTGTTGCGCTGGTGCTGGTCACGGAGGGCGATGGGCTGCCCTGGGTGCTCCACTGGGGCGCGGACTGTGGGGAGCTGAGCGACGACGAGATCGCCGCCTTGATCGAGGCCGATCGCTGGGTGTTGGCGCCGAACGGCCCGGACCAGGGGCTGATCCTGGGCGTGGTCCCCGAGGCGCGTTTCGGCTGGTCCGGTACCCCTGGGCTGATCGGCTCTCGTGAGGGCTCCGCTTGGAGCCCCGGCTGGCGGCTGAACAGCGTGACGATCGACGGTGACCCGGTGGAGGGGTTGGTTCACGCCGGTCCCGCTGTCATCGCATATCGCGCGGAAGCCCCGGCCGAGGGCCTCGGCCTGACCATCACCGTCGAACTTCTTCCCAGCGGCCTCGTGCGGGCCAAGGCCGAGCTGACCAATCTGGGCGAGACGGTCTACCGGCTCGCTGAGTTGACGGTCAACCTGCCCGTGCCCAACGAGGCCCGCGAGATCCTCGACTTCGGTGGACGGTGGGGCAATGAGCGCACGGTGCAGCGTGGCGTGCTGAACCAGGGAGCGCATCGTCGGGAATCGCGCTTCGGGCGCACCGGGGCGAACTCGGCCTATGTCCTGAACCTCGGCACCGCGGGGCTTCGGCTACCGCGAAGGCGAGGTCTGGGCGTGCACACCGCCTTCAGCGGCAACCATTCACCAGGCGCAACGCGATTATCTGGGTGCCAACCTTCTTGGCGGCGGGGAGCCCTGCTGCCTGGCGAGGGAGATCTGGCCGCCGGCCGGTCCTATGCCACGCCGTGGGTCTACTTCAACTACGCGGGTGGCCTGACCGCCAGGCGTCGCGTTTCCATCAATACCTGCGATCGCTTCCCGCGCACCCGGAAAGCGATCGTCCCGTTACCTTGAACGTCTGGGAGGCGGTCTACTCGATCACGATCTGGATCGGCTCTCACCGAACTCGCCGACGCGGCGGCTCTGGGCGTCGAGCGTTTCGTCCTCGACGATGGCTGGTTCGGCGCGCGTCGTAGCGACGATGCGGGCCTGGGTGACTGGGTGATCAGCGACGAGATGTGGCCGAACGGCCTGCGCCCGCTGATCGAGCACGTGCGCGAGCTCGGCATGCAGTTCGCCCCCCGGATCGAGCCGGAGATGGTCAACCTCGACCCGACGTTGCGCGCGGGCAATCCGGCGATCATGCAGCCGGGCGGCGGCGATGCCCATCGAGCAGCGTCAGCAGCAGGTGCTCAACCTGACCATTCCCGGCGCCTATCAACACGTGCTGGAGCAACTGAGCGCCGTCTTCGCGGACAATCACATCGATTACATCAAGTGGGACCACAACCGCGATCTGATCGACTCCGGCACCGCGCCGTCGGGACGGCCGGCCGTCTCCGAGCAGACGAGGGCCTTCTACCGGTTGCTCGACGAGCCTGCGTGAGCGGTTCCCGCACATGGAGTGGGAGTCGTGTTCTCCGGGGGCGGTCGACTGACCTCGAGGTGATGGGACAGCGCCGAGCGGTGTGGGTCCCGACAACATCGACCCGGAGGAGCGTCAGCGGATGCTCTGGTGGACCGGCCAACTCCTCCCCATGGAAGCCTCATGGGCAGCCATGTCGCCTCCGGACGCTCTGCACACCACGGCGCGTTGGCATGATCTGAACTTCCGCGCCGCAACCGCGGTGTTCGGCCACTTCGGTATCGAATGGGACCTGACGAAGGCCACCGAGGAGGAACCCGAGCGCCTCGAATGGTGGGTGCGCTGGTACAAGCAGAACCGGGACACGATCTGCACCGGCAGCCTGGTGCGCGGAGATCTTCCCGATCCCGAGGTGTACTTCAAGGGTGTCGTCGCGGAGAACAAGGCCATCTTCTCGCTGTGCATGCTGAAGGTGACCGGGATTCCGTGAGCCTGGGCCGCCTTCGTTTCCCCGGCCTGGATCCCGATGCGCGCTATCGGATCACGGTGATCGATCGGCAGCATCTGCCTGAGAAACATCGCTTGGGATGGACCACGCAGCCGCTCGAAGCCACGGGTGCGCAGCTTGCCACCGTGGGGGCACACGGGCGCCCTACACCCAGCCGTCTACCGCGGTGCTGTTCGAGCTGGAACGGGTGGGCTAGTCGCCCCGGCCTCGGGCTCGCAGCCGCACGAACGGCGGATTGTCAGCGTCGGGGTGCACAGCCTGCGCATCTCGGAGGGCAGCCCATCGATGAGCGCGTCCACGGCCGCGCGGGCCATCTCCTCGACGGGCTGCGCGACCGAGGTGAGCGGAGGCCAGGTGTACGCGCCGTCATGGGTGCCGTCGAAACCCACCAGAGCGACCTCGTCTGGCACCCGAACGCCGGCTTCATGCAAGGCCAGCAGGAGGCCGATCGCTTCGGTTGATCCGAACTGGCGAAGAGCGCCTGGGGAGCCTCACCGGAGCGATGAGGTCTCGGCCGGCCTGGTAGCCGCCTTGATGGCTGTAAGAAGACTGGATCACCGGGCCAGGATCCAGATCGAGGGTCGTGATCGCGTCGCGCCAGCCTGCCAGCCTGGCGTCGTCGATCTGCCCGATGATCAGGCCGACCTCCGGGATAGCCGTGCTGGAGCTGGAGTGCGCCATCGCAAGGTGGGTGCCATGGAAGAGATCGGCATTGACCGATGCGGCCTCGGTCGTGGCAGTGAAGTGATTCAGCAGCACGACGGGGGTGCCGGTGGTGGCGGAGCGCGTCCAGGTCTGGGTGAGTCGACGCGCTGGTTAGGGAAACGCTGATTTATTGACCGCGTGGGGCGCTGCTGGCTGGGAGAATCGGGGTATGCC
Organism: Tessaracoccus sp.; assembly: GCA_041393555.1. Lineage (GTDB taxonomy): Bacteria > Actinomycetota > Actinomycetes > Propionibacteriales > Propionibacteriaceae > Arachnia. The sequence goes on along the minus strand of JAWKJW010000008.1, from coordinate 11,021 downwards.
TGGTCGTGACGCAGCAGCCGAGTTTCGTGGATGTGGAGTACGGGAACCGTCGTCGTCGGACCCGGCGGATGAGTTCTGGCGATGATGGATCAGGTGATCCCGTGGGATGAGTGGACTGGGGCTGATCGTGCCGTTCTATCCCACGACCGGGGCGTGGGGTCGGCAACCGGTCCCGGTGGAAACGATGTTGCGGATGTACTTGCTGCAGGTGTGGTTCTCTTTGTCGGATGAGGGCACCGAGGACGCGATCTACGACTCGTACGCGTTCCGCACGTTCCTGGGGCTCGACTTCACCACCGCCCAGGTCCCGGACGCGACCACGTTGTTGCATTTCCGGCACTTGATCGAAGCCCACGACCTGGACGAGAGTTCCTGGACGCCCAAACCCGCTTCTTCGAGTCCAACGGTGATTATGCGCGGCGGGTCGGTGATCGACGCTGACGATCATCAAAGCTCCGGGCCTCGACGAAAAACGTTGCCGGGGCGCGGACCCGCAAATGCACCAGACGGCCAAGGGGAACCAGTGGTACTTCGGGATGAAGGCACACCGGCGTCGACGCCGGAACCGGATACGTGCGCACACCGTCACGGTGACGGCCGCGAATGCTGGCGACATCACGCAGGCGGCGAACCTGATGCGCCCGGACGTCGAGGTCGGGTACGCCGATTCCGGGTACCAGGGCGTGCACAAGCGACCCGAGATCACCGGTAGACCCGACTTGGCGAAGATCCAGTGGCGGTCGCGGCACGGGTCGATGTTGAAAGCGATGCCCGCGTTTGACCAGCACCTGGAGTCCAGGGAAGGCGTCGGTGCGGGCGAAGGTCGAGCACCCGTACCTGATCGTCAAACGTGACTTCGGGTTCACCAAGACCCGGTACCGCGGGTTGGCCAAGAACAGCACCATTTCATGTCCGTTCAGCAGCGAACCTGCTGATGCGTGCCTGGTGCCGGTCCGGATAACCGGGGTGCCTGGGCGGTACCTGCCCAAAACCGGGCCGAACGGTTCGCGAAACCCGGGTCACCGGCCAAACCAGGCAGTATCAGCATGATCTTCAACGCCGCACGATCGAGTGACACTCCACCCTGCACCGATTGTTGCTGGTTAGATCAGCTTCCTTAGCATCACGCCGTCGACCTGTATGGAAGTGGTGAGTGCCGCTGAGGGCAGCGAATCGTTGGAGTTCTGCCACGAGGAGGGCATAGCCGTCGGCGGCCGCCAGCGTTGTACCTGGGCAAAGGAAAGTCGCGTAAAACGAGTTGGTGGTGTTGGGCACCACGATGCCGAGCATCTCGGAGGCTCCCAGCCTGAGCGACCGAGCTGCGGTATTGGGCCGATACCCGAGCCTTTCGATCGCTTGAAGCACCTTCGCCCGGGTTTCCGGTGAGACGGGCTTGAGTCGTTGATCACGTAGCTCACCAGGGCGGGGTTTACCCCGCCAGCCCGCGACGTCGTTGCGCGTGACGGAGGTCCTTCCCGGTGCTCGCTCTGACACGCGAGTCAGCTTAGTTGGGTGTGCATCCGCAGGACCGGCGTACGACCATCTTGGCCTCGTAGCTCAGGTGCGTTCCGGGAAGCCGTTCTGGGTCGAGAAGAAGGGAGACGACATCCTTGGCGATACGTTCGATGGGTTGGGCCATGGTGGTGAGTCCAGGGCCGATGAAAGGGGCGAGTTTGGTGCCGTCGAACGAAACGACGGCGATGTCTTCTGGAACTCGCAGGCCAGCTTCGTTGAGCGCGGCGAGGCACCCCAGGGCGATCGCGTCGCTTGCGATGAAAAGCGCGTCGAGTTCGTCCCTGCCGAATTGTTGTTCGACGATCCAGCGCCCGGCCTCGTAGCCGGCTTCGGGTGTCCAGTCGCTCTGTACCGATGGCCCATGGGCCAAGTCGGCGGCTGCGAGCGTCTCCAGCCAGGCTGGATGCCGGGCATCACGCGAATAGAACCCACCCACGAAGCCGATGTGACGACGGCCGTGGTCGATGAGATGGCTGACGGCCTGTTTCGTGGCTTTGGCATAGTCGACTAAGGCTGAACTCAAACCTTCCCGGTGCTTTCGTTCGTTGAGGGCGACGATGGGAAGATCGTGTGCGCGCGCGAAAGCGATATCCGACGGCTCTACCTGAGTCGCCATGAGCGCGGCTGTCACGTTGTGCTCCAGCAATAGCTCCAGTGGGCTGGAATCATCTCGCGGCGGTCGATAGGTGGAACTCGCGGTGACCAACGTCAGACCACGCAGGAAGAGTTCTCGATCGATCGCGGCGGCGAGTTCGGAGTAGAAGGGGCCTGTGGTGTCGACGGCGACGAGCCCCACATGATGAGATCGGCCCCGAACGAGGGCTCTGGCCGTCTCATTTGGTCGATATCCGAGGGCAGCGATGGCCTGCTCGACCCGCTCGCGGGCTTCGGGGGACACGGGGCGTGGCCCCCCATTGATGACATAGCTCACGACAGCTGGACTGACGGAAGCGAGGCGCGCGACGTCGGCCCTTGTACTCCGGTTCTTCCGGCGGGTCGGCATCGCGCGCCTCGTTTCCTTACATCATGGGGCGGGGTTCGATGCGGAAGAGCCTAGCGGAAGGACCCGCGGGGGCGTGGATGACCGCTTGGGCGCCGTCGGCGGTGAGATCGGCTCCCCACCCGGGCATCGCGGACGGGTACACCTGCCTGATTGATCCGGCAGGCCGAGGCGAGTCGAGCGCCACCGTGAGACTGTTCTTCTCTTGTGCACGATTCCAGACCGCAAGGTAGCTTTCGCCCCCCGCGCAGGCGAGCCCCAAAGCGAGCATGTCGTCGCTCCACCGAGGTAGGCCAGCCGGCCAGAATGGCAGCGAGCCCGTAGTGTGGGCGCGGATCTGCTTCCACAGGTCAGTGGCCTCGCGAACGAGCCCTCGCTGTGCCTCGCTCATCCGGTTCAGATGGCCGGTGAGATACGGACGTCCAGACAAGCCGGTGACGTTGACGAAGGCGATGAGCTCGTCCGACATCTCCGGTTGTGAGTAAGCCCAATTGCCGCACTGTTCGGGCAACAGCATCATCGGGGCTCCTGCCGCGATCGGCGGGTAGAGAAGATAGTCCTGTTGGTCGGATGTCGACTGCAGGTCGAAGCGTGATACCTGGGCCCAATCTTGACGCATGGCCCCCGAGGAGCAGTTCTCGATCAGTACCGACGGGTGCCGGTCGCGGAGTGCGTCGAACCATTCGAAGTAGGCATTGACGTGTTCTTGCAGCGCGGCGCCTGCGGCTTTGCCGTCGATTTCATGGCCGAGACCCGGAGCTACGTTGTAGTCCAGCTTGAAGAAGCCCACACCCATCGCGATCAACCGATCGAAGGTAGCGTCCAAGTGAGCGCGGGCCTCGGGGGAAGCCAGATTGAGGAAGTGGCGTCCCTGTTCGACCACAGGGATACCTTCCCGCTGGATAAGAGCAGAGGGGGGAAGTTGTCCGCGTAGCGGTGAGCGTACGCCTATCGACTCCGGTTCCAACCACAAGCCCGGCACCATACCCCGATCGGAGATGTGGTTCAGGACGCCTTGGAGGCCCAGTGCGCCGAAGCGCGTCTTGGATGGCAGCCACTCTCCGACGGTCGGCCACCAGTCACCCGAGTCGTCGTACCACCCCGCGTCGATACAGAAGACCTCGGCGCCAACCTCGGCGGCCGCGTCGATGAGGGGGAGGAGTTTCTCGTCGGTGGGATCGGCCTTGATCGTGTTCATGTAGTCGTTGAAAATCAGCGCCGTGCGCCCGAATGTCGAGGTTCGCACAGCAGCGTCACGTCGGCGCTCCCGGGTAAGTCTCTGGATTGCGCCTTGCCACCCATCGGTAGAAACCGTCACCGTGAGCTGTGGGGTGGTGATGGACTCGCCGGGGCTGAGCACAGCATTCCATGCGTGGTCTTGATTGGTCGCTCCGCTCGCGGCGAGGACGAACCTGCCCGGTTGCCTCGTTACGGAGTCGAGTTCCCAGCGCCAAGCGCCTCCTCCTGCCACCTGCCATGCCCATCCTGTGCCAGTCGATCGGTCTTCAAGAGCCGCGACGGGGAGAGGGCCATCCGTCGTCCAGGTCGAAGTGCTCGTGCGAGAGATACTCGCGCTCCCGAGAACGGGCATCCGCTCGGTTGCGCAATCGACGAGACCGGCATCTTCGAGGGACTCGATACGCCATCGGTTCTCGGTGCACCACGATGCGATCCCACTCACGAGGACGGTCTCAGGCATGGAGAACGGTACGGGAAGGACGGCGGAGGTCACTGCCTCGATCACCGCCGTGCGCGTACCGCTATTGGCGACCACTGTGTGGAAGGTGACGGCGTGCTCCGAAGCCGTGATGTGGGTCTCGGTGGTGAGCAGCCCATCCGTCGAGTGCTGACGAACGATGGTGATACCAGGCTCCCGCGTTTCGTGCCCTGCATACCGCAAGGCCTCTCCGCGCTGAGTGCGCACCAGATTCCGAGGCTGATTATTCGACCTTCCTTCGCCGAGTACCAGCAATTCAACGAGAGGGTTGCGGGTGTTGTCGTGGACCCTACGGCCTCGATGCTGATGGGGCGGAGCTCGGAATCGGAGAGCTGCAGAGTGAGCGGACCGGTGCCGCACTGTAGGGACATGTTTCCTCCGGGATGGCTGCATGGCGCGTTACCTATCAACGCGTATTGCGTTGATAGAGTAAAACCTACTACTGGCTAGGTAGTAAAAGGAACCATTGACATGCAACACGTGTTGAGTTGGTTTCATGGGGACGTGAGCCGCAGGCCCTCAGGGTGGAGCCGCCGCTTACGAACGCAGCCACCACGGGGGTGGATGCGTGACCATCGATGAAGGGATGGAAGATGACGAGGAAAGGTTTAGCGGCCGTCGTCTCGGGAGGACTACTGACGGCAGCCATGCTCAGCGCATGCGGCGGTGATGGGAACTCCGGCGGGGGAGGCGGTGACGCCATCAACATGGCGGTGACACAGTCAGCGGACTCGGAGATTCGGGGCGTCCTGACCGACATGGCGGCCACCTTCGAGGAGGAAACCGGTATCACGGTCAACCTGATGCCGGCGTCGAACCAGTATGAGTCCGACATGAAAGTCCGGATGGGGGCCAATGATCTGCCGGATATCTTCGCGACGCATGGCTGGTCTGTGAGGCGTTACAAGGACTTCCTGGAACCGCTGGAGAACGAGGACTGGGCGCAGCATTTTGATCCGATGTTGGACTCGGCTATGAGAGATGCCGAGGGTCACATCTACGCGCTTCCGCTGGAACTCGACACGACCGGCGTCCTCTACAACCGCGATGTGTTGGAAGCCGTAGGTGTTGACGCCGGTGCGGTCAAAACGTGGGACGATTTCGATACGGCGCTGCAGAAGGTCAGAGACTCAGGAGTGACCGGGATCTATGCCGGTGGTAAGAACCGCTACTACCCAGGCAACGTGGCCAACCTGATGGCGCCTGGCTTCTACAGTGGTGCGGATCTCGATGCGCTGCTCGCCGGAGAGTTCTCGTCGGATCAATGGAATGACATCACCGCTACCATCCAAGGCTGGCAGCAGGACGGTCTCTTCAATCCAGACTTCGTGTCCGCGAGCGATGATGACATGTCGCGGGCGCTAGCCGAGGGCAACACCGGGATGGTTCTGGGGCAGAACTCCATCGCGGCCAACGCGCTGACGTACAACCCTGACGCCAACCTTGGATACTTCCCGATCCCGAATGACAACGGAGACCCGTACCTGGTCGGCGGAGAGGGAGTGAACTCTTTCGGTGTAGCGAAGAGTGGCAACGTCGAGGCCGCCAAGCAGTTCATCGCCTTCATGGCCCAGCCGGAGAACGCTGCCAGATTGGTACGGGGCACGGGTAACCCATCCGGCCTGACCAACGTCGACGCGGAACTTGGTCCGCTGCAGGAGAGCTTCGACGCTGCTGTTGCCGCCGAGACCCCGTTGGTGCCGTACTTCGATCGCGTCTACTTGCCCAACGGCATGTGGGGTCCGATGTGCGATGCGATCGCAGAGATCATCGCCGGCACCGGTACCCAGGAATCCAGCCTGCGCACCATGCAGGATAACTTCACCTCCCTCTACGGCGCCGCAGAGGAGTAAATGTGATGAAGCCACAAGGAAGCGGGAATCGCCGATGAGCGCGACGACTCTCCCGCGTAGCAAAAGGCGTCCAGGTGTGGCGCAGCAGGTCGTGTTCGGACGCTCGCTGAATCTGTTCTACCTCCCGGCGATGCTGCTCTTCGCGGTGTTCACCATCTATCCGGTGCTGAGCGGCTTTGCGATCTCGTTCACGAACTGGGATGGATACTCACCCGTGCGTCGGGGCGTCGGCCTAGATAACTATCTGAGGCTCTTCAGTGATCCGATCTTCGGAGTGGCGCTCCGCAACACCTTGATCTTCGGACTGGGCTCGACGATCGTTCAGCAGCTCATCGGGTTGGGCTTGGCCCTGGTCCTTAATCGAGCGATCGCCGGTCGCGCTGCGATCCGGGCCATCATCTACCTGCCAGCGCTGGTATCGCCAGTGGTGATGGGCACGATGTACTACTTGCTCTTCCAATACAACACCGGCGCTTTCAACGACATCGTGGTGGCGTTCGGCGGCGAACGGCTCGCGTGGCTGACGGAGCCGAACTTCGCCATCCTGGTGATCGTGCTGGTGAACTCATTCCAGTTCGTCGGTCTGTCGATGATCATCTACCTCGCCGGATTGCAGGGCATCAGTAAGAGCTACCTCGAGGCCGCAGCGCTGGACGGTGCTGCGGGCAGCAAACGGTTCTTCCACATCGTTCTACCGCTCCTGCAGCCAGCATTCGCCACCAGCATCGTGTTCAACCTCATCGGCGGGTTGAAGCTCTACGACGTGATCAAGGTGATGACCAATGGTGGGCCGGGCTACGCGACGGATTCCGTCTCGACCCTGATCGCCAAGATGTATTTCGACAACCAGAGCGCGGGCTACGCGGCGGCTCAGGGCGTGTTTCTTTTCCTGTTCATCGCCGTGTTCACGCTCGCTCTCAACTGGTTGATGGGGCGATTCGAAGTAGAGGAGGGCTGAGATGAAGTCCGATGAGCACAAGACCACGCGGGTTCTCCTGGTCGTGGCGCTGGTGATGGCCTGTCTGGTCCAGCTCCTACCGTTCTGGGTGACGCTGACGACGAGCACAAAGGCTCGCACGGACCTCTCCTCTCAGTGGGCGTTTCCGATCAGCGGATTCACCTTGGAGAACTTCGGCACAGCCATGGCGCAGGGAAATATCCTGCGTGCGATCTTCAATTCCGCCGTGGTCACGGCCGGTTCGACGGTATTGATCTGCGTACTGGCGGCGCTGGCTGCCTATCCGATCGCGAGACGTAAGACGTTGGGCAACAACATCGTGCTGGGCTTCGTCGTTTCCTTGATGATGGTTCCTCCGCTGTCGATCCTGGTTCCGCTGTACTCGTTCATGAATCGAATTGGCGGGCTTAATACGTACTGGGGGGCGATCCTCGTCCTGACTGCAGGGCAGCTGCCGCTGGCGATCTTCTTGTACACCAACTTCATCCGTGCGTTGCCGACATCCATTGACGAGGCCGCGGTCGTCGACGGGGCGGGCTATCTCACCCGTATCTTCCGGGTGATCTTCCCCTTGCTGAAGCCGGTGACGGCCACCGTGATCATCATGTGTGCTGTCAACGTGTGGAACGAGTTCGCGATATCCGGATTCTTGTTGACGTCTCCTGAACGACAGACGATCGCCCCGGCGATCGCGACGTTCTTCGGTGCGCAAACCAACAATCTAGGGGCCGCGGCGGCGGGATCGCTGATGGCTGTCGCTCCGATTCTCGTTGTCTACCTGTTCCTACAGAGGTACTTCATCTCGGGCATGGTTGCGGGATCCGGCAAGTAGATCCACTCCCTCCGTGTCCTGCCGAGGGCTCCCCACGCATTCTCGTTGGGCGCCCTCGGCAGGTGCGATGTTCGCACCCACGGCACCGAGAAATGCGGCGCTTCGGGCGTCGCGCTCTACACTGGACGCCTTGCCCGAAACCCAGGAGGAGTCTTGCCTGAAGCCCTGCGCCTGCACGCGCCCAGCCGGCGCGATGCGGTGGTCGTCGATCTTCCCGTGGTGCTGGCACCGATGGCGGGGGTTACCAACGCTGCCTACCGTCAGCTGTGCCGCGAACAGGGAGCGGGCCTTTACGTCTGCGAGATGATCACCTCGCGGGGGCTGGTGGTCGGGGACCAGAAGACCCGGGCCATGCTCCAATTCGACCCGGGGGAGACGACGCGCTCGGTACAGCTCTACGGCGTGGACCCTGAGCCCATGGCGGAAGCCGCCCGCATCCTGATCCGCGAGCACCAGGTGCAGCACATCGATCTCAACTTCGGTTGTCCGGTGCCCAAGGTCACGCGAAAAGGCGGGGGCGGCGTGCTGCCCTACAAGAGGGATCGGCTGAGGGCGATCATTCGGGCCACGGTTCAGGCTGCCGATGAATTCGGTGTGCCCGTCACGATCAAGACGCGCGTCGGCATCGACGGCGAGCACGAGACCTTCCTCGATGCCGGCCGTATCGCGCAGGACGAGGGGGCCGCCGCGATCGCCTTGCACGCGCGCACCGTGCAGCAGGCCTACTCCGGAGAGGCCGACTGGGCTCGGATTGCCGAACTGGTGCAGGCGGTCGATATCCCGGTGCTGGGCAATGGCGACATCTGGGAAGCCGAGGACGCGTTGGAGATGATGGACCGGACGGGCTGCGCCGGCGTGGTCATCGGCCGCGGCTGCCTGGGCAGGCCCTGGTTGTTCGGAGACCTGGCCGCGGCCTTTCGCGGCGAGGGGCAGCGACTGCGTCCGCGGCTCGGCGAGGTAGGCCTCATGCTGCTCCGGCACGCGGAACTGTTGAGCGGCGTCATGGGGGAGCGCCATGGTCTCACAGACCTGCGCAAGCACATGGCGTGGTATTTCAAGGGCTACCCGGTGGGAGAGCTGCGGCGATCGTTTGCGATGGTGAGCTCCCTCGACGAGTTGCGAGCCCTGGTGGCGCAGCTTGATGCGGATGCGGAGTTCCCGGTTGCCGAACTCGGCACGCCCAGGGGACGGCAGGGCTCGCCGCGTGGCAAGGTGGTCGTGCCCTACGGTTGGTACGACGACACGTCCGGTAACGAACTAGACCTCGCCGACGCAGAAGTCGGCGTGAGCGGAGGATGACATGAGCGAAACGGAAGCCAACCAGAAGAAGCAGCCGGCGCCACTGCCGATCTGGGCGAAGATCGGCAGGATCGTGGCGGTCGCCGGCGCCCTGGCGCTGTTCCTCATCGCCTTCCTCACCTGGCGCGCCGATCCCGCAGATCAGGCGTACTGGGAGCGCATCGGAGGGTGGGTGTTCAACGCGATGGTCATCGGCGTCGTCGCGCTGTTCGTCGGGCGTTTCCAGAGCCGGCGGTAGACGACGATGCACCCCGCTGACCCCGCCGAAAGAGGTCGGGAGCCTGCTCACTAAACTTTCGCTCGCGGGCCCGCCCGGGCCCGGGAACGGAGACCCACATGGGCGAGCAAGCGATTCTCACGATGGACGGGGTGGACTACCGCCTCCCGGTAGTGATCGGCTCGGAGGGCGAACGAGCCATCGACATCTCCAAGCTCAGATCCGAAACCGGCTACATCACCCTTGACGACGGCTACGCCAACACCGGCTCCTGCGCGTCGGCCATCACCTTCATCGACGGTGAGCAAGGCATCCTGCGCTATCGAGGCATCCCGATCGAAGTCTTGGCCAAACGTTCGTCGTTCATCGAGACGGCTGAGCTGCTGATCTTCGGCGAACTTCCCGACATCAGCGAACGCAACGAGTTCCGAGACCTTCTGACGGAGAACTCGACGCTGCACCGCGACATGCGCAAGCACTTCGACGGTTTTCCTCCCAACGCGCACCCCATGTCGATCCTGTCGGCGATGATCACCGCGCTGCAGGCCTACGAGGTGCCCGATGTGGACATCGAAGACGAAGAGGGGTTCAAACGCGCCGCGGCAGCGCTGATCTCCAAGACTAGGACCATCGCCGCGGCCGCCTACAAGTCGCACATCGGCCAGCCGATCGCCTACCCGCGCTATGACATGGCCTATGCCGAGAACTTCCTGCACATGATGTTCTCGGTGCCCTACCGCGACTACGAGCCCACCCCCGAGGTGGCGCACGCGCTCAACATGTTCCTCGTGCTGCACGCCGATCACGAGCAGAACTGCTCCACCTCGACGGTGCGCATGGTCGCTTCGTCAGGGGCCAACCTGTTCGCGTCCGTTTCCGCCGGCGTCAATGCGTTGTGGGGTCGTCTGCACGGCGGCGCCAACATGGGCGTGATCCAGATGCTGGAGGAGATTCGAGACTCCGGGATCGATCCGAAGGAGTACGTCAACAGGGTCAAGGACAAGCGTTCGGGTGCCCGCCTGATGGGCTTCGGCCACCGGGTGTACCGGAACTTCGATCCCAGGGCGAAGATCCTGAAGCAGGCCGCGCACGACCTTCTGGAATCGATGCACATCACCGACCCCCTGCTGGACCTGGCTCGCGAGGTGGAACAAGCGGCGCTGGCGGACGACTACTTCGCCTCCCGACAGCTCTACCCCAACGTCGATTTCTATTCGGGCATCATCCTGAGGGCCATCGGGATCCCGGTGGACATGTTCACGGTGATGTTCGCCATCGGGCGCACCCCGGGCTGGATCGCGCATTGGAAGGAAGTCAACGACAACCCTGCCCAGCGGATCTATCGCCCCCGGCAGGTCTACGTGGGCAACTCCCTGGAGGAATGGCTGCCCAGCGAAGATCGCAAACCGCTCAAGCCCAAGGCGACGAAGGCGCGACCCGGTTGGCTACGGTGGGGACGTGAACGAGATTCTTCCCCGGGCGAGACAGTGGGCTGAGACCATGCGTGGGCACGGCGACGCCGTGATCCGTGCCCACGCCGCCACCGGCCCGGCCGTATCGGCCCGGGAACCGCGGATGCGCGAGCAGCGGGAGGCCTTGGAACGGGCTCTCCTGGTACCGGAGGCCACCT
>JAWKJW010000007.1:0-236234 GCA_041393555.1 Tessaracoccus sp. | reverse complement strand
ATCGTCGTGAGCTCGGCCCAGGATGTCGCCCACCTCGCGCTCGGTGTAGTCGCGTCCGGCCTCGAAGCGACGCAACAGTTCCACCAGCACGGCGACCCGGGCTTTGCGCTTGGTGGGGATCGAACGCAGTCTCTCCCCGTCGAAGAAGATCCGCAGGGTGCGCGCCTGTTCCGCATCGACGGGTGTGGTCGTGGGAGTCGGCGCATGCACGTTGTCGAGCAACTGCTGGTTGATCGACCAGATCCGCTTCTGTCCGTCGCGCTCAGCCCGGATGATGCCGACGTCGCGCATCCGGTGCAGATGATGGCTGATCGTCGGTGCGCTGAGACTCAGCTCTTCGGCGAGCTCGGCGCCGGTGCGGGGTCGCTCGGCGATGAGTCCGAGGATGCGCAGCCGCGTGGTGTCGGCGATCGTCTTGAGCAGTGCGACGCGCTCGTCGAGGGACTCCATGATCCATCCTTAGTTAGATTGGTATCTAATTTAGATGTCTATCTAAGAACAGGCAAACGGGAGCAACCGGAGGAACGGAGGTACTGGCGACGAGCGCTTTGCTCGTGGAGCCGGCAGGGGAATCCAAGCCTGCTCGCTGGGCGGTGCGGCAGACTGGTCTCATGGATTCAGACTCGGTGCCGCTGGCGCTCGTCGTGATCGCCGGACCGCAGGCATCGGGCAAGAGCACGTTGGCAACGGCACTCAGCGTCGAACTGCGTCGACAGGATGCGGAGCTGGTGATCCTCGACGAGTTGGACGAGGCTGTACGAGATCGTCTGCCGCCCATCCGATCGATCCTCCGTGGCGAGGATCTCCCATGAGGTGCTGCGATGGTTGAGCTGCAGCCCTATCAAGAGACCTGGGCGGAAGAGTTTCGGCGTGAGGCGCAGCGCATCCAAGGTCACATGGTCGACCTAATGGATGCGATCGAGCACATAGGGAGCACCGCGGTTCCCGGCTTGCTGGCGAAGCCGATCATCGATCTCGCCGCCCGTGCTGGTGAGCGCGTCGACCCGTTCGGGCTGGGCGAGCAACTCGTCCCGCTGGGCTATATGCAGCACACGTCCGGACCAAAGAACCATGGGGTGTATGTGCGTGGGTCGGCTGAACGGCGTACGCACATCCTCCACGTGTTCAGTGCCGACCAATGGGAGCACTGCAACCAGCGTCTCTTTCGCGACAAGTTGCTCCGCGATGAGTCCGCTCGGATCAGGTACCAGGCGTTGAAAGAGTCGATCGCCGTGATGCCGGACGGCCGTGACTACACCGCCGCCAAGCAGTTCCGATCGAAGAGCTACTGAACGAAGAACGGGCCTCGCATGGGCTAGCGCCTATCGTCGCCTGGGACAAGTGATGGAACCCGCCCGACAGAAGCCGATGCAACCGATGCATTCAACCTCAAAGTCGCTCACCTGGTGCCTAGGGGGAGCGGCCTGAGGCGCTTAACCGCTTGTTATTTCACCGAAGTCGGTGGAATAACAAGCGGTTAAGCGCGGGACGAGGCGGTCAGGAGAAGGTAGGCTGGCGGGAGATCCACTCGGATAGCTCGACGCGGGGGCCGGTGAAGAATGGGGTTTCCTCGCGGACGTGCAGGCGGGCTTCGACGCCGCGCTGGTGGCGCATGGCGTCGGTGAGGCGATGCAGCTCGTCGGCCTCGAAGGCGAGGATCCACTCGTAGTCACCCAAAGCGAAGGACGACAGCGTCGACGCGACCACGTCGGGGTACTCACGGCCGGCCATGCCGTGCTCGTAGAGCATCTTGGAGCGGTGGTCGTTGTCCAGGTAGTACCAGTCGTAGCTGCGCACGAAGGGGTACACGGTCAGCCAGGGGCGCGGAGCGAAACCGGCGAAGCAGCTGGGCACGTGGGTGCGGTTGAACTCGGCGGGACGATGCACGCCCATCGCCGACCACACGGGCTCAAGCGTGACGCCGAGCTCGGACTTGCGGAAGGCGTGGTAGCCGGCCTGCAGGGCGGCGGGGTCGTGGGCCAGCGTCCAGACCATCAGATCGGCGTCGGCGCGGAAGCCACCGATGTCGTACCAGCCTCGGATGGACACACCCGTGTCGGTGACGCGCTGCTCGATAGCGGCGGCATCGAGGCCGGCATCGATCAGAGTGGAGTTGGCGAACACCGAGTACAAGGCGTACAAGGGCTGGGCGTTGATCGCCTCCAGGTCCACGTCTTGCTCATCGCGCTCGTCGCGTCCGGGATGCTTGACCATTGATATGTCCTCTTCTTGCGTGTCAGTGGGCGGGGCGGGGGAGGCAGTGTCCCGGCGCGGTGCAGCGGAATTCCGGCTCGTCGAGTTCGCCGCGGGCCACGGCGGCGAGTTCCAGGAGTTTGTCGGCCAGCATCGCGACGAAGCCAGGATCCGTGCCGACGGTGGCGGCGCGCACGTACGGTAGCCCCTGCGCGGCAGCGGTTTCCTTGGCCTGGGTGTCGAGGTCGTAGGCCACCTCCATGTGGTCGGAGATGAAGCCGATGGGCACCGTAACGACGCCGAGCCCTTCAGGGAGCTCCTCCATGAGGTCGTTGACGTCGGGCTCCAACCAGGGGATGTGGGGGGCACCAGATCGTGAGCAGTAGGTCAGCTCCCAGTCGAGCTCCTCGCCCAGATCGGCTTGTGCGAGCGCGACGGTACGGGCTGCGACGCGCTCGGTCATGACGTCGTAGCGCAGCTCGGGATCTCCCGGACCGGAGCAGGCGTTCATGGCCGTGGGGATGGAGTGCGTGACGAACAGCACCTTCAAGGCACGGTCGCCGATTTCCTCGCGCAGCTTCCGTACGCCGGCTACGGTCGCCCGGGATTGTGCGTCGACGAAGGCCTCGGACTCTGCGAAGGGGCCGATCTTGTCGAACTGGATGACTCCGTCAACCTCTTCCTGAGCCTTCGCCAGATCTTCGTCGTATTGACGGCAGCTGGAGTACGAGCGATAGGCGGAGGTGGGCAGCGCGAGGACGCGGGTATGGCCGTCGTCGACCAGCTGCCGAGTGGTCTCGGCGAAATAGGGAGTCCAGTTCCGGTTGCCGATGACGACCGGCACGTCGACACCTCGCCGAAGCAGTTCGCCGTGCACGGCCTCCATCAGCGCGGCATTGAGTTCGTTGATGGGGGAGCGCCCGCCGAACAGCATGTAATGCTGCGAGACCTCCATCAGACGATCGTCGGGAATCCCCCTGCCAGCGGTGGCATTGCGCATGAAAGGCAGGACATCGTCAGGCTCGTTGGGGCCGCCGTAGGACGCAAACATCACGGCGGTGTAGGGAGCGAGGCTCACACGGCCTCCTCGTGCACCGGGGTGACGGCGAGATCGCTGACGCGAAGCCCAGTCACCGGACATTCGCACTTTTCGAGAGGCTTGACGGGGTGGGGCACGGCGATGCCATACAGCTCTGCCATGGCCTCGAGGTAGGCGTCGGTGCGACCTTCCTCGGCAGCCAGACGTGCCCTGGAGGAGGGCACGTGCAGCAGGCGGGTGGCCAATCGTCGAAGCGCCCGTGCGGCGTCCTCGCGGGTCAGGTTGCGGCCGGGGAGGCGTTCCACCTCGTCCTCGACGAGTGCCATCACGAATTCCCGCAAGCTGACAACCGCGGGATCGACCACGCGGGAGCGCAGTTTGGTGAGCGCTTCGTTCACTCCCGCTTCCACGAGGAGCTCGGCGCTCGCGGTATCGGCTGCCCACTGCGGTTCGACGGCGTCTTGCACGAGTTCGAGATCGACCAGTGTGACGCCGGGAAGCTGGGCCACGGCGGGATCGACGTCGCGCAGGAGGGAAAGATCGAGAAGGCGGAGTGGGCGGCTGAGCGCGGCCACATCTCCAGCGGTCACGGCGAATCCGCCTCGGCCCCGGCAGGTGACCACCAGCGTGGAGCCTGCCAGTGCCCCGGAGAAGCACGGGGCATGCAACAGGCCGTGCGTGTCTGCGAACTCTTGGCCCCGTCCGGTGGCGGAATGCACGGTGATGTGCTGCACGCCTCGGGTGCGCAGTGCGGCGATCACCGCTCCCGCGTAGGAGCCCGTTCCGACGAGGAGAACGCGTTCGTCCTGCCAGTCGTGGATGCCAAGGTGATCCAGGCCGACGCTCACCACGGAGCGTCCCGCGCCTTCGAGACCGGTGTGGTTGGCGACCTTGCGCGAAGTGCGCAGCGCCTGATCGATCACGGTGGTGAGAAGAAGGGAGGTATGACCCGCTTCCTTGGCCTCCATCAGGGAGCGCTTCAACTGCCCGGCGATCTCGCGTTCGCCGATGACCATCGAGTCGAGCCCGGAGGCCACTCGGAAGACATGGGTGAGGGCCTTCTCGCCCATATAGGTCTGCCACTGAGGCGGCTGGTCGAAGTGCTGATTGACCAGGCTGCGGAGTTCGCTATGAGAGCGGTCGCTGTCGAACATCACCTCCACCCGATTGCAGGTACGCAGGACGAGAGCGCCGCGAACTTGAGGTGCCGAGCTGAGCCATGCTTGCGCATCGGAGAGCGCGACGCTGGCTCGTTCGACCTCCGGCAACCCATGCCGGTCGTGCTGGATGGAAAAAACCAAGAGAGTCACAGTAGGGACTATTCAACCACCATCGCGCGAATAGGGCAGAATCTATGGGATGAATGTCGCGCCTGTCTCCCCGTTGTTGTCGGCACTGAGTGGCGAACGGAGCGACCGGCTGCCGGTGTGGTTCATGCGACAAGCCGGGCGGTCGCTGCCCGAGTACCGCGAAGCGCGCGGAAGCACCACGATTCTCGACGCCTGCCTCATGCCTGAGCTTGCTGCGGAGATCACCCTTCAGCCTGTGCGTCGGCATGGCGTGGACGCGGCGATCTTCTTCTCCGACATCATGACCCCGCTCAAGCTGGCGGGAGTGGACCTGGACATCGTCTCGGGAATCGGCCCTGTCATCGCCAATCCCGTGCGCACCGCCGCGGACGTCGTGGCATTGACGAAGCTTCGCATCGACGATCTGTCGGCGATCACGGAGGCGGTGCGTCTCACCGTGGCCGAACTGGGGGACGAGACGCCGCTGATCGGCTTCGCCGGCGCCCCATTCACCCTGGCCGCGTATCTGGTGGAAGGCCGTGGGTCGCGCGATCACCTGGCGGCGCGCACCTTGATGCATTCCGACCCGGTCGCCTGGGAGAGGCTGCTCACCTGGTGCGCCGCGATCTCCGGCGAGTTCCTCCACGCACAGGTAGAAGCGGGGGCCCGCGCGGTGCAGCTCTTCGACTCGTGGGCGGGATCGCTGTCGCGCGCTGACTATGTGGCTCGCGTCGCCCCGTATTCGAAGGCCGCGCTGGAACCGGTGCAGGGCGTGGTGCCCAGGCTGCATTTCGGCGTCGGCACGCGTCATCTCCTCGCCGACATGGCCGCCTGCGGGGTGGAAGCGCTGGGTATCGATTACCGCACACCGCTCGATGAGGCCGCGAAGGTGGTGCCCGGCCTGCCGCTTCAGGGCAACATCGATCCCGCCATGCTGTCTGCGGGGTGGGTGCCGCTGGAGTCCCACGCGCGCGACGTGGTGCGACGGGGCCGCGCCGCACCCGCGCACATCGTCAACCTGGGCCACGGTGTGCCACCCACCACCGACCCGGGGTGCTCACGGATCTCGTCGCCCTCATCCACGAGCTGTGAGCGCGGTCGTCATCGGGGGCGGCCTCGCGGGGCTGGTTGCCGCCCGGGAATTACTCTCGCGAGGCCAGAAGGTCACGGTATGCGAAGCCTCCGCGCATCTGGGCGGCATGATCGCTCGCGCCACGCTGGGTGCGATCACCGTCGATACGGGAGCCGAGGCCTTCGCGACCCGCACTCCCGTGGTGGGCGAACTCTGCGCGGAGCTTGGCCTTCGGACGGCGCCTCCCGCGGGAGTGCCGAATGTCTGGTGGCCTGATGGCATCGTGCCGATGGCAGAAGGCATTCTGGGGATCCCCGCGAGCCTGGATGATCCCGCCCTTGCTGTATTGACCGACGAGGAACGCGCGCGGCTGTGCCGCGACCTCGCACTGGACTCCGGCGTCGGCGCGGAGGCGGCGAGCGTCGGAGAACTCGTCGCAGCCCGGATGGGCCCGGCGGTGGTGAACAAGCTCGTCGCGCCTATCGCCAGGGGCGTCTCGCTGCCGCCCCCACCGCGATGCCCGTTGCGCAGTTCGCTCCCGGACTACGTGAGGCGCTCGCTGTGCAGGGCACCTTGATGGGGGCGTGGCGGCGCTGCGGCGCCTGGGATCTGCGGCAGTGGAACAGCCGGTGGGAGGGATGTACACCCTCATCGACGCCTTAGCCCGGGACGTTCATGCCAAGGGGGGAGATATCCGCACCCTCACCCCGGTGGGCACCATTCGTCGCCTCGGGGTCGAGTTCGTCGTTCCCGCCGGCGATGAGGAGCTGAGGGTGGAGCGCGTCGTGATCGCGACGGAGGCCGCGACGGCCACGGCGCTGCTGGAACAGCTGGGGTTGCGTCTCACTGCGCCCCCCGTGCACGTGGCGAGGCAGGTGCTGGTGGCCCTGCGCCACCCGGCGGTCAACGACGGGCGCCTCGGATCCGGGTTATTGATGGGGACCACGTCCTCGTCGATCGCGGCCAAAGCCATGACCCACTACTCCGCCAAATGGCCCTGGGCGAGCGAAGGTGAAACGCAGATCTTGCGGCTGTCGTATCCGCCGGAGGCGATTCCCACGCGCGAGCAGGCGCTCAGGGACGTGAGTGGGTTCCTGGGAGAGACCGTCCCGATGTCGAGTGTGCAGGGCTTCCTCGCCAAGGAGTGGACGGCCATGCCCACGCGGATCTCTCCGGCTCAGCGCTCCAGGATCGGTGAGCATTTGGCCGAGTTACCGGGTATCGATGTGTTCGGGGGATGGTTGGATGGCAATGGCATCTCGCCCATCGTGGCAGCAGTGAGGCAGGAATTGGCATGAGACTCGGCACCAGAGGGTCGGCGCTGGCCGTCACCCAGTCGGAGACCGTGGCCGACGCATTGCGCGGGTTGGGTCACCCGGTGGATCTGGTGCGCGTCAAGACTGGCGGCGACGTCGAGCGTGGGTCGTTGACGGCGCTCGGAACATTGGGGGTCTTCGCGGCCGAGCTGCGCACGCGCCTGCTCGCCGGAGAGGTCGATCTTGCTGTTCACTCTTTGAAGGATCTGCCCGTCGCACCGGTGCCGGGCCTCGTCATCGCCGCCGTCCCCCCACGCGCGGATCATCGCGACGTGCTGTGCGCGCGCGATGGGTTGACGCTGGCGACGTTGCCGCCGGGGGCTCGGATCGGAACCGGCTCGCCTCGTCGCGTGGCCCAGCTGCGGGCGCTTCGTCCTGACCTGGTGTACGTGGATGTGCGGGGCAATCTCGGTACGCGTTTGGCACGGGTGAAGGAGCGTGATCTCGACGCGGTCGTGCTGGCAGCCGCCGGCCTGGAACGGCTGGGCAAGGCGCAGGCCATCACCGACTACCTGCCCCTGCTTCCCGCGCCCGGACAAGGAGCGCTGGCGGTGGAATGCCGCGCAGACGACGACGTGACGCGGGCCGCGCTCGCCGCGCTCGATCACGAGGAGACCCGAGCAGCCGTCGAGCAGGAGCGGTTAGTGCTCGCCGGGTTGGGTGGGGGGTGCGCGGCCCCTATTGCGGCGCTGGCGGCAGAGGGCATGCTGGAGGCAGGCGTCTTCGCCACGGATGGCGAGCGCGCGGCCCGTGTCGCCGTCGATTTGGGTTCCGACGCGGCGTCGGTCGCGGTGGCACAACTGTTGGCGGCCGATGCCGAGAACATCACGCCTCTGGCGGCTTCCCGCCCGTCCCGGCTCATGGAGTTGCACGACGACAGCTCGTTGTGGGGCAGTGAAGAGATTCTCGCCGGGGTGCGGGTGCTGCTGCCCCGAGCGGAGGGCCGACTGGCTGACGCCTTGCGCGGCGCGGGGGCGGAGGTGGTCGCCGAACCGCTGTTGCGTCGGGTATCCCTCGACGCGAGGCTCGACCTGAACGCGGACTGGGTGGTGGTGACATCACCGGCCACCGTCGAGGAACTGGAACGGCGCGGCCAGTGGATTCCTGCCGGCGCGAAGATCGCCGCCGTGGGGCGGGCAAGCGCCGAGGCGCTGGCGCAGGTGGGATACAGCGTTGACCTCGTTCCCGGCGAGCGTTCGAGCGCCGCCGACCTGGTCGAGGCGTTTCCGAACGGACGCGGACGGGTTGCGATCCCCGGCTCGGCGTTGTCGTCGCCAGTCCTCGCCGACGGGCTAAGGGCTAAGGGGTACCAGGTCACCACTATTCCGATCTATACGATGGAAGCGACCGATCGCGTCCCCGAGACCGTGGGTGCCGACTGGGCGGCAGGTCTTTTCGACGTGGTCGCCGTCACATCGGGCTCGATCGGGCGAGCGGTCGGCGAGCTGTTGGGATGGCGAGACGATGTCAGGGTGGTGGCCTTCGGGGCACCGAGTGCGAGCGAATTGGCCCGGTTGGGTGTGAGCGTGGCTCAGGTGGCGCAGACTCAAGACGGGAAGGGACTGATCGCCGCCGTAGCGGCGGCAGTGAGAGGAGAGCAGCGATGATTCGGCCCAGGAGGTTGCGTACCACGCCTGCGATGAGGCGCCTCGTGCGTGAGACCGAGGTGCGCCCCAGCCAACTGGTGCTGCCGGTCTTCGTCGGTGAGGACGAGGCCGCGATCGGATCGATGCCTGGTGTGCGGCGTCACGACCTCGACGGCATCCGCCGCGTGGCGGCGGCCGTCGCCAAGGCTGGCTTGGGCGGCATCATGCTGTTCGGAGTGCCGGATGAGGACGACAAGGATGACGAAGGCTCCGTCGGCTGGGCCGAGGACGGGATTCTGCAGCGCGGGCTGCAGGCCGTGCGCGCCGAGGTGGGCGACGAGACCGTCGTCATGGCCGATACCTGCTTGGACGAGTTCACCAGCCATGGGCACTGCGGTCTGCTCGATGCCGCCGGCCGGGTTGATAACGATGCGACGCTGGAGCGCTACGCGGCGATGGCCGTGGCGCAGGCGCGAGCCGGTGCGCACGTCGTGTCACCGTCGGGGATGATGGACGGGCAGGTCGCGGCCATTCGCTCGGCGCTGGATGCCGCCGGGCAGGGGAAGGCGGCGATTCTCGCCTACTCCGCCAAGTATGCGTCCGCCTTCTACGGGCCTTTCCGGGAGGCGGTGGCCTCGTCGTTGGAAGGCGATCGGCGCAGCTATCAGCAGGATCCGGCGAACCGGCGAGAAGGCCTGCGCGAGGCCGAACTCGACTTGTCGGAGGGGGCCGATATGGTCATGGTCAAGCCGGCTGGGTATTACCTGGACGTGCTGGCAGACGTGGCGGCGGCCTCGCCGGTCCCGGTGGCCGCCTACCAAGTCTCGGGCGAGTATTCGATGATCGAGGCGGCAGCCGCCAACGGCTGGTTGGACCGCCGAAACGCGATCACGGAATCAGTCACCAGCATCGTTCGTGCCGGTGCCGACATCGTGTTGACCTATTGGGCTTTGGAATTAGCGGAGTGGATGAAGTGACGATCAGCCGAATGACCACCAACCAAGAATTGATCGAGCGGGCGCGCACGGTGATTCCCGGCGGCGTGTCGTCGCCGGTGCGGGCCTACGGCTCGGTTGGCGGCGATCCCGTGTTCATTCGTTCTGCGCGTGGTGCTCACGTTACGGGATCGGACGGACGCGAGTACGTCGACCTGGTGGGCTCCTGGGGCCCTGCTTTGCTGGGTCACGCGCATCCCGAGGTGATCGCGGCCGTGCAGGCTGCCGCCGAGAGGGGCCTGAGCTTCGGCGCGCCGACGGAGGCGGAGGTCGAGCTTGCCGAGCTGATCCGTGGCCGGGTGCCTGCCGCCGAGCTGGTGCGCTTCGTCTCCACCGGCACGGAGGCCACGATGACCGCCATCCGGTTGGCTCGTGGCGCTACCGGGCGAGACAAGATCGTCAAGTTCGCGGGCTGTTATCACGGCCACTCCGACGCGCTGCTCGCCGCGGCGGGCTCGGGTGTCGCCACCCAGGGGTTGCCGGGCTCGGCCGGGGTGACTGCGGCCGCGGCGGGCGACACCATCGTGGTTGAGTACAACGATATCGAGGCTGTGGAGCAGGTTTTTGCGGAAGCAGGCGACCAGATCGCCTGTGTCATCACGGAATCGGTGCCCTGCAACATGGGGGTCGTTCCGCCCGCGCCCGGCTTCAACGCGGCTCTTCGTGAGATCACCGAACGACACGGCGCGTTGCTCATCATCGACGAGGTCCTCGCCGGTTTCCGCGTTGGCCCTGCCGGCTGGTGGGGGCTCGAGGGCGGGTACGTGCCCGACCTGTTCACCTTCGGCAAGGTGGTTGGCGGAGGCATGCCGCTGGCGGCGTTGGGCGGTCGGCGCGACGTGATGGAGCTGCTCGCCCCCGTGGGGCCGGTCTACCAGGCCGGGACGCTCTCGGGTAACCCGCTGGCCACGGCCGCTGGGATCGCGACGTTGAAGCTGGCCGACGAGGCCGTCTACGCCCACATCGATCAGCGCTCGCGCGAGTTGCAGGCCGCGATCGGTAACGCGCTGAGCACGGCGGGAGTGCCGCACGTGGTGCAGGCCGCGGGCAGCCTGTTCTCGGTGTTCTTCCGGGACGAGCCGGTCGTCAACTATGAGCAGGCAAAAGCGCAGAACACGGACGCATTCGCGCACTTCTTCCACGGCATGCGGGAGTCGGTCGTGCTGCTGCCGCCGTCGGCTTTCGAGGCATGGTTTGTTTCGGCAGCACATGATGTCACATCGATGGAGCGGATTTTTGACGCCCTGCCCCTCGCTGCGACCAGGGCGGCTGCCATGATTGGGTTGGCTTGAGTGAAAGGACAATGGAGTGAAACTCACGTTAGGTAGTAGGGCCTCCACGCTGGCGATGGCGCGGGCGAATCAGGTGGCAACCCAGCTTCGCACGCTGGGGCACGACGTCGAGGTCCTCGTGATCTCCCGCAGTGAGGGCGACTCCAGTCACATGCCCAAGCGGATCAAGGCGCAGCGAGAGTACGCCTCCACGCTGCGGGACGCGTTGCGATCCGGGCAGGTGGACGTGCTGGTTCACTCTGTCAAGGATCTCCCGTTGGGCGAGAAGACCGTGGAGGGGCTGCGCATCGCGGCCTATCCCAAGCGGGACGATTGGCGCGATGCGCTGGTGGCCCGAGACGGGCTCACTCTGGGGGCGCTGCCGCGCCGCTCGCGCGTCGGCGTCACCTCCCTTCGTCGTTTGGCTCAGCTGCGCGGTATGCGCGACGACCTGATCTATTTGGACGTAGAGGGCACCTTGAATGAGCGGCTCGCTCGTGTGCAGCCTGGTGACCTCGACGCGTTGGTGGTGTCGTCGTCGAGCCTTGGGCGGTTGGGTCTTCTCGGCCGGGTCAGCGAGTACCTGGATATCCTTCCGGCCGCGGGGCAGGGGGCTATCGCCATCGAGTGCCGTGCCGACGATGACGCCGTGGCTGAGGCGCTGGCCGCCATCGATCACGAGGAGACAGGCATCGCCATCGCCGCTGAGCGCGGCCTGCTGGGTAGGTTGGGCAGCACCTATGCGGCTCCCATTGGTTCGCTCGTCCGCAGGCAAGGCGTGCTGTCGTTGAAGGCTGGTGTGTTCGCGGTCGATGGCGAGGAGAAGATCGTCTTCGAGCTGGGGATGCCCACCTCCTTGCTGCACGCCACGCGGGTTGGCACCAATATGGCTGAGATGATGCTCGGGCGTGGCGCAGGTCGCTTCCTGAGCCCCGAAGCTGTCGAGGCTGCGGTGCTGGCTCATCATCACGACGAGGAATCGGAATCGATCGATACCGCGCCGGCCGACGCGCCTCGCGTGCTGCTGCCGCGCCAGGAGGGACGGATGTCGCGGGCGCTGCGTGAGCGCGGTCTGCTCGTTGACACCTGCAATCTGCAGCGCCCCGTTCTTATCTCCGCGGACAACACCCTGGCCTCGGCCGATCTCATCGTCATTCCGTCGGCGGTCACGGTATGGGCGATGCGCGAGCGTGGATGGGACATTCCCGCGGACGCCAAGGTGGCCTCCATGGGGGAGACCACCACCCAGGTGCTCCGCGATGCGGGCCAGAAGATCGACTATGCGCCGGAAGGCACGGCTAGCTCCGACAGGCTCGTCGAGGTGATTCCGGAGGCGAACGGGCAGAAGGTCGTCATTCCGTGCCCCGACCACCTCAGCACCAAGCTGGAGGATGGCCTGCGCGATAAGGGATATGAGGTGGAGCGTCTGCCGATCTACACCACGACCGATCTGGACGAGGTGGATCAGTGGTTGCTCAAGGGCTGGCGCGACGCCCGCTGGGACGCGGTGCTGCTTAGCTCGCCGTCGATGGCCGGATCGTTCCTTCGCCTGCTCGGGCCCAGGGAAGGCGTACAGTTGTACTGCTGGGACGAGGAGACGGCCGACGTGCTGCGCGCGGAGGATGTCGAGATCGCCGGGGTCGCCGATTCCAAGGACGATAAGGGCGTGGCTCAGGTCGCGAACCTGATCATGTCGGCCAAGGGTTCCTCCAAGTAGTCGCAACATTCATATGACGGGGTCGATCCAGCGCGCTGGATCGGCCCCGTCCTGTACCTCCGTGCGTAGTCAGCGCCGATTTCACATCTTCGCGATGATGCGCTAAAGTTCTACGAGTCGGAAACGACAACGGGGCTATGGCGCAGTTGGTAGCGCGCTTCCATGGCATGGAAGAGGCCAGGGGTTCGAATCCCCTTAGCTCCACCCCACGTGCAAGGCCCGAACCCTTGCCAACGTCAATGTTGGTAGAGGTTCGGCCCTTGTCGGCGTCTGCGGTCCAGGTCAGTGCGTTGGCGTTGACCTGCAGGTCGAGCAGCATCTTGAAGGGCCGGTTGTGCTCGACGCGCAGTTCGTTGTCCTCGTCGATGTAGACCTTGGTGAGGAACGCCTGGGCGCATCGCCGCCGAACTCGAAGTCGCGGGTCGCATGACCGACGCGGGCCGCGCGGCACTCGGTCTCTGAATCACGTTCTCCGGCATAGCAGCGAGCGTCAAGCGCCTGCTCTCAGACGCTGCTAGTCTCGGTCTCAGCGTCGCGTGCTGGTAGCAGACCGTGTTAGGCATGGAGGCGCCGAACCGAAGGAGTCAGGCGATGTTCTCGTCACATCCTTCGTCTTCGCGTGACTGAGCGCGAGACGACCAGGCTGATCGCCTGGAACCACGAGTTGCGCCGCGTTCACGCGCGACTTCGTGAAGCACTGCACGTCACCCGCGAAGCAGTCCGCGACGGTGATCCGACCACGAGCGCGACACGAGACCTGTTGTTGTATTGCCACGGGTTCTGCACCGCGCTCGACGCCCACCATCGAGGCGAGGACCGCTCGCTGTTCCCGGCCATCGAAGCCGTCCACCCGCACCTAGCGCCGGTGCTACGCAACCTGGAGCAGGACCACTCGATGCTCGGGCACCTCCTGCGCGACCTCGACACCGCTGTAGAGCGCTCCGTGACCCCCGACGAACTCGACGCGCATCTCGAAGGCATCGCCGCGCTGATGGAGAACCACTTCCGATACGAGGAGAGACAACTGCTCTCCGTCCTGGAAGCCCTCGACCTAGACGCCGACATTGGAGGGACTCTCGGACCGCTCTGAACGCGGGCCGGGGTGGCGCCCAGACCGATCCTGCTAGGGTCGGGGTCGGGAGCCAATGTTTAGGAGCTTCGGTTCCGAAGGGATCGAGGTGATCGATCCTCTAGCGAGTCTTCCGCTCGCCTCGCAGGATTTCCGCCAGACACACATCCCGTGTTGCGGCCTCCTGCGATGACCTTCGCTGCGGGGTCCGTCTGGCCCTATGAGACGAAGGGGCTTCCCATGACTACCACCAAGGTCAGCTACGCCGACGAGGCGGCGATCCGCGCCCACTACCAGCACATGCTCGATAGCTGGGGCGATGCGGTCGCCTATGCCGAGTGCTTCACCCCCGATGCGGACTACATCATCGCGAACGGGATGATCGAGCACGGCTGGAAGGAGATCGTGGATGGCCACTCGAGCCGCACAGACCGCGCTGGCTCGCGCCAAACGAGTCGCCCGTCAGACCACGGCGGGAGTGCACCGAGAGCGACACCAGGAGGTCGGTCGATCCCATCATCGTCTCTAGTCACCTGAGGCACGACCGTGCCGAACGTGTGGGCTGAGCGACCGCAAGCATCGAGGCCCGCGCGCAGACACTGACAAGCACACTTGGCAACTTCTATGTTGGTTGGCGCCAAGTGTTCTTGGCAGAGGTGAAAGGAGTTGTTATGGACGCAGATGAGATTCTCAGAAGGAGTCGAGGCTCAGGGGAGGACGAAGGTAAAGAGTTCATCAACCGCAAAGCTGATCTATCAGGCTTTCTCGCGCTCTGTGCTGCGTGCTTTGCGCTCACTGTGTACAAGGTGATCAAGGATCAGCCGGTCGGCGATGTGCTCTCGTTGAGCTTCATCTTCCTCTCTGTTGGCATGTTCGCTCGGTATCGGACCGACGGAGAACGCTTCAACCTCATCGCGGCGATCGTGACAGGGCTCGCCGCCATTGGCTTCCTGGTCAGTTACGTCGTCTCGACGTGGTAGCGAGGGGGTGACGAACATGGGCGACGAGAACGCTAAGAATAGCGAGCTCATCCTGCGCAACCGGCTGCGAGAGTTCCGGGCTGAGCGTGGGTTGTCGCAAGCAGCGCTAGCTGAGCTCGTGGGGGTTTCTCGGAATACGATCAGCTCGATCGAGACTGGTCAGTTCAACCCGACGGCAAAGCTTGCGTTGGTGCTTTGCGTTGCTCTTGATACCCGGTTCGAGGAGCTCTTCTACTTCGACTAACCCTGCGGGTCATCGATGCGAGCAAGTGGACGATCGTGGTGTTCTCCCGCAGCGCCGCACCAGTCCTTGTCCTGGGTCAGGCGCTGTTGAAGACGAAGGGCAAGATCACGACGTCGAGCATGAAGTGGATGGTAAAGGCCCAGATGAACGCTACTACCGGCAGCTGCGGCGGTTTCTCACCGCCTGAGTCCATCAAGCGATCAGGTCGAAACTGAACTGGTCGCACGTCCTGGCCTTGCAGCTGTTGCGCACCGACGACGCCCGCAGGTTCTATGTCGAGTCCAGTTGCGAACAGGTTGAACTCTTAGAGTTGCCCACGACCGGCCACACCTCTGACTGAGGCTCTCCGTCAGGGCCGCTAACCTGACCCCAGGTCAGCGGCTGTCGCCAATATTCAGGACGATGTTTATCCAAGCCGCCCCTGCCGTGTTGCGCGGCTACCGCTCCGAGATCACCATTCCGCCCCGCCGTCGGAATCGCAGGCCTAGCATCAGATCGCGGAACTCACCGGCTTTAGCTCGCTCATAATCCGCTCTCGGGCTTCCCTGTTGCCGTCGTGATGTGGCTTTGGTTAGCGGTTCGGGTGTGGCGGGCGACCCTGACGCGGTTGCCGCACGCCGGGGAACACCATTCGCGTCGAGGGTGCGACTTCTCGAAGAACAGGATGCAGCCTGGCGCGGGGCACACTTTGATCTTGCCGATTCGGTCGGGTAGAAGGACGGCGCAGGCGTCCGTGGCGATTTCGGCGAGTGCGATGGTGCAAGGGTCGTTCGTGGGCCAGCGTCGGCGGACGGTGACGGGCTCGCCGGGGATGAGTTCGAGACGGAACGCTCCCTTCGCAGCAAAGCGATTGACAATCATGGTCGCCGCGAGGTCGAGCGCATTGCCGAGCGTAACGGTGGTGAGGCACGCGCGCAGCGCGGAACGGAGTTCGAGGAACCGATCGAGCGCGTCCTGGTCGCAAACAGCTCCCGACGCCAGCGGCTGCAAATCCGGGCTGAACCATTCCAGGTGGTTAGTCATCCACTCATCGAGATGCGCCGGAGTGCAGAGGGCATCGACGAGATGCCCGCGCAAGCCTCCGTCGATGAACGTGGTGTTCACCAGCTCCAACGCGAGCGGCTCACCGGTTACTGGAACCGGCGGAGTCGTGCCTGCGCGTTCGCTCATGTTCCTAACGGTAGCATCGCTTGACATCCGTTAGGGAAGCGCTGATCTAACGGCAACGTCGGTGCAGGGGTGCGATGTCACTCGATCGGTCAGCGTTGAATCATGCTGATACTGCCTGGTTTTGGCCGGTGACCCGGGTTTCGCAGACCGTTCGGCCCGGTTTTGGGCAGGCTACCGCCCAGGCACCCCGGTTATCCGGACCGCTCGGGCACGCATCAGCAGGTTCGCGCTGCTGAACAGCACATGAAGCAGATTGCTGTTCTTGGCCAGCCCGCGGTACCGGGTCTTGGTGAACCCGAAGTCACGTTTGACGATCAGGTACGGGTGCTCGACCTTCGCCCGCACCGACGCCTTCCTGGACTCCAGGTGCTGGTCAAACGCGGGCATCGCTTTCAACATCGACTTACGTGCCGCGACCCGCCACTGGATCTTCGCCAAGTCGGGGTCACCGGTGATCTCGGGTCGCTTGTGCACGCCCTGGTACCCGGAATCGGCGTACCCGACCTCGTCGTCCGGGCGCATCAGGTTCGCCGCCTGCGTGATGTCGCCAGCATTCGCGGCCGTCACCGTGACGGTGTGCACGTATCCGGTTCCGGCGTCGACGCCGGTGTGCGCTTTCATCCCGAAGTACCACTGGTTCCCCTTGGCCGTCTGGTGCATTTGCGGGTCCCGCGCCCCGGCAACGTTTTTCGTCGAGCTGGGAGCTTTGATGATCGTCGCGTCGATCACCGACCCGCCGCGCATAATCCACCCGTTGGACTCGAAGAAGCGGGTTTGGGCGTCCAGGAACTCTCGTCCCAGGTCGTGGGCTTCGATCAAGTGCCGGAAATGCAACAACGTGGTCGCGTCCGGGACCTGGGCGGTGGTGAAGTCGAGCCCCAGGAACGTGCGGAACGCGTACGAGTCGTAGATCGCGTCCTCGGTGCCCTCATCCGACAAAGAGAACCACACCTGCAGCAAGTACATCCGCAACATCGTTTCCACCGGGACCGGTTGCCGACCCCTACGCCCGGTCGTGGGATAGAACGGCACGATCAACCCAGTCCACTCATCCCACGGGATCACCTGATCCATCATCGCCAAGAACTCATCCCGCCGGGTCCGACGACGACGGTTCCCGTACTCCACATCCACGAAACTCGGCTGCTGCACATCACGACCAGGCATACCCCGATTCTCCCAGCCAGCAGCGCCCCACGCGGTCAATAAATCAGCGTTTCCTTAGTAGATTCCGCTGAGATAGTGCTAACGGTTGCTTGTCACTGCATCCGTTAGAAGCGAGGATGTGATGAGTATCCAGGACGCACAACTGGGCCGGAGATGGGGTGCGCGAATCACAGCAGTCGCGTTCGTGTCGCTCACCGGAGCTTTCGGCTTGAACCTGGCGATCGGCCAGTTCATCGCGCCCCTGATGGATAGCTTCGGATGGTCGCTGGCCGCGACGAGCGTGGCCGTTGCGGTCAATATGCTCGCTTGGGGGCTGTTCCAGCCGGTTGCGGGTCGTCTGATCGACCGAGTAGGGCCGCGCGCCGTGATGACGGTCAGTGCTGTCTTGATGGGCTTCGCCTACATCGTGCTCGCCGGAGTAACCGAGTTCTGGCAGTTCCTCATCTTGTTCGGCGTTGTCGTCGCCATAGGGTTCGCCGGGTGTAGCTCCATGCCCTCGTCCGTGCTCGTGGCCCGTTGGCATACTCAGCGCCGCCCGCAGGCCCTGGCGATCAGTTCAATGGGAATCAACGCAGGACAACTGCTGCTGCTCCCGCTCGCAGGGGTACTCGTCGCAGCGTTCGGCTGGCAGACGGCATTCATCGCACTCGGTGCAGTGATGCTCGTCGTTGTCGCTCCCGCGATCTGGTTTGGCGCACGCAACAGCCCCGCCGACGCTGGCATAGAACCGGACGGCGCACCTGTACAAGTTGTAGCGGCGACAACACTCCGCGAAGCCCTGGGCGATCGACAGTTCTGGCTCATTAGCCTCGGCTTCGCCGGATGCGGCTACTCCCTCTACCTCTTCGTTACGCACATGCCCAAGCTGGCTCTCGAACTTGGCGGCGGAGCGAGCACTGGTGGACTGCTCATGGCGCTCGTTGCTGCGTGCAGTGCCGTCTCAATGTGGGCGACCGGACAATGGGCCGCGAAGAAGTGGGGTAAGCGATCCACCCTGATCTGGCTGCACCTCGTGCGAATCGCCGCGTTCGTCCTGCTCGCCCTCGCACCCAGCCTGCCAGCCCTTGTTGCGGGGGTAGTGCTCTTCGGAATCTCGTCGTTCCCCGTGATCCCGCTCACGACAGGGCTGGTCGTAGATCGCTTCGGCGGCACCACGATGGGCAGCGTCCTCGGCTCAACTTGGTTGATTCACCAACTCTTCGCCGCGCTGGGTGTCCTCGCGGGTGGGGTGCTCCGCGAGGTCACCGGAAGCTATAGCACTGCGTTCGCCAGCGGTGCCATCGTCCTTGTTGCATCTGCGGTGCTGACCTGGCTCATCACAGAGGGCCGATTTCAGGCGACTCATGCCGCCGCGTGAACGCGCGGACAGGTCACCTAGTGTTGCGCCTGAGCCGAGTGACGCTGAGACGAGCATGGTCTGCGCGAATACGACGCTCCCGCGGGATCGATGCTTCGCCCCGCTGTGGGCTGACTTGATGACGGGTTCTTCTTTAGGCTTGCACGGGCTCGTGTGCTGGTGCAGGAGCATTGCCTGCTGCGGGGTCTGGTCTTGAACGTGCGCAGCCGCAGGCTGTTGGAGACGACGAACACGCTCGAGAGTGCCATCGCCGCCCCTGCCAGCATCGGGTTCAGCAGCCCGAACGCGGCCAGTGGGATCGCGGCGGTGTTGTAGGCGAAGGCCCAGAACAGGTTCGTCTTGATCGTGCCCAGCGTCTTGCGCGAGAGGCGGATCGCGTCCGCCGCCGCACGCAGGTCGCCGCGCACCAGGGTGATGTCGGCGGCCTCGATCGCGACGTCGGTGCCGGTGCCCATCGCGAGTCCCAGGTCGGCCTGCGCGAGGGCGGGGGCGTCGTTGACGCCGTCGCCGACCATCGCCACGGCCTTGCCCTCGCCCTGGAGGCGGGTGACGACATCGACCTTGTCCTTCGGCAGCACTTCTGCGATGACCTGGTCGATGCCGACTTCGGAGGCGACCTG
Organism: Tessaracoccus sp.; assembly: GCA_041393555.1. Classification (GTDB taxonomy): domain Bacteria; phylum Actinomycetota; class Actinomycetes; order Propionibacteriales; family Propionibacteriaceae; genus Arachnia. The sequence continues at coordinate 217,149 of JAWKJW010000007.1, read as the reverse complement.
CTCGGCTACCGCCTGGTTGTCACCGGTCAGCAGCACCGGGGTGAGGCCGAGCTCCTTGAACTGCGTGATGGCCTCGGCGCTGGTGGGCTTGATCTGATCGGAGACCACGAGCGCGCCGCGCGCTTGGCCGTCCCAGCCGACCGCGATCGCGGTCTTGCCCTGCGACTCCGCCTCGCGCTTCGCGGCACGGAGGTCGTCATCGAGGTGAATCGACTAGTCCGCGCCGACCGTCTCGACCCGGATGACGCCCCGTGGTTCATCGACGCGATCCTGCTGCCCGCCTTCACCAACGCCACCCAGCCCGGACGAGCACAGTGACCACCGTTGATATCGGAGTCCTCACCCCAGAACAAGCCGCCCTTCACCGATCCCGGGAGCTTCCGTTTCGGTCGCATGATCTTGTGCTTCGCCCGACGACGGTCCGCAGCAGGAGGACGAGTCCGACGATCAGGTTGTTGTGTTGTCCGATCAGCCCCATGAGGTCAGCGCGCAGGACGAGCCACGTCAAGAAGGTGCCAAACAGGGCAAAGCCGCTGACGAGACGCCCGATACGACTGCGGTGGTTCATCGTTCGTCCACGGTGATCGCAACTTCGACGGTGTAGTTGTTTTCGTCGGTACCGATCACGGTCTGACGTACTTCCGAACGGCTGAGGTTGATGCTCTGCTCGGCCAGTGCATCACAGAGCGCCACCACTGCCGGATGTGTGGCGTTTTCCGGTAGCGAGTTCATGGGCGTCGCCTGCCACGCGGCGACGAGTTCGATACGCTCGGGTAGTTCTCCGCGCACGATGCCCTCGCATCCCCACTCAGCGGGGATGGCCTGCGTGACAGGCCAACAGCACACGACCTCGATACGGTCGTTGCCGTTCGTTCTGAGCGTGGTCCAGAACTGGCCGCTTGGCGCGATCCCCGATGCCTGTAACTGTTCAAACAGTCCACTCAGGGCTTCATTCGCGTCGTCGTCTGTGAGCGCTTCCCCATCGCTCACCGGCACGGAAATGATGCGCCCGACGAATGGCTGTGCCGGGCAGTGCCGCCGCTCGACTGCGACTGGGGCGGCGAACGCGCGGAGCGCGGCCTCGGCATCAGCGAATGCGGCATCCTCCCGGGCACGCTGATCGACCACAGCTGCGCGGTGAGCGGCGAGGGCATCGAGAGCGGCGTGCCTCTCGGTCGTGACGGCAGGCAGTGGCACGCCAGCATCGCGCAAAGCCCGGATCACTGCGCCATCGCGTACCTGTTCGTCGCCGTATCGTCGGTACCCGGAACGCCCATCCACTTCTGCGGGAACCAGGATGCCCTTGTCGTCGTAGTGACGAAGTGCCTTCACGCTCAGGCCTGTCAGCCCTGCAAACTCACCGATGTTCAACATGCTTCAAGCCTCCCGTCTCCCCTTACGGGAGAGTCAAGCGCCTACCTGTCCGGACCGTGTTTCTCGCCCGACTGCACTGATGTTGGCGTCAGCTGATGCGACGAAATGGACGAGTTACAAACCGTGGCACGGGCGGTCGCGGCCAGGGCCGGTGTGATGGGAGTCGTGGCCGTAGGGGGCGCGGAGTCGCAGCGCCCGCTCGGCAGTGCGGCGCTGAGCTTCCTCGGCAGCTACCTGTTGCGCTTCGCCTAGTCATGCGATCCGGTTGTTTCGCGAGTACGTGGGCGTCACGCCGGGCTACTACCGGTCGAAGCGGAGACCATGGGCTCTTTGGTTGTGGAAATATGCTTCCGACGCTCCAGGGAGGGGCTAGCTTCGATCCGCGAACCCTTCAGATTGGCCGTGGGCATGTCGAAGTCGGAGGAGGAACGAGGGTCGCGGCCGCGTCCCTTTGCCGAGGCCCTGGCGTGTGGTGGGTCTTTCTATACTCGTCCTGTGAACTCCGAACCGCTGCGCCTGCGTCTGTTGAACGATTTCGAGGTGATCGTCGCGGGTCTTCGCTCGATGATCGAGCCGTATACGGATCGGTTTCGTATCGTGGAGGAGGATGTGAGGGATACCGCTGATCAGCCGGTCGATCTCACTCTCTACGACACGTTCGGTGCAGCGCAGGCGGATCAGGAGGCGATCGCTGCCGTACTGGCCGATCCCATGGCGGGTGCTGTGGTGGTGTATTCGTGGAACATGCAACCCGCGCTGGTGGAAAAGGCCATCGGCCGCGGATGCCGTGGCTATCTGGACAAGCGTCTCTCCGCAGCGGACGTTGTTGCCGCGCTGGAGCGGGTGGGTGCAGGAGAGACCGTCGTGCAGCACAGGGAGCAGGGCGAGGCAGACGACGAGTCCTTGCCCGAGACGGAATGGCCGGGCCAGGCCGCCGGGCTGAGCGTGAGGGAAGCTGAAGTGATTGCCCTCATCACGCAGGGCCTCACGAACGCCGACATCGCGGCGCGGGCTTACATCAGCATGAACTCGCTGAAGACCAATATCCGCTCCGCGTACCGGAAAATCGGAGTCGAGCGCCGGTCGCAGGCCGTTCGCTGGGGTCTTGAGCACGGGATGCTCCCTCAGCATTCCGACGACTGACCTGAATCGCGTGAGCGACCGTAGCTAGCAAGACCTTCCTGTTCTGGCCGTCGTCGAAGACGTCTGAGAATTCTCACCCTTTGGGGTGAAGCTCTACCCTGCGCGGGACTGCTAAAAATAAAGAACCTGGTGAGTAAATCATCGAGTGAGTTATCTAGAGCGTGATTCGGGAAAGGAATCCAACATGGGTATCGAGGACAAGATGTCAGCCGGTATGGACAAGGTCGTAGGCAAGGCCGAGGAGATGGTCGGCAAGGCGACCGACGACGATCAGAAGATCGCCGAGGGCAAGGCGAAGCAAGTGAAGGGCGACGCCAAGCAGGCGGCGGAGAAGATCAAGGACGCAGGGAAGAATCTCGGCGACTGACTACCCCTCGGTCGTGCCGTGGATATGCACACGGGCGACCCTTCCCATATCGACCGATCTACGTAGAAATGAGTACCGCTAGTGAGCTTCTTGGGTTTTCTTCTGCTCGGCTTGATCGCTGGAGCGATCGCGAAAATGATTCTTCCAGGGCGACAGGGGGGTGGCTGGATCGCGACGTTGATCGTGGGTGTCATCGGCGCGCTGGTGGGAGGCTGGCTCGGCAGCTTGCTGTTCAATGCGAGCCTCGAGGAGTTCTTCTCCATCCAGACCTGGCTGTTGGCCATCGGTGGATCGATCGTTGTCCTCCTCATCTATGGTCTGATCGTGGGACGCCGCGGCACTGAGGCGCCGTGACGGCTCGCGGATGATCGACGGCAAGCGCGGCGCGTCACGCTGAAACTTGTGTGGGCCGATATCGCATCACGACGGCTCCCGAGTGGAACTCCTTGCGATAAACGAGTTCCAGTGGGACGCGTTCGCGCAGGCCGGCGAGCAGGGTTGGTCCGTGCCCGGCAATAACCGGCTGGATGAGGAACTCGTACTCGTCGATCAATCCCAGGTCCGCGAGAGCCGAGAGCCCTGGGTAACCTCACTCCGCCCACCCATAGACCTTTTCCAGGCTGCTGCTTAAGACGTCGAACTGCCTGTTCTAAGTCGTCTTGCACCAGCTCGGCATTCCAGTCGACCTTGTTCAGGGTGCTCGACACGACGTACTTCTTAGCCCGATCGATGGCCTCGGCGAACGGCACATCCCGTTCGGTCATCCAATCGGGCCACGCACCTGTGGTGGGCTTCCGCCACGCCGACTCCATCTCGTAGGTCACCCGGCCGAAGAGCAGGGCGTCGGCTCGTTCCATCTCGGCGGTCCAGTGGTGCATTGACTCTTCGTCCGGCGGGATCCCTGCCTCGTGATGACAGCAACCGTCGAGTGTGATGTTGATCGAGTATCGAAGTGGTCTCATCTGGTTGCTCTCCTTTGATGCACGCTCCGCGCTCGCTGAGCGCATTCGGGCGACGGCGCCCGTGTGCCCCGATCGTACTGCTCCACTCTGGCGTGGGGTGATGCTCATTCCTCCGACTGAATCTGCTCCCATGGGTCGGGCGGACTCGTGGCTGTGGGCTCGGCGATACCGATAAGATGAGAATTGTTCTCATTAGACCGTCGCGAAGGAGCTTGCCCCATGTCTGAGGCCGCTACGCCCGCTACTGGACCGAACGAGTCGAAGCCTCACGGTGGCGACTCATTACCACGAAGGGAGCATGAGATACATGGATGAACAGCACCGCCGATCCGTGGCGGACATGTGGGCACTCGGCGATTACCGACAGCTGGCTGAACGGTTACGCCCCGCCGCCGAGCGGCTTGCCGATGCCGTCGGCGACGGTGAGCGCCGACGAGCTTTAGACGTCGCCGCAGGCACAGGCTCGGTCGCCATGGCGCTGGCGCGCCGGGGGTGGCTGGTCGGAGCCGCTGATATCGCCCCTGCACTGATCGAGCACGGCCGTGAGCAGACGCGTGAACTGGGGATCGACTGGTACGAAGCACCCCTGGACGCCTTGCCGTTCGCCGACGGCTCCCTCGATGCGATCGCCTCATCTTTCGGCCTGATCTTCGCGCCCAATTCCCACACGGCACTTGCCGAGGCGCGCCGGTGCCTGAGCCGTGGCGGGCGGCTCGCCTTCACCGCGTGGACCCCCGACGGTTACATGGGGCAGATGACCGCGGTGATGATGGACTTCATGCCGGAGTCATCCGGTGGGCCATCTCCTATGGACTGGGGCCGGCCCAACGTCGCGGCGGAACGACTGGCTGCCGCCGGATTCGCCGTCACGTCGTCGGGCACCCACGCGGTGCCGTGGGAGTTCGATACCCCTGACGCAGGGGTGCGATTCCTGTTCGAGCACTCGCCTTCTCACGTCGCGTCGGCGGCGATGGTGGCAGACCGCGCGCCTGAAATGATCGAGGCGGTGCGGGCGCATCTGGTCCAAGCAGCCGGTACCACCGAAGGCCCGGTCAGGCTCGCCGCCGAATACACACTCACCCTCGCCGAGGCCGTCTGACAGGCTGAGGGCGCCTGATGAGCATGATGATCTAGGGATTCAGGAGTCCTGATTCGTAGGCGAGCACCACGAGGCCGGCGCGGTCACGAGCGCCGCTCTTGTGGAGCAGTGAGGAGACGTGCGTTTTCACCGTCGCTTGCGAGATGAATAACTCCTCCTGAATCTCCTTGTTCGACTTTCCTCGTCCTATCAGCGATAGCACTTCGCGTTCTCTCGGCGACAGCCCGTCGAGCGCGCGGCTGTTGGTCTGCCTGGCGGGATGGGCGGTGTCGACGTAGTGATCCATCAGACGTCTCAGCACCGCCGGCGACATGGGAAACTCACCCCGGTAGACGGCACGGATCGCATCGACGAGTTCTTGCGGCGGGGCGTCTTTGAGCAGAAAACCCGAGGCGCCGGCCTGCAGGGACTCGTAGACGTGCGCGTCGATGCCGAACATCGTCACCATGAGTATCACCGGCGCGTCTGCGCCCATTGAGGAGCGAATCTGGCGCACCGCGCTCGGGCCGTCCGTGCCGGGCATACGCACGTCCATGACCACGACATCGGGCCGCAATCGACGAGCCGAATCGATCGCAGCGTCCCCGTCAGAGGCGGTGCCGACGACCTCGATGTCGTCTTCGGCCCCGAGGAGCAGTGTCAAGGATTCCCGCAGAAGGGTGTCGTCGTCGACGAGGAGGACCCGGATCATGAGGATGCTTTCCGTAGTGGCAGTGTGGCCTGCACCTGCCAGCCACCGCCGGCGTGCGGGCCGTATTCCATCTCCCCGCCGAGTGCGGTGATCTGCTCTCGCAGCGTGGCGAGTCCGTGGCCGGTGCCGGGTGCTCCTCGCCACGTCGTTTGAGGGCCGTCGTCGTAGACCCTCACCTGCACGTCATCCGAGGTGGAGAAGGCTTCGACGGTGGCCCTGACCGGTCCGGCGTGACGAAGGCAGTTGCTGAGTGCCTCTCGGATGAGCGAACTCGCCGCGCGGTCTATCGACGAGGGCAGCGTGTCGGGCAGATTCATCCGCAGCTCCACGGTCAGTCCGGCACGCTCCATGATGTCGACGAACGCGTCGAGTGGGGGAGCGGTTTCCCCCTCGTGGTGGTCGGTGGTCGCTGCCTCGCCGAGGGCGTCGAGCACGCCGCGCAGGTCGTCAGTAGCGGCCCGGGAAATCGTCTCGATCAGTTTCAGGGTCTCATCCGGTGCCACGCGATCGGGCATTCGCTGGGCGAGTGCCGCGCGCATGGTGATTGCCCCCAAGCGGTGGGAGAGTGCGTCGTGCACGCCCCTCGCGAGATCGAGCCGCTGTTGCGCGAGCGCATGAGACGCGGCCTGACGAGCCAGTTCCTCTTCGTATCGGTGTCGATCCCTGCGCGCCTGAAGCACCGCCCATACGATCACTGCCAGCACGACCAGCGTGTTGAAAAGCAGCAGCCATCTCCGAGCGGGCATCCCCACCAGCGCCGTCCACGCGAAGACAGCCGCGAGAAGCATGATGGGGGTCCAGCCGAGCAGCGAATGACGTCGCACCGTCGGTGTGCCCGAAAAACCCATGCTACGCATCGTAGTGAGCCGGGAATTCTCGGGCATCACCCCCTGGGCTGATCGCGAAGGCGGAGACGGTGTGCGCAAGTTCGTCTCCTGCGCCGATGACTGCTCTGGGATTCCTGAGCAGACTCGACACATGATCACATTTGACCAGATACACAAGCTGCGAAGAGGCAGGACGATCCTGGAGAACATCACCGTCGAGGTTCTTCCTGGGAGGGTGACCGGGCTGGTGGGGCCTAACGGTGCCGGGAAGTCGTCACTACTGCGGATCTTGCTCGGATTGGACCGTCCCAGTAGGGGCAGGGCACTCATCGAAGGCATCCCGTACGCGCGGTTGTCGAGGCCCTTCACCGTGGTGGGAGCACAACTGGATGGGGCCGGTGCCCACCGCGCCCGCACTGCTCGATCCCATCTGCGCTGGATCGCTCGCAGCCAGCAGATTCCGTTCGGCAGGGTGGAAGAGGTGCTTGAGTTGATCGGCCTGGGTTCGGCGGCCTCCCAACGAGTGGGTCAGTACTCGCTGGGCATGGCGCAGCGCCTGGGTATCGGCGCAGCGCTGCTCGGCGACCCTCGCGCCCTCATCCTCGACGAACCCATGAACGGGCTGGATCCCGACGGGATTCGCTGGCTGCGTGCGCTCGTGCGCGAGCGCGCTGAGCGGGGGTGCGCGGTGCTGCTCTCCAGCCATCTTCTCACCGAGCTCGAAGGGGTCGCCGACGATGTGCTGATCCTTCGGCGCGGTCGCCTCGTCAGTCGGTCGAGCGCGAAGCAACTCGCGGACCGCTGCGGATCGCTCGAAGCCGCCTACGTGGACCTCGCGGCCGAGTCGTTGGGTACCGCAGGTGTGATCGGGGCGCTGCGATGATCCGCGCAGAAGTGCGACGACTGGCCGACATGCCCGCCGTCTGGATGACACTGCTGATCGCTGTGACCGTGCCCCCCGCGATGACGCTGATGACGAGCGCGCAGATCACCCGCAACCTTGCAGGAGGCCGGCCGGGAGCGTTCATCGACACCGTGGATCTGGGGTTCGCCGAGGTGTACATGCTGATGCCGTGCGCGATCGTGTTCGGTGTGCTCGCCGTCGCGCAGGAGTTCGCCTCCGGACCAACCAGGCGTGGCCGCGGTTGTGAACGCTTCACCGTCCACCTCGCGATCCCGCGGAGAATCCATGTGCTGACCCTTGGCTCGCTCGTCATGCTCGGCGCCGCCGTGGTGTGCGGGATCGCGTTGACTCTCTCGTACGTGGTGGCGCGCATCACCATCGGCGTTCCCGATTGGGGTCCGGATGCGTTGATCCGTGCGATGAGCCTGATGGTGACCTGGGCGGTGTTCGCGCTACTCGCCAGTACCCTCGCGTGGATCTCACGGTCCGTCGTCGTCCCCGTGGTGGTGCTTGTCGTCGGGTCCTCGCTGCTCCCGCTGTCTCACCTGCTCAGTTGGGTGACGCCGCTGGCGCGCTATCTTCCGGATCTCGCAGGCTCGGGGGTCGCCCTGCGCAGCCTGGCTATCGAGCCGCTACCGGTGCACGTCGCGATGCTCACGCTGGTGCTGTGGGCTGCGGCAGCGATGATCGTCTCGGCTGAGGTCGTGGTTCGGAGAGACTCATGACGCGGATGCCGCTGTTCGAGGTCGACAAACTGCTCTCGATGCCGGGGTGCCGGTGGCTGGCGGGCGCCTCGGTGCTTCTGAGCGTAGCCACGCCGCTTCTCGTGCGCGGTAACGAAGAGGTGGCCGGTGTTCCTGCGATGTTCGTTCTGCCGCAGGTGGTTCAGATTCTCCAATACACGATGCTCGCGCTGGGATGCCTTGCGGCGGGGCACCAGTTTGGCACCGGCGTCTGGCGGACGACGCTTTTGGCGACGCCGCGCCGCGCGGCGGTGGTCGCGGTTCAGGCGATCGTCATCGCAGGTGCGGCGGGGGTACTCGCGGTGATGTCGGTGGTGAGTTTTCTTTCTGTCGCCACGCTTGCGGGTATGCCGGCCAGTGACGGCGATCTCGCGCACGCGACGGGAGCAGTGCTCTATCTGGCGCTTCTGAGCCTGCTGGCCTGGGCCGTCACGCTCACCTGTCGATCCGTCGTCGTCGCGCTGGGGAGCCTCAGCGGATCACTGCTGATCGCACCCCTGCTGGCTCAGACGATCCCGCCTTTCGGCTATCTGCCCGGCGCTGCGGGATCAGCCTTGGCTGGCTCCCTCATGCCTGGCCACCCCGGCGCGAGTGCCTTGTGGTTGCTGCTCTGGGTAGGCGCGGCATTCGTTGCTGCCACCCTCACCGCGCGGTTCCGTGACTGCGGCGAGTGAGTTCGGTACCGATCCTTGTCGAGGACGTCGCTACGGCCAGAGACACTCAGCTGTCCCTGCTTAGGAATGCCACCATATAAGCGACGACTGCTAGCGCCGCCCATCCAGTGAGGACGATCGTCGCTATGCCGGCAGGAAGTTCCATAACCTCGTACGACGGGGTGCCAAGGACGTTCATCGCAGCTTGATCAGGGAGGAGACGTAGCCCGTCCGGCCATTGCAGGAAGCCGGCGTTGACGAAGACCGCAAGGGTAGTGAGCAAGACCAAGGGGGCGAGCGTGCTGCGCAGAACTCCGGCGATACCGAAGACGAACAGCGACATCGCCAGGTAGACAGCCACCCATCTGCCGATATCCGCCAGCATATCGGGGGTGGAGAGCCCGTGATGCAGGCCGAGGATCACCCGTGCCGGGAGGAGAGCGACCAGCGCTGCGGGCACCACCACGGCCATCGTCGCGGCGAGCTTTCCCGTGAAGAGGCGCGCCCGGTGCGGAACCGCGGAGAGTGAGATGCGGACCTGGCCATCCTGGTACTCGCTCGCCGCCGCGTAGACGGGCACGATGAGGAAGGCGTAGATCGGTGCGAACATCACCGCGGCGAAGGCCGAGAGGGGCGCGGTGTCGTTGCCCGTTCCGAAACGGATGGCCTCATTCGAGGCGACGACGGCCAGGAAGATGTTCGCGATCAAAACAGCGCCCAGGGCGTACAGGATCACCGGGTGGGTCAGGATCTTGGTGACTTCCGCGGCGATCACGTCGCGGGTGCGGATCGTGCGAAACTGCGAGGTGGTGGTCATCGTGCGTCCCTCCTCTGAATCGCGACGACCGCACCGATCAGGACGGCGACAACCCACACGGCGAGGACGATTGCCGCGACAGTCGGACTCGAGCTGAAGGGCGGACCGCCACCCACGTCGGTGAGCTTTCCGGCTTGGAGCCACAGGTTGCGCGCGGCGCTCATCGGAGTGACGGCGTCGAGAATCGGCGAGATGGCGGAGAACGCCTGGGTCAGCAGGATCGCGTGGAACCCCATCATGATCAGGATGCCGAACATGGTGCGCCGTGTTATGAGCGTGACCCCGAACGCGATGAGCGTCATGACGACGATGAACACCACCGAGCCCGCGAGACCGGAGAGCACTTCGGGACGCCAGATGAGGCCGGGCATCCACTCTTTGATGCCGAGATAGGCGAAGAACAGCGTCATGAGGGAGAACAACAGACCGAACGCCAGCGCAGCGAACGTCACGGCGATGATCTTGCCGATCACCAGACGGATGCGACGGGGCACCGCCACGACGCTTACGCCCAGCTGTCCGGCCCGGAACTCCGCCCCGGCGATCACCGCGCCGAGAAGGGGGAAGAAGAGGCCTGGACCGAAAACCGTCCCGCTGATGTCTTCCATGATGGAGAGGTCGGCGGGAACAGGGCGTCGATACCACCAGTGCATGCCGTCGCCATCCAGCGTCTTGAGGTACTCGTGGATGCTATCGGTCAGGAGGAATTGGAAGTAGGCGGCGAGCGCGAGAAGGGCCGCGGTGACGATCCAGATGCTGGGCAGCGAGCGGATCTTGGTGATCTCTGAGCGGATGATGGTGATCACGGTGCTCACCAGCTCTGCCCCGGCTGGGTGCCGGTCAAGGCGAAGAACGCCTCTTCGAGGTTTGTGTGCCCGTCGGTGATCTCGTCGAGCGTTCCGGTGGCGATGATCCGGGCCTTGTTGATGATCACGATGTCGTCGACGGTCTCCGCGGTCTCACTCATCAGATGGCTGGACAGCAGCACCGTGTTGCCCTGGTCGGCGTAACGACGCAGGAAGGTGCGCACGGTGCGGATCCCTTCGGGGTCGAGGCCGTTGACGGGTTCGTCGAGAACGAGGATGCGGGGCTCGCCCAGCAGCGCGGCCGCCAGGCCCAGGCGTTGCTTCATGCCGAGGGAGTACTTCTTCACGCGGACTCTGGCGGCGTCGGTGAGCCCGACGGTTTCGAGCACCTCGCCGATGCGCCGGTTCGGGATGCGATTGGATTGGGCGATCCACTTCAGGTGATCGATGCCGCGGCGCTCGGGAACCGCGGAGGCCCCGTCGATCATGGCGCCGACGGTGCGCAGCGGCTCCTGCAGAGTGGCGTATGGCTTGCCGTCGATCAGCGCTTCGCCGGAGGTGGGCCGATCCAGGCCGAGCAGGATGCGCAGGGTGCTGGATTTTCCGGCGCCGTTGGGGCCGAGGAAGCCGGTGACCCTGCCGGGTCTGGCGGTGAAGCTGACGTCATCGACGGCCGTTTTCGGGCCGTATTTCTTGGTGACCCCGATGATCTCGATCACGCGAACCTTCTTTCACGGTTGGGTGGTTTATCTCTTCAACCGTGCCGTGACAAGGGGTGGTGTCGTGTCGTCCGAAAGTAGACAATCCTCCCGGGATAGAAGGTCAGCGTGGCTCGTGCAGCAGCCCGGCCTCGTGTGCGAGGACCGCGAGCTGGGTGCGGTCGTGCACGTCGAGTTTGAGGAAAAGTCGCCGTAGGTAGGTGCGCACCGTGGGCAGGCTCAGGAACAGTTCGTCGGCGATCTGCTGGTTCGAGTGACCCACCGCGACGAGTCGGATCACCTGGAGCTCTCGCTCGCTCAGGCGAACGTCGGCGAAAGCGTGCGGCACGGGTCTGGGGCGCTGGGTGAACTGACCCATCAGCCTCGCGGTGACCTCCGGCGCGAGTGAGCCATGACCCGCATGGACCGCGGTGACGGCCGCCAGGATCTCGGTGGAGGACGCGTTCTTCAGCAGGAACCCGGCGGCGCCGTCGCGTAGCGCTTCGGCGATGTATTCGTCCAGATCGAAGGTGGTCAACACGATCACCCGGGTGGGGGCCTTCGCGACGCCGCGCACCACGTCGAGACCGCTCCCGTCGGGCATCTGCACATCCACCAGGGCGATGTCGGGGCGCAGGGCGTTGACCTTCCGGATCGCCTCCTGCCCGGTGCCGGCCTCGTCCATCACTCGGAATCCTTCGGTGCGCTCGAACAGCCTTCGATAGATGCGCCGGAAGTCTTCGTCGTCGTCGGCCAGGAGCAGGGTGATCGGGGTGCTCATCGGGCCGTCCCTCCCGGTAGCTGTGCCAGGACGCGCGCGCCACCGTCCAGACGGTTCGTGATGGTTAGTTGACCGCCCGCTTCCTCGACGCGCTCGCGCATTCCCACCAGTCCGTTTCCAGGGCGCAGCGCCGACGGCAGGCCCTCGCCGTCATCGTCGATGCGAACGATCAGGGCCCCGTCGTCCTGCCAGACCGCGATCTCGCATCGAGATGCGTGGGCATGCCGGATGATGTTGCTCAACGCCTCCTGCACGATCCGGATCAAGACATGGCTGGTGGCGATGGGAATCTCGGGCAGGTCGATGTGCGTGGTCACTTCGAGACCGGTGGCACGGGCCGCCGTAGCGAGCCGGGGGAGTGTCTCGCTCGCCGGGCCGTGCTCGGCATCGTCGATGGCCTGTTTGCCGGCGCGAAGTGCCCGCACCAAGCCCTGCACATCCTCGAGCGCGCCGCGTGCCCGCCGCTCGATGCCGGCCAGGCTCTCGCGCAGCTCATTCTCATCGGAGTCTGGAAGATGCCGGGCGACGTCGGCCTCGGCGCTGATCACACTGAGCGCGTGCCCCACCACGTCGTGCACCTCGCGGGCCATTGCCTCCTGGGCGCGTATCCGATCGAACTCCGCCTGCTGCTCCACCGCCTGCTGAGCAAGATTCATACGCCGAGCCTCCGCATGGCCGAGCAACCACGAGACGCCGATCGCCCCCACCCCGGTTACGGCGCGCTGCGCGTTGAACCTGTCGTCGGAGGTGAATGCCAGTAAACCCGAGGCGAGCACGATCGCCCCCACCGAGATCAGGCCGACGCGTCGCGCCCGAGCCCCTCGCCACAGCGCCATCGGATACAGACACCACGCGGCGGCGAGCATCGGATCGCTGTTCGGCAATCCCATCGCCCAGCCGGTGGCCGTCGCCAGCAAGGCCGCCGCTGGAGCGAGAACGGGATATCGCCACCGCAGCAACACGGCCGTGAACACGACGATCGCGAGAAAGACTCCTGCCCGAATCGACGCTGCGCTCAGGTCGGAGGCGGACATCATGGGCAGTATCCAGAACACGACGACGATGACCGCCCCGACCGCCGCATCCACGAACCAGGACACGGGCGATCCGCCGATCCGCGCGTCGTGTCCCCGTCCTTTCACATCGTCCATTGCATCACGATCGCATCATTCGATAGCGGCGCGGGGTGCTCGGTGCTAGGCCAGAGCAGCGAGTAAACCGACCAGGGAGGCGCGCATCCATGCACGGAGGTTACGGACTGCCTCTTCTTCATCGTGTCGTCCGAAAGTAGACATCTCCGTGATGGTGAGTCCACCTGGCCTAGTGATCTAGACGGCGTCGCAACTGCGAGTCGGATAGTCCCTCGAGGTGGAGCAGAGCCTCGTAAGCATCGTCAGAGTTCATTGCGGCACACCACGTCGATGCCACTGGCTCTGAGTTCCGTTCGGAGCGTCGGGACGTCTGTGTAGAGGTGGGTTCGCATTCCCAAAGTTTCGGCTCCCGTGAGCTTCGATGCCGAGTCGTCGGTGAAGAACACGCTTGCCCCGTCCAGTTCCAGTGTGGTCAAGCAGCCGTCGGGCCTATCCAGGATTAGTGAGGTTATGGACATCAGCATAGTGACGTTCACAGCCTGGCTAATCCCAGATTTCCCATGACTGAACGGAATCAGCCTCGATAAATGGAACAATTCGTCGCCGCGTTCTCCCGTGGCCCCTATCGTCGCCGGTGGATTCCTCATCCTCTCCCGAGATCTGCCAGGTGTACCCACGGGGTCCGTGGGGTGCATGAACCGGAGCTGGTTCGGGTCAGGTGATCCATCCTGAACTCCAGAGCAGAATCTCAATGCTAATCTGCTTCGGCATACGAATACTTCGACCCGTTTCAGAGTGCGTTGGTCGTCTGCTGGTAGAGAGCCAACCGCGTCTCCTCATCGATACGCCGATAGGTGCTCGCATTCAAGGCTCTGAACGGCTCAGACAGGCCCTCTCGTGACGATGATGAGCGGTACACGAGTGTGGCCGCGTCTGGGCCGAGGTCGATCATTCGGGCATCGGTGATTTCATAGGATGCCTACGCGGGTGCCCCGTCGAGCGACGCACGGACCTCGTCCCTGGTCATCGTCATGCCGTTAACCAGGACGAACAGGCCGTCCGGCATCATGAGCTTCCCATAAAAGGTCCCACCCGTTGATTCGCAGAGCGACTGCCATCCGGCGTTCTCGAGCCGCAGGAGCTCGTCTAGGGTGAATCGATCCATGCCAATACGCTAACCGCTTCCGCCGTAACGCACATCGATGCTCCGCGCTCCACAACAAGGAAAATCGGCCAATGGCCGATTTTGCGGTGTCTGATGCCGAGAATCGGCCACTGCCCCTTATGAAGCTGAACCCGAAGAACGCCCTGTTCTACGTCAGCCTCGCTGCCGCGGTGCATACGGCTTCACCTCTCACCGCTCTCGCCCGCCTGGGGTGCATTGTCCCGTCGATCTCCGAGGCGATCGGCAGGTTCCTCGTCCTGTTCGGCACCAGCATGATCTGCGCGTACCTGGTCTAACTCCGGCAGATGTCAGCAGGTTCGGCGAGTGGCCCTTCCTAGCCAGAATCGTACTTTTCGCTCAGGCGTAACGCTCGACTGGGACGGAGTCCTACGACCATGAGGCCGACCGTCTCGAAGGGCGTTAACTGAACCCTTGGCAGAGTCTGTGCGAATGCTTGAGTTTTACGCCCTTCGAGGCTCGTTCCTCGCACCTCAGGGACCGGACCAAGGGATACCGTCAGGCACTTTCGCATCAGGGACCTGACACCCACCTCAGCTTCCGGGCTGCTTCGCCGCCACCGTGGGGCAGGAAAGTGAGACATCAGCACCCAATCACCGGTCCCTGAGGTGTGACGAGCTCTGCGAGGAGCCTCGAAGGGCGTTGACTAGGGCTTTGGCAGAGTCTGTGCCCACTTCCGTTTTACGCCCTTCGAGGCTCCTTCGTCGCACCTCAGGGACCAGTGATTGGGTTTCCCCCACACTTTCGCATCAGGGACCTGACAATGGGAGACAACACATACTTTCGTATCAGGGACCTGGCAAGGGGTCCCCGCCGCTCACCTTCCTGTCCCAAAGGGGGGCCGGCCAGTGGCCGGACCCCCTTTCGCCGCGTGGATCGGAGAGATTATCGGGGACCTGGAGCGTCGCTCATCTGACCGTCATCCATCGGGCCGCCGCCTATCCGACCGCCGTCCATCTGGCCACCTCCCATCGGGCCGCCGCCCATCATCTGGTTCGTGAGTTCGGTGACCTGCTCGCCGTTAACGGTGATGGTGCCGTCGGTCAGGGTGCCCGCGCCGTCGAAATCGAACGCGGACTGCGCGGTGATATCGATGATGCCGCCGTTGATCGTGAGATCTCCATTGCTGTCGATGGCGTCGGTATCGCCGGCGCCCATGGTGATGCTGAGAGTGCCGCCGTTGATCGTGATGCTCAAACCGTCGGTGATGATGTCGGAGGCTGACGCGTTGATCCCATCATCGGAGGCATTGACGGTGATGTCGCCGTCCTCGATCACGATGACCGGGGCTTCGATTCCTTCGACAGACTCCACGACGTCGATGGTTCCACCGGCGAGCAAGATCGCCTGTTCGGCTTTGACCGCGTCATCGCCGGAGACGATGGTGATATCTCCGCCCGCCACGGTGAGCACACCCTTGCCCAGGTCGGTGTCGTTGCTCGACTTCAGGCCGTCGCCCTCCGCGTCGATCGCGATGGTGCCACCTTCGATCGTCAACGAATCCTTACCGCGAATCCCGTCGTCGACGCTGGTCACGTTGATCGTGCCCGACAGGATCCAGAGATCGTCCTTGCCGACGATGGCGTCGGCGAAGTTGGCCGTGACGTTCAGCGTTCCGCTACCGGTGATCTGAAGATCATCCGAGGAGTAGATCGTGCCGTCGATCTCCTCGTCGCTACGCGTCGCCGCGTCCGAGAGTGTGTTGACGCTGCCTTCTGCCAGCTCCAGGATCGTCGCTTCGGCGTTGTCCACCTGGATCGCGGCGCCTTCTCCGCTGTCGATCGTCACGCCGTCGAGGACGATCCTCACATACCCATCGGTGTCCACTCGCACCTGCCCGGCGGAGGTTCCGGTGAGCACGTAGGTGCCTGCCTCGGAGATGGCCAGGCCATCGTCGTTGAGGGTCACCTCCGTGGTGGGCAAGCTGTCCCAGTCCACATCGATCGTGGGGGCCGTCGCCTCCGAGAGGGCGGCCGTCGCCTCGGGCGAATCGGAGGTGCTGGTCTCTGTGGCCGTCGCGGCAATCGTGACGTTCGAGTCTGACGAGACGCTATCGCTCGTCGTGGCGCTGGCCGCGGTGCAGCCGGTGAACAGGAGGACCGAGGCGACGAGCCCGGCGGCGATCTTCTTGGCGTGGTTCTTCATGTTTTCTCTCCTCACGTCTGAGCCCTTCGGCCCGGTAATGAAGAGTTCATCAACCGACTCTGTGCGATTCCTGTGCTGTTCTTGTGAACGTCGCATGAGGTGGGGGAGTCCCTCTCGGGATCGGAACCGACGGTGATTGTACCGATGGAACCTTGAGATAGAGCTGTGGGGTTCAGGCCGAGGTGATCCACCAGACGGCCAGGCCGATGACGGCGCTCGATCCCAGTAGCACCAGGAGTGCGCGAGGGCGGAGTTGCTCCTTGACGTGGAAACCGTAGTCGCGCCAGCCTTCGCAGTCTTCGGTGCCGGGGTAAACCAAGCGGCGGGGTCTCCAGGTGCAGATGATCAGCCAATCGACGATGAGAATGTCGAATGCGGCGAACATCGCACTCACGACGAGCGCCATGAGCGCCAGCTCGATGAATCCCGCATCGGGGTGCGTTGCTCCCCACATCCAGACCACCCCGCCGATGCTTCCGAGCAAGGAGATCACGAACACCATGCCGCCGACGATGCCAGCGCGTCGCTGAGCGGGGCTCGGCTGAGGTGCGGCCCGGCGGATGTCTTCGGGGTAATCGTTCAAGAAGGCGTACGGGGCGAGGAACTCGACCGCGATCAACACGGCTCCGCAGGCGACGGAAGCGAGGAGGCCGAAGCCGAGGGTGTGGGTCCACCACTCCGCGACCGGTGTCGTCATGTCCTCGTGGCCTGGGTCGTCAAGATGAGGAAATGATCGACGGCCCGCTCCGCTCGTCCCCGTCGCTCGCTTGCTGTGAGCCGCGGCGCACCGAGGAGGCCCTGGATCTGTGCGTCCTGGATGACCAGACCGTAGAACAGGCGAAAGGCGTCGCTCGGATCGGGGGCGTGGATGAGTCCCAGCTGGTGGAGACGGGAGAGGTAGTGCTCGATGGATAGTAATCGTACCCATTGGTTCGGATATGAGGTGGTGTGATGACGCCGTGCGCGTGCCCGGGAAGCGTTCGCGACGGTCGATGAGGCACGGGCGGTATGGGCGATGTACTCGGCGCAGTGGCAGGGTTGCAACCTGATCCGCATGGCGGTTAGCGGCATCGTCTTGGTGCTGGCATCTGTCGCGCTGTTCTTCCTGAAAGGTGCCACTCGTCCAGCGGATCGAGCTCTTATTGCTGCGAAGTGAGGATCTGCTGAATCAACGTCTCCGTCAGCCAATCGGCGTATGCCGCGGGTGCCCAGCCGCACCGCATGGTCGCGTCGATATAGGTATGGATGCCGGTGAGGAGCCAGGCCCGGTCCACAGCATTCTGTTCGGAAAGGTCGGTGCGAAGGGCGCCCATGCCGGCGAGTCGCGCGATAAGGGATTCGAGGGCCTGGCGCCGGTGCGCGTCGCCCTGTGCTGCGAGATCGGCGAGTTCGGATGCGGCCTGTTGGGCGATCGAAAATGAGGGGCTGCTCGCCTCGAAGAACGCCCGTGTCCACTGCGCAAAGGCCGCGAGGATGGCTTCGGGATTCTCCTCGCTGGCGATTCGTTCCCGCCATGTTGTGGCATCGGCGGATTCTTCCATCTGTTCGACGATCGCCCTGACCAGGGCCTGCTTGCTGCCGAACGAGGCGTACACCGTCTGTTGTGAGACCTGGGCCTCGTGGGCGATTGCGGCGATGGTTGTTGCGGCAAAACCGTGTGCGTCGAACAGTCGGCGTGCCGCCTGTGTGATGGCCTCGCGGGTGCGTGCCGCCTGCTGTGCGCGCACCGTGGAGCGGTAGCGACGTCGCGCCGGACGCTCGTGCTCCTCCGTCATCCGCCGACCTCCCAAAGTCATTTCCTCCGTTGACTATATCCCTATTGACTATATTCATTAGAGTAAACTACAGTCAAAATATGACCACCAGAGAGAAGGCAGCGATCATGACCGAGAGCGCACCCACCAGCCCCAAGCCCGCGGCGCAAAATGAGTTCGCATCGTCGCACGCGGTACGGGCGAAAGATCGCCTCAGCATGGCGGTCATCCTCTCTCTGGCGAGCCTGGCATGGTTCGGATGGGGACATCAGGGCGCACAGATCGAGGGGTGGTTGCGTCTCGGAATGGGAGCCGCGGCGCTCATGCTGGTTGCGGCCATCGTCATGGTGCGACGTGTGCCCGTTCCGCCGACCCTCGCGACGGACCCGCGCGCCAGGAAGATCTACTGGTCAGCAGTGGTGGTTGAGGTGGTTCTCATCCTGCTGGGTGTCTTCGTGCTCTCCGGTACCGGCAACGCGGTGTACACCTCGACGTGGGTGCTTTTCGTCGTCGGCGTCCACTTCCTGCCGTTCGTGCGTCCGTTCAGCGCGCCTATCCTCCGGTATACGGCGCTTGGCTGCGTCGTCGCCGCGGCGGTCGCACTCTGGGCAGGGCTCGCTGGCTGGGCGCCCGCCCCGACGATCGCCGGTGCCGGGGAGGGGTCGCTGCTGGGATCGGCTCTGGTGCTTGCGGTCACCGCGAAACGACACGTCGTCTCCGCACCGAGCAGTGCCGCTTCCTAGACGAGGAATGCGCCGATGATCGCTGAAACCCCGGTGATGCCGACCAGGTGATAGCCCCCGGTAACCACGCCCAGCAGATACGGATGCGGGGTGTGAGGGGTTAGGAGGGTGCTGAATAAGGCGTGGTCTGGCGGGTGTGATGTTGTGACTGGCCGGGGAAACGATTCCAAGGCCCTCGAGGGTGTGGTTGAGTCAGTATTCGTGAGCACGGCCGTGGGTTGGTCTGCCTGTCGGTGACTGCTTGCGGTCGGCTGGCAGGCGGTGCGGGCCGGTAGCTGGACCCGTTCAGGCGATGGCCCAGGCTCCGTTCTGGATGGTGAGGCCCATAGCGAGCAGTCGACGCAGGTTGAGGGCCGCGACACGGTGGTGGAGCCACTGGTTGTTCTTCTTGACACCGCGGTAGGGAACGCGGCGGGCGCCCCGGTGAGCCAGGCGATGGTGCGTTCGACCATCGGGCGGTACTGGCGGTAGACGGCTATAAAGGCCTTGTCGGTAGCTCGTTGGCGGCTCTCGGTGAAGCAGATCGTGCTCGTGAAGCACCAGTTTGCGTCCCCTCTGCGGTAGTGCATCGTGCTCGGAGTGGGCAGCCCGTGCAGACCGTTTCGAAAGAGACCGTGTTGTTCGACTCACTGGGCGGGTATTCCCGGCCGGGCAGGTCACGGTTCCCGCATCGGTGTCACGGATGAAGTCATCGAGAGTGAACCCATCAGGAACAGCGGGTCGTAGTGGCCAGGGCTTAATCACCGGGACGTGACCCTTCTGATCGAGATCATGGAGCATCTCGCCGGTGCCGTAGGCCGAGTCGGCCAGTACCTCGACGGACTCGCTCTCGACGATCGTGACATCTTGTGTCACCAGTCTCGAACCGACCGCTGCGTCCGCGTTGGCCGCACCAGCAGCCTTGGTAGCCTCACATTCAGTGGCCAGTCCGGTGTCAGGCTCGACCACCACATGGGCCTTGAACCCGTCCTGGCGGCGTTGGCGGGTCTTGTGCGGCGTGCCGGGCGTCGGGATCCACGGTCGAGATAACCCGGTCTGGAGCGGTATTGCGCGCGATCCTCCACCGGCCGTCAGTGCCATCGGAGTCCTCGGCCGGCTCAACATCCTGACCGGCCACCAGCGCCAACAAGGCGATGGCTTCGGCAGGCTTCCACCTGCCTCAGTGATCGCCTCGACATCCAGCGCGGCAAGCAACGCCAGCGCGTCACCGACCAGCGCCGAGACGAGTTTCATCGCGGCTGCCTGATCGTTCCACGCGATCTGCGGCTTCCCCGCAGAGTCGTAGCCTTGCCCGGTCAACGCCCAAGTCGGGTACACAGCGGTGATGAGATCCTTCGCGCCAGCACCCTGCCAACCCGGCGAATCTGGGCGATCAGCTGGGTCACAGTGTCCTGACGGGCGACCGCGTCATCAAGGACCGTGGAATCCAGTGCGCGTCGAGTCTTGCCCGCCACCGCGCCGGTCTCGACGATCACCTCGCGGACCACATCGAAGATCCGCTGCGGCCGGTCGCTGGCAGCCAGCCGAGGCCGCCAGTACGTCAACGTCGAGGGATGGAAACCCTTCGCGTCGATCGCATACCCGCACGCCGCCTTCCACCGCAGATCGAAAGTGAGCGCATCGACCGCTTCACGGTCCGATGCCCGTACAACACCTGGAGCACGATCACCGAGGCGACCACCTCACCTGATCGAAGGCCGCCCCGTCCCGAGGGGAACAAGTCGGCGAACAACTCACCCGGAAACAACCGATCACGATGCCCGGCCAACAGCGCATACACACTGCCCGGCTCAAGCAGATGCCCGGCCACCGACTCCACATCCAGCAACTCACGCTGCCGATCAGCCTCACCCTGCACACCCACAGGATCTCAAGACCCACCGATCAGCGCACCACGCCGCGCGGATTATTCAGCAGGCTCTTAGCTTGCGATTAAACCTTGGGGTCGAGTTCGGGGTGTTCGAGGATCAGTGCGGTGGCCTTGTCTGCTGTGTGTCGCATCTGGTTGATGATGGCGCGTAGTCGCCGGTCGTTGTCAATCCATTGTTGGTAGCGCTGGGCCTGCTCAGGGTGAGTCTTTTGCGACGGTCTTGCCGCTGACCTTAGCGGTCCATTGCCAGGGGGCCGTGGGGCTGGTCGGCGTGGCAGCGACAGTTCGGGTTGGCGCAACGGGTGTGTCGGCAAGTGATGGATCCCGAAGCGATGAGGCCAACCTCGGCGAGTTGGTCGGCCAGTTCCTGGTAGCGGCGCTGGTAGCTGCAGCCGCTGCTGGGGTGAGCACGGCATCTGGTTCTCCTTGCGGGCGTACTGGGCGTGGCGTGTCGATTTTCCGCCATCATGACAGACAGTATTACTACTGTCTGTTACGAGGTGGTCATCATGGAGCAAACATAACCTGTGATAACTCCCCCGGCAGCACCGACTCGCTCCACGCGCTGCGCAACTTCCGCGCCGGTTTCCACCGCTGCTGGACCGGGTGGGCCGATGCCGGGTTCGAGTTGTGCGAGGCGATGTTGTCGTTCCCGGGGTCGGTGTCCTCGATGCCGATGTTGAGCACCGAGCCATGCTTTAGACGTTCCCAGCCTCTACAAGGCCCTGCACCACGGTCATATCGACGCCACGGCGATGAAGGACCTGCTGGCCGCGCACTGACCGGCCGACTGGCCGCTGGTCTTCGCCGTCGATGAGTCCACCTGGGCTCGTCGTGACGCCGAGACATCTCCCGGCCGCGGGTTCTACTACTCCGCTTCCAAGCATCTGGCCGGCCAGCCGATCGTGGCCGGCTGGTCCTATCAGTGGATCACCCAGCTGGACTGGGCAAACGATTCCTGGACCGCGCCGATGGACGCGGCGGATCGGCCCGGCAGCTGACAAGGTGATAGCAACCGCGACCCAGGTACGTGAGTTCCTCACCCGACTCCACGACCCGCAGCGCTTGGTCCACACCATGCCGCTATTCGTCTTCGACGCCGGCTACGACCTGATCGCGTTGACCCACGAACTAGCTGGCCAAGCCGCGACCTTAGTGGTGCGCATCCGTGACGATCGGGTCTTCTACGCCAGGGCGGCACCAGCCGAGCCAGGCACGGTCGGACGACCCAGGCGCCACGGGAACCGGTTCAGCTGCGCCGACCCCAGCACCTGGCCGTCCCCGACCACGAGTCGCTCACCAACGATGATCGCTACGGAACCGTGCAGGTCCATGCCTGGCATCACCTACACCCCAGACTCGGGTGCCGTGGCCGCTGGCGCAGCTTCGCTCAACCACCCATCGTGTCCGGCACCGTGGTCCGCGTCCACGTGCAACACCTACCCAAACCCACCAGCCGGACCAAGAAGACCCTCTCTGCTGGTCGCCGCTGGTACCGATGATGAGACCGACATCGAGGTGTGCTGGCGCGCCTACCTGCGCCGCTTCGACATCGAACACACCTTCCGGTTCGTCAAGAACACCTGGGCTGAACACCCCGGCTAAGCACACCAGACCAGGCCGACCGCTGGACCTGGGTGATCATCGCCGCCTACACCCAACTACGCCTGGCCCGCGATCTCGTCGAAGACCAACGACTGCCCTGGGAACGCCGCCTCCCATCCACACGCCTCACCCCAGCACGAGTCCGACGAGGATTTCGCCGCACCACACCAACCCTGGGCACCCCCGCCAGCCCACCAAAACCCAGCCGAGCCGGTCCAGGACGCCCCAAAGGCAGCCGCACCGGACCACGAACCCGCTACCCCGCCATCAAGAAAACAGCCTGAACCCGCACAGTCAAGGTTTAATCGCAAGCTTAGGGCGTTGTTCACGGACACCGCGAATGCTACGCCGAAACCGATGAGCACTCCGACGAACGTCGCCTCTTCCAGGCTGCTGGGGCGAAGGATGGTTAAGACAACTCCGAGCGCGAGTGAGACCAGGATGGCGCTCGCGAGCGGAACGATGTAGTAGTCGAGCCCGAAGCGTCGCTCCGCGGATGGGGCACGACCGATAGCGCGGTCCCAGAGCTTGCCGAACAGTGGGGTGAACCAGAGCGCGCCCAGCACGTAGTAGGCGAGAGCAGCCAGCCCCAGCGCGAGCCAGTTGAGATGAGCGAAAGCCTGAAACATGATGCCTCCTAGGACGCCAGTCTCATGGCGCGGCACGGGCGCGGGATAGGAAAAAGACGACAATCCCGGAAATCGATATGCGCTCGCCGACGGGCGGCTTCGTTGCCAATGTAATCTCGCGTGATGAAAGAAGTGCGCACGCTCTACGCTGATAACACCCACCTGTTTCCCGGCGCTCGCCTAGCCTTCGCCGATGCACAGCCGGCTCCGGATGCGCCTACGGAAGCGATGATCGTGTTTACCGATTCTTCCCGCGCTGAGGCAACTCTCGACCCGTCCGACAGCACGTGGTTGTTGCGGGTCGAGAGCTACACCACGGCTGCAGGAACGGTTATCGAGGCGAAGTCTTGGGGAATCCTGATCAGCGACGAACGGATGCTGACGGTCAGCTCCCGGGGCGGCTCGTCGCGCGGCTGAATGCCGGAGCGCAGGGGGACGCAGCGATCACGGTTGGGATACGAGGGCGCGGAGATCGATAGCCAGTTGCACAGCCGCCTCGATCTCGACCCGACGAGTCGACACGCTCTCGACGTTGAGCCCGATCGGGACCCCGATCCTGCGACCGTATTGGACCATGTCTGCGGCGATCGCCTTGGCTTGGACGTAGGAGGCGTCCAGCGTGCTATCCGCACGTCTGAGGTCTCGCTGCATCCAGTACGGAACTTTGACGCCCAGCCAATCGAGAAAATCGAGGGTCTTCACGGAGCCGCAGACTGAAAGCGTGAAGACCACCGGCTTGGGCTCCTCTCCGCGCGCCTCGCACTCGTCGACGTAGTCCGCGAGAAGGTTCTTCGCGGCGTTGGTGTCGTAGAGGATCTGGCTGACGAAGAATGACACCCCGGAGGCCTGTTTGCCGAGCATCCGGCGATGCTCATCCCCGCGGCTCGTGTGCCGTTCGGGGATCACGACCGCGCCGGTGAGCAGGTCCGGGCGTACTTCCTGGCGGATCTCATAGGCGCGCCGCAGTGATGTGGCGCCGAGGTTCTGGCTCGACGACGCCCCTACCAGCACCGACAGCACGTGGTCGGAGTCCTGCGCTTCCATCCATGCACGCAACTCGGGCTCGGTGTATTTGCCGACCGCGCGATAGATCACGGTGGGTTTCTGCCAGCCCGTGAGGTAATGAGCGATGTAGTCGGCAGGGTCGAGCGTGGGCAGAAAGGGAAACGGTCGCGCCTCAGGGTTGCGGTCCTGCTCTTCGGCGATGTCGTAGAGCACGGCACCGTCGGGGCCTGCCGATTGGAGGCGCGTCAGCGTCGTTTCGGTGATCTGGTGAAGCTTCTCCATAGGATTCGACGCCTTGGGTGGGGTGATCCCGAAAAGGAGGAAACCGCCTTGTCCCGCGCGAATGCTCTGCACCAAATCCATGCTGCCGACTCTATCGAGACAAGTCTCCCGCGGCGATGCATCCGGTCCGGCCCCACCTTCTTACGCCAAGGGCGGAACGGTGATCGCTCTGAGTCGCGTCGAGGAGGCGATTGGTTCGGACAGGTCGAGTTTGCGCGACCCGTCCAGAATCGCCTCGCTGGTCCCGTGCCCGCTGAACCATCCCCGGTGCTTCTTGTAGAAGCGATTCTCCCCGAGAAGGAGATCGAAGTAGAGCCTTTGCGATCGCATGCCCACCGACGTGGGGTTCGCGATCCCGTCGATCTCCCCGTTGAGCAGAGTATGTATGTGGCAGATGATCTCCTGAGCGTAGGCCCCGCATGGTGCGACGGTGGGGCGATCGTCGCTGCCGACCGCCCCACCGTCATTCGGTTTACTACTGAACAGGCGTTCCCTCGCAGGTGAGGCCGAAGCCGAAGGCGTACTCATGGCCGGCTGCGTCCTGGTAGGCGGCGGTGTCGCCGGAGACGTCCTCGAAGGATGCCTCCACCACCTCCATGTTTGCGGGGAAGGTCATCGGCAGGCGGCCGGTGCTGTCGAAGAGGCCGAGCGCTACTTCGATCAGGGCAGCCTGGCTGACGTCGAAGCCGACGACGATCGCGTCAGAAAGCTGCTCGAGCTCGTCGACGACGATCGGCCCCCTGGCCTTCAGCACGGTGATGATCGGCACGTCGATCCCGGATTCCTCGATCGCCTCCGCCGCGCGTTCCAGTGCGTCGAGGTCGGCCTCGTTGCTCGTATACGCCGTCTTGCCGAAGTAGGAGCGGTTCTCCTTGGTGCCGTCTTCGAGCGTGGTGCCCGCGAGGGAGGTCTTTCGCACGGAGTCGGAGTCGGCGGTGTAGGGCCGGTACTGCAGCGAGATGGGGATGTACTCCTGTTTCTCCTCGTCGTAGCCCTGACCCTCGCTGTTGGGATGATCCATGCCCACCAGGACGAGGTCGACATCGGACAGATCCGGAACGGTGTATCCAGTGACGTTATCGTCGCCGTCGAGTTGGATCTCGTCGGTGAGCACCGTTCCGAAGTACTGCTCAGCAGCGTCGATCTCGAGCGTGGGACCGGCTTCCATCTCGCTCTCGTTGATCAGGCCGACGCGCTGAACACCATGGGTGCCCGGAATGTAGACGGTCTTGTCGGACCAATCCTCCGGTGCGGCGTTGCAGGTGACGGCGTTCTCGAGATTCTTCAGAAGGACGACGGAGGCTCTTCTGCGCGTCGAAACCGGCGGCCATCTTGTCATCGCTGCCGGCGATGCTCTCTGAATGCTCCAGATCCAGATACGGGCTTTCATAGAGTCCCGAGGTGAAAATGACGCCGAGGATCCGTTCGGCGCTCTCGACGAAACGAGCGTCGGCATCCACCTCCAGGTCACCTGCCTCATGCGCTTTCGCCCAGAGGTCGTAGGCCTCCAGAACAGGGGCCACCTGGGTGTTTCCGCCGAACATGTCGATGCCGGAGACCAGAACCAGGAAGTGGCGCTCGGCCACCGTGAGCTCCTCGACACCCCAGTTGGTGAACCAGCTGGCGTCGGGGTCCGTCGGGCCGCCTGCGGTGACGCCCCAGTCGGTCATGATGACGCCCTCGTAGCCGTTGTCGACGCGCAGGATGTCGATGAGTTCCTTGGAGAAGGCCGCACCGACGCCGTCCTCGCCGAACAGTGGCTCGCCATTTCCGTCGACGAGGATGGAGTATGCGGACATGGCCCCCATCGCGTCGAGCGATCCCATGAAGGGCTCGAGGTGCTCGTCGAAGTTGTCGCCGGGGAAGACGGAGTACTTGCCGTGGTCGTAGTACGACGGACGCCCGCCTTCGCCGGCGGCATCACCGGCGAAGTGCTTGATGGTCGTGGAGATGGGTACGATGTCGTCGCCATTAGGGCTGGTCTGGAAGCCTTCCACGTAGGCCTTGGTCATCTCGGTCGAGAGATCGGCGTCCTCGCCGAAGGTGCCGTTGTTGCGGGTCCAGCGCGGGTCGGACGCGACGTCGACCTGCGGGCCGAGGATGTTGGTGATGCCCAGTGCGCGGTACTCCTCGCCGGCGATCTCCGCGAACTGGCGCGTCACCTCGGGATCGAAGGTCGCGACCAAACCGAGATTGCCGGGCCACATCGAAATATCGGCGGTGGCGGTGCCTGCATATCCGCCCATGGCATCGGAGCGAGGATCCGTGCTGAAGTTCACCGGGATGTAGGGCGTCTCTGCGGTGGCCAAAGACTCGACGTACGCCTGGACCTCGTTGGACCAGGTGACGTTGGGCTCGACCTCGTTGGTGCCGGCGCTCAGCACCAAGCGGAGGTTGTCTTCGCCCAGATAGGTGCGCTGGGCATCGGTCAAGCCGTCGCCCGGGGCGTATTCAGACGGGCTGAAGAGCATCAGCCCGGCGATCTGTTCGGTGGTCAGCTGGGGAGCCAGGTCCGCAGCCCGTTCTTCCACGTCGAGCCGCCAGTCTTCCCACGGATCCACACTTCCGTTGCCGTTCATGTCCTTGAAGGCGTAGGTGAGATCGCCGTCGGTCTCTTCGAGAAGGGCGACCCCGGATTCGGGGCTGTAGGACAGCGTGGCGCCGTCGCCGGGGTTGTCGACGTGCACGAAGGTGGTGGTGCCGTCGGTGATCTCCTGGGTGGAGTAGCTGTTATCGCCGCCGTCGATGTTCCCGGCTGTGCCGTCGGTGGTTGGATCGTCGGTCGCATCGCCACCTGGCGTACTCGTACAGGCGCTGAGGGCGATCGTGGCGGTGGCGGCTATGGCCACCCCGCGTATGAATGGTGATTTTCTCATTGACATCCCTGTCTCTCGTGTGAGTGCCACGCTGCATGTGGTCCAGCCCCGGACCACGGCATCCCCAAGCCGTGGATGAACGGCAATCTGAACATAAGGAATGCCCGATCGCCGCAGGGCAGTGAGGGATGAAAGGTCATTCTCGATGCACATTCGGCACGCGCACCCGCCACAGGGGCGAGAGCGCGTGCCGAATGTGTAAGCGATCGCTACCCGATCGGGACACCCGCGCAGGTCAGGCCGAAGCCCAGCTCGTAGGTGTTGCCCTGCGAGTCCGTGAACGCATCGATATCCATCGGCGTGTCTTCGAAGGAGTCCTCAACCGCATCCATGTTCGCCGGGAACGTCATGGGGAGACGTCCGGCCGGTTCATGGGCGCCCGTCGCCACCTCGAAGAGAGCCTGGTCGGAGACGCCGAAGCCGACGAGAATGGCATCTGCCTTCTCCTCGAACTCCGCAGGGATGAAGGGATTGACCGACTTCACCACGGCGATCACGGGAATGTCCTGACCGCTCGCATCGACGGCCTCCACAGCCCTTTCGAAGGCATCGAGATCCGCCTCGTTGCTGATGCGGGACTCCTTGCCGAAGTACGAGCGGTTCTCGCGCGTGCCGTCGTCGAGGATATTGCCGGAGATCGAGACCTCCCGGACGTTGTCGCCGTCGGCCGTGTAGGGGCGGTACTGCAGCGTGATCGGGTAGTACTCCTCGGTCTCGACGTCGAAGCCCGGCGCCGCATGGTAGATCCCGTTGTTCGGCGAACGCATGCCCACCAGAACCGCGTCGACGTCGGACAGATCGGGCGCCGTGTAGCTGACCACCTGCTCGTTCTCGTCGAGTTCCGCCTCGTCCGTCACGACGGTACCGAAGTACTCTCCGGCCAGTTCCAGATCGAGCACCGGCCCCTCGCTGTAGACGGCCGGCCCCCAGATCGTCGCCATGCCGGTGTCGAAGGTGCGCGGGATGTAGATCGTCTTATCGGACCAGTCGACGGGAGCCTCGCACGAGACTGCCGCCTCGACGTTCTTCACCATCACAACGGAGTCGGCCTGCGCCTTCGACGCGGCCTCGATCTTGTCGGTGCTGCCGAGGATCTGCTTCGAGCTGTCGAGATCGAGGTAGGGGTCCTCGTACAGGCCCGCCCGGATGAGCATGGTGAGGATGCGGGCACCGCTCTGGTCGAAGCGGGCCCGGGCGTCGACGTCGAGGCTCGCCTTGTTCATGGGCTTCCTGCCAGTAATCGAAGGCCTCCATCACGGGCTCGAGCTCGTTGTTGCCGCCGAACATGTCCATGCCGGCCTTCAAGATCTCGAAGTGGCGTTCGCCCGGGGTGAGCTCGTCGACGCCCCAGGCGGTGCCGTAGGGCGCCTCCGGATCGCCTGCGCCGCCCTTGGTGATCGCCCAGTCGGTGACCAGCACGCCGTCGTACCCATGATCCTCGCGGAGGATGTCGATGATGTCCTTGACGTAGGCGGTGCCCCGCTCGTCGCTGAACATCGGCTCGCCGTCGCCGTCGAGCGTGATCGAGTACGACGTCATGATGGCCGCGGAGTCGAGCGCGCCCAGGAACGGCGCGAGATGCTCGTCGAAGGAATCGCCGGGGAAGACGGCATACTTTCCGATGTCGTAGTGCGACTCGCGGCCGCCCTCGCCCGCGCCGTCTCCGGGGAAGTGCTTGATCATGGCATTGACCGAGCCCGTGCCCCAACCCTCGTCGGCGCCGGTGCTTTCCGGATCGGTTTGATAGGACTCGACGAAGGCGGCCGTCATCTCGGTAACGAGATCGGTGTTCTCGCCGAAGGTGCCGTAGACCCGAGACCAGCGGGGGTCGCTGGCCAGATCGATCTGCGGACCCAGCAACGTCGAGATCCCGATCGCGCGGAGCTCCTCAGAGCTCATCTGACCGAACTGGGTGACCAGCTCCGGATCGTAGGTGGCGGCCATGCCCAAAGACGATGGCCACTGCGACATCTCCTCGGCCTGGGAGTAGGCCACCTGACCCGTGCCGTCAGAGCGGGGATTCGATGCGAAGTTCACCGGGATGTAGGCGGTGTCTTCCGACGCGAGGTCTTCGACGAAGGCTTGCATCTCATTGACCCAGGTCACGTTGTTGGTGACGTCGTTGTTTCCGCTGTTCTGGACGTTGCGGAGATGGCTCTCCGTGAGATATTCCCGCTGAGCGTCGGTGAGGCCGTCGCCCGGAGCGCCCTCGCCGGCGCTGAAGAGCATCAGCCCAGCGATCTGTTCTGTTGCCAGCGACGGGACGAGATTCGCCGCGCGCTCGGCCGCGGGGAGGCGCCAGTCTTCCCAGGCCTCGAGCGTTCCGTTGCCGTTCATGTCCTTGAAGGCGTAGGTGAGATCGCCGTCGGTTTCTTCGAGGAGAGTGACTCCGGATTCCGGGCTGTAGGACAGCGTGGCGCCGTCGCTGGGGTTGTCGACGTGCACGAAGGTGGTGGTGCCGTCGGTGATCTCCTGGGTGGAGTAGCTGTTGTCACCGCCGTCGATGTTTCCGGTTGCCTCGCCCGATACCGGGTCCTGCGACGTGTCACCGTCCGGTGTGCTCGTGCAGGCGCTGAGAGCGAGTATGGCGGTGGCGGCCATGGCCACCCCGCGGATGAATGGTGATCTCCTCATCGATATCCCTTCCCTCGACGTGCGGTCGGGGCGATCATCGATGTCGCCTACTCCGGATGGTCCGAGAGACCGGGGATCTCCGGCTCCGGCGACCGCACGTCGAACCTAGTGGGGAAGGGGGAGAGGGGCTCTCGCGAGGACCAATCGGCTCTTTTGGCTGCACGATCTGCAAGGCCCGTGCCGCCGCTGCCGACGTACTCCATTCCCAGGTCGTCCTGGTCGGTGAAGAAATAGGGCGGTCGCTCGTAGGGGAGATGAGGCTCGGCGCCGTAAAGCGTCACCTTGCCGTCGTAGCCCTGCTCTCGGAGTGCGGTCACGGCTGCGCCGCCGCCAAGCCCGCGCCGATCACGATGATGCTCATCACTATTCCTTCGTTCGAGGCATTCGATGCCTTCCGCGATAGCCCGTGTCTGATCTCAAGATCGTCATCGCTGGTGTGCTTTGGGTCTATTCGCGATGCGCGCACGTACCCGGGAAAAGTCTGCTCATGCACGACGCCACCACGGCGCGTGTGCGGTGGGTCTCGCTCGCGGTTGCGCCGATGAGGAGGTGACCGCAGAGACCGTCGGCCATGGAGAGCAGTGCGTAGGCCTCGAGCTGGGGATCGACCTCATCCGGGTCCGGGATCTCGCCGCACGTGAACGCATTCTCGATTGCCCGAGCGGCCCGATCCACGAGCGTCTGGGTGAAGCGCTGTTGATGGGGACGCAGCGCCTCCTGGTCGAGGGAGAGGCCTGCGAATGCCATGCGGAGATAAGCCTCCTCGCGCCGCGTCTGGTCGAGTGGCAGTAACTGCTCGATCCCGGCGCCCAGCATGTGCTCGATGCGGGCATGGCGCTGCTCCGCCAACGTCGTGGCTTGTTCCACGCGGGCCAGAACGTCGGTGAGAACCCGATCGAGGGTATCGACGAGCAGGTCCTCTTTTGACGGGTAATAGTGCTGCACCAAGCCGACCGACACGCCGGCAGCGCGTGCGGCGTGGGCCACCGTCACCGATGCCAGCCCCACTTGGAGGGCGGAATGGTGAACGCCGCGACAGATCTGTGCCCGGCGTGCGTCATGGTCTGCGGTGCGCGGCATGAGCGAAGTCTAATAACCGTACAGTCATATTGTTATGATGGGGCATGAATCAGCGTCGTTTTGTGCTTGGGAGTCTGGGTGCGCTCCTGCTTTCCTGCACCATGGGGTCGGCCCATGCGAATGTCGAGCCGGTGGAGGGATACCTCGAGCAATGGCAGCGAGACAACCGCCTTCCCGGGGTTGCAGCCGCGGTCATCGAGGGGGACGACCTCGCCATGTATTCCTTCGGTGAGGATGGTCGGGGTGAACCGGTGACCGCGGATACGCCCTTCCTGATCGGGAGTGTGTCCAAGACCTTCACCAGCACGATGCTTTTGCAACTCGTGGAGGAGGGGCAGATCCTCCTGGACGAGGAGGCGCGGGCGTATCTCCCGTGGCTCAGTCATGCCGCCACTGTGCGGCAGTTGCTCGCACACATGGCGGGTTACTCGGCGAGCGATGGTCTCGCCGTATCGGAGCGCTATCACGAGGAGGAAACCGTCACCGATGCCGCGCGCTGGCTCGCCCCTTCCGGCGAGATCGGGCGATATCAGTACAGCAGCGCCAACTATCTCGTCTTGGGGGCGCTCGTCGAGCAGGTGACGGGGCGTTCGTTCGCCGACGAACTGAGTGATCGCATCACGGAGCCGCTGGGAATAGGGAGTACGTGGGTCGATGGGCAGGAGTCTGACGTTCCCCCGGGATCCCGGATGTGGTGGGGCTTTCCGGTGGCATACGCCCCCGGAGCGGAGCCGTCTGGGGCTCCTTATGGCTATCTGACGTCCACCATGGACGACCTCGTAGCCTACGCGAGAGCACAACTCGATACGGAGCTGCTTTCTCCTGAGACTCAGGCGTTGGCCTGGAGTGAGGGGACTGGGGGTGATGGTGCTACGGGCTACGGCCTGGGCTGGCGGATAGATGACAGCGAGGCTGCGACCCGGATCCATCACACGGGCGCAACGCCCGGATTCTTCGCCCATCTCATGCTCATCCCCGACGAAGAGCGTGCGATCATCGTTCTGGCCAACGGGTATTCGGAGGCGCGTGCGGCCGGCCTCGGTGCGGCGGTGGCAGACATCGATCGCCTCAGTCGAGGAGAAGGGGTCTCACCGCGCTCCGGTGATCCCCTCCTCGTTGCGCTGCCCTGGGTGATGCTCGCGCCCCTGGTGCTGGGGATCCTTGGTCTCGTCGGGCTCCGTCGAGGCTGGCCCCGTACGGGACGGGGTGCGACCGTCCTTTTGGGGGCGTCGGTGATAGTGACCGCCCTGCTCGCGGTGCTGCCGATGCTGCTGGGTATGACGTGGCACGTTGTGACGGCCTGGACCCCAGACGTTGCGCTCGGTTGTGCTGCCGGAATCGCGGTGTGGGGGATCCTGGTTGTGGGATCCGCTGTCTGCCTCCTGCGTCGGCGACGTGAGGCTCGGTAGACCCGACACCGCTCTCTCGCGCATCGGTGCGGTAGGGAACTGGCGGAACCAGTGGGCTGTCTCTTTCCTATAGGGAAAAATAGCGGTAGAGTTTTCCCTATGGAAAATGATGCCGCAGCCGCGAGGGAGGCGCTCGACGCCGTAAACGCCGCCAAACATCTCAATGCTCGGCGGCTGAGGCGGCCGTGGGGATACTGGGTTCTGTTCGGGGCATTCCTTTCCGCTTTCGTGCTGCTGCCCTATGTGACGGATCGGCTGCCGGTGCTCCAGTTCATCCTTCCGCCCATGATCGCGATCGTTATCGCGGTCGTCGCCGCGCGGATACAGCCGGTGGCGGTTCGCAAACTCAGGCTGTCCGTACGGATGGTGCTCCAGGTCATCGGGTTCGCGCTCTTGGCAGGCGTTGTCGGTGGTCTCGGGGGAGCGGCCTATGTTGAGTACGGCTGGTGGTGGATGCCGTTGATCGCGGCGGTACTTGTATTCGCCGTCGTCGTTGTACTGGGTCCGCTGTTGGATCGCTCGTGGATGCGTCAGGTGAGCCAGGTTGGATAGTGATGTGAGCTCATTGTCCGGGCTTGATCCGGTTGTCCATCCGATCCCGAGGCTCCGGATCTGTGTGCTTCTCGACCCGGTTACGGAAGAGGAGTTCGCGACTTTGCGAGATCTTCTGCATACGTCTGACTCCGCGCTCAGCAAACAACTGTCCGCGCTCTCTGAAACAGGTTATGTCTCGCAGCGCCGTGCCGTCAGAGATGGGCGGAGTCGCGTGTGGGTGCGGCTCACCACAGCCGGAAGGCGTGCCTTTCGTCATCACGTTGCCGCTCTCGCTGCGCTTGTGCCGCCTGACGGTGAGTAGGGCATCGCGGTTCGCCAGATGGGTGACGTCGTCAACGAGGCTGAATCCGTCACGCATCCCGGCCGACGCGGTGTAACGAGGCTACCGACGTCACTATGCTGACGGATCCAGCCTTACTAACCCGAGATGGGTTAGCAACTGAACGGAATTGACCTCAATCCCTCTAGTGACGGAATTAACCTTGCTGGGCAGTGGACCGTTGTGGAAGGTATGAGGAACGAGCGTCTCGAGGGTGGTCCCTGAGGAGCGAGGAACGAGCCTCGAAGGGTTGTTCCTGATGCGAAAGTGAGTGGCGTCTCCCATTGTCCGGCCCCTGAGGTGTGACGAGCTCTGCGAGGAGCCTCGAAGGGCGTTAACTGAGACCTTTGGGCACAGTCCCTGCGAACGCTTGCGTTTAACGCCCTTCGAGGCTCCTTCGTCGCACCTCAGGGACCTGAACATAGAACCCACAGATACTTCGCATCAGGGACCTGACCATGGGATCCTCACATCCTTTCGCATCAGGGGCCTGACCATGGGAGACTTTCGCATCAGAGACTTGAAGGTGGCGTTACTTTCGCGTCAGAAGTGTTGCTCGGGTCAGGTCTCGGCGTGGGTGTTCACGCAGGCGGATGCTGCCCGTGCGGCTCGGGAGTGAGCAGGTTCGCTGTGGGGGCCGAAGATGGCCAGGATCTCGGCGTCATGAACCCCGTCGCTGCCGAACCAGTGGGGCGTGCTGGTGTCGAACTCGGCCACTTCGCCTGTCTCCATCAGGATCTCCCTCTCGCCGATGATCAGGCGCAGTGGGCCTGAGAGCACATAGATCCACGACATCCCCGGGTGTGCCTTCAGCTCGGGGGTGCGATGCGAACGCGGAACCAGGATCTTCCAAGTATGGGCGTCGCCTTCGTGGCGGGTCAGTGGCACGACGGTGCGACCCGCGATACGACGGGGCCGCAGCCGGATGCGCGGATCACCACTCTCTGGAGCTCCGACCATCTCGTCCAGCGCCACTCGGTAGGTCTGAGCGAGGGGGAGGAGCAGTTCGAGGCTGGGGCGCCGCTGCCCGGTCTCGAGACGCGAGAGGGTGCTCTTCGAGATGCCGGTGTTCGCCGCCACCTGGGCCAGGCTCAAACCGCGGCGCGTACGCAGGGCCTGCAGCCGAGGGCCTACGTTCTCCAACGCGGCGAGAACGGATGGGGAAGCTGATGACACATCGTCGAGTCCATCACGGTGTCCCGAAAATAGCAACTGTCATTGCTGCTCGATAGGCATGCGGGGCAGGCTGATTCGCATGTGGATGAGGAAGGCGGCCCGGCACCGTCGGGCGACGAAGAAGGCTGCGGAGACGCGTCCGTCTGCAGGGTTGTGGGGCGTGGTGATGCTGGCGTTGTGCGTGCTGGCGGCGTCGTTGGGCACCAGTGCTGCCAACGTCGCGCTGCCAGAGCTCACGGCCTGGTCGGGCGGGTCCTATGGCCATGCGCAGTGGGTGGTGACCGCCTATGTGCTGGCGATGACCGCCGCCAGCCTCCTCGTGGGGCGCCTGGGGGACATCTTTGGACGCGAACGTGTGCTCCGCATGGCGTTGGCGCTGTTCGTTGTCGCTGCTCTCGTCGCCGCCATGGCACCCACGCTGGGCGTGCTCGCTGCGGCTCGAGCGGTGCAGGGAATCGGTGCGGCAGCGATGATCACGTTGCCCCTCGCGATCGCCAAGGATTCCGTCGAACCCGAACGCACGGGCTCTGTGATGGGACTGCTCGGAACGGCGACGGCGGCAGGAACCGCGGCCGGTCCCGCCATCGGTGGTGTGCTTCTCGGGATCGGGGGATGGCCGACGGTCTTCCTCGCCATGATCCCTCTGCCCGTCGCCGCGTTGCTGGTGGGCCTGGTCGTCGGGGGGAGCAGGCAACGGCGCAGGCCTTCTGAGTCCGGTGATGAGCAGGCCACGGAGCCTCGAGGCCTGCTCGCCACGGGAGCGGGGCTGAATCTGATCGTCGGCATGGTGATGATGAGCACGTTGGTGATCGGTCCGTACTTCCTCACCGGCGCGCTGGGCCTTGGTCCGGGACAGGTGGGACTCGTGATGGCGGTAGCCCCGGTGACCTCGATCTTCGCGGGTGCCCTCGCTGGGAGCCTGGTCGACCGGGGTGACGCCGCCCGTCTGGTTCCTCTGGGACTCGGCATCATGGTGATCGGCGCGATCGCGCTCGCTCTTCTTCCGTCCGTACTGGGCGTGTTCGGATACCTCGTCGGCACGGTCACGCTGGCGCCTGGCTATCAGCTGTTCATGGCCGCCAACAACACCCAGATCATGTCGGGTGTCTCGGCCGTATTCCGAGGTACCGCGTCGGGCGTACTGGGGTTGTCGCGCAATCTGGGCCTTCTTGCCGGAACCCTGGTGCTGGGGTCGCTCTTCGCGGCCATTGCGACCAACGGTGAAGTCAGCCTGCCGGCACCCGAGCAGCTTGAAATGGGTATGCGGGTCACCTTCGGCGGTGCCGCCGCCATCCTCGCTATGGCCGCACTGTCCGCGAGGTGGGTGGCGACCAACCGTCGCACGTTCTCGCGTGCTCGTTGAGCAGGCCTTCCCAGCTATTCGTCGTCGTCAGCGAGCTCGTTGCTGTGGTGATCCAGATTGGCGGTGCCCTTCTTCCAGTAACCATCCACGTCGACCTGCTGCTTGGGTAGGCCCAGTTCGCGGCGAAGATAGCGACGGATGGGCTTCATGGCGTTCGCCTCCCGGCGGCGAACACGAAGACCTGCTCCGAAGGGTCGATATCGATCGCGCCTGGTGCGGTCTCGAAGCGCGCTGAGGTGCCCGTCGCCAACCGGTGCGCTGTCGCGGTGCACCCACTGGATATCAAACGAAGAAGGTCCCGAGATCGGCTGTTCCTCCCCAGTATCGGCGACCTCGATGAGCGCGGTGACGCAGCGAGGCCTGGGCGGGCGCCTCCTCGACGAGCCTGGCGATGGCCGGGAGCGCCGTCTCATCCCCGGCGGCGACGTAGCGGGGGTAGTCCTCCGGGAAGATGATGTTGCCGCGCGGCCCCAGTACGCCCAGCTCCTGCCCGGGGCGAGCCTCGCGCGCCCAAACCCCGGAGATGCCGTGATCGTGCACGACGAAGTCGATCGTCAGCTCACGAGCTGCGGCGTCGAAAGCCCTCACGGTGTAGTCGCGGAAGATCGGTTCCCCCGCGCCCTCGGGATAGTGCCATCCCTTGGCGGCGATCGTCGGTACGACCAGTTCTCCGGTGTCCGGGTTGGGAAAGAACAGCTTGACGTGATCCGACGGTGCGAAAGGCACGAATGGGAAACCGCTGTCCAGATCGTCGCCGGTCAACACGACTCGCCGGTAGCGAGGCGTGATGTCTTCGACGCGGGCCACCTGCAGGATTCTGCGACCGATCGCGGAGAGAAAGTTGATCTGTGTCTCGCCCGTACGGTTCGGGCCGGTGAAGCTCGGAGGTGTGCTCATAGGTGATTCTCTCTGCTCAGCATGGTGGTCGCGACGTAGCTCATGGTTTGTGCCACGAGATCCCAGGTCCCGACTGTACGGTACTCACCCCGAGAGGTTCCGCGGATGGGTGGCGCCTCTTAGCCGATGATCTCCAGGTGCTCGAGCAGCACCCGGGGTGCCGATGGCGATGAGGACGAGGCCGCCGACGAGCTCGGCGGGTCGCCGGAAGCGCACCCCTACCCAATGGCCGATCAGCACGGCGGCGAACGAGAACAGCAAGGTGACGGCGCCGATGATGAGGACGGCCTGAATGATGGACACGTCGAGCACGGCGAAGGAGACGCCGACGGCGGCGGCATCGATGCTGGTGGCGATACCCAGCAGGATCAGGCGACGGATTCCGAGGCGAGCGTCCTCCTTGCCGTCTCCGTCGTGAGAGCTGAAGGCGTCCCAGATCATCTTCGCGCCGATGGCGGCGAGGAGCCCGAAGACGATCCAGTGATCGATCGGGTGCAGGAAGTGCGCGAACTGCGAGGTGAGCCCCCAGCCGAGCAAGGGCATGACGGCTTGGAACGCGGCGAAGGTGAGGGCGATGATCACCGCGTGCCGGTAATTCAATCTCCTCATCCGGAGCCCGCTGGTCAGCGCTGCGGTGAACGCGTCGGCAGAGACTCCGACGCCGACGAGGAGGACGGACCACAAAGACATGGCAACCACCCTGGAGGCCCGAAAACGGGTGTGTCTACGCATAACTCCGGGTGTGATCATCCACACATCGGACTTGGAAGGGGCTCTGGGAGGTGTTGGCCTCGTCGGCCTCGAAGAGCCGCTCCGCAGGGGATGGTCTACCTACTCTGTAGCTGGCAAGGTGGCCATGGCTGGTGTGGAAAGTTCGTGGATCCACACATCCGAGTGCGGGTGGACACAACCGCCGGGAGCCTGTGAAGCTGATCGCAGGCACGCAATACCGAAAGAGATCCGTGCCGATTTTCAATCGTCGTGGAGCAGGATGGTGAAGGTGGCTGGTCATGAGGTCACTCGGGTGGCTGAGGACTATTTGACCCTTATCTGGAAGGCCAATGAATGGCCTGACGACGGTCGTCGCCCTACGACCACTGACCTCGCGGCGTCCTTGGGGGTGACGTTGTCCACCGTCTCGGCGAACTTGAAGAAGCTCGCCAGGGAGCGCCTGATTCACTACGAGCCCTACGGTGCCATCGCCCTCACCGACGAAGGGGAGCGCATCGCGCTCGCCGTGGTGCGGCGGCATCGGCTCCTCGAGACCTACCTCGTCGAGCAGCTCGGTTTTCCGTGGGATCAAGTGCACGACGAAGCGGACCGGCTCGAACACGCCGCCTCCGATCGGCTCATCGACCGCATCGATGCCGTGCTCGGCTATCCCGATGTGGATCCGCACGGCGACCCGATTCCCCGGCAGGGATCGCCCCGCGCGATCCCCGCACGTCTCCTGACGTCCTGCGAAACGGGGCAGACGGTTCAGATCGTGCGCGTCTCGGACGCGAATTCCGACATCCTGCGGTTCCTCACGGACCGCTCGATTGCCGTCGGTTCCGTCCTCCAGGTGAGCAGTGCGATGTCTTCGATGGGACTGATGGCCGTGCGCTACCAGTCTGAGACGATCGAGCTCAGCGCCCCCATCGCCACCGCCATCCACGTGTCCCCGACGACGGGTGCGGCGGCGTCCGGATAACGGGCTACCCGCGGGTGTTCTTGGGAAGTCCCGTGAGGTAGGCGGCGATGACCTCGCGTTCGTCGAAAGCGGCGGTGCGAATGATGCGCTGCATAAGCAGAGCGTCGAGCAAGCCGGCGAGATCGTGGGCATCGGCCTCAGCGCGCGTCGCGCCCAGTCGTCGGAGCATGGCGGCTGCGGCGGCGACAAAGTTTTCCCTCACCCGCGGGCGGGTCGCGAGTGCGGCCTGGAGTTCGGGATCGCCGCGGCATTCCAGGAGCAGGATCAGGCGAGCACGATGGTCGTCGGCTCGCGCCATGGTGGCGTCGAGGGCGGCTACCACCGCGGCAGCGGCGGTTTGCGGCGTCAAGGGGTGCGGGAACTGTTGCGTCGCCAGGTCGTCGAACGCCCTGCGGGACAAGTGCTCGACGATGAGCGTGATGAGGTCGTGACGGGTGCGCGCGTAATACGAGGTGGATCCCGGCGCGAGTCCGAGATCCTCGTCGATGGCGCGGTGGGTGAGTGCGCGAACTCCCCTGGTGGCGAGCAGGCGGATGCCCGCCTCCGCAATCTGTGCGCGACGCCCGGTCATCACTCTCCTTCGTCCCACCTCGTCCATCCTCTACAACTATAGAGTAGAGTTATTCCTCTACAGCTATAGAGGATGGGAGTGCTCGTGATCGTCTGGTTTAACGAGATCACCGCCGCCGATGTGGATCGGGTAGGTGGAAAGGGAGCGAACCTAGGGGAGTGCGTGCGAGCCGGGCTGCCCGTCCCGCCCGGTTTCTGCGTGAGCACGACGGCGTATCGCGAAGCTACCGGTAAGATCTCGCGCGAGCTCCTTAACGACGCGGCGCGCGGTGATGCGGAGGCCGCGAGGACACGTGTCCTGGCGCTTCCGATGCCAGACTCGGTGCGCGCGGCGGTCGCGAAGGCCTATGTCCGGCTCGGTGAGCTTCCTGTTGCGGTCAGATCGTCGGCCACCGCGGAAGACCTCGCGGATGCGAGCTTCGCCGGCCAGCAGGACACCTATCTGGGTGTGCTGGGTATCGAAGCGGTGCTCGACGCGGTGCGTCGTTGCTGGGCGTCGCTCTGGACGGATCGGGCGGTCGACTATCGGCGGCAGCGGGGCATCGCGGAAGACGACCTTGCCCTCGCCGTCGTGATCCAGAAGATGGTCGACGCCGAGGCCGCCGGGGTGCTGTTCACCCGCGACCCCGTGACGGGTGATGACGCGACGATGCTGGCCAGCTCGTCCTATGGCCTGGGGGAGAGCGTGGTGGCGGCGTTGGTTACCCCCGATACTTTCACGCTGTCCCGTCGCCCTGCCGCGGTGGTTGCCGCGCGCGTCGGTTCGAAGGAGACCCGCATCGATTCCACCCGGGGTGGAGCGACGGTCACCACCGAGGTGTCGCCAGGGGCCCGGCGAAGCCCGAGCGTGACCGAAGAGCAGCTGTTGCGGCTGCTGGATCTTGGTGAGCAGATCGAAGACCACTATGGCGGCGGGCAGGATGTCGAGTGGGCGTTCGCTGACGATGAGCTCTATCTCTTGCAGGCGCGCTCGATCACCACGTCCCTCGCTCCGACGGAAGGTCATGCGCCGGTGCGGGGGCGGATCCAGCGCTTCGTGCGCGACGACTTGATCGAGCACTATCCCGCGCCGTTTCCGCTTGACCTGATGGCCGCCCAACGGGTGACGGAAGGGGCGCTGCGCGCCTTCGGGTTCGAGGACATCACCGTCTCCTTGCTTTTGGCCGGCGATGACGAAGGAATTATCCGCATCTCAGCCGCACGGGTGCGCATACCGTTGACCCGCCTGGTTCGGCTGCCTCGAATATTCCTCGCGGCGATGCGTCGCGATGCCTTCGGGTGGCCACGGGATGAGCGGGCTCTGAAAGAAGAGATGGAAGCGTTCGTGCGCCGAGTGCAAGGCGTGGCCTCCGCCTCCGATCAAGAGCTCGTCGACCTGGTGCGCGCGACGGTGGACCAGGCCGGCCGGCTCACGGGCATCCGTTTCGTGCGCTATCTCGCTCCGATGATGGTGCACCGCTTTGCTGCCGCCATGATGCTCCGGGCTGCGCGAAAGGGCGCGGATCTCACTCCAGAGGATCTGTACGCGGGCGTGGCGTACAAGACGGCGGAGATCGTCGCGGGGTTCGATCGCCTCGCCGATCTGGCCCGAGGCCGTGGGCTCGTAACCGCGATCACGATGGCGCCGGAAGGCGAGGTCTCCTCGGTTCTCGGCGAGACGTCGGCGGGCCAGGAGTTCTTGGCGGCGGTCGAGGCGTTCCTTGCCTCTCATGGCGCCCGGACCGCGCGCTTGTACCTCCCGTTCTCCAACCGGTCTTGGAGGGAGGACCCCGAGGCGTTCTACGCGCTCCTCGCCGCTGTTCTTCGGGGCGAACCACTCGGTCAAGCGCAGATCGGTGATGTCGCGCGGTGGGTAGAACGGCAGCTGCCCCGCTTCCTGCGGCGACGATGGCGGGCCGCCACGGCGCGGCTTCGAGCCCGCCATATCGCCCGCGAGGGCACCGTCTACCTCATCGAGGAACTCTTCTGCCTCGCCCGGGTGGGCATGGACGAAATCGCCCGTCGGCTCGTCGAGCGCCGGCAGATAGAGGAGATCGCCGACATCCGCTACCTCTATTTCGACGAGGTGGAAGGCTCTCTCCAGGACGGCGGAAGGCGTCTGCAGACCACGATCCGCACGCGACAGCGCCGTCGTGCGACGGCCGAAGCGCTGTGGTGGGATCGTGGAGAGTGGAATGACGACGACCAGGTGCTTCGCGGTGTGCCGGCCAGCGGGGGACAGGCCATAGGCAAAGCACGCGTCGTGCGTTCGCCCGATGAATTTCACAGTCTGCAAGCCGGGGAGGTCCTGGTTTGCCCCTATACGGATCCCACGTGGACGCCGTTGTTCGCGTTGGCTGCGGCAGTGGTGGCCGACTCAGGAGGTCCGTTGTCCCACGCCGCCATCGTCGCTCGCGAGTACGGCCTCCCTGCGGTGCTGGGAACCGGGTGCGCGACGAGCCTGCCGGATCACGCGATGCTCCGAGTGGATGGCACGAGGGGAACCGTTGCCATCGTCGATGATGAGCGAGCGTAGAGGATCCGGCGTCGGTGGCTGGATCATCCTTCTTCCTTAGCCTTCAGTTCGAGCCATTCCTCCAGGATCTCCGGGAATCTGCGGCTGAGGTACGCATAGAAATCCGCCATCTCTCGCACCCGCTGCCCGGCTGGGGTATCGGGGCCGATGGAGGGTGGGAGAAGCCGGACTATCTCTCGCAGCTCCCCGTACATGGTCGACCTGCTCAGGGTGATCGTGTACCACTTGGGGGCCAGCGTATAGATGCGGCGTCGCGTGCCGGGAAGGGATGCCACCCGAACCACCTGAACGGAGCGTAGGTAACGCACCGCACCAGAGACCGCGGCAGGGCTGATCCCCAAAGTCTGGCTGATCTGTTCGGCAGTCAACTCGCCTTCAGGACTAGTCACGAGAGCCATCAGGACTCGCGCCGGCATCCGTGGAAATCCGGCGCCGTCGAGAAGTGCGGCGAGTTGTTCCGAATACCGGCGGGTTGCGTCGTCGATGGGAATGTCGGTCATGGACAAAGGTCCCTCCTCCGATAGATCGCCATGGCGAGAACCATGGCCGCGATGGCCGCCGTGATCATCGTGACCGCGCCGCCCCATTCCGGATTCGCCGTCGTGACGAGGGGTGTATGCACGAAGGGCGAGTTCGCAATCACCCACTCCGGTAGCCCGAGGCGTCCGCCCAACTCGGCGAGGACGACGCCGACAGCAAGGATAGTCCAGGCGAATCCGCTGGTCAGGCGTGGTAGCCAGGCGAAAACCAAGGCGATGAGGCCCAAGTAGAGCGCCGTTGCCGGCAGCTGCGCGGCGCTGGCGGCCAGCACCTGCCAGACCGCCGTCGCTCCCATGCCCCGCGCCAGATAGACGCTGGCTGCGCCGGCCCATGCCGTGGCCAGGACCAGCAGGATCGACACGATTCCTACCGTGAGGACGGACCCGAACCAGCGCGCCGGGCCGGTACCCGCAGCACGGACCACCTCCATATTTCCGGCAGCTTCTTCGCGACGAGCGCGCAACACGGCCAGAGCCCCGGCGATGGCGGCGCACTCACCGACCAAGACCATCACGTAGCTGAGCAACAGATCATAGAGCGGGCCACCGTGCCCGACGAGCGACTCGATAATCTCGCTGATCGCATCGCTTCGGCCCTCGTTGCCCAGGGCGAGTGACGCGAGCACCGCCGCAAAAGCTCCCACGACGAAACCGGCCACCATCATCCCGAGCAGCGAGCCGCGTTGGAGGCGGAGAGCGAGACTCAGAGAGGAGTTCAGACTCCGCGGCGCACTTCCGGGGCCTGGACGCGGAGGCACGAGTGAATCCCCGAACTCTCGCTGCCTCTCGATGGCAACGGCGCAGAGGAGACAGATCGCGGTGACCGCAAGAAGAAGCATCAAGGGGAGGGGATTCAGCCTGCCATAGGGGTTGGCGATCAATGCGAGGCTGAACGGAGAGAACCAGCCGGAGAGAGCGGGCCGTCCGATGAGGGTGACCGGATCGATCTTGGCCTGGATGTCCGCCGCCACTCTGATGAGAAAGAAGATC
Source organism: Tessaracoccus sp. (assembly GCA_041393555.1). Taxonomy (GTDB): domain Bacteria; phylum Actinomycetota; class Actinomycetes; order Propionibacteriales; family Propionibacteriaceae; genus Arachnia. The sequence goes on along the minus strand of JAWKJW010000007.1, from coordinate 174,361 downwards.
GAGAGTGTCGCTGCGCCCGTACCCGCCGCAATCCTGGCGGTAGGCGCCAGTTGTCCGCATAGCATCCCGATGGCGAGGAACACCAAAGAAACCGCGGCGCAGACCACGGCTGCCGACACCGAACCCCGGAGATCCGCACCGCCGATCACGAGGCCGAGAATCATCGCACTGGCCAACGCAGAGGTGGCAAGCGTGCCGGAGAGAAAGTTGGCAGCCAAGTGGGCCAGCCTCCCAGTAGCGGCGGCGCGCAGCAGCTCGCGCGAGCCGTCGTCTTCTTCTGCGCGCCCATGGCGGACGGCGAAGAAGGTCGAGAATGCCGCGAATACGGTCGCGAGAATGACTCCGTAGGTATAGAAGAGGAAAGCACCTTCGGATGGGCCCATCGGCAGCCCTCGTCCGATCAGCAAAGCCGGGTTATCCCTCGCCACCTCCAGGGAGGCGATGCGTTGCGCCTCCTCGCCATAACCGGTGGAGATGTTGATTGCGCAGATCATCGCCCCTACCATCAACGCCACCATCCACAGGAGAAGCTGAGCGCGGTCGCGCCGCAGCGCCGCCTTGGTGAGCAGGAGGGTTCCGGTCATCGCACGCCCGTCGAGGTGTGGTTCTCCGTCGACGTGTGCTCGTCGCCGTAGTGACGGAGGAAGAGCTCCTCGAGAGACGGCGGCTGCACGATCAGCTCAGTGACGTTGGCGTTCGCTAACACCGCGAGCACCCGTGCCGTGTGGGCGGGAGCGACGGTGAAGCGCGCGCGGTCGTCGTTCAGGGTGAGATCTTGGGTGAGCGGAGTCAGGAGCTCGCGGTGGCGCGAGGACAGATGACCGCGAATCGCGTACTCGGTGCGCGTGAGGTGGCGAAGTTGTGCCAAAGTGCCCGTCTCCACGCGCCGGCCCCGGCGGATGATCGAGATCCGGTCTGCCACTTGCTCGACTTCAGCCAGGATATGGCTCGACAAGAGGACAGATGCGCCCCGTCCCGCGGCTCGTGAGACCTCCTCCTGGAAGCGCTGAGCCATCAGCGGGTCGAGTCCCGACGTCGGCTCGTCCAGGATGTACAACTCGACGGGGAGCGCGAAGGCCGCGATCAGCGCGACCTTCTGGCGGTTTCCCTTCGAATAGGTCTGGATATGCTTGGTCGGGTCGAAATCGAAGACCTCGATGAGACGTTCCCGATCTGACACGCGAGGAGATCCACCCCGCAAACGGATCATCACATCGATGGCCTCGCCGCCGGTGAGTGACGGCCAGAGGTTCACATCGCCCGGTACATACGCCAGCCGTCTGTGCAGCTCGTCGGGACGCCGCCAGGGACTTCTTCCGAACAGCGTCACCTTGCCGCCGCTCGGCCGATAGAGACCGAGCAGGATGCGGATCGTCGTGGACTTCCCCGCTCCGTTGGGGCCGAGGAAGCCATGAACCTCTCCTTCGGCTACTTCCAGGTCCAACCCGTCGAGTGCGGGGGAGGCTCCGAAGGTCTTCCTGAGGCCAAGGGCTCGTATCACAGACGCCATACCCCCAGATTACATAAGATTCACAAAATAGTGAATCTTATGTAGTCCGTGGTCCCGTGTTGATGAGATCGTGCGGATGGAGCTTTGCGTGTCGGTGTGTCGCGGTGATCGAGACGTCGGTGCAGATCTTCGGGCGTTCTGGGGTGCTAAACCGTGATCTCGATCTGATTTCCTTCGGGATCGATGACGACGGCTTCGTAGTATCCGTCCCCCGTGGTGCGGGGGTCGGTTACGGAGAACCCGTCCTCGCGGAGACGCTGAGCTAGTCGATCGACTGCTTCAGCGGAGCCGAGCGAGAACGCGGTGTGCGCCCATCCGATGTCGTCGGTTCCTCGTGCGGTGTGCTTGTCGGGGCGGGTCATGAGCTCAAGGCGGCTGGTGCCGTCGAAGGAAAGGAAGTATGTCCTGAGCCCCGTGCGGGGATTGTGATACTCCTCGTTCGAGGTGGCGCCGAAGTAGGTCTCGTAGAAGGTGCGCATGGCTTCCAGGTCGCGTACGAAGATCGCGACGTGATCGATGGAGATGGTCATGGGGCCTTTCCTGGATGGGATGTGGGACTCGCCTCGCGTCGGCGTGCCGTGGTGACAAGCTAAGCGCCGCACTGATCGTGCGCAACGATCAGTGCGCCGCAAAACGATCATCCAGGACTTTCGAGCAGGGCCGGATGTCCGTCGAGGTGATTCAGGTTCAGGAACTTCGGCGCGGATCCTCGTCCCGTGGCGGCCATGTGAGAATTGACGACGTGCGAATGGCTGTGGAGCGGATGGAACGACACCAAGTGCCTCTCTACATCGCGGCTTTCGTGGTGGGCGCGGTGCTGGGGCTCGTCGTTCCTTCGGTCTCGCATCCGGCAGAGCTGGCCATCAATCCGGTGCTCGGAGTTTTGCTGTACGCCACTTTTCTTGGCGTGCCTTTCGCCAGGATCGGGCAGGCGCTTCGCGACTGGCGCTTCCTTCTCACCATTCTGGCGGTCAACTTCATCGTCGTTCCCCTCGTGGTGGGAGTGCTGTCGCGGATCGTCGCGCACGATCAGGTGCTTCTCGTCGGGGTGTTGTTCGTGCTGCTCACGCCCTGTGTGGACTACGTGATCGTGTTCACGGGGATCGCCGGGGGAGCGAAGGATCGATTGCTGGCTGCGGCTCCGCTCTTGATGCTCGCGCAGATGTTGCTGCTGCCGCTCTACCTGTGGGTCTTCGTCGGACGCGAGTTCGTCGGGAGCGTCGACCTCGCCCCATTCGCAGAGGCATTCGTGGTTCTCATAGCTTTCCCGTTGCTCGCGGCGGGCGTCACGCAGTTTGCCGCGGCTCGCACCCGCTGGGGTGGCGCCCTCCAAGACATCGTGCTGGCGGCAATGGTGCCGCTGATGATGCTCACGCTCGCGGTTGTGGTGGCGTCGCAGATCTCTGGGGTTGGGCAGCAGATCGGGTCGTTGCTGCTGACGATTCCCGTATACATCGCGTTTGCCGCTGTGATGGCGCCGATCGGTGCCCTGGTGAGCGGGCTCGCCGGCCTTGATATTCCTGGCAGGAGGGCGGTGGCGTTCAGTGGTGCCACCCGGAACTCCCTCGTGGTATTGCCCCTGGTTCTCGCCCTTCCGGCGTCGTTCGCCCTCGCACCGCTGGTGGTGGTGACCCAAACCCTCATCGAACTGCTCGTGATGGTGGCCTTCGTTCGCCTCATCCCTCGATTGCTTCCAGAACAGCCTGTCGGGCCTCGTTCGGACGCTTGAGCCGAGAGCGGGAAGCCCTCGTCGGGCTCCCGTGTTGCACCTCAGTCTCCCGACCAGTTCGGGTCACCGTGGGATGGGAAAGTGAATGGAGGGAGCCTTTTGCCAGGTCCCTGATGCGAAAGTGCGTGTGGGTTCCTGTATTCAGGGACCGGACAATGGGATCCTTCACATACTTTCACCTCAGCTTCCGGGCTGGTTCGGGCCATCGTGGTGCAGGGAAGTGAGTGGAGGGAACTCTTTTTTCAGGTCCCTGAGGTGCGACGAGCTCTGCGAGGAGCCTCGAAGGGCGTTAAGGAAACGCTGATTTATTGACCGCGTGGGGCGCTGCTGGCTGGGAGAATCGGGGTATGCCTGGTCGTGATGTGCAGCAGCCGAGTTTCGTGGATGTAGTGCAGGAACCGTCGTCGTCGGACCCGGCGGGATGAGTTCTTGGCGATGATGGATCAGGTGATCCCGTGGGATGAGTGGACTGGGTTGATCGTGCCGTTCTATCCCACGACCGGGCGTAGGGGTCGGCAACCGGTCCCGGTGGAAACGATGTTGCGGATGTACTTGCTGCAGGTGGTTCTCTTTGTCGGATGAGGGCACCGAGGACGCGATCTACGACTCGTACGCGTTCCGCACGTTCCTGGGGCTCGACTTCACCACCGCCCAGGTCCCGGACGCGACCACGTTGTTGCATTTCCGGCACTTGATCGAAGCCCACGACCTGGGACGAGTTCCCTGGACGCCCAAACCCGCTTCTTCGAGTCCAACAGGTGGATTATGCGCGGCGGGTCGGTGATCGACGCGACGATCATCTCCCAGCTCGACGAAAAACGTTGCCGGGGCGCGGGACCCGCAAATGCACCAGACGGCCAAGGGGAACCAGTGGTACTTCAGGATGAAAGCACGCACACCGGCGTCGACGCCGGAACCGGATACGTGCACACCGTCACGGTGACGGCCGCGAATGCTGGCGACATCACGCAGGCGGCGAACCTGATGCGCCCGGACGACGAGGTCGGGTACGCCGATTCGGGTACCAGGGCGTGCACAAGCGACCGAGATCACCGGTGACCCCGACTTGGCGAAGATCCAGTGGCGGGTCGCGGCACGTAAGTCGATGTTGAAAGCGATGCCCGCGTTTGACCAGCACCTGGAGTCCAGGAAGGCGTCGGTGCGGGCGAAGGTCGAGCACCCGTACCTGATCGTCAAACGTGACTTCGGGTTCACCAAGACCAGTACCGCGGGCTGGCCAAGAACAGCAATCTGCTTCATGTGCTGTTCAGCAGCGCGAACCTGCTGATGCGTGCCCGAGCGGTCCGGATAACCGGGGTGCCTGGGCGGTAGCCTGCCCAAAACCAGGCCGAACGGTCTGCGAAACCCGGGTCACCGGCCAAAACCAGGCAGTATCAGCATGATTCAACGCTGACCGATCGAGTGACATCGCACCCCTGCCGACGTTGCCGTTAGATCAGCGCTTCCTTAAACGGAACTTTTGGCAGAGACTGTGCGGATGCTCACGTTTACGCCCTTCGAGGCTCGCTCAGGGACCGGACCAAGGGATCCCTCCCACATTTTCGCATCAGGGACCTGACCATGGGATCCTCCACGCGCTTTCGTATCAGAGCCCCGGCGATGGTGGGCGGGGATCTCGCTCAGTCGTCGCGCTCGATCCGCAACAACTCGCCGGAGGCAGCGTCGAGGTAGAGCTCCCACTCGACGCCGTCAGTCGCGATCACGATCGCGTCCCAGGCCAGTTTTCCGCTGTCGTGATCCAGATCGAGGCTCTCCAATGCGCCTGGCTTCTCGGCCAGGGCAATCTCCACGGCTTCCCGGGCCGTCAGGCCGGGAGCCTCGCGCTGCGACGACGACAAGGAGGTTTCGCGCTCGTGGATCACATCGCCCGTGGCGACTTCGACGTGCAACTCGATGCCTTGGCCATCCGATGCCAGGAGGTTGATCTCCCACAGGCCATCGTCGCTATCGATCTCCACGACGGCCGCGCCTGGCTTGTGCTCCACCGCCAGGGTGATAGCCCCGCTCGCATCGAGCGGAAGCGCGGGGGCCTGCGCAGCCTCCCCGGTCTCCATCGTCTCGGGTGCGGTCGCAGTTGCGGTTGCGGTCTCGGTGGGCTCCCCTTCGGCGGGGATATCCGTGGGCGTCGCCTCTGTGGGAGCCGGCGGGATGGTCACGACCGACGGTGTGATGAGAGAGATGGTTTCCTCACCGTTTTGCGAACATCCAACGGTGAACAAGGCGCTGCACACACCGATCGCGAGCAACTTCTTGGTCATGGCACGGGGCAAGGGGTCCTCCAGAGGCGTGTTCGTCAGTGCGGCAGACGCCGCGATACCGACAAGCAGAGGGTAACCGCCTCCTGAGAGGCATTCAACGAGGCAGAGCCGCCGCCTCATCGATCCGTGTTTCCTCCAAAACCTCGCCGAACCGTTTTCAGCTCGCGTGCGGTGATGTGGCCTAACCTGGACAAAGACATCGCGAGCGGCCATCGATGACTGTTCAGATGCTCCACACAACACTCCCGCAGGGAGCAGGAGAAAGGAATGGCGATGAATCCATCCACCACAGCGCTCGTCCTGATCGAGTTCCAAAACGATTTCACCAGCGAGGGCGGCACCCTGCACGGGGCTGTCTCCGAGGTGATGGAGAAGACGGGCACGCTACCGCACGCGAAGGAAGCCCTGGAGGCCTCCAGGGAAGCCCAAGTCACCGTCGTGCATAGCCCGATCTCCTTCCAGCCGGGCTACTACGAGATCAGTTCGCACCCGTACGGCATCCTGAAGGGCGTCGTCGATTCGAACTCCTTCGTCAAGGGCACCTGGGGTGCGGAGATCGTGGAAGACATGGCGCCGGTTGAGGGCGACATCATCCTCGAAGGCAAGCGGGGCCTGGATGCCTTCGGCTCTACCAACCTTGATTTCATTCTGCGCAGCAAGGGGATCACCACCATCGTCCTGGGTGGTTTCCTGACCAACTGTTGCGTCGAATCGACGATGCGTTCGGCATACGAGAAGGGCTTCGAGGTGTACACGCTCACCGACGCGGTGGGTGCCACGTCGGTGGAGGAGCACGCCAACGCCATCACCTACGACTACCCGATGTTCTCCAAGCCGATCACCACCGCGGAATACGTGGCCGCGCTGTCCGGCGACGAGGCCACCACCGACGCGTCCCGCGGGTACTAAGAACCTCACAGGCCGGCCCCGGAGCTTTCAAGCCTCGTGACTTCCGGCACTAGTGACACCGAACGCCGCGTGGCTACCGTCGGGTATGGCCACGAAAGCGTATCCCCGCCCCGGAGGACCACACGAGGCGGCGCCGTATGACTGAGGTGCTCTTCCCCGTGCGCGGCGTGGGGTACGACGCGGGGGTCGTCTACGATCGCGACTTCACCTCGCGACCGGTGTGGGATGCCGATGAGACCCGCAGGGATATGCGAGCGATCGGTCGTCGACTCGGATGCAATGCCGTGCTGGTGATGGCCACTGATATCGACCGGCTCATGGATACCTCGCGGATCGCGCGGGAAGAGGGACTCGCGGTGTGGGTTCAACCGCGGCTCTTCGACGCGTCACGGTCCCAGGTCACGGAGTATCTCGCCACGGTTGCCGAACACGCTGAGGCGCTGCGACGTGAGTACGGCGAGGTATCGCTGAATATCGGGTGCGAGTTGAGCCTGTCGGTGCGCGGATTCACGCCGGGGCGCACCTTCATCGCGCGGATCGCTTCTGCGGTTCTTCTGGATCCTCCTGCCCGTGGCGAATCTGCGGCTGCGTCGTTTCCTGCGAAGGCTCGTGGAGGTGGGCAGGACCCGTTTCGGCGGCCCCATCAGCTACGGCTCTGGATGGTGGGAGCACCCGGATTGGACGATCTTCGATGTGGTCGGCCTCGACGCTTATCGTGAGTCGTATAACGCGGCGGAATTTTCCTCATCACTGCGGCACATGGTCGAAACCCACCATCGCGAGGGGCGCCCGGTCTACGTCTTCGAGTTCGGCACCTGCGCCTACGTCGGCGCGGCAGAGCGGGCATCGCAGGCTTTCGACGTGATCCGGGAGATCGACGATGAGATGCAGGTGCCGACGACGCTCGTGCGCGACGAGCAGGTCCAGGCCGATTACCTCGACGAACTCTTCGATATCTTCGCCGAGGCGGGGGTGGACGGCACCTTCGTCTGGGGCTTCAGCGAACCCTCGTTGACCAGGTCTCAAGATCCCGCGCATGATCTGGACATCGCCAGCTACGGGATCGTGGCGCCTCTGGCAGACGGCACATGGGAGCCCAAGGCGGCATTCTTCACCGTCGCGAAGAGGTACGGAAAACCGCCGGAACAATCGTCGTGAGGACTGGCCGGGGAGACACGGGGGAAGTGGTGTTCGGCCCTGCTACTGTCGCTGAAAAGCGGCGCGGTCGCAGGAGAGCGGGCGCGGTGCGGAGCCCTCTTGGCAGGAAGGACGAGCGATGACCACTTCCCACGTCGGCATTGTGTGGAACCCCTCGAAGACGAACAAAGAAGAACTCGAAAGCGCCTGGCGCACGGCCGCGGCGGGGCACGAGGGGCTGCAGGTTTCCTGGTTCGAGACCAGCGAGGACGATCCGGGACGCGGAGCCACCAAGAAGGCGCTCGATAGTGGGGCCGATGTGGTGCTTGCCGCCGGCGGCGATGGCACCGTTCGGGTGGTTGCCGAATACCTGGCCGAGGTCGACGCCTATACGGAACTGGGCATCATCCCGCTGGGGACGGGCAATCTCCTCGCACGCAACCTGGGAGTGCCGTTGGATGATCTGCCGGCGGCCTTCGCCCGTGCGCTGGAGGACAACCCCGAGCCCGTGGACGTGGGGTGGGCCGAGGTCACGCTGGCCACCGGGGTGGAGCGTCACGCCTTCGTCGTGATGGCCGGGTTCGGCCTGGACGCCCACATGATCTCTGAAACCGACGACGACCTGAAGGACAAGGCCGGCTGGCTCGCCTACGTCGAGTCGTTGGGCAGGGCGTTTGACGCCAGCGAGGTCATCGACGTCACGGTTAGCTTCAATGGGCAGGATCCGGTGGCGGAGAAGGCGCACACTCTGCTTGTCGGCAACTGCGGGACCCTGCAGGGCGGCGTGACGCTACTGCCCGATGCCGAGCTGGACGATGGTGAACTCGACGCACTCCTCCTCAATGCCGATGGCGTGGCCGGGTGGATGGACACGTTGAAGAACATGGTGTGGGACAACGGGCTGAAGCGAGTGTTCGGTGCTAGCGACGGTGCAGAGAGCAGCGACAGCGCGATACACCTGCGGCTGACCTCGCTCAGTGTCGATGTGAGCGAGCCCCGTTTGTTCGAGGTGGACGGCGACGAGATAGGTGACGCGACTCGCCTCGTGTTCACGGTGCAGCCCGCCGCCCTCCGGGTGAGGTAGGCCTCGGCTATCGCTCCCGGTGGCTGGGATCAATCATGCAGGGGGCAGCGTGAGGATCTCGGCGCCCTTCTTGGTGATGGCGATGGTGTGCTCGCTGTGGGCCGTCCGGCAACCCGTCGCGCTGCGCAGCGTCCAGCCGTCGGCGTCGGTGACGAGGGTGGCGGTGTTGGCCATCACCCACGGCTCCAGCGCGAGCAGCATTCCGGGCCTCAGCTTGTAGCCGCGCCCGGGCTGCCCGGCGTTCGGCACGTGGGGATCCTGATGCATCGTGGAGCCGATGCCGTGGCCTCCGAACTGGGTGTTGATGGGGTACTTCGCTCGCCGAAGAACCTTCTCGATGGCGTGCGAGATATCGCCGATGCGCGCGCGGGGACCCGCGGCGGCGATCCCCGCCGCCAGGGCTCGTTCGGTCGCGGCGATCAGCGCGACGCTCTCGGCCGGCCTGGCGTCGCCGACGATGAAACTGATCGCGGAATCCGCGGCGATTCCGCTGAGCAAGACCGCGAGGTCCAGCGTCAGCAGATCGCCGTCGGCGAGCGCGTAATCGTGCGGGAGGCCGTGGAGGACCGCGTCGTTGACGCCGGTGCACACATCGTGGCCGAAGGGGCCGCGCCCGAAGGACGGGGCGTAATCGACGTAGCAGGACTCGGCGCCGGCCTCGAGGATCATCTCTTTGGTCCACTGGTCGATCTCCAGCAGATTCGTACCCACCGTGCTCCGCGCCTTCAGTGTCTGCAGGATACGAGCTACCAACGCACCGCTTTCCCGCGCCTGGTCAAGTTGGGCGGGGTTCAGGATCTCGATCATGCAGGCCTCCTCAGACCACCACAACCTATCCCATGGAACCGAGTGCGAAGGGCAGGACCGCGTCTGCCCCTGCCAGGCGGAGAAGGCGACCCGCGACGGTCATGGTCCAGCGGGAATCGACGAGGTCGTCCACGAGAAGAACCGGACCGCCCAGCACCTCGAGCTGTTGCTGCATTTCTGGCGGCACGGAGAATCGGTGCCAGACGTCGCGTACGCGGAAGGCGCTGTTGGTCGAGCGCCTCAGCGCAGCGGCCTCCGGATCGAGTGCCAGCGGACCGAGCGCCGTCAGCCGGCCCGCCGATGCGATCCCGGCGCCCAACGATTCCACCAAGCGGGGGCGGGAGAGGCTGGGGATCCAGGCGACGGCGGCAGGACGCTGTGCCCATTCCCAATCGCTCAGAACCCGGACGCAGGCGCGCGCCAGTTCGGGGGGAACCTCGGCGTCCACCGGCGTGCCATCGGCGTCCGCGCGGAACAGCTCCCGCAACGCGTTGCCCCAACCGAGGTCCGTGAGTCTCGCGGTGACGCGGCCCTCGAGTACCTGCTCTGCCGCGGGGATCTTCCCCTTCAGGGGCTTCCCGTTGATGGTGAGGCCGATTCGGTCGAGCCCAGTCGGCCAGAGCGCCCGAGGGGCGAGAGGCACGCCGACCCGGTCCAGTTGGGCTCGTGCGGAGCTGCTGGTTTCTGCGTCGACGGTGGTGGGATGCCAGGTTCCGGCGCACACGTCGCACCGTCCGCAGGGGGACGAGTGGGGGTCGTCGAGTTGTGAGGTGAGGTACTCCATCCGGCAGGACTCGCCCCGCTCATAGGTCAGCATCGCCTCTGCTCGGCAACCCGCGCCGCCGCGATCCGCTCGTATCGCTGCCTGTCATAATTCCACGGCTGCCCGGTGCCAACCCAGCCACCGGGGACGAATTCCACGACGCCGTCCACGGCGAGCACCTTGAGCAGCAACTCCAGCTGAGCGCGCTTGAGGTCGACCCGGGTCTCCAACGCTGGTACGGAGAGCGGGCCATCGGCTTCGGCGAGCGCCGTGAGCACCGCGTTGGCGCGCTCGGGCGTGGGCATGGCGTTGGTGGCGAAGAAGCGCCAGATCTCCTGGTCCTCCGAGCCCGGAAGGAGGAGCACATCCGCGCTCGCGGTGGCGCGGCCGGCGCGTCCCACCTGCTGGTAGTAGGCCACGGGCGAGCTGGGGGCGCCGAGGTGTATCACAAAACCCAGATCGGGCTTGTCGAATCCCATACCCAGTGCGGAGGTGGCCACGAGAGCCTTCACCTCGTTGGCCTTGAGCGCGTCTTCCGCAGCCAGGCGTTCCTCCCCGTCGGTGCGGCCCGTGTAGGGGAGCACGCGATGCCCGTCTGCGGCCAGGGCAGCGGCGGTGTCCTCGGCCGCGGCGACGGTGAGGCAATAGACGATGCCGCTGCCTGGCAACGAACCGAGGTGTTGGATCAGCCATGCGACGCGCTGGGACGTGCTGGTGAGGTTCAGTACTCCGAGACGCAGCGATTCCCGGGCGAGCGCTCCGCGGAGCGTGAAGACGTTCTGGTGGCCGGATGACGAGGCGCCCAGCTGTTCGGCGACATCCGTGACGACGCGCTCGTTCGCGGTGGCGGTGGTGGCGAGCACGGGAACCCCGTCGGGAAGGTCTGTGATGAGGGTGCGGATGCGCCGGTAATCCGGCCGGAAGTCGTGGCCCCAGTCGCTGATGCAGTGTGCCTCGTCGATGACTAAGAGACCCGCGTTCGCCATCAACCGCGGTAACTGTTCGCTGCGGAATCGAGGATTGACAAGGCGTTCCGGTGAGACGAACAACACATCTACCACATCGTCATCGAGAAGCTGTTCGATGTGAGCCCACTCGGTGGCGTTGGCGGAGTTGATGGCGGCGGCACGCACCCCGGCCCGCTCCGCGGCAGCCACCTGGTCGCGCATGAGTGCGAGCAACGGCGAGACCACGAGAGTGGGGCCTGCTCCTGCACGCCGCTGCAGCAACGCAGAGATGAAGTACACCGCCGACTTTCCCCAACCCGTGCGCTGCACCACCAGCGCCCGGCGGCGATGTGCGACGAGCGCCTCGATGGCCTCGAACTGGCCGGGATGGAACTCTGCGTCGGGGTTGCCCGTGAGTTGGCGCAGAATGGTGAGGGCCTCGTGGAGCCAGAACTGCGAGTCGTGCATGGCCTAACCCTGTCATCCCGCGCAGGCATCGAGTCACACGCCCTGTGGATAACTTCAGTAACCGGAACCCTCAGTCGCGGAGACGATGCGCCGCGAAGGTGACGGCGCGAGGAAGTCCGGCCAGGGCGCCCTGTTCCTTCAGCACCCCGGTGACGAGGTCCTCAGGCGTGGGATGCCAAGGAAGGTCGGCGAGATACGCCTCGTGCGCCGTCAACGAGGCCACCGCACGCCGCTCGGCTTTCTCATCGAGCGCGACGTAGTGCGTGGGGCGAGTGGCGGTGAGGAGCAGCCAGGTGGCACCCCACGGCTGCACACCTTCGTCGGTCAGTTCCCGGAACACCCAGCGATTGTCGGCGTCGCGCACGGCGTCGATGGTGGCGAGCCCAGCCGCGCGGTGATCGGCGTGATCGATGCCCCAAGGCACGTGAAGCTCACCCGATCCACCGACCACGGCATCCGGACGGAAGTGCCGGATCTCGCGGGCGATGGCTCGTCTCAGATCGAGGCCGTATTCCAGCATGCCGTCGGGAAAGTCCAAGATGGTCATCCGCTGGACGCCCACTGCCTCGCATGCCTTACGTTGCTCTTCGGCACGCAACGGTCCGGCCTCTTCCGGGGAACGTTGCATTCCCGCTTCTCCCGCCGTCAGGAGCAGATAAGCCACGTCGATGCCCTGACTGGTCCAGTGCGCTACCGCGGCGGAGGTGCCGTACTCGGCGTCGTCGGGGTGAGCCACCACGACGAGAACGCGGCGGATACCGGCCTCGCTGAGGGGCTCGAGTGTGAGGTCACCAGGCGTATCGTCCATTCCCCCAGGCTACGGCAGACGCCGCATCGCTAGTAGGCCCTCACCGTTCCCGCTGCTGGATGTTGCGTGGAGTCTCCAACCGGATGCCGCTTCCTGATGCTGCCAGAACTCCGCGAACCGTCCGCCCGCAGCCAGGAGTTCATCGATGGTGCCGTCCTCGACGATGCGTCCGCGTTCCATGAAGACGACGCGGTCTGCCGCGCGAATGCTGGACAGCCGATGAGCGACGATCACCCGGGTGCGGGGTGTGGGATCTGCGGTGAGAGCGGTGGCCACGGCCGCTTCGTTCTCCGCGTCGAGCGCGCTCGTCGCCTCGTCCACGAGAAGGAGGGGAGCGTGTTTGATCAGCGCTCGGGCTATCGACACACGCTGACGCTCCCCGCCCGACAGGGTGGAGCCGCCCTCCCCGACGCGCGCTTCCCAGCCGTCCGGTAGGCCCCGCAGGATGGGTGCCACGCGAGCCAACTCGGAGACCTCCTCGAGGGCCTTGTCGTCGGCATCAGGCTTCCCTGCCACGATGTTGTCGCGGATGGTGCCGTCGAAGAGGTAGGGCTGCTGGAAGACGACGCTGACGAGGGAACGTCTGGAATCGGCATCGAGCTGGACCGCGTCCTGGCCGTCGATGACCACAGCTCCCTCGGTCGGTGTGTGTAGCCCCGCGAGCAGCGTCAAGACGGTGCTCTTGCCAGAACCCGAGGGGCCGACGATTGCGGTGGTGGTGCCGGGGGCGAAGGCGAGGTCGAGGCGATCGAGTACCCGCGGTGCGTCGTCGCCATAAGAGAAGGACACGCCGCGGAGCTCTGCCGTCACCGGTGCGCGGGGCGTTGATGCTGCCTCGCCCGAGCTCACGAGAGGGGCGTCCAGGACGGTGCGAATCCTCCGCAGTACGCCGGCCGCCCCCTCCACGCCGCCGCTCAGCTCGGCCAGCACGGTGAATGGCTCCCAGATAGCGGACGATCACCACGATCAGCGCGATGGCCTGGGCACACCGATTCTCCCGGCGATGGCCAGCCATACCGTGGTGCCCGCCATCGCCACCAGCACGATTTGGCTCACCAGGCTGAACAGGGGGCGGCCGGGGATCTGCATCCCGAGCAGTCGCATCGTGGCGCCATGTTGAGCGCGCAAAGCGGCGCCCACGAGGCTTTGTTCGGGATCGACGCGGCGCGCGGCGCGCAGCGCGTGTTGGGTGCGCGCGAACTCGATGATGCGCTCCGTCAGGGCGCTATTCGCCTCCGAAGCCGCGTGATCGGCCGCGTGGCCGAGGCGACCGCTCACAAGATAGGCGCCTCCCAGCAGCGGGACGCCGGCGAGGGTAACCAGCCCGAGAGGGGGGATCACCGCCAACAGTGCGAGGCCGATCATGAGGGGTAACAGCACCGCCGAGATCACGGGGGTCACCAGGTAGACCATGATGCCGACCAACTCCGGCCCCGTGGCAGCGATGCTCTGGCGCGCCATGGCCACGTTCTCGCCTGTGAACCAGGTCAGCTTCGTGCGCGCCAGCCGATCAGCCAGCGTGTGCTGCCCCGTATCCAGGAGGCCGAAGCCGAGCTCATAGCCGATGCGAGCGCATATCCAATCCACTGCCCAGCCCAGGACGGTGCACACCACCAGCGCTCCGGTCCAGGGCCAGGCGTCGCTCGGCGTTGGGCTGAAGAGTGCCGTGAGAAGCGGGATGAGCAGGACGACACTCGCCGCTCTCACCGCGACGCTCAGCACCGTGAGGAGGAACTGGGAGACCAACTTGGACCGGTTGCCCTCGGGAAGCAACAGGAAGAGCGTTCGGATCACAGCTGTGCCCCCTTCGGCATCGGTGCCGCGCCACGCGCGTCCCACAACTGCCGATATCGGCCGCGGGCGGCAAGGAGTTCGTCGTGGCTGCCAGATTCCGCGATCCGCCCATGGTCGAGCACGACGATACGAGAGACGTCGACGACGGTGTTCAGCCGGTGCGCGATCACGAGAACGGTGCGTCCAGCGGTCAGCGCATTCAGGGCCCGTTGCACGTGATATTCCGATTCGGGATCGGCGAAGGCGGTGGCCTCGTCGAGCACCAGCACCGGCGTGTCCGCGAGGATCGCGCGAGCGATGGTGAGCCGTTGCCGCTCTCCGCCGGAGAGCGCCGCGTCGGGGCCGAGCGTGGTGTCATAACCATCGGGAAGGTCGAGAATCCGCTCGTGGATCTGGGCCGCCTTTGCTGCAGCGATAACCTCTTCGGCCGAGGCGTCTGGCCTGGCCAACGCGACGTTGTCACGGACGGTGCCCTGTATGAGGTGGCTGTCCTGGAAGACGAAGCCGACGCGACGATAGAGCTGATCGGCAGAGAGCGCGCGCACGTCGTCGCCGCCCACGCGAATGGCGCCCTCGCTCACGTCGTGGAAGCGGGCAAGGAGCGCGGCGAGGGTCGATTTGCCAGACCCGGAGGGCCCGACGAGCGCCGTGACGGTTCCCGGTTCCAGGGTCAGCGAAATATCGGTCAGGACGGGAACGCCGGGACGGTAGGCGAAAGTGACACGATCGAACTCGACGCGCCCCCGGGGCACCGCCTTTGCCGCATCCGGGATGGACGCCTCGTCGACGCCCGCCGAGGTCTCCAGTTCCGGCTCATCGAGCGTGAGCTGAATCCTGCGGGCCGCGGTCAATCCGCCTCGGAGGCCGGACAGGCCGTAGCCGATGCCCAGCAGCCGCGCCCCGAAGGTGGTCCCCAGGACGAGGAACGGCAAAAGGGTCGTCGGGGCCAAAGCGCCGTTGACGATCAGCATGGTTCCGACGACGACGATGAGCAAGAGGAAGGTCGTGGGCCTGGTCGAGAGATCCATGACGGTCTTCTGCCGGATGAAGGGGCGCTGCCAGGCGTTGAGGAAATCGATGTAGTCCTGGAGCTGGGTGCGGAATCTCGACGAGGCACCGCCCCCGAAGACCCGGATCACGGGCTGGCCGTCGAGATAGCCGCCGGCTTCGCTGTTCATCCGTTCCGCCCATCGCTGGGCCTGCCCGGTCTTCTGTCCCGATGCGATGAGCATCGCCCACATGGTCACGATGTAGATCAGGACCGGGAGCAAGAGAACCAGGCCGAGCCGCCAGTCGACGGCGAAAAGGTAGACCAGCACGGTGACGGGCGCTATGACGGCGGCGACCGCGTCCGGTACCGCGTGGGTGACCAGGTAGTGAAGCGAGAGAGTATCGTCCTGGATGACCTGCTTCACCTGCCCGGATGTGCGGGCGTCGAACCAGCCGAGCGGGAGCCGGGACAGTTTGCTGAGCAGCCGCTGGCGCACATCGCGCTCGAAGCGCGCATCCACGGCATGCAACCACAGCAACAGCGCGCTGGTGAGCAGCGCGCCGAGTCCCATCAACACGATCGCCCAGATACCGAGGGTCCACAACTCTTGACGTGCGGCGCCCGAGAGGAGCCTTCGTGCGAGTTCGACGATCAGCACATAGGGCACCAGCTGCAGCAGGGTGATCAGGGCCTGTGCGACGCCGCCCAGGATCAGCGCTCGTTTCACCGGCGCCAAGAGACGGCCTCCCGCTTGGACCCGCCACGTGCCCCGTGGAGCGGAACCCTCCGCGACCTCGTTCTTGCTTTCGGCCCCCGTTGCCTCTTGGGCGGGTTCGGAAACAGGAGGTGGGCTCGTGGCGTCGGCGCCTTCTGACGCCGGTTCATCGGTGGCCTGGGTCCGGTTGCTTCCCATCGCGCGACCCTGAATCCAGTACGCCTGCGCATAGACCTCGGACTTGGGGAAACCGAACTCCTCCCGGAGCCTCACGCGCAGGGCTTTCAGCGATGCGGATTCGCAGGCCACCCATACTTTCCAGTCCGACCAGTCGCGTGCCTCTATGGCCGCGGCGAGCGACTCCGCGTCGCGCCGCTGCACCCAGTGCACGCGAAGTCGGGGGTGGTCGGGGAGGGGGATCAGCGTGTCTCGTTCGTCGTGCTGCTCCAGGTACAGCTCGATGGGAATCTCGGGCGGCACGCTCTGGAGGATTCCGGTGATCCCCGGCATCGACGCCGAGTCGCCGATCACGAGGTATCCGGCCGGTAGATCGTCGGGCAACTCGAACTTCGACGACCCGAGCGAGACCACGGAGATCGTCGCGCCGGGACGCACCTGTTGTGCCCAGAGCGACGCCGGTCCCGCGGGCTCGTGGAGGACGAAGTCGACGGCAAACGCGCCGGATGGGGCGTCGGCTTCGGAAAGGGTGTAGGCGCGCTGGTGCTCCGTCCCGCTGCCGTCGGGATCGGGGAACCAGAAACGGAGCCAGGCGGTGGGGGAGACCTCGACGTCGGAGAACAACGTCGGTGAGGTCATGCGAACACGCAGAAAGT
This sequence comes from Tessaracoccus sp., assembly GCA_041393555.1. Taxonomy (GTDB): domain Bacteria; phylum Actinomycetota; class Actinomycetes; order Propionibacteriales; family Propionibacteriaceae; genus Arachnia. The sequence continues at coordinate 157,587 of JAWKJW010000007.1, read as the reverse complement.
GCGGTGCGATCGCTTCGGTACCCACCACCGTGGCGAGGTGATCGCGGGCTCCGAAGCCGCGCAAGATCGCCCCTTGGATTCCGCGCTTGGCCATCGTGCTCCTCAACTCGACCCAGAACTCACCTGAAAATACGAAAGGCAAGCCTAACCTAATGGGTGAATGTTGGCTGAACACGCCGCTCGGTGGCCGATCTCCTGCCCGCTGATCCAGAGGTGGCGGGCATAGACTGATCGGGTGGCCAAGACGCATCCGCATATCGACTCCCCGACTCCTGAGCAGCTCGCGACGCTCGTCGCGGGACGACCGGAGAATCTCGTCGAGGTGTATCTCGCGCTGCACGAGCTGGTGATCTCCGCCGTGCCCGAGGTGAGGTTCTCCGTCGACGAGGTAGATGCCAGCGTGGGATACGGCGCCCGTCAGTACGGCTATAGCGGCTGGGGGATGGCTGCGCTCACGCCGTTCGGAAAATGGGTGTCTTTGACCCTTTTGCGCGGCTCGCTCTTGGACGACCCGTCGGGCCTGCTCGTCGGAACGACGATGATGCGCCACGTGAAGCTCAGCACACCGGAACAGGTGGAGGAGCATCGCGCGGCGATCCAGGATCTGATCCGCGCCGCCTCGGAACTGCATGCTGGCGACGCGGAGTGAGGCCGGCTGGGACGTCAGTCGGCGAGAAACTCCGGGACCGCGAGCTTCGGGCGGCCGATGATGGCGCGATCACGATCTGCGTCGTGGCGGATCACGATGGGGCGCTGGAGCAGCTCCGGATGCGCGACCAGCACCTCCACCACCTGATCGGCTGAAAGCACATCGGCCTCGCTGAGTCCCAGCTTCGAGAAGTTCGCATCGCGACGCACCAAGTCGGTGGGATCCGCGTCGAGGATGCCGATGAGTTCGCGCAGTTGTTCGGCGGTGCGAGGCTGCGTGAGGTACGGGATCACCTCGACCGTCTTTCCTGATTCCTCAACGGCCTGCAGGGCGGCGCGGGACGTGGAGCACCGGGGATTGTGCAAGACCGTGACATCGATGTTCATTCCTCCAGTGTGACAGGGCCCTGGGGCATCGATTCTCCTCAGCCGTGCGAGGCCTGGGTCACGTTGATGCCCTTCGGGGTGAGCAAGAACACCACGGCGGCCACGCTCAGCATGATCGCTCCGCCGGCCAGGCCGGCTATTTGGAGGGACTCGGTGAAAGCGACGCCCGCATTGTCGGCGAGGGCCGGGAGTGCCAGTTGGTCGGCGATCGAGAAGGCCGCGCCCAGAGATTCGCGCGCCTGGGCAGCGACGGTGGCATCGATTCCCTCCAAGGCGCCGGTACGATCGAGTCCGATCCGGAACATCAGGGCGGCGATGCTTCCCAGCACCGCGACTCCGAGGGTTCCGCCGACCTCATAGGAGGTCTCCTCCAGGGCGCCGGCATTGCCGGCTTTGTCCTCGGGGGTACTGAACATGATCATCGCCGAACCGATGGCCAGCGATCCCGTCCCCGCGCCCACCAGGATGAGCGCGACGATCACCGCGGTGAGGGTGAGGGAGGGCTGGAGCCCGATGACGATCATGCCCGTTCCCGCGAGCACGAGACCTCCTGCCAGCACCGCTCGGGTGCCGATGACGCGGCTCAGCGGGGGAGCGAGCAGTGAGGCGACCGCGCCCGCAATGGCCACCGGGATGAGTCGGACGCCCGCTTGGATCGGCGTTGCGCCGTCGATCAGCTGAAGCCATTGCGCGATGAGAAGCAGGGCAGCGACCATCGAGAACGTCGAGCCGAGCGCGGCGATGATGCCCGCGGAGAAGGGGCGGTTGCGGAAGAGCCGGAGATCCAGCAGTGGTTGTTCGCTGCGCACGCAGCGCCGGGCGAACCAGAGGATCGCCGCCGTGCCGAGCAACAACGCCACCCAGCCGTCGAGGACGGCGAAGCTCGCGTGTTTGCCGAACTGCTTGATCGCCCACACCACGAGGGTCATGCCGAAGAGCGAGAGGAGGGCTGAGAGCACGTCCCATCGGCCGGGATTCGATACGCGAGATTCGGGCAGGATCAGGATGCCGGCGATGACGCCGAGCACCATCAGCGGCACGTTGACGAGGAATGCGGAATGCCAGGAGAAGTGTTCGAGGAGGAAACCGCCGACGAGCGGACCCACCGCGGCGCCGAGCCCGGAGACCGCCGCCCAGATGCTGAGCGCCGTCGCGCGTTCCCGCGGTTCGGTGAAGATCACGCGGATGAGCGAGAGGGTCGTGGGCATGATCATCGCGCCGCCGATGCCGAGGAAGGCGCGGATCGCGATGACCGCTTCGGCGCTCTCCGCGAAGAGCACCAGCAGGGAGGCGATCGCGAAGATCGCATAGCCCAGCATCAGCATGCGCTTGCGCCCCCAGCGGTCGGCGATCGCCGCCCATGACACCAGGAGGCCCGCCAACACGAGGGAGTAGATATCGACGATCCACAGCTGCTGTTCCGCCGTCGGGTGGAGCTCGGCGGAGATCTGGGGAAGGGCGATGTTCAGGATCGTCATGTCCATGGTGATGACGAGAAGACTCGCCGTCAGCACGGCGACGGCGGCCCAGCGGCGCCAACGGGGCAGGGCTGCTGCAGTGTGGGTGTCCAAAGGTGTTCCTCCCGGAGAACGGATGTACATGTACATATATACAGGACGAGGCGCGTGATGGCAAATGGTTGATGGTCCATAACAGACGGTGCCTGCCTTGGTTCAGGACCGCTCAAATTGCGATCAGGGTTGCGCGAATGCGCAATCTTTAGCAGGGTGTTACGCGAATCTGACCAGTTGAGGAATGTGATTAGTGGTGAATACGTCGATATCAGAGCAAGAAGCAGGTTCGAATCCAGAGGGCGAATCGCTCCCGCAGGAGGTGCGTGAAGAACTCGTCGATCCCGTGACGAACGAGGTCTTCGTCACCGACGCGGGAGTGGCTGCGGTGCCCTCCGATATGCACGTCGGGGACACGGATTCCGATGAAGAGATCAGCGCGAAGTTGCGCAGACAGGGCGTGCGCCTGGGGCGAGGGGGTGTGGCTCCTGCGGTGTTTTGGCCCGCCCTCCTCATCATCCTGGCGGTGGTTGTTGTGGCGGTCGCTTTCCCGGAGCCCACGGCCGAGGCGTTCGGGGGAGTTCAATCGTGGATCGTGAGCAACCTCGGCTGGTATTACGTGCTGGTGATCGGCGGCTTCGTTGCTTTCGTGCTGGTGCTGGGGTTCTCTCGTTTAGGGACGATCCGGTTGGGCCGAGATGATGATGAACCCGAGTTTGGTTTGCTGTCGTGGTTCTCGATGCTCTTTGCCGCGGGCATGGGCATCGGGTTGGTGTTTTATGGCGTCGGCGAACCGCTGACCTATGCCACCGTCGAGCAGAAGCCGGGATGGGAAGGCAGCCAGGCGGATATCGCCGGGCTGGCGATGGCGCAGACCTTCATCCACTGGGGCCTGCACCCGTGGGCCATCTACGCGGTCATCGGCCTCGCCTTGGCGTACGCGATCCACCGGCGCGGTCGCCCTGTCTCCATTCGCTGGGCTCTTGAACCGCTGCTCGGCGAACGCGTCAAGGGCTGGATGGGAGACGTCATCGACGTTCTCGCCATTTTCGGTACCGTCTTCGGCATCGCCACATCGCTGGGTTTGGGCGTCGGGCAGATCTCCGCGGGCTTGGCTGAGATCGGCATCGTGGAAGAGGCCGATCTGACTTTGCTGGTGATCCTCATCGTCGTGATCAGCTTCTTGGCCATGCTATCCGTGGTGAGCGGAATCGGCGCGGGAATCAAGTGGCTGTCCAACATCAATCTCTCGTTTGCGGGTCTCTTGATGATCAGCATGCTGCTGCTCGGGCCTACGCTCTTCCTGCTGCAGAACTTCATCGAATCGCTCGGCGCTTATCTGGGCAACGTGTTCCAGATGACCTTCGATATCGGTGCGTATCAAGGTGCCGAGGGGCATGCCTGGTACTCCAAGTGGACGATCTTCTACTGGGGCTGGTGGATCGCTTGGGCGCCTTTCGTCGGCGTGTTCATCGCTCGTATTTCCCGAGGCCGTACGGTACGTCAGTTCATCGCAGGCGTTCTGTTGGTGCCCACGATCGTCGGGTTCATGTGGTTCTCCGTGATGGGAGGGTCCGGAATTTATCGGCAGTTCTTCGGCGCGGGTGATCTTGCCGAGAACGGTGAGGTTCACGTCGAAAGCGCCTTGTTCCGCGTGCTGGATGGCCTCCCCCTGGGGGGAATTCTCTCCGTCATGGCGATCATCCTGGTGGCGATCTTCTTCATCACCTCTTCAGACTCAGGCTCCTTGGTTGTCGACATGCTCGCCTCCGGCGGGCATCCGAATCCTCCGACCTGGTCGCGCGTGCTTTGGGCTCTTCTCGAGGGTGCGGTGGCGATCGCGTTGCTCATCGCCGGCGGGCTGAGTTCGCTTCAGGCCGCATCGCTGGCAACCGCGCTGCCGTTCAGCATCGTCTTGTTGATGATGTGCGTGGCAACGCTGCGCGGTCTTCGCCACGAGCAGCGCAAGAAGGACCTGGCGATGCGCGTGCAGCAGATCGACTGGGCGACGCAGCGCATCTCCGGCCAGGTGATCAATACCATCCCGGAGAGTCCCGAACTGCGCTCCTACGTGGACGATCGGATCGACTACCGGCTGTCGCGCACCCGGGGACTGTTCAGGTCGGGGACTTCGGGCAAGAAATCCTGATGATCTCGCGTCGTCCATGATCTGGTGGGCGTAGCCAAGCGATTGGTGACGAGGCCGGCCCGGTGCTCCTGAGGAGGGGTACCGGGCCGGCCTCGTCCTGTCGAGATGCTGCCGATAGATGGTGGGGATTCCGTCGCCGGCCCGTTCGGTCGTGAAACGCGGGGGAAGATGGCGCGCGACGGGGGATGATGGGGACGAGAGAAGGTAACTGATGTCGACGTATACCCATGGCCATCACGAGTCGGTGCTGCGGTCGCACCGCTGGCGGACCGCTGAGAACTCTGCGGCCTACCTGCTGCCGCACCTGGAATCGAGCATGACGCTTCTCGACGTGGGTGCGGGGCCATCAGGCGTCTCCTGATGTGGGCGCACGGAGCTTAGCTGTTCGCTATTCCACCAAAGCTGGTGGAATAGCGAACTCTTAGTGGTGTGAGCAGAGACGGCAGGGACTGTGCTGGCCGGACCAACCTCTTGCGGTAACGGATATCGGGAAAGGCACACCTCAGCTTCCGGGCGGGATGCGGCCGCCATGGGGGAGGAGAGTGAGGGAGCCATAGGGCAGGAAAATGAGGGAGGGAACCCTTTTCAGGTCCCTGAGGTGTGACGAGCTCTGCGAGGAGCCTCGAAGGGCGTTAAACGGAACCTTTGGCACAGCCCCCTGCGGATACTCACGTTCACGCCCTTCGAGGCTCCTTCGTCGCACCTCAGGGACCGACAAACGGGATCCCGCCACACACTTTCGCATCAGGATCGACCGAACTGATGAAGCCCATCAGATCAGATGGACAACACAACGACACCGATGGACAGCACCCAGGCTTAAGAGTTTGTGATTTCACCAGTTCTGGTGGAATCACAAACTCCTAAGGAAAAGCTGGTTGATGGGACGCACCCAGCGCCCCATCAACCAGTCCTTCCCTATAACCAGCCGTTTTCGTCGGCCTGGCGGACGGCCTCGGCGCTGGTGGTGCAGCCGGTTTTGCGGATGGCGCTGGAGAGGTGGTTGCGCACTGTGCCCTGGGAGAGGGACAAGCGTTTGGCCAGGGTCGAGGCCGGGGCGCCGTCTCGGGCGGCCCGCAGGACCTCTTGTTCACGCTCGGTGAGGGGATTGGCGCCATGGGTGAGGGACTCGACGGCCAGTTCCGGGTCGACGACGCGCAATCCGGCGTGCACCCGGCGGACGGCATCGGCGAGTTCGGTGGCCGGGGTGTCTTTCACGACGAAGCCCTGGGCGCCGGCGTCGAGGGCACGTCGCAGGTATCCCGGACGGCCGAAGGTGGTGACGATGAGGCAGCGGCACCGGGAGCGCGGCCCGGAGGCTCCTCCGCAGCGTCGATTCCGCTCAGGCCGGGCATCTCGATGTCGAGCATGGCGATATCCGCCTGCGATTCCCGCGCGGCAGCAACCACCTGGTCGCCGCGGCCGACCTCGGCGACCACCTCGATATCGGGCTCCAGGTTCAGCAGGGCGGCCAGGGCGCCGCGGACGAGGGCCTGATCGTCGGCCAGCAGGACGCGGATGGTGCGCGCACTCACGATCACCACGATCTCGGTGCCGCCGGACGGTGGCGATGAAAGCGTCACCGTGCCGCCGGCTTCTGTCACTCGTTCCTTCAAACCGCGAAGACCATTCCCCACGGGGGCGGTACCCAGCCCGCGCCCATCGTCGGTGATGCGCACCTCGCGGGGACCCACCTCGATGGTGCACCTCGTCGCCCCGGCGTGGCGCACGACGTTGGTGACGGCTTCCCGCACCACCCAGGCGAACAGCACCCGGAAGCGGGGATCGACGTGATCGATCTTGCCGCTGATCGTCGCGGTGACGCCGGAATCAGAGAGCACCTCGCGGGCGGCGCCGAGTTCGTCTTCGAGGCGCCGGGCCCTCAGCGTGCCGACGGTAGCGCGCAGTTCGGCGATCGCTTCGCGGGACAGGCTTTGGATGTCGTCCACTTCCTCCTTCGCCCGCTCGGGATCGACGTCGACGAGCCGGCCGGCGAGTTCCGCCTTCATCGATACAACGGTGAGGGTATGGCCGAGAATGTCGTGCACATCGCGGGCTAAGCGTTCGCGTTCGCGCGCGATGAGCAGGTGCCGCTCGGTCTCCTCGTGGGTGATGCTGGCATCGATCACATAGCGGGTGATGCTGGTGAACAGGCCGATGATCCCGGCGATCAGCAGTATCGACCAGCTGTTCGCCAGATTTCCTGCCGCCACCGCGACGATGATCATCACCACCAGGACGGCTCCCGCAAGCACGAACGCGCTGCGTAGGGGGAGATGAAAGATGGCATACGCCATGATGAAGATTCCGCAGCCCAGGGCGTTGATGCCGATGACGGGACTCACGGCGAGAATGATGGAGATCAGGATGACCAGCACAATCCACTGCCGGGCGAGATGCGCATCGTCAGGCACCGAGGTGAAGAACACCACGTAGATCACGGCGAAGGCGAGGAGCAACGCCACCGTGACGTAGCGCAGCCAATCGGCAACCGGTGCGTTCAGCGCCGCGAGGATCGGATAGGCGAGGAAGAGGATCCAAGCCCCGCCCAGGATCCGGCCCCACCGGTCCCAGGGACTGCCGCCGAACTTGGGAGGTGTGGTGGCCGATGGCATGGGCATCTCGCCTCCCTTCGTCGATATGGCGTTTACTGATCTTGATTCTTCATCATTACTGCCGTTCGCGGGTGCGACGCACGAGGAAGATCGCGATCCCGCCGAACACCAGCATCCATACCGCAACGTTGGTGACGGAGGTCCACAACGGCTCTAGGACGACGTCGCCGGTTCCCTGATCGATGTTGTAGCCCTCCGTGAGCGGCCTGCGCGCGAGGGAGGCGAGGCCGTAGAGCGGAGTGAACTTCGCGAAGGTCAGCATGGCACCGCTCAGCGGCATGAACACGTTGCCGAGGAAACCGAAGATCACCACGAGGCCGGATGCGATCCCGACGGCATTCTCGGAGCGGAAGAGGAAGCCCACCGCCAAGCCATAGAGCGAGAAGAGCAGGGCTCCCGCGAGCACGAGGGCGGCGGTCGAGAGCCACACCCACCAAACGGCCTGCGCGTCGGTGAAGAAGCCGATGAGGTAGATGAGCGCGATCGGCAGTGCCGCGACGGTGGTGCCGACCAGCGCCTTGGTGAGCACGAAGCGGCTATCGGGCATCGGGGTGAGCCCCAGTTGGCGTCCCCAGCCCTGCATCCGTTCGACCGCAGCCAGGCCACCCACAGAGGTGGTGGCCGTCACCGCGCCGTACGCGGCCATGTTGATCATCACGTACATGGAGACGTTGCCGCGGCCGATATCGAGCTGCCCCCATTCCATCGAGATGCCGAAGATGACGTACATGAATGCCGGGATGCCGATGGTGAATACGAGCGCCGACGGGTCGCGCAGCGCGCGCTTCAATTCGAGGAGGTAGTAGGTTCCCATCTCAGTTCTCCTTGGTGAGCGCCATGAAGGCGGCTTCCAGACTGGGTGCGGATACTTCGATGTCATGGCCGCCCCAGGCGAGAACATCGGCCAGCAGCGCGTCGGAATCACTGGTCTCGATGGTCAGCGTTCGGGTGTTGGCCGTGACACTCGTCACGGTGGGGATTGCCGCGATCTTTTTCGTCAGCGAGGCGACATCGTCATGGGCGAAGGTGACGGTGCGCACGGTGGTGAGGGCACGGATCTCCTGGGTGGTGCCGTCGGCGATGATCTTGCCGCGATTCATCAGGATGATCCGGTCGGCGAAGGCCTGCGCCTCCTCCAGGTAGTGCGTCGCGAAGAGGACCGTGCGATGAGACTCGGCTCGCATGGCATCCCAGAAGGCGCGGCGGGCGTTGACGTCCATGCCCGTTGTGGGTTCGTCGAGGATCAGCAATTCGGGATTGGGAAGCAAGGAGAGCGCGAAGCGTAAGCGCTGCTGCTCGCCGCCCGAACACTTGGAGACCTTGCGTGTGGCCAAGGCGCTGATGCCGGCGCGCTGCATCACCTCGTCGACGGCCACGTGCGTGGGATACTGGGCGGCGATGACCTCTACGGTCTCCCGTACGGTGATGTCGCGTAGCAGGCCGCCAGTTTGCAAGACCGCGGCGACGTGGCTGCGCGTGACGGCTTGTCGCGGCGTCATGCCGCACACCGTCAACGAGCCGGACGTAGGGGTGGTCAACCCCAGGATCATGTCGATCGCGGTGGTCTTACCCGCACCATTCGGGCCGAGGAAGGCCACCAGCTCCCCCGTGCCGACCGTGAGATCGACGCCCACCACGGCGTGCACGGGATCCTTCGACCGGGCGCGGAACGATTTGGAGAGGTCTTTGGCCTCGATGAGCGTGTCCATGCTCCTATGGTCGCCGTGGTGGCGATGAGATGCGGATAGGTGCTGTCACGTCCTGTCCATGACAGCTGTCATGGAGGCCGACGGTGAGGCCGGGTTTTGTCGGTCGATCCGGGTAGCCTGCGGGCATGGCCAACGATGGGGTGCAGGGCGACCTCCGTTCCACCGCGCTCAGCATTCTCGGTGTTGCCGACGAGGTGCGCGAGGCCTTCGCGACGGTCTCCGGCCTTGCCCCTGCTTGGTTCAGCTTCAACTCCAAGGGAGCCTGCCCGGGGTGCAAGGGCAAGGGATACATCACCACGGAGCTGGCCTTCCTCGACGACGTCGCCACACCCTGCGACGCGTGCGGGGGAGAGCGGTTCAATCCCCAGGCGCTGAGCGCAAAGATCAGTGGTCGCAGCATCGCCGACGTCTTGAAGATGACCGCGAAGCCCGTCGCCGAGCTGTTCTCCGATCACCCCGCCATCGCGCAGACCATGAACTGGCTGGAACGCGTGGGCCTGGGCTACAGCCCCGTCGGGCAGGCTCTCGACACCCTCTCCGGCGGCGAACGACAGCGCCTGCTGCTGGCGCGTCATCTCAGCGCGTCGCCGTCTCAGCTGCACAAGTACATCGTGCTCGATGAGCCCACCACCGGCCTGCACCCCAGCGACGTGAACCGGATCAACAGGCTGTTCGCCGACTTGGTGGACACGGGGGCGACGCTTGTGGTCGTCGAGCACAACCTCCGGGTGGTGGCGCAGGCCGATCACGTCATCGACATCGGCCCCGGTGCCGGCTCCGATGGCGGAGGCTGGTCTTCGCCGGAAGCCCTCAGGAGCTCTCCGATGTTCCGGATTCCCTAACCGGAAGGGCTCTGGCCATCGCGAGTGGCGAGGCGGTGCCGGTCTAGAGCGTTCAGCCGCTCGTGGCGGGCTTCTTCGTGGTGCCGTAGCGTCGTTTCCACGACTGGGAGAGCCGCGTGGCCGGCCGCTCCACCGCATGGTAGAAACCCCAGGCGACGAGGATTGCCGCGGCAACGGCGACCGCGAACACCAGTGCGATGTGAGCGTGGGGCAGGAGGTGACGCACGGTGACGATGATGGGTTCATGCACCAGGTACAGGCTGAACGAGATCGCACCCAGCCAGTGCACGGGGCGCCATTCGAGGAAGCCGCGGAGGGGCGACCAGGTCACCGCGAGAAGTACCAGAATGATGGTGCCGGTGAGTCCGATGAGCTCCAGCCCGCGCCCGAACTTCGAGTCAACCCCGAGGCCGAGGAGCCACCATCGCGCAGGCACGAGTACCACGGCCAACAGGAAGACCATCACCCCGCGCCACGGGGAGCGTCGCAGGAATCCTTCGAGCCACGCGGTGATGGTGTCCCAATACGCGGCGAGCAGCGCACCGATGGCGAACATGGGCAGGTAGCGGAACTCGCCCCAGCCCGCCACGGCGCCGACGGCGAGGGCAGCGACGATCAAGAGCCCTTTCGTCTTCCAGAACCGTGCTCCCACCACGACGAAGGCCACGAACAGCGGCAGCATCAGCGAGAAACGCACCTCCCAGACCAGCGACCACAGTGGGCTGATCCCGAAGGGACCTCCTCCCCAGAGAATCGCGAGGTCGTGGTGGAGCATGTCGGCCTCGTAGCCGGCGGGCCGATTGTTCACCCACCGCGAGAATGTGTCGGATTGATGCCGCGGCACCAGCGTCATCGCCAGCCAGGAAACGACCACCGCCCCCCACACCGGAAGGTAGAGCCGGATCATCCGGCCGGGATAGTAGGCGGCCCAATCGAAGTCTGGGCGCCGCGTGACCGAGAGTGTGAGCACCAGGCCGCTCAGCACGAAGAATAGGAAGACGGCCTCCGGGCCTGCCCATAGGATGCGCAGCGGCGTCAGGGAGATCCACCATTCCCAGGTGCCCGTCTCGGGCACGGTGAGCCGGCCGTAAATATCGTCGAACGTCGGCACCATCAAGAAGGTGTGGTCGAGGAGCACGATGAGCGCGGCGATACCGCGCAGCCCATCCAGCGCTACGATTCGCGGTGCTGTGACTTTCGACATTTTTACGAGGTTAGCCGCTCATCTTCTGAAGGAGAACCTTCTGAAGGAGAACCGGATGTGCCGGTTCCGGAATCGTCGCGATACAGCTCCCACATGCGCCGTAGGAGATCCTCGTCGAGATCCACGTTCTTGCCGGAGTTCGAATGCGGGTCCGCCGGGTCACCGTGCACCTCGTGGTGCAGTTGCTTCATGCGGTGATCGAGATGCTCGGCGGCGGCTGCGGCCTCGGTGAGATCCGCCGCGATGTGAACAGGCACGTCGCCGTCGTATTTGTAGAAGATCTTGTGCTCCAGGCTCGCCCAGAAGTCCATCGCGATGGTGCGGATCTGCACCTCGACGATCACAGGCACCGCCCCGGTGGAGAGGAAGACGGGGATCTCGATGATCGCATGCAGGCTCTTATAGCCGTTGGGCTTCGGGTTGGCGATGTAGTCCTTGACCTTCAGCACGCGCACGTCGTCCTGAGAGGTCAGCGCCTCCAGGATCCGGTAGGTATCGGGGATGAAGCTGCACGTGATACGCACTCCCGCGACGTCGGTGATGTTCTCGCGGATGACGGGAAGCGAGGGCTCCAGCCCGCGCCGCACCACCTTCTCGAAGATGCTGGCCGGCGATTTCACACGCGAACTGATGTGCTCGATCGGGTTGTACTGGTGAAGGTGCAAAAACTCCTGCCGGAGGATGTTGACCTTGGTCATCACCTCGTCGGCGGCGAACTGGTACTCCATCATCAGCCGGGTGAAGTCGTCGCGCATTCGTCGCGCGAAGGAGATCATCGCTGGGTCCGGGCTCTCCGGCAGGCGGTTCGCCAAGGCGGTGCTCTGGCGTTCGTCTTCGTCCTTCGGCACAGGTCCATCCTTCGCCTCGAATGATCGTCTTCTCGGCAACTGTAACCCCGCTCGCAAAGAGAACGAGCAGGGACGGAGCTGAGGGCTTCGTTAGCACTCGCTTGAGGAGAGTGCTAATTAAACCTTGGTCAGGGCGTCGATACCGAGCGCATCACCGCCAGCTACAACAACGGGGTGCTGAGCGTCGTCATCCCGCTGAGCGAGAGGGCCAAGCCGCGCAAGGTGCAGGTCACCACGGGTGACGAGCAGACGGTGGTTCACGGCGAAATCACCGCCGACGCCGCGTCGAGCTAGTTCCTGTCACAAAGAGCCCTGGGATATCCCAGGGCTCTTTGTGTGTCTTGGTGTGACTATTCGTGTTCAGAGTCTCGTCAGAGCAGGGCGCGGGAAGCACCGGACCGGATGGCGTTGTCGACGGCGTTGAGGCTGGAGGTCTGGAGCGTCCAGCGTTGCCAATAGAGCTTCACGTCGTGTTTCGCGAGGCAGGATCCTGGCACTGCCGAGAGATCGATGCCTTCCCAGGATCTTTCCTCGAGTTCGGGCAGCATGCCCCAGCCGTAGCCGTGGCGGACGGCCTCGGAGAACTGACTGCTCGCCGGCACCGTATGCCAAGGCGTTTCGCCCCAGGGCACGCCGGCATCGAGGAGCCTGTTGGTTTGGAGCCGATCTCGTTCGTCGAACACGATCACCGGTGCTCGCCGGAGTGTGTCGGGCGTGATGCCGTCGGAAAACCATCTGTCCAAGAAAGCCGGCGAGGCGATGGGGCGGTAGCGCATGGCTCCCAGTGGTTCGACGGCGCACCCCTGAACAGGCATGTGCTGGCTGGTGACGGCCGCCATCGCGGTTCCATCGCGTAGCAACTCGGCAGTGTGTTCCTCGTCCTCGCGGAGGAAGGTGAGACGCACCGTCGCGGCGACGGTGCTCAGCGCAGGCAGAACCCAGGTGGCGAGGGAATCTGCGTTGACCGCCAGACGCACCTCGGGCATCTGGTCAGGCGAGGCGTCCAGGGCCGCGGTGGCGTCCGCGGTCAGGGCATCCATCTGCCGCGCCAGGAGGAGTACGCCCCGGCCTTTTTCGGTGGGGCGTGCGGGACGGGTGCGTTGTAACAAAATGGCGCCGACGGAGTGCTCCAAGGCCTTCAGGCGCTGGCTCACGGCGGACGGCGTCACGTGTAGGTGCCGCGCCGCGGCCTCCAACGTGCCGTGATCGGCGATGGCGGCTAACGCGCGTAACTGAGGCAAGTCCCACTCCATCGGCTTATCTTAAGCTTTGCTAATGAAGAGTTAAAAACATTCGCTGGTCTATTGGTTGTGTGCTGCCTAGTGTCGTCTCCGTGTTGACCACTGCCCTGTCCGGATTCGGCTTCCTCCTCAGTCTGATCGTCGCGATCGGTGCCCAGAACGCCTTCGTGCTTCGTCAAGGCCTGCGCCGTGAACATGTCGGAGTGGTGGTGATGATCTGCGCTTTCAGTGACGCGCTCCTGATCGCCGTCGGAACGGCAGGGGTTGGCACGGTGGTCGCCGCGAATCAGACCCTGCTCACGATCGTGACGATCCTCGGCGCGGGCGTTCTGCTGGTCTACGCGATCGCCGCGCTGCGTCGCGCCGCACGGCCGCACGCATTGGTCGTCGACGGCGCGGAGGGCACCGGCAGCATGATGGCCGTTGCGCTCACCGCCCTAGCGTTGACCTGGCTCAACCCGCACGTCTACCTCGACACGGTGGTGTTGCTCGGCTCCGTTGCCGCAACCTACTCGTCCCCCTGGACCTTCGCTTTCGGGGCGATGACAGGCAGCGTGCTGTGGTTTGCGGGTTTGGGTTTCGGGGCGGGCTTTCTCCGCCCACTGTTTGCGAAGCCCCGCGCCTGGCGGATCTTCGACCTGGCCGTTGCCGCCATCATGATCGCCATGGCCCTCGGCTTGATCGCTTCGCTGCTCATCTGAGCCAGACCCCAGCATGGGGATGACGTGTTGGCCAGCGTTCACTAGCCGTTTGCGTCGCAGGCAGATGAGCGTCACATGCCCTGAATAGCTTGGCGTACGCATCCGCGGGTCCACACCGGGCGCCGTCTCTTCGCGTAGATCAGACGAGACCGAGCTGCCGAGGCTCAGGCCACGGGCTCCACGCGGATGAGCGACGAAGGGAAATCATATGTCAACAAAAATGGGCGCTAAGGCCGTGCACCGCGTTCGCGGAGCGCTGGCCGTCGGACTGGCTCTTGGCCTTGGAGTCATCTCGACGGGTGTCGCGCACGCTGATCCCGCTAGCCCGGATCACGATGCGCTCCTGCAGGAGTTCGGGAAGTACTGGCAGGGGTCGCCATTCGATCAGACGGATGATGACACCAAGGCGGCGACCGTCTTCCGCGGCGAGGTTCTCGACGAAGGGCGTGACATCCTGCGCCAAAACGATGAGATCTTGCAGGACATCAACCGGCTCGGTGCGGCAGATCCGGTGCAGTCCAAGCGTGCGCTGATCGACGCCGATCTAGACTGGAAGCAAACCTTCCCCGATGCGCTCGGACCGGTTCTGGGCAAGTACCTCACGGACGGCCTCGCGGATGGGGCTCTTCCCAAGACCGTCGCGATGTACGACGCCATCGGCGTCAGCCTCGCCAGCACCGGCGACGCCAAGAACACCCACAACTACCCGCGGCCATTCCTCGACGATCGCAGCTTTGGGCAGCCTGACAAGCTCAACGGTCTCGACACAAATCTCGGCATCGTCAAGGTAGATCCCTGGACCGACCCGGAGACGGGCCTCACCCATGACGGCACCTACGACCTGGTGCTGGATCATTTCTCGCAAGCCTTCCCCTCAGGGCACACCGCCTACGCCTACGGCAACGGCATCGTGCTGGCGACTCTCCTACCCGAGTTGGGACCGGAGATCGTGACCCGTGCCTCCGAGGCCGGCCTGGCGCGCAACCTTCTGGGTGTGCACTACCCGCTCGATGTCATTGGCGGTCGCATCTCTGGGCACGTCAATGCCCTCGCGCTGATTTCCTCCGACGGTTACTTGGAGAACACCCTGCTGCCCGCCCGTGAGGAGATGACCTCCTACCTCTCCTCGCGTTGCAAGGCGGACGGCCATGGCGACACCTTGATTGATTGCATCGAGAAGGTCGGCGCGAACGACGACGAGGGATACCGCAACGCATTCACCAATGTGGTCTCGACGGCCCCGGTCGTGGACCGCGCGTCGGCTCTGGACGCCTACGAGGCGCGCATGACCTATGGCTTCGGCCAGGTGAGCGCGGCCGGTAAGGAGCCTGTCGTGCCCGAGGGCGCGGAGGAACTGCTTGCCACCGCATTCCCGGAGCTCACCGACGCACAGCGCCGGGCCATTCTTGCCGCCACCGAGATCGACTCCGGCTACCCGCTCGATTCGACCTCCGATGGCTGGCAGCGCGTCAACCTTCCCAAAGCGCTCAGGCTCCAAGGTCACCCTCGACTCGGCGGGCGCCGTGGTTTCCGTCGAGCCCGGTTGCTCCGTTGCGTCGGTCGTCAAGCCTGATGGTGTAGGCCTGCCCTCCACGGGAGACGACGGCCAGGGCATCCCGCAGTCGCAGTATGTCTTGTCGGGACTTGTTGTTGTCCTGATCCTCGGCGGACTCGTCGTCGTGAGCGCACGCCGCGAGACCGCGAGCCACACGAAGTAACAGGTAAGAAGTTCTCCCGGCGGGCGGTGCCCGCAGAACCTGCCATATGGGACTCATCAAACGAACATGCTGATGCGAAAGTGCGTTGTCCGGTCCCTGATGCGAGGAGTGTGTGGAGGACCCCATGGTCAGGTCCCTGATGCGAAAGTAAGCGTGGTAAGCCCGTTTTCAGGTCCCTGAGGTGCGAGCGCCAGCGAGCCTCGAAGGGCGTTGACTAAGGCTTTGGCGGGGTCTGTGCCCAAGGTTTCGTTTAACGCCCTTCGAGGCTCGTTCCTCGCACCTCAGGGACCGGACCATGGGGTCCTCCACACACTTTCGCATCAAGGATCTGACAAAGAGTTCCCTCTGCTCACTTCGCGGCCACTGTGCGGCAGGAAAGTGAGGCGAAGATACCCAGCCACCGGTCCCTGAGGTGTGACGAGCTCTGCGAGGAACCTCGAAGGGCGTTGACTAAGGCTTTGGCAGGGGTCTGTGCCTATGCCCGCGTTTTACGCCCTTCGAGGCTCGTTCCTCGCACCTCAGGGACCGGACCATGGGGTCCTCCACACACTTTCGCATCAAGGATCTGACAAAGAGTTCCCTCTGCTCACTTCGCGGCCACTGTGCGGCAGGAAAGTGAGGCGAAGATACCCAGCCACCGGTCCCTGAGGTGTGACGAGGCTCTGCGAGGAACCTCGAAGGAGCGTTGACTAAGGCTTTGGCGAGGTCTGTGCCTATGCCCGCGTTTACGCCCTTCGAGGCTCGTTCCTCGCACCTCAGGGACCGGACCATGGGGTCCTCCACATTTTCGCTATCAAGGATCTGACAAAGAGTTCCCTCTGCTCACTTCGCGGCCACTGTGCGGCAGGAAAGTGAGGCGAAGATACCCAGCCACCGGTCCCTGAGGTGTGACGAGCTCTGCGAGGAGCCTCGAAGGGCGCTAAACGGAACCTTTGGGCTCAGTCTCTGCTAATGCTTGCGGTTTACGCCCTTCGAGGCTCCTTCGTCGCACCTCAGGGACCTGACAGAGGGATCCGCCACACACTTTCGCATCAGGGACCGGACAACGGGAGATGCCACTCACGTTCGTATCAAGGAGCTGAATTAGGTTCACCTTTGCATCAGGGACCGGTGATTGGGTCCTGATGTCTCACATTTCTGCCGCACAGTGGCCGGAACCGGCCCGGGAACTGAGGTGCCCGTCTCCGTGATCAACGGAGAGGGGCACCTCGTCGTCACCGCCCGGTGGAAGCGGCGTCTCGGGGCAGTCTCCTAGAGGCCAACCATCTTCATGCCGGCTTCGTTGTAGCGATCGCCGGCCACGCCGAGTCGGTCCACAAGGTGGTTGAGGTCGGCGATGTCGTCGGCAGAGAGACGCACGGCAGTGGCGCCGGCGTTCTCGTCGATGCGTTCGCGTCGGCGGGTACCGGGGATCGGGACGATAGACGGCGCTTGCGCGAGCAGCCAGGCCAACGCGATCTGGCCAGGTGTTGCCTCGCGTTGCTCGGCGAGTGCGGTGACGTGGTCGAGGAGGGCCTGATTGGCGGCGAGGCTCTCAGCCTGGAACCGAGGGACGCGAGCGCGGATCTCGTCGGCGCCAAACGTCTGGCTCGCCGTGACGGTGCCGGTGAAGAACCCTTTGCCCAGCGGGCTGAACGGCACGAATCCGATGCGGAGTTCCGCCAGGGTAGGGAGCACTTCGGCTTCCGGGTCTCGGGTCCAGAGCGAGTACTCGGACTGGACGGCGGTAACGGGGAAGACGGCGTGCGCACGTCTGATGGTGCTGGCGCCGGCCTCGGAGAGGCCGAAGTGCCTGACCTTGCCGGCTGCGACGAGTTCGCCGACGGTGCCGGCGACGTCCTCGATGGGAACGTTCGGGTCGACGCGGTGCTGATAGAACAGATCGATGCTCTCCACACCGAGACGCTTCAAGGAGGTGTCGGCGACGCGGCGGATCTGCTCGGGCCGGGAATCGGTGCCCTGCATCTTTCCGTCGACGATGTTCCATCCGAACTTGGTGGCGACGACGACTTCGTCGCGGATCGGGGCGATCGCGTCACCCACCAGTTCTTCGTTGTCGTAGGGACCGTAGACCTCGGCGGTGTCGATGAAGGTGACGCCGTGTTCGACGGCGTAGCGCAGCACGCCGATCATGTCGTCTCGGTCTCCGGGATTGGGGCCGTAGGACATGGACATGCCCATCGCCCCCAGTCCGATCGCGGATACGTCAAGGCCTTGGCCCAGTGTTCTTTTGTGCATGGTGGTCTCCTACATAGATGCTCGTGGCGGAGCCGCGGATGGCTACTCGCCGTAGACTGCCTTGGCCATGCGGAAGGCCGCCCACGCCTTGGGCCACCCGGCGTAGAAGGCAGCATGGGTCAGTACTTCTGCCATCTCATCCTTGGTTACGCCGTTGTCTTTGGCGCGCTGGATGTGGTGCTGGAGGGAGCTGTCCAGCACGCCGCTGGCCATCAGCGCGGTGACGGTGACAATGCTGCGCTCGCGCAAGGGGAGTTGTTCGTCGCGGCTCCAGACTTGGCCGAAGAGGACGTCGTCGTTGAGTTCGGCAAACTTTGGTGCGAAATCGCCGAGGATGTCGCGGCCGGCGGTGACCTTTTCCATGGGTGTTCTCCTACTTTCCGCTGTAGACCGGGAAGGCGGCGTGGTCGCCGTAGTCCTTGTAATCGATGGTGCGCAAGCGCTGCATGTCGTCGTCGGAGATGACGAAGTCGAGTTGGGCGTTGCTGCGCATGTGTTCTGGATTGCCGGTCTTCGGCAGCGACTGGGTGCCGAGCTGGATGGTGTAGCGGATGCACAGCTGAGGCACGGTCACGCCGTAGGACTCGGCGATGGCGGCGATCTCGGAGTTCTTCAGGATCTCGCCGTGAGCGATGGGGGAGTAGGCCTGCACCAGGATGCCCTTGGCTTCGCAGTAGGCGATCAGCTCGCTCGGGGTGTTGCCGACGTGCACCAGAAGCTGGTTGACGTGCGGCGCAACGGTGCCGTTGTCCAGGATGTTGTCGAGATCGTGCTGCAGGAAGTTCGAGACGCCGATGGAGCGCAGCTTTCCTGCTTTGTGTGCGTCTTCGAGGGCCTGCCAGGCTTCGCGGTTGCCCTCCGCGTAGTCGCCGCCGCGGAAGTCGTTCCACGGCTGTGGGGCATGGATGAGCATCAGGTCGATGTACTCCAGCCCCATGGTCGCCAGGGACCCGTCGATGGCGGCGCTTGCGTCGTCGTAGTCCTTGATCTCGGCGGCGAGTTTGGTGGAGACGAACAACTCGTCGCGGGGGATGCCGCTGGTGCGGATTCCTTCGCCGACGCCGTGCTCGTTGCCGTAGGCCTGGGCGGTGTCGATGTTGCGATAGCCGATCTCGACGGCGTCGCGCACGGCTTGGGCGACCAGGTTGTCATCGATGAACCAGGTGCCAAGGCCGAGTTTGGGGATAGTCACGCCGTTGGACAGGGTGTAGGTCTCGTTCAGGATCGTCATGCTTCGTCTCCGTTCTTGGGCAGCTTGTTGTATTGCTCGTCGGTGACGGGTTCGAGCCATTCGTTGCTGACGCCCTCGCCCGGCGTGATGAACGCGAGGTGGGAGAACCAGGAGTCGGCTTTGGCGCCGTGCCAGTGCTTGGTGCCGGCGGGAATATGGACGACGCTGCCCGGTTCCAGGCTGACGGGATCCGATCCTTCGGCCTGATACCAGCCGCTGCCCGCCGTGCACAGCAGGATCTGGTCGCCTCCGCCGTCGGTGCCGTGGTGGATGTGCCAGTTGTTGCGGCAGCCGGGCTCGAAGGTGACGTTGTTCACCGGCACGCTCCCGCCGGTGAGCGGGGCGAGATAGCTCTGCCCGATGAAGTACTGGTCGAAGGCTTCGTTCTTCTCCCCCTGGGGGAAGATCTGATCGAACTGGGTATCAGTCATATGCGTTTCTCCTGGTTCTTGTTCGTGTCCATTAAGGCTCACCCCGCCAACCCGTGGCGGAGGCGTCCATCCGGACGAGGGACTTGATGGCCCGGTGTTCGTCCATTGCCCGATAGGCGTCGGGTGCGTGGTCGAGGTCGTCCCTCCGTACAGAGTTGCGCGCATCCGCTGGCTCCTTCTCCTACGCCGGGGGTGGCCCGGTCGCGCGTGCTGCGTAGAAACTCACCGACCTCGTTTCGTTGATCCCTGGTCCCCAGCGTAGGTCGATCCGATCGATGATGGGATGTACTGCTGTTACACGGAGAGCCGTGCGTCCTTAGCCGCGGTCCGTGCGAACACTGGTGGATGCCGGAGTGGACGAAGGCTAATGGCTATCTCGCGGGGGTTCCGGGTGAACTTCGGCGTCGCGCGCGCGTTCGGGTCGCTGTCGTTCGCGCTCGTCGGCGGTGTCTCGCCGCCAGGCGGGCCGGACGATTTGCCGGGAGTGGAGTCAGGCCCCGCTGCGGTGCGAGATGCCGACTCTGTCCCGCTCGACGACGGCTGCCCGCCTGCCGCTGCCCAGGCTGGGCGACGCCGTGCTGCTCAGTCGTTCAGTCGGTGGAGCCAGTAGCCCGGTTCTCGGCGCTCGTGGGCGTAAGCGAGGATCAGGATCGTGTCCGGCTCCACCGTGTAGACGATGCGGTACGGGTATCCGCGAACAGCCGTGCTGCGGATAACGGTGCCATCGTCAGCGGTCGTAAATGGTGGTGCGGCGTTCGGCCACTGGTCGAGGTCTTTCGGGCTTGCCGCGCGCGGTTGATCAGCGCAAGGCCGATTCCTGGTTCCTGTTCTTCATACCAGCGCACGGCGGCGTCGAACTCCGCGACGGCCTCCGGGTGCTCCCGCTGGGGCCGGGTCATGCGCTGAGCGAGGCCTGCAAACGCTCGTAGTGCTCGTCAGCATCCACCAGGCTCGACTGCCCCCTCACGCACCTCGGCCAAGCGCCGGGTGGCCTCGGCACGCCAGGCCGCATCGACCTCGCCCGCGTCGCCTGCATCATGGAGGCTTTCGAGCAGGGCGTTAGCGACGACCGCGCGCTGATCGGCGTCGAGCGCGAGGCCGTCTCGGATCAGAGTGGCGGTGTCGAGTGTCATGTACTCAAGTGTACGTCGAACGGCCGACAATCGCTCTGGCGTTTGTGTCTCGGGTTGGGGGGCCGCGGTGAACGTCGATGACGAACCGGGCCAGTCTTCGTGGTCCTGAGTCACACCGTTGAACTTACAGTCCCCCAACTGATGCTCTCGGACGGACCTTACGGCCTGCGTCCTCAGCCGGGGGAGGTCGCCGACCACGTTGGGGTGGGAGACTCGACGCCGGCTACCGCGTTCCCGGCGGCGGCCGCGGTTGCGTCGACCTGGAGTCCGGAGCTGCTGCGGGGGCCGCCGGCGTAGGACGTCGAAAAGGTCGACGAGTCGGGGGCGTTCTCGGGCAGCTAGCCTGCCGCCAAACCTTGAGGGCAGCAGGTTAGGGGCGAACTGTCTTGGCGAGGTTCTGGAGTTTCCATGCGACGGCTGGGTCGTCGCGCGCTGCGGCGAGGGTGTCCGGATCATCGGCGAACAGCAGCTCGGGGGCAAAGTCGGCCTTGGCGAAGCGAGCGAGATGCTCGGCTTCGGGGCTGGTCGAGAACGAAGATGTTGAGTGCTGTCCCGCCGTGCAGGCATACCCGCGAGCCCAGGAAAGGGTGTGCCGCGATCCGATCGAGCACAAGGAGGAGGCGGATGACCTTCTCGGTGACCTCGGGGCGGAACCCTGTGAAGTCCAGGTCTAGCCGTTCAACCATGAGGCCATCTCCTCTTCGGGATCGGGCAGATACAGCTTCCATGCGTTGACCCAGTGGTTGTCCTTCGGTGGGGTTGACGACCAGAAGTACGAAGGGCCGGCCCCGAGCCAGCCTTGTAGCGCGGACAGCGCGCCGTTCGGTACGTCCCAGGCTTCGCGTCGCGTCTCGAGTACCCAGCCGATCCGCGCTCGCGCGCTGAACGTCGTGTCTGCGGCGAGCTTGGCCACTTTCGCGGCGTCCACGTGGGCGAACCCTGAGAGTGACCGCAGCACGTTCTCAGGGCCTCCCGCCAAGCCTGGTCGGACGAGGCAGTCGACGAGGGTCTGCTCACGGGTCGTCACCCGGTAGGCCTTCCCCGATACGGTGAACAGAGACTGGCTCGCCACGCGCCGGTCGCCAGGCCTGTAAGACAGGTACTCCTGGCCGTCGTAGGCGAATGACGCCAGTTTGTGGGTGCTGAAGAACTGGGTCTGGTTGGTCAGGTTGTGCAGTGCTCCGTGCAGCTGCAGCGCGGACGTGTAGGCGAACACCGCATCCTCAGCGACCGCCACCGCGACGTCGAAAGGGCTCGCCTTGGAGTGGCTGAACTGACCGGTCTTCGACACGTAGGTTCCACGGCGGACACGATCCACCTGCTTGTTCGCCACCGCGCGGGAGAGCAGGTTGCGGTCTGTCTGGCTGCCGGGGAATGCGAGCGAGAACTCAGCGGCGGTGAACACCTGTCGAGACCCGAGGAAGCCCTGAATCGCCATCGCCCCTCCAGTCTTGAATACAGTAGCTAGATATTACCACTTTGAGTGGTAATAGAGTCCAGTTCCTTTCAGGTGTGACTCCTTGTTTTCGCAGCCGTGCAGTCGCGAACGGATCCCGTGTCACCTCGATCGAGTCACCGGTGGACAACACCAGCGGGAGTGTGCTCGCTCGGTCCGATCATGGCGATGGCGACGATCATCCGGTCGAACGGGTCGCGGCAGGCCCAGTCCAGCCCCCGAGACTAGGTGGACCAATCCGGTTAGGCAAGCCGTTCGTCGTTGACCACAACCGCGCGCCAGGAGCCCGGCGACTCCTCAACGAGGTGGGTGAGGGAGCAGTGTCCGGGCTCGAACGAGAGGCTAGGATCCAGCGCCTGGGCAAATGCCACCACGGTGGCCCAGTGGCCGTAGAAGGCGGCGCGGGTCCAGCCCTTGCGACTCAGCCACTCTGAGGCGCACGCCGAGGCCCGTTGCGTCAGCGACTCCTCGCCCTCGGGATACCTGGGGAAAGGAGCGAGCGTCGCGAGATCGTCGGCGATGTCGATGCTCGCCCCGAACCGGGTCCGGTAGTCGGCCAGGTCCACACCCCGGAAGTGCGCGAGCGGTTCGAATGCGAAGTACTCCGCCATTCGCGCGTCGGCGACCGCCATGGCACCCGCAGGCTGGAGGTACGCGAACGCAGTCTGAGCGACCCGCAGGAACGGGCTCGTCACGACGATGTCAGGGGCGAACTCCGTCACCACCCTCGCCACGGCGGCTGCCTGCTCCTCACCGAGCGGAGTGAGTGGCGGGTTCGAACGGTCACGAACCTCGCGGCGCCCGTCTGGCTCCATGGAGTTATAGGCCTCGCCGTGCCTGACAAGGACAATCTCACGCTGCATTCGGGCACCTTCCATCTGCTCTCGCTGCCGTCCCCACAGCAGGACGCGCTGCTCGGAGGAGCAACGGTGACGAGTCCCTGGTAGGAGGTCAACTCAATGACAACCTATCTCGAACCTCGCCGTGATCGGGGGAGGCGGGCCGACGACGGCCTCGCGAGAGGCTCGTGCCTGATGTGACCCCACACCTCGGGCAGCCGCCGCCATTCATCGACCAAGACCGGGCCGGGCGCACTCTCGGTTATTGCGGTTGATTCCGTCGGTTCCCGGGCTGATTCGGCAACAATGCGGTTGTGAACGTCGCTATGCCGACGGACGCAGCCGCGTTGTTGTGGGATTGGCGAGGAACTGAACGGAATCAACCTCGATAAGCTATCTGTGGCTGGGTGAAGACGATTCCGCCTCCTTCAGCTTGTTGTACTCCTCGTCGGTGACGGGCTCGAGCCATTCGTTGGAGACGTCTTCGCCGGGGGTGATGAAGGCGAGATGAGAGAGCCAGGAGTCGGCTTTGGCTCCGTGCCAGTGTTTGGTGCCGGTGGGGATGTGGACGACGCTGCCTGGTTCCAGGCTGATGGGCTCTGATCCTTCGGCTTGGTACCAGCCGCTGCCGGCGGTGCAGAGCAGGATCTGGTCGCCTCCGCCGTTGGTGCCGTGGTGGATGTGCCAGTTGTTGCGGCAGCCGGGCTCGAAGGTCACGTTGTTCACCGGCACGCTCCCGCCGGTGAGCGGGGCAAGGTAGCTCTGCCCGACGAAGTACTGGGCCAGCGCGTCGTTCGGCTCGCCGCGCGGGAAGATCTGGTCGAATGTGGTCTTGGTCATCTGAGTACCTCCTGGTCCTTACTCATGTTTAGAGATTCCGCAGGTAGGTGGCACCGACTGCGGCGCACTGGATGGCGACCTGGCTTCGTTGTCGAACTCACGGGCATGACCCGATGGCAGTGTCGTTCTTCGCCTTGCCATGTCATCCATCCAGTACGTCCTTAGCTCACGGCACCACCCACCTGCGGAACCTCTTACTCCAGATCCCCTCCAGAGAGGTGGGCGAAACGGCCGGGGAAGAAGAGCTTCCCTCATGGAAACGAATCACCTTGGCCGGTACACCGGCGACGATCGCGTTCGACGGAGCGTCCTTGGCGAGGGCCGGCCCAGAGTTGTCGTCATAGATAGCGGCCGTTGCGGTGCTCCAGTGCGGCGACGCGGTCGGCGATCTCGATCTCGTCCACCCGGGCACGTATCAAGATGCCCCAGCCAACCGCCTCGGGTTTCTCGGGGAGGAGGCTGACGAACGCCCAGGCGGCGGCGCCCACCAGCTTTGGTCCGTACTCGGTGTCCTCCCACGCTCCCGTACGAAAGGGGCCGCCTGGCGATGGCGCGACGCGGGCGAAGACATCGGACACCGGGCCTTGGCCGGGCCCGAGCACGTTGACGACGGCGTGCGTCGTCTCACGAAAGACATCCCACCAGTCGCAATCCTCGTCGACGAGGGCGATGAGCTGGGCGGGTTCGCCGTTGGCGACCAGCATCGACGAGATGGTCCATCCGTCGCGCTTCCTGCCCGACCCGCTCGCCCATACGCTCACCGGCGACGGAAGCAGGCTTCGTAGCCGTCGAGCCGGTTGTCGTTGCTCGCGCGGAGGGAGAAAGGGGTGGTCGCTGTGGATCGTCATGGATCGTTTCTCCGTTCCAGGACAGGGGGTTTCATAACGGCATCGTCTCAGATCAAGCCGACATCGAGGCCCGTGCATCCCAGTCGTGTTGGTTCGTGGAGCTAGCATCGATAGCACTATCACCAGCGCGTCCGCGCGAATCGACGGCTCCGTCGTCCCGGATCGGTGGCGGCGATTCCCACGATCTCGATCGTGACCGCGTCCGCTGCCCGGTCGCGATCCACAACGCGCGAGGAAGGAACCATGACCATGACACTCGTCGTAGAAATCGTGATCATCGCTTTACTGTTGGTTGCGCTCAGCGCCGGCCTTCGCGCCGGACTGTTCTCCGCGCTCGGGCTGTTGGCCGGGCTGGTCGCCGGTGCGGCGGCTACCCCCTGGGTGCTGCCGCTGGTCTCAACGGCGATCACCGACAGCACGTGGCGCGCCGCGGCTGTGGTGGGCACGGCGATCCTTCTTCTTGTGCTGGGAGCATCGATCGGCTCCGCCATAGGCGGGCTGTTCAGGCGCGGCGCCGATCGCCTCAAACTCGGGGGAGTCGAGCGCATCCTGGGCGGAGTGATCGGCCTCGTCGCCGGGGTGGTGGCCGTCTCGCTGGCCGGTGCGGGCATCGTCACGGCGGGTATCCCGCAAGTGTCGTCCGCGGTGGCGTCATCGACGGTCCTGCGCACGATCGATCGGTTCACGCCATCGGTGGTGGACGACACGGTGGCGCGGCTGCGATCCGCCATCCTCGACGACACGGTGCTGCCGACGATCGACGGGCTCCTCGACGAGGAGATCCTCACCCTCGCGCCGCCGCGCTCCGATCCGATGGATACCGAGGATCCGGCGCTTCAGGCGGCCGCCGCATCGGTAGCCCGCATCTCCGGGATCGCCGTCGCGTGCGCAACGATGCCCACGGGGTCGGGGTTCGTGGTGGCTGACGATCGGATCGTGACCAACGCGCACGTCGTCGGGGGCGTCGCCGCGCCGCTGGTCGCGCTGCCCGGTGAGCCGGCGCGCGACGGCACGGTGGTGTATTTCGACCCGGTTGACGACCTCGCGATTATCGCGGCGGATGTGGACGCCTCCCCGCTGCCGCTCGACGAGACCTTCGGCCCAGGCGATGCCGGAGCGGTGCAGGGGTATCCGCGCGGCGGTCCGTTGCGCACCGTGTCCGCAGGAGTGGTCGCCACCGGCCCCGCCCTCATCCCCGACATCTACGGCGGCTCCCCCTCTGAGCGCGTCGTTCACATGCTGGAGGCCAGTGTTGAGCCGGGCAACTCCGGGGGACCGCTGCTCACGGGCGACGGCGCCGTAGCGGGTGTGGTGTTCGCACGCGACGAAGAACGTGCCGAAATCGGCTACGCGATGACCAACGATGAGTTGCTGCCTGCACTTTCTGCCCTCGGTGGTTCGTCCGCGCCAGTGAGCACCGGCAACTGCGCGGCGTAGGAGGTTCTGCGCCCAAGGGCTGCCTCTCTGCGGAATCTCCCTGGGCAATCCTCTGATCTTCGAGGCTCCCCGCTTCTGGACATCGACGGTGGGTGGAGGCGCGTGCCTCTCGCTCTGAGTGCGCTACGGTATCTCAGAGTAGGTAACCCTAACCTAAAAAGTCAGGAGAATCCGTGGCATCGCTGCACCGCGTCATGTTCTGCGAGTTGTGGTGCATCACCGCATCAGATTCGGTGCCGCCGAGGAGGGCGTGCCTGTGAGGTCGCTAGGACGCGGAGACCGTGCCGAACTGGGGCGAGGATTCTTGACGAGGTGGCTCCCCGTTCTCTGGCAAGCACCGCCGGAGCCGCCTGCCGCCCAGCAGTTCCAGGTGACTGCCCAGACCACGCCGGCACGTTTCTTGCTGAGAGTGATCTTCTCCGCTCGGCGATACACCATTCCCGCCGCCGTGCTGGGGATCGGATGGCAGGTTGGCGAGGCCCTCGTCCCCGTGGTGATGGGAATCGCGATCGATCGGGCTCTGGCAACCGGTGACGCCGGTGAGTTGGCTCTCTGGATCGTTGTGCTCGGCGCGGTGTTCCTGATGTTGTCGCTGGCCTATCGGTTTGCCTCCCAGATGACGGCGCGAGCCGGTGAGCTGGTTCAGCATCGGATGCGTGCGACGCTCTCCCGGGCGGTGCTGCATGCGGACGGGGACGGGGCGCGCCAGCCCGACGGGGGAGTGGTGTCGTTGATGACCAACGACGTCGCCAGAGTCTCGGCGGTGGCGCTCACCGTGTATCCGGTGGCGGAGTTTGCAGGCATCATCTTCATCGCCGTATCGCTGCTGCTCATTCACTGGCCGTTGGGACTCGCGGTGCTCGTCGGTGCACCCGCGGTGGTGTGGCTGATGGGTGTGCTCAGCAGACGGCTCGCTCACGACAGCCGCGTCTATCAGACGCTCCTGGCCAAGACGGTGGGTCGCGCGACCGATCTGGTGGCCGGATATCGCGTGATTAAGGGGGTGCGCGCCGAGGCGGAGGCTGCGCGTCGCTACCGCGAGGCCAGCCGGCAGACGCTCGACGGCGCCTTTCGTAACGTCGGCCTGTTGGGCCGCTTCCTCGTCGGCAGCAACACGGTCAGTGGGATCTTCGTCGCGGCGGTTGCCGCCTTGGCCGGCTGGTTCGCTATCGCCGGGGAGCTGAGTGTGGGCGGGCTGATCGCCGCGGTGGGGCTGGCGCAGGCATTGTTGGCGCCGATGCGCATGCTCGCGATGAATGCGGTGCCGGCGTGGGCGGCGGCCATTGCCTCCAGCAGCAGGGTCCTCGATGCGCTGAAGGGGTCTCCCCGCGTTACCGAGGACCGGCCCAGCGCGGATCTGTCCGTGGTCGGCGTGCCCGTCGTCGGGCTGTCGTTCGAGCAGGGAGCAGCCGTGCGGATCGAGCCCGGGGAGATGGTCGGAATCCGTGCGGATGAGCGCCGCGCCATGGATATCGTCGACGCGCTGGTGAACCCGCACAGTCGGGGCGAGGTCCAGGTCAGCATCGACGAGAACCAGCCGCCGAGAAAACGCCTCGACAGGTATCGATCCACGGTGCTGGTGTCGCCGCATCATGCCACTCTTTTCAGCGGCACCATCGCGGACAACCTCGCCCTCTCCACGTCGTCGACCCAGGTGCGTGATGAGGCCCTCCGCGTGGCGGCATGCGACGACTTCGTCGAGGCTGCCGGTGGCCTCGACGGTCAGGTGGGTGAGATGGGCAACCGGCTCTCGGGTGGACAGCGGCAACGCCTGGTGCTTGCTCGCGCCCTGGCCGGTGATGCCCCCGTGCTGGTGCTGCACGATCCCACGACCGCCGTGGACTCCGTCACCGAAGAGCTCATCGCCTCGCGATTGCGCGGTCTTCGCCGCAACCGCTCCACCCTGGTGATCGCCTCGTCGCCGGCCTTGCTGAACGCGTGCGACAGGATCATCGATCTGCGCGGCCACGATGACGAACGCTCGAACGAGAACGTCGCATGAGCGCCGTGACTGACGTGGCGAACGAGAGGCTGCCGATCGCCGACGGGCGGCAGACCTGGCGAGAGGTGTGGCGGATCAGCCATGGGCACCGTCTGAAGCTGGTTGCGGTCGTCTTCCTCGGCATCGTCAGCGCGGCGGCGGGACTCGTCGCCCCCGCGGCCATCGGGCACATGGTTGATCGCGTTCAGAATGGCACCGCGGACATCGCCACGGTGGCAGGGGCGCTGGGCATCATGACAGCCGCCGCGGTCCTGGGCGCGGTGGGAACCGCCATCACCGTCGTGCTTGCCGCGCGCAGCTATCACGCGATGCTCGCCGAACTCCGCGAACAACTCGTCGAACGCGCCATGAACCTGCCCCAAGGGGTGGTGGAGAACGCCGGCACCGGCGATCTGGTGTCCCGATCCAGTGATGACGTGGCCGAGGTGGCCGACGCGGCCCCGCAGATCATTCCCGCCTTCACCACGGTCGTCTTCACCATCATCGTGACCTTTGCCGGAGTAGCCGCGCTTGACCTCTGGTACGGCCTTGCCCTGCTGATCCTGCTGCCCGTCTACCTGCTCACCGTGCGGTGGTATCTCGCCACCGGCCCGCGGGTCTATCGCGCCGAACGCGCGGCGATGAGCGGGCGCGCACAAGAACTCCTGGAGTCGCAGCGCGGTCATTCGACCATCCTCGGTTTGGGTCTCACCGAGCAGCGCCACACCCGTGTTCTGGACGCTTCCTGGGAGGTCGTCGCCCACTCGCTCCGGGCGCGGACGGTGCAGAACATGTTCTTCGGCCGGCTGAACTTCGCCGAGTTCCTCGGCATGGCGGGCATCCTGCTCGCCGGGTTCTGGCTCATCGGCAACGGGCATTCCACCGTCGGGGCCGCGACCACCGCGATGCTGCTGTTCTTGCGGCTGTTCGGGCCGATCAACCAGCTGCTGATCGTCATCGACATCCTGCAGTCTGTGCTCGCATCGCTGAGCCGCATGGTCGGCGTGATCGCCATGCGGACCACCGAGACCGAAACTCGTGCTCATGCGGACGATCATCGAGACTCTGAGACCGGGGTCGTGAGACTCGATCGGGTGAGCTTCAGCTACGACGGGCAACGACCCGCGCTGGATACCATCAGCCTCGTCATCGACGCGGGTGCGCGCGTGGCGGTCGTCGGCGCATCAGGTGCAGGAAAGACAACGCTGGCCGCCGTGCTCGCCGGTATTCATCCTCCGCAGTCGGGTGCCGTCACCCGTCCTCCCCAGGTGGCCGTCATCAGCCAGGAGGTGCATACCTTCGCCGGCACCCTGCGCGAGAACCTCACCCTCGCTCACCCAAAGGCCACCGACGATCAGGTACAGGCAGCTTTGCAGGCGACGGGTGCGACGGGGCTACTGGATCTGCTCCCGGACGGTCTCGACACCGAAGTGGGCGCCAAGGGACGCGATCTCACCGCCGCCCAGGCCCAGCAGCTCGCGCTTGCCCGTGTGCTCCTGGCTGATCCCGATCTGGCGATCCTCGACGAGGCCACCGCCGAGGCCGGGTCGGCTCACGCGGGGGTGCTGGACCGAGCGGCAGATGCCGTCTTGGAGGGCCGCACCGGTCTGGTCATCGCCCATCGGCTCTCGCAAGCCGCCGCCTGCGATCGAATCGTCGTCATGGAGCACGGCCGCATCAGCGAAACGGGAACGCATGCAGAACTCGTCGCTCTCCAGGGCACCTATGCGAGGCTCTGGCGCAGTTGGACGGCCACCGCGTAGGGATGAGGTCTTGCCGATTCCAGGCAATTCGGACGAAAAATAATCGTGCGCAGGCGGATGAATCTGGCAGCGGTGTGATGCGCCCGTCCGGCATTGGAAGTCCTTGGCCAATAGCCCTAAGAAACACCTAGCCAGAGTGGTTTTGTGACGGCTGAGGTCAACGCAATTCTGCGCACATCCGGCAGTGAGATCTGACGGCGTATTTGCTGGCCCCTCCCCGTGCGATTCGTCTCCGATTCCGCCGAATCGCCTTGACGTATCCGCAAAACTTCGCTGAGGTCTTTAGGGAAGTTCACTCAAGGAGGAGGCACCGGTGCCCGAACTCTTCATCGACGGCCAATGGCGAGACGCCAGTGATCAGGAGCGACGGGAGGTGCGCTGCCCGGCGGATGGAACCCTGGTGACGACGGTTTCCGAGGCCACCGCTGATGATGCGAGGGACGCCGTGCGGGCCGCGCGTCGTGCCTTCGACAACGGGCCGTGGCCCACCACGCCCGCCGCCGAAAGATCCCGCCTCCTGACCCAGATCGCTGATCGTCTGGAGAGGGACGCCGACCACGTCGCCCGTCTCGAGGCACTCGACACGGGCAAACGCCTGGTTGAGGCCGAGGGCGATGTGGCTGATGTGGTCAGCGTGTTCCGGTATTACGCGGCCCTGGCCCGGGGTGACGCGGGCAGGGTGGTGGACCCCGGGCAGGATGGCGTCACGAGCAGGGTGGTGCACGAGCCCATCGGCGTGTGCACTTTGATCACGCCGTGGAACTTTCCGTTGCTGCAAACCTCATGGAAGGTGGCGCCGGCCTTGGCTGCCGCCAACTGCTTCGTGCTCAAACCCAGTGAGCTCACCCCATCGACAGCCATCTGGCTGATGAAGGCCCTCGAAGATCTCGAACTGCCGCAGGGCGTCGCCAACCTCATCTTGGGGGCCGGAGACCGCGTGGGACCGGCGTTGACGGAGGCCCTGGAGGTGGATCTCGTCTCCTTCACCGGAGGCCTCGCGACGGGCAAGCGCATCATGGCCGCCGCAGCTCCGACGGTGAAGAAGGTGGCGCTGGAACTCGGTGGCAAGAATCCCAATATCGTGTTCGCCGACGCCGACTTCGAGGCCGCGCTCGACAACGCCCTGACGGCCGTGTTCCTGGATTCCGGCCAGGTGTGTTCGGCGGGAGCGCGCCTGATCGTCGAAGCCTCGATCCACGACGCCTTCGTCGCCGAGCTGGTGCGCCGTGCCTCGGCGATCCGGCTGGGAGGCCCCTTCGACGAGGATGCGGAGACCGGTCCACTCATCAGCGCCGCCCACCGCGAGAAGGTGGAGGCGTACGTGGCCTCCGCCGTGGAGGAAGGAGCCCGGCTGCTCGTCGGCGGCACGCGTCCCCAGAGTGAACGCTATGAGAACGGATATTTCTACCCGCCCACCATCCTCGACGGCTGCACCACCGAGATGACCTGCGTGCAGGACGAGTCCTTCGGCCCGGTGCTCACCATCGAGACCTTCTCTGGCGAGACCCGAGATGAGGCCGAGAACGCTGCCGTGGCGCTCGCCAATGACACCATCTACGGCCTGGCCGGCGCGGTGTGGACGAGTGACGGCGGGCGCGCTGAGCGCGTGGCATCGCGGCTTCGCCACGGCACCGTCTGGATCAACGACTACCACCCGTACGTACCTCAGGCGGAGTGGGGCGGATACAAACAAAGCGGTATCGGTCGTGAGCTCGGCCTGGCCGGGCTCGACGAGTACCGCGAGACCAAGCACATCTGGCACAACACCCGCCCGGCGCCCGGTTACTGGTTCGGCGCCGCCGAGAAAGGCAACCGATGAAGAGTTACGACTACGTCATCGTGGGTGGCGGTTCCGCAGGATCGGTGCTCGCCAACCGGTTGAGCGCAGACCCGAGCACGACGGTGCTGGTCTTGGAGGCGGGACGCAGCGATTTCAAGATCGACCCCTTCGTGCACATGCCGGCCGCGCTGCCCTTCCCGATCGGGAGCCGGTTCTACGACTGGCGCTACGAGTCTGAGCCCGAGCCCTTTATGGGTGGGCGTCGCGTCTATCACGCTCGAGGCAAGGTATTGGGCGGCTCGTCGAGCATCAACGGGATGATCTTCCAGCGCGGCAACCCTATGGACTTCGAACGCTGGGCCGCAGATCCCGGGATGGAGGACTGGGACTACGCGCATTGCCTGCCGTACTTCAAGCGGATGGAGACCTGCACGGCCGGCGCCGACCTGTGGCGCGGTGGTTCCGGACCGCTCGTGCTGGAACGCGGTCCTGCGTCCAGCCCGCTCTTCGGCGCCTTCTTCGAGGCCGTCCAGCAGGCCGGCCACCCGTTGACCGACGACGTCAACGGCTATCGGCAGGAGGGATTCGCCCCCTTCGATCGCAACGTCCATCGCGGGCGTCGGCTGAGCGCCGCGCGCGCCTACCTGCACCCCGTGATGGGGCGCAAGAACCTGACCGTGCACACCCTCAGCCACGTGACGGGGCTGCGCACGCACGGCAATCGTGTCGTCGGCGTTGACTACCTGCGAGGGGGCAAGCTGCGACGCACCGTCGGCGCCAATGAGGTGATTCTGGCCGGCGGTGCCTTCAACACCCCGCAACTGCTTCAACTGAGCGGCATCGGTGATCCTGCGGACCTCGCGCCATTGGGCATCCCCGTGATCGCCGAGCTTCCTGGCGTCGGGAAGAACATGCAGGATCACCTGGAGGTGTACCTACAGCATGCCTCCAAGCAGCCCGTCTCCATCGGGCCGTGGCTTAAACATCGGCATAAGCCGCGTATCGGGGCCGAATGGCTGTTCCTGCGCAGCGGTGTGGGAGCGTCGAATCACTTCGAGGCGGGTGGATTCATCCGCTCCAACGACGAGGTCGCGTACCCGAATCTGATGTTCCACTTCCTTCCGATCGCGATCCGCTACGACGGCTCCCGTCCGGCGTCGGAGCACGGCTACCAGGTGCACATCGGGCCGATGTACTCCGACGTGCGCGGAACCCTGAAGATCAGGTCCACCAATCCGATGGAACACCCCGAGCTGCGCTTCAACTATCTGTCTACGCCCAACGATCGACGCGAATGGGTGGAGATGATTCGTGCGGCCCGAGAGATCCTCGCGCAACCCGCCTTCGCCCCGTTCAGCGCGGGGGAGATCTCACCGGGACCCAGCGTGGAGACGGACGAGGAGATCCTCGACTGGGTGGCCAAAGACGCGGAGACGGCGCTGCACCCCTCCTGCACGGCGAAGATGGGCACTGACGAGGATGCCGTGGTCGATCCGAACTCGATGAAGGTGCATGGGCTCGAGGGGCTTCGCGCCGTCGATGCCTCGGTGATGCCCTACGTCACCAACGGCAACATCTACGCGCCGGTGATGATGCTCGCGGAAAAGGCCGCCGATCTCATCGCAGGCAACACCCCACTGGCGCCGTTGGATGCGCCGTATTACCGCCACGGCCGTGGAACGCCGTTGTGGCCCGAGGGAGACCCCCGAAACAACGAGACCGTTCCGGGCACCCTTGCCCATGTGAGGAAGTGAGCCGGCCATGACCCAGACAAACCTGGATACCCAGACCGAGAGCGACGCTCAGCAGAGCCCGCCGATCAACCGCACGGTGTTCATCGGTGCCGCTGTCGGCATCGTCGCGATCACACTGTGGGGACTTCTCGCGCCCAGTCACGCTGAGGGGGTGCTCGGCGCCGTCGTGACCTGGATCTCCGACTGGTTCGGATGGTTCTACGTCCTGCTGGCCGCCGTGGTGCTCGTCTTCGTCGTTGTGCTCGCGCTCTCGCGCTACGGCAACACGAAACTCGGGCCGGAGCATTCGCAACCCGAGTTCAGCACCTTCACCTGGGCCTCGATGCTCTTCGCCGCCGGTATCGGTACCGACCTCATGTTCTTCGCCGTCGCGGAGCCCGTCTCCCAGTTCATGGCGCCCCCCAGCGGCGAGGCCGAGACTGTCGACGCGGCTCGCGAGGCAACCGTCTGGACGCTGTTCCACTATGGCGTGTCCGGCTGGGGTATGTACGCGCTCATGGGCATGGCCCTGGCCTACTTCGCCTACCGGATGAACCTGCCCCTGGCGGTGCGCTCCGCGCTGCAACCGGTTTTTGGCAAGCGCGTCAACGGTGCGCTCGGCGACTCCGTCGATCTCGCCGCGGTGCTGGGCACCATCTTCGGTGTGGCCACCACTCTGGGCATCGGCGTTGTCTTGATCAACGTGGGCCTCAACGTTCTCTTCGACGTTCCGCGCAGCATCGCGGTGCAGATCGTCATCGTGGTGATCGGCGTGGCGGTGGCCACATTGTCGGCAGTGTCGGGCGTCGACAAGGGCATCCGGCGCTTGTCCGAACTCAACGTGCTGCTGGCCGTCCTGCTCGCGCTCTGGATCCTGATCACCGGGAAGACCCAGTACCTGCTGGAGGGACTGGTACTCAACATCGGCGACTTCATCCGGCTCTTCCCCGACATGGTGCTACAGACCTTCGCCTTCGAGGATGTAGGCACCTGGATGACCGACTGGACGCTGTTCTTCTGGGCCTGGTGGATCGCGTGGGCGTCCTTCGTGGGTCTCTTCCTCGCGCGGATCTCGCGTGGGCGCACCATCCGCCAGTTCGTGCTCGGCACGCTGATCGTCCCCCTCATCTACATCCTGATGTGGATCTCGATCTACGGGAACTCAGCCATTGATCTGATCCGTAGCGGCAACCGTGAGTTCGGTGAGATCACGATGGCCGACCCGGAGGCCGGGTTCTATGCCTTGCTGCAGAACTATCCCGCCTTCGTCTTCGTTGCGGGTCTCGCGGTTGTCACCGCGGTGCTGTTCTACGTGACATCGGCCGACTCCGCGGCGCTGGTGATGGCCAACCTGACCTCCCGGCTTCCCACCCCGCAGTCTGATGGTGCCCCGAAGGTGCGCATCTTCTGGGCGGTGAGCACGGGAGCGCTCACGGTGGCGATGCTGCTGGTGGGCGGAATCGGGGCACTGCAAAGTGCGACCGTCATCATGGGACTGCCTTTCGGGTTCGCCATGATCCTGGTGATGATGGGCCTCTTCCGGGCTCTTCGCGTCGAGGCCGTGCGTGCCGACAGCGAATCGCAGAGCCTGGCCTTGGCGCTGTCCGGCCGTACCTCCCTGCCGGGGAAGGTCGGCCGCCGGGCATGGCGATACCGCCTCACCCGGGCCTTGTCGTTCCCCGATGCCGCGCGGGCGGACGAGTTCGAGAAGGAAGTGCTCTTGCCCACGCTCGACGAGGTGGCCGAGGAGCTCTCTGGACGGGGCGTCTCGGCCGAGGTTCAGCACGTCAGCGTCGGACCAGACGAGGGCTATGTGGAACTCATCGCCGACGGGGACGGCGAACATCCCTTCCGCTATCAGGTATGGCGACGCAGTGCGCCGGTGCCCGAGTTTGGAGGCAGGGTGGCCAGGGGCGACGCGGAGTACGTGCGCATGGAGGTCTACCTCGGTGCCGGCGGGCAGGGCTACGATATCATGGGCTACACCTACAGCCAGATCGTCGACGATGTGCTCGACCAGTACGAACGCCACCTCGACTTCCTGCGACGGCAAGGCCACCACTAGGAAAGCCTCTGGCTCGAACGTTCAACGTTCGAGCCAGAGCCTTTTAGTGGTGGCTGCTCATTCGTCAGCGTCCCAATGCGCGATCGTGCGCGACCCGAGGGCAGGGTTAAGGATCAGGCGAACACGCGCTCCAGCCATGCGTGCCACTCCGCCTGAACGCGATCACGATTGATGTCGTCATAGATGTAGTGACCGATGGCGATCGGCATGTTCATCGGTGCCAGATTGTGGAAGCGATACAGCCCGTCGGCGGCGCGGATCGCGATGAAATCATCGGTGGGGATCACGTAGTCGACGACCCCCTCGATGGCCGGGAGACCGTCAGGGGCGAGCCTCACGGTTTCACCCAGATGCACCGGGCCGTCCAACCCGAGGGCCTTCTCCAGCACCGACCACGAACCAGGCGCGGCGGAACTCATCGGTGCCTGCGTCGTGACGAGAGCCGACGGACGCCCGGCGAAGTAGGTGAGGTACTGCTCCAGGGTATGCAGGTACATATCCCAGCCGTAGCTCGTCATCTCTTCGAAGTTGAACTCGTCGTTCCAGTCGTCCCCGAGAAACCCGCTGTGCACGAAGCGCAACGTGGTGATGGCGCCGTCTTGCGATTCGATCAGATACTCGAACGCGTGAAAGGCGCCGTTGGCCTCGGCGGGCGTGCGAACCGCTAAACGATGCAGCGGCTCTTGCTCAAGGAGCATGCCTTCTTGTTCCATGGCATAGGGATCGGGCGACCATGCGGCCTGGCCTTCGGGTGTAGCGATCGCCTGCCACACCTGTTCCGGCGTGGCTTCCAGTGTGATCTCTTTGCGAATCTCGAAGTTGCTCGACATGTCAGGGCTCCTGATGGGGTGACGGGGCGGGGTTGGGAGTACCAGCGTCGGAGGGGACGCTGGGATGAACGGCGACGACAAGGCGGTGACTGCGTCCGCCGTCGGTGTGGTACTTGGCGGTGAGATCCGCGATGGCGCGCGTCAACTCGTCGGCGAAGGCGGAGCGTTCTGCCGCAGATGCGAACCGGATCTCGCCGTCGACGGCGAAAGTGGCCACCGGCTTGCCCGCCTTCTGCGAGCCGCCCAGCAGCGTGCCGACGTCGCGTACGAGGCGGGCGGCCAGGGCCAGAAGCCAACGTGCCGAGAGCCGGTCCGGGGCGCGTCGAGGATCGGGCTGGACGGGGGCCAGCGCCGTTGGCGAGATCACGTAGGAGACGGCCGTCGCCTGCAGGATGCGTTCGGTGCAGTTGCCTTTTCGACGCTCCTCGATGAGCTGGATCAAGCCGTGCTTCTCGAGCGCGCGCAAGTGGTAATTGATCTTCTGGCGCGGTGCTCCGAGGCGAGCGGCCAGGGTGGAGGCCGAGCCGGGCTCGCGGAGTGCGGCGAGCAGCCGTGTGCGCATCGGGTCGAGAGACGCCTCGGCGGCGTCGGCGTCGTCAATCGCGATCACGTCCAGCATGACCCCAGTCTTCTACCGACAAAAAATTTGTCAAGACGTAGTGACGACACCGCCTCCCCGGGAAAACACCCTCACGACGTGCCAGGATGGGAACGTGAACAACGAACAGCGCATGCGGGCAGGCCTCATCTACAACCCGAGCGCGCCCGATCTCGCGGGGCGTCAGCAGGAGGCCCTCGAAACCCTCTATGACTACAACGCCACCCGCCCCTCCGAAGGCGAGCGGCGCGCCCTCCTGCTCACGCAGATGTTCGCGACGGTGGGAGAGGGGTGCTACATCGAGCCGCCGTTCCACGCCAACTGGGGCGGGAGCCACGTGCACTTCGGCAACCACGTCTACGCCAACTTCAACCTCACCCTCGTCGATGACGGGGAGATCTTCGTGGGGGATCGCGTGATGTTCGGCCCGAACGTGACCATCAGCACCGCCGGGCATCCCGTCCTGCCGGAGCTTCGCACGCGCGGTGCACAGTTCAACCTTCCCGTGCGCATCGGAAACGATGTATGGATCGGCGCCGGCGCGCTGATCATGCCGGGCGTCACGATCGGCGACAACTCCGTGATCGGTGCCGGCAGCGTGGTGACGCGAGATATCCCGGCTGACGTCGTCGCCTTCGGTTCTCCGTGCCGGGTGGTCCGAGAGATCAACGAACACGACCGCAAGTTCTACTGGCGCGACCGCGAGATCGACATCAGCGCCGATCAGCTGTGAGCCTCATCGTAACCTGAGGCGTTTAGCCTGCGTCCCGAGCTCCCGAGAAGGCGACCTCCCAGTGGTGTCCGTCGGGATCGAAGAAGTATCCGAGATAGAGGCCCATCTCCTCGTCCATGGTGGCCTGCTTGACCACCCTTCCGCCGTGCCGGGGCACGCTGTCCAGCATCTCGTCGAGGGCCTCGCGGGTCGCGATCGCACAGCTGAGGATGACGGAGACGTCAGCGTCGGGGTATTGAGCTCCCCGTCCTGCTTTCCGGCTGTAGGACTCGAACTCTTTCTCCTCGATCAAGAACAGCGAGAGATTGGGAAGCTCGACGACGATGATCCCGCCCTCGGCAGCGAGCTCGGGAAGGTCGAACACCTGCTTGTAGAACGCGACGGACGTGTCGAGATCCCGCGCGGGAAGACACACGACCGTGCCGACGACCTTGTGTCTCGGGGCTTCGCTGGGGTTCATCGTCTTCTCCTCATCGAGCTCGCAGACTTGAACCCACCGTATACGCTCCGCCTCCCGGTCGCTGGCGCGAGTCCCATCAGAGAGGTGATATCGGCAAAAATGATGCTTACGTCATCTGCTCCGCGAGCCATCCGATGACGCCGGCCGCCGGCCCGGTCGGGGCGTGGCGGTACCCCGCTCCTGCCCAGAGGTGCATGCGGTTGGTGTCGCCCGCTTTGTTGGCAGCGAGGCGAAGGGGGAGGGTGAGGTGATGCACGGCGGGATAGGCGGTGGGCGCCGTTTTCTGGTGGCGGTCGATGAAGGCGTTGCGAAGAGCGCGGGCTGGGCGTCCGGTGAACGCCCGGGTGATGACCGTCTCGTCGAGTTCGGGATTGCACAGCGCATTCTTGTAGGTGGGCGAACTCCCGGCCTCGTCGGTGCGCACCAGGAGGGTCCCCACCGCCACCGCCTCCGCGCCCGCATCGAGGAGGCGACCTACGCTGCGAGGCCCGTCCACGCCGCCGGCGGCGATCAGGGGGAGATCGACCGCGCAGCGCACCGCCTGCACGAGATCCGCGGTGTCGATGGGGTCTGGATCTCGGGTGGGATCGAAAGTGGCGCTGTGCCCTCCGGCGTTGGACCCCTGCACCACCACCCCGTCGACCCCCGTGGCGCGGGCCTGGCGCGCTTCGTCGGTTGACGTCACGGTGGCCAGGACGCGGGTGCCGACCCCCTTCAGTGCAGCGATGTCGGCGCGGTCGGGGAGCCCGAATGTCAGAGATACGACGGGGACGGGGTGCGTGATCAGTAACGCCAGCTTCTCCTCCCACCAGTCGTCATCGGTGATGGGTGAGGCGTCCAGAGCAAGCCCGTAGTCGGATGCTTCAGGGGCGAGCTCCGTGGCGTATGCGGCGAATGACGCGATGTCCACCTCGTCACCTGAGGGCACGAAGAGATTCACCCCGAACGACCCCACGGAAAGCCGCAGCTGCTCGATCTCCGCGGCGAGCGCCTCGGGGGTCTTGTAGCCACCGGCGAGAAAAGGAAACGCTCCCGCCGTGGCAACCGCTTTGGAGAGCTCCACCGTGGTGATCCTGCCCGCCATCGGTGCGGCGACGAGGGCGAGCGGTGAATCGAGAAGTCGTTCGGTCATCAGAGGGATGCCTTTCGCTGGTAGGCCTGTCCTAGAGACGGGTGGCGATGAAGACGAACTCCAGCCCAGGCCTGTCGGGGGCATCTCGCACGTCGTCGACCCTGAAACCGGTGCTGGCAAGGGACGCTTCGACCTCCTCGCGCTCGCGGAAACGAAGCGTGGACGAAGACGTCAGCGTCGTTCCGTCAGGAAGGGTGACGACGTCGTCGAAGCTCACGAGTTGGCCTTCTGCTCGCGTGACCACCGAGCGCGACCGTACAGCCGTGCCGTCGGTCAAGGTGACATGCCGAGGCTTCCAATCGCGGATCCAGTCCTCCCAGGCCCGGCGGGCCGGGTCCCGCGACTCGAACACGAGGTGTCCACCGGGGCGTAACACGTCGTGGATGCCGTTCAGCGTGGCCGTCCATTCGGTGTCCGACAGGAAGACCTGCGCGACGTTTCCGGTCATCGTTGCCAGGTCGACATCGAGGGGAGGCAGCGTCGTCGCATCTCCGAGGAGGAACCGCACCTTGTTGGCGCCGCGTTTTGCACGGGCCACGTCCAGCGATGCAGCCGCGGGATCGACGCCGATCACCTCGTGTCCGCGATCGGCGAGCAGCAAGGCGAAGACCCCCGTGCCGCATCCGACGTCGAGGATCCGGTGCGCCCCCAACTCGTTCACGATCGCCAGGTAGGCGTCGAGATCGGCTCGATCGGAATCGAACACGTCGTAGAGCGGTGCGAGCCGTGGATCCGCGAACTTGGCGTCAGGCATGCCGACAGCCTAGGAGGTTCGGCGGGTGGGTGGGGTGGATTTTCGGGGGACGGATGGTGGGCGGGCCTCGGCAAAGGCCTCCATGAAGATCTTGAACGTAGATACGTATTTACGTATTATCAACTTATGGACGAGTCCGAACTCAGCGATCGCCTCCGAGTGGTGGAGGAAGCTGTTGCCGACCTCCAGAAGAAGCTGTCTGCAGGGAGCAAGACGGACAAGACGGAACAGAAGGCTCCTTCGTCCGTCGCTGAGGACGATGTGTTCTGGTACCTCAGGCAACTGGAACAACGCGATCCCGGGTGCGTGCTGATGATGGGAAGCGTGGAGGTTCCGGATGCCGGGCCCGTGCGCTGGCAATACGGGCAGGAGGCGCAGGCGCTCCTTCAGCGCGACTGGACGGCGTTGAGTCTCACCATTGATGCGCTCGCTCACCCCGCGCGGCTCGCACTCGTGCAGCTGGTCCTTTCCGGCGTGCACGCCACCTCGGAGCTGCGGCAACACGAGTCGATGGGCACCACCGGCCAGCTCCATCATCACCTGCGCCAGCTCGTCGCCGCCGGTTGGCTCATCTCGACGATGCGGGGGCATTACGAAGTGCCGCCCGCCCGCGTCGTTCCCCTTCTGATCCTGATCATGGCCGCTACCCACTGAACGGAGGACATCTCCATGCCATCCGATACACGAGAACCCCACCCCCAACTCTCGCGGGAGAACCGCCGCCCCTTGGTGCTCGCAGGCGCCGTTGCGCTGATCGTCGGTCTGCTCGCTGCCATCTTCATCGGGCCGCAGTTCCAGGGCCTCGGACAACAGAGTTCCGGCGATCCGGGGCTGG
This sequence comes from Tessaracoccus sp., assembly GCA_041393555.1. GTDB lineage: Bacteria > Actinomycetota > Actinomycetes > Propionibacteriales > Propionibacteriaceae > Arachnia. Next base: position 116,897 of record JAWKJW010000007.1, on the reverse strand, counting down.
CTGAACGCGTGCGCGACGTCGTCGGTGAAAAGGGCGGCTATCGTTCGCTCGTCGTGGCCGAGGTCACCCCCGATACGATCACCTGGGCCGGGCTCGGGAATGCCGAAACCGGACGCTCTGGCTCCGCCCCGGGGCCGAGCTCGGGCTACGAAGTGGGCTCTATCGTCAAGACGTTCACGGGGGCTCTCTTCGCCGACGCGATCGAACGCGGCGAGGTCAGTGCCGAGGACACCCTTGATGGGTACATCGAGGAGCTCTCCGGTACGGCCGCCGGAGGCGTCACCCTGGGCTCACTCGCGCAGCACAGCTCAGGATTACCGCCGCTCGGCGGCACCGCCCACAGCCGCGGGACGTGGGCGCCGTTCCTGAACGAGGACCCCTATGTGACGACGACGCGAGAACAACTCGTCGAGGATGCCCGCGAGGCTCCGGTGAATCCCGAGCAGCCACCGACCTACTCCAACTTTGGGTGGTCCCTTCTGGGAGAGGCGCTGGTGCGCGCCGCCGACGCCAGCGACTATCCGACGCTCCTGGCCGAGCGGATCACCGGGCCGGTGGGTATGCCTTCTGACATCGTGTTTGCCGCAAGCCAGGACGATATTCCGTCGTCGGCCGTGGTGGGGTTCACCTCCAACGGCCTATCTGTGACCCGGTGGAGCGGCGAGGGCTATCTGCCGTCGGGCACCTCCACCTTCGCTCCCATCGAAGACATCGCTCTGTGGGCTCAGGCGAACCTGACCGGTGAAGCGCCGGGAGCCGCGGCCCTGGAACCCACCGCCGACTTCGCAGGCCCCAGCCGGATCGGCTGGGCATGGCTGACCAGTCCCATCGTCACTCCGGATGGCGCATCCCACGAGATGGTGTGGCACAACGGCGGCACAGCGGGCTTCCGCACGATGCTGGCGATCGACCCGGCGCAGGAACGCGCCATCGTCGTGATGGGCAACACCACCACTGATACCGATCCGATTGCCATGGCGCTGCTCTACGGCACGGAGGTGCCGGGGCCGCCGACGATCAATCTCATCGTCGGCTGGGTCATATATGGCGTCGGAGCGTTGTTTGCGCTCCTCGCGCTGCGCCGATCCCTGCGCGGCGTCGCCCTGCTTCCGATGCTCAGTTCACTCGCGGCCGCCGTCTTGGGCCTGGTGTTGGTGGCGGGCTCGGGGCCGTGGGAGTCCGTCGGCGGGTGGGCCTACGGGCTACTACTCGGAACCACTCTCGCCGCGGCGGCGATCATGGCGATGCGTTCGCGTCGTGTGCCGTGGCGCCCGGAGAAGAGAGCATGGATGTCGTGGTTCAGCATCGTGGTCTCGGTGCTTCTGAGCGTGGGCCTGCTCATGATCTGATGCGCCAGGGGGTGGGAAACCTGGGTTAGGCTCGGCAGGTGACCAAGCCGGCTCCACCGCACCGACTCATCTCCGTCGCTTGGGTGATCGCGCTCGCGAACTCCAAGAATCGCATCCAGGCCGTCGCGGCGATGGCATGGTCGTTGTTCATGGTTGTCACCTACGCGCTGAGGCGGGCTGTCTACGAGTCCGATGACAAAGATGGCGTCGTCTTCTTCGGTCGCCACCGGCCGGTGCTCGACGTCATGCTGGTCATTCCTCTGGGGCTTGGCACCATGTTCCTTCTTGACAGGGCGAGCCGCGGCTACCTGCTGGATGCTCCCTGCCCGTGCTGCTGGCGGTGGTCGCGTTTCTCGGGTACGGGATGGCGGGTTTCCTGAGCGGATCCGGATCTCTGAGTACGATCACCGGCCCCGAGACCCCTCCGGGCGATCGCTACGCGATGATGGCGCTCGCCCAGCGCCCAGGCACGTGGATGTCGGCGATCAGCCTCGCCCGCAGACTCGTGCGAGGGCTTCCGGAGGGATGCGTGGTTGTCGCCGCGGCAGCCGATGAACGTCTCGCGGAGCGGTACGAGCGGCTCGGCTTTACGCGAGGTGAAGGCCTGCGCGTCTACCTAGTCACGGGCGAGCATGAGTGAGGAATCGCCCTGGCCTATTGCTTCACCGCTGCCTCGTAAGCCGCCTGCAGTTGCGCGGAGGCGCGGGGAGCTGACGGGTTGGGACGCGGGATCCCTAGGTGGAGTTCACGCAGCTCGTCCAAGCCCGGCCACCAGATCGGGCCCTCCGTCGCGTAATAGCTCGGCGCGGACTCGCAACTCTTCCGTACCGTCGCGATGGGCAAGGCCCCAGGTGCCGAGCGCGACCAGTATCGGCAAAGTCTGAATGCCCGGCTCGGTAGAGAGTAGGAACCGCGCTGCCCCCGGACGGTCTCTGCTTTGGTGAGCAGTCCGGCCTCGACGAGCGAGCCCAGCCGGCTGCTGAGAATGTTGGAGGCGATCCCTTCCTCGGAGTGGGTGAGCAGTTCCCGAAAGCTGCGTCGGTTGCCGAAGATCACATCGCGCAGCACGATCAGACTCCACTGATCGCCGAGCGCCTCGACCGCGGCGTTGATCGCGCACCCGCTGCGCACCCCCTTCTCGCGCATTTGTCCTCCTCTAGGTACTTGCGAATCGCAACCACTACAGCGTATCGTGCCGTAAGTAGTTGCAATGAACAATCACTGAAGGATGTGGATATGTCGGCGGTACGGGTACACAACATGGGAATCTCGCTGGACGGGTATGCGACCGGCGAGGGGCAGTCGCTGGAGCAACCCTTCGGCCACGCTGGGTCGCGGTTGGTCGACTGGATGATCAATGGCACTAGGTTCGGGCGACGCATCCACGGCGAGTCCGGAGGCTTGCGTACGGTGGACGACACCTTTGTTGAGCAGTGGCAGCCCGGGATCGGTGTCGAAATCATGGGTCGCAACAAGTTTGGGCACCAACGCGGCCCCTGGGCTGACCATGAATGGCAGGGCTGGTGGGGCGACGAACCGCCCTTCGGTACGCCTGTCGTGGTGCTCACCCATCATCCGCGGCCCAGTATCGAGTTCGCCAACGGAACCGTCTTCCACTTCCTCGACGCGTCTCCGGCCGAGGCGCTCGCGGCAGCCCGGCAATTCGCTGCCGAACGTGACGATCTTGGCGATGACGTGCGGATCGGCGGCGGGCCGAGCACGGTGCGCGAGTTCTTGGCCGCGGATCTGATCGACCACCTGCACCTGTGCGTCGTGCCGATTGTGCTGGGGCGCGGCGAGCGGCTCTGGGACGGCCTCGAAGGCATCGAGGATCGTTTTCACGCCGAGGCTGTCAGCTCACCCAGCGGCGTGGTCCATGTGACCTTCACCCGTGAGGCATGAGGGCGGAGCCGATGACCCGTTGATCGGGGCATCGGCGGAACCAAAGAAACGACCTTGAACACGAAATTGCGAATCGGCGTTCTGCCGCATGGTTCCGCGGCTTTTACGGATCCTGCCCGTGGATAGGTGCACCGTGATTCATGACCCAGCAGTGTCGGTAGGGCATGAAGTGTCGACCAAATCGGATGCAATGTTTCAGAAGGAGGACCGTCTTTGCGAGTGAACAGGTGATCAATGCCCTGATCGCCCACTTTCCGCTGAGGCTGCGTGGTTCAGCGGAAGTGATCTCGATAAATCCCGGAATCCTGGGCTCGCGCGTCGTATGAGGGGTGTCAACACCCAGACGACGAAGGAGAACAGCCATGACCGAGACCAAGACGGTGCCGAAGAGCGACACCAGCGACAACGCCCGAAGCCTGTGCGCGACAGCTGCGGACGGGAAGCCCCGACGGGTCCCAACTGGCATCGAAAGGTGATCCGCTGCTGCCGTGACCACTGACACTGTGGATGGCCTGGCGGAAGGCGGGCTGTCCGTCACAGCATGATGTCGGCGCGTGCGGTGCGCCGTAGTCTGCCAACGGGTCCGTGGCTTTCTGGGGAGAGTGCAATGAAACAGTTCTTTAGCCGCCACCTTGGCGTGTCGGTCAGCGTCGCGCTGTTCGTGGTCGCGTCGGTGCTGGGGCTTGTCGGGTGGGGGCTCACCGACGTGGGCATCGCTGATGCCGTGTATCTCACGATGGGACTGTTCGTCATCGACGGGCAGGCCACCGACCCCACCAACGGCTGGTTATGGCTGGCCCGCTACCTCGCACCGCTGGCCACATTGAGTGGCTTGATCGTGATCTTCCTCCGGGCGATCGGCGTGCAGTACTCGCTACGACGGGCGGTGCGGATGAAGGACCACGTCGTCGTGTTGGGGGCCGGGCCGGAGGCCGTCGCTATCGCGTGCGAGTTCCAGCAGCGGGCGAAGACGGTCTGGGTAGGGGAGGCGTCCCCGGATCAGGAAGCGCAGTTGCGGGAGACCGGCGTGGTGATCGTCCGCGCGGTCAGCGACACAATGCTGACGCGGGTGGTCGAGCGGGCGGAAGTGGTGGCGATCACCGCCCCCGACGACCGAGAGGCCTCGCGGCTCACCAGCCAGATTCAGGACATCAATCAGGCATGGCAGATCAGCAACCCCCGTTCGCTGCGTGACCCCGCGGTGATCACGTTGCTTGATTCACGAGACGTGGCGCTGGACTGGCGACGCGCGATCAGCGCCCGGGCCGTTCGGGACGGGTCAGGCACCCCGGTGGAGGAATGCGTGAGCATCGCCAACGACACGGTGGTGTGCCGCTCGGAGCATGTGGCCACCTCCGTGCTCCACGATGAGCCTCCGTATGAGGAGGACAAGGTGGGAGGCTGGCCGATCGTGCTGGGCGACGGGCGGCTGGCCGCTGAGCTGGTGGGCCGGATCTTCGAGGAGTGGCAGCAGCCGGGGGAATCGATCACCGTGCATTGGGGAGGGCCGGCGGAGGCGCGTCGGTTCTTCGCGGAACGAGGTCTGGTGATCACCCAGCCGCCCGAAGAACCGCTGAAGGCAGCCGACCGGAAACCGCAGCGCCACCGCGTCTGGCCCCGCCGCGAAGAGCGCAACGTCTTGGGGGTGATGCGCCCTCTCAGCGAGGTGCAAGGGTTTGGCCACATGTACTGGCATGAGGTGCCGACGGGTATGCCGCTGGCGGTGCAGCAGGTGGAGAACATTCTGCGGCAGTGGGAACAGGCGTGGGCGAGTTTCCCGGAACAGGAGAGGTATCGGAAGGGAATCCCGCGGGTGTACGTCGCCTACGAGGACGATGAGTTTGTGCTGCCTCTGGCCAATGCTCTGCGTCAACGACTGGCGGGCCTGGTGAAGATCGTCCCCGTGCCGGCGGATGATGGTTTGGCGGCGCATTTGTTCGACGGCGACGGCAAGTACGCCACCTCTCAGGCCCTGCTGTGCACCCCCGATACTCTCCGGCGAACCAGCGCCGAGAACTTCGCGGAGGAACTCACGGCGGAGGTGAAGCGGTGGCCGGAGCCAGGAGTGGAGTCATTCGAGAATGCCGGCATCGACGTGACTGTGCTGGCGGACAGCATCGACGACTTGGCGCGTGCCGCGGGCATGCGGGTTGTGCCTGCATCTGTGGGCACGGCCGAGGTGATCGTCATGACGCCGTGCGAGTTGCTGGCTATCTCCGATGCGATGTACACCCTGCTGAACGCCACCCCGTCGTGGGCACAGACGATGCAGCTGATCGAGTTGGCGGGCAGGTTGCCGGCGGTGTTGCGGCGAGCGCGCCTGGCGCTGGTCCGTGAGAATGGTGCCGCCGACCCGATTGTGGTGGAGCAGCTGCGTCCGCTGGCACGGCTGGTTCACCTCAACTATCAGGAGACGGCGAAGAAGATGGGCAACGCCACGCGATCCATGGTGTCGTCGATTCCCTGGGAGAAGTTGCCCGAACTGGAGCAGAGCTCCAACGTGGCACAGGTGCTGGATATCCCCGTCAAGCTCGCGCTGCTCGGGCTGCGGCTGGAGGCTAGGCCGGGCCAAGGCGACGCCGACGAGAACCCGAGTGGTACGGAGGGTGATGGGGGAGCCGCTCATGTCTTCGAGGATGACGAAGTGGAGCTGCTGGCCTATCAGGAGCATCGGCGGTGGCGGCATTTCCAGCTGAGGAATGGTCGCAAGGAGCATCGCTGGAACATCCCGTGGGAGATGGTGAAGGAGGAGACTCGGGAGCAGGATCGCAGTGCCGTGCGCATGATCCCGCGGCTGCTGGATGAGGTCGGTCTGAAGATGGTGGCCGACGACGCGCGACGCGCTCTGCCAACAGATCGGCCTGAGATGAAGGCACCCCAGGGCACGTTCAAGAGGACGGGCACAGCGCGCGCGGTGCGGCTGGATGCGCCGAGGACATGGACCTCCAACAAGGGCGACCGTCTGCAGGCCCAGGCCGGCGACTGGTGGGTGATGACCGGGGAAGGACGCAGCCTCGACGAGCGCTCGGTGGATCCCGGATCATTCGCGCGGACCTACGAGCTCGTCGAAGGCAGCACCTATGAACGTAAGGGCGAGGTCAAAGCCAGGCAAGTCCTGAAGGACGAGACGGTCGAGACCCGCGAAGGCCCGGCTGTCGCGACCGTTCTTGATTGGATCGTCACCGACGACGCCGGCGCCTCCTGGCCGGTGCCTAGCGACGCGTTCGACGCCCTGTACGACCCGGTCGTAGACCGCTGAGACACCGCAAGACCACGAGGACATCACCGCAAATCTACGAACAAGACATCCCCTGGGGGTCTGTCCGTCAGGTGTGGATGAAGCACCGAGCAAGGAGGCAGCATGGCCAGTGGCTACGACCCGAAGGGGCCGATCTTCATCTCGTATCGGCGCAGCGACGGACACAGTAAGGCGGTGGTGCTGGACAACTTCCTGCGTTCTGCTGGGCTGGTTCCGTGGCGCGATCTGGTGGATCTCCAGCCTGGAGAAACGGAGCAGCGCGTCAAGGAAGCCTTCGCCGAGGGAATCAGCAGCGCGATCTTGCTGGTCACACCGCAGCTTGGCCGCAGTGCCTTCGTGCCCCAGACGGAGCTTCCGGTCCTCGTCGAGCTCGATCAGGACGCTGGCGACGCGCAGCCGTTCCGGCTGCACATCGTGAACACGATCAGATCAGATGACGAGCTCGACGCGTTCGACACCGCCGAGCCGGCCCGCATGATGACGGACGCTGGCCACTGGCCTCCAGATCCCGGGGACTTCCCGTTGGCCGCCCGGGCCGAGCTGCGGAGCTTCATGCACTACGCCCTCTTTGACGAGCGCCACGAGTTGCTGAAGCTAGTGCGGCATCTGTTGGACGCTCGGCTCAGGGCGCGTGTGGATGAGCTGGTGGATAAGGAAGTCACTATCCAGACGCAGACCCGCCCGGAAGCTGATGCCCATTCGCGCCGCGCGGGAACCTGGCGCCCCACCATGCTCAAGGAAGATGATGACGACCTCTACGATCTCATCGTTCGACTGCGCCAGGACAGCGTGACGGGCGTCCCGTCGGAGTTGAGCCTCACCTGTCTCAAGCAGACGCTGCCGGTGATGGTGGATCAACTGCACTCGCACGGCGTGACCAAGGTTGAACTCGTTGGTGGGGGGCACGCCACCTTGCTGTGGGCGCTCGGCGCGGCCCTACCGACGACGCGGATGGCAGAAGGCAACGTCAGCATGACCGACCCTAAGCGACAGCTCTGGGAGGAAACGCCGAGGGAGGTCGTGGCAGACGGGGATGGCGGTCTCTTCATCCCGCGATTCGAGGTGCTGCCTGACAGCATCCGCACGGCGCATCCGGCGCATCCTGTTCGTGCAGCGGTGCTGCTCAAGTTCAAGGGCCGCGCAGATGTGGGGCATTTCCGCAAGATGGCCGATCAGCTGGAAGGCTGTGTCGCGCAGATGATTGTCACCGTCGACCTGAAGGATCTGGAAAGCGAAGGACCCGCCTGGATTCCACCGGCTGAAGGCTGTCGGATTGCGCGGGCGATCATGGACGAGCTTCGTCGTTTCGCTAGCCACGAGGGCGTCAAAGAGCTGCACATCGCTTGCGCGTTGCCGACGGTGATAGCCGGGTTCTGTGGTCGCGAGAGTAACACGCTCAACATCGTGCTTCACGAGTTGGGTGAGGGTAGCAAACCCGGCGAGAGGGAGTATGTGCAGACGGTGCGCATCGAGTGCGGGACGTATGGCGGGCCGATCACGGAAGTATTCCCGCAACATCCGCGCAAGATCTCTCCGCAGGACTTCACTGAGCTGGTGAACCTGACCCCGCATCCCGTGAACCTGATGCGCGACGGGGAGTGCGTCCAGTCATGGCCAGCGCCAGCAAACGACGCATGGTGCCGTGTGAAGGAGCAGGGTGAGGCATCAGGTTTGGTCTCAGACAGGGGGCGGGAGATTCTGGTCTACGAGCTTGCGGAGGGCAGCGTCGAAAACCTGCCCCCGGCGAGGCCCGGCCGGGGATATATCGTGCCCCGGATCACGGCTGCCGCCTTGCCGCGTAGCGACTTCTTCTTCCCGCACAAGCAGACCCGTGACGAGAAAGGTACCGTTAATGGCTTCGAGGCGCTTGGTCAGCTGAGTGGAGGCCCAGAAAGCACGATGCATCTGCTAGAGCTTCTGCCTGATTCCATGTTGGTCGATGACGGCGACGAGGGATAGCAGTGGTGGACCGCCATGCTGACGATGGAGATGTTCGCCGTCGATGCTTTTCGGCGGGCCTGGGAGCAGGTTGTCGAAAACGACGCTGAGGACGGCGTGATGAGCTGGGGAGTGGAGCGGTTCGCTGAGGAAGCCGACGAGTCGCTTGAACGACTATCTACCGAACTCCGTGAAGGCGCCTATGTACCCAGCGATCTCACTCGAGTTTCTATCCAGGTAGGGGCGAAACTACGCCAGCTGGACATCCCGCCGGTACGAGACCGCATCGTCGAGCGCTCCATCCTCGATGGCATCACATCGTCGATTGATCCGCTTCTGGGGTCTGCGTCCTACGGGTACCGTCCCGGGCTCGGTGTGCGAGACGCGGTGGATGAACTGATCGCGCTACGCGAGGAGGGATTTACCCACGTGTTGCGCAGTGATGTGCGGGATTGTTTCCCGTCGTTGCCTGTTGATCTGATCCGCAGGAAACTCCAAGCTTTGTTAGAACCTGAGTTGTTGCAGATCGTCTATGCGCTGCTGAATCGGTGCTCGACGAGCCAGCGGGGTAAACGACGGGCGTTTCCTGGGCTTCCGCAGGGCAGTGCGCTGTCGCCATTGTTCGCGAATCTGGTACTTGTCGAATTGGACGAGGCGCTGCAGCAAGAGGGATTTCCGATCATCCGTTACGCCGATGATTTCGCCATCGCGGTGGACTCGCCGGCGGACGGTAGGGAAGCGCAACGGGTGGCCACGGCGAAGTTGAAGGAGTTGGGGATGGAACTTGGAGCGGAGAAGACCGCCGTGATGTCGTTCGACGAGGGATTCGCGTTCCTGGGTGTGGACTTTGGTCCCAGGTACCCGCCGCCGCTCGACGCGGGTGCGGTGGAGCCTGATCGCAAGGTGCTCTACGTCGGCAAGCAGGGCAGTCGGATCCGGGTGAGCAGCGGAAGGGTGATCGTTGAGAAGAACGATACGCAGCTGCTGTCGGTTCCTGTTACCGAGGTGTCTCGCGTGGTGTGCTTCGGTTCGGTGGCGATCTCCGCGGGGGCGCGGAGCTGGGCATTGGGTAGCGACATCGACGTGGTGCTCGCCTCTCGTCGCGGTAACTATCAAGGAGCGATCGTCAATGACCGGTGGCCCGCCCGTGCCAGCCGGGTGCGGGCACAGCTGGGGCTGATGGGTACCGACCGTGAGATACAGCTGGCCAGGAAGGTGGTAGCCGCGAAGATTGGGCACCAGGTGACAGTGCTGCGCAAGTTCGGCCGTCGTCAGCACGCCGACGAGATTAAAAGCACCGTCCATCACATCAAGCAGTTGGAGCGCATGATTCCCGACGCGAACAACCGCGACGAGCTGATGGGTCTGGAGGGAGCGGCTGCCAAGGTGTATTGGCCGCAGGTCGGCCGGCTGATGCCAGAAGGGATGGGATTCACCCTGCGTTCGCGCCAGCCGCCGATGGACGTGCCCAACGCCGCGTTGTCGTACCTCTACACGATCCTGCTGGGTGAGTGCATCACCGCGTTGCATGCATCGGGGCTGGATCCTGATCTTGGAGTGTTGCACGCCCAGAACGACCGTCGGCCCAGTCTTGCCCTGGACCTCATGGAAGAGTTCCGCCCGCTGATCGTCGACCGGATCGTGCTGGAGACCGCCCGACGCAAGCAACTTGGGCCGAATCATGGGCGTGAGATCACGGGGAAGTCTGGGGTCTATCTCACCGCGGCTGGTCGCGAGGCGGTTACCACCGCCTACGAGTCTCGGATGCTGAGTTCGGTGGGGCAGGCCATTCCAGGGTTCGCCGGATCCTGGCGCCGGCACATCTACCGCCAGGCGCAGCGCCTGCGTGCTGCGATTATGGATCCGACGATGGAGTGGAGTGGTGTGACATGGCGGTGACCTACCTGGCGGCCTATGACATATCCGAGGACCAACGACGCGCCCGCCTGGCCGCGCTGTTGCAGGCCTACGGCGACCGGATCCAGAAGTCAGTGTTCCTGCTTAGTGTGGATGCCAGCGAACTGAGCGCGGTCACTACGAAGGCAGGAGAAATCATGAATGCCAATACCGACTCGCTCTGGGTGCTGCGCCAGTGCGCGGGGTGCTGGGAGGTTTCGATCCAACTCGGACAGGCAGCGCGCCCTGAGAAGCGACTCCTGTTCGCCGTGATGTAAGGGGTGTCCAGGATGAGCTGGAAAAGCTGTCCCGAGTGTTTGCGGTCTGACAAGGCCTTATGGCAGTTTTCGCGCGCCGGTGACGGGCTCGTGACGGGTGCTCGGAGGGCTGGTGTGCAAACGCCCTGCGTTCGCCCTTGTCAGAGGCCAGTTTTCGGTGCTAGGCTCTGAAAGACCGCGAAGCTAAAGAGCGGATTGAAACGAAGGCCCAGCGGGTCTCGCTGTAGGTTGGGGCCTCTCTGAAAGACCGCGAAGCTAAAGAGCGGATTGAAACGCGGAAGGCGGGCTGTCCGTCACAGCATGATGTCCTCTGAAAGACCGCGAAGCTAAAGAGCGGATTGAAACGACGGCCAACTTGGCCTCGGACTCCAACGCCGAACTCTGAAAGACCGCGAAGCTAAAGAGCGGATTGAAACTTCACCACCGCGTTGGTGGCGTAGGTGCGGGCCTCTGAAAGACCGCGAAGCTAAAGAGCGGATTGAAACCATCGGAGGGCACCTCGACCTCGCGCCGATTCGCGCTCTGAAAGACCGCGAAGCCAAAGAGCGGATTGAAACAGCGCCAGGGTGTTGGCGACGAGGGTGGCTATGCTCTGAAAGACCGCGAAGCTAAAGAGCGGATTGAAACCCATATCGTGAGACCACTCGTAATAATCCACTGACCACTCTGAAAGACCGCGAAGCTAAAGAGCGGATTGAAACGACTGGTTTGCAAACCTGAAGATCTCTTCTTCTCTGAAAGACCGCGAAGCTAAAGAGCGGATTGAAACTTGTGGGTTCCTCTCCCTTGCTCTTAGCTATCTCTGAAAGACCGCGAAGCTAAAGAGCGGATTGAAACTCCGAACTCGGTCTTGACCAGCGGCACCGAGGCGCCTCTGAAAGACCGCGAAGCTAAAGAGCGGATTGAAACATAGTCGGACCCGCGGATGACCACGATCCCGGCTCTGAAAGACCGCGAAGCTAAAGAGCGGATTGAAACCCGTCGACCAACAGGTCGAAGCAACCGGTAAACTTCTCCTCTGAAAGACCGCGAAGCTAAAGAGCGGATTGAAACGCCGTTCATCTCCTTCCTCCAGGAGGGGCGAAGGTCTCTGAAAGACCGCGAAGCTAAAGAGCGGATTGAAACGCCAAAGAGGAGAAGATTCCCCTCTCGCCTTCTCTGAAAGACCGCGAAGCTAAAGAGCGGATTGAAACCGACCCACTCGGTCGTGCTGATGGGGAAGGATGGCCTCTGAAAGACCGCGAAGCTAAAGAGCGGATTGAAACCTGTGGTTCTGCTGGTAGACGGTCGAGTGGTCTCTGAAAGACCGCGAAGCTAAAGAGCGGATTGAAACATCCACGACCAGATCGGGCGCATACTTCTTGAGCCCTCTGAAAGACCGCGAAGCTAAAGAGCGGATTGAAACCGATCATGGTCCAGCAGAAACTCCTGCCATGCCTCGACCTCTGAAAGACCGCGAAGCTAAAGAGCGGATTGAAACACATCCGTGAGGATGCGACGGATCGAGCCGCCCAGCTCTGAAAGACCGCGAAGCTAAAGAGCGGATTGAAACTTCCCGGCGACGTCAGTGGCCGATACGTTGCCGTCTCTGAAAGACCGCGAAGCTAAAGAGCGGATTGAAACGCGTCCAGGTCGGCTGCGTGCACCTCTGAAAGACCGCGAAGCTAAAGAGCGGATTGAAACACATCCGTGAGGATGCGACGGATCGAGCCGCCCAGCTCTGAAAGACCGCGAAGCTAAAGAGCGGATTGAAACTTCCCGGCGACGTCAGTGGCCGATACGTTGCCGTCTCTGAAAGACCGCGAAGCTAAAGAGCGGATTGAAACGCGTCCAGGTCGGCTGCGTGCACCTCCTCTCCGCTCTGAAAGACCGCGAAGCTAAAGAGCGGATTGAAACGGATATCGCCGCCCACGTTGACGGACGGGATCTCTGAAAGACCGCGAAGCTAAAGAGCGGATTGAAACCCTGGCAGCCCAGGCATCGAACCGGGCCTGCTCTGAAAGACCGCGAAGCTAAAGAGCGGATTGAAACGCGGTGAGGTCGACGACTGCTTGGACTTCTCTCTGAAAGACCGCGAAGCTAAAGAGCGGATTGAAACGCGGTGAGGTCGACGACTGCTTGGACTTCTTCTGAAAGACCGCGAAGCTAAAGAGCGGATTGAAACGTCGGTCAGCTCCCACACCAAATCCTGTCCAAGCTCCTCTGAAAGACCGCGAAGCTAAAGAGCGGATTGAAACGACTGCCTCCGCACCACATCGGTCGCAACGGTCCAGGCTCTGAAAGACCGCGAAGCTAAAGAGCGGATTGAAACGACGTCTGCATCGTGAACTGCTGCGCGCCGTTACCTCTGAAAGACCGCGAAGCTAAAGAGCGGATTGAAACTCCTCTCCGGTGTTCAACCGGAGTCCGCGCGGACTCTGAAAGACCGCGAAGCTAAAGAGCGGATTGAAACTGGGGCGCAGATGACTACTCGTCCGAGAATCCTCTGAAAGACCGCGAAGCTAAAGAGCGGATTGAAACACAGTAAATCCATCTCCCTGCCCTCCACCCCGCTCTGAAAGACCGCGAAGCTAAAGAGCGGATTGAAACCGGTTGACTACCACGCGAGCCTAAATTAGACTCTCTGAAAGACCGGAAGCTAAAGAGCGGATTGAAACGACCGTCTCGATCTGGACGTGCTGGACGTCCTCTGAAAGACCGCGAAGCTAAAGAGCGGATTGAAACGTGCGCCACGCCGATCCACCACAGGTACCGACTCTGAAAGACCGCGAAGCTAAAGAGCGGATTGAAACCCGCCAGCCTTCGCGGCGTTGAGAGTGATGATCGAGCCCTGAAAGACCGCGAAGCTAAAGAGCGGATTGAAACGGGGTCGAGTTGACCCTTCAGCAGTCGTGATCGAGCGTCTCTGAAAGACCGCGAAGCTAAAGAGCGGATTGAAACGCAAGGGTGCCGACGAACAACCCGCCCCGGCGGGGCCCTCTGAAAGACCGCGAAGCTAAAGAGCGGATTGAAACCCCACCTATAGGACGACACCTTGTCGCTCTTTGAAGACTCTGAAAGACCGCGAAGCTAAAGAGCGGATTGAAACTTGCGTTCAGCGTTCGCCGATAAGTTCGTGTGCAGACTCTGAAAGACCGCGAAGCTAAAGAGCGGATTGAAACGCCGCCCGAGTACACAACGCCGACGCACGAGACCTCTGAAAGACCGCGAAGCTAAAGGGCGGACTGAAACCCTTGCCACGCGCTCCCGAGGAATACATGGGGATTACTCTCTGAAAGACCGCGAAGCTAAAGGGCGGATTGAGCCATCTGGGCAATGACGCACTCGGCGTCGATCGCAAGGTAGGAAAGACCGCGAAGCTAAGGAGAGGCGGAAAGGCCTATCGGTTTCGGAGACGGGTCATGTAGCTTCATATGAAGGATTCGCCTAAATCAGAAAGAATGGAAATGGCCGCTTATATATCCCTTTTATCAATGGGTAAAGATGGTCATGTAGAAAGAGAGAAGGTAGAGAAATGGCTCTTGGGTACAGGTATTACGCGCAGGGAGAGCAAGGATGGGATCCCAATATGCCTCGCCGTTGTCCTGGATGCGGTGGGGTTTCGTATAGCTCATCGTTTCTCAACAACAAGACGAGCACTGCTCGGTGTCCTCACTGCGGACGCGAGTTTTAGGTCAGTGATCAGGAACGATCGCCGGATCGAAGAGGGGCTGGATACTCACACAATGTGATCCCCCGAATGTGGTGCTGTTGCCGGAACCGTGGTGCTCCTGGAGCGGCTCTTCGACGAAGCACCGCAGGGGCGGTTCTCGGAGCACGAGCGCACGGTGACTCTGGGCTATCTCAAGGCGCTCTCCGAGGAGTCTGCAGAGAGCCGTTGGGGCGGAGCCTGGTACTGGTGGCGGGCGGGTTTTTCGTTCATTGTGGCGGTTCTCGCCAAAGGGCGATGGGTATCTTCTCGCGCTACCGCCCGTGGGCGATCGCACCGGATATGGCTGACCATTGACGAAGAAGTTCTGGCGACCTGGCCGTTCAGGCCCGAGTTGAAGGCTATTTGGGTGCCTCCACGCGCCCTGTGCGAACGGCGAGGGCTGGGACATCGACAGAGTTGGTCTCTACCTATCGGACGGCTTCGGCGGCGGATATGGCGGCGGTCGTGGTGGATAGCGGTGCCCACCCAGGTCGGAGGCCAAAGACCCGTGCGAACACCACCAAGGCAATGCCCCTGTGTTGAACGGGCCATCGCTGCCTCCTAGCGGGAGCGCCCGCCGAAGACACGAGTGATCATCAGCATCACGACGAACCCGACGGCAAACCCGATGAAGGTGCTCTGGGCGCTCATGTAGTCGATGCCCGCCCGCAGTACGCTCCGAACTGTTCGGTGCCGAAGATGGCCAGCAGTATCGTCACGGAGAAAAGGGCGAGAAGTACCCAGGCAGGCCGATCACCGCATAGCCCAGCACGATGGCACCGACGATCGACACGATATAGGCCAAGGGGGCGTTGCCGACCAGGTCGACGCCGAGGGGACTGTTCATGAAGGCGAGTACCTCGACACCGCCGAACAGGGCCAGCCCGAAGCCGGGCTGGATTTTCTTGGTAGCGACACCGGTGACCACGGCGGCGAGAACATAGACGACGGCCAGGAGCGCCCCGGAGGCGATTACCCCGATCACGGGGGTGGAGGTGCCGCACGCGGTGGTGCCGCTCACCAGCGATGAGATGGCGGGGGCCGCAGCGGCCAGTCCGATGATGGACAAACCCCACGCGCCCAGCTGGCGCATCGCCGTACCGTGCCATCAGCCCCGTGAGTATCCCGATACCGATCGCCACGGTGAAGAGAGAGCTGACACTCAATGCCTTCCGCTCGATCAACCCGGCGATCGACGCCACGCCTGCGAGTCCCAGGAAGAAGCTCCCGACGGTACCCAGACTGAACTCTTTGTCGCGCACCTGGCCAGCACTCTTGAACGAGACCACGTCCTTGACCATGAACCACATGATGCCCGCCATTGTTGCCAGCACCAGGATGGCTTGGACCATGATCGTCTCCCTTCCCCCATGGGATCAGTTGTCCTCTCTTGACGGACAGCCCTGTCGTGATTCTCAGCGCCCGAGCTGTTGCTCTTCCGCAGCCCACACGTCGACGACGATCACCGTCACGTTGTCGGGGGCACCGACCCCCAATGTGGCTTTGATGAGCGCCGATGCGGACTCAGACGGGGTACCCGAGGCCAGCAGGTTGGCAATCTGGGTGTCGTCGATGACCAGACCGTCCGAACTCAGGAGATAGCGCGTCTTGCCGTGCAGATGGGGCAGCTCGATTTCATGCGGATCGAAGGCTCGTGGCTCGCCCCCCAACGACTGCGTCACGAGGGGGCCTAGCGGAGAACTTGTGCGGTCCTCCACGGTGAGCTCTCCGAGGTATCCGTCAATGAGGCGTACTACGCGGCAATCGCCGAGGTTGAAGACGCGCACTCCGCCTGTCTCGATGACGAGAACGGCGATCGTCGCCCCCATATCCGGGGTACTCCAGGCTTGCCCGGCCGCCAGTAGCTTGTCGCTTAGCGCCTCCAACGCCTGCGCCCGGCCCTCAGCGCCGACATCGACCACCTGACGCAGCCCCAGGCCTGCCAGTGCGGCAGCATCGGCCCCGCCTGAATGGCCGCCCATGCCGTCAATGACGCCGAGGAAGCAGGACTGCCCCGCCTCCAATTGGCCTTTCCACGGTGAGCTCAACTGCGCTGCGAGACCCACCCAGCCCTGCATCGCCACAGCATCCTGGTTCTCCTGACGCGTCAGTCCGATGTCGGTCATCGCTGCGGCATTCACGACAATCTTTGATGGTGTCTGCATGGTCATTCTGCATCCGTTGATATGTAGATGGAGAGCCCTGAGACAAGGATCGGGAAGAAGGCGACCGGCAGCATCCAGGGTGCCGCGAAGAATGTCACCAGGCCTGCCAACACCGCTCCGACGATGCTCACCCAGACGAGTGGGCGAGCGAGGCTACGCAGCTCCTCACGCAGCGCGGCCAGGAGGAAGCCGACGAGACCCACCATGGCGAGCCGGAAGGGGTCGACGGCCAGCAGGAACGGATCATAGGCGGGGATGGTCTCGGCGAACCATCCCGAGAGACCGAGGGTGAACTCCCAACGTGCGGTGAGGGAGGCGGGGCTCCCAGCCGGCGGAGCGATGACAAAAATCCAGGTAAGCAAACCGAACCCACCCGCGATGGCGCCGCCGAACGCGGACAGTGTGCTCAACCGTCGCTCCGTCGGGACCGGCTTCGGCGTGGTCTCCCCATCTGCGGCATGCGCGACTTGCGCGATCAACCAGCTCAAGACGAGCGCGAGCACCCAGCCTCCGGCCACAAAGAGTGGCAGGATCGTGGGGAGGCCGTTGAAGGTGCCGTTTGGTGCGAACATCCCGTTCAGGCCAATGAAGAACCCGACTATGACCAGGATCCCATTCGTGCTGGGTCGCCGCACGAGGATTGCCTCGGCAGCAATCGAGATGAGGATGGCCACGGCGGTGGTGGGGATGTAGTCGACGATCATCGAGCGGAATGTGCCAGGGGCCTCCGTCGCAGCCGTGCTGATCGCCGCAAGCGCGGTCCAGCCACTAAATACGCACCACAATGCGCCGAGGGCGAGGCGTGCCACGACACTGCTGCGGAGTGACCGTCGCCAATGCTCGCGCCGCTCTCGTTCGGCTTCCTGGATTGCCAGTTGGTGAGCCTCAGCGACCTCGATCGCTGCCTGACGTTGGCGCTCGGCGGCCTGCTCAGCGGCGAGACGATTCGCCAGGTCACGTTCGGCGACCGCCATTTGCAGCGCCACCATCCCCACCACCATGGCTCCCAGATTTCCTGTGTATTGCGCGTTCTCGGTAGCGGAGGCCGACCATCCGTGTGTCTGGGTGGAGGAGAGCACCGTTTGCGCCTGGGCTCTGAGGGCACTGTCATCCCCGAGGGCCGCAGCCAGGAGTTGAGGTTCGAAAGGAAGGAGGGCGTCCCTGACTTGCTTGCGATGTCCCGACAACGTTTCCACGGCTCCGTTGAGCCCCGTCGTCCAGTCCCTGAGCTTGTGCTGAGCAGACGCGGCCGTCGCATCGCCGAGCAGTCCGAATCCGTCCAGAGGGTTCTCGATGCGTACCGCCGCCGCCCAAGTCTGCGCCGCGTGGTCGCCGTTTAACCCCGCCTGAATCCTCTCGCCGAAGCCTGACAGCGGCACGCCCCGGAACTCGGCAGGAGTAGCTGGATCTAACAGGCCCTGTAGCGCCACGAGGATCGGTGCAGGTGGGCGCCCGGAGACCAACAAGGTCTTGGTCTGTGCCGTGTGAGGGAACGTCGAGAGCCAGCCAATCAGGGCTTGGCTCGGCCGTCCGGCGATCTCGGCCCCGGCCGCGTCCCAGTTGTTGCGGATCGCTGCAGCCAGTTCCTCGGGTGTGCGAACAACCGTCCCAGCGAACGTGTGAGCCAGCTGCGGCCCTCGGGTTTCTGAGAGATCTGGCGTCTTGTCTTCGATCACGGCGGGTGAGCTGCCGGCCAGCCACTCCGTGAACTGTGCGCTGCCCCATCGATTTTTCCGGTCGCGGGTGAGTAGACCCCGTAGGAGCAGCCATTGGCGGTCGTCGCCGACCCGTTCGATGGTGTAGTTGCCCGTCGCGATGTCGTGTCGGATCTTGTCTTCGTTGGGTATTCGGCTCGAGGGTTCGAGGAAGAAATGGTGACCCGCGAGGAGTTCGTAGGCCATCACACCGAGAGCCCACCAGTCGCTTGCGCTTCCGAACTCGCCGATAAATGCCTCCGGCGGCATATAGAGGAAGGTGCCGCCCACCGACCCGACGTCCATGGACAGGGCTACCTCCTTGGCCAGGCCGAAATCGGCGAGCACGAGGTCGAGCGGATCGATGGAGCGTACGAGAACGTTGCCTGGCTTCAGGTCGCGATGCACGATCGACAGTTCGTGGAGGTGAATCAGCGCGGTTCCGAGTTCTGCGACGACGACGCGGAACTGAGCTGGGGAGAGCGGACGGCGTAGGGACTCGACGTTGGTCAAGGTGCCGTACACACAATACTCTTGTACCTCCCAGGCAAAGCCGTCGCTGCTGCCTCGGTCGGTCACACGAACGACGTGCTTGGCGTCGGCGCGGTCGAGCTTGGTACTTGTCGCGAGGTCATAGGGGTTGCCCGGCTGGCGGTACATCTTGACGACCGCCTCTTCGCCCGTCTCGCGATCCTCGACCACCATCACGTCAGACTGGGTGCCACCCGAAAGCTCGCGGAGTGGGAGGTATCTGGTCGTGAGTTCCTCGGGAAGCATGCGCGACTGGCGGCCGAGCTGGTTTCCGTATGCGCTCAGGCCGTAGGTGCCGGTGCTTTCGCGACGGGTTGCTCCTGCATCCCCCGGGCCCTCGCGTCGGGTGGCGGGAGCCCCTTCGTGGACGCCCTCGCGTCGGGTTCCCGGCACGCATCCGGGGATGTCGTTTTCACGTCTGGTTTTCATTGCACCTCCAGGTGGATGCTGCTGCCGAGCCGGAGACGCACCGGTGTGGGGCGCTCGACGGGGGTGTGTGGGCTGATTTGGCGGTCGTCGATGTGGGTGCCGTTGGCGGAGTTGAGGTCTTCGATCCTCACCATGCGGCCGGTCGCGGTGATCCGAGCGTGCCGACGTGAGACGATGTCGTGCGGTGCGAGTGCTCGATCGATCACGGGATCGCCGGATTCCCGCCCGACGAGCACCGCCACTCCGTCGGGGAGAGAAACGCTGGACCCATCGGGAAGCCGTAGCGCGGTGTGCGACGGAGCGGGGCCGCGGCAGAGACACGATCCGGGCGGCTGATAGCAGGTAGTGCAAAGCAGAAGCGTCGGCTCATCGTCGACGGGCGCGGCGGGCTGGCCGGTCGCCGAGGACGTCTCGGACACAGGGGGGACGGCCGCCATCAGTTGGGTGGCGGGCATGGCGTTGAGTGCCACCTCCACGAGCAGATTGGCATGCACAGGACACAACACTGTTCCCGCCGGGTACGGCTCGGGGCAGTGCGGACACATCACTTCACCCATGAGACCTCCTCCATCGTTATTCCTTGGGCGCTGAGGCCGGCGCGCAGCCGGTGAAGATCCCCCGGTTCGGGGAGGCCCACCAGGACGAGTTCGCCGTCGTGGGTGAGGACCTGAATGGTGGGTGATGCCGTCGTCACCCGATGTCGAGCCTCGCTGCGGGCCGTGAGGTGCACCAGTTCCTGATTTGCGCTGGCGATCAGGGGGTGTGTCGAAGGTTGCGTCGCCCGATAGGGTCCCGCCACCATGGTGTCGGCGCGAGTCAGCAGCTCCGAGCCGCGACGCTCGGCCACGATCCTCGGATAGCCGGTGAAAACCAGCACATCGAGGTCTGCGCCGAGCGGATGGCCGGCGACGATGTCGAGGAGTTCCGCGAGGCCTGCCGCCTGGTCTATCGGTTCTCCGCCAGTGAGGGTGATGCCCGTGAGTTCGTCGCGGCGCGCGGCGGCGAGCAACTGCTGTGCGAGGAGGGTGACGTCGACGAGCTCTCCGCCGTCTGATGCCCAGGTATCGACCGAGGCGCAGCCGGGGCAGGCGAGCTCGCATCCCTGCACCCAGAGACCGAAACGACGGCCGGGCCCGAGCGCCGTGATGCCCGAGATCATCCGGTTGATGCGCAGCGTGCTCATCTCAGCCGCACCTCCGGCGCGCCCTCGTTGTCGGTGCCCGTGTACGACACGGTGAGTTCCTGAGCCGAGGGGCGGGGGAACAACGCGCGGGCCAAGGGATTGATATACAGCGCCTCCAACGCCATTCCGATGCCGCGGCCGCCCTTCGAAAGGTCTTCGATGGCGCGATCGATTAGGTCGTCCTTCACCCGCTCGTCGATGCGCAGCCGCACACCCAGCTCCTCGTGTACCCGGGTGGCGACGTTGCGTAGGTAGTTCTCCGCCAGGTTGCGTGCCACGTCGTGGGCCAGTGGGTGAAACACCACGATGTTGTCGCCGATCCGCCCGAGCAGTTCTGGGCGGCCGAGGTCGTGGGTGAAATGGTCTTCGACGCAGGCGCGCATCCGTTCCTCAAAGGCTTCCGCTTGCGCCTGGACAGGCAGGTCGCTCACATCCACCTCACCAGCCCCCAGGTTGGAGGTGAACACGATGATCGCCTCGGAGAAGAACACGGTGTCGCCCGACCCGTCCGTGAGACGCCCGTCGGAGAGGATCTGCAGGAACTTGTCCATGATGCGAGGGTGCGCCTTCTCGATCTCATCGAACAGCAGCACGGTGAAGGGGCGCCGGCGGATCGCATTGGTGAGTTCGCCGCCTCCACCGTGCCCGATGAATCCGGGCGGCGCGCCCAGTAGGCGGGCTTCGGCGTGTTCGGAAGCGAACTCGCTCATGTCGAAGCGCGCGAAGGCGCGCTCGTCGCCGAAGACCAGGCGCGTGATGGCCTTGGCCATCTCCGTCTTGCCTACGCCGGTGGGGCCGGTGAAGAAGAGCACTCCTCGTGGTCCGGTGCCTGGCTGTCGCTGATGAGCGGCGGTGAGGCCGGTGGCGGAGCGCACCAGGATGTCGAGGGTCTTGCGCACGGCGCGGGGCTGGCCGAGCACCTGGCTGGTCAAGGCATGCTCGCCATCGGCGATGCGAGCGCGGACGTATTCGCGTTGCCAGGGGTTATCGGTGAGGCCGACGCGGTACGTCCGCACGCAGTCGTCGACGTCGTTCGCGTCGATAGCGGCGTCGCGGGCGAGCTGGGTGATCTCCAGCATCGCCTTGATCGAGAGCCCCTCGGTGGCCTCGGCGAAACGAGTGATCACGCCCTGGCCGTGGGTGGCGCCGTCGAAACCGGGCAGCGCCGGAGCGAACGCCTCCGCGGCGGCGCGGCGAGTGTCGAGATCGGGCCGGGGCACCGGCACCTGGCGGATGCCGTCGCCGGTGAGCATCCAGGTGGGCAGATCGCCGGGCCGGTCGACGATCCAGAAGACGGGATGGCGCAGCATTACCGGGCGCGCGGCGTCGTGGGAGTGCGGCCGCGGAGCATGCACGCTGGCCAACGAGGTGACCATCAGGTGATGTAGATCGGGTGAGACCGGCTCGCCGACGGGCTGAGCCTGGGACACGTAGTCGAGCACCAAAGCGACGGGCGAGGGCGACTGCGTGACGGCCTGAACGACGCCGGCCAGGTTCTCGTAGCCGGTGGTGGGCGAAATGATGCCGCTCAGCGCTCCGAGTGCCTCCTCGGCGGTGAGCCTGGCTTCGGGGGTCTGCGGCCACACCGTCAGCCCGGCGGGAGAGTGAATGAGAAGAGCCCGGAATCCGTTGCGGCGCAGGGTTTCCCAGAGGGCGTCGTGGAGCGAGCGCGGAATGTGGCGTCCGTCGGTCCTGACGAGTTGCATGTCACGGATGGCGCCGTGGAGGACGTACTGGCTGGTGGTGGGCAGCGATGCGTCGATGTCACGCAGCCAGAGGGGCAAACCGTCGGCGCGATGCGGTGTGGTGGAGGTCATGCTTGAGCCTCTCGAGCCTGCGTCGTGGTCTGACGTCGGCGCTGCGGTGTGGCGCTGGTTCGCTTCTCGGCTGCCCGGGTAACTGGGATTTTGCCGACAGGGTGGGCGAACCGACGATCCACCTGCACCCCGTGCTGGGCCATTCGGTCGGGCAACGAGAGCGCGTCGTGACAGGTGAGCGTTTCGGCGGCGGCGTCCTGCGCGGCGGTGGTGCGGCCGAGCGCCACGACGTTGGTCACCAGGGTGTCCGACTCGGCCAGCATCCGCACCTGAAGAGCGTGCTGGGGCAGGTCGTTGCGGGTTGCGCGGAGGAGCGCGCCCGGCGTCGAGACCAGTGAGTCGTCATCCAACAACTCCACGGAGTAACCCATTTCGGTGAGCACCGCGGCTGTCGTCGCCGCGACGTAGGCATCGTCTGCGGCCTGCGCCAGCTCTTCGCGGTATGCCTGAACGGCGGCTTCGAAGGCGATCAGCTGGTTCTTAGAACCGATCGTGGATGCCTCGCTACGCAGTTGCTGCGCCCGCGGCGTCGCTGGCAACCCGAGCACGGCCTCCTCGGCGCGCTGCGCCAGCACTGCCTGCGCGTGAGACCGCCGCACTCCCTCGTTGACCGCCACCATGAGCCGGGTGAGTTGGTGTTCGGCTGCGCGGCCGGTGGCGGCTTCGACGGACGTCGCCAGTTTCGCAATCTCGGCGAGGAGAACGGCGTCTGTCACCTCAGTTGCCGCCGCCAGGGCTTTCGACAACTGAGCGGTGATCTGCCTGCCCCTGTCGACATCGGCGCGCTTTCTTGCCGGACTCGCCGGTTCGGGTGCCGTCTGGACGGCGTCCGTCAGCATGGGCACCGCCGCGATCAGCTCCGCGGAGAGGCTGGGGCTGAGGTGTGCGCTGAGGGTCTCGCCGGCGATGAGCGCCGTGAGCTCACTGTCGCTCGCACGGAGCGCGCCCTCCAGCGCCTGCGTGTAGCCGGTGATGGCTGCTGCGGTGTTGGCCGGCGTGGTGGGGAGGGCGAGAGGGGAAAGCCGGTGCTGCTTCCGGACCACATTTGTGGCGTGGAGCTTGGCGATGACATCGTCGCGACGCCGCTAGGCAGCTTGGAGTTTGCGGCGCTCCTGCTCAGCAGGTGACTCGACACGGTAGCTGTATCCCTTGGGTCCACTCATTGCAGTCCTCTCGTTGCATCGGCTCCTTCACCTTTGACGGACAGCCGCCCCCTTCTGACGCCGGAGACCTCAAAAGAAGAATCTGCCGGTGCCCGCTGGCCGGCGCCTGGTGATCGTTCTGAGGATCTGTACGAGCCGATTGTCCGCCAGTGAGCTCGGTGTCGCTCCCGAGCATCCGGGCCAGCGGCTGGTGTATCCCTGTTGAACCGCGCTGGCCTCAAGGAGAAGCGTCAGGACCCGATTCCTGTCCGTCAAGATGAGGGTGACGGACGACGCAAGAGGAGGCATCGTGGCATCTGGATACGACCCGAAGGGTCCGATCTTCATCTCGTACCGACGCTCGGACGGAACGCAGCTGGCCGAGTTGTTGGATAACTACCTGAGGGCGGGCGGCCTGGTGCCGTGGCGTGACCTGGTGGATCTGCCTCCGGGGGAGACTGCGCAGCGGGTGACAGAAGCCTTCGAGGAGGGCATCAGCCAGGCAATCTTCCTGGTGACGCCGGAGATTAATCGCAGCAGGTTTGTGGCGGAAACCGAAATTCCGCCGCTCGTGGAACTCGATCAGGACCAGGCCTGCGCCGCTCCGTTCCGGCTGCACGTTGTCAACACCATCCGGATCCCAGAGTTCCCGGCGGCATCGATGTGAACGCGCCGATGCGACTGATCAATGGAACGGGGCTGTGGCCGCCGAGTTCGCCCGATTTTGCGAAGGCAGCCCAGATTGATCTGGCCAACCTGAAGCAGTACGCGCTGCTCGAAGACCGCGTAGACCTGCGGCAGTTGCTGCACGATCTGCTGGAGGCTCGCCTGACAGCTCGGGTGGACACCCTTGCCGATAAGGAGATCACCATCCAGACGCAAACCAGGCCTGAGGGAAATGCCAAGAGCCGGATGTCGGGCACGAATCGCAGAGACTTCACGGCCAAGGACGAGGACGATCCCTACGACCTCACCGTGCGCCTGCGCCAGGACTCGAAGACTGATGTGCCGTCGGAGCTGGGTCTGTTGTGTTTGAAGGAATCGCTGCCGCTGATGGTCGACGCCATGTTCGCCCACGGCGTCGAGAAGGTGAAGTTGGGTGGTGGCGGTCACCCGTCGCTGCTGTGGGCAGTCGGCGCGTCCCTGCCGACTACCCGTATGGCAACTGGGAATTTCCAGGTGCTCGACATCTACGGGCAAGCCTGGCACGAGGGTGTGCCTACCAAGACCGAGATTGAGAAGGCTTCGCAGCCAGACGGAGAGTTGCTGAGAGGGGTGGCGGTTGAGCATCAGAAGCAGGGGCGAATCGACCGAGAGCAGTACCAGGTGAGTCCTAGTCACACTGATCGTGGGCTGATCTCGGAGGAAGGCTTGACGCGAGCGGCTGTGCTATTGGAGTTCGGAACAATGGCCAAAGGCGCGGCGTTTGACGCCATGGCCGACACTCTTCCGCGAAACTGCGTGACGCTCAAGCTCACCATCGAGAAGAGAAACGGAGACGCCGTGATGCAGCGAGATCGGATCCCTTCGGTAGAGGGTTTCCGCCTTGCCCAGAGCATCATCGATCATCTAAGGGATCTTTCTGCTAAAGGAATCGATGAACTACATGTGGTGTGCGCCATCCCCGTCGCAATGGCGGCGTTGCTGGGGCGGATGACCAATACCCTGACCATCGTCCTTCACGAGTGGGGCGTCAACTGGGAGACGCGTAACAGGGAGTACCTGCCCGTGGTCCGGTTCGAGCCGGGAGCGGCGAATGGCCCGATCACGAGGGTCTATCCGCAGCGCCGATTCTTTTTGGAGACCACCCAGATCACCGAGCTGGTGAACCTTACCTCGCATCCGGTGACGCTTTTTTCTGGTGGCAAAGAGGTCAAGACGTGGCCCGCGCCCGCTGACAAGGACGGCTGGTGCCGCGTCGCGGAGAGTGCCTCTGACTTGCCCACGTTGCGGCTTGATGGAGAGGAAGCTCCGCTGAGTCTGATCGAGCCCGGTGAGCTGGTGAACGTTCCCGAGCGCAAGGCCGGCGTGGGCTACATCGTGCCCAGATTGACGGCGCTCAAGTCGTCGCGTGACGACTTCTTCTTCCCGGCACAAGAAACCAGGGATGAAAAGGGAACGGTCAACGGCTGTGAGGTGTTTGGCCGCTATCCGGTCAGCGATGAGTCGGCTGCGCGCTGGCGACGCCTTCTGGCCGTCGACGCTGGACATCGTAAGAACAGCGTCGCCTATCAATACGGTGTGGGCAGGGTGCGCCGTCGGCGCCGGAGGTCTGGTGGCAACTGATGACGTGAAGAGAGGATTGAAACAGCTGCCGCTAAGTTGTTGAGCCGAGTGCCCTCTGTCTGAGGGATCAGAAAGTTCTCGGCGTCCAGCTGGGGTGGCGGCATGGTTTTGGTGTGCGAGTTGCCAGCGAGGTGCATGCGGCTGATTCCGGTTCTGCCGCAACCTGCTGCCGAGACACCGGTGCTCTTGCTGGAGGGGCCACGGAGCGTCGGCAAGTCGGCGTTGTTGGCTGCGATGTGGGTGCGCATCTGATGCGCCTGAGCAGCAAGAAGCTCCAGCGCCTCGACCCATCGTCGATGACTGAGTTCGGTCACCTTCTGGAGTCCTTTGTGGTGCAAGAAGTGATCCGACAAACCACTTGGATGAACTCGCTGATTTCAGTCGGCCACTGGCGCACTCGGGACAACGAAGAAGTCGATCTCGTTTTGGAACGCCACGACGGTGGGGTCGTCGGCATCGAAGTCAAGGCTGGTGAGCGAGTTGAAGGTAAACAGTTCACAGGGTTGAGGAGCCTGCACAACCGACTCGGGTCCGCCTTCGTAGCTGGCATCGCGTTCCACCTAGGGCAGGTTGGCTACGAGGTGGAAGATCGCATCCACTCGCTGCCAGTCGACCGTCTTTGGACATGACCTGAATCGCCCCGGGTATAACCGACCGCGAGCACTGACGCCAAGCTGTGGTGCTTCGTGCTGAACTGACGGCCATCACCGACATCTATTCGAAAATCTCTAATAGATGTCCTCTCGTCGATCTCTGCGTCGTCGAGGACGGTCTTCAGGTGGTAGTTGATGGTGGGAACCGAGACGTCGTACAGCGTCGCCATCATCTTCTGGCTGAGCCACACTCTCGTCGGCGTAGATCGCGAACGACGGGGGCGTGTGGGCTTGAACGCTGTTCGATCCTATAGACAGATCATCACAGCGGGCAGTGGACCCCGACGGGCCAACGAAGGCTCTGTCCGTCAGTAGGTGAGTGAGATCAGCCAACGCTGTCAGGAGGACCTATGAGTACCTGTAGGAGATGGAGCTTGCGTGCCAGCCGGCCGGCGCGAGAGGCGAGCGCGTTCAGGTTGCCCAGTCGCGTGTGGGCCCGTGAACGGGGCGTGCGATGACGTGCCGGTGGTGTGTGGATTGCGTCGAGAATGACGCTGACTACGACGGTCAGGTTCTGCTGATTCACCGTGCTGAAGGCTGGGAACTTCGGCCATGGCACCCGGATGGCCTCGGGGGTGGAGCGCTCGCTGTGGCTGTGGAGCTTCTCCCAGAGTGGTTGAACGAGGTGCAGGTTGGCCAGGCGGTGCGCGGCGCTGCAAACGTGATACACGACCACCGGGAGGTAGTCCTTGTCGACTGGGGAGACGCCGCCAGCTTCATCGATTGCCGCTCGGCAGTTGCGACAGCTGCTGGCGGACAGTGGGGTTTCGCGTCGCGCGGACATCGTCCGGTGCTCGTGTCTTTGCCATCCCTGGTCTTGGAACAGACAGAACAAGACCGGCTTCGTGGCACACCCGGATGGATCGCTAGTGATGATGGCGTCCAGTTCGAGGATGTGCTCTCGGCAATTTCGGCCAATAAGGTGGCTCATTGGCGGTCTGAACGTGAGAAAGTGACCCGTCCCGTGCCCGAGCGGCAACGGGGCAACCCGCGCGGCTTCGTGAATCCATACAACTTCATCCCGCTTGGTCGCAAGGGTGCTGATAGGCAGGCCCCGGTGGGTCATCTCAAGCTTGCGGAGCAACTGCGAAGTGGTCGAATTCGTGTGACGATGACGGCTAAGTCGCTCCTTGCGCTTGGCAGTAAGGGATCGGGAGAAACGTCAGAGCAGCCAAAGGTTCCGCTGTGGGACAGCAACGCGGAGTGCCACTACATTGCTGGGAGCAGTCTGGCAGGGCCCGTTCGGGCGTTCCATGAGGCACTCACAGACAGTTGCCTCAGGGTGGTGGATAAGAAGTTCCTGCCCGTCTATCGGGATGTTGCCAAGATGCCGAACCAAGCAAGCATCCGGATGGGAATTATCAAGCGTGTTGGCGACAAGGTGAGCGTGCAGTACCTCAAGGCCATCACGAGTGGTGGAGCCCAGTACCCGGCCGTGTGGGTACGCAAGAACCAGATCTCGGGAAGGGTGTGCACTAGCGAGCGGTATCATGTCACCGGCTTTGGCGCTGCCCCCGTCGTCAATTTCGGCAAGCTTACGTTCGACAACCCCATCAGCCTGACTCCATGCGCGGTGGTCACATGCAAGTTGTCGCATTGGCGCACGATCATCGCTGAACCCATCGAAGGCCGTCAGGGTGCGAACCACTGGTTGCCGTTCGCTGAGGAAGACCCCGGTGCCCCATTTTTGGACGCGCTCGACAAACTGCTCCCGGAGTATGAGGCAGCGGCTCGTGGCTCCCGGGATGTGAGGGATGCGAAGGCTGGACGCCTGATTATCCTTGACATCGGTGCCTGGGGTACGCGGGCCCAGGTTCATGAGACGCTGCAGCATGGTGACCTGATGTGGGTGACCCTGAATGGCGGCAAGCCGGAGAGAGCTTCTCCGTCGGTGCTGTGGCGAAACCGAGGTGCAGGAGCTGTCCAGGACCGGATAGCCGGATATGAGCCGTGCACGGCGCCGCCTAAGAAAAAGGAGGGCAACGATAAGGCGCAGGAACAGCTGGCGCTATGCCCCAGCTGCGCGCTCTTCGGGATGGTTCACGAGCGCGACGAGGTGGACAAAGCGGACGCTGATGCGAACAAGGCGGAACTTGCTGCCTATCGAGGGCACGTTCGTTTTGGCAGCATCCGGTTCCGCGATCTTGATGAGGAGCCCACTCACCTGACCGAGATGGGGTCCCCACGGCCGGGATCCGGCCAGTTCTATCTCGAGAACGGCGAAGACGCGGCCCGCCGGCAGGCCCCCAAACCGGACGGCCGTCCATTCAGGGAATGGGGAGCGCAGCCTGACAGATCAACCTCGGGCCCCCGCCGTATCGCGGGCAGGAAGCGCTGGTGGGCAACCAGCACCACAGACCGCCACAGCCGCGGCACCCATGAGGCGATGGCGACCTGGCAAATGCTCACGCGCGTTGGGGCGAAACTTACAGCCACGGTGTGGTTCGACAACCTCACCGAATCTCAATTGGGGGCGCTGCTCATCTCGATCTCGCCTGACGTGCTGCGAACGGATGGTGCTCGCGAGCGGCTGGGGGCCATGATGGGTGGTGAGGCCACCCGCGAGGCTCACCTGAAAGCCATTTTCGACTCACCCGAAGGATTTGTCAGTCGGATCGGTAAAGGGAAGGGGGTCGGCCTAGGTTCAGTTGGTGTCAAGGTGGAGCTTGAAGCATGGGGTCCCGACCGATATCGAAACCCTGACTCAGCTAAGTCGGAGCAGGAGGTCAGCGGTTACGTCGAGGTGTTCCTCGACGAGCTGGCTCATGCGGGAACAGAGGACGGTCTGCCTGAACGGCTATTAGGCCTGCTGTCGATGTCAGTGCTGGATTGGGTGGCACCTGAGCGTGTCACATACCCACCGGATGACAGCATCAAGGAAGACTTCGCCTTTGATTTCTGGAAGAACTCCACCGGTGCAGGTGGGACTGTCTTGGAAGACACTTACCGTCCTGTGCTGATCACTCAACCGAAGCCGCACAAGCCCGATGTTTCTATCCAGCGCCCGTGGCTGAGGAGGGGCTGAGATGGCGTTCTATCTTGATATTGGTGTGGTGCGGATTCAGGAGTACATCTTGCGCACCGCTGGCGCCGACGAAGGCCAGTTGCGCAAGCGGCGTGGAGCCTCGCAGCTGATCTCCGAGGCGACCGACACCGGCTGCTTCGCTCCGTTCGGCTTTGAATTGAACGACGAGACCTACGACACCGAAGGCGTGGCTCATCTCCGTGCTGCCCGTGATCTTGGGGACGGGGTCGAGCGCTCAGCGGTTGTCGACAAATGTCTGGCGTCGCTCCGGAAGAAGCTGCCCCAGGCTCATCTTTCTGCCTCTTGGGCCGACGCTGACTCGTATGCCGATGCCGACCGGGAAATCAAGGCGTTGAGGGGAGGGAAGCCATCCACCGGCGGGGTGGGCCTCGTCGAGTGGGTTCCGCCTGTCCGTGAGGAGTCGCGTGGACTTCCGTGCAAGGGGTGCGGGCGCTCACCGCGCCGGGTGAAGGACAACTGTTCGGACTGCGCAAAACGAGACGATGCGGGGCGCAGGCTGGCTCGGAAGGTCACGCCGACGACTACGCTGAGGTCTCCAGCCTCACCTGAGATCAGGACGATGGAGCGGATGGTCAGGGACTCGGGAGTCGCGGTGGAGGCAGTAGCCGACCTCGGCGAGCTGGCTCGGCTCAATCCATGGCCGACGAAGAAGCAGAACCAGTTGGCCACCATCTACGCCGACGCCAACAACGTCGGAGTCACCTTTGACCAGGTGGAACTGCTGGAAGATCGCAAGACACTGAGCAATGTGTTGACTGGGGCCATCGAAGCCGGCGCAGATGCGGCGTTGATCTGCTACGGGAGAAGCTGCCAGCCGAGAAAAAGGGTGCCTTCCCGGCGTCGGTGACGGTGCTGGCGGCTGACGATGTGCTGATCACGGTACCCGCCTCTCTGGGCTGGCTCTTCGTCGAGACCTTGATCGCGGCATTCGACGAGCACATCGACAAGCACATCGATGAGGCGTCGACTGGCGGCGGCCGCCTACCGCTCTCACTTTCGGCCGGCATCGTGTTCTCCCACGCGAAGCGTCCCATTGAGCACACGATCACCCTGGCCGGTGATGTGCTCAAGACAGCGAAGAAGGCGGCGGGAGGAAAGGCGTCCAGCATCGGCTGGCACGACCTCACCCAGCATGGGGTCCATCGCGCTGATGCACGCAAGGACGACCGCGCGCGTAGTCATACGTGGTTTGTGCGTCGCCGCCCGGTAATCGAAGAGGTAGCCGGCTGGCCCGCTCATCAACGCAACAAGTGGACACGCGACCTCGCCGATGACAGCTTCAGGGCTGCTGAGATTGCCGCCTACCTGCGCAGAGAGGCCAATCGGCTTGGGCTTTCTCAGAAGCTCAAGGATCTTCTTGACGAGCAGAAAACTATGGGCACCGTCGATGACCTCATCGACATCTTCGAGATCAGCCGCTGGTGGTCCACCGACCAGAATCAGGGGGAAGAACAATGAGCACGTTGAGTTTCAACATCACCTTCGAGCAACCATTCTTGGTGGGTAGCGGCTCATCTGGGGACGGCCTCGACCTGGTCTCGCGTCCCGACCAGCTACTACCGAGCGAGAGCCTGAAGGGGGCCATGCGGGCCGCCGCGCTGCACGCGCTGAGCCTCGATCCGAAGCTGCTCGATCAGGTCTTTGGCAGCGAAGGCGACGTCGGTAACAAGGTGGGTGCCAGTCCGTGGGCCTGGGGCGAGGTGGACTCCAGCCAGGGAGGATTCCGGCGCTCGAGCAGATCCCGCAACCGGGTGGACCATGAGACCGGGAGCACGGTGCCCAGCGCACTTGCCGCTATGGAAGTGGTCTACCAAACGGGCGACAACGTGAGTTTCGAGATCGAGCAGGTGCTGCCGCTGAACGACGCGACCAGGCAGGAACACGAAGTGATCCTGCAGGCCTGCGCCTACGGCGTCACGGCGCTCGGCCAAGGACGCAACCGTTCCATGGGCACGGTGAGCATCCGGCCTTCCGAGCCCATCAAGGATCCCACTGGCTTCGCCGAGAGCCTCGACAAGATCACCGCGACGTCGTCTAGGGGCGTTCCTCTTACTGCTGCGGCCACGAAGTCGGTCGTTGCGACGACGAAAAAGCGCTACTTCCTCATCCGGATGAAGCCCGGCAAGACCATGCGGGTGGGAAGCGGGGCGGCGTCGGGGTTCGCCTCACCCACCCTGACCTACGCCCCCAGCACCACGCTCAAGGGCGCTATGGGAACCGCCTGGCTCACCGAGAACGCCAAGCGGACGGTGGGAGATCTGCTGCCGCTGTTGGAGGCCACCTGGGTCAGCGATGCGGTTCCTGTGGCTGAAGGGTCGGACTGGCAACCGGTGGTTCTGCCCCTGGACCGGAGCGTATGCAAGTACCCGGTGGATGCGTGCCCGCCCAGCCATCCGTCGTCGGTGGAGAAGTGCTCCGAATGCGGTGGGAAGCCCGAGCCGAGCAAAGGCAAGCGAGAGCTTCCGAGAGGACTCGCCTCCGCGCATCCCGTCACCCGGGTTGCCCTTGACGAACGAGAGCGGGCGAGGGACGAGATGCTCTTCCAACGCGAGGTGATGTCGTTCGAGGGGTGTGAACTCGTGGCTTTCATGGCAACCACCCTCCAGGACGAGAAGGGACTCGTGCATGAGGACGAGGTCGTGCGGGTGGGAGGAACGCGCAGCATCGCTGGGCGAGCCCAGATCACCGGGGTGACGCTGCTGTCTGATCTGGACCTCCCCAGGCTGCCCCCAGGGTCGCACGGGATGCGGATCGAGCTGATGGGGCCTGGGGTCTTCGTCGACGAGTTCGGGTTCCCCTCCAACCAGCCCTCGGAAGAGGATCTGCGTCACGCTCTGGATCTGCCAGAAGCGACGCTGACCGTCGAGCGGGCATTCACCCGATGGGGACGGGTCACCGGATGGAATCTGGCGGTGAACCTGCCGCGCACCGAAGATGTTTCCGTGATCGCGCACAGCGTCTTTCACGTAAGGATCGACACCAACCAGGAGGTTAAGGTGCCCGCCATCGTCAACAATCTTGGGCTGCGCACGGATGAAGGATGCGGATGGGCCCGGATCGAGAGAATCGAGGAAGATCATGCGTAGCCGTAGGGTGACCGCGATCACCTTCAAGCTTGAGTTCGCGGAGGGCCTCAGCATCGTGGAACC
Organism: Tessaracoccus sp.; assembly: GCA_041393555.1. Classification (GTDB taxonomy): domain Bacteria; phylum Actinomycetota; class Actinomycetes; order Propionibacteriales; family Propionibacteriaceae; genus Arachnia. The sequence continues at coordinate 84,489 of JAWKJW010000007.1, read as the reverse complement.
ACTTCGCGAAGACCTGGAGCAGCGGATCGACCCTGACCGACACACGACGATCCCCGTCGCGTCAGGACCAGATGGTTCGCCAATCGTGATGGGCACGTCGGTGGTGGGCCCGTTGAGGACGCACCTTCACCGCTACGTGGTGCAGCCGGAGGTCGAGCTGTGGTTCAAGACGATCTCGCCCTGGGATCCCGGAGCGAAGGCCACGTGGACCCGTCGAGCGGCGACGCTGGCCGACCTCCTGTGTGGTTCCGAGCCGGATGAGATCAAGCCAAAGAAGCTGCCCCCTGCCGGGGACGACACCCCGGCGGAAGCCGATCCGAAGCGCGCCCTTCGCCCCAGCGCCTTACGTGTGCTGTACGTGAAGGTGGGCGACACTGTCAGGGGAACGACGGCTCGTACTGCCATCAACCGCCGAAGCGGGGTGGGAGAAGCCGGCAAGCTGTTCCAGCGTGACCACCTGGAGACAGCGGAGGTCGATGTGGTGGTCGCCGTGGATCTGTCGATCCTCGATGCGGTGATTCAGGATGTCCGGACTGACTCTGCAACCACCGTGCCGACATCGGCCAATCTCGTGAACGACCTGGTGGTTGCGCTGAGCGGCTGGAAGCCGAACGTCGGTGGGCTGGGCGGAGTGGGCTTCGGTAAGGCCGAACTCACCGCGCTCAAGCACGGCACCAAGGATCCGATCGATCCTGTCACCTTGTTCTCCGCGTCGTCCACAGTTGAGCTGTATCGCGGATTGGCGCAGAGCGAGACTGTTGGGAAACTTGCCACTTCCGTGAAGCAAGATAACGGTGACCCGTGGTGCTTGCCGTTGACGTTCACCGCGACCGATCCACTGTACGTCTCGCCGAAGGCAGAGGAAGGGCGTGATGCTCGGGCCAACGTCCGTGTGACCGCCTCGACAGTTCTGGGGTCGAGCTGGCGCGGTGTGCTGCGGAGCCGGTGTGAGTTCATTCTTCGCTCGGTGGGGGTCAAAGCGTGTGAGACCACCGTCGAGACCTGTGGTGAATGTCCCACCTGCCGCCTTTTCGGTTGGAGCGCGCCGGCCGCCACGGCTGGTAAGCCGCCGGGCCATGTGGGGTTGCTCCGGTTCTCCCAGTCCGAGATCAAGTTCTCCCAGCCCGAGATCAAGGGGAGCGAGATTGAGGAGATTCCGCACGTCGCGATCGATCGATTCAGCGGCGGCGCGGCCGACGAGAAACTCTACTTTCACAAGGCCTATCTCCCAGGGGCGACCGTCGAGCTGAAGATCGAGCAGAAGGACGAGAGACGTCCCGTCCCGGTGTGGGGGCGCCAGCTGTTGGCGCTCGCAATCCGTGACCTGAGCGACGGGCTCATCGGGCTGGGCAGCGCGACAACGCGGGGATACGGAACGCTGACCACCAGCAAGTCCCTGGTTGATCTGCTGCCCCGTGATGGCTGGGTCGATTCCCTGATCAAGGAGCATCCCGAGTATGCAGAGAAGGAGGTTCTGGCATGAGCATGTCGTTGGCCACGTACGGGTGGATCCCCTGGGTAGAAGCGGTGCGCATCGTCGGTGAATCGGCCAGGGCAGACTGGCTCGCCACCACCGAACTCGCGACGAAACGCCCGCTTCCGGAGGAGATGCCTCAGACACAGCGCATTCACGCATGGGCGGCAGACGAGGCCGGGCCGATGTGGCGGCTCATCCCCAACCGAGACCGCGGCCTGGTGCTGTGCACCGCGCTCGTGGACGACGCGTCGGTGTTCGTCGATCCAGTGAAGGCCACCGTGGTGGAGACCGAGCAGGAGCGCTACGGCGGATGGTGCGATCACTTAGTGCTGGGCGTCAGCCCCATTCTGTTCCGGCGACCCGACCCCGCGTCGGGGACCGTCAAGGAGCAGGAATATGCCTCGTAGATACTGGGTTCCGCTTTTGCTGGAGGAGCCGCCGCTCGCACATCACTTGCACGCGGCGCTTACCGGGTGGTTCGACGACTCGCGGTACAACCCCACGGGCATCGACCACAACGACGGCAACAAGCCTTACACCATCTCTCCGGTCACCGAGAGCGACGGCGTGCCCGGGGTGCTGATCACCACGCTGGATGAGCGCGCTGACAGAGTGATGGAGTGGATCTCCCGCGACCGTCCTGCGCCGCGGCTGGGACGTCAGGGCGAGGTGCTCGTCGGGGCACCGGAGGTAGTGGCAGAGCGGTCGTGGGGCCAGATCGCTCGTGCGACGGCCCCACGATCCGGCACCTGGGAACTCCTTTTCCACACCCCGACGTTCTTCCGGGCCGGTCAGGACGTCAACCTGCTGCCGCTCCCCGGCCTAGTGCTCAAGGGGGCGATGGACGTGATGAAGGAGCACGTGCCCCAGGCGATTCCCGACCGTTCACTCCGCGCGTTCCAGCAACTCAATCTGGTGCACATCGACCTCACCACAGAGCGCTATCCCTTCCGCTCCCACACCTACACCGGCTTCGTGGGTCGGATCAGATACGCCTGCGGCAACAGGCAGGTGGCCGACCTGGTCGCCCCGCTGTTCGAAGCCCTGCCGTTCGTCGGCGTCGGCTCCTATCGGGCTCGCGGTCTGGGCGTCGTCGACGTTGCCCCGGCGAGGGAATCGTCGTTACCCACCCAGGTTGCATAGCGGGGGCTGGAATGCGTTGTGCGGCGGGCAGCCAAGCGTACTGAGGCGCCTCCGTTCGAGGTCATGACCGTGCTCGACCGTGCGAATCAGCTTTGCGGTGGGTGAACGGGCCATCGCCGAGGGCATCGAGCGCATCGTCGCTCTAGAATCGCTGACTCGTTTGCATAACGCTGGCTATATGGCGTGGCTTGTGCCACAGGTACAGGCCACGCCATATAGCCAGCATTATCTGCGGCATTATCCCGCGTAGAACGGCGCAGGCAGCGGGGGAGCGGCGTCCTCCGTCCAGCGAATCGTGATCATCAGGGACGGCACCACGGCGAGCGGCAGCAGCGCCGGTACGGCGAGTGCGACGATCCCCGCCCAGATGAGTGACGGGCCAACCGGTGTAGATCGTTGGCCGTCAGCATCAGCAGGTAAGCGAGAAGGCCGAACATCGTCAGGTGGATCAGAGCATCGGCTCGCTTGACCTCGATGCCGATCCGCGGCGTGCCGTCCAGGAGGAGGTCCAGCTCGGCGCCGTTGCTGGTGCGCCAGAAGTAGGGACGGGCGGTAGGGGCTCGTCGGATCACGTCATCTGTGGCTCCAACTCTTCCAATGCCTCCGCAAGCTCCGGGTTCAGGCGAGGGGCGGGCAGACCGGTGGTCAGGACGGATGCCTGACCGAACGCCTCCTCTGCTGGCACCCCCGCCCGGCGGAGACGCTGATAATTCTCCTTGAGCTGGGCGCAGAGGAGCGTCGTCTCGGCGTCGTTCGACGGCGCGGACAGGGTGTCGGGAAGCTCACTGTGGGCACCGTGAGCCTGAAGAGGAAGCGTGAGATTGGTGTATACCCAGTCGTGTCCGGCCACTTCTTTCGCGATGGTGAGTACGCGGGAGACCTCGTCGCGAATCACCTGGGGCGAACTGTCCTCATCAGGACGCAGGGCCGCGCGCTCCCGGGCCAGGCCGCTGATGGGCCATCGACCGGGCGCCCGCCGTGAGCTGTATGGATAAGTGCGCATGATGCGGAAGAGAACCACCAGCCATTCGCCAGTGCCGTTGCCGGTGCTCCTGAGCCCGGCGTTCACTCGCCCGGCCACTCCGTCGGAGCGGGATGGGCGTGCGGGCAGCCCGCTGCTCGTCCGCTCCACGCGCTTCACCTCCACCACCTCCCGACAGGCGATGCGGTAGCAGTAGGCGGCAAGGTCGGTGATCTTCGCGGTGGAGGCGTCGAGCTTCGTCAGCACCCGTGCGATCACGTCGTGCAGTAGATCGATGCAACCAGCGGAGGCGCAGGCCTCATGAATGGCGTGACCGTATGGATCGTCGACGCCGTACGGCGCGCTTCGGGTGGGACACCGGTTGCCTCGGTGATAGCAGTTCACCCGTTCGTCGCGTGTTGCCGTCCACGCCGCTTGTGCCACGTGTTCCAAGGCTGTGGCGCCCCAGAGTCGCGTCGTGGTTCGTGCTGCCCCCGTCGTCTTCATGAGATGAGGGTCCGACAGAGTCCCTTGTACGTGTGCGGGCGAACGCTCAGACTGTCACAGATTTGGCAAGTCTTCGGCCGGTGGGCCGTCCCAATACCACTTCACTCCGTAGCAGTAGCCCGGCTGCATTTGGCTGAAGGTGAAGACGTGGCGTGCCTTGACGTCGGTGATCAAGCGAGAGCCGGGAATACGAACCGTGAGCTGCTCCGCTGGTGGCGGGGCGCAGAAATGCTCCAACACCTGGGGACGTCGGGGGCCAAATCTCAATTCCAATGAGGCGTCGTAGCTGTTGGTGCGCGGCATGAATCCGGCGATCGGGTCGAGGCAATCCTGGCTGGGTAGCTCGAACGAAACGACGAAGGTGTGGTCTTCGCCAGCCTTCAGCGGGCGCGGAAAGCGCAGTTTCAGTGCCCAATGGATGGGGCTCACCCGTGTCGTGCTGACGACCTCGCAGCCCTCGGCAGCGCGGACGTGGAGAGTGTCACCGTGGTAGGACGGCAGCCCGATCTTGTCGTCGATGTGGTCGATACCATCTGATCTTGCGCTGATCGTGCGCTGCGTCGCGACCACTGGGCGGTCATGCCGAAGGTCGATGCCGGTGCGTGACGCGATGAAGGAGTAATCGATGTCGGCCAGTACCGACTCGTTGCCTCGACGGGCGAGTGACAAAGAGATCTGGTGTGCGGACTCCTCAAACCGACGTCGCACGGTGCGCGCGGAGACATCGAGTTCTGTCGCGGCTTGGCGGACGCGCTCGGAGACACTCGACGGTGCATTTCGGTGGAAGCCACCCACGATGACGAAAGCAGTGTGCAACGGCGGAGAAAGAGTCTCCGCAACCGCGAGAAGTCTGCGGCCAACATGCTCCTGCAGGATGTGGAACGGGGCTGTGTCGTCCACTTGGAGCGCGCTGATCGGCTCCGGAGGAAAGCTCGTGACGCGCCGAATACCCCGGGTGCGGAGGCCCTCGATGGCTTTGCGTAACCCCATTGCAATGCCGTCAGTTTCATTCGTATTCATGGCGCTGGGCCTGATCGTATCGGGCTCATATAGCGGATATCTTCCGGTCCACGATGAGGGCCCGATGCCTGTCCGTCATGATCGGGTATAGGCAGATGAAGGGACGCGCGGTGGCTCAGTGGCGTAGCGAGTTCGACGATCAGGCGCTGTCCTTGCTCGCGGATGATGCTCGGCGGGAGGCGCTGAGGCAGGGGAAAAGCATCCCCGTCGTCGAACTCAAAGACAAGCTCATCCGCACTCTCAACGCAGCAGAGGCCGGCGGGGTGCTGCTGACCGACATGGAGTTGGCTGCTGTCTTGTCGACATATGTCTGCAACTGTGCCGTGTGTCCACAGAAGGGGGACAAGTGAGAATCGTAGATGGTGACGATGATCGCCCACGCCAGCGCTGGCCGCGTATTGAGTACGTGCCAAGCGAGGGGGAGGATAAACATGCGGTACCAGAGGTTCTCAGAAGATGAATGGGACGATCTTGGGCGTAGCCGCCCCGTGACGCGCGATGAGCTGGATGGCCTGATCACCCAGGTCGGGGGATACTTCGCGACGGTACGAGACCGGTTCCAGCATCAGCAGACTTCGGACAGCGACGCCCTGATCCTGGCCGCGTCCAGGGCGTGCGAGAGCGTTGTGCGAAACCTTGAGACGCGGTGGTCGATCGACGGAACGGCTGTTCCCAAGGAGGCTTCGAGCAGTACTACACCCGCGCGAGGAGCAACGCATACACAGATCTGAAGCGGGAGCACAACGCGAAGAGCAACCCGTGGGTGGCCAGTGGTGATGCCGACGTCACCGATCACGTCCAGGCCGGTGAACGTAAGGGACGCGTTCCGGTGGTCTCTGTTGCGTCGGTGCCCGAGGATCCGGAAACTGCGGCCCTCACCAGGCTTTCAGGTACGGTAGTCGGCGCCATTGTCAGCCGAGCGGTGCTGGTGATGGCCGGGCGAGCAAGGAAGCCCCAACTGACCGACACGGATCTCACGATCCTGGCCTTTCTTCTGGAGTTAGACCATGGGCTCCTCGCGCTGCGTGAGGAAGAAGCGAAACAGGCTCACGTCTTCACTGAGGAAAAGACCTGGCGACAGGAGCTTGCCGCACAACTCGACGGGATGAACGAGAAGAAGCTCTCCGCCGCCGTCGGTACCATCCTTGCTCGTGTGCGCGTCGCGCTGTACTTGTTTGCCCAACTCGCTCCGCCGCACGGTTCCGTCGATGATCCGGACGAGATGGACCGGCTGTTCGATGTGGCCTACATCGACGGGCATGGCCTGGACGCGACGGCACGCATGCTGCTTCACAAGGCCGGGGTGGAGCCGGCAGAACAAGAAGAGGATGGGCTGTCGATACATCGAGTTTTGTCGTGGCCGCGCGGGAGTCGAAACGTATGCGGAGTGAGACCGATGAAGGCGTCATCGCTCGCCTGCATGAGTCCGAAGGTGAGTACAGCCTCGCGGTGCCCCGGCAGACGAACCCACCCCTCTTCCAGTGTGTCCTTCGCTGCACCCCACACAGCCCGTTGAGAGAAGGCTGAATCATGACCGACAGTGACTTTTCTGACTTCACCGCAAGTGACCTCGAGATTCTGCGGCTCCTCGCCGCTAGCCCCGCTCCTGGTGGCGACTGGCTCCTGGCAGCCGGGCAGCCCGGCGAGGTAGGGCGCGCGAATAGGCGAGTGCTGCTTCGTGCGATGCGGGCCTATCATCAGGGCCCCGACAACCGATACTGGATCACCCGAATAGGCGATACCACGAGGTTGGCGCGGACCCAGGGAGCGCTCGACCTTGCGGAGTCGACGACGGTCGATCTTCCCGGTGGTGCTGCGTCCTGGGCCTCGCGCGATAACGATGGCCCATCGGGCGTCGAGTATGTCGGCGCCGCGCCAACCTGGCTGCGGGAGCTGCTGGGCGGTGCGGTCGTCGAACGGCTGTCGCGCGGCACCGAGGAGTTCTTCGCGGACGAAACCCTGGCTGCGGAACTGCTCGGCCGATACGCGCTCGGGCTGTGGCTTCACCGCTGGCATCCCAGCGGGCCACGCAGGCAGCCCTTCGCGGAGGGGGCACTGCGAGTGGAGCTGGGCGTTCTCGCCTGGCGGGCCTCGGACCTCTTGGGATCCACCTCGGCTGCTACGGAATGGCTGCGGGGCACAGCCGATGAGATCGTCGCCCTCGCGCTGCGGGTGCACAGTTGGACGGGATGGCGACGCGCTCTCGCCGACGGCGTGCTCCAGGACGCGTGTCAGGCGTATCTTGCGCTGTTCCCAAGTACGCCGGAGGCCGACGAGATCCGACGACTAGCCGAGGCGATCCGCGATACGGCCGATCTCGCGCCGTTCTGGGCGACGCTCGCGCCGCTCACCAGGGATGACTTGGCTTTGGTGGCGTCGACGATCAGCCTTGGCGACCAGGCCGTGGAGTTCGCCGTCGATGCAGCGGCGGTGCCGCCACGTAGCGTGTCCGCGTCGCGCATGAACGCCGTGGTCGAGGTTGCCGACGGGGAGCGGGCCACCGAGATCAGGATCTTGGTCTCTCCTGGAGACCAACCCGTTGCCGGGCTCGCGGCGACTCTCATCGTCGACGGCGAGAGGCACACCATCGAGTTACCTCGCTGGGAAGGTGGGTATGTCGGGGTTCTTGAGATGTTCAGTGAACCAGGGCGGATAGAAATACACGTTCACGAGCTGGGCTACGCCGGCCCGCTCCGTAGCCCGGTGGCTGTGCAGACGACGCGGGAGTACATCGACGCGGTCTTGAGCGCTCGGCAGGCCACATACGACGCGATTTCCGGTGAAGGCGAAGAGATCCGAGGTTTGTCGTCGGTGCCCTTCGTGGCGGAGATTCTGGGGTGGCGAGATGAGCTCTAGACCGTTTGAACCGATGCGTGAGGGGCGGTTCGTCTTTGTCTCGCACGCGCATGCCGACCAGAACACGGGATTCGGGTTCCTTACGCCTTCGGCGCGTGATGGCTACCAGCGGTGCCACCTGAACGGCTTGGGAGTTTGGTGCGCTTCTACAACGGTGTGGTGGTGACGGCGAAAGAAGATGGGGCGCGCCGGTTAGCGCGCCCCACGAGTCCTACTTGCTCACCGGTTTCGGCCGGTCACCAGTACCAGATCACGGTTGCTCCTCTCGGTCGGTTGGGCTTGTTGCCCTCACCTCGGATACGGAGAAGCGATCGATGAATCTGGAAGAAAATTGAGATATGTTGCTGGCGACGAGAGACCTACATGGACTATCTCCGGCGAACCGTGTGCTACCGGTCGGATAAGGGAGTGAGGCGATGCCAAAGGTCGTTACCCGCGATGACGTCGTCGCGCTGGATCTAGACGGAGACCTCACCGGGGCGGTCCAGAAGGCCCGTGTCCTCCTGATGCTCGCTGGCGAGTCTGGAGACCTGAGACAGCGGATCGAGGCGCTGCTCTTGCTGGCTCGGGTGCTGCGGCACCGCGAGACTTCTGCTGATCTGAAGGAGGCGATGGCGGCCGCGACGATCGCCGCGCGGCTGACGCTGCTTCCCATCATCGGCGCCGACGATGAGCTGCATGGCCGGGCAGAACTGGAGTGCGCCAACTGTCTGGTGCAAGGCGGCAGGACCGAGGAAGCACTGGAGAAGGCGTGGCCATGGCGCGACAGCCGTGCCGCCAGGCTCTCGGGGTGGGCCTGGCTGGTGATCGGGAAGGGATGGGCTGCGCAGGGACGCACGAGCGCGACCGTCGTTGCCTACGCCAACGCGGTCGCTGAGTTCCAACGGAGCACGCAGGAGAATCGGGAGATCGGCACGAGTATTCAGCTGGCCCGGGCGCTGTGTGACGCTGGTTTCGTCGATCAGGCGGAGGCGGTCCTCGACGGGTTGCGGGACTGGTCGATGTCGGACGGAGTGCGGCGGTTCCTCGTCGAGTACCACCTCGCATCGGCCGAGGTTCGTTACTTGCAGGGCGACATCGATTTGGCGCTTCGGATTATCGACGAGGATGTGCGGCCCAGGTTGAACAGTTGTCGTGGCGTGACGGCGTTGTGGGCGCGGTACCACCGCCAGCTCGCGACGTGCCTTCGGGCATGGGAGCAGGGTGCAAGCGCAGACGTGAACGATGCCCGCGCCGATCGGCTGTTCGCCAGGATGCGGGGTGGGGGGTTGCTGGACGCGCAGAAGTTTGCGTCGGTTCCGCCGGCGGCTGCTCCAGTGTGGCTGAGCGCTCGCGCGGCGGCGGTGCCCCGCGACCTCGTGCGCGAAGTAAGGGCCCTCGTGAGACACGTCGGAGAGGACGAGAAGGCCCGCCAGTTCACCGTCTTGCTCGACGAGTTACAGGGGCAACCCGACGCGGAACGCGCCGAGGTGATGGTGCTTATCGACGCCGGCGCGGCTTTGCTGGAGCACCAGAGCGACCAGTTGTACGCCGAGCGATGCTTGCGCCGAGCACTCGTGCGGATCGTGTGGCTGCGTGGACTGGAGTTACCGCAGGCCCGTGCCCAGGCGCTCCTGGCAGAGATCCTGGCCGCCGATGGGCGTGCGGAGGAAGCATTGGGGCTTGCTGTCCGTGCGGTGCAGACGTTTGACGAGCAGCGCTACCTGATGAGCAAGAAGCATTGGCGCGGCAATTGGCGCACGCAGAAGATGAACCCTCCGATCGAGCTCGCGATCCAGTTGGCGATCGAGTGCGAGCAGACAGAACTGGCATCAGACTTGGTCATCTTCTCGCGAGCGGCGGGCGTCCGTAAGGCCGACGGAAGCGCGGGAACACCCGGGGCGCTCCGGCTCCTGCCCGTTCCTCGGTTGCACTACATCGACGGGACGGCGTCAACGCTGGGCAGTGGTGCCGACTGTGTGATGCGCTAGTGGCCCGTCGCGTGTCAGCTGCCGCGAGGGAGCGATCATCGTCATCGCGGCTCCCCAGAGGAGGGGCGAGTCATCGATGGATAGCTTGTCGGGCGGTGCCGCTCTCCACTCGGCGAGCCGGGCCCTCTGCCATGCGTTCAGATGGGCAACGGGATCGTAGGCGCACTGCGCGGCATCGATCGCGCACGCAAGGCTGAGGAACGGCCGTCTCCTCGCCTGTCCGAGCGCCTTGAGGGCGTGGTCGGTGGGGAGCACCCAGAGTGCTGCCTGCACCAGGCTGGCTCCATTGTTCAGGAGTGCTGTGGCAAGCCCGAATGGTTCGAAGTCCGCCATGTCTATCCCAGAGGCGCAAGCCACCAGTGCCGCTCGGGATGGCATGGGCCACCTACTGGGATCGTTCATCAACGCGCCGGCCGTGAGCGGGTGTTGTGTGTCCCCGTGCTCGTCCGAGAGCACCATTCCCATGCTGTCTGACTGGGTGCCCCTGGCGGAGCAGTGGCCCAAGAAATAGAAGCGGGTGGGGCTCTCGTGCAACGCCTCAGAGAGATCGTTGCGGGTGACCTTCCGTCGTTCGGCGACGGACGCCCCGTCGATGAAGGCCGTCACGTCCGACAAGTCATCGAACAGCTGCTTCTCATTGCCCAGCTCGGGGTCGATGATGTGCAGCGGGCGGGACCCTGCCGCGGCATCAGGCGTCGCCGTCGCGGGGGCGGAGGGATGCCCCAGGTCGCGCAGAAGCACGGGTGCCAGCCACGCGATGTCGGCGACATCGAGGAGGCGCAGCTCGTCGTCGAGAAACAGCAGTCCCCAGGGCACGGCTGCGGCTTGGGGCGGAGGAGCAACCCGCACGATGAGCCGCGCGCCGGAATCATGGCATTGCCGGATCTCCGCGCGGAGCTTGGTGGGCAGAAGAGCCCGAGACAAAGCCCGCATGATCCCTGCCTCGGCTGTAGGGACGGCGAGGCCGCTGCGGAGGCTCTTCCGCAGCGCTGCCTCGTCAATGCCTTGCGGGAGGACTGCCTTGAAAGCCGCAGCTGCTTCGTTCAGACCTTCGGTCTTTGCGATGCCCGCAGGGAACAGCGCCTCAGACCAGCGCCAGGTTATCCACCGACCATCCATCCCGTCGCCGATGATCTGGACCGTGTGCGTCACCGGTTTTGCCATCCGTGTCACCTCCCAAGTGCCTTTGATGGTGCGAGACTAACGCCATGAGTACGTTCATCTCGGAGACCGAGGTCATTGCGAAACGCGATGATCTGGCCACCGCGCAGGCGCTTGCCGACTTCCGTGCCGCCAACCCCGGGGTACCCGTGACGGCGGTGTTCGCCGAGCAGGAGACCGCAGATCTCTTCCAGTATCTCGATGGTGTGACGGCATTGGCGTGGGCGCCGGTGCTGGGCCGCGAGGTCACCTCAGCGGTACCGCCGCAGCCATTGGGCAGAATCGCTCCGCCGCCCGTCGTGGTGGGTGACGGGATGCTGGCGCGGCACGTCGTGGCGGGTTTCGTCGTTGGTTGGTCTGATCCCGGCCAGCCCTTGCAGGTGCATTGCCTAGGTGCCGAGTCCTCCTGGGCTGAGGAAGCAGAGGAGGTGACCAGCCCGCGCGGTGAACTCGCGTGGCATCGGCTGGTTCCTCGCCCCTCCCCAGTGGTGCGACGCGTCCGTCGGATTGTGGACGAGTGGACACGGCCGCTGCCGAAGGAGGGAGCAGTGGGCGGGGTGGCGGTTGTGGTTGCTTTGGAGGATGCCGCCACGACGCTTACCGTGGCCGGCGCCGTCGCCGCTGCGGTACCAGATGCCCGAGTGGCGGCCGTGGTGGACGACGAGTCGATCTGGCCGACCGTGCCCGGTGTGACGGTGTTCACGGTCGACGAGGTGCGAGCCGCGACTGCCACGCGGCGACATTCGAGCGAAGGGCGCTTCGTCGAACAGGTCGTCGCTGATGTGGCCTGGATGACCGACCGCGCTGCGGATGTGACGGCACCCCGGGAGCCGATCTTCGCCCCGGACGATCACAAAACCGAGGTCCGCGCTCAGGCCGAGACGTTGGCGCAGGAGGCGGTGGAGATCTTCGCGCAGGGCGAAGTGGTCCTTGACGCCAGCGGGGTGGTGGAGGACCCCATCATCCTGACTCCGCCCGAGCTGAGCGCGATGGCCGCGAGGATTCTCGATGTGCTCGGTGTGGCGGTGACCGAAGGGACACAGCTGACGGCACTGGAGTTGGCGTCGCGCCTGCCCGCTCTCGCCAGTCGTGCCGGGTGGGCCTGCCGAAGACCTCTCGGGTATCGGGCGCTGCTCGACTTCGATTCGGTGGAACGGCTGGCGCCGCTGGTCCACCTGGCTTACCAAGACGTCAGTGCGAAGACCGACTACGCGACGGATTCCCCCGTGGCGCACCAGCTGTGGGCGGAACTCACGGAGTTCGTGAAAGCCAGCAACCGTGCGGCGCTCATCGGTTCAGCCTTGCTGCATGCTGCCGTCGGGCTCGCGTGGCGGCCCGCCGCAGAGCCCGTCCTGCCGGAGTGGGACGAGGACCAAGTGGAGCGTATGGCGGAGTTGGAACACCGTCGCTGGGCGATCTTCCAGCGCCGCAACGGTGCCGAAGACCATCGATGGATGCGGCGTTGGGATGGTACCGGCGAGAATCCGCTCACCGAAGACGTCAAGGAATACGACCGGCATATCGTCCGCGAGGTCCCGGAGATCCTCGCCAATATGGGCATAGAGGTCTTCGCCCCTTGACGTCGCTCGGGAGCGTTTCCCCTACCGGCCGCTTCATCAAGCGATCAAGGGTGGGGTGTAGGGAGGCATGGGCGGGACGACATTAGGTACCGGGCTCCGGGCTGGGTGCGTCGTGATGGTCCACGAGGTGAGTGCTAGTCCCGCGGCCAACAGCGCTCGCCACCGGACGTTGTAGCGCAAAGAAGTTTGGTGGATAGCCGCAGCGTCCTCCGGCAGAGCGGCAGCAAGGCTATTGTCCCGATTGATACCGAACAACGGCTCATGATGAGAAGCACGATTGCGAGCGTTTAGGTTCAGCGATGGTTCCGCCGAGTGCGCCAAAGTGGGGCTATTACCGGCGAAGTGGATCGGAGCAGCCAGTGCTGCCCGCCCTGCCAATGCGCCATCATGACTGAGTCGTATGCGTTACGAACGGCGACCTCGACATGCGCGATGTCGCGCATGAGCGCCGCTCCTCGTTGCAGGTTCCATTCGTACAGGTCGAGTGCCTGCTGATGATCGCCCCCGGCTTCTCTCAGATAGCGGCGAGCCTGGGGTAGAGAGCTAGCGTCTCGACCCACGCTGTCCCCATCTGGCGGGCGGGCGCGGCTCGGTCATGGATACTCTCTGGATGGCGGGTATGTCAGTGCCCCGGCGAGATGTAGCTCTGTGTCCAGAACCAGCGCTCCACCGGGGCGTCAATTTAAGAGTAGTACGCAGACCGGCGTCAGTGTCATCGATGAGAGCGGAACTAGAAGATCAGGTGCGCCCTAGGCGCCTTCCGATGTCATGTGTTCCTGTAAACACTCTGGGTGGGGCGTGCGGGGCTCGAACCCGCGACCCAGGGATTATGAGTCCCTTGCTCTAACCGGCTGAGCTAACGCCCCGGTGCGCCAGTTAGCTTAGCGGAGATACGGCAGTGGGCTGCCACTCCATGTGCTGCTCGCACAGCCAACGGTGACGCTAAGAGTTCGCTATTCCACCGAAGTCGGTGGAATAGCGAACTCTTAAGGTCAAACCACCACCCGTACGTGGCCAAAAGGGGGCCTCAGTCGTGATAGGGCACGGCCTCTCGGGCGTCGGCGGGGTCGAGGCCGCAAAGCTCCAGCAGATCGATCACCATGGAGCGGACCTGTGCCAACAACACGGTGGGGGAGATCGTCGCGTAAACGGGCGCCTCGGAGCAGCGTTGGCCGAGCTCAGTGAGCTGCTCGATCATGCGGGTGGGGATGCGACGGGCGTACAACTCGGCGGCGCATTCGTCGGTGAGCTGGGCGAGATCTTCGATCAGCTCGAGATACTCCGGCGGCACGTTCTCCCCGTGATAGACGCTCACCACGCCGCGTCTCGCGAGCACCCGCAGGTTCCGCATGAAGTGGTCGAGCGGAATGGTGAGGTCGGCGATCTGGATGGCCTGGCGTTTATGGCGACGCAGGAAGGGCGAGGTGCGCACCACCGCGACGCCTTCGTCGGCTGCCTCCAGAAGCTCCTGCAGCTCATCCTCCGTGCCCCTGGCCTGAGCCAGCACGTCCTCGGTGGCCTTGTGGTCGCCCGCACGGATCGCCAACGTCAACGCCCTGAGTGTTTGAGTGGCGTTGTGCAGCACGGATGCGGCGATCAGCCGGGGCTTGTCGACGGGCGTCACCGGCGCGACGGTGGCGAAGATCACGGCCACCGCACAGCCGATCAACGCGTCGATCCAGCGAGTGAACTGTCCGTCGTCGCCGGGCAGCACCGTCATCACCGCGGCGGTTTGGACGGCGGCCTGCGTCACCATCAGATTTCGGCCGTCCACCCAGGTGCTCACCGACATCGCGACGGCCACCGCCAAGATGATCTGCCACACCCCGGTGCCGACCACGCTACCCGGAACACGTCGCCCAAGCCCACGCCGATCGTCACGCCGATGGCCAGTTCCACGACACGCCCGAGCCGCTGCCCGAACGTGCGCCGAGACAGACGATGGCGCCGACCGTTGCGAGGAAAGGGGCCGGATGGTCGAGAACCGTGCGGGCGAACCACCAGGCGAGGCCCGCGGCGAGCGAGACCTGCAAGATCATGAAGAGCCGAGAGCGCCATCTGCGCACGCGTTTCACCTGCGAACGCCACCCCGCGCGGGCCGTACGTCCACCAAAACGCCAGCCCGCTCGGGCTGTGCGGTCGCTGAGATCGAAAGGCGCGCAGGGTCGCCCGTTGGACAGCATTGCGGGATGCCACCCAGGAGAAACCGTGGTGCGAATTCTCAGGCACGGCACCATCCTGCCATCGCCGGAGGTCGGCTCTGCGCTGCCAGCGGAAACACCCGAGCTGCCGCGTACCAGGCGGTTAGACTGTTCGCGCCCACGTTGATGTCCCCCGGAAGGAGACTCCATGTTCATGCGCCGCCAGAGCCTGAGGTTTGGCGTCGTCGTCTCGTTGCTGAGCACTCCTGCTGAGTGCCTGCTCACCCTCGGACGACCAGACCCAGGAGCCACAGAACGCCGTTCTCGACGGCCAGGGCGACGCCCGAACCCGCATGGATCCGATCACGATCTCGGGTGCAGGTACCCCGTTCGTGTTGCTCTACAACGTCTACGAGACGCACAGGTGAAGCTCGACGGCGAGGGCAACATCAAGCCGCTGCTGGCCGAGGAGTACACGCGCTCCGTCGACGACCTGGTCCACCTTCCAGGTACCGACGACGCGGCGAAGTTCGCCGACGGCACCCCGTACCGCGAGACGCCGTGGTGACGAGCTTCCGGCGCATCCTCGACGGGGACGCCACGGCTCAGATCGCGGAGAAGTTCGCTCCCGTCCAGATCGGTGGAGGCCGCAGGCAGAGACCGTCGAGATCAACTTGAAGACCAGCCGTCAACGCTTCTTGTTCGACCTTCTCCACCACCTTGTGGACGTGGATGATCTCCTTGAGGGCATGGACACCTTGAGGCAGCCTCGGCCGGCTCGAGTCCCTACACCCTGGGCGAATGGACGCAGGGATCCAAGGTAGAACTGCTTTTGCGCAACCAGAACTACTGGGGCACGCCGCCTCGTTTCGACGTGGTGAACTTCGCTACTACACCGACCCCAACGCGATGAACACCGCGATGCTCTCGGCCAGGCTCGACATCATCTCCAGCCTGACGGTGCCCCAGTCGATCAGCCAGTTCTCCGACGGAGGATCGCTACCGTGCTGGAAGGCACCACCGACGGCGAGATCGTGCTGGGCTTCAACCACACCAACGAAGCCCTGGCCAAGCCCGAGGTGCGGCAGGCCATCAACCACGCGCTCGATAAGCAGGCCATCGTCGATTCCGCCTGGGCCGGGCTGGCATGCTCCTGGGATCATGGCTTCCCCAATGATCCCTGGTACGAGGATCTGAGCGGTCGCTGGCCGTACGACCCGGAGGCCCGCCAGGACTCTGCTCGCCAAGGCGGGTTACGAATCGGACCTGACTCTGCGGCTGCGCGGTGCCGACCTTGGCCTACGCACTGCGGCCGCACGCACCATACCGCCCAGCTCGGCGAGGTGGGGATCAACGTGGTGGTGGAGGAACTCGACTTCACCCGCTGGCTGGACCTGGTCTACACCCAGCACGACTACGACATGACGATCGTCATCGAGCCCACGACGCAGATGCCTTCGCCCGCGAAGGCAACTACTGGAACTACCAGAACCGGATTTCAACCAGTTGTTGCGCGACATGAACGTTGGCGCCCGCGAACTGAGGTCGAGATCATGGCGAGCCGTGCAGCTCCTTGGCCGTCGCGACGCTGCGCGGCCTGGTTGTGGTTGCTGCCAGAACATCGGCATCACGACGACGGACATCACGGGTGTCGATCTGGACCGGCGCACTCTGGCCTTCGACTGAGCAACATCGCCTCCAGGCACTGAATCTTTATCTATGCGCCGGGTAGCCATGCGCGTGGCCGTGCGCGCCGCGTGGTTAGTAGCGAGCCTCTTTACAACGGCATCGCTGCTCATCTTCTGGGTGATAATGCCCTGCCAGGGGACATCGCCCAAGATCATCCTGAGTACGAATGCGAGCCCCGGGAGGCTGAGGCCCTGCGTGAAGGCTGGGGCTCAGCCGTCCCTTCTTCGTCAGATACGGCGAATGGCTGGGCAGGGTCGTCGTCGGCGGTTTCGGCACGTCGATGATCACCAGGCAGCCGGTAGGCCGCTCATCGCCGACAAGATCGGTCTGTCGTTCTGGCTGGTGGGCTTCCGGGATGCTCGTGGCGCTCATCGTCGCGTTGCCCGTCAGGGCCTATGCAGCCGTTCGGCGCAACCGGATCGACAGGGTGGTTCTGTCGGCCGCGTCCCAGGTGGGTCTGGCGATCCCGGCCTTCTCGACAGGCATCTTGTTGGTGCTGCTGTTCGCCGTGCGACTGCGGTGGCTGCCCGCCGGCGGCTACGAACCGCTTTCCGTGGTCGGGGTGTCGCAGTGGGCCCCGCTCCTTGGTGCTGCCCGTGCTCTCGCTGGCGCTCATCCAGGCGTCGGTGTTGTCCGTTACGTGCGCTCGGCCGTGATCGACGTGATCCAGGACTACTTCCACACCGCCCGGTCGCTGGGATGGCCCTACCTCGGAGCCCTGTGGCGACACAGGTTTGCAACATCGCGATCTCTTTGCTCACCGTGATCGGACTCCAGCTGGCCACCACTGCTGGTCAGTGCGATCATCATCGAGCAGGTGTTTCGCGCTGCTGCCAGTCTTGGCTCGCAACTGCTGATCGCCGTCTCTGACGCGACCTCGTGGTGGTGCAGGGCATCGTACTGGTGCTGGTGTGGGCGGTGCTGACGATCAACTTCCTGGTCGATCTGGCCTATCAGCTGGTCGACCCCAGGCTCAGGCGAGCCCGCGGGAGGCATCGTGAGAAACGGATCGCTGGTGCTGCCAGAGCTCACTCTGATCGGCATCGTCGTGACGCTCGCCGTGTCTTGTTCGGGCGCCCTTTCCCCGACAGCAATCTCCTCCGACCTGCTCGCGGCACCCAGCTGGCCTCACGTCCTGGGCACCGACGGCTTTCCCGGCAAACGTGGCGTCGCGGCTGATGATCAGGGCGCGGATAATATTGCCTTGTGGTGGGCATTGTCTCCGTGGCCGGCGCCGCGCTGCTCGGGGTGCCGTCGGCATCTTCGCCGTGACCTCCGGGCGGGTCTCGGAGTTGCCTGCCCGGATACGACATCCTCTACGGCTTCCCTGCGCTGCCTGGCGATCCTCTTCGCCGCCGCTTTCGGCAGCTCGACCTGGTTCGTGCTCGCCATCGGCGTATCCACCGTCCTTTGTCCGCATGGCCAGAGCAGCACGCTGCAAGTGATGAGTCAGGCTTACGTGGAAGGCGGCGCGCGTCGGCATCTCCCGCACGCGAATCGCCGTGCGCCACGTGCCTGCCCAACATCGCTCCGCTGATCAGCTGCGGGCGTCCTGTCAGCTTCGGCATCGCCATTCTGGCCGAGGCCGGGCTTTCTATCTGGGCCTGGGCAGCGGCCGGAACACCACCTGGGGACGGATGCTGCGCGACGCGCAGGACCATATCTTCTCCGGCCAGTGCGCGCCTTATGGCCCGGGTTGGCCATCGCGGTCGCCACGCTCGGATTCAACATGCTGGGGGACGGCCTCCGAGACCTGCTGGATCCCAAACAGCGGGAGCTGACATGAGCAGACTCGAGATCACAGATTTCAGCGTCGTCGCTAAATGGTTTTACCCGCGGTGCAGGGCATCAACCTGAGTCTCGGGCCCACGGACCGGCTCGGCATCATCAGCCAGTCCGGATCCGGAAAGTCGACCCGGCCCGCGCTCGCGATCATGGGATTGTTGCCGTCGCATGCGCGGCTGGCGGTAGCATTCGGCTGGATGGCCGGGATGCTGGGTCTGCCAGAGCGCCAGTACCGCCGGCTGCGAGGATCCGCGATCTCGATGAGTCTTCAAGAGCCGATGACCGCGGACCCCACGATGAAGATCGGCCGGCAGATCGGCGAAGTGGTCGCCCTCCACCACGGCGAGCGACGAGGTGGCATCCACGATCACGTGATCGCCTGGGTGGGCCGCGTCGGTATCGCTGATCCCGAGCGCGTCGCGGACAACTATCCGCATCAACTGTCCGGAGGCGGCAGCAGCGTGTACTGATCGCCATGGCGCTGGCCAGCGAACCCGGAGCTCGTGCTCTGCGACGAACCCACTACGGCCCTCGATGTGCTGGTGCGAAGCAGATCCTTGCCCTGCTGGATGAGCAGTTGCGTGAGCGCGCCGCCGTCTTCGTCTCCCACGATCTGGCCGTGGTGCGACAGGTCTGCTCGCAGGTGGCGGTGATGCTGGAAGGGCGCGTCGTCGAGCACGGACCCATCGAAGAACCATCCGGAACCCCCAGCACCCCTATACCCAGGGACTGATCGCATCGGCGCGGATCAGGCCATCGCGCCCGGGAAAGGCTGCCCAGCGTGCAGGATACTACCGTCCGGGGGATTCCCGATGACAGCTTTGGTGGAGCTCCGCGAGGCCAGCGTGACCTATCAGCGCGGTGGGCGCTCGTTCACCGCCCTGGAGAAGGCGAGGTCTCGTGATCCGAACCCGGAGAACGGGTGGGCATCGTTGGGGGATCCGGCTCGGGCAAGACGACGATGGCCCGGCTCATCTTGGGACTGCTGGCGCCCAACGGCGGAAGGAGACGTGCTGTTTCGTGGGTACTCATCGTCGGCCGGAGGGAACGCCACCTGGAGTCTGCGATCGTCGGCATCGTTGGTGTTTCAGGATCCCAACTCTTCGCTGGACCCCCGGATGCGCATCGGCGACATCATCACCGAGCCGTTCGCGGTGGGGCGGTGGCCGGTCCTGGAACAGGGGAGGCTTTGCGAGGGGGTGCCTCGGGGGTGGTGGCCGCGGCGCTGGAAGGCGTGGAGTTTGGAGGCCGCCCACGCGCGGCGGTTTCCCCACCAGCTCTCCGGAGAACGGCAACCAGCGCGTGGCCATCGCCGGGCCCTGATCGGCAACCCCAGCTTGCTGGTGGCCGATGAACCGGTCAGCGCGCTAGATGTCTCCGTGCGCGCAAGTGCTGAACCTGCTGACCCGCGGTTGCCGAGCGGGAGCTGGCGCTGGTCCTGATCAGCCACGACCTGTCTATCGTGCGCCACCAATGCCAGCGCGTGGTGGTGGTGGAAGCCGGCCACATCGTCGAGGGGACAGGTCACGACGGTATTCACTTAAGCCCCGGCATCCCTACACCCGTGCCCTCTTGGACGCCACCCTTTCGCTTTAGGAGAATCCCGCGCCCGAGAACGACGGGTGATCGGCCGAGGGCTTTGGAACGCCGCCGCAACCCTTGCGTAATCCGGCTGGTGAAGGCACTGCTGCTCGAGAACACATCCATTCCGACGCGACGCGCGGTGAGCCAGCGCGGCTTCCAGGTGGAGACCCGGTCCACCGCCCCTGACCGAAGACGACCTGATCGCCGCGCTCGACGGCGTGGACTACCTGGGCATCCGGTCCCGCACCCAGGTGACCCCTCAGGTGATCGAGGCGGCGCCGCATCTGCGCGCGATCGGCGCCTTCTGCATCCCCAATCAGGTCGCTCTGGAAGCGGCCGCGACGGCGGGGATCCCGGTGTTCAACGCCGTATTCCAACACCCGCTCAGTGGTGGAACTCGCCATCGCGGAGATCATCTCGATGGCACGTCGCCTCACCGACCGCAACAAACAGGCCCACGGGGGATCTGGGACAAGTCCGCGGTGGGCGCGCACGGATCCGCGGCCGCACGCTCGGCATCGTCGGATACGGCAACATCGGCTCGCAGGCTCTCGGTGCTCGCCGAGGCGCTCGGCATGAGGGTGCTGTTCTACGACATGGTCGACCGCCTGGCGCTCGGCAACGGCGCGCGGCAGGTGGACTCCTTGGAGGAGAGTTTGCTGAACAGGCCGAGACTATCTCGTTGCACGTTGACGGGCGGCCCGAGAACGAGAACATGTTCAGGGCGAAGCAGTTCGCGCAGATGCGCCCGCGTTCCTCTTCCTCAACCTCTGCCCGGGGGCACGTCGTCGATCTGGAGGCCCTCTACGCCAACCTCGAGAACGGCCACCTGGCTGGCGCTGCCATCGACGTTTTCCCGTCGACCCAAGTCGAAGGACGAACGTTTCTTCTCCAAGCTGCAGAGCATGACAACGTCATCCTCACTCCCTCATATCGGTGGGTCGACGCAGGAGAGCCCAGGTCTCCATCGGACGTTTCGTGGCGGGCAAGTTCGCTGATTTCGAGCAGTATGGCTCCACCTCGATGGCCGTGAACCTGCCGGAGGTCGGCACCGGGCCGGTTGCGCAGCAGCGCATCATGCA
The DNA here is from genome assembly GCA_041393555.1 of Tessaracoccus sp. GTDB lineage: Bacteria > Actinomycetota > Actinomycetes > Propionibacteriales > Propionibacteriaceae > Arachnia. The sequence continues at coordinate 63,533 of JAWKJW010000007.1, read as the reverse complement.
CTTGCACAAAGAACATTGATGCCCGGGGTGATGGCCAGGCTGAACGCCCTGCTGGCTCAGCACAACATGAACATCGGGTCGCAGACGCTGTCCGCAAGGGTGGATCGGCTACGCCGTCACGGACGATCTCCGGCGACCCCTACGACGGCTTGTTGCAGGAACTGGAAGCTCGACGAGACCATCCGTGTGCGCGTGCTCTGACAACGGCGGGTGACCGCTCCGGAACCGTGCCGGGGAGCCCTCAACTGAGGAGGCTCAGCACCGTATCGTGCAGGAGGCCGTTGGTGGCCACGGCGCCTCGGCCCCACGGGCCGTCCTCACCGTTCAGGTCTGTGAACCGGCCACCGGCCTCTCGCACGATGATGTCCAACGCCGCCATGTCGTAGAGTTCGAGCTCCGGCTCGCACGCGATGTCGACGCAGCCCTCGGCCACCATCATGTAGCTCCAGAAGTCGCCGTAGGCGCGGCTGCGCCAGCAGCTGCGCATGAGATCGACGAAGCCTTGGCCGTGGCCAGAGGCCACCCATTCCGAGATCTCAGAATACGACAGCGACGCATCGTCGAGCTTCTCCACGCGGCTGACGTTCAGCTCGGTGGCGTTCAGGATGCTGCGTCCCGTGAAGGCACCCCCACCCAGACTCGCCCACCAGCGCCGGCCGAGTGCGGGGGCGGAGACCACGGAGACGACGATCTCGCCGTCGCTCTCCAGCGCGATCAAGGTCGCCCACACCGGCACGCCGCGCAGGTAGTTCTTGGTGCCGTCGATGGGATCGATGATCCAGCGTCGGGTGGACTCGCCGCTATCGGCGAACTCCTCGCCGGTGACGGCGTCGCGCGGCCGGGTACGCGACAAGGTCCGCCGGATCGAGGTCTCGACGGCGGTGTCGGCCTCCGTGACGGGCGTCGAGTCCGGCTTGGAGCTGAAGCGCAGATCCTGAGCCTTGAACCGGTTCATCGACAGCGAATCGGCATCATCGGCCATCAGGTGAGCCAAGCGGAGATCGTCGTTCAGGTCTTTGGGAGCGGCCATAGCGGAAGACTATCCGAGACTTGGAGGTGGCCGCGAGGTCTCCTCAGGAGAAGGCGCGCTCCATCCGGCGCAGCGACGCCAGGCGTTTCGGCGAGAGCCGATCGTCTTCCACAGCGGCATCGAGCTCGCAGTCGACCGCGGAGGAGTCATGCGGGCAGCCGCGAGGGCAATCCTGGGCGATATCGGCCATGTCGGGAAAAGCGCCGAGGATCGACTCGGTGCGCACATGGCTGATGCCGAAGGAGCGCACGCCGGGGGTGTCGATGATCCAGCCGCCGTGCGGCAGTTCGATCGCGACGGCCGAGGTGGAGGTGTGCCGGCCCTTGCCCGTCACCTCCGAGACCTCGCCGGTGGCGCGGTTGGCGTCGGGCACCAGACGATTGACCAGGGTCGACTTGCCGACGCCGGAGTGCCCGATCAGCACGGTGGTCTGGTCAGCCAGGAGGTCGCGGATCTCGGCGAGGTCGGCGTCGGGATGGGTCACCACGATGGGCACGCCGAGGGGCTCATAGGCCGCGACGAGGGCATCGGCCGATGCCAGATCAGACTTGGTCAGGCAGAGCACCGGATCGATGCGGGCGTCGTAGGCCGCCACCAGGATCCGGTCGATCATGCCCATCCGGGGTGGCGGATCGGCCAGCGCGGTGACGATCATCAGCTGGTCGGCGTTGGCGACGATGGGGCGCTCGAAGGTGTCGGCGTCGTCGGCGGAGCGTCGCAGCCAGGTGGTGCGGGGTTCGACCTCGACGATCCGGGCGAGGGTTCCCTCATCACCCGAGACGTCGCCGTCCAGCCGCACGAGATCACCGACGATGACGCCGCCCTTGCGGGGGATGAGGCGTCCGCGCACCGCGGTGACCAGCCGGTCATCCACCTGGCACCGGTAGCGGCCGCGGTCGACGGCGATCACCCGGCCCAGCGGCGCCCCGGAGTAGTCGGGGCGTTGTTTGGTTCGGGGTTTGGTGCGCCGACGCGGCCTGTCGAAGCCGGCATGGTCGTCTTCTCGGAGGCTGCGCGAGGTGCTCATCCGATGAACGCCCCCAGGCCTTCTCGAAGTGGGGCATGGTCTTGCTCACGCAACTGATGTCGGTGACGGCCAGGCCCGGGATCAAGAGACCGAGGAGAGCTGCGAAGTGCGCCATGCGGTGATCCGCATAGGTGTCGAGCACCGCAGCTCGCAGGTCCTGAGGACGGGCGCCGTCGATCCATAGCCCGTCGGAGGTCTCGCCCGCCTCGATCCCCACCCGGCGCAACTCCGTCACCAGCGCCGCGAGCCGATCGGTCTCGTGGCCTCGGATATGTGCGACGCCAGAGATCACGGTGCGCCCCTCGGCGAACGCGGCGAGCGCCGCGATCACCGGGGTCAGCTCGGAGGCGGCGTGAAGGTCGATATCCGAACCCCTCAATCGTCCCGTCCCGGAGACGGTGGCGGACCCCTGCTCTCTGGTGACGCTTGCGCCCAAGTGCTCAACGATGTCGAGGAACAAGATGCCGGGCTGGGTGGTCTGCGCGGGCCAGCCAGGCACGGTGGCCTCGCCCCCGGTGAGGGCGGCCGCGGCCAGGAACACCGAGGCGTTGGTGAGATCCGGCTCCACCCGGCAATCCATGGCCGCGATCATGCCGGGTGCGACCCCCCATTCCCTTACGGACCGCTGCTCGACGTGCACGCCGCGCTCGGTCAGCATCTCCACCGTCATGGCGATATGCGGCAGCGACGGAAGCCGATCCCCGGTATGCCGCAGCTGTAGCCCTTGGGGAAGCCGGCACCCCGCGAGGAGGAGACCCGAGATGAACTGGCTCGACGCGGAGGCGTCGATCTCGGCCGCCGAGCCCCGCACCTCGGGCGGCGTCAGCGTGAAGGGCAGGGAGTCGGACGAGCAGTGGGCGCCGAGCTGGCGCAGCGCATCGATGATCGGCCCCATCGGCCGCTGGCTGGCGTGGGGATCGCCGAAGAATTCCGTGGTCCCGTCGGCCAGCAGCGCCACGGGAGGAAGGAACCGCATCACCGTGCCGGCGAGCCCGCAGTCGATGCGGGTGCCGCCACGAAACGATGACGGCGGAGTGACCATGAGGGTCTCACCGGTGTCGTCGATCCCGACCCCGAACTGGCGCAGCGCGTCGATCATCAACTGGCTGTCCCGAGACTCCAGGGCGCCGACGATACGCGAGGGTCCATCCGCCAAGGCCGCCAGGACGAGAGCCCTGTTGGTTTCGGATTTGGAACCGGGAACGGTGACCGATCCGACGACAGGTCCGGGGCTGTGAGGAAGCGCGTGGGCCGTCAAGACAGCGCGCTCTCCACCTGCTTGCCGACCTTCCGGGCCTGGCGCTTGGCGCTGCGCGACAGAGATTTCGCCTTGCGCTGCACCGTTCGATTGGCCTTGCGGGCCTTGCGAGACACGTCGCTGGAGACCTGATTGACCTTGCGGTCGGCCGCCTGCGCGGCGTGCTTGGTCCGCCAGGCGAGGCTGGGCTTACCTTCCAGATCCTGGACGGCGATGACACCGGCGCCCAGCAAGGCGCCGTCGCGCAACAGCTCGGGCAGGGCGACGGTCACCTCCTTGGTGCTCTTCGGAAGGCTAGAGGCGAAGTCGAACGCAGCGCTGGTGGTGAGCAGCACCGCACCCAGACGGCGGCCGATGCCGGTGGCGAACATGGTTCCGCCCAGCACCTTGGCCACTCCCACGGCGCGAACCCAGGTTTTGGGATCGTCGGGGATGTGGGATGAGTAGGAGGCCGGCACCACGCGCTGCAGGAGCGGGGCCGCGCGCTCAGTGAGCGCGGCGGCGTCGTCGGCACGGCTCTCGGGGTTGGTGACGGAAGCCACGCCATCGACGACGTAGTAACTGGCGAACAAGGTTCGGGCAACGAATCGAGTGAGGCTCATGACGCAACCTTACCGGCCTCCGAGTAATCGATAGGGAAATCGAGCGATGGGAATTATCTGCGCGCCCTCGGTGTTTCATCCGGCATGACCGCACTGCTCACCGCTGCGCCGCCCTCCGCGAAAAGGGGGGCGGTACGAAGTGTCGTGCTGGAGTCGCTATTCTTCATCGGGATGGATACCACCCAGCGCAGGTCAGCCGTAACGCCTCACGATGGCGCGGCTGAGATGTGTCTGGACGAACGCGCTGAGCAGCAGGATTTCGAGACCGAGGCGTTGAGCCACCTCGACAGGCTGTACGCCGCCGCGCTGCGGATGACCAGGAATGCCGCTGACGCCGAGGACATCGTTCAGGACACCTACGCCAAGGCTTTCGCGGCGCAGGATTCCTTCACCCCCGGCACCAACCTGCGGGCCTGGCTCTACCGCATCCTCACCAACACCTTCATCAACTCGTACCGCAAGGCACAGCGCTCGCCTCAGGTGAGCGGCGACGAGGATGTGTCCGACTGGCAGCTGATGCGGGCCGCGTCGCACGATTCCGCGGGATTGCGCTCGGCCGAGATGGAGGCGCTCGACCAGACGCCCGATGCCGCCGTCGCCGAGGCGCTGGCGCAGCTCGCCGCGCCGTTCCGGATGGCGGTGCTGCTGAGCGACGTGGAAGGTTTCTCCTACAAGGAGATCGCGGAGATCATGGACACTCCGCTGGGAACGGTGATGAGCAGGATCAATCGCGGACGCGCGCAGCTGCGAAGACTCCTCACGGATTACGCACGCGCACAAGGCATCGGACGAGCAAGGACGGAGGCGGTGATGAGTGAGCCCGACATGGTCTCCCACGACCACAACGAACACGATGAGTGTGTCGAGGCTCTCCGCCGGGTGCACACGCCTTCCTCCACCGAAACCGCTGGACGCCGATGCCGATCTGATCCGCATCCACCTGCACGCCTGCGAGCGATGTATGGAGAACTTCGAGATCGAATCGACGATCGGAGATGATCCAGCGCAGCCAACCGGTGCCGAAGGCGCCCTCGACGTTGCTGGCCCAGGGTGAGAAGCGTGCGCGTCAGCCACTGACCGGACAAGACAAAAGCCCCCGCAGGAGCGGGGGCTTTCTCGATACGGCGTATCAGGCGTTGGGGCGCTTGCCGTGGTTCGCCTTGTTCTTGCGACGTGCGCGACGCTTGCGTCCGGTCTTGCCCATGGGGGTCTCCTCGTCTCGGGTGTGAGCTTATGCCACTGCGAGGAACGATTCTGCCAGACGAAGCCACGAGCAGGAAACCGGCGCTACGGAGAGGCCACGCGACACCGCCCTCACCAACCTGGCACAGTGGTGCGCATGGTTGGTGACGTGCAGTCCATGACGGACCGGGAATGGCTGGAAGCCTTCGTGCAGGAATGGGCGATCCTGGCGGATCTCAGCTTTTCCGACCTGGTCTTATGGCTGGCGGTCGATGGATCCGGGGAGAGGTTCCGAATGCGTCGCGCAGATCCGCCCGTCACCGGCCCCACGGCGTTGGACGACGACGTCGTCAGGAGGTCATCAGTATGAGCCGGATCACCCCGTGGTGGTGGCTTGGCTGAGCTTGGCAGATCGCTGAGGACCAGCGACAATCAGCTGAGCGCGGGCATCCCGTGGACGTGTGGGCCATCGGTGCTGCGCAGCGACGAAGCCGATCGCCGTGATCGAACGACACACCAACCAGATGACCGTGCGGGCCACCGGCGCTCTGGAAGAGAACTTCATGGACGCCGCGGACATCTTGACCCAGATGCTGATGCGCGGCGAGTTCCCCTTGGTGCCGCCATCCGACAAGGCGCTCGCACCGCGCGTCGCCGACGGGGTGATCCGGGTGCAGCCCGACGGCACCATCTCCTATGCCAGCCCGAATGCGGTCACCGCCGCCCGCCGACTCGGGGCGATCGGCGACCTCGAGGGGGAGAACTACCGCGAGTTCATGCGGGGCTTGCGTCGCAAGGTCGACCAGGTGGGCCAGACCTTGGCCAGCGACATGGACGGCACCGTGAGTCTTGAATTCGATATCGAGAACAACAGCGCCTCGATGCGTTTCGTGCTGCTGCCGCTGTGGCTGGAGCGCTCGACGGCGGGCATGCTGGTGCTTTGCCGTGACACGACAGATCTGCGCAAACGTGACCGGCTGCTGGTGACCAAGGACGCCACGATCCGCGAGATCCACCACCGGGTCAAGAACAACCTCCAGACCATCGCGGCGCTGTTGCGCATGCAAGCCCGGCGGTCGCAGTCGCCGGAGGCGAAGGAGACCCTCAGGGATGCCATGCGCCGCGTCTCCTCCATCGCCTTGGTGCACGAGACGCTGAGCACCGCTATCGACGAGCAGGTGGACTTCGACGCCGTCTGCGACAAGATCCTCGACATGGTCGGCGATCTGGCCGCCGCATCTGGCACCGTGCGGGCGCGCCGGGAAGGCAGTTTCGGTGTGGTGCCCGCTCAGGCCACCACGTCGCTGTCCATGGTGCTGACTGAACTGTGCCAGAACGCCATCGAGCATGGGCTCAACAGCTCGTCGGGCATGGTGGTGGTGCGGCCAGAGCGGCAGGACGATGTGCTCACCGTGCAGGTGCTGGACGACGGTGCGGGACTTCCAGAAGATTTCGAACTGGGCGATCAAACCAGCCTGGGACTGGCCATCATCTCCGCCTTGATGAACGAGATGAACGGCACTCTCGAGATCAGGAACCGTGAAGACAGCCCAGGCACGGCGGCGATCATCCGCGTGCCGCTGTGAGCTCCGCGGGAAAGATCAGGAGCGCAGCCGGGAGCGTGCGGCGCGGCGCTTGATCGCGCGACGCTCATCCTCGCTCATGCCACCCCAGACGCCGTGATCCTGCCCGGCCTCCAGCGCCCACGAGAGGCAGCGCTCCCGCACCTCGCAACGCTGGCAGATCTTCTTTGCCTCTTCGATCTGCTGCAACGCGGGACCGGTGTTGCCCACGGGGAAGAACAATTCGGGATCTTCCGTCAGGCAGGCAGCCTTATGGCGCCAATCCATCTTCGGGGCACTCCTTCAGGTCGGGAAATAGGTGGTAGTTCGGCCCCACTAACGAAGGGGCTCGAAGAAACTTACCCGTATGCTACGTCGAACACAATAGGGGAGCGCGCGGTCCGCGGGGACCGATTCGGGCGGAATATCGCAAGATCCGGCGGATGGGCGGGGCCAGCGACGCCGGCAGCCGCCACGCAATCTCCTCGGACTTGCCCATCCGGGCAGGATTAGGCAGGGTTCCAGGTGTGTACGCACTCCGTCGTCTCTTCGATCCCTTCGCGCTGGGCGTGAGCGTGAGCCTCACGGCGCTCGCCGGCCTGGCCTTCATCGGGATGGGCGTGGGCTCATTCGCGGTAGGGCAGGGCAGTTTCAGCGCGGGCGTCGGCGCCTCCCTGGCGATCTACGGCGCCCTGGTGTGCGCCCTCGCCTGGCTGGGCGCGCGACGGATCTCCTGGGTCCAGGGGCTGATCGTGGGATCGGCGCTGCTGCACACCGTCAGCGCCTTCAGCCTCCTGCAGGCCGGTGACACCGCGCAGTCCGTGGGCGCGGTCGCGGTGGGTGTGGTGACGCTTACGACCGCGGTGGCAGCCGTGCTGCCCTCAACCAGGAAAGCGTTCCAAGAGGACTGAGACCCTCAGGAGCCTCAGTCCTCCTCGTCGTCGAGCCGGGCCAGCCAGGAGGCCAGCCGTTCGATCGGCGTCTCGAACTCGGGATTCAGGTCCACGAAGGTGCGCATCCGGTCGACGAGCCAATCGAAGGAGACCTCCTCCTCACCCCGCCGATCGGACAATTCCTCCAGCCCACGGTCGGTGAAATACACCGGTTCAGTCCTCCAAAGCGCGGCGCATCAGGTCTTCTTCCTGCTGCTTGTGCGCCTTCAACGACCCCACCGATGGTGCCGACGCCGCCGCGCGGGTGACCGGCACCATGTTCAGCGCGTAATCCGGAAGGTGCTGCGCGAGATCGGCCGCCAGGTGCGCCGACAGGAACGGCCAGGCGCCCTGATTGGCGGGCTCGTCCTGAACGAAGCGCACATCGTCGATGTGGCGGTAGCGGCGCAGGATCGCGGCCAGGGACTCGCTCGGCATGGGGTAGAGCCGCTCCAGCGCGATGATGGCCACCTGATTCCCCAGACCCAGCCTGCGCCGTCGTTCCATCAACTCCCAGCGGATCTTGCCGGAACACAGCAGCACGCGCCTGACCTGGGACGCATCCTCGATGGTGGGATCGTCCAGGGCTGGGCGCCACTCGCCGGAGGTGAACTCCTGCGGCTGGGAGGCAGCCATCTTGCTGCGCAGCATCGACTTCGGGGTGATGATCACCACCGGGCGGTGGTAGTTGACGTAGGCGTGCTGGCGCAGCAGGTGGAAGTAGCTGGCTGCGGTTGAGGGCTGGCAGACAGCCAGCGCGTTCTCCGCGCAGAGCTGCAGCCAACGTTCGATGCGAGCCGAGCTGTGGTCAGGCCCTTGTCCCTCGTAACCATGCGGGAGGAGCAGGACCACGCCGGATTTCTGCGTCCACTTGGCGTTGCCCGAAGAGATGAACTCGTCGGAGATGATCTGGCCGCCGTTGGCGAAATCGCCGAACTGGGCCTCCCACATCACCAGGGCGTCGGGACGAGCCACCGAGTAGCCATACTCGAAGCCGAGCGCCGCGTACTCGCTGAGCAGCGAATCGTAGACATCGAACGGAGCTTGATCGTTGGTGAGGTGCTTCAGCGGCACCCAGGCCTCGTTGGTGACTCGGTCGACGATGGCGGCGAAGCGCTGCGAGAAGGTGCCGCGGCGCGAGTCCTGACCCGCCAGACGCACGGGCCGGTTCTCCATCAGCAGGGAGCCGATGGCAAGGATCTCGGCGGTGGCCCAATCGATGGGACCCTCCAAGATCGACTGCGCACGGCGTTCGAGCTGCGGGCGCACCTTGGGGTGCACGGTGAAGTTGTCGGGGAACTCCGTGTGCACCTCCGCGATCCGCTTCATCGCCTCGGGGGTGATCTCGGTCAAGCGCTGGTCGGGCTTGGTGGGGTAGTACGGCACGCGCGTGTACTCGTCGTCGTCGCCCACGTCCTTGGCTTCGCGCACTTCCCGGAACACCGTCTCCAAGCGCTCCCGGAACCGGTTCATCACGTTCTCGGCATCCTGCATGGAGATGTCGCCACGGCCGATCAGGGATTCGGTGTAGATGCGACGGGTGGAGCGCTTCTGCTCGATCAGGTCGTACATCTTGGGCTGGGTGAAGCTGGGATCGTCGCCCTCGTTGTGGCCGCGGCGGCGGTAGCACACCACGTCGAGGATGACGTCCTTGTTGAACTGCTGGCGGTAGTCGAAGGCAAGACGCGCCGCCCGGATGCAGGCATCGGGGTCGTCCCCGTTGACGTGCAGGACCGGGGCGGAGATGGTCTTGGCCACGTCGGTGCAGTAGGTGGAGGTGCGCGATTCCACCGGCGAGGTGGTGAAGCCGACCTGGTTGTTGACCACCACGTGGATGGTGCCTCCGACCTGATAGCCGCGCAGCTGGCTCATCTGCAGGGTCTCGTAGACCACGCCCTGGCCCGCGAACGACGCATCGCCGTGCAGCAGGATCGGGAGCACCGGGAAATCGTCCGCGCCCAAGGTGTCCTGCTTGGCTCGCGCGATACCCGCCACCACGGGGTTGACGGCTTCCAGATGGGACGGGTTGGCGGCGACGGAGGCCTTGATCCGGGCGCCGTTGGCCGCCACGAAGGTGCCCTCCGCGCCGAGGTGGTACTTGACGTCGCCCGTGGTGCCGGAGCTGGCATCGACGTTGCCGTCGAACTCCTTGAACACCTGGGCGAACTTCTTGCCCACGATATTGGTCAGCACGTTCAGCCGGCCGCGGTGGGGCATGCCGATGCACACCTCGTCGAGCGACGCGTTGGCGGCGCGCTGGGCGATCTCGTCGAGCAGGATGATCAGCGACTCGCCGCCCTCGAGCGAGAAGCGCTTCTGGCCCACGAACTTGGTCTGCAGGAAGGTCTCGAAGACCTCCGCCTCGTTCAGCTTGTCCAGGGCGTGCATGTGCTCCGCGTGGGTGAGCGGTTGCCGCGGCACCTCCATGCGACGCTGGAACCATTCGCGCTGGCGCGGTTCGGCGATGTGCATGTACTCGATGCCGATGGTGCGGCAGTAGGAGTCCTTGAGCACCCGCAGCAACTCGCGCAGCGTCATGAACGCGCGGTCGTGGGTGGAGACCTGGCCGACGGCGAACTCGCGGTCGAGATCCCAGAGGGAGAGGTCGTGGGCCTCCAAGCGCAGGTCCTCGAAGGCGCGCTGGCGGTATTCCAGCGGATCGATGTCTGCCACGAGGTGGCCGTAGTGCCGGTACGCGTTGACCAGCTCCAGCACCCGTGCGTACTTGCTGACGTGGTCGTTGCGATGGGCGACGAAGTCCGGGGCCCACCTCAACGGCTCGTAGGGGATGCGCAGCGCCTGGAAGATCTCGTCGAAGAAGCCGTGCTGGCCCAGCAGAAGCTCGTGGATCGTCTTCAGGAAGGCGCCCGACTCGGCCCCCTGGATCACGCGGTGATCGTAGGTGGAGGTGAGGGTGGTGGTCTTGGAGACAGCCAGCTCGGTGATCCGGGTGATGGACATGCCCTGGAACTCTGCGGCGTAGTCGATGTTGCCGACGCCGAGGATCATGCCCTGGCCGTTCATCAGGCGCGGCACCGAGTGGTTGGTGCCGATGCCGCCCGGGTTGGTGATCGTCGCGGTGGTGCCGGCGAAGTCGGCGACGGTCAACTGATTGTTGCGCGCCTTGTAGACCACGGCCTCGTAGGCAGACCAGAACTGGGCGAAGTTGAGCGACTCGCAGCCCTTGACGCTGGGAACCAGCAGCTGGCGGGTGCCGTCGGGCTTGGGCAGGTCGATCGCGATGCCCAGATTGATGGCGGGGTTCTCGATCAGGGTCGGCTTGCCGTCCTTGAGATCGTAGGCGTTGTTCATGGCGGGATGCTTCTTCAGGGCCTGCACCATCGCGTAGGCGATGATGTGGGTGAAGGAGACCTTGCCGCCCTTGGAGGTGCGCAGGAAGTCGTTGATGTCGGTGCGCTGATCGATGACCAGCTTCATCGGCACGGAGCGCACCGAGGTGGCGGTAGGTACCGTCAGCGAGTTCTCCATGTTCTTCGCGGTGCGCATGGGCGCGCCGCGCAACACGGTGTAGGTGGGCTCCGCCGCGCTGGGCTCGGGGCGCAGGGCCGGGTTCGGGGCGTTGGCCGACAGGCCCGCGCCGCTGCCGGGAGCGGCAGGCGATTCGGCGTCCATCTTTCGCGAGGATTCCACTTGCGCACGCGGATTGGACGGGGCAGACGCCGACTGCGCCGGGGCGAGCGGCTGCGGCGCGGGGTTTTCGGGCACGGGCTTCGGCTTCGGTGCGGGCCGCTCATCCTTCGGAGAGGACTCTGGCGGGGTGGCCGCTTGGGCGGGCTTCTCGGGCGATGAGGTGTTCTCGGTGCCCGGCGATTCTTGGGCGAAGAAGTCTCGCCATTTCGCGTCGACGGACTGCGGGTCTTGCTCGTAGGCATCCCTCATCTCGTCGATGAGCCACGAGTTCGGTCCGAAGACATCGTTGGAATCAGAAGCAGACATATGCAAAAGGTGGCCGCGCCACGAATCCCCTCTGTGAGTGATCGGCCCAGGCCGCTACGCCCGGTTATCTTCCGAGCTTAGCCTGGTTCCACGGCACTGCGCCCACGATCGCCTGCGATGAGAGTCTGCCTGCGCCGCCGCTCGTGCGCGAGGTGCGCCAGCTGAGGTAGACGCAATGTGCCAACAGCAGGACCAGGAGGAGGTTCCTCAGGATCAGCACCGAGGTGTCGAGGCCATTGCCGAGGGGCAGTGCCATGATGCCCTCGGCGGCCCAGGGATAGGCGAGCTGCGTGAGGAGGGCCACCGCGTGGGAGGTGACAGCGACGACGAGGAGATGGCGGCGCAACCAGGAGTTGACCTCCATGGTCAGCAGCACCGCCACCGGCCCGCCGAGCCACAGGGTGTACTGCGGGGAATACACCTTGTTGCTGACCATCATCGCCACGACGATGGTCAGCATCGCGATAAGCACGGCGGCGTGCAGGCCCGTGCTGTCCACCCGGAAGTGGGCGATGAGGCGGGCGCAGAGCCACACGGCCAGTGCCAGCGAGGCCGCGGTGAGGATGCTGGAAAGCATCGTGAAAGCCCCCACCATCGGGCCGCTGAGCTCCAGGGCGTTGTAGTCGGACATGAAGATGTGCCAGGACTCGTCATGGGTATAGGTGCGCAAGAACATCAAAGGGGTGGCCGGCACGGATTCGATGTGCAGCCCGCGCTCCGATTGCCAGGACAGAGGAGAGGCCGTGCGGTTCCAGCCATGGGTGAGCAGGGACGCCAGCGCCAAGCCGAATCCGGCGATGGCGAAACCGATCAGCCGCGATCGTCCCAACGTGGGTGTGCGGCTGAGCGGCCGCGGTGCGAGCAGAGGCCCGATCAGCAGTGCCGGCCAGAGCTTGATGGCCGCGCCCACGCCGATCAGGGCGCCGGAGAGTTGGGGGAGCCGTCGCGCGGCGAGACCGGCCCACGCCACCAGGACGCTGGTCAGGAGATCGAACCGGAACCAGAGGATCGCGCCGTTGAAGAAGATGAACAGGATCCAGAACAGCGAGGCTCCTGGCCTGGCGCGGCGGTAGAGCAGGACGGCGGTGAGGGCGTCGAGGATGAGCATGAACCCGGCGAAGTACGGCGTCCAATGCTCCCAGCCCCCGCCCACGCGGTAGACGGCCTGCAGGATCCATACGGCCGGTATCGGGTATTCGGGGAGCACGTCCGGCTCGCCCCGCTCCAGCCGGTCCAAGTGGTAGCCGTAGTAGCTGATGTCGTTGGGCAGGAAGCTGGCGCCCTCGAAGCCCAGCAGCCACACCATCGTGATCCGGGTGGCGATGAACAGGGCCACCAGCAGGAGCGGCACTGCGACGGTGCGCATCCAGGTGCCGCCGGTCGGGAAAGGCGAGAGCCCTGCAACGCCGGTCATGCGGCCCAGAGTAGATGATCGAGGTCGGTGTGCCATCTATCTGGAGCCTCACGCGCCGGGGCTTTGGTAGTGGCGCGACATGCGGTGGAACAGGGCCAGGGCGAGGGGTAACAGCACCCACCCTCCTGCGGGTGAGAGCCACACCAGGGCGTCGGGGAGCGGGAGCTCTGCGGCGCGGTTCAGCAGCGCGGCGGCGGGGAGGTAGGCGATGAACCCGAGTGGGAAGGCAAAGCACAAGGCCATCAGCCCGGCCGGGCCGAAGATGGACAGGGGATAGACGCCGAAGGTGGTCACCACCGTGTCTGCCAGGTAGTGCAGCGAGGTGACCACGGTGGCGCGGAAGGTGACCGAGGCGATGAATACCTGGATGGAGGCCTCCACCAGACCGCCGCCGATGATCGCGAGGAGCAGGTAGCCGACGCGCCACCAGGTCCAGTCGACGGGCGCGAGAATCGCGAAGCCCACCAGTGCCGTGACCCCGAGGATCGCGTCGCCGAGCGTCATGATGTTGAAGCGCCGGGTGATGATCTGGACGAACTGGTTGACCGGTTTGAGCAGGAGCAGGTCGAACTCGCCGTTGCGCACCAGTTCCGAGGTCTGGAGCAGGGCGCCGAAGGGGACCACGTAGAGGGCGTGCGAGGCCAGCCGCATCCCGACGAGCAAGCCGATCTCCTGGAATCCCCAGCCGCCGATCATGCCGAAGCTGTGCAGGAGGAGCGCGATGAACGCCACCTGGATGCCCTGGTAGGTGAGGCCGCCGATGAAGCCGACGAACAGGTTGGAGCGATACTGAGCCTGGGACCGCACGGCGGCGCGCTCGAGCGTCCACCACGCCGAAAGGGTGCCGGGTAGGCCCGGACCTGGTTAGCCACCGAAGACCACCACCTTCCGTTCGGCTCGCCGCCACACCCATCGCAGCAACAAGGCGACGACGCCGATCCACGCCAGTTGGGCGCCGATGGCCAGCCACGCCTCGGCGCCGCTGGTGTGCCCGAAGTAGATCGACAACGGGGTGAACATCTGGGCCCGGAAAGGCAGCCAGTCCAAGACACCGGCGAGCCAGCCGGGCATGAACCACAGCGGGATGAGCGCCCCGGACAGGAGCCCCGAACCCAGCCGGTAGAGCATCATGTAGCCGCCGATCTCCAGCGACCAGAAGCACGCCATCGACATCAACAGGTTCATCAGCAGCGTGATCGTCGCTCCGAGCAGCGTGGACAAGAGCCACACCCCGAACGTGTCGGGCCGAGGCGGCAGTGTCAAAGCGCCGATCAGGACGGCCCAGAGGATCCCGATGGCGGCGATCGGCAGCCGCGCCAGCACAGTGCCGACGTTTTGCGCCAGCACCTGACCCATCAGGCCGAGGGGACGCATCATGTCGACGCCCACCTGCCCGCTGCGCACCCGCGCATTCAGGCTGGAGAACTGCCACGGCATCAACGCTATTTGGAGACACGCGGCCAGCACCGCGTAGCTGATCGCCTGGGCTTGGCCGATGCCGCGCACCTGGCCGGCGTCGCCATAGACAGCGCGCCACACCACCGACAGCAACCACACCTGAATGAGGATCCCGATGATCGCGGTGACGAAGTCGATCCGGTAAGCCCACGTCGTCTTGGCCGCGTTGCGCAGGCTGCCGCGCACGGCCGGCCACGCCACTGCGGTCATCGTTGGGATGCCTCGGCGTAGATGCGTGCCACGACGTCGCTCAGGCTCGCCTCCGTGACCGCGAGGTCGACGATCTGCCAGCGGGAACTCACCTGCGAGATCAGCTCCGGCGTGCCGATCTTGTCGGGATCGTGCACGAGCACCGCCTTCCCGTCCGTCACGGTGGAGATGGCGCCATCCACGGAGATGACCGCGGGGTCAACTCCCTCGGCCGGCGTGATGGTGAGAACCCGCTCGTGCACGTAGCGGCGCTTGAGTTCCTCCAGCGTGCCGTCGAACAGCACCGTGCCCTCGTCGATCATGATGATGCGACGGCACAGCGCCTCCACATCCTCCATGTCGTGGGTGGTCAGGATCACGGTGGTGCCGAGCGTCGCGTTGATCTGGGCCACGAACTCGCGGATGCGCCGTTTGGCAACCACATCCAGACCCACGGTGGGCTCGTCGAGATAGACGATCTCCGGCGCGTGCAACAACGCCGCAGTGAGATCGCCGCGCATCCGTTGTCCCAGCGAGAGGAACCGCACCGGGGTGTCGAGGAAGTCGTCCATCCCCAGCAACTCGGAGAACATGGCGAGCCGCTGATGGTAGTCGTCGGCGTGCACGCCGTAGAGATCGCGGATCAGCTCGAAAGAATCCCGCAACGGCAGGTCGTACCACAGCTGGCTGCGCTGTCCGAAGACCGCGCCGATGCGGGCCGCGTTGATCTTGCGCTCTTTCGACGGCACCCGGCCCGCAACCCGGACCACCCCCGAAGTGGGCACCAGGATCCCGGTGAGCATCTTGATCGTCGTCGACTTGCCCGCCCCGTTCGCGCCCAGGTAACCGACCAGCTCTCCCGCAGCGATGTCGAACGAGACGCCGCTGACCGCGACCTTGCGCGTCGTAGCTCTCGAGAACAGCCGGCGCACCGTCTTGAATCGGCCCTGCGGCTCCACCGGACGCTCGAAGATCTTCGTCAGATCCCGCACATGGATGATCGGCTCAGCAACATGAGGGTTTTCGGGCGGGATCGATACCACCGCACCGACATTAGCAGCGGCGCCCCCGCGAGGATTCGAACCTCGGCTCCCGCCTCCGGAGGGCGGTGCTCTATCCCCTGAGCTACGGGGGCCTGGCGCTCGCGTGCGAGCGACCTGGAAAAGGGTAGCACCATTTCACCGGTTCCCGCCGCATCAGGGTGTCCGCGGGGCTGCCTGCGGCTGGATAGGGTGTCGGGTGTGCGCAAGGTGATGGGGCTTCTGGTGGTGGCGGTGCTGGTCGCGGGATGCGTGTCGCGTCCCGACCCCGATCCCGCGGTCATCAGAGAGACACCACCGCCGTGGGATGCCCCGCGCGATGCGATCTCCTACATCCAGGCGGCGGGTCTCCCGGAACTGCCGCTCGATGAGGACAGCGATCCGTTCATCGTTCGGGTCGAGGTGGTCTATGACGACGAGGCCGTGGAGCTGCCGCCGTTCATCGGCGTCGACCGGCTGCGCGCGCTGCAGGCCCCCGTGCATACCCACGAGAGCACCGGCGACGTGTGGTTGGAGGGAACGGGCAACCGCGAGGTCACGCTGGGGCAGTTCTTCGCGGTCTGGGGCGTGCGATTCGACGAGCGATGTCTGGCCGATGCGTGCGGCGGCCTCTCGGTGCTGGCCGACGGGGAACCGGTCGAGGATCCCGTATCCCTGGTGATGCGCGGAAACGAGCTGATCCAGGTATCAGCTGAGCGCTGAGAGGCGCCGCCCGACTCGTTATCGGGAGCCTTGATCTGGCAGGCTCTACGTCTATGACCCATACCCACATCGCCGGATCTATTCACGCGGATGCCGCCCACGCCGGTCCGCAGTGGTTGCATGTGCCGGAGGACCTGAACGCGTTGGATCCGCGGCTGTGGCCGCGCGGCACTGCTCGCGACGAACGCGGCCGCATCGTGGTGGGCGGCGTGCCGCTGGACGAGGCGGTCGCCGAGCACGGCACTCCCGCCTATTTCCTCGACGAGGCCGACTTCCGTGCGCGGGCCGCAGAGTTCCGCGAGGCCTTTCCCGGCTGGAACATCTACTACGCCGGCAAGGCGTTGCTGACCAAGACGGTGGCGCGCTGGGTCGAAGAGGAGGGCCTGGGGCTCGACGTCACCACGATGGGGGAGATGCGGATCGCGCTCGCCGGCGGTATGCCTGCCGAACGACTCGGCTTCCACGGCAACAACAAGTCGGAGGAAGAGATCCGCTTCGCTCTGGAGCAGGGCGTCGGCCGGTTCATCGTCGACTCCTTCCAGGAGATCGCCCGGATCGAGGAGGCGTGTGCCGAGCTGGGAGTCACCGCCCGGGCGCTGGTTCGGGTGACCACCGGCGTCGAGGCGCACACCCACGAGTACATCGCCACCGCGCACGAGGATCAGAAGTTCGGTCTGTCGATCCTGGGCGGACAAGCGCTCGCGGCCCTGGTGCGCTGTCATGGCTCGTCGGCCATCGAGCTGATGGGCATTCACAGCCACATCGGTTCGCAGATCTTCGACACCCTCGGCTTCGAGGTGGCCATCCGCCGGGTCATGCGGCTGGCTCACCAGTTCCGCACGGCGACCGGCGCCGAACTGCCCGAGCTCGATCTCGGTGGCGGCTTCGGCATCGCCTACACAGAGGCGGACACCCCCGCGAAGATCACGGACATGGCGGCGTCCTTCGAGGAGCTCATCGACCACGAGTGCCGGGCCTTCGACATGAACAAGCCCAGGCTGTCCATCGAGCCCGGCAGAGCGATCTGCGGCCCCGCTGGCGTGGCGGTCTACCGCGTGGGCACCGTCAAGGTGGTCGAACTCGAGGGCGGACGCTCCCGGGTCTACGTCTCCGTCGACGGCGGAATGAGCGACAACATCCGCCCGGCTCTCTACGCGGCCGAATACTCGGCCGCGGTGGCCAACCGCACCTCTGATGCCCCCGCGGTGTTGTGCCGCGTCGTCGGCAAGCACTGCGAGGGCGGCGACATCCTGATCCGTTCGGTCTTCCTTCCCGCCGACATCACGGTGGGCGACCTGATCGCGGTGCCGGGCTCGGGAGCATACGCCCGCAGCATGGCGAGTAACTACAATCAGATTCCGAAGCCCCCGGTGGTGGCGCTGCATGACGGCGCGAGCCGGACCCTGTTGCGCCGCGAGACGCTGGACGACCTCCTGCGTCTGGATGTTGGAGAGTGAGTATGTCGTCTGATCCTCTGAAGGTCGCCCTGCTGGGCGCCGGGGTCGTGGGATCCCAGGTTGCCCGGATCATCCTGAATCACGCCGAAGAACTAGAACAGCGCATCGGGCGCCGGCTGGAGTTGGTGGGCGTGGGCGTGCGTTCGCTGGACAAGTCGCGCCCCGAGATTCCCGCGGAGCTGCTCACCGACGATCTGGAAGCCCTGGTCAGCCGGGGCGATCTCGACGTCGTGATCGAGGTGATCGGCGGCATCGAACCGGCGCAGAGCCTGGTGCTGACGGCGATCAACAACGGTGCCTCCATCGTCACTGCCAACAAGGCCTTGCTGTCGGAGAAGCTGCATGTGCTCTCTCGTGCGGCGGAGGCGAACTCGGTGGACCTCTACTTCGAGGCGGCGGTGGCCGGCGCGATCCCGATCATCCGACCGCTGCGCGAGTCGCTTGTCGGCGACGACATCCAGGCCGTCATGGGCATCGTGAACGGCACCACCAACTTCATCCTCGACAAGATGGTCACGGAGAACCAGGCCTTCGACGAGGCGCTGGCCGAGGCCCAGGCGTTGGGCTACGCCGAAGCCGATCCCACCGCCGACGTCGAGGGCCACGACGCGGCCGCCAAGGCCGCCATCCTGGCGACGCTGGCCTTCCACACCGAGGTCACGCGCGAGGAGGTGTTCTGCGAGGGCATCACCGCGCTGACGACGGACGACATCGCGGCCGCCGAGGCGATGAACTGCACCGTCAAGCTGCTGGCGATCGCCAAGACCACCAAGGACAACCGGATCGTGGTGAAGGTCCACCCCACGATGATCGGCGAGAAGCACCCGCTGGCGTCCGTGTCAGGCGCCTTCAACGCCATCTTCGTCGATTCGCGCGAGGCCGGGCAGCTGATGTTCCTGGGGCAGGGCGCCGGTGGCGCCCCCACGGCATCCGCGGTGATGGGTGACGTGGTCACCGCCGCACGGAACCGTGCGCGCGGCACCGTGGGGCACCTCCAAGAGCCGTACGCACGCCGCGATATCGCGCCGATCGGAGACGCGGAAGCCTCGTTCTACGTGAGCTTCGACGCCATCGACCGGCCGGGTGTGCTGGCGCGATGCGCCGCGATCTTCGGCGAACACGGGGTGTCGCTGCGCAACGTGCACCAGAGCTCCCCGCATCGTGCCGAGGGAGAAGGCTTCGCCGCGAGCCTCGGCGTGATGACCCACACCACCACCGAGACCCGCATCGCCAAGGTGATCGAGGCGTTGAAGGCCGTGGACTTCGTCGATCCGGAGATCCGTATGATGCGGGTCGAGGGCGCCTAGATGCGGCAACTGCGGGTGCGCGTGCCCGCCACCACAGCGAATCTCGGCGCGGGCTTCGACTGCATCGGCGCAGCCTTCGACTGGTACGACGAACTCACCCTCGAGATCACCGACGACGACCGCACCGAGGTGTTCGTCACGGGCGAAGGGGCCGGGCAGGTGCCGCTCGACGAGCGCCACCTCGTGGTTGCCAGCATCCTGAGGGGACTGGAGGAGTGGGGCGCGACGCGGCCCGGGATGGTGCTGCGTGCGCACAACACCATCCCGCACTCTCGCGGTCTCGGCTCATCGGCTTCGGCCATCGTCGCAGGACTCGCCCTGGCGTGGGGCGTCGCTCGCCCCGGCGAAGAGTTGAACCTGCCGGAACTGGTGCGGCTGTCCAGCGATATCGAGGGACATCCCGATAACGCGGGAGCGGCCGTCTTCGGTGGCGCGATTCTCGCCTGGCCCGATCGCAACGGCGTACGCCTCGTCGAACTCGACGTGCACCCGAGCCTCTCCGCGATGGTGTGGGTGCCCGATTTCGAGTGCAGCACCGACGATGCTCGTGCGGTCTTGCCGCAGACCGTGAGCCGCACCGATGCCGTCAACCAGGCCATCGCCGCCGCGGCGTTGCCGTTGGCGTTGACCAGGAGGCCCGATCTGCTGCTGGACGCCACAGGAGATCTGCTGCACCAGCGCTACCGCGCCGACCTGATGCAGCCCTCCTATGACCTGATGGTCCGGCTGAGGGCGCTCGGCGTGCCCGCCGCGATCTCCGGCGCGGGTCCCACCGTTATCGCGGTGGGTGATGAACGCGCATTGACAGAGGCCATGGGCTGCCCGGCCGAGGGGTTCCTGCGTCGTCGGCTCGCTTTCGGTGACGGCGTGAAGTTGGTCTAGAGGTCCCGCAGGTAACGCGACGGTGAATGTCGGGTAACGATCAGATTGACCGAGGGGGGACCCGCAGGATTACTCTTAGCGTCGTGCTTAGAGAATCCGCGGATAAGCGGCGCCGTAGCGAGGACATGCCGGGATGATCACCACCGCCACCATCGTCGTGGTGATCGTCGTCATCACCGCCCTGATCTTCGATTACACCAATGGCTTTCACGATGCCGCCAACGCCATGGCCACGTCTGTGGCGACGGAGGCCCTGAAGCCCAAGACCGCGGTCACCCTCGCGGCCATCTTGAACGTGATTGGCGCCTTTCTGTCGACGGAGGTCGCCAAAACCATCTCCAGCGGCATGGTCAACGACGACCTGATCACCCCGGGCATCGTGTTCGCCGGGTTGTGCGCCGCGATCATCTGGAATCTGGCGACGTGGCTCTACGGTCTGCCGTCCAGTTCGTCGCATGCGCTGTTCGGCGGCCTCATCGGGGCCGTTTTGATCTCGGCGGGAATGCAGGGCATTCACCTGCCCGTGGTGCTGTCCAAGATCATTCTTCCCGCCATCTGCGCTCCGGTCATCGCGGGCCTCGCCGCGATGCTCGCCACCAGGCTGGCCTACTGGCTGACGGCGAAGTCAGACGGCACGCACAGTCCGCTGGCGACCCGGATGTTCAAGTACGGCCAGCAGATCTCCGCGTCCATGGTCGCGTTGTCGCACGGCACCTCTGACGGCCAGAAGACGATGGGGGTGATCACCCTGGTGCTCGTCGCCGGCGGATTCCAGGAGTCCGGAACCGGACCCCAGTTCTGGGTGATCCTCACCGCGGGCATCGCCATCGGGCTCGGCACCTACTCGGGCGGATGGCGCATCATGCGCACGATGGGCAAGGGCCTCGTCGACATTCAGGCGCCTCAGGGTTTCGCCGCGGAAACCTCCGCCACCGCCGCCATCCTGGCCTCCTCGCATCTGGGATTCGGGTTGTCCACCACGCACGTCGCCTCTGGCGCGATCCTCGGCTCGGGCATTGGCCGGCGCACCGAGGTGCGCTGGTCCACCGCCACCCGGATGCTGATCGCCTGGGGCCTCACCCTGCCGGCCGCGGGACTGCTCGGCGCGGCCTTCGCGCTGCTCACGGGCCTCGGCTTCGGCGGAGTCCTGGTGGCGGCGGCCCTGCTGACGATCTGCGCCGGCGCGTTCATCGCCTTGTCCTACCGCAACAAGATCACGGCCTCTAACGTGAACACTTCTCGCGACGTCAGCGTGACGGGGGCAACCCGATGATCGAATGGGGGGCTCTGGCCCAGGTCGCCGTCGTGACCCTGCTGGGGGCGGTGGCGATCGTCGGCATCGTCTCGCTGGCCACGCGATTCCTCGAGTACGCCGCCGAGGGGCGACGCGGCGGCTACACGCTAGCCGGATATGCGCTGCTCGCGGTGAGCGTCGTCATCGTCGGATTCGGTCTCTACCTCCTGATTCCCTACTTCCACTAGGCGGAACACGAGGTCCTCGCCGGAGCGGGCGCGGTGGGAAAACGGCTGTTTAGCACGATGCCAGGAGTGGTGCTAATATTGCATTCAGTTCGCTTCCAAGGGTGTTAAGCAGCGGCTGGAAAACGAAAAACTTCCTCCAGCCCAGGTATGCCGCCCTGCGAACTCCCATCTTGTGCACCTGGCGCCCCCGCATATGGACAGGCCTGAGGACGGGTGCAGCATCCTTGGCTAAGGAAGGACATTCGTGGCCGATTCCGGTAACACAAACCTCAGCTCCCTGAAGTTGGTGGAGTTGAAGGCTCTCGCCGCGCAAAACGGGATCAAGGGGATCTCGCAGATGCGAAAGGGCGACCTGATCGCCGCTTTGTCGGGTGGCCAGCCGAAGGGCTCTCACGCGGAGGCCCCGCAGAAGGCTCCGAAGAAGCGTAAGGATGACTCCGAGCCCTCCACCCCTGCGCCCGTCGAGGCCTCGGCCCCCGCGCAGGACACGCTCCCAGAGCCGGCGGCGCAGCAGAAGAACGACGCCTCGTCCGCGGAACGCGGAGCCGGCAAGGAAAACGGGGGCGGCAAGCCGGAGCGAAACGGCGGTGACCAGCCCGGACGCTCGTCTCGCCGGCGGCGCAACAACCGGGGTGATCAGCCTCGCGACCGCCAGTCCCAAGAGGAGACCAACGAAGAGGTGGGTGAACTGCTCGCCGCTGCGATGGGGCAGAGCGGCAGCGCCAAGGCGCCGGCTCAACCCGAACCCCAGCCGAGCCTCGCTGAGTACGAGGATGCGCTGGGTGGGCGCCGCAACCGGCGTCGCCGCAACCGCGACCGGACCAACCGGAGGAATCGACCCGGCGAACGCATGGAGGTCGACACCCAGGTCAGCCCCGACGACGTGCTCGCGCCGATCTCCGGCATCGTCGACATCCGCGACAACTACGCTTTCGTGCGCACCACGGGGTACCTGCCGGGTTCCTCCGACGCGTACGTGTCGATGTCGATGGTGCGCAAGGTCGGGCTCCGTCGCGGCGACGTGGTCACCGGCGCGGTGCGGATTCCCAAGGAGGGAGAGCGCAAGGAGAAGTTCAGCCCGCTGGTGCGGCTGGACTCGATCAACGGCGACGACCCCGACAAGGCCAAGAACAGGCCCGAGTTCGCCAAGCTCACGCCCCTGTACCCGCAGGAGCGACTGCGGATGGAGACCCCCGGCGCGCAGCTGACCGGCCGCGTGATCGACCTGGTCTCTCCGATCGGCAAGGGCCAGCGCGGTCTGATCGTGTCGCCGCCCAAGGCGGGAAAGACGATGGTGATGCAGGCCATCGCCAATGCGATCGCCGCCAACAACCCCGACGTCCACCTCATGGTGGTGCTGGTCGACGAGCGGCCTGAAGAGGTCACCGACTTCCAGCGCACCGTCTCCGGTGAGGTCATCGCCTCCACCTTCGACCGTCCCGCGGAAGATCACACCATGATCTCCGAGCTGGCCATCGAGCGCGCCAAGCGCCTGGTGGAGCTGGGGCATGACGTGGTGGTGCTGCTCGACGGCATCACCCGCCTGGGCCGCGCCTACAACCTGGCCGCCCCCGCGTCGGGCCGCATCCTCTCGGGTGGCGTCGACTCGGCCGCGCTCTACCCGCCGAAGAAGTTCTTCGGCGCGGCACGCAACATCGAGGACGGCGGCTCGCTGACCATCTTGGCCACCGCGCTGATCGAGACCGGATCCAAGATGGACGAGGTCATCTTCGAGGAGTTCAAGGGCACCGGCAACATGGAGCTGCGGCTGCGCCGCGAGCTGGCCGACAAGCGGATCTTCCCCGCTATCGACGTGGATGCCTCGAGCACCCGTCGCGAGGATCTGCTGCTGGGACGAGACGAGCTCAACATCATCTGGAAGCTGCGCCGCGCGCTGTCCGGCCTGGACGACCAGGGTGCACTCGAGACGCTGCTCAACCGCATGCGCAAGACCAAGGACAACCACGAGTTCCTGCTCAGCGTGCTCAAGACCACGCCGGGCAAGGACGGGTAACCCCTTCAGGTTTGGTCACCCCCGTCTCTGGGGGTGGCAGAATGGGAGATCGTGCCGGTTCACGCGCTCCAGTGCGCTCGCAATAGCGAGGCACGCGACCCGGCCTAAACAACTGAGAGATCATCATGAAGCAGGGCATCCACCCTGAATACGTGGAGACCACGGTCAGCTGCACCTGTGGCAACACTTTCACCACCTACAGCACCGTCAAGCGCGGCACCATGAGCGCCGACGTGTGCGCCGAGTCCACCCGTTCTACACCGGCAAGCAGAAGATTCTCGACACCGGCGGCCGCGTGGCCCGCTTCGAGCGTCGCTACGCCAAGAAGAAGTAGCTACTTTCCCGTAGGCGTCGGACGGCTGGGTTATCCCGGCTCTCCGGCGCCTACGGTTTTCTGTACGAAGGCTCCTAACCGCGTAAGGCACCACCATGTTCGATAATGCCGCTCCCTTGATCGAGGAGTTCCACGAGCTGGAGAACAAGCTCGCCGACCCCAGCGTGCTCGCGGATCTCGCGCAGTCGCGCAAGGTGGGCCGGCGCTACGCGGCGCTGCGACCCGTGGTGGAGGCGCTGAGGAACTACGAGCGGCTGAGCGGCGACCGCGCCGCGGCGGCCGAACTGGCGGACGAGGACGAGGCCTTCGCCGAGGAACTCGCGGATCTCGACGAGCAACTGGCGGTGCAGACCGAGAAGCTGACCCGTCTTCTCGCCCCGCGGGACCCCAACGACCTCTCCGACGCGATCATCGAGATCAAGTCGGGCGAGGGGGGCGAGGAGTCCGCGCTGTTCGCCGGCGATCTGTTGAAGATGTACACCCGCCACATCGAGCAGCTCGGCTGGAAGATCGAGGTGCTCGACGAGCAGCAGACCGATCTGGGCGGCTACAAGTCGGTGACGATCATCGTCAAGGGCGGCCAAGGGCCGAGTACGGGCCCTACGGACGGTTCAAGTTCGAGGGCGGCGTGCACCGTGTGCAGCGGGTGCCTGTCACCGAATCGCAGGGCCGCATCCATACCTCGGCCGCCGGCGTGTTGGTGATGCCCGACGTGGAGGCCGACGAGGTGGAGATCAACGACGACGACCTGCGCATCGACGTCTACCGCTCATCGGGCCCGGGTGGCCAGGGGGTCAACACCACCGACTCGGCCGTGCGGATCACCCACCTGCCGACGGGCGTGGTGGTGAGCTGCCAGAACGAACGATCCCAGCTGCAGAACCGCGAATCGGCGATGCGCATGCTGCGCGCCCGGCTCACCCAGCTGGCGGAGGCGGAGGCGGCGGCCTCGGCGTCGGAGGCGCGTAAATCCCAGGTCCGCACGGTGGACCGCTCCGAGCAGCATCCGCACCTACAACTTCCCGGAGAACCGGATCACCGATCACCGCATCGGCTACAAGGCTCACAATCTCGACCAGGTGCTCGATGGCGCCATCGGCCCGCTGCTCGACGCGCTGGCCGAGCAGGACCTCGCCGAACGGTTGGCGGAGGTCGGCCGCTGATGCCGCGCCCTACGAACTCACCTTCCAGCTGGCGCAACGCCTGGACGAGGCGGGTGTCGCCACGCCCGGCGTCGACGCCCGGCTGCTGGTGGCCCATGCCCTGGGCTGCGATCTCACCGACATGATGATGCGCTCCGTCATGACCGATGCTGAGCTGCGGCGCGCCGAGGAACTCGTGGAGCGTCGCGCCCAAGGCGTGCCGGTGCAGCACCTGACCGGCGTGGCCTATTTCCGCTACGAGGATCTGGCGGTGGGGCCAGGCGTCTTCGTTCCTCGCCCGGAGACGGAAGAACTGGTGAGCTGGGCGCTCGCCACGCTGGCGCTTCGTCCCACGGGGCGACGACGCGTGGTGGAGCTGTGCGCCGGATCCGGTGCCATCTCCCGCTCGATCAGCCGGGAGCTCGGCGGCGTCGAGGTGCACGCCGTGGAACTCTCGGAGGACGCCATGCCGTACTTGACGAGGAACCTGGCCGGCTGCGGCGTCGAGGTGGTGCACGGCGACATGGCCGATGCCTTCCCCGAGCTGAATGGCACTGTCGACCTCGTGATCGCGAACCCTCCCTACGTGCCACTGGGGGAGCGCGACGCGTTGCCCCGCGAGGTGCGCGATCACGATCCCGATCTGGCCTTGTTCAGCGGGCCCGACGGCCTCGACGCGGTGCGCGTGGTGTGCGAGGTCGCGAATCGATTGCTGGCACCCTCGGGGTGGGTGGGCATCGAACACGCCGAGTCGCAATCGGAGCTCGTCACCCAGCTGCTGCGAGATCACGGCTACTCAGAAGTGCAGGATCGCCCCGACCTCACGGGCAGGCCGCGTTTCGTCACGGGGCAAAGGCCCCACCCGGAAACACCCGATGCATGGCAGGATTGATCCGTGACTGAGCAGGCCGAGACCTTCTTCCTCGCCGACGACGCCGATCCCGGCTACGAGGCCGCTGCGGCGGCTGTGGCCGGAGGGCAGTGCATCGTCTTGCCCACCGACACGGTGTACGGGATCGGGGCCGATGCTTTTTCCGCCGAGGCCGTGCAGCGTCTCCTCGACGCCAAGCAGCGTGGCAAGGACATGCCACCGCCGGTGCTGATCGCGGAGCGTCTCATGATGCGCGCGGTGGTCACCTCCGTCCCGGCCGCCGCCGATGAGCTGGCGAAGGCCTTCTGGCCTGGCGCGCTGACCTTGATCCTCAAGGCTCAGCCGGCCGCCCGCCTGCAGTTCCGGGAGAGACGCACGGCACCGTCGCGATCCGGGTGCCCGATCACGAACACGCGCGAGAACTCCTGCGCCGCACGGGCCCGCTCGCTGTCAGCTCGGCCAATGTCTCCGGGCAGCCGCCCGCCACCACCTGCGCCGACGCCACCGAGCAGCTGGGCGATAGCGTGGCTGTCTATCTCGACGGGGGAGCCGCACCCGGCGGCGTGGCCTCCACCATCGTTGACTTCACGCGTTTCGAGCACGGAGAGATCCTGCGGCTGGGCGCTCTGAGCCTGGAACAGATCCATGAGGTGGCTCCTGAAGTGGTGGCGTTGCCCGAGCCGGACGAATCCGCGACGTCCCCGGTCTGATGCGCGAATACCTCCTCGTCCTGCTGGTGGCAGGTGCGGCCACCTACCTCCTGGCAGGACTCTGCCGCAGCATCGCGGTGCGCACGGGGGTGCTCGCATTGCCCAGGGATCGGGATGTGCATACTGAACCCATTCCCTACTTCGGCGGCGTCGCGATGTTCGGGGGGCTGGGCGTGGCCCTCACCCTCGCCATCCAGCTGCCCTTCCTCGGCCGATACGCCGTGGTGGGGCACGATGCCATGGCGGTGGTGCTGGCCGGTTTCGTGATCACCCTGGTGGGTGTGATCGATGATCGCTACGACCTCTCGCCGTTCATCAAACTGGCTGGACAGGGCCTGGCCGCGGGCATCGCGGTCTTGCAAGGCGTGCGGATCTTCTGGATCCCCCTGCCCAACTCGATCTTCATCCTCGACGACGCCACCAGCATCCTGCTCACCGTGGGTTTCATCGCGCTGTGCGTGAACGCGGTGAACTTCGTCGACGGCCTGGACGGCCTGGCCGCGGGCGTGATCGCCATCGGCTCGGGGGTGTTCTTCGCCTATACCTATTACCTGGCCTACGAACA
This sequence comes from Tessaracoccus sp., assembly GCA_041393555.1. Classification (GTDB taxonomy): domain Bacteria; phylum Actinomycetota; class Actinomycetes; order Propionibacteriales; family Propionibacteriaceae; genus Arachnia. Next base: position 36,416 of record JAWKJW010000007.1, on the reverse strand, counting down.
AGAACTCGTGCGTGCCACCACCGCCTCGCTGATCACGGTGGCGACCTGCGGCGTCTGCATCGGGTTTCTCGCTCATAACTTCCATCCCGCCAAGATGTTCATGGGCGACTCGGGGGCCATGCTGCTGGGCCTGCTCATGGCGATGAGCGCCATCTCCTTCACCGGCCAGATCGATACGGGCGCGCTGGTCCCGGAGCGGGGCGGCATGCTGCCGGCGCTACTGCCTGTCCTGCTTCCCTTCGCGGTGATGGTGCTGCCCTTCGTCGATCTCCTCGCCGCCTGGGTGCGACGCACCAGGAAAGGCCAGTTCTGGTTCGTCGCCGATAAGGACCACATCCATCACCGCCTCCTCGCCCGTGGCCATTCCCACCGGGGCGCCGTCTTCTTGATGTACGGCTGGACGGCTGTGGTCTCGGTGGGACTGGTCGTGATCGCCTTCAGTGATTCGCCCGTCGCGGTGGTGGGGGTGATCGTCGCCGTGGTCGTTGTTCTGGCGGCCACCGTCAGGCCGCTGCGCCCGTTGAAGGCCACGGAGACCGACGAGGTACTCCTCGCGGGAACGGACACCGATGACTGAATCCTCGAAGCCCGCGATCGTCCGGAAGCCGGCGCGCGTCACGGCGGCTACCATCCGGGCGCGCCAGATGATGATGGGCGGAGTCGCCGGGGGGCACCTGGCCGGCTTCACGGTGATCGGACTCGCGCTGGCTCTGGGGGGCACCGACGCGCTGCTCACTGCGGCTCTGGGGTTCGCCGCCGTCGTGGTGTTCTATGCCATCGGTCAGGCGCTGGAAGTGGTGGCCTCGGAGCTGGACGTCATGCAGGGCATGGCCCTGGTGCTGGTGAGCTACGCCGTCCGGGTGGTCGGCATCGCGGCCGGTCTGTGGTTCCTACTGGGCTTGGAAGCCGTCGCCCATCGGGTCGAAGACGGCTGGCTGCTCCTGTCTGTGGTCGGCACCGTTCTGGGATGGGTCACGGGCGTTGTCGTGGTGGCCAGCAGGCAGAGGGTTCCCGTCTACGACGAGGAATACCAGCCCCCGGCCTCCGATGAGTGAAAACGATCTGAAAAGATGGACCTCGCGCAGCGTCTTGGAGGTGAGGCGCCGTCATTTTCCTGCTAGGCTCAAGCCCGACATGGGCACCACACCGCAGAGTCACGAAGACGCGACGCATAAAGGCGCGGCTACTCGCGGCGAAGACGGAATGGCGGTCCTTAGCTACATCCTCGCGGGTTTGCTGTTCTACGGCGGGCTCGGTTGGGTTGGTGACTATTTCCTGAAGACCTCGTGGCTGCTGCCGGTGGGCCTGATCGTGGGCCTGATCTGCGGTATCTACCTGATCATCAAGCGATACGGGAGAGACACGTGACGATTGCCCTCCTTCCGCTCGAGAGCGGCGGCTACACCCCACCCGGGGTCGAGGATTTTTGGTGGAATTCGGTCTGGCCGGGCGTACTGCCCGACTGGATGAACAAGCCCTTCTTCCAGGCCGTCATCGGCGCCGCGCTGGTGATCCTGCTGTGGTGGCTCGCTTCGCGCAAGCTCCAGATCAAGCCCACCAAGAGGCAGTTCTTCGCCGAGTTCGTCTACGATTTCGTGCGCAACGGCATCGCGCGCGACATCCTGCATCAGGACTACCGGAAGTTCCTTCCCTACCTGCTGGGCCTGTTCTCGTTCTTGCTGATCAACAACTGGTTCGGCGAATTCTTCTTCTTCATGTATCCGACCTTCTCCAACGTCGGATACGCATACGGCCTGGCCTTCCTCAGCTGGCTGGTCTACGTGGGCGCCGGTTTCCGGAAGTTCGGGATGAAGTTCTTGAAGAACTCACTGATTCCCGAAGGCGTGCCCGGCTACCTGCTGCCCATCGTGATCCCGCTGGAGTTCCTGGCCACCTTCATCACCAGGCCCATCACGCTGGCCTTGCGTCTGTTCGCCAACCTGTTCGCCGGTCACCTCGTGGTGATGGTGTTCGTGGTGGGCGGCGGATACCTGCTGACCTACACTGACAACGCCTTCTACAATGTCGCAGGCGGCGTGTCGATCGTATTCAGCCTCATCGTGCTGCTGCTGGAGCTGTTCATCGGCGCCCTGCAGGCCTACATCTTCACGGTTTTGACCGCCCAGTACGTGTCGACCTCCATCTCCGAGGCACACTAACCCCAAAGTCCGACTTCGTGCCCGTAGGGAGGGTGCGAAGCCATCCGAAAGGAAAAACACACATGCTGACCCTCCTCGAAATCACCGGCAACCTGAACATGATCGGCTACGCGATCGCCACGATCGCGCCGGCGCTCGGTGTGGCCTGGATCTTCGCCTCGGTCATCAACGGCACCGCCCGTCAGCCCGAGGCCCGTGGCGCCATGATGAGCACCGCCTTCATCGGCTTCGCCGTGGTTGAGGCCCTCGCCATCATCGCCATCGCCCTCGCCTTCGTTCTCTGAGGTTCACCATGGTCCCCACTGTCGGGGTGCTCCAGGAGACCTTCTTAGGTCCCCTGGCACCACACCATTTGTCGGAGGTGATCGTCGGCATCCTCCTGATGCTGGTGATCTTCCTCATCATGTGGAAAGTCGTGGTGCCTGCCTTCGAGAAGATGTACGAGGAGCGCTCGAGCAAGATCGAGGGCGGAATGCAGCGCGCGGCCGTGGCGGAAGCCAAGGCCGAGGCGATGCTGGCCGAGTACAACGACCAGATGGCGGCAGCCAGGGAAGAGGCGGCCCGGATCCGGGAAGACGCTAAGAACCAGGGCGCGCAGATTCTGGCCGAGGCACGCGAGACCGCGTCCAAGGAAGCAGACCGCATCCTGCTGGCCGGTAGGCAGCAGCTGGTGGCCGAGCGCGCCCAGCTGATGCTCGACCTGCAGGGTGAGATCGGCGGCATGGCCACCACTCTCGCCAGCAAGATCGTGGGCGAGTCGCTGGAGAACGACGAGCGCGCGCTGCGTACCGTCGATCGCTTCCTCGAAGAACTCGAGTCGGCAGGTCCGAACCGATGAGGGCGAGCGACGCGGCACTGAATGCCCTGGACGTCTTGGCCGGTTCTGTGGCCGCTGATGCGGCGGCCGCCAGCGACCTCTTCCAGGTGGCTGACCTGCTCACTGAGCAGCCGATGCTGCGTCGTTCGCTGTCAGACCCGTCGGCCAAGCCGGAGCAGCGCCAGGATCTGGCCGCTCGGTTGTTCGACGGAAAGGTCGCCCCCTCGGCCATGCAGGTGGTCACGGGTGCGGTCGGGCACACCTGGGGAAGTCCCCATCGGTTCGTGCGTGGCATCGAACGGCAGGCTGTGCGGCTCGCGCTGCGCACCGCGCAGACCGAGGGTCAGCTGGACGCGGTCACCGCGGAGCTCGACACGGTCTCCGATGCGGTGCTGCTCACGCCGGAGCTCAACGACATCCTTCGTGATCGTGCGGTTCCGCTGGCGCAGAAGCAGAAGCTGGTCACCAGCCTGGCCAAGAACGCGCTGCCCGTCACACGTCAGCTACTGACCCGAGCCGTCGACGGCGGTGCCCGAGGCTTCCAGTTGGCGGTCGTCTCTTATCTCGACATGGCCGCGGAACTCACTCAGCGCACCATCGTCAAGGTTCGTGTGGCCAAGGCGCTGGACGACGGCCGGGTGGCCCGGCTCCAGCGTGCCCTCGAGACGCAGGCTGGTCGCAGCGTGCTGTTGCAGATCGATGTCGACCCGTCCGTGCTCGGTGGCATGAGCGTTCAAATCGACGACGAAGTAATCGAATCCACCGTTGCCGCACGGCTCGATGACGCCCGCCGGCAGCTCACCAACATTTAATCTTCGAAAGTAGGACGTAATGGCTGAACTCACCATCAGTCCGGACGAGATCCGCTCAGCGCTGGACGAGTTTGTCCGGTCGTACCAGCCCGAGGGCGCCAGCAAGACCGAGGTCGGACGAGTCGTCACCTCGGGCGACGGCATCGCCCGGGTCGAGGGTCTGCCCTCGGTCATGGCCAACGAGCTGCTGCGCTTCGAGAACGGCACCATGGGCATCGCCCAGAACCTCGACGAGCGTGAGATCGGCGTCGTCGTCCTCGGCGACTCCGAGGGTATCGACGAGGGCTCGCTGGTGCACGGCACCGGCGACGTGCTCTCCGTGCCCGTGGGCGACGGCTACCTCGGCCGCGTCGTGGACGCCATGGGCATCCCCATCGACGGACTCGGTGAAATCGCCAACATCGAGGGTCGCCGCGCGCTCGAGATCCAGGCCGCCGGCGTGATGGACCGCCAGGAAGTGCGCGAGCCGCTGCAGACCGGCCTCAAGGCCATCGACGCGATGACCCCGATCGGCCGCGGACAGCGCCAGCTGATCATCGGCGACCGCAAGACCGGCAAGACCGCCATCGCGATCGACACCATCATCAACCAGAAGGCCAACTGGGCCACGGGCGATCCCAAGCAGCAGGTGCGCTGCATCTACGTCGCCGTCGGCCAGAAGGGTTCCACCGTCGCCGAGGTGAAGGGCACGCTGGAGCGGGCCGGCGCGATGGAGTACACCACGATCGTGCACGCCCCCGCGTCCGATCCCGCGGGCTACAAGTACATCGCTCCCTACTCGGGCTCGGCCATCGGCCAGCACTGGATGTACCAGGGCAAGCACGTGCTGATCATCTTCGACGACCTGACCAAGCAGGCCGAGGCCTACCGCGCCATGTCGCTGCTGCTGCGTCGCCCCCCGGGCCGTGAGGCCTACCCCGGTGACGTGTTCTACCTCCACTCCCGTCTGCTGGAGCGCTGCGCCAAGCTCTCCGACGAGCTGGGTGGCGGGTCGATGACCGGGCTGCCGATCATCGAGACCAAGGCCAACGACGTGTCGGCCTACATCCCCACCAACGTGATCTCGATCACCGACGGCCAGATCTTCTTGCAGTCGGACCTCTTCAACGCCAACCAGCGCCCGGCCATCGACGTGGGCATCTCGGTGTCGCGTGTGGGTGGCGCCGCTCAGATCAAGGCCATGAAGTCGGTCTCCGGCTCGCTGAAGATCAACCTGGCCCAGTACCGCGACATGCAGGCGTTCGCGATGTTCGCCTCCGATCTCGACGCGGCCTCCCGTCGTCAGCTCGATCGTGGCTCCCGCCTCACCGAGCTGCTGCGCCAGGGGCAGTACGCGCCCTACCCGGTCGAGGACCAGGTCGTCAGCGTGTGGGCCGGTAACGAGGGTCACTTCGACGACGTGCCGGTCGAGGACATCCTGCGCTTTGAGCAGGAGTACCTGGAGCATCTGCGCCACAACTCCTCGGTGCTGCAGAACGTCGCCGAGACCAAGCTGTTCGGTGATGACGATCAGGCTGCCGCGCTGAAGGCACTCGCCGATTTCAAGCAGGTGTTCCGCACCTCCGAGGGCAAGATGCTCGTCGGGCGCGAGACGCACCGGCCTATGGACGACAGCGAGATTGGCCAGGAGCAGATCGTTCGCCAGAAGCGGGCGTGATCTCACATGGCTAGCAGTCTCCGTGAGCTTCGGCAGCGTCGCAAGACCGTTGCGGCAACGCAGAAGATCACCCGCGCGATGGAGCTGGTCGCGGCGTCGCGCATCGTCAAGGCCCAGCAGGCGGCTCGTGCGGCGGTGCCGTACACCTTCGAACTGGACCAGGCGATGTCGGCGCTGGCCTCCTATCACGAGATCGATCACCCGCTTCTCACCGATAACCCCAACCCCCGGCGTTCCGCGTTGCTGGTCATCGCCGGCGACCGGGGCCTGGCTGGGGCCTACTCGTCGAACGCCATCAAGGCCGCCGAACAGCTTCGCCAGAGGCTGATCGACCAAGGCCAGGAGGTCGACATCTACGTCTCCGGTCAGAAGGCCGTCTCGTACTACGAGTTCCGCGGCATCCCCGTGGTGAAGAGCTGGACCGGTTTCTCGGATTCGCCGACGTACGCTCACGCGCGTGAGATCGGGAAGGTGCTGATGGAGGCCTTCCTGACGCCCACGGAGCAAGGCGGTGTGGATCAGCTCCACACGGTCGGCACCCGGTTCTTGTCGATGATCAAGCAGGTCCCGCTGCCCAGGCGGCTCCTGCCCATCGAGATCGTCGACAACAACGACGTACCCGTCGAAGATCAGGCGCAAGCGGCGCAAGAGGTCGACTCCACGCCCTTCTACGCGTTCGAGCCGGATCCGAAGACGGTGCTGGACGCGTTGCTGCCGATGTTCGTGGGCAACCGGATCTTCTTCGCGCTGCAGATGTCGGCCGCCTCTGAGCTGGCCAACAGGCAGCGCGCCATGAAGGCGGCCACGGATAACGCCGAAGAGCTGATCCAGAAGCTCACCCGCGAAGCCAACCAGGCGCGCCAGGGCGAGATCACCCAGGAAATCACAGAAATCGTCGGCGGCGCCTCGGCGCTGGCCGAGTCAGCCGGAAACGAGTGAGGAATTTTCACATGACTGCTACTGCTGAAGGAACGCAGGCAGCCGCCACCGGAGGCGTCGGTCGGGTCGCGCGCGTCATCGGCCCCGTCGTCGACGTCGAGTTCGCGGCTGACCAGATCCCCGAGATCGGCAACGCCCTGCTGGTGGAGACCGAGGTGATGGGCGAGAAGCGCACCATGACCATGGAGACCGCGCTGCACGTCGGCGACAACATCGTGCGCGCCATCGCGCTGAAGCCCACCGACGGCATGCGCCGTGGGGCCGAGGTCCGCGACACCGGCGCTCCCATCTCGGTGCCCGTGGGTGACATCACCAAGGGCCACGTGTGGAACGCCACCGGTGACGTGCTGAACGTCGACCCGTCCTCGATCGAGATCACCGAGCGCTGGCCGATTCACCGCCCGGCCCCGGCCTTCGATCAGCTGGAGTCCCGCACCCAGATGCTGGAGACCGGCATCAAGGTGCTCGACCTGCTGACCCCGTATGTGCAGGGCGGCAAGATCGGCCTGTTCGGTGGCGCCGGCGTGGGCAAGACGGTGCTCATCCAGGAGATGATCTACCGCATCGCGCACAACTTCGGCGGCACCTCGGTATTCGCGGGCGTCGGCGAGCGTACCCGTGAGGGCAACGACCTGATCAACGAGATGGAAGAGGCCGGTGTTCTCAAGGACACCGCCCTCGTCTTCGGCCAGATGGACGAGCCGCCCGGCACCCGTCTGCGCGTCGCGCTGTCGGCGCTGACCATGGCGGAGTACTTCCGCGATGTGCAGAACCAGGACGTGCTGTTGTTCATCGACAACATCTTCCGGTTCACCCAGGCGGGTTCCGAGGTCTCCACCCTGCTCGGCCGTATGCCTTCGGCGGTGGGTTACCAGCCCAACCTGGCCGACGAGATGGGCCAGCTCCAGGAGCGGATCACCTCCACCCGCGGTCACTCGATCACCTCGATGCAGGCGATCTACGTGCCGGCCGATGACTACACCGACCCGGCTCCGGCCACCACCTTCGCCCACCTCGACGCCACCACCGAGCTTTCTCGTGAGATCGCCTCGCGTGGCCTCTACCCCGCGGTGGACCCGCTGGCCTCCAGCTCGCGCATCCTCGATCCGCAGTACGTGGGCCAGACCCACTACGACACCGCGGTTCAGGTCAAGCAGATCCTGCAGCGCAACAAGGAGCTCCAGGACATCATCGCGATCCTCGGTATCGACGAGCTGCCCGAAGAGGACAAGATCATCGTCGCCCGGGCGCGCCGCATCCAGCAGTTCCTCTCGCAGAACACCTACATGGCCGAGAAGTTCACCAACATCCCGGGATCCACCGTGCCGCTGTCCGAAACCATCGAGTCGTTCCAGATGATCGTTCGCGGTGACGTCGACCACATCGCCGAGCAGGCGTTCTTCAACGTGGGCAGCATGGACGACGTGATGGCGAACTGGTCGAAGATGAGCAAGGATCTCTGATCGTGGATCGTGAACCGCTTCGGGTACAGGTCGTCGCCGCCGACCGTGAGGTGTGGTCGGGTGACGCCGTCAACGTCATCGCCCGCACCACGGAGGGCGATATCGGCATCCTTCCCGGTCACGAGCCCTTGATGGCGGTGCTGGTTCCGTCGGTGGCCGAGATCGTCGGCGCCGACGGACGCACCCGCATCATGGCGGTGGACGGCGGCTTCATCTCGGTGGCGCAGGGGCGAGTATCGATCCTCAGCCAAGAGGTGCAGCGCGCGGAGGAGATCTCGCCGGAGCGCGCCGAGCGAGAGGTCGCCGAACTCGAAGTTCTTCGGAACCAGGGTGCGACGACGGACAGCCAAGAACATCGTCTGCACATCCTCAAAGCCCAGATTCGGGCCGCAGAGCGGGTGCGCGATAAGTAGACCAACCACGATATGATCAGGGCGGTCCCCGGCTCAGGGGGCTGCCCTGACTGTATCCCAGGGAAGGGGTGAGGGGCGGTGCCGTGGGAAATCACCGTAGTACTCATCGCGATCGTCTGCGCCGTTCTCCCGCTCGTGCTGCTCTATGCCCGCCGTCGCTGGCTCACCAGCAAGGGCGGGCTTTTTGATTGCGCCTATCTGATGCGCGACGACCTTCCCGATGGCGGCTGGGCACTGGGGATGGCCCGGTACGTCGATGACGAACTCCTGTGGTATCGCTCCTTCTCCTTCTCCATACGCCCCAAGAAACGTTTCCGGCGCGGTGTCGTGTTCTATGAGAGGAGGCGGGCACCGGAGGGCCTCGAAGACTTCACCCTCTACGCGGACTCCAGCGTGGTCATCGTTCGTGATTCTGACACCGGCGAGACCAGCTCTCTGGCGATGCCGATGGATTCCGCCCTGGGCCTGATGTCCTGGCTCGAGTCGGCTCCGCCAGGGACGCGTTATCCTTCGTCCCCGGCCTGACGTCACGGGCCTTAGCGTCGCTTAGGAGCTTCCCGGTCGGTACCTGGCACCCAGAGTGTCTCGGCTTCTGTGCCGTTGGTGGCGCGGGCCATGATGAACAACAGGTCCGAGAGCCTGTTCAGGTATGTGATGGCGAGCAGGTTCACGCCCCCATCCGTCTCCCGCGGTTCGTCGCCGTAGCGTTCGTAGCAGGCCCAGGCGGTGCGTTCCGCGCGCCGGGCGACGGTGCGGGCCACGTGTAGCTGGGCGCCCGACGGGGTGCCGCCGGGCAGGATGAACGAGCGCAGCGTGGTGAGGTCTTCCTGCAGCTCGTCGCAGAACCCCTCGAGCCGGTCGATGGAGGGCTGTTCGATTCGCAGCGGCGGCCACTTCGGGCTGGGATGCAGGGGAGTGGAGAGGTCTGCCCCCACGTCGAAGAGTTCGTTGCGCACGAGTCCCAGCATCTCCACGATCCGCTCCGGGACACCACCGAGAGCGATGGCCACGCCGATGATCGAGTTGCAGCTCGTCAACGTGCCCGTAGGCCTCGACGCGCAGATCGGTCTTGTGGGTGACGGAGCCTTGTCGGAGAGCCGAGTCTGTCCGGCATCGCCGGTGCGGGTGCAGATCTTCGAGAGCGTGACCATGCTCTCAATCTACCAACCCAGTAGAGTTTGGGGTGCGCCTCAGGACCTCGCCCTCAGCTGTCTCGTGACACTCGCCCTCGTCGGTTGTTCCGACGCCAACCAGTCGGCCGCGCCGGACGACCAAGCCGCGCTCCGAGGGACAGTGCGACTATCCTGCGATGCCGGCGCCGCTAAGTGAGGTGGATCCGCCGCCCACCCAGGATGTCGCGACGGGAGGGCCAGGTGACGGCGACGATGCACATGACGGCGGTGACGTCACGCTCACCCTGGACAGGAGCAGGCCCTGCACCGTCAACTCTTCGTCTCCTGGCGGAGCAGGGTTCTAGCTGATGACACGGTGTGCCATCGTCTGGTGGACACCGGCATCTTCATCCTGCAGTGCGGCGATCCCACGGCCACCGGTGCCGGTGGGCCGGGATACACGATCTCCGACGAGGTCACCCCCGATCTGACCTATCCCCGCGCGGCACCCTGGCCATGGCCAAGCGCCAGCCCCCTCATACCGGAGGATCTCAGTTCTTCCTGGTGTGGGACGATACGCCGCTGCCTCCCGAGTACACGGTCTTCGGCACCATCGACGAGGCCGGCCTCGACGTGATCTCCGGCATCGCTGCGCAGGGCGTCGATCCTGCTGGACGGCAGGTCGCCGATCGCGGAGGCTGCCATCACCCTCGGTCACCATCGAAGAGCCTGCCTGAGATTCCGCGGGGAGCGAGGAATACTTGTTTCCGAGACGAGTGGAGGATTCTGTGGCCCGCCCGGCCCCTGAGGCCAATGTGAGTGAAGAGATCCCTTCCTCAGATCCCTGCTGCGAAACTAGCTGAGGGCCCCAATGTCAGGTCCCTGATGCGAAAGTGTGGGTTTCAGGTCCCTGATGCGAAAGTAGGTCTGGGTAAACCTGTTTTCCGGTCCCTTGAGGTGCGACGAAGGAGCCTCGAAGGGCGTAAACGTAAGAAAGGGCAGGTGGGACTGGTGCCAAGGGTTTCGTTTTGTTCCTTCGAGGCTCGTTGGCGCTCGCACCTCGTGGACCAGACAAAAGGTTCCTTCGCCTCACTTTCCTGCCCCATGGTGGCAGCGACGCAACCCGGAGGCTGAGGTGCGAGGGAACGAGCCCCTGAAGGTGGAGTGAACGTGAGCGCTCGCAGGGTCTGTGCCCAGGGTTTCGTTTAGCCCACGATTCGAAAGGCCTCGCTACGGTGCGTGGTTACTTGTTGCTGGCTGTCCGGCTCCCGTCCGGAGTCTCTTAAGAGATGCTGGTATCCAGGAATCGCCGCAGCACAGCGACGAAGCGTTCGGGTTGGTCGGCGTGAACCCAGTGCCCGGCGCCCTTGATCGACTTTGGAGGGTGCGCGGAAGAGCGCGCATGGGGGCGGCGTGCTCCGGCTGCACGTACTGGGACTCGGCGCCGTTGACCCACACCACGGGGCCGTCGTAGGTGGCTGTGATGGGCGGCCAGCCCAGGATGAGGGGCAGGGAATCGCCGAGCAGGTCGAGGTTGGCGGCCCAGCACCAGGTGCCGTCCTTGAGCCGCAGATTCTGGAGGAGGAAGCGCCGCACGCCCAGGTCCGGTACGTCGTCGGCGAGCAACTGTTCCGCCTCGGTACGGCTGGTGACGCGCTCGAGCGGGAAACGGGCCATCGCCCCGACGAGTTGACGGAACTGGTCCACGGCGTCGTTCGGCGCGGGGGAGATATCGACCACCATCGCCTTCGAGATCAGGTGGGGATGGCGTAGAGCGACGCGCATTGCAACCTTGCCGCCCATGGAATGGCCCACGAGAGAAACGGGCGAATCGACGCGTCGGCTCAGCCAATCAGCGACCAGATCGGCCTGCTCGTCGTAGTCGAACTCCACCGTCCAGGGGGAGGAGCCATGGTTGGGCAGATCCGGCAGCACGCTGGTGGCCAGATCGCCGACGGACTTCGCGATACGCGAGAAATTACGGCCCTGGCCGAAAAGGCCGTGCAGGAAAACCAGGGGCTCCCGCCCATCTCCGATGGTGGTCTCGTGCAATTCCATTAGGCGCGCTCCCAACAAAACGTATGCCAGTGCCGGCGCACATCCACACCGGCCTCGTACCCCAGCGGGGGAGTGTCCGGCCAGACCACCACGTGCGGTACACCGGGACGCACCTCGTGCTGGCACCCAGGACACACGTAGGTTTTGGTGGCCCGATCGCCTGATACCTGCTTGACCACATAGCTGCGCCCCCGCACCGTGCGCTTGGACGCCGTCATGCCGGCGCTGAGCGGCCGATGGGGCCGCGCATGCTTGCTGGGGCGACGCTTAGCCATCGACGTCATCCATCAAAACAACCTGTCCTCGATGTTGTCGAGGCCGCGCAGGGCGTCATAGTCCACGAGCAGGGTGTCGATCCCTCGGTCGTGAGCCAGCGTCTTGGCTTGCGGCTTGATCTGCTGGGCGGCGAACAGCCCCCGGACGGGCGCGAGGTGGTGGTCCCTGTTCAGCAGGTCCAAATAGCGAGTCAGCTGCTCCACGCCGTCGATCTCCCCACGCCGCTTGACCTCGACGGCGACGTGAGAACCGGTGGCGTCGCGCAGCAGCAGGTCGACCGGGCCGATCGCCGTGGGGTATTCGCGGCGCACGAGCTGATATCCGGCGCCGAAGGTGGCGGGGTTCGCAGCGAGGAGTTCCTGGAGATGGGCCTCGACGCCGTCTTTCTGCAGGCCGGGACCGATGCCCAACTCGTGATCGGTGTCGTGCAGCACTTCCGCGATGCTGATCTTCAGCGTGTCGCCGGTGACGGCGCGCACCTGCCAGACCTGGGTGATGCCGAGCTCGGCCTCGGTCTCATCCGGCTGCGTCGTGCTCAAGGAGCAGGGCGGGGACATCCAGTTGAGAGGCTTGTAGGCGCGGTCGTCCGCGTGCACGGAGACGGACCCGTCTGCTTTGAGCAGGATCAGGCGTTTCGCCATGGGGAGATGCGCGGAAAGCCTTCCGGCATAGTCGACCTGACACTGCGCGATGACCAACCTCACCCCGCAAATCTAGCAAAAGCTGCGGGGGTGCCGCGCCACCGCGGTGTCAGGACTCGACGGCGTCGATCACCATTGTGTCGTCCGTGGCGAAATCAGATGCAGACTGGTCGGCGAGGGCGCGGAGGTTGTTGAGCTGCGCCAGCATGGAGGCCTTGCGTCCCTCCAGGGAAGCGATCTCCCGCGCCAGCTGCTCCTTGCGCCAGGTCACCTGCTCTTCCACCGACTCCTGGAGCTCACGAGCCTTGGTGCGGGCGACGGAGAGGATCTCCTCGGCCTCACGGGTGGCGACCAGCTTGATCTCCTCGGCCTGTTCGACGCCGTCTCGTGCGAGTTCGGCATTGCGTTCGCGTATGGCGTGGCTCTCCTGAGCGGCCTGCTCAGCCTCTTCGGCCACCTGGCGAGCGCGCTCGGCGAGGGCGACTTCGCTGGCCTTGGCGGCCTCTGCGGCCTTCGCCAGGCTGCGCTCGGCTTCGGCTCCGGCATCGGCCTTGATCGTCGCGGCCTGTCGCACGGCGTCCTGGACGATACGCGCGGCTTCGATGCGTGCCGACTCCAGGATGCTTGCTGCCTGCGCCCCTGCTGCTTCGAGCTGGGTTCGGGCCTGAGCCTTGGCGTCGTCGAGGGTGCGTTCCGCATCAGCCCGTGCCTGATTCAAGGCCGCCTGGCCTTCTTCCGCCTGCTTCTTACGAAGCTCGCGCAAGGAGGACAAGCCGGTGATCCGGACGTCGTCGGCTTCTTCCTGGGCCGTTCGGCGAAGCTCGGAGGCGCTGCGTCGAGCCTCGCTCTTGATCCGCTCGGCCTCGTGTTCAGCCTGGTCGACGATGTTCCTCGCCTGGGCCTCGGCCGAACGCAGCAACCCGGTGGCGAATGCCCCGAGCCGGGTGAAATCGGAGTCACCGCTCTCGGTCTTGACGTACTCGACTTCGCGGCGCACCTCGCGCAGGCGAGCCTGAAGCTGGTTGACCCTGCCCTCGACTTCGCGCACGTAATCGTCGACGGTGTGCCGCTCATAGCCCAGCACAGAGGTGGGGAAGCTCCCGGCTGCACTGGCTTGTTCGTCGAACAGGCTCAGGCCGCTATCCTCAGCCTCGGAATCTCGCGCCATATTTGTTCTCCCTCTCGGTGATCGAGGTTCAACGAAGAGCTTATCCTGTATCCCCAGGTCATCGTGGGACCAATCCGTCAGACCTCAGTACATGTCGAGGCGGAGGACCCAACAGCCTCGGTCCTCCGCCTCGACGGTGCAGCGTGAAACTCAGTCCTTGGGCAGTTCCACCAGCTCCAGCAGCACGCCGCGCGCGTCCTTCGGGTGGACGAAGTTGATCCGCGACCCACCGGTGCCGCGCTTCGCTTCGGGGAACAGCAGGCGCATGCCGCGCTCCTTGAGGACGGCCGAGACGTGATCGAGATCGGCGACGCGGTAAGCCAGTTGCTGCATGCCGGGGCCGTTGCGGTCCAGGAACTTCGCGATGGTCGAGTTCTCGTTCAGCGGAGCGAGCAGCTGGATCTTGGCGTTCTCCTCGCCCTGCTCGCCGGTGCCGATCATGGCTTCGGCCACGCCCTGCTCCTCGTTGACCTCGCGGTGAAGCTCGCGCCAGCCGAAGACCTCGCTGTGGAACGTGATGGCCTCGTCGAGGTCGGGGACGGCCAAGCCGACGTGATCGATGCAGATGAAAAGATCCTCGTTGTTCATGAATCCAAGCTTGGCACACGCCTCTTGTGTCATCGAGCAGGGCCGGATAAGCCAGATTGGTCGAGGCCGACCTCAGCACGCCGGTGGCAGTTGGGCGGGCATTACCAGAATTCGGGCAGACTGGTGCAGAATGTTGCGTCGTGTCCAGCTCGTAGGAGGCGCCATGATCGGATGGGTCAAGAAGGTACTCGTAGTCCTTGTTGTCGCCTTCGTGCTGTACTACCTATTTACCCGCCCGGAGGCGGCTGCGGAGGCCGTGCGTACCTTCTTCGGCGCCTTCGAATCGATCGGACGCTTCTTCGCGACGCTCGCCGGTTAACCCCGACGCGTCGTGTCTATTCTGGGCCGCCTCTTCGAGCCCCAGGTACGCAGCCGTCTCCTGTGGGATGAGATGGTGATCGACGAGGTGCAGAAGCACTGGGTGGCGTCGTTCCCGTACTACTGCTTGATGGTGCTCTCGATCCCCATCTTCCTGCTCATCATCGTGGTGCCGGAGGTGTTCTGGGTGCCGATGCTGCTGGGCCTGACCAGCTTGCTCTGGGAGCTGGCGGGATTCCACCAGAACTACATGGACCGCTTCGTGGTGACCAATATGAGGTCTTCCGGGTGCACGGGATCTTCACTCAGTCGTTGGCCACCATGCCGATGAGCCGGATTCTCGACATCTCGATGGAGCGCACGCTGCTCGGCATGATGCTGGGCTACGGACACTTCATCTTCGAGACCGCGGCCCAGGACCAGGGTCTCCGTGAGATCCGCTACGTCGGACGCCCCGAAGAGCGCGACAAGACGATCCAGCGCATCATTCAGCGCGCCGGCCTCCGCCAGCGCGTGCAGGTCACCCCACCGAGGACGACGGGGCGTAGCGTCCCCGCGAGCAGGGGCGCTTGCTCTCATTCGGGGACGACCACGAGCAGGCTCGCCCACCTCGCAGTCCAGGGCATCGCAGATGGCGGTCAGCGTCGAGAACCGGATCGCGGGCGCGGTCGTTCTTGAGCACGGAGAGATTGACCATGCTGACCCCGACGCGCTGCGGAGGTCGGTGAGCGTCATGCCACGTTCCTCCAACAACTCCGTCAGACGGCAGTGAATGCGGCCATCGTCCTCAGGGGCATCAGATAAGACCCCGGACATCGTCCTGAAGCCCCTCGACATCTTTCTGCAGCCTGCTGTCCCGTGCGGAACGCTGTCCCGACCAGCGCGAGGGCGACACCGATACTGAGGGGCCAGAACGGCAGGGTGATATTCAGTCCATCCGGAGTGAGCCACCCATGCTCGCTGAGGAACAGTTGCGCGTCACCGTCGTAGGTATCGAAGTCATGGGCGAGAGGGCCTTCGATGCCGAAGCTCGTCACCTGCAGGGCCTCCACGCCGGCGCGCCACGCGCTGATGTCATCGAGCATCGATCCCGCGACTCCGCCGACGGCAACGATGATGGCGGTGGTCATGATCGCGCGCGGGGCGAAACCGAAGATGTTGCCCTCGCAGCGCTTTCGCGGCGCGCAGGGCGACGATCGCAATGGCCCCGAGGTGACGGCCCAGGTGAGCTGGTTCGCGAAGAGAAGTAAGCGCGTGGTCATCGTGAGGTCTTCGATGAATAGCGTTGCCGATCGACGGCGCCTCCACGATGGTGGCCATGGTGATGGCATCGACGATGCCGTCGGGGAGGCGGGGCTGGGCGCCGAGGACGGGGATGGTCACGCCGACCTCCTTGCCGAAGAGGCTCTGCCAGCCGCCGGCGACGAGCCCGATCCCGATGCCGATGAGCGTGAGGACGGCGAAGAACGTGGTGGCCCGGGCCAAGGTGACGCGGTTCCATCCTCGCCGCAGCCGAAAGAGAAAGATCAGTGCGATGCCAAGTAGCGCGACGAGCACGGCCGAGGTGATACCGGCGGCGACCATAGGCCCTCCTAAAAGGTTATCGATAAACGTTATCTTATCGACTATCGATAAGTCCTGGCAAGAGGTGTGGTTGCGCAATGTCGTCTCTGACGATCGTTGCAGGATCAGCCTGCAATAGCAGGGGCTTGGGGTGCTCGTCGTCCACCCATTCGAGATCTGGCACACCCGAGAGCGGCCTTGGGTCTTCCCCTACGCTTGGGCGCAACCGGTTTGGGGGTCGCCACTGGGGTCCACCCTGCGAACCGGTGAGAGGGGACTCATGTGATTCGGCCCACCGCGGCGGTCTCTGCCGAGCGACGCGCGCGCATTCGCGCGGAGCTCGCGGAACGCACGAACAGCTTCACCGAACTCGCGAAGGCGGTGCGCAGCGAAGGACTGAGCGAGCGCACGCAAGGGTTCTACGTCGCTCTGCTCGGCGGGCTCATGCTCGCGGTGGCGGGAGCGATCGCGGGCATGGTGCTGCTGGGGGAGTCTTGGTATCAGCTGCTGATCGCGGCGGCGCTCGGGGTGATCTTCACCCAGCTCGCCTTCGTCGGCCACGAGGCGGCCCACCGCCAGGTCCTTGCCACCGGCCCGGCGAACGACCGGCTCGGCCGGATCGTCGCGACGGCGGGCGTGGGGATGAGCTACTCGTGGTGGATGAACAAGCACTCGCGTCACCACGGCAATCCCAACAAGGTGGGCAAGGATCCCGACATCGCGCTCGGCGTCGTGGCCTTCACCCGCGACGACGCGACCAAGACCAAGGGCATCCATGCCTGGGTAGTGAGGCGCCAGGGCTGGTTCTTCCTGCCGTTGCTGCTGTTCGCGGGCATAGACATGCACCGCGACTCTATCGGCAGCCTGTTCTCTCGCAGGCCGGTCAAGGGGCGTGCGCTGGAGCTGACTCTGATCGGCCTGCGCTTCGTCCTCTATCTGGGTTTCCTCTTCTGGCTGCTGCCGGTGGGCATGGCCTTCGCTTTCCTCGGCGTCCAGCTCGCCGTGTTCGGCGTCTACATGGCCAGCAGCTTCGCCCCCAATCACATCGGAATGCCGATCGTCGAGCACGGTGCCAAGCTGGACTTCCTCGACAAGCAGGTGCTGACGTCGCGCAACGTCTCCGGCGGCTGGTGGATGACGGTGCTGATGGGTGGCCTCAACTACCAGATCGAGCATCACCTGTTCCCGAACATGCCGCGCCCGCACCTGTTCCGCGCGCGCCAGCTGGTGCGGGAACACTGCCGCACGCACGGCGTGCCCTACACCGAGACCTCCCTGCGCGAGGCGTGGGTGATCGTGATCCGCTACATGAACGAGGTGGGGATCGGTGCCTCGCGCGAGTTCCGCTGCCCCATAGCGGGCGCGTTGGGGCGTTCGTAGGAGATCCCGCACACCAGTGTGGCCCGGCCGTCCGTAGACGACCGGGCCACTGACGTGGTGTGAGCGCAGGTTAGGTGAGGGCTGCGTCAACCAGCTGCTTGGCGGCGGCCTGCACCTCGGCGAGGTGATCGGCGCCCTTCAGCGACTCGGCGTAGATCTTGTACTTGTCTTCGGTGCCGGAGGGGCGGGCCGCGAACCAGGCGCTCTCGGTGGTTACCTTGATGCCGCCGATGGCCGCGTTGTTGCCGGGGGCGTGCGACAGCACGGCGGTGATCGGCTCGCCGGCGAGCTCGGTGACCGTCACGTCGTCGGAGCTGAGCTTCGACAGCCGGGCCTTCTGCTCGCGGTTGGCGTCCGCATCCACGCGGGCGTAGGAGGAGGTGCCGAACTCGGCCTCCAACTCCGCGTAGTGCTGGCTGGGCGTCTTGCCGGTGGTGGCGATGATCTCGGAGGCCAGCAGGCACATGATGATGCCGTCCTTGTCCGTGGTCCACGTCTTGCCATCGAGGGTAAGGAAGGACGCACCCGCCGACTCCTCGCCGCCGAAGCCGATGGAGCCGTCGGTGAGCCCGGGGACGAACCATTTGAAGCCCACCGGCACCTCGACCAGACGACGGCCGAGCTTGGCGGCCACCTTGTCGATGATCGACGACGACACCAGCGTCTTGCCGATGCCCGCATCAGGGGACCAGCCGGGACGATTGGCGTACAGGTAGTTGATCGCCACCGCGAGGTAGGAGTTGGGGTTCATCAGCCCGAAGTCGGGGGTGACGATGCCGTGCCGATCGGAATCGGCGTCGTTGCCCGTGGCCACGGAGAACTTGTCGCGCTGGTTCACCAGCGAGGCCATCGCGTTGGGGGAGGAGCAATCCATCCGGATCTTGCCGTCGGTGTCCAGCGTCATGAACGACCAGCGGGGGTCGACCTTGGGATTGACCACAGTGATCGGCAGCCCGGAGTTCTCGGCCAAGTACTCCCAGTACTGCACCGCGGCGCCGCCCATGGGATCGGCGCCGTGGACCAGGCCGCTGCCGCGGATCACGTCGAGGTTGAGCACCAGCTCCAGCTCCGCGCAGTACGGCGTGCGGTAGTCGTAGCGGTTCACCTCGGCGTCGGCCTGCGCGTACGCCTTGCGCTTGATGCCCGAGGGGTTGGCCATCAACTCATTGGCGCGGGCCGCGATCACCGAAGTGGCGTCCGAGTCGGCAGGGCCGCCGTGGGGCGGGTTGTACTTGAAACCGCCGTCGCGCGGCGGGTTGTGCGACGGGGTCACGACGATGCCGTCGGCGCGGGGGCCGGGGTTCAGGTTGTGCCGGATGATCGCGCGGGAGACCGCGGGGGTGGGGGTGTATTCGTCCTCGCGCTCGGCGCAGACCTCGACGTCGTTGGCGCGCAGCACCTCGATGGCGGTCTTCCAGGCAGGCAGCGACAGCGCGTGGGTGTCCTTGCCGATGAACAACGGTCCGGTGGTGCCCTGCGCGGCGCGGTACTCGACGATCGCCTGCGTCGTCGCGGCGATGTGAAGGTCGTTGAAGGCCGTGTCCAGACTGGATCCGCGGTGTCCTGAGGTGCCGAAGACCACCATCTGATCCGGATTGGAGGGGTCCGGGGTCAGGTCGTAGTAGGCCGACAGCACGGCATCGACGTCGATCAGGTCGGATTCTTGGGCCAGCAGCCCTGCTCGCTCATGTGTCATGGGCCATAGTCTGCCACCCCTGCGGTGTCGCCACGGAGGTCTCCCAGGAAACTCCTGAGGAGGGACGAGGCGGCGTGTTCCGGATATGGGAAATGCGGCAAGATGGAGGTATGACCCACGAGAACTTCTCCCGCCCAGGCGCCATCGACCTCACCTCTTTGACCTCCGCAGCCCCGGCCGCTCCCGCCGGAGGCGCAAGCTACGTGGTGACGATGACCGAAGAGGATTTCCAGGCCATCGGAGCCAAGTCCGCGCAGTTCCCGGTGATCGTCGAGTTCCATTCGCCGCGGGATCCGTCTGGCGCCGCCGTCTCCCAGGCGCTGGCTGACGTCGTGAACCGCGCCGCGGGGCGTTTTCTGCTGGCGCGAGTCAACGTGGACGAGCAGCCCCGGTTGGCGCAGGGCCTTGGCGTGCAGGCGGTTCCCACCGTCGTCGCCCTGATCGGCGGGCAGATGGCGCCGTTGTTCCAGGGCACCCGACCCGCCGATGAGATAGAGGCGCTGCTGGATCAGGTCGCTCAACTCGCGGTGGCCAACGGCCTCACGGGACGGGCCGAGCCCGTCGGCGGTGCGGCGACGGACGTGCCTGAGGAGCAGGCCAATCCGCGCTTCGTCAAGGCGGATGACGCCCTGGCAGCCGGTGATTACGCCCAGGCTGTCGTGGAGTTCGACGAGTTGCTCAAGGAGACCCCCAACGATCCCGAGGTGATCGCCGGGCGCGCCCAAGCGGCGTTGCTGGAGCGCAGCCTGGGGTTCGGGACGGTGGACGTGGCGGACATCCTCGCCAAAGCCTCGGCGGCGCCCGAGGACCTCACCGCGCAGCTGGAGGCCGCCGATCTCGAGATCATCCAGGGAGACCCCGCGGCCGCTTTCGATCGCTTGCTGGGTCTTGCTGCCACCGTCGATGCCGAGGAGAAAGAGGTCATCCGGGTGCGGTTGCTGGAGCTGTTCGAGGTGGTCGGCCGCACTGAGAAGGTCGTCTTGACCGCTCGTCGCCGCCTGGCCAGTCTGCTCTTCTGAGGTCCTTCTCTCCAGATACGGAAGGATCGTGGTTAGCGCTCTCCCCGTGTGAAGTATCTCCTCGATACGAATGTGCGGAGCGACGCACGGCGTCGTTCCGCAGCGGGCGTTGCGGACTGGCTCGCCCGTCAGCTGGTGGCCGATCTGGCCACCAGCGCCATCACCCTGCTCGAACATGAGGTCGGCATGCGTTGATGGAGAGCAGGAGCCTGCCCGAGGATCCGCCCGATTATTTTCCGGAAGCCGGAAATCTGCCGCCTGATTCCCTGCTGACGACCGACATGGCCGAGGGCTACCTTTAGGAACCACACAAGGACAGTGGCAATGGAGGCAACATGTCGAACAACTGGCTGGATATCGAAGACAAGATCGTCATCGTTACCGGCGGGAACTCCGGTATCGGCAAGCACATCGTGGAAGGTCTGCGCGCGGCAAAGGCCCAGGTGGCGTGCTTCGACATCTCGGTCGAAGACGGCGTCGATGCCGAAACCGGTGTCTTCAACCTGAAGGTGGACGTGACCGACCCTGAGGCGGTCGAAGCCGCCGTCGCGCGGGTCTGCGAGGAACTCGGCGAGGTCACCACGCTCGTGAACAACGCCGGCGTCAACCTGCCTCGGCTTCTCGTCGATGTGCGCGGCGAAGCCCCTCAGTACGAGTTGGATACGAAGTCCTTCGACTTCATGTTCAACATCAACGTCAAGGGCGCTTTCCTGATGGCTCAGGCGGTTGCTCGCCGGCTGATCAAGGCTGGAGCCGGAACCATCGTGAACGTCACTTCGGAAGCGGGATCCGAGGGCTCGAAGGGGCAGTCGGCCTACTCCGCCTCGAAGGGTGCCATGAACGGGTTCACCCTGTCATGGGCCAAGGAGCTCGGCCCGCTGGGGGTCCGCGTCGTCGGTATCGCCCCGGGCATCCTGGAGCCCACCGGCCTGCGCAATCCGTCCTACAACGATGCGCTGGCCTATACCCGCAACACCACGGTGGACAACCTCTCGCCCGACTACGCGAAGACCATCCCGATCGGTCGGCCCGGCACGCTGGACGAGGTAGCCGACGTGGTGTGCTACCTGGTCTCCGATAGGTCCAGCTACATCACGGGAACCACCGTCACCGTCACCGGCGGTAAGTCGCGCGGCTGATCGCCCGCCTCGCGTCGCTGCCGCGCTCCGCCACCGATCGTGTGGGGTGACGGCGGCGCGCGAGCCTGCCATAGATCGGTGAACTCGTGAACCGTCGAGCAAAGATACTCGTCCAGCTGGAGCGGCACCTGTCTGCCCACCCCGAGTCGCTTATGAACCACCTGGGCGTGGGCGCCAAGACCATCGCCAATGAGATCCAGGAGATCAACAAGCAACTCGCCGGCGCCGCGTCTGTGCGTCTCGACAACGGTCGCTACCGCCTGTGGGTTGTGGACCGAGACCGCTACGCGCACGCACGCGCGGGAATCCTGGATGTCTCCCGGTCCTTCAATGATCCCCGAACCCGGGTCGGTCGCACCCTGGCGCGGCTGTTGCGGGCCGACGGGCCCGTCGTGACCGATGAGCTGGCTCGTGAGATGTCCATCAGCCGTTCCACGGCGCTGGGCGACCTCTCCCAGCTCCGCGAAGAAGGGCGCCCCTACGGCGTGACCATCATCGGTCGTCCCCACTCCGGCTTGGAGCTGCACGGTGAGGAACTCGGCATCCGTCTGCTGGTCTTGGACCATCACTACGAGACGCTGTATTCCGGCTATCCCCTCGACGACGAGCTGTGGGCTCCCTTGGACGAGGCCGTCGCGGCCTTCCGACTGGGACACCATGTGGCCGAAGACGTCCACCGCTGGTACACCGTGATGCTGGACCGGCTTCTCACCGGGCATCCTCTCGACGCACTGCCCAAGCTCTACGACGCGGTCCGCGAACTACCGGCCTATCAGTTCGGCAGGCAGGTCGCCGATGCGGTGGCCGCCATCCTTCAGATCGAGATCGGTGCGGCGGAGGCCGTCTTCCTTTCGCTGCCCGTCGTCGGCATGCGAACACCGGGGCACCACAACAGGCTGACCATGCTGAGCGGCGAACAAGACGACGTGCAGGATCTGGTGCAGTTGATCCTCGACGGCATCGAAGCGGAGATGGACATTCGCATCCCGCCCGCGGCCCTGCTCACGGAGTTCGCCCCGCATCTCACCTTCATGACCAATCGGTTGCGGTTCCGCATCCGCCTTCCCTACCGAGTGATGGGGGAACTCGCGACCGCCTACCCGGTGGCCTTCCGGATGGCGAGCGTCGCGGCCCGCACCATCGAACGCGAACTCGGGCTCAAGGTGCCGGAGATGGAGGTGAGTCTGCTCACCAGCTACTTCCAGGTGTTCCTGGAGGAGCAGCGCGCGGCCAGCGCGCCGGCTCTGCGGGTGGCCGTCGTCACCGACGTGGGTCGGGTCTCCGCGCGGCTAGTGCAGTTGCAGGTGGCGAAGGTGATGGCCGACGACACAGACTTCTCCCTGCTCTCCCGCGACGAAGCGACCCCCGAAGTGCTGGACGACTTCGATCTGGTGATCTCCACCAGCCTGCAGCAACTGCGCACCTCCGCCCCCATCGTGGAGCTGGCCGAGGTGTTCGACAAGGAAGAGCTGCTGGGCCACATCAACCGGCTCCGCTTCGACCGCAACGCCAGCATCCCGCTGGGCGCGGGCAGCCGATCACTGCTGGCCAACCTCCTGAACCGCGACCGTTTCGTGGTGCTGTCGCCGGAGCTGGAATATCGGGCCAACCTCGAGCGCATGCTCGACCACCTCATTCAGCTCGGCTACCTGGACGAAGGATTCCGGGATGCCCTGGCCGCGCGTGAGCGCCGGGCGTCCATGGCCATCGACGCCTACGTCGCCTTTCCTCACGCCACGCTGGCCGGCGGCGCCGACCAGTTGGTGCTGGCGATCGGCGTCATTCCCCGCACCAGCGAGGAGGAGGGCCTGCGGATGATCGTGCTGCTGGGAGTGCCCGAGAAATCCGACTATGACGACACCATCCTGATCGATATCTACGAGGAGATCATCCGGCTCACCTCGGATCGAGCCGGCCTCGACCGGATCTGCCGCTACACCTCCTACGAACAATTCTTCCTGCACATGACCAACTCCCCTGTGAGATGACAATGAGCCCCCGATCCGTAAAGAGAGGACGGATATGAATTTCTGGTTTCTACTCATCGTGTTAGGCATCGCCTGGGCACTGCAAAGCGTTTTCTCCTTCATACAGTTGAAGGACTTCTCCACCGTCTACGCCAGGCTGCGTCGACAGGGCAAGATCGCCATCGGCAAGCGCAAGAACGCGCTGAGCGCCGGTGCGATCGCCATGTTCCTGATCGACGAAGAGGGCACGATTCGAGAGGCGACGGGCATGTCCGGCCTCACGATCCTGGCCCGGTTCAAGCCCCTCCGCGGTTTCGATGGCCTGCACATCAGCGAGGTGGAGCAGGGCGTCACCAAGCGCCTTCCCAAGGCCCTGCGACTGGCCGTCCTCAATGCCCGTGATAACTGGCTCACCGTTCAGCTCGGTCAAGTTCCAGAGGATCCGCCCGGTCCCTTGACCCGCTTCATCGGCCGTTTCCGCAAGAACAAGAAGAAAGCGGAACCGGTCGCAACCCGGGCACCACGTCAAATCCACGTGGTTCGCACACCCCGCACAGAAGGAGTCATTCAATAATGGATTACCTTGTAAGAGCTGCGGAGTGGTTCATCGGCCTGTTCCAGGCCGGCGCTGAGACCTTCATCAGCTGGATGACCGGGATCGTCCCGCTCGTCCTGATGCTGCTCATCGCGATGAACTCACTCATCGGCCTCATCGGCGAAGACCGGATCAACGCCTTCGCACGTCGCGCCTCCGGCAACCCCATCAGTCGGTACATGCTGCTGCCGTTCCTCGGCGCATTCATGCTGGGCAACCCCATGGCGCTGTCCCTGGGACGCTTCCTTCCCGAGCGCTACAAGCCGTCCTACGCCGCCGCGGGTATGCAGTTCTGTCACACCAGCAACGGCGTCTTCCCCCACATCAATCCCGGTGAGCTGTTCATCTGGCTGGGCATCGCCAACGGCATCACCCAGCTCGGCCTGCCGACCGCACCGCTCGCCATCCGCTATCTGCTCGTCGGGCTGGTGCTGAACTTCATCGGCGGCTGGAGCACTGACTTCATCACTCGTTGGATCGAGAAGCAGCAGGGCATCACGCTCAGCCGCGAACTCGTTCACCACTGAGCCGCGAGACGAGAGGAAGAGAGAAAGATATGAGTTACAACTCCATCATCGTCGAGCGGGGCAGCGGTGGCTACGGCGGTCCGTTGACCATTACCCCGACCGACCAGAAGAACAAGGTCGTCTACATCGTTGGCGGCGGCGCCCGCCCCGATGTCGTCGACCGCATCGTCGAACTCACCGGTCTGGAAGCTATCAACGGCTTCAACAATGCGGTGCCGGATGAGGAGATCGCTGTCGTGGTGATCGACTGCGGCGGAACCCTGCGCTGCGGCCTCTACCCGAAGAAGGGCATCCCGACGATCAACGTGATGCCCACTGGGAAGGCCGGGCCGCTGGCCCAGTTCATCCACGAAGGCATCTACGTCTCCTCCGTGGGCACCAGCCAGGTTCGCCTCGCCGACGAGGCCGCAGTCGTGGCGGCAGCCCCCGCGGCCGAAGAAGCCAGCGCAGGTGCCGCACCCGAAGCGGAGGAGGGCACCAAGTTCACCAGCGACAAGAAGATCTCGGAGACGCTGGCCGCCAAGAAGAACAAGAACCTGCTCGAGAAGATCGGTCTGGGTGCCGGCAAGGTCGTCGCAACCTTCTACCAGGCCGGCCGCGACGCCGTTCAGACCCTGATCACCACGATCCTCCCGTTCATGGGCTTCGTGGCCATGCTGATCGGCATCATCAACGCATCCGGTTTCGGCAACTGGTTCACCAGCTTCCTGACGCCGCTGGTGGGCTCGGGCATCGGCCTGATCATCCTCGGCTTCATCTGCTCGCTGCCGTTCCTTTCGCCCCTGCTCGGCCCCGGCGGCGTGATCGGTTCCATCATCGGCACCCTGATCGGCGTCGAGATCGGCAAGGGAGCGATCCATCCGAGCCTCGCGCTGCCGGCCCTGTTCGCGATCAACACCCAGAACGGCTGCGACTTCATCCCGGTTGCGCTGGGCCTCGCCGAAGCAGAGCCCGAGACGGTCGAGATCGGCGTTCCCGCCGTCCTCTACTCTCGATTCCTGAACGGCGTCCCGCGTGTCGCCCTCGCGTGGCTGGCCTCGATCGGTCTCTACTCGACAACCTAAACCCGAATCTGCTGGGATGCGCGGTCCGCTCCATCGCGGTCCGCGTGCCCTAGAGTTTCCGCAGGTAGGGGCACCTACTGCGGCGCACTGATGGCGACCTGGCTTCGTTGTCGAACTCACCGGCATACCCAATGCAGGCTTCGTTCTCCGTCTTGCCATGTCATCCATCCAGCACGTCCTTAGCTCACGGCACCACCTACCTGCGGAACCTCTTAGCCACTTACATAGTCGAAGGAACTCTCATGACGTCAATCTTTCACACCACAGTCGAGGGCATCGGCCCCGAGGCCCACACCTTTGCCGAGCAGGGCATGTACATCCTGTTCGGCGCCGGAGCACCGCCGGCGCTCGCTGATTTCTGCTACACCATCCAGATGGTCCCCACCACCGGTGATATCGCCGCCGGGCAGAAGCTCGTCATCGACGGGGTTGCGTTCCCCATCACCGCCGTCGGCGAGGTGGTGCGCAAGAACCTCGATGGCCTGGGCCACATCACCATCAACTTCGATGGCGCACCCGCCCCGCTGCTCGACGGCACCCTCCATGTTTCGGGTACCGCCCCCGCGCTGAACGTGGGCACGACGATCGCGATCGAAGACTGATCCCATGATCAGCCGGACGGCGGTGGTGACCGACCCGCAGGGCATCCATGCGATGGTCGCGCATCGACTGTGTCAGACCGCCGAGGACTTCTCTTCGTCGATCTGGCTCATGGTGGCGGGACAGCGCTGTTCGTTGGTCAATCCCATCTCCATCCTGGCGATGGGGATCACCTCGGGCACCGAAGTCATGGTGCTCGCCGACGGCATCGATGAGGCAGAGGCCCTGGAGGCCGTCTGTCTCCAATTGGGGGAGACCGTCTGAGGTCGTCTCTGCGTTGCACGAGGTGCCGGTGTCCCATATGGGACACCGGCACCTCGCCGTTTCTGAGACCTCAGTTTCTTGGTCGGAACCGGCCACCGTGGGATAGGAGTGAGCGGAGGAAACCCCGTCGCCAGGTCCCTGATGCGAAAATATGTGTGGGTTGCTGCATTCAGGTCCCTGATGCGAAAGTGTGGGCGGGAAACCCTCTGTCCGGTCCCTGAGGTGCGACGAAGGAGCCTCGAAGGGCGTTAACTAGAGCCTTTGGCAGAGTCTGTGCCGATACTTGCGTTTTACGCCCTTCGAGGCTCGCTGACGCTCGCACCTCAGGGACCTGACAAAGAGTTCCCTCCACTCACTTTCCTGCACCAGAGTGGCAGCGAAGCAGCCCGGAAACTGAGGTGAAGGGATCCCTTGGCCAGGTCCCTGAAGCGAAAGTATGTGGCGGAATCCCGTTGTCCGGTCTCTGGCGAAAGTGAGCCTGGGTAAACCCCTTGTCCGGTCCCTGATGCGAAAGTATCGCTACTTTCCCACCTCACGGTGGCGGCGAAGCAACCCGGAAGCTGAGGTGTGACGAGCTCTGCGAGGAGCCTCGAAGGGCGTTGACTAGGGCTTCGGCAGAGTCTGCGCGAATGCTCGCGTTTTACGCCCTTCGAGGCTCCTTCGTCGCACCTCAGGGACCGGACAGAGGGATCCGCCACACTTCCGCTCAGGGACCTGAACACGGGGTCCCTTCGCATCAGAGTTTGCGGAGGTGAATCAGGATTACGCGCTCGGGCTCGAGGTCGGGGAAGCGGAGCCCGGCGGCCCCCAGGATGCGGCCGGGCAAGGTGATGTCCTTGGTCCACCAGTCCCACGATTGCGGTGCGTGCGAATCGTAGTGAACCGGCGAGGTGACGCCGTCGGGCAGCAGCTCGGAGAGCTGATACTCGGCATCGGCGTCCAACCCCGGTATCCGGACCGCGGGGCTCGGCCGCACTGCGGAGGTGGTGAGGCGCATGAGGCTGAAGACGGCTTCGTCGCGAGAATGGGAAACGACGCCGTGGATGCTCCAACCGCGATCCGGGTGATCCACGTGCACCACGCGTCCGCTGTGGAAGAGGGGACGGAACCGCTTGTGTAGCGCGATCCAGGCGGCCAGATCGCGACGCTCCTGCTCGGAGGCGTCCAGGAGATTCCATTCCACACCCATGTGCGAGAACATCGCGGTGGAGGCGCGCACGCTCAGGTTGAGCGTGCGCCCGGTGGTATGCGAGGTGGTGGAGGCGACGTGAGACCCCGTCACCTCCGGGGGCAGGAGCAGCGAGGTGCCGGCTTCGATCTGCTGGCGCTCCAGCGGGTCGATGCAATCGGATGCCCAAACCCGCACGGCGCGTTCCATGACGCCGAGGTCGATGCGCCCGCCGCCGCCGGCGCAGGATTCGATCTCCAGGCCGGGGAACTCGGCGAGCAGCGTGTCCATCAGTCGGTAGGTGGCCAGGGTTTGCGCGTGATAGGCGGGCCGGCCGCTGAGCGGAGAGACCGCCTCGTAGAGGTCGCGGTTGAAATCCCACTTGATGAAGTCGATCCGCACATCGGACAAGACCGTGCGCATCTGACCGAGAACGTGCGCGAAGGCTTCGGGGTTGGTCAGGTCGATCACCTGCTGGCCGCGTGCCTCCTGCGGACGGTGGGTGCGCGGCGACAGGATCCATTCGGGGTGGGAGCGAGCCGCGTCGGAATCGGGATTGATGGCCTCCGGCTCGAACCACAGCCCGAATTCCATGCCGTGGGCATGCACCGCGTCGGCCAGGGGAGCGAGGCCGTGCGGCCACACATCGGGGGAGACCACCCAGTCGCCCAGGCCAGAATTGTCGTCGCGGCGCGAGCCGAACCAGCCATCGTCGAGGACGAAGCGTTCCGCGCCCGCCTGGGCGGCCACCTCGGCCAGTTCGAGCAGGCGCTCCAGGGAGTGATCGAAGTAGACGGCCTCCCACGCGTTGAAGGTGACGGGCCTGGTCGAGTTGGGGTGCCCGGGGCGCGCCCTCAGGAAATCGTGGATGCGGGCGGCGGCCTGATCCAGGCCCTCGCCCCAGGTGGCCACCAGCCAGGGCGAGGTGTAAGACTCGGCGTTGTTCAAGACGACCTCTCCCGGGAGGAGCAGCTCGCCGCCGATGAGCGCCTGCTGGCCCAGCACGGTGCGCTCGGCAAGCGTGCGGGTGTTGCCCGACCACGCGACGTGGACGTAGTGAACCGCGCCACGATTCCATCCGGTGCCCGGCTCGCAGGTGCCGTGGATCAGGGAGCTCGCGTGTCCGCGAGCCACGCGGCTGGTGCGTTCGTGCGCGCCGATCGTGAACTCGTGCAGCGAGGTCTCCCGCTCGCGCAGGTGATGGCCCGACTGGTCGATGACCTGGGTCTCCGAGGCCGGCACGGGCAGGGCGAGGAGGACCGAATCCACGGCGTATCCGTCCTCGCCGCGATTGACCAAGGTCGCCCGGGTGCGAAGCAGGCCGGATGCGGCGAGCTGCACATCGAGAACCAGCTCCAGGTTGGCCTCCTCGTCGTAGGCGGTGATCCGCACCTCGGTGGGCGCGCCGTCAGTGCCGTCCTCGGCGAGGACATCCAGTGCGACGGGCCGGAACGCGGAGAACTGCCCCAGTCCCGCCCGGGAACCGGCCAGTCCCGGCGTGCCGAGCCATCCTTCTGCCTGGCTGGGCATCAAAGACAGGCGCGGGGCGATATCGGCGCAGCCTGAGACGACGCCGGCACCGGCAGCAGCCCAGGTCTCGAGCGCGACGGGGGTGACCTCGCCCAGGTCGGCACCCCAATACAAGACCTCGGGCACCGACGTCTTGGGACAGAAGAGGAACACCGCCGTCCCGCCGGCCCGCATCAGCAGATGTTTCGGGAAAACATCGTCAGACGGGTCAGCGATGACGGGGTGCTTCGGGCTCGGCATCGTAGGGCTCCTTCATGGGGTGGGTTCATGGGGGATGGGGATCTCGGCAGGTCATGTGGTGAATCACAATCTTCGCGCATCAACCCTACTCGCCATTACCTCTGCAACAAAGATAATGAGTGGTGGGTAAAGGATTTCGCCAGGAGGTGCCACCTATCGGCGGAATCCCTCACTCCGCGAAAAGCGATAGAACACCATACGACGCCGGCTGTCATAATCGGGGGGTGCCTCTCTCTCATCTGGACCCGACCTCACGACGAGTCATCGGGACGATATTGCGCCACGGCCCGATCTCTCGCGCGGAGATGGTCCAGCGCACCGGGCTCAGCTCGGGATCGTTGACGAGGATCACGGCTCCCTTGGTCGACTCCGGGGTGCTCGTCGAGGGAGAGTCGAAGCCGGCGCCGGTGGGGCGCCCCACCCTGCCTCTGGAAGTGGTCGACGAGGCCACGCGTTTTCTGGGGGTCAAGGTGATTCCCGGCCGGGTCTACGCGACGCTGGTGGGGGTGCGTGGCGTGGTGCATGACGCAGCTGAAGAAGCCGCCGACACGAGCTCCGCCGAGACGACCGCCACCGCGATCGCCAGCCTGCTGGCGGAACGCTTCCCCGTCGATACCCCCGAGGCGATCGGCGTCTCGCTCGCCGCCGCAGTGGATGCGGAGGGCAACACGCGGGCGGCCGGATACCTGAACTGGGAGCGCGGCAACATCGTACGCGCGGTCGAGGACGCCACCGGTCTGCCCTGTGCAGCGGCCAACGACGTCGACGCGCTGGCCCTGGCCGAGCACTGGTTCGGCCACGGGCGGGGCACTCATCATTTCGTCGTGTTGACGGTGGGCTCGGGCGTGGGATCCGGGGCGATCGTCGACGATGCCCTGCTGGGCGGCCATCTGGGCTTCGCGGCGCTGCTCGGCCGCGCCTGGTTGAGCGACGGCCGCAATGCGGGGCAGGTGCTGTCCACGGAGCCGCTGCTCGCGCGGGCGCAGGAGGCGGCGGGACGCGCGCTCGGTGCCGACGACCTGACCTCCGATGATCCTGCCGTCGCCGAGGTGCTGGAGGCCGCCGCGGAAAGCCTGGGGGAGCTGGTGGCGCTGGCGATGATCGCCTACGGGCCAGAGAGGGTGCTGATCGCGGGCGAGGGCGTCGCTCCGTTCATCCCCAGGAAGGACGCGATCCAACGGGGGATCGCTCGGCATGCCTACGACGGGGATCAACTGCCCGAGCTGGTCTTGGGTGAGGGTCTGGATTTCTTCGACTGGGCGCGGGGGGCGGCGGCCCTGGCGATCCGCGAGACCCTCCGATAACGCGGGGTGAAGACGAAAAAGGGGTGCGCTACCGATCGACGAAGTAGCGTACCCCTTGCCTTTCGCGGGCTCGGGTCAGGCGGTCACTTGATGGAGCCTCGGGTGACGCCGGAGATCACCCACCGCTGAGCGAAGATGTAGACCAGCAGGAGCGGGGCCATCGCCATCAGGTACGACGCGAACGACACCGTGTGATCGATATTGAACTGCCCCTGGAAGATGGACTGGGACAACACGAGCGTCCGGTCTGCGGGGTCCGTAAGCACCACCAACGGCATGATGTAGTCGTTCCAGGCCCAGACGCAGGTCAGGATGCCCACGGTGGCGTTCATCGGGGCCAGGAGCGGGAAGATGACCTTCCAGAACACGCCCCAGGTCGATGCCCCGTCCATCCGCGCCGCTTCCTCCAGTTCGATCGGGATCGAGCGCACATAGGCGGTGTAGATGAACACGTTGGTGGAGATGCCGAACACCGTGTAGAGGATGAT
Source organism: Tessaracoccus sp. (assembly GCA_041393555.1). Classification (GTDB taxonomy): domain Bacteria; phylum Actinomycetota; class Actinomycetes; order Propionibacteriales; family Propionibacteriaceae; genus Arachnia. The sequence goes on along the minus strand of JAWKJW010000007.1, from coordinate 5,451 downwards.
CATGCCCCATTTGTTGTCCAGGCCCAGCAGAGCGGTCTGCTGTACCAGGGGCAGCATGATGATCGGGAACGGGATGAACATCGCCGACAGGAAGTAGAAGAACGCGGCCTTGAAGAACAGCTTGTCCATGTTGCGGGCGATCGCCCACGACACGATGGAGCTGGTGAAGATCGTGAAGAGCAACGTCAGCACCGTGATGATGCCGGTGTTGGCCACCGCGGTGGGGAACTGGGCCGCGGTCCAGGCGTCGGAGAAGTTCGCCAGGCGCAACTCGGTCGGCCATTCGAAGCCGCTGGAGTTGAGCAACTGGTCCGGCGTCTTGAGAGCGACCACCACCGCGAGATACAGCGGGACGAGGACGGTGAGCGAGGCGACGGCGATGAAAGCGGTTGCCCACCAGTTGATGCGATCCGGTCCGAGGCGCCGACGGCGTTTCTTCCCGTTCGTGGGTGCGGCCTGGACCGCGGCTGGTGCCATTTGTGCTGCTGTGCTCATTAGTTGTCAGCCTCCCCTGTGCCCAGGCCCTTGAACTGGATCAGGGACACGATGGTGATGATGATGAAGAAGACGACGGCGTTGGCCGTCTGGTAGGCGAACTCGCCGCCGGTGAGGCCGCCGCGCTGGATGAGCATGGTGACCGATTCGGTCGCGGTACCCGGCCCGCCGTTGGTCAAGGCGACGATCGGGTCGAACACCTGGAGGAAGCCCTTGACGCTCAGCACCATGTTGATCGTGAAATAGGCCCAGATCATCGGGAAGGTGATGGAGCGGAACTGCTGCCACGGGGACGCGCCGTCCAAGGAAGCGGCTTCGTACAGCTCCTCCGGGATGGTCTGCAGGCCGGCGAGGTAGAGGATGATCGCGAACGCGCAGGACTGCCACACGTTCAGCATCACGATCGCGGTCCACGCCCAGGTGGGGTTGGTCAGGATGTTGTCGGCGAACAACGGTATGCCGGAGAGCAGGTTGGGCAGCGATGTGCCGAAGATGAACCGGAACACATAACCGATGACCAGCATGGCCAGCACGTAGGGGATGAAGAACACGCCCCGGAAGAAGTTGCGGAACCAGATCTTGCCGTTGAGGGCCAGGGCCACCACCAGCGAGATCGCGTTCGTCAGGATCGTGGCCGTGATGGCGAACAGGAAGGAGAACCCGTAGGCACCCAGCACGCGATCATCGCGGAAGAGGTTGAGATAGTTTGCGAATCCCACGAACCTCCAATCGCCGAAGCCCGCATAGTTCGTGAAGCTGTAGAACATACCGGTCAGCACGGGGAAGGTGTGGAAGAAGGCGAACAGAAGCACCATCGGTGCCACAACCCAGTAGTAGGTGCGCAGTCGTGCGCCCGAGCGCGGCTTGGCCGTCTGCGGTGCGCTACTGGCCACGGGTGTCGTCGTGATAGACATTCGATCCCGCCTTTCTACTTGATCGTGCGGGCGGAGACCTTCGCCCACTCGCTGTCGAGCCGCTGAAGAGTGGCCGCGGGATCGTTTTCCATCAATCCGCGGGCGACGAGAGCATCCAGCGGGATGCTTCCGGGAACCTGATGATCAATGAAGCCCGCGACCCGGCCCGCATCGAAGAACGGCTTCACCGACTGCAGCGCGGGATCATCGCTCCAGGCCGCGCCCTCCACCGACGGGATCATGTTCTGCGACTGCGCGAACCGCTCGATGATCTCCGGGCGGAACAAGAACTCGACGAACCGCTGCGCCTCCTCCATGTGAGGCGTATCGCGCCCGATCATGACCGCCACGTCCACGCCGCTCACCAGCACGCGATCATCCGGGTTGTCGGTGACGGGGTAGGGGAAGATGCCCGCGTCGATATCGGGGTTGGCCTGCTTGATCGGGTTCATCGCCCACACGCCCTGCATGTACATGGCGACCTCGCCGCGGGCAAAGGCGCCATTACCGTCGTCGTAGGTGCGCCCTCGGTAGCCGTCCTGGGCGTAGGAGAACAAGGTGGCCTGTTGCTGCGCGGCCTGTTCGAAATTCTTGACGAACGACACTTCGGAATCGGGACCGACGTCGGCCCCCGTCTCGCGCATCTGATCGAAGAAACCGTCCTGGGCGGCGTAGGCCCCGATGCCATTGAAGGACGGCAGCACCGTCCAGGAATCGCCGAGCGTGCCGTAGAACGGGGTGATGCCCGCGGCCTGGAGCTTCTCGCAGACCTCGATCAGCTCGTCCCAGGTCTCCGGGACCTCGAGACCCTGCTCTTCGAAGATCTGACGGTTGTAGATGATGCCGTTGGCGTTGTTGATATAACCCAGCGCGTTCACCTCGCCTTCCCGGTTACCCAGGTCCGCGATGATCTCCTGCACCGCCGGGCTGATCGTCTCGAGGATCGGATCCTCTGAGAAGTCGTAGAAGACGCCGGCTTGAAGCAGCTCCGGCAGCTTGCCGCCGGCGTTCAGGGTGATCACGTCCGGCGTGCGCCGCTTCACCAGCAGCGTGCGGATCGAGGTGTCCGCGTCGGGTTGCTGATTCTGGATCACGCGGATATCAGGATTCTCAACCTCGAACTCGTCGATGATCTGCGCGAAATCGCCCAGAGCCTCGCCCTTGAACTGGAAGAAGTTGAGCTCCGTGATGCCGCTGTCCACCTCGCCGGGAGAACATGCCCCCAAAGCGGTGGCCACGACAGCCAAAGCTGCCACCGCCGCAACGCTCTTACGCCGCGGACGGCGCGGACGCCCCCGCGGATCCGTTGATGGTCTCTTCATTCCCATGCGCCTCCTTGCATTCCGGGTTGCCTCCACGAACATTCGGGAAGCTCGCGCGCCCGGTTTCCGAAGCCGACGCACGAGATAGTTTTATAGCAAAGTTAAGCCGCGTGTCAATAGAAAGATCGCGCCGGCGGTCGGTGTGACCGACCGCCGGCGCGATCTTGTTCGGGACAGCTTTCGCGGAAGTTGCGCTGCTCCGCTGCCTTTTATGCGCCCGGCTTGACTCGCAGCCAGACGAAGCCGCGGGCGGGGACGAGGACGCCGATATCCAGGTTCAGCTTCTTACCGCTGATGAGCTCGACGGCATCGGATGTGAATCCGGACAACGTGGTGGCGTCGATGTAGGCCGACTCGTCGCCGAAGTTGGCCAGCACCAGGATCCTGGCCTTCTTCTCCGTGGCGCCGGGCCGCTGGAAGGCCAGCACCGACTCGTGAGGAACGTAGAACGGGATCAAGGTGTTGCCGGCGAACTCCGGGGTGTTCTTGCGCACCTCGATCATGCGGGTCAACCGGGCGAAGATCCGGCCCGACATCGTCTCGGGATCGTGGCGCACGGCGTAGGGCTCTTCGGGGCGGTAGGGGCGATTGACCCACCGGCTGTCCGTCGCCTCGTCCGGGCGGTTGAGGTAGTAGTAGTCGTTGAGCTGGCCGACCTCGTCGCCCAGGTAGAGCAGAGGCAGGCCGCCGGTCGACATCGCGACGGCGTGGGCCAGCACGACGCGATCCTCGCCGCCCACATCGTTCTTCTCCACGCCCGCCAGCGACGCGGTGGTGCCGGCCACTCGGGCATCGCCGGTCTTCGGGTTCTCCTGGAACGCGACACCCCGGGCGAAGCCGCCGGGGAAGCGGCCGACGTAGAAATCGTTCAGGAAGCGGCGGTGCCAGTAGCCGTCGATGCCGAACTCCGCGGCATCCTCGTCGGCGAAGGTCCAGCCGATGTCGTCGTGGCTGCGCACGTAGTTGACCCAGGCCGTGCCTTCGGGCAGCTCGTGCCGGCGTTCCAGGGCCTGGTTCAGCAACTGCACCTTGCGGGTGGCCAGGGCCTCCCATGTCAGCGCCATCTGCAGCGGGTTGTAGGAGATCTGGCATTCCCCGGGGGAGATGTACTGGATCACCTCGTCGGGGTGCACGATGGCCTCCGACTTGAACAGCAGGCTGGGGGCGGCCATGCGCAGCACCTCGTTGAAGGCCTGCAGCAGCAGGTGGGCCTCGGGCAGCGACTCGCAGGCCGTGCCGAGCCGCTTCCAGATGAACGCGACGGCGTCCATGCGCAACACCTCGACGCCCTGGTTCGCGAGGAAGAGCATCTCTCCGGCCATGGCGCGGAACACCGCGGGATTGGCGTAGTTGAGGTCCCACTGGAAGTGGTAGAAGGTCGACCAGATCCAGCGCCCGTCGGGCAGCTGGACGAAGGAGCCGGCGTGATCGTCGGGGAAGATCTCGCGGGTGTGCGCATCGTAGGCGTCGGGCATCTCCCGGTCGGGGAAGATCAGGTAGAAGTCTTCGTAATCCGGGTCTCCGGCCACGGCCTTCTGCGCCCACTCGTGGTCGGAGGCGGTGTGGTTGAAGATGAAGTCGACCACCGGCGAGATGCCGGAGCGACGGAGCTTGCCGGTCAGCGCCGACAGGTCGGCCATGGTGCCCAGCGCGGGATCGACCTCGCGGTAGCTGCTGACCGCGTACCCGCCGTCGTTGTTGCCTTCGGGCGAGCGGAACAGGGGCATCAGGTGGAGGTAGGTGAGGCCCAGCTCCTTGAAATAGTCGATGTGCTTGGCAACGCCCTTGATCGAACCGGCGTAGCGGTCGACGTAGCACACGGCGCCGAGCATCTTCTCGGACTCGAACCATGCGGGATCGTCGGCGCGCTGCTGGTCGAGGCGCTTGAGGGGGGCGGGACGCGCGCGCCAGGATTCGGCGGCCAGGCACACCACCTCGGCCAGCGCTTCGCGGCCGTCCTCGCGCTCGCCGTAGACCTGGAGGAAGAGCGAATGGAGCCGCGGGAAGTGGTCCTCGAACCTCGCGGCGAATTTACGGTCGAATTTTCCGGAGCGGGACTCGGCCAACTCGCGGGCAAACTGCTGATCAATAGTGTGTTCTGTGCTCAGAATAGTCACGGCACAGAACTTTACTGGAGGCCAGTGATAGGGCCCCTATTCGGCCTGCACGCGTCCGTTTTCGGTGTACCCCGTGTGCCCGTCAAGGAGAGCGGCGATTCTCCGGGCGGAGAGCTCGGTGACGTGCTGCGAGAGGTCGGCACGCTCAACGAAGTGAGCGGCGAGGATCTCCTTGCCGTCGATCTTTATCTGCTCCGGGGAGATGATGCCGCCGTCGAAGATCAGCTCCAAGGCGTCGCTCCAGCCCAGGTAGGGCGGCATCCAATCCACCAGCAGCGGCTGGTCGAGTTTCACCTCGATGCCCAGCTCCTCGAGGATCTCTCGCTCCGCTCCCGCGCGGGGAGATTCGCCGGGTTCGATGATGCCGCCGGGCAGCTCCCAATCCGTCTTGTACGACGTCTCCAGGAGCAGCACCCGGCCGGCGGGATCGCGGAACAATGCGTGCCCGATGAGACGTTTCTTCGGGAGCGCGGAGTCCATCATTCCGGAGAAGCCGTGCGGGCCGTAGACCGGATCGGTGGCCAGCCGCGCATAAACCATCACATCGACGTACTCGCCGGAGGCCGGCTCGTAAGCCTGCCTCAACCGGCCCTCCAAACGGAA
>JAWKJW010000006.1:0-249453 GCA_041393555.1 Tessaracoccus sp. | reverse complement strand
GCGCCGTGGACTCGATCATCGACCTCAAGCGCAACGCCGAGAACGGGCAGGACGACCTTTTCGGATTCGGCTTCGGCGGCGACGAGGAAGAATCGTCCTCGCACGCGGATATCCCCGAGATGGACGAGTGGGACAAGCGCACCAAGCTCGCCTTCGAGCGCGAGATGCTGGGCCTCTACGTCTCGGATCATCCGCTGAACGGCTTGGAGCACGTGCTCACCCAGCACGGGGAACGCCAGATCTCCGCAGTGGCGGCGGAAGACGGCTACCGCGGGCAGACCACGGTGTGCGGGCTGATCACCTCGGTGAACCGGCGGGTGAACAAGAAGGGCGCGATCTACGCCAACATCATCGTCGAGGATCTCACCAACTCGATCGAGGTCACCGTGTTCCCGCGCGTCTACGACCGAGTTGCCATGCACCTGGCTCCCGACACCATCGTGACCGTCGACGGCGTCGTCGAGGATGGCGACGGGCGCGGCCGGATGCGCGCCCAGAACGTCACCACCCCGCACGTGAGTGCGGAGGGCGCCGTCGGTCCCGTGCTGGTGACGCTGCCCGAGGTGCGCTGCACGCCCGGTGTGGTGGACAAGCTGAAGGGCGTGCTCGCGCAGTATCCGGGAGCCGCGGAGGTGCATCTGCAGCTGCGCTCGCCAGACCGTCTCACCACCTACCGGTTGGGGGCGGGCTATCGGGTCGAGTTGGGCTCGCCGCTGTTCGCCGACCTGAAGGCCCTGCTCGGGCCCTCGTGTGTGGGAATGGTGAACGCCGAATGATGAGCGCGGTGCCCACGCCGCCGGCGAGCAACCCTCGCGACGAGGTCTGGGGACGCACCAGCATCCGGGTGATCGTGTATCTCGCGGGCAGCGTGGTGGCGGGCATCGTGGCGGGCCTGGCCTGGTATCTCCTGGCGCCCCGTCCGTCGTATTCGATCTCCGAGTCTCTCCAGGCCAATATCTCCGAGCGCGAGCTGAGCGGCATGGTGGGCGCCGACGTCTATTTCGTCGGCCTGTCGTTGGTGTTCGGCCTGGTGCTGGGCATCCAAGCCTGGGTCTGGTTTTCCCGCGAGCATCTGCTGAGCGTGTTCATGGCGATCTTCGGTGGCCTCGTGGCGGCTGTGGTGACCTGGCGTTTCGGCCTGCTCATCGACGGCGCGGGCTTCGCTTCGAGGCTGGCCTCCGCTAATCCCGGCGATCTGGTTCAGGTGGACCTGGAGCTGCGTGCGCTCGCCGCGCTGGTCAGCGGGCCGTTCTTCGCCGTGCTGCCGGTGATGATCGCCTCGGCCTTCCTCCCGGAGCAACCCATCGGTCGCGGACGTGAGCATCGGCAGGAGGCCGCAGCCAAGTAGACTTCTACGACGTGCCTAGAGTTGTGGATCTGACAGGGGTGACAGGCGATTACCGCCGTCACCTTCCGCGCGCCGAATTCGACGTCGAGGCGGCCCTGCATGTGGTGCGTCCGGTTGTCGATGACGTGGCGCGTCGAGGAGCAGAGGCGATCGAGGAGTACTGCGAGCGGTTCGACGGCGTCGTGCCCGAGCAGCTGCGCGTACCCGCGGAGGTGTTGGAGCGTGCGGCGGCCGAACTCGACCCGGAGCTACGCGCCGCCTTCGAGGAGTCGATCCGCCGCCGCCGTCATGTGGCGGAAACGTTGGAGCTCGACGCTGATCCTGCTGTCGCCGAACTCGCCCCGGGGGCTCGGGTAGGGCTGCGCAACATCCCGGTGGAGCGCGTCGGCCTGTACGTGCCCGGGGGATTGGCCCCGCTCGCGTCGTCGGTGATCATGAACGTGGTGCCCGCCCAGGTGGCGGGGGTGGATTCCATCGCGGTGGCCTCGCCGCCCCAGAAGGACTTCGGCGGCTACCCACATCCCAGCATCCTGGCGCTGTGCCACCTGCTCGGCGTCGACGAGGTCTACGCCGTCGGTGGTGCGCAGGCGATCGCCATGTTCGCCCACGGCGCCGAGGGTCTGTGCGAGCCGGTCTCGTTGATCACCGGCCCCGGCAACATCTACGTGGTGGCGGCCAAGCGCCTGGTGCGTGGCCTGGTGGGCATCGACTCCGAGGCCGGTCCCACGGAGATCGCGATCTTGGCCGACGAGACAGCCGATGCGCGTTTCGTCGCGGCCGATCTCATCTCGCAAGCCGAGCACGACCCGATGGCGGCCTCCGTGCTGATCACCGATTCTTCCTCGCTGGTGGAGCAGGTAGAAGCCGAGCTGGATGCCCAAGTGGCCGTCACCAAGCATGCGGAGCGGATCCGTACCTCGCTGGGCGGGGAGCAGTCGGCGGTGGTGCTGGTGCGCGATCTCGAGCACGGCATCGCCGTGGCAGATGCCTATGGCGCCGAGCACCTGGAGATCCAGACCAAGGACGCCGCGGCCGTCGCGGCGCGCATCCGCAATGCCGGTGCGATCTTCGTCGGTGACTATTCTCCGGTTTCGCTCGGCGACTACTCCGCCGGCTCCACCCACGTGCTCCCCACCGCCGGCTGCGCCTGCCACTCCTCTGGGCTGAACGTGCGCAGCTTCATCAAGACGGTGCACGTCATCGACTACACGGAACAAGGACTGCTGGACCTGGCAGATTCCGTCGAGCGGTTCGCGCTGGCGGAAGACCTGCCGGGACACGCGGCGGCGATCACGGTGCGGAGGCCCCGATGACCACGAAGATCACGTTGAACGAGCTGCCGCTGCGCACGGACCTGATCGGCGAGGAGCCCTACGGGGCACCCCAACTCGACGTGCCGGTGACGCTCAACGTCAACGAGAATCCGTATCCGCCCAGCACGGCGATCGTCGCCGAGATGGCGGAGGCCATCACGCGCGCCGCCACCACGTTGAACCGGTACCCGGATCGCGAGGCTCGGGGGCTGCGTTCTGGCCTGGCCGCCTACCTGGGCCACGACCTCACGGCCGACAACATCTGGGTGGCCAACGGGTCCAACGAGATCATGACCCACCTGCTCACCGCCTTCGGCGGACCGGGGCGCAGCGTGCTGGCCTTCACGCCCACCTACTCGATGTATCCGGAGTATGCGCGCAACACCGTGACCGGCTACGTGACGGTGCCCCGTCGCGACGACTACACGCTCGACGCGTCGCTGGTCTTGGAGGCCATCGCCCAGCACAACCCGACGGTGGTGCTGATCACCACGCCCAACAACCCGACGGGCACCTCCACGCCGCTGGAGGTGATCGACGAGGTCTGTGCGAAGACCGACGCGCTGATCGTGGTGGACGAGGCCTATCAGGAGTTCTCCACCAAGCCGTCGGCCGTCACCCTGCTCGCGAAGCACCCCCGGTTGATCGTCTCGCGCACTATGTCCAAGGCCTTCGCACTGGCAGGCGGCCGCGTCGGTTATCTGACCGCCGCGCCGGCGGTGGTGGATGCCTGCCGGATCGTGCGCCTGCCCTATCACCTGAGCGCGCAGACCCAGGCCGTCGCCGAGGTTGCCCTTCGGCACGCTGACGAGCTACTGGCCAAGGTCGCAGAGCTGGGAGAGGCGATGCGGGAGTTCCAGGCCTGGGCGCGGGTCGCGGCTACGATGTGGTGCTCTCGGACGCCAACTTCGCGCTGTTCGGCCGCTTCGCCGACCGGCACGCGGTCTGGCAGGCGCTGCTTGACCGCGGCGTGCTGATCCGGGAGGCCGGGCCCGCGGGATATCTGCGCGCGAGCGCAGGTACCCCCGCCGAGATGCAGGCGCTCAAGGACGCTCTCGATGAGATCAACCCAGAGATAGTGAACGGGGAACAATCATGAACCGCACGGCCACCGTCGAACGCTCCACCAGCGAATCGACGATCACCGTTTCCTCGACCTCGACGGTACGCACCTCGACCATCAACACGGGCGTCGGCTTCTACGACCACATGCTGACGGCCTTGTCTAAGCACTCCATGATCGACCTCACCGTGGAGGCGGACGGCGACCTGCACATCGACGGGCACCACACCGTCGAGGACACCATGATCGTGATCGGGCAGGCGTTGAGGCAGGCGCTCGGCGACAAGAGCGGCATCCGGAGGTATGGCTACGCCGTGATCCCGCTCGATGAGGCGGTGGCGTCCTGCGTGGTCGACGTGGCGGGCCGCCCGTACGTGACCTGTCAGGGGGAGCCCGACGGGCAGGCCTACGCGCTGATCGGCGGCAGTGGCGTTCCCTACGCCGGTTCCATGACCTATCACGTCTTTGAGTCCCTGGCGCTCAACGCGGGACTGTGCCTGCACGTCAACCTGCTCTCGGGCCGCGATCCGCATCACATCGTCGAAGCCCAGTTCAAGGCCCTGGCCCGGGCGCTTCGTGAGGCCGTCGAGATCGATCCTCGCCAGGCCGGCATCCCGAGCACGAAGGGCGCCCTGTGAGCCCCAAGGTAGGCCTGTTCGACTACGGCTCGGCAACCTGCACTCCGCCGCTCGGGCGTTCCAGAATGCCGGGGCCAATCTGGTGGTGAGCGCCGACCTGGGCTGAGTTGTGCCGCCAAGATGCGCTCGTCGTGGCCGGGCGTGGGCGCCTACAACGCCTGCATGACCGCCTTGGACGAGGCCGGGGGCGTCGACTTGATTCGCGAATGGGTGGCTGCCGAGCGGCCGTTGTTCGGTATCTGCGTCGGCCATCAGGTGCTGTTCAAGGGCGGCAACGAGCATGGCATGCGCACCGACGGCGTGGGCCTGTATCCCGGCCAGGTGGAGCGGCTGAACATCGAGCGCTTGCCGCACATGGGCTGGAACACTGTCGAGGCGCCGGAGAGCTCCGTGCTGTTCGACGGCCTCAGCGGACGCCGGTTCTACTTCGTGCACAGCTACGCGGCCCGTCCGTGGGAGGGCGATGCCCTGCAGGCGACGTGCTCGGAGAACAACGACACCTTCGTCGCGGCCGTCGAGTCCGGTGCCGTGGTCTCCACCCAGTTCCACCCGGAGAAGTCCGGCGCCTCCGGCGCCAGGCTGCTGCGCAACTGGATCGAAAAGATCTGACTGGAGAGAACTCCGTCTCCTCGCACCTCAGCTTCCGGGCTGCTTCGCTGCCACCGTGGGGAAGGAAAGCGGGTGGAGGAACTCTTTTCAGGTCCCTGAAGCAAAGTATGTGTGGGTTCCTGTACTCCGGTCCCTGAGGTGCGAGCTTGCGAGCCTCGAAGGGCGTTAAACGCAAGTATTCGCACAGACTCTGCCCAAGGTTCCGTTTAACGCCCTTCGAGGCTCGCTAGCGCTCACACCTCAGGGACCTGTCAATAAGTTTGACTCACGCTCACTTTCGCATCAGGGACCTGACAACGGGACTCCGCCACATACTTTTGCTTCAGGGAGCTTGCCAAGGGATCCCTTCACCTCAGCTTCCGGGCTGCTTCGTTGCCGCCGTGGGGCAGGAAAGTGAGACGAGGGTAGGCAACCACCGGTCCCTGAGGTGTGACGAGCTCTGCGAGGAGCCTCGAAGGGCGTAAAACGTGAGCATCCGCAGGGACTGGGCGGATTCAATTGGTCGTCGCAACACTCTGATGTGGGGAGTGTTGATGGGACGATCAGCGGGATGGTTGAAGGAGTTGACGGGGCGCTCGGCGATGATCTCGCCGGGAGCTCCGAAAACCAGACGCAGTGTGGAGCGGGAGTTTTGGAAAGAGATCGCTACGGGCGCGACCTCGAAAGACGCTGCCGCGGCAGTTGGTGTGTCGCCGGCGGTCGGGGTTCGGTGGTTCCGGCCCAGATGGAGCGCCTGGGCCGGTTTGGAGTACACCTTTCCCGCGAAATCGTGAGCGTCGAGGCGGTCGTGCAGGAACACGGAGTATTGCCAGAAGAACTGATCCAACGCCATATCGGTGTCGATGGAGACCGTCGTATAGGTGACCCGCCCCTCGGGTTCGACCCCGAACAGCACGCTCGGCCCCAACAACACCGCATCACCAAAGCTCACGGGCTGTTCCCCGAACTCGCTGAACATGATGGCCGTGCCGTCACGGATCGCGACGAGCCGGACGACGTTGTACGCAGTCGGGCCGACAGGCCGAAACGTTGATCGAGTTCGAGCCGACAAAGGCGGAGATCTGCGGGCTACGCGACGCTCGCGCCACGATGCGACTCCCTCGTCATTGAGGCACTCAGCATCCTGCTTTTCGCGTGATAGCCGTAAACGGTTGCAGCCGGAGGGCGGGAGTGATCTGTCATTCGTGGTGACGTGCTCCCGCTGCATTGCTCAACGCACTATCCAGGCCGCTCATCGCTGGTTGGTCAGCCAGGAGTAGGCGCGACCTGTCGGGAGTAATGCAGCAAGGCGACTTCCTCGCCTGAGGGAGCGATGTCATGCGTCTGCTCCCCACGGGCGAAGCCGACGCTTTCGAGCACGCTCTGGGAGGCTTGATTCTCGGGCACGGTGCGGGCCGTAAGGCGGGTCAGCCCACTACCCCGCGCGAACTCGACCGCAAGGGCGAGCGAGGCTCCGGCCAGCCCTTTGCCTCGATGGTCGGGGTGCACCCAGAACCCTACTTCGACTGAGTCGTCTGTGACACCGAACAGCACCAGGCTTCCGGCGAACTCATCCGTGGCAGGGTCGGCAATGGTCAGAACTGCGAGGTCGCCGCGTTCCAGCCCATCGCGGATCGAGCCGCGGATGAGCGCGGTAACCGTGGCCTCGGTGTACTCCGGTTCGGGCAGGTGCGCGTAGTCGCGCACCGCCGTGTCCTTCGTGCCTGTCGCATACGCACTCGCATCGGCGGCGCGCATCGCTCGCAGCACGACTCGCTCGGCCCGTAGGGGAAGAAGATTGGCATCTAACATACCCACTAAACTAACATAGTTCGTATAGTGTGAGGTGTGTGAGCTACTGGGAGCACCGCAAGAGAGTCCAACGAGTACGTGCCGTCGACGTGCGGCAGGTTGCCCTCGCTGCCGTCGAACTGCTGGACGACGGTGGGCTGCGTGCACTCACAATCCGGGCCGTCGCCCTCCGCCTCGACGTTGCGCCTGCCAGCCTGTACTCACGAGTCGCCTCGGTCGATGACCTCTTTGACCTCGCACTCGATCAGGTTCTCGGACAGGACACGGAGTTGCAGAAGGCCGTCGAACAGGCCCCGTTGCATGCGCTGATGCTCGCCTACTACCGCCATCTGGTACGGCATCCCTGGGCATGCCAGGTGATCGCCATGAGAGCACCCCGAGGGCCGAACTACCTGCGGCTCTCGGAACGCATCTGCGTCCTGCTTACCGACATGGGCGTCACAGACCCCTTGAGCGACGCCTATGCACTGTCGAACTTCATTATCGGGAGCGCGACAACAACTCCGACGGCAGATCAGGAACGAATTGCACCCGTGGACAGCGACGTCGCCCCGATATACGCCTCGCTCCACGCAGCCCACCAGATCGACGCCGACGCCATCATCATCGCAGGACTTCACGCGCTCGTGCATCGCTGACCTACCTCGGCATCGGCCACGCTCTTCTGACCCGTTGTTCTGAGACCTCTGAACCATAGGGACAACTCAGTGATGCACGTATTTTACGGCGGGGCCGTAGTGCGTACCTCTCTCATGAGACGACTCGTGAGGGAGGCCAGCGTGAAGGGCGGCGTGCGCTTGTTCCACGGCAGTGGTGCTGCCGCGCGCGTATGTCGAGGCCGACCGCTCCGGTGCTGACGAGTATTACCTCGGCGCGGACCAGACGGTGGCTGAGTACACGGTGATCGACACGTCCGGCGAGGTCACTGCCGCCCGGTCACTATCGGCGGATGAGTACGAGGCGTGGGTGGATTGGGTGAATCCGGACACCGGGGAGTCGATGGGCACCCCGCGTAAGGCGGGCGCGGTGCGTCGGGGGTCGCCGTTGTTCACGGAGATGACGATCAACGCCACCAAGTCGCTGTCGGTCGCCGCTGCGCTCCACCCCGACGTGTCCGACGCCCTCGATGCGGCGCAGCGGGATGCGGCGCGGGAGATTCAACGGTTCCTTGGCCTGCATTCGGTCACCCTTGCCGGGCCGCGTGGTGCGCAGGAGGTTTTGCCGGTCGAGCATGTGCAGACCGTGGCGATCACGCACAAGACGAGTCGTGCGGGTGATCCGCACCGGCATATCCACTTTCAGATCGGTACGGGGGTGTGGGCGGGCGGAAGTGGCGGGCGCTGACCACCGCAGCGCTGTTCCAGCAGCAAGGCACGATCCGTGCCCTCGGCCCGGCGGTGATCGCCGCGCACCCGCAGCTCGCGCAGACCACGGACTGACACTCGACCCGCATCCGGCGAAGTGGTCGAGTTGGAGCCGTTCAACCATGGTGATGTCGAAGCGGTCGGTGCAGATCAACCGGAACCTGGAGCGTATGGAGGCCGAGGGAGACAGCGCATCCCGGTGAGACGCCTGGCCCGGTGTTGACCGCTTAGATGCAGGACGTGGCGTGGGCGTTCCAGCGGCCCGGTAAGAAGCCCGCTGATTTGAAGAACGAGCAGTGGTGGCGGCAGGAACTCCGAGACGCCGGCTACCACCCCGACCAGTTGCAGCACCGCGACACTGTTGCGCCGGTGTCGCTGGATGAGTTGAGCGTGCAACAGGTGGCGAGTCGTGCTGATCCGCCGCGCGGCGGCTGCATCGACGTGGAGACTGCACACCGTGCGCGAGCACGTCACCCGGATCACCACCGAGGCAGGCGTGCAAGCCACGCTCGTCAGTTCCGCGAGTTCATCGACCTCGCCACCCACCTTGCAGCCTCGGATTGATTTCTCGGTGCTGCCGCCGGGCATGGTGCAACCCGAGCACGTCGCCCACCTCACCAGCGTGCAAGTCGTCGCCGCCAAGACAGCACTGCGCGACCAACTCACCGCCGCAGTACCGAGCGGGAGCCGAAGCACCCGAACGTCGCTGAGGCCGCACGCAAGGCCGGGATGAGACTGCCGAACCCAGCACAACAAGCAGGTCAGGCTCAGCAGCAAGCCGCCGCGCTACGAGCCGAGGCCGACTATCTCCGTGCGCTACCGATCCGCGACGCCGCCGCACGGATCGAAGCCACCCGCGCCGAGCACGAACAACGGCAGCAGGCACTTGCCGAACGCGAACGGCAACTCAGCGAGCCGACCGAACGCGACCCGCGCCGCCACGACCCACGACGCGACGGGCCAGCGCACGGCCTATGAGCATCGGCAGCATGTCGCGTCGGCGTGACATTCACAGCGGCCCCGCAACCCGAGACACCGGCGCCAGGGCGATTGTCGGCCGTTCGACGTACACTTGCGAAGACATGACACCCGACACCGCAACTCTGATCCGAGACGGCCTCGCGCTCGACGCCGATCAGCGCGCGGTCGTCGCTAACGCCCTGCTCGAAAGCCTCCATGATGCAGGCGACGCGGGCGAGGTCGATGCGGCCTGGCGTGCCGAGGCCACCCGGCGCTTGGCCGAGGTGCGTGAGGGCGCGGTCGAGCTGGTGGATGCTGACGACCACTACGAGCGTTTGCGGGCCTCGCTCACCGCATGACCCGGCCCCAGCGGGGCACCCGGAGGCTGGCTGCGGAGTTCGACGCCGCCGTGCGCTGGTACGAAGAGCAGGAGCCAGGGGATCGGCCTTGCGCTGATCGACCGAGCGCGGCAAGCCCGGAAAGACCTCGACCAGTGGCCGAACGCCGCACCACCATTCACGACCGCTGACGATGGCACCGTGATCCGCAGCACGGCGGCGACGCCGCAGCCAGAGCTTGGGCAAGCGCCATGAGTCACCGATGCACTGGAACCGCGCAGACGCGCACGATCACAGGTGAGTGCGTTTGCAGAACCTCGGCTAGCTCAGGATGAGCTGTCGTCAGGGAGGACGTCGACCTGGGTTTCGCCAAGGATGCGTCCGTTCACCTGGATCTGGATGAGGTGGGGACCGGGGTGGATCGTCCGGATCGAGACGTGCACGAACCGATGCTGGCGTGAGAAGTGGACTGCTCGTCCGGCAGGAAGGTCTCGAACGGTCAGTTTGAACACTTTGCCTGCCTTGGGCCCGCGCGCGCCTTGGTAGTGCACCAGGTAGTCGATCGCGGCTTTCGCCCCATCGGGGGCGTGCAGGGTGAAGGTGATGGTGGTGCTGTCTCCGATGGAGATGGTGGATGGTGAGCAGACGAGGTTGGTGATCTCGATCGACGCGCCGCTGTCGAAGCCGAGGATGGCGAGGGCTGCGGGATCTCCTCGTTTGATCAGCGTTCGGAGGCCGTGGCGCACGACGAAATCACCGTGCGTAGTGCCGAGCGACCACCGTTTGCCCACCTGGAGGGCGAGGTGGGGGTGATCCTTGGTGATGTCGTTGAGGTGATTCGCCACCGACCGACGCACGTAGAGGATCGTCGTCGACGAGGGCTCCAGGAGTGCCAACGCCGGCGCAGGGTCTGCGATGAACCGAGACAGTTGTCCTGCCCAGGGCAGCCTCGGCCGGGTGCCTTCTGAGACCAGCCGTCGGACATGTTCGTCCGGATGAGTGGTCCACGACCGGAGGTGCTCCATCGTGAGGTCGTAGTGAGCGTCGATGAAGGGGCGGATCGCGAACTCGGCGGTGTAGCGGGGTGTGAGTATGGCCAGGAGCGGGAGCGCGATGTCCGGACTATTAATCATCGCCGAGGCGACGTAGGCGTTGACGGGCATGGACGCCCACCCCTCGAGGCCGCCATTGGCGAGAGCCGCGCGGATGACCTGGTCGGCGTCTTCGGGGGAGGGCGGCATCGTCGCGGAGAGGGCGCGAGCGATCCAGTCGATACGGGCTTTCAGTTCGAGGTTGCTGAGCCCGGTTTCTGCGAGCTGTACGAATGCTGCCTGGCCGAACGAGGCCGAGACGTCCGCGATGTCGCCTGCAAGACGAGCGACGAGTGTCGGCGATAGTTCGTCTTTGAAATCAGCCATCGTGTCGGCCGCTCTCGTAGCCTTCGAAGAGATCGATGATCCCTGGAATGTCCCCTGTCGGATGCCCAAAACACCTCTTGTTCGGCGGGGTACGGGGTTCGATACGTTCCATATCGCTCATTCCTGAACCGGACGAATCGCGACCTAGGAGCCTGCTGAATAATCCGCGCGGCGTGGTGCGCTGATCGGTGGGTCTTGAGATCCTGTGGGTGTGCAGGGTGAGGCTGATCGGCAGCGTGAGTTGCTGGATGTGAGTCGGTGGCCGGGCATCTGCTTGAGCCGGGCAGTGTGTATGCGCTGTTGGCCGGGCATCGTGATCGGTTGTTTCCGGGTGAGTTGTTCGCCGACTTGTTCCCTCGGGACGGGGGCGGCCTTCGATCCCGGTGAGGTGGTCGCCTCGGTGATCGTGCTCCAGGTGTTGTACGGGCACTCGGACCGTGAAGCGGTCGATGCGCTCACTTTCGATCTGCGGTGGAAGGCGGCGTGCGGGTATGCGATCGACGCGAAGGGTTTCCATCCCTCGACGTTGACGTACTGGCGGGCTCGGCTGGCTGCCAGCGACCGGCCGCAGCGGATCTTCGATGTGGTCCGCGAGGTGATCGTCGAGACCGGCGCGGTGGCGGGCAAGACTCGACGCGCACTGGATTCACGGTCCTTGATGACGCGGTCGCCCGTCAGGACACTGTGACCAGCTGATCGCCCAGATTCGCCGGGCTGGCCGAGAGGTGCTTGGCGCGAAGGATCTCATCACCGCTGTGTACCCGACTTGAGGCGTTGACCGGGCAAGGCTACGACTCCTGCGGGGAAGCCGCAGATCGCGTGGAACGATCAGGCAGCCCGCGATGAGCCTCGTCTCGGCGCTGGTCGGTGACGCGCTGGCGTTGCTTGCCGCGCTGGATGTCGAGGCGATCACTGAGGCGGGGTGGGAAGCCGCCGAAGCCATCGCCTTGTTGGCGCTGGTGGCCGGTCAGGATGTTGAGCCGGCCGAGGACTCCGATGGCACTGACGGCCGGTGGAGGATCGCGCGCAATACCGCTCCAGACCGGGTTATCTCGACCGGGATCCCGACGCCCGGCACGCGCACAAGACCGCCAACGCCGCCAGGACGGGTTCAAGGCCCAGCGTGGTGGTCGAGCCTGACACCGGACTGGCCACCGAATGTGAGGCTACCAAGGCGCTGGTGCGGCCAACGCGGAC
The DNA here is from genome assembly GCA_041393555.1 of Tessaracoccus sp. Classification (GTDB taxonomy): domain Bacteria; phylum Actinomycetota; class Actinomycetes; order Propionibacteriales; family Propionibacteriaceae; genus Arachnia. The sequence goes on along the minus strand of JAWKJW010000006.1, from coordinate 237,414 downwards.
GCAGCGGTCGGTTCGAGACTGGTGACACAAGATGTCACGATCGTCGAGAGCGAGTCCGTCGAGGTACTGGCCGACTCGGCCTACGGCACCGGCGAGATGCTCCATGATCTCGATCAGAAGGGTCACGTCCCGGTGATTAAGCCCTGGCCACTACGACCCGCTGTTCCTGATGGGTTCACTCGATGACTTCATCCGTGACACCGATGCGGAACCGTGACCTGCCCGGCCGGGAATACCCGCCCAGTGAGTCCGAACAACACGGTCTCTTTCGAAACGGTCTGCACGGGCTGCCCACTCCGAGCACGATGCACTACCGCGAAGAGGGGACGCAAACTGGTGCTTCACGAGCACGATCTGCTTCACCGAGAGCACCGCCAACGAGCTACCGACAAGGCCTTTATAGCCGTCTACCGCCAGTACCGCCCGATGGTCGAACGCACCATCGCCTGGCTCACCGGGGCGCCCGCCGCGTTCCTACCGCGGTGTCAAGAAGAACAACCAGTGGCTCCACCACCGTGTCGCGGCCCTCAACCTGCGTCGACTGCTCGCTATGGGCCTCACCATCCAGAACGGAGCCTGGCCATCGCCTGAACGGGTCCAGCTACCGGCCCGCACCGCCTGCCAGCCGACCGCAAGGCAGTCACCGACAGGCAGACCAACCCCACGGCCGTGCTCACGAATACTGACTCAACCACACCCTCGAGGGCCTTGGAATCGTTTCCCCCGGCCAGTCACACCATCACACCCGCCAGACCACGCCTTATTCAGCACCCTCCTAGAAACCATGGGCCTCAGTGTGCCGTACATGCAAGAGATCTGCATTAGCTCCTCCCGCCAATCACATCCCACCGGGGAATCTCCAGGTACAGGTGGTTGCGCTCAGCCTCGTGTGCATCTACGAGCGCATTGGTGCCCTGCGCGTAGGCGAGTCCCGATGGGACTGTGCTCCAGTCGCCGCTCGAAACCCAGTGCTGCGCATGATCGAGAACCCGGAACAAGGCATCAGGCCCGCCTCGATTGGTGGCGCGCGTGAGTGACGAGAGGTAGCTGAGCCGCAGCACGGTCGGAACGATAACTCTGTGATCGCCTGCAGCTACGAGGACGTTGTTCATGGTGAGGCGGGCCGACCTGCCGTTGCCGTCCAGGAACGGATGAACCTCGCTCACCACGAACATCAGGTAGGCCGCTCGATGGAAGGGGCTGTCGAGCCGCTGGCCTTCTTCCCACCCGGCTCGGAGGGTGCCGGGAACGAGTTCGGGCAGCACAAACTCTGTTGCGCCTGCGCGGTTGGACCGGTCTTTCCATCGTCCGGGCAGCAGCGAGGGGCGGGATCGCATCAGATTGGCGTGTCTTTCGCGAAGGCTCTCGAGGAGGTCGTCTGCGTCGCGAAGCGGTGTCCTCATGCTCGGCGAGGTGGTGACCTCGTAGGTTCCCAAGATGTCGTGAGCGTCCTCTGGTCGCCCGAGATCGGCTCCGTCGTAGATGATTGCTTCGGCCTCCTTGACCGTGAACTCGGTGCCCTCGATGAAGTTCGAGAAGTAGGCCTCGAAGAACGGTACTACTGCGCTCTCTGCGGGAACGATGTCCTTGCGTTCAACAGGTGACTTGCATGCCATGCCCTCGGCAACTTCTCGGAACAACGAAACCCTGACGGGGTCGTAGCCCTCACCACGTTGTGCGGCACGCATTGCACGTGATGGGGAGTCGACGGTGTTGACCTTCGCCAAGGCCGCGTCGAAGAAGGCCTTTATGCCCGTTCCGACTGCCTTGGGTGAGCGTGCCACGACCTGAGCGAGGAGGTTCTCAACGCGGTCTCGGCGGGTGGTCTGGACGAATCGCACGATCTGATCGTGCAGTTCCTCTCGCGAGAGCCTGACTATTCGCTGATTGGGTCGCCCGGGATGATCGTGTGAGTTGTCGATCAAAGCACGGGCCGGTGATGCCAGATAGATGTCGTTGCCGAGCGCGATGTCATCGTCATCTCTGCGGCCGACCATGTCTGAGCGGATGATCAGGCCTGGCAGGACGAGAGGATCTCGACGCCGATGGCTCACGTTGAGCTGACCGTCCCGGGGGGTTGCGCTGAAAGCGTTCGCGTAGGTGATCACTGCCCCGGGCATCACTGTGGCGAGAATCTCGCGCCACTCGCGGGCTACCACCTCATCGGGGCTACGGTGAACGTCGTCGCTGTAGATGCCATCGGTCAGGCGCTGGAGATCCCCGGAGGCAACCTTGCGGCGCAGTTCGGTTCGGCTGTAGTCCTTGCTGGTGAAGATGGCCATGTGCTGTCCCGATTCTGCAGAAACCGTCGCCTAGAACGTTACGATTATGCAGAAAATAGTACCATCGACGTTACGATCTTTCAGAAATAAAAGGTTGCGACCTTTAAGTTACGAGCGGTGCGCCCTCGAGCGAGACGAGGGCGCACCGCTTCGATCTAAAGGAAACAGGAAAGCGGCTAACCAAGCGCAGCAGCGACGGCCTCGTCCAGGGTGTGGCGGCGTGCCAGCCACTCCCGGTTGGAGACCCAGCCCGCGTTGTAGTCCAGATCGCCCTTCGGATCGATCAGGCTCAGCACCTGCTCGCGCCCCAGGATCTGCTCAGCCTGCTGCGCGGCCGCCATGTCTGCCATCGCTGCGGCCATCAGCCGGTGGCGTTGCGACTCCCATGTGGCGAATCCCGGCCCGGGTACACGATGAAGGTGTCACCGCTGGAAGGCCCTCCTGCACTGGTGTCTACGAACGGGTCAGCGGGCCTGGCCGAGAGTTCGGTGGCGTAGTGAAGGCCCAGTGCAGCAGTCCGATGGCGCCGGCCTTATACATCTGCCAGCCGAAGGCGCGCGTGCGCACGCCGTCTTGGGCGATGAACCGGTTGGAGACGCCGAAGCTCTGCGCCACGCAGTAGTACACCCAGCTCGGCTCGATGCCGTGCTCGCGGAAGGTAGGCACCGCGTCGTTGGCGACGACGGGGATGCCCACCAGGTCGTTGTACTCGGGGTGGGAGAGAGCGTCGATCACGACGCAGCCCTCGAGTAGCTCCTGCACGGAGTCGCGCGCGGCGGCGTAGCTCTCCAGATGCTCCAGCACCGGTTCGTCCGAGAGATGATAGAAGGTGTTCTCCCGGCCCACCTTCGCGTCGAAGTAGTCCTTCAGGAACGGAACCAGCTGGGCAAGGAAGTCCTGGTAGGCGGCATCCGTGGCGGGGGTGTCCCACCCGAATCGCTGACTGGTGATGCCGTCGACGGTGACCTGGATCTGCGGTGCCGCCTTGGCTCCCCACTGGGTGAACAGATGCGGAAGCTCGACCTGGTGGATGCCCGCCCGGCTAAGCGCATCCATCCACCGATCCAGGCGGGTGGTGCCGAACTCGTAGCGGCCGTCGGCCAGCGAGATATCGAGCAGTTGCGCCGTCGGCCGGGTGGCGCCCACCGCGGTATCCAGCGGCGGCGTGAACACGGGAGTGAGCAGCGCCGTCACGCCCATTCGCGCCGCGGAGGCCATCTGCGACTCGATGGCGGTCCACAGATCCTCGCTCCACATCTCGAGCCCATAGTGTGCAGCCAGGAAATCGCAGTGGAACCACTGGGCGAAGCTGACCTGCGCGGGTTCGAGGGAACGAGGCACGACTGCCACCGCCACCTCCTCATCCAGATGCAGCTCATCGTCGATCCAGGCCCGTACCCGCAGGTCGGGGCAGGGGAGGGGCACGTCCACCCACACCGAATGCCATCCGATGTGGGTGGGCGTCGCCTCGACGGTGCCCGAGGCCGAGACCTCGAGGGGACGCAGCACATCGGGGAGCATGCTCGCCTCAGTCGCGATGTACCCGTCGCCGGCCTCGTCGAAGCACGGCAGCTGCGCCGGAACCAGATCGACGGCGAAGAAGGTCACCTCCCCGGCGCCCTCAACCTGAACCCTCAGTGTCGTGCGCAACCGCGTGGGCATGGTGCGACGGGGGCGCCACGCCACTTGGAACGAGACGGTCTCGCCGTGCCATCCGCTCAGCTCGGAGAGGTGTGGCGTGGGCGTCCAGGATGGCGTCACTTTGGTGAGGGAATCCGCGAGGGTCACGCGGGCAATCTCGGAAGACACGGTTCATCCTTTCATGCCGGAGGCGGTGACGCCCTCGACGAATTGGCGCTGCAGGATCACATAAACCAGGAACGGCACGAGGAAGGCGATCGTGGTGCCTGCCATCACCATGCCGTACTGGGTCTGGAACGAGCCCTTGAGCTGAGACACCGCCAGCGTCAGTGTGGTGTTCTCGCCCGATTGCTGCGAGACCAGCGGCCAGAGGAAGTCGTTCCAGGTGGTGAGGAAGGTGAACACCGTCAGCGCGACCAGCACAGGCTTGATGGCCGGCACGATGATCGACCAGAAGATCCTCAGGTCCGTCGCACCGTCGATCCTCGCGGCCTCGAGCAGGCTGGGTGGGATGGAGGTCATGAACTGGCGCATGAGGAACACGCCGAAGGCGTTGACGACGGGCAGTGCCAGAGAGAGGTGACCGCCCAGGATGCCCATCTCCCGGAACATGATGAACATCGGGATCATCGTGACCTGCGCGGGCACCATCATTGTGGCCAGGTAGAGGCTGAAGACGGCGCTGCTGCCCGGGAACGGCTTGAAGGCGAAAGCGAACGCCGCCAGCGAGCAGACGATGTTGTTCAGCACCACGGCGATGGCCACCACGATCACCGAGGTGAGCAACGCGGATCCGAAGTCGTGGAGCGTGAACAGCTTCACGAAGTTGCCCAGCGTCAGCTGATCGGCGTCGATGGTGAACCTCAGGGTGGTGGTTTCCTGGATCGCGGTGATCACCATGAGCACGAAGGGCAGCACCGAGAGGAGCAGCAGAACGGCGATCACGAGATAGAGCAAGCCCAAACCGAGTTTACGTATCATCACTTGTCACCCCTTCCGAGGAGATAGCGCTGCAGAACGGAGATGAGCAGCACGACGACGAGCAGCACCATGGCGATGGCCGAGGCGTAGCCCATCTGGAACGACTGGAAGCCGGCGGAATAGATGGCCATCACGAGCGTCGTCGTCGCCCCGCCGGGGCCGCCCCCGGTCATCGCGTAGACGAGATCGAAGGCCTGGAAGGACCAGATGGTTGCCAGCACGGTGCACAGCAACACCACGGGCCGCAGCCCGGGCAGCGTGATGTGGAAGAACTGCTGGATCGGGGTGGCGCCATCGACGCGTGCCGCCTCGAACTGCTCGGAAGGAATATCCAGCACCCCGGCGTAGAACAGTACGAGGAAGTAACCGATGTTCTTCCACACGCTGACCAGGGAGACGCACACCAGCGCCAGCCACGGCCGGCCGAGGAAGTTCACCTCGCTCATTCCCAGCGTCGTCAGCACCGTGTTGAAGAAGCCCGTATTCGGCGCCAGCATGAACTGCCATACGGTGCCGATCAGGATCATCGATGCGACGACGGGAACGAACAGCACGGAGCGCACCACCTGGGAGAAGGCGCGCTTCGAGTAGCGCGCCAGCACTTCGGCCAGCACCATCGGGATGAACATCTGCAACGGGACCGAGATCAGGGTGAAGATGGCCGTGTTGCGCAGCGCATTCCAGAAGTTCTGATCGACGATGAGCCGCTCGTAGTTCGCCATGCCCGTGAACACCGGGTCGCCCAGCACGTCGTAGTTGGTGAACGACAGATACGCCGAATAGACGATGGGCGCGAGCGCGATCAGGCACAGGATGCCCAGCGAAGGCAGGACGTAGAGGGCGCCGCCCCACCGGCCCAGGCCGGAGCGGCGCCCCCCACGCGTCGTGGTGGTCACGCTCACTCGACGCCCTGAGCCAGCGCGGCGTTGCCTTCGGAGGCGGCATCAGCGAGTGCCTGTTCGGCTGACTTCGCCCCGTTCAGCATCTGCTGCAGGTTGGAGTACAGCGTGTTGTACGCGGCGGGACCGTTGGCGACCACCGGCAGCGGGAAGAGCATGTCGGTGTTCTCGGTGTAGATGGTCAACATCTCCGGCGGGTAGTTGCTCTGCTCATCGCGCCCGATCGGCGGGAAGTTGGTCTTCTCGTGGAACTTGGTCATCTGCGGTCCCTCGACGATGAAGCTGATCAGCTTGTAGCAGGCCTCCTGGTCGGAACAACCCTTGAGCATCACCAGTGAGTCCAGCGCGATGAAGGTGCCTTGCTGCTCGTCCTCCAGGGAGACCACGAAGCCGTAGTCGATACCCGCGTTATCGAAGTAGGGGGCGTCGGCCTCGGAGGCGATGTACATCGCCACGTCACCGTTCTCGAACGACTTGCGTGCGACTTCTGTGGCGAGGCCGGTCACGGAGTCGGAGATGATGCCCTCATCCTTCAAGGTCACCAGGTATTCGGCGGCCTTCAGCATCTCGGGGCTGTCGAAGGTGGTGGCAGAGCCGTCTTCCTCGAACAGGCTGCCCCCGGCCTGCCAGACGAAGGGGAAGAACTGGGCGTTCATGGAACCGCGATTGGGATCTCCCCAGGGCATGGCCAAGGGCTGAACACCGGCATCCTTGAGGGCCAGGGACACCTCGGTCAGGTCCTCCCAGGTTGTGGGCGGTTCGGTGATGCCGGCCTGAGAGAAGAGCTCTTTGTTGTAGAACAGAACGCGCGCTCCGCCTACCACGAAGGGCATCATCATCTGAGAGCCGTTGATCTCGCCGCGATCGAGGAAGATCAGATTCTCGCGCTGCTCATCGGTGACGAACTCGTCGAGGGAGACGATCTGATCCTTGGCGGTGTAGTCGCCGATCATCTCGGTGTACATGTAGCCGACGTCCGGGCCCTGGCCGGAAGAGACTCCGGTCAGGTACTTGGTCTCGTAAGCGTCCCACGGCACGATGGTGACATTGACGTCGATGCCGGTTTCCTCCTCGAACGGCGCCAGGATGTCGTCCCAGAGTTCCGCGTCGACGTTGTCCACCGCCAACGGCGGCAGCCAGATGTCGAGCGCAGACGCGTCCCCACCTTGGTCCCCGCCAGAACCGCAGGCCGTCGCCAGCAGCGCCACCGCTGCCATCCCTGCCGTCAAAGGCTTCCACTTCTTCATGTGCAACTCCATCGTGTGCGATAGCCACCCCCGTGGTGACGCACCTCAGTATGACAGATATAAAAGGGGGTTTCGCAAGAGCCTTATAAAATAAAATCGGGGGACCGCTATCCTGGCGCCATGGCGAGGAGCACCACCCATTCGTCGTTGGCCGGGATCAGGGAGGCCAACATGCGCGTGGTTGTCGACGCCGTCTTCGATGATGACGAACCTGTGGCGCTGACCGAACTGGTGGACCTGACCGGGCTCTCGCGGCCGACCCTCACCCAGACCCTGCGCCTGATGACGGCGTTCGGTCTTGTCGAGCAGCGATCCGGCCGGCCCGCCTCGGGGATAGGGCGCCCGCTCAGTGTGTATCACCCGCTGAGAAGCCACCACGAATACTGCGTGGTGGTGATTGCTTATAGCTGGTTCGACATTGCGATCGCCGATGCGTTCGGGCAGATCGTGATGGCGGAGCGCACCGATATTCGAGAGGGCGAGTCACTCGCGTCTCAGGTGGCAGAGCACGTGGACCACATGGTGGGTGCCCGGGAGCCGGGAACCATGGCGGTCATCATCGCCGTCATGGGCATCGTCCATGAAGGGAAGATCGTCAACTCCAGCCGGCATCCTGAACTCGCTGAGCCCGGGGTACTCGACGCGATGGGTGGGCCTGTGACGACGCGATGGCCGAACGCCGGAGTTATGGTGGGCAACGACGCCAAACTCGCGGCCCGATGGATGTACCGCCAAGCGGTGGCCTCGGGGGTGGAGGCCTCACTCGTTCTGGCGGTGCATATGAATGTGGCGGTGGGCTGCGGAATCGTCATTCACGGAGAGATCCTGGATGGCGCCCACGGGGCGGCGGGAGAGATCTACCTGGAGGTGGACAACAAGTTCCACGAGGCTGAGCGGAGACTGTGGGAGGCCGTGGACCGGCTGGGCCGGAGCTCGGAAGAGCTCTTCACGGATGCAGGCGCGGGAGATCACGAGGCTGTTGCGGCCGCCGCCGAGATCGCGCGATGCGTCGCCGATGGCCTGCGTCCCATCGTCTTGGCCCTCGATCCCGACACCATCCTGATCGGCGGTCCCCTGGCCAATGCCGGGGAAAACCTGCGCCAGATCTTCGAACGAGAGATCGGTGAGGTGAGTCTCACGGCGCCGCGCGTGATTCTGAGCCCTCACTCGGAGGCGGCTGTACGTGACGGCGCGCTGATGGTGGCGATCGACCGGATGCGCGATCGTCTGGTGGAACAGCTAGGGGAAGGGCGCAAGCTCGTCTGACGACCGAACAGTGAGCGAGCGGTAACGACTCCAAAGAGGTGGTTTCAGGGCGAATAGGCCGATCTGGCCCGACGTGTAAAAATAGAGACCGCAGCATTTTCAAGTGGGAAAGTGGCAAATTTCCGGACGCATACTCGGCGATGTTCACATTTATTGCGCTCGACGGAATCCTTGAACCCGATCGAGGTTCTTGTATCTCGGTGTGCTCATCAGGAGTCATTCTGAGTCTTGCATATTGATCTGAATAGCGGACGCCTATAGTCGCTAGCCTTCGAGTCAAGCCCAACGGTTGCAGGAGCGAAGAAAATTCCGGCGTCTCGATAGAGTTCACGTGCGATTTTTGGCGCGCTTGATTCGCCGGGTGGAGCGACGTAAAAGCCGAACCGCGTGTCTATCCTGAGGTGCCGCGCGTTTCAGCCAGTATCTTGCCTTACGAGTTTCCCTGCCTCAAGCAACATCTCTCCGAGGAGTCTCGCTGCGTGAGGATCGTCGTTTGCTGATGCTTCGGCGATGTGCTTTGCCTCGTCTTTGCGGGCCTGGTAACGGTATAGCCAACTTGCCAAATAAAACCCGGACATATGCTCGCCGGAGTCGTCGGTTGCCTCGAACACCTCCCCATCACCCGAAAAACCGATTTTGTTTAATTGCGGCCATATTGCCGTCCCGGAACAGAGAAGCGGCGCACGAAGTTGGCCGCGTTCAGTCCGTGATCGTTCAAGAGGCTGGCGACGCGAGCGGGGTCACGAAACGCATCGTTGGTTGCGAGACCTGTCGCGAACGCGGATACGGACGTGCGGAGCCGCGCAAGCCGTTCAGTCGTGATGACCCGGCAGCCTGTTGGTATCGCTGCGTGCGAGTCGAACTTCTCCTCCGGGTGAACGAGAAGCGGAGTCGCCTCGCTGCTGGGGTACTGCTGCCGGAACCAGTCCATGGCGTTCGAGAGTTGCTCGGCGTCCTTCTTGTACACAGGGTGACCCGCGTCCGCTCCACTCTTCGCTTCGATGACGTAGAACGCTCCGTCGCGGAGTGCCCAGAGGTTGTCCGGCCCGCGCCCGAGGGTGTCTTCTGGCCGCTGTCCGGTGTGCCCGATGTGCTGCGCGAGATCATGCAGGGCCTGCTCAAACTGGGGCGCGCGAGGTCCCCAGTCAAGGTCTTGGAGCACGGCATTGAATCCGAGCAGGAGATCATTGCCGGCGGTGTATCTCGCTTGTAGCCAGGACGATGCTTGCTCGCCTTGCGGGCGGCTGGCCGCCTGAGTTGCACACGTTTAGTGCCCCGCGCGTTTGAGGATCTCCTGGACATCGGTCGGGATCCCTGGCGCGGCTTCGATCGTTTGGCCGTTGATCTGGATGGTGACGTGGCGTAGTGGCCGGAGGGTCTGGATGAGTTTCCTGACGCTCCATCCGGTGCGGGTCTGTAGGTCGCGGGCGATCGCGAGGGCGGTGAACACGATGGTGAGGTGGGCCTCGATCGCTTCTCGGGTGCGGTGGTAGATCGGTCGGGCGGCGAGGTCGTGTTTCGACATCCTGAACGACTGCTCGACATGCCATAGGTCGTGATAACTACTGATGACCTCGGCTGCGGGCATCACCGTGGCGGTGATGTTGGTGACGTAGCCTTTCAACCCGACCAGAGCCTCTGCCCGCTGGTAGGTGGCTTCGTCGAAGGTGAGGGTCGTGCCGCTGGTTTTCACGAACCGGGTCTTGCGGGTCTGTTTCCCGTCCTCGATGATCCCGATCGCTTTGTTGCGTTGCTGGTTCAACGTGTACCGGTCCCTCGCGGCACGTTTCTCCGAGTAGGACCATATGGCCCGCCACGCGTTCGCGTGTTCCTCCGGGTCCCAGACGGGCTCCGAGCGTGACTTCAACACCTCAGGGTCGCTCTTCCAACGCTTTAAGGTGATGGTGTCGATGATCTGCCCATCGGTGAAGTTGTTCCCGTGCCAGTGGAAGTGCTTGACCAGATCATGCGGGGCCTTCGTCGTGCGGGAGCCGACGATGAACCGTAACTGAGCCTCGTCGATGTCTTGCAGGTTCTTCGCCGACAACATTCCCGCGTCCGCCACCACAACCATGTCCGCCACCTGGTGGCGTTCCTGGAACGCTTGCACGACCGGCAAGATCGTCAACGTCTCAGCTTTGGACCCTTCGAAGCAGGCGATCTCCAACGGGAACCCTGTGCGGTCGACCAGCAGCCCGACCAGGATCTGCGGATCAACCCTGCGTTCCTTCGAATAACCACTCTTGCGGAGATCGTCTTCTTTCTCGGCCTCGAAATACAAGGTCGTCACGTCGTAGAGCAGAAGGCTGATATCACCACCAGCACCGGTCCACACGTGATCGAAACACGCCTTGCTGATGTGCTGGCGGTACGCCTTGTCCGCGCATCTGCGTAGTGCTTTGTTGAAAGTGTTGCGGTGAGGAACCGGTAGCCCCAGCTCGCCGATCACCCGGAGGCTGTCGAGTTTCGAGGTCGGCTCTACCAACCGGGCGAGCACGAGCTGGAAGAACGCCTCATCATCCACGATCCCGAAGCCGAGCCGGTCCCACGACCTACGCACCACATCGACCAACAGTCGCGACGCCGACCCGCGTACGACCGCCCCAGCAGCCTTCGGGGAGCCCTGATCGTCAGCACCGAGATCGAGACGATCCTGTCCCGAATTCAGTTTCTGGATACCGATCTCCACCAGCGCCGCCAACTCGGCCTCGCTATGAGCCGAGCCAAGATGCTCCAGAATCCTGCGCTGCCCGTGTTTCTTCTCCACGACCTGCACCGCCGTCGCCCCCGAGGCGGTGCGCACTTTACGCAGGAACGGGCTCACCCCGCCGATTCTACCGATGTGATTAGTGCCCCCACAGCCCCACCGAAACCACGCTGACAAGCACCGATACCCGACCCGCCCTCACGAAACCACCAAAGGTGTGCAACTCAGGTGGTACTGAGGAGAGGGCAAAACCATCGAGGCTGAACATCGGCTTCGTATGTTCACCAAGAGGCGCTCCCGGATCTGAGATCTTTTGTTCCTCCGCGACAGATAGAATCCTCTGCGGAGATACCCATCGCCGTAAATTTACCATCTTTGACGTGATCTCGTTGCGTAAAATATGGCGTACTGCGCTGACTGAGACAAGATGTTTGCTCCCCTCTTCGACGATCGATGGCCGGTGTTCTCCTGAGCCAGGAGCACTTTCACTGCATTTACACGCTTTTCAAGCCACCATATAATGAAAGTGACAGGTTAACTGGGCTGCATTGGTTCCAACCTCAATTCGATGGTATGCCCGAGCAAATAATGAAGTGAAACATCGAAGGCCAGGCTCGTTTGGCAACCAGGGATTTTCACTCGAAGCATGCGAGACGCGACCTCAGGAGGTAAGCTCGCACGCAATGTGCTTATCAACTCATCCAGCAGCAGGATTCTCGATGACATCGGCGGACGGAATAGTGGTTTGCAGGCCGAGCTGGTCGTAAGTGTAGGTACCTTGATCGTTTGCACCGGCGAGGGGCCATCGAAGGTGTCCTAGGTGTAGCTCGTGCTACGCATCCCGGCGGGCTGAGCAGCCGGGCTGGTCTCCGTGGGCGACCGGAGTAGGAATCGACGCCCCCATATGCGCATAGCGCACCGCCTCACGAAGAAGTGACACCCGCGCCCTCGCGGGTACAGGAATCATGACACAGGCAGTGCGCAGCAGACTGGGCGTCCGTGAATTTTCGTCGGGCCTACGATCCTCGCGGCTTTTCCACAACAGGACGGCCTGAGCAAGTTGCCGGGACTGTCCGGCTCGCCCACTAAGGTAGGGCTTCGTGAACGCATTGGAGTTGTTGCCAGCGGTTGACGTGCAGGCTGGGCAGGCCGTCCAGCTCGTACAAGGCATCGCCGGCACCCAGAAGGAGTTCGGCGATCCTCTCACCGCCGCCGTCCGGTGGCGTGACGAGGGAGCCGAATGGCTGCACATGGTAGACCTCGATGCCGCCTTCGGACGTGGTTCTAACGCCGAGGTGCTGGCTCGGATGATCGCAGAGGTCGGAATCAACGTCGAGCTCACCGGCGGCATTCGCGACGACGAGTCGCTGGAACGGGCGCTGTCCACCGGCTGCCGTCGAGTAAACATCGGTACTGCCGCCCTGGAGAACCCCGAATGGTGCGAACAGGTGCTGCGCCGTCACGGCGAGCGGATCGCGATCGCCATCGACGTGCGCGATGGCAGGGTAGCCGGCCGAGGCTGGACCACCGAGGGCGGCCCGTGGCAGGAGACGGTCGATCGTCTGGCTCAAGCGGGATGTCGTCGCTTTGTCGTCACCGATGTGGCCTCTGATGGGATGCTTTCGGGCCCCAACTATGAGCTTTTGCGTGAGGTCTGCGAGCGCAGCGACGCGGCGGTTGTGGCCTCTGGCGGCATCTCCCAGCTTCAAGACCTCGCGCGGCTACGGGAGCTGGTGCCCCAGGGCGTCGAGGGCGCGATCATCGGCACCGCACTGTATGTTGGCAACTTCACCCTCGCAGACGCGCTGCGGGTGGCCCGAGGGGAGTCCACGGATGATTAACGCGCCTGCTTCGACGTTCGGCCAGGCCCGCACTCGGCACACGCCGCCGCTGCTGGACGGTCGTATTGCCGACCTGCTCGCGGGTAAGAAGATCGCGATGACCGGCGTCACCGGTTTCATCGGCGAGCAGATGCTGTGGCGTTTCCTCAGCGATTGCCCAGACACCACCACCGCGGTGCTCGTGCGCCGCAAGGGCTCGCTCACCGCGGAGAAGCGCGTGCAGCAGCTGCTGGGCAAGAAGATCTTCAAAGAAATCGTCCAGGCCTCCGGCGGCATCGAGCCGCTGATGGCGCAACGCGTCCAGGTGATCGAAGGCGATCTGCCGGAAGTCCCCGAGTTGCCCCGCGACATCGATGTTCTGGTGCACTGCGCGGGCGACGTGTCCTTCGACCCACCCATCGATCAAGCCTTCATGACCAACGTGGTGGGCACCAAGGCCTTGCTGGGCCGCTTCCTCGAGTCTTGCTCCGACGCCGACGGCAACCTGGAGCGCATCCCGCACTACGTGCACATCTCCACCGCTTACACCGCGGGACGCCGTCGCGGTGCGATTCCGGAAGCCGCCCACGTCCACGACGTGGACTACGAGAAGGAAGCCGCGGCCGCGCTGGCGATGAAGAAGCACGTCGAAGCGCGCTCGCGCAGCTCCGAGCAGCTGACCATCCTTCGCAAGCAAGCCGAGAAGCTGCACCGCCAGGCCGGCTACCTCACCACCTCGGAAGACACCGAGCGCCGCCGTCAGGAATGGGTCAAGGCGGAGCTCGTGGCCGCCGGCACCGAGCGCGCGCGATCCCTGGGCTGGACCGATGTCTATACCTTCGCCAAGGCGTTGGGGGAGCGCGTCGTCGCAGACATGGGCAAGGACATCCAGGTCTCCGTGGTGCGCCCGGCCATCGTCGAATCCTCGCTGACCACCCCCTTCCCGGGCTGGATCGAAGGTTTCAAGATGGCCGACCCGATCATCCTGGCTTACGGACGCGGACAGCTTCCGGAGTTTCCGGCTTCGCCGGACGCGGTGATCGACATCATCCCCTGCGACTTCGTGGTCAACGCCATCGTCGCGGTCTGCGCCACGCAGCCCAAGATCGGAGAACCGGAGTTCTACCACTGCAGCTCCGGTGCGCGGAACCCGCTGACCTTCCGCGGCATCTATGAGCACATCCGTGCCTACTTCGAGGAACACCCGTACGTGTCCGGGCAGGGCTCAACGCCCCTGGCCACCTGGGACTTCCCTGGCGCGGAGCCGGTCGAGCGGTTGATGAAGCTGGGCGCCTACGCCACCCGACTGGCCAATCAGGCGCTGACCTTCGCGCCCCGCAGCAAGCTCACCCGCAACCTGGCGACGCAGGTGGACAAGACCGACAAACAGCTGGAGTTCCTCAACAAGTACTTGACGCTCTACGGCGAGTACCTGCAATCCGAACTGCACTTCGTCGACGACTGCACCCTCGCCCTGCACAATTCGCTGCACCCGGATGACCAGGAATCCTTCGGTTTCGATTCGGCCTCGTTCGACTGGACGCACTACCTGCAAGAGGTGCACGTACCGGCCATCACGAATCCGGTGCGCCGGCTGGAGGCCGCGCGCACACGCCGCAAGGCCAGCGCCACCACCTTCAAGCGGCTGCGTTCGGCCGAACCGGGCACCGTGCTGGCCGCCTTCGATCTCGATGGCACCGTCATGGCCACCAACGTGGTGGAGACCTACCTGTGGGCCCGGCTACCGGAACTCAGCCCGCTGGGGCGAGTCCGCGAACTGGCCACCGTGATCGGCCGCCTGCCCGGCTACCTGGGTGCGGAGCGACGCGACCGAGGCGTCTTCCTGCGCTCCATCTACCGCCGCTACGCCGGGGCAGATCTGACCTCGCTGGAGCAGTACGTCGACGAACGTCTCGCCCCCTTGATCCTCGATAGGATGTCGCCCGAGGCCATCCGGCGCATCCGCGAGCACCGCGACGCCGGCCACACCACCATCCTGATGACCGGTGTGATCCGCCCGCTGACTCGACCCTTCGAAGGGTTGTTCGACACCATCGTCGCGGCCGATCTGGCCACCGACGATCAAGGGCTCTGCACGGGCTTCCTCAGCGGGCCGCCGATGGTGGGGGAGTCGCGTTCCGCCTGGCTCCACCACTACGCCAAGCTGCACGAGATCGACCTGGCGCAGTCCTTCGGCTACGCCGACAGCCACGTCGACCTCCCCATGCTGCGAGCCGTCGGCAATCCCGTTGCCGTCAGCCCCGACGTACCGCTGATGAGGGCCGCCCGGCAAAGCGGATGGTCCATCGTCGATTGGCCTGCCATGTCCCCCATCCCGCGTTGGAAGATGCCCGCCATCTAGGCGCGCAAGAGAAAGTCTGAGGAGATCAATGTCTCGTCCCGGTTTCGTCCTCGAGGTGGACGACAAGACCCCAGCGCTGCTGACCATGGCGGGCGCGGGTATGCGCCTGGAGCGCTTCGGCCTCGGCACCAAGGTGCTCTATCCCGCTGATGCGGTGGCCTCGGCCAACCCCGTCGAGCTGATCGACGCCGCCCTGGAATCGCCGCTCGGCAAGGAACCGCTCGCCGCGCTGCTGACGCCAACCACCACCCTCACCATCGTCGTCCTCGACGAGCCCCAGCTACAGCCCCGGATGCGGTTCGACGTGCGGCGCAGCATCGTCGAGCGAATCCTCGAGCTCGCCGCCGTGGCCGGGGTCGACGATGTCCAGCTCGTCATTGCCAACGGGCTGGCCAAGCGCTGGAGCGTGCCGGAGATCACCCGGGCCTTGGGCGAGCGGGTGGCCACCTCGTTCCTGCCGGATGGTTTGATCACCAGCCACGACGCCACCACCGACGACCTGATTTCGCTGGGCGACGTGGACGGGGTGCCCGTCAAGCTCAACCGCCGAGTGGCGGTCTCGGATCTCGTGGTCAGCGTGGGGGTGCGGGCCTCCAACCGCGACGGCTGCGCCTTCGCTCGCGGGTTGGTCGACGTCGAGACGCTGCGTGCCGCGGGAGCCCCCGGAGCGGATCCGGGCCTGGTCGAGCGGATTGCAGGCCTCGTCGAGGAGAAGGTGAACGGTTTCGCGGTCGAGGCCGTGGTCGGTCAGCCGCTGCCGGTGCGTTCCCTGCGCTTCGCCGCCAAACGCGAATGGGAATGGCGCCTCGGGGATCAACTCGCCTTCGCGGGTGCACGCCAGCTGGTCGCCGCCATGCCTACCCAAGGCACCCAGCAGCTCTACGGCCAGCAGGTGGCAGATTACGCCGTGCTGGACGTGATCGGCGGCGCCGCCGCACAGGTGTCTTCGCAGGCGCGCGATGCGTGGCGTGCGGCGAACCTGGTGGAGGTGCCCGGACAGGCTGACGTGCTGGTCACCTCCGTGTGGGGAGCCACCTTCGACGAGGGCGACCCCGACGGCTCGCCGATCGGCGCTGCCGAGCGTGCCCTCGTGCAGTTGGCCGGCAGCCATGACGGCACGCCGCTGGCCCGCGAAGGTGCCACCGTGATCGCCTTCCACCCCCTGGTGCCGCGGTTCTCGAACCGTCGGCAAGCGGCCGCCTCCGATTTCTACGCGACGGTTCTCCCGGAGACCACCGATCCCGCGAAGATCCGGGAGCGTTTCGAAGACCGCGCCTGCGCGGACGAGTGGTACCTCGACCTGTATCGCAAGCACTTCTCCGATCACCCCCTGCAGGCCTTCCAGACCTGGTACCGGATCGCCGAGGCCAGCCGTGGGCTGGGCAACATCATCTGGGTGGGAGGCAACCGTCGCACCGCGGCGCTGCTTGGCCATCGGGCGGCCTCCACCTACGCGGATGCCTTGGAGATCGCCTCCGATTCCGTCGGCTCGCACCCCGCGATCACCTATCTGCGTGGCCCGGGGCAGGTTCTGGGCGTCGTGCGATGATGGCGCGCGAGCTCAACAGCTGGGCGCTGGATCGTAAATCGCGGCAGCGCCCCCGCGTCACGCTCTTCGGTGACCTGACCCGTCTGGCGCGTTCCGGATGGGGACGCAAGACAAAGCCGCCCACGGGCGCCCCGCCCCGAGAGTCGAGTCACCCGCTGCGCGTGAGCCTGTCGGACGTCCTGGCTCCGCACGTCACCGGCTGGCTCAACCTGCGCGTCGATTTCGAGGTGGTCGGCGCCGACGCCCTCACCGGTGTACAGACCCCGTTCGTGCTGGGTGTCAACCACTGCGGTCAGCTGGGATACCAGGTGCTGCGGATGGCGCTGCCTCGCCGCCTGAGGCCCGTGCTCCAGGGACCCAGCCGGGCGCTCGGCCGGCGCAAGAACGCCGTGGTGATGTCGCAGCACCCGTCCGGGGGCCGGCTGGTGGGCGAGTTCGATTCCGAGGCGGCGGCGCTGGCCAGCCAGCACAACGTGGCCCTGATTCCCGTCGGCGTCGTCGGCACGATCGGGCTGCGCGAGATCCTGCGCCTGGCGCTTCGCACCAAGCCCAAGGTCTCGATCCGCTTCGGCGCACCGATCTACCTGCGCGGGCGCAGCTTGGGCGAGGCCACCGGGGTGTTGCAGGCTCGGGTGGAACGCCTCGTGGCCGAAGGAGACCTCTCGTGGTGGGAGGTTGAGCGACGTCGCGGCACGGACGTCGCCGAGGAGCCCGAGGCCGCGCCACGGTGGCGACGGCTCTGGCGGCAAGGCGCGCCACGCACGGAGGAAAAGGGCAGCCGCATCTGGACCCGGTAGAGTGAACCTGGCAATTCGAGAGCGATGATCTGAAGGGAGCCCTGTGTCCGGACACTCCAAATGGGCGACGACCAAGCATAAGAAGGCTGTTATCGACGCGAAGCGCGGCAAACTGTTCGCCAAGCTGATCAAGAACGTCGAGGTGGCCGCGCGGCTGGGCGGCGGGGATCCTTCAGGCAACCCCACGCTGTTCGATGCGATTCAGAAGGCCAAGAAGTCTTCGGTACCCAACGACAACATCGATCGCGCCGTCAAGCGCGGCTCCGGCGCCGAATCCGGCGGTGCCGACTACGAGACCATCATGTACGAGGCCTACGGCGCCGCGGGCGTGGCCATTCTGATCGAGTGCCTCACCGACAACCGCAACCGTTCCGCCTCCGACGTGTCCGGGTGGCTGTCACCTGCAACGGCGGCACCATCGCTGATGTCGGCTCGGTCCAGCGGCTCTTCTCCCGCAAGGGCGGGTCGTGGTGCCCAAGGCGCAGGCCACCGGTGAGATCAGCGAGGATGACGTCTGGAGGCCGCGCGGAAGCCGGCCTCGAAGAGGTCAACGACGACGGGGACAACTGGGAAGCCATCTGCGATCCCAACGACACCGTCGAAGTGCGCAAGGCCATCCAGGCCGCCGGATACGACTACGACTCCGCCGAAGTGCAGTTCGTGGCCTCTTACGACACCGCGATCGACACCGTCGAGGCCGCGCAGAAGGTCTTCCGGATCATCGACGCGCTCGACGATTCGACGACGTGCAAAACGTCTACACCAACATCGATCTCACCCCGGAGGTCGCCGCCGCGTTGGAGGACGAGGACTAGTTAGTCCTTCTCTCATGCGCGTCATCGGCATCGATCCCGGCTTGACCCGCTGCGGCATCGGCATCGTCACCGAAGGCGCAGTGGGTACCGCTCCTCGCCTGATCGCCGTCGGTGTCGCCTCGTACCGCCGCCCGACCTGGACGTGGCTCGGCCGCCTGGTGCGACTGGAGGCCGGAACCAGGAGTGGCTGACGAGCATCGTCCAGCTTTCATGGCGATCGAGCGGGTCTTTGCGCAAGGCACAACCTGCATTCGGTGGTTGACATGCAGATGCGCCGGCGTGGCGGCCTGGTGGGGGCGCGGGGCTGGGTTGCCGGTTGCCTTCCATACGCCCAGCGAGGTCAAGACGGCCGTGACCGGCTCCGGTCGCGCCGATAAGGCCCAGGTGAGCCGACAGCGGTCGCTGAAACTCGACGCGCCGCCCAACCCGCCGACGCCGCCGACGCGATCGCGATCGCGGTGCGCCATCTGTGGCGGGCGCCCGCCACCAACTGTTATGCCGCGGCGCTGGTTGCAGCGAAGGGAAGGCGATGATCCGCAGGCCACCGCACCGTCGACCGCTGGAGCCACCTGGTTCGTGATCGATGTCCACGGCGTCGGCTATCGCGCCACCACCACGCCTGCGGCCGCAGCGGCGCTGCGCCCCGGAGAGGTCTCGACGGTCTACACCAGTATGGTGGTGCGCCAGGACTCGTTGTCCTGTTCGCATTCCTGAGTGCGGACGAGCGCGAGGCCTTCGAGCCTGGTGCAGACCGCCTCCGGCGTCGGCCCCGGCTGGCCGTGGCCGTGGTCTCGGTGCTGGGCGCCTGGAGCTACGACGAGCGGTGCTCGCCGAGGATCTGAACCGGCTGTGCGCGGTGCCGGGTATCGGACGCAAAGGGCGCCCAGAAACTGGTGCTGGAGCCCGAAAGACAAGGTGCTGGTGCTGGGGGCCGACGAGCAGCCGGAGCAGGAGGCTCCCGCCGTGCCGGGAGGCCGAACTCTGGCGCACCCAGGTGATCGACGGGTTGCAGAGCCTCGGCTGTCTGCCCGCGATGCCGGCTCCGCCTGTGATGCCGGCCCACCTCGTCGAGGAAGATCCGGATATCGGCTGGCCAAGCTGATGCGATCTGCGCTGAACTCTTTGGCGAGGCGATGATGGAACGTCCGATCGATCCCGAGGCCACCGCCGAGGAGCGCGACCGAGGCGGCGCCGCGTCCCAAGCGGTTGGGCGACTTCCACGGCCAACCCCGCGTGCGCGATCAGCTCGCTCGTACCCGCCGCGGCGCAGCACCGGGCACCGGCACCCGATCACGTGCTGCTGTCGGGACCGCCGGGGCGCTGGCAAGACGACGTTGGCCATGATCATCGCCAACGAGTTGGGCACCGAAGCCGCGCATCTCCTCGGGACCCGCGATCCAGCACGCGGGCGATCTGGCCGCGATCCTGTCTGGCCTCGACGAGCAGGTGCTCTTCCTCGACGAGATCCATCGGCCGTCGCGTCCCGCCGAGGAACTGCTCACCTGGCGATGGAAGACTCCGGTGGACGTGGTGGTGGGCAGGCCCGGGGCTACGGCGATCCCCATCGAGCCGCTCTCTTCACGCTGGTGGGGCCACCACGCGTGCCGGGCTGCTTCCGGGCCCTGCAAGCGATCGATTCGGGTTTATCGCCAACCTTGACTTCTCTACGATGCGGCCGACCTCGCCCGCATCAGTCGTTCATCTGCCGAGAAGCTCGGTGTGACCGTCTCCACGGACGCGGCCGTGGAGGTGGCCAGCTGGTCGCGGGAACCCCCTGACTGCCAACCGGCCGCTGCAGCGCGTGCGCGATTACGGCCAGGTGTATGGGCGTGATCCACCGGATCTGGACGTCGCTCAGGCGGCACTGAGTTGTACGAGGTGGACGAGCGCGGCTCGACCGGCTCGACCGCCAGGTGCTGGAGACCTCTGCATCAAGTTCACCGGCGCACCGGTGGGGCTGTCGACGCTGGCGCTGAGCGTCGGCGAGGAGATCGACACCGTGGCGGAAGTGGCTGAGCCCTTCCCTCATCCGTGAGGGCCTGATGCTGCGCCCCGCGGGGGCGTGGATCGCCACCGCGGCCGCCTATTTACACCTCCAGGTCCGCTCCGGCGCCCACCACGCCAGGGCTCTTCGACGACCCCACAGCCTGATCGGCCATCCTGGCCGATGGCCGACAACCACTTTCAACTCGAATAGGTTTTGAGAACCCATGGATTTCATCATTGAGATCGCGCCTTCGGCGCGATTATGTACTTCCTCATGATTCGTCCCCAGAAGCGGGCGAAGGAGCACCAGGCGCTGATCGCCCTTCGATCGAGGCCGGCACCCGCGTGCTGCTCATCAGCGGAATCTTCGCCACCGTCGTGCACACCGGTGAGCGTCAGATGATCGTCGAATCTCGCCCCCGGGCGTCGAGATCACCGTGCTCAAGGGCAACGTGGCGCGCGTCGTCGGAGACAGCGACGAAGAGTTCGTGTTCACCGACGATCTGCCGGAGGACACCGAGGCTCCCGAGGACGACGTGGCGTCGAACGACCTGGATCGTTCGAGGAGATCACCGCGAACTTCGAGAGCACGAGACCCGCGTTCCCGACGAGCCTGTGATCGACGAGGCCCCCGGAGGCTCCCGCCGACCGGGAGCCACTTCGATAACACCGACGAGAACAGCCGCAGCAGTAGGAATACAGACCGACCGTGGCTACTGCGCAGCAAATCACGCCCAGGAGTGACGCTCAGCGTCTTCCTATGATCGGCCTCCTGTACGTGATCATGGCAACGACCAGCACGTGGACGCCCAAACTTGGCCTTGATCTGCAGAGGCGGCATGACGATCACCCTCACCGCCTTCCAACGACAGCGTGTTCCCGCGACGCTGGAGCTTGGCACGCGGCATCATCCAGCAGGCGCGGACAGCCTCGGCGTATGAAGCTGCGGTGACGACGGCGGCGATCGCAACATCAGAATGTCTCCGCGCCGAACATCAGCCGCGACGATCTCGTCGACCTGGTCGGCGCCACGGCGCGCCTGGCGTTCCGTCCGGTGATCATGGGCGCGGTGGTCGAGCACCCGCCCGCCGATCCCGACGGAGAACCCAGCCTGGATCCGTTGCCGGGCCCGCCGACGACGCCCTAGGGCGTCGCCGGAGGCCTCCGACGAGCCGTCCGCTCAGCCTGGAGGATGAGCAGGTGCTGCCTATCGAGGACGTGCTGGCCTACCAGCCTCCGATGCCGACATGGCGTTGTTCGAGGACTTCCAGTGCACTGACGACGTCACCGAGCGGATGGACTCGCCATCGTCGTCTGCGACGAGGACAGCCTCCAGAAGTACTTGTTGGGCCCCGTGGCCATTCAGGGTCAGAACGTCACCACCGCGTCCTCCGGCATCCCGCAGGGCGACCTGAGCTACGCCGTGACCCTCAGCTTCGATTCCGAGGGCGCCCGTGCGGCTGGACCAGGCTCACCGGTTCGCCGTCGGCACGGCCGTACCCCAACAACATGTTCGCGATCGTGCTCGACGGCGTGGTGCGCTCCGCCGCCACGGTGGAGACCCGCAGGGATCCGAACGGCGAAGCGCTGATCCGCGGCAACTTCCACGGCCGATACCGCCACCGGTTTGGCCAACGTGCCTGGGTTCGGTGCCCTGCCCTCGACTCGAGACCTCTCAGGTGGAAAGTTCACCGACGCTGGGCGGCGAGCAACTGCGCGTGGGCGTCATCGCGGGCGTGGTGGGCCTGGGAACGTGGCGCTCTACGCCTTCTTCTACTACCGAGGTCTTCGGCATCGTGGTGACCGGCTCCTCGCGTCGCCGGGGCGGCGACGACATACGCGGTGATGGTGCTGCTGGTGAAGCCGTGGGCCTCGCGCTCAGCCTGCCGGCCGTCGCCGGTGCGATCGTCGGTATCGCGGTGACCGCAGACTCCTTCGTGATCTTCTTCGAACGCATCCGAGACGAGATCCGCGACGGACGAAGCCTCACCTCCTCGATCGTGCCGGGGTGGCAGAAGGCACGCGGCACCATCGTCGTCTCTGACGCGGTCCTCCCGTTGCGTCCGCCGTGGTGCTCTTCTTCCCGTCGCCTTCGGCGGGGTTGGCGCTCGCGTTCACCCTCGGACTGACCACCCTGATCGACCTGGCCGTGTGTTTCTTCTTCACCGTCCCATTGGTCAGGCTGTTGGGCCGCACCAGTTCTTCGGCCAGGGCCATAAGCCTCCGGCCTCAACGCCGACATGGGCGTCTCCCTGTGACTCGCTGGCTGGCGCAGTGGCGCCGCCGTCCGACCACCGTCGTTCAGGAGGCATGATGGAAGCCCCCAAGAAGCACTCTCTCTGGCCCATCGGCTCTACACCGGTCAGGTCAGCTACAACTTCATCAAGAACAGCAAGCAGTGGTTCATCATCACCGGCGCCCTGATGGCGCCAGCATCCTGCGCTGATCTTCCGCGGCCTGACGCTGGGCATCGAGTTCAGATCGGAGGAACCGACTCTTGCGTTCCCATGGGAGGTGAGCGCCACCACGGTGGATACGGTGCGCTCTGCCGCCCAGGACTTCACCATCGACGATCTCGGCGCCTCTGTCTTCTCCATTGGCGACCAAGTTGATTCGTATCCAGACCCGGATCCTGAGTTCCGACGAGCCTACACCCTGCGCGGAGAGATCGCCCAGATGGCGAGCGTCTCTCCGATCAGGTCACCTATAACGCCATCGGCGCCTCCTGGGGCGAGGAGATCTCCCGGCAAGGCACCGTGGCGCTGGCGGCCTTCTCGGTTTGGTGATGCTGCTGATCGGCATCTACTTCCGCAACTGGAAGATGTCACTGCGGGCCGCCATCGCCGCCTCGGGCACGACCTGCTGGTCACGGTAAGACTCCATGCCTGGTGGGGCTCCGTTTTCGGTGAGCCCGTCCACGGTGATCGGCGTCCTCACCCATCCTTCAAGAATCCTGGGTTATTCGCTCTACGACACCGTGGTGGTGTTCGACAAGGTCCGCGAGAACACCAAGGGCCTCGAAGACACCGACAAGACCTATGGCGAGCAGGCCAACCTGGCTGCGAACCAGGTGATCGTGCGGTCGCTGAATACCACCATCATCGGCGTGCTGCCGGTGGCGGCGTTGTTCATCGCGGGCAGCGTCCTGCAGAGCGCGCCCCTGGCGGATCTTGGCCTCGCGCTGCTGGTCGGCATGATCGCCGGCGCGTACTCGTCGCTGTTCCTCGCCGTGCCGTTGCTGGTGTGGTTGAAGGAGCGTGAGCCGAGCATGGTTGCGCACCGCGAGAAGCTGGAGCGTCGTGTGGCGCGTTCCCAGCGCCGCGCCGAGCACCGCGAGAACCCGCAGGACAGCACGGAGATGGCGGCCAGCATCACGACCGCGGCTAAGGCCGAGGAGGCTCTCGTCGAACACGACGCTTCCCGCGAAGAACGGGAGCGGCGGCGCGCCAAGCAGACTCGCGCGGCGCGGAAGAAGAGCTGATGGGCGTGGACATCGCGGCGCTGGTGCGGGACTTTCCCGACTATCCGAAGCCGGGGGTGCTGTTCAAGGACATCACCCCGCTGCTGGCCTCGGGCGACGGTTTCCGCGCGGCGATCGATCGATTAGTGGCGCTGGCGCCGGATGACGTCGATCATGTCGTCGGCATCGAGGCGCGGGGATTCATCTTCGCGGCCCCCGTCGCCCTGGCCTTGGGCGCCGGGTTCGTCCCGGTGCGCAAGCCGGGAAAACTTCCGGGCGAGCTGTTCGAGGAGTCTTACGACCTGGAGTACGGGCAAGAGACCCTGACCATGCGCACCGACGCGATCCGTCCGGGGTCGCGGGTGCTGATCGTCGACGACGTGCTGGCCACCGGTGGAACCGTCGCCGCCACCTCGGCGTTGCTGGGCCAGGCCGGGGCCTCGTTGGCTCAGGTGGCCGTGGTGGTCGAACTCACCGCTCTGCCTGGACGCGAGCGGCTCGCCGCGTCGGGGATCGACCAACTCTCGTCTTTGCTGCAAGTATGAGCCATGGCCAGAATGCGCCCTCCAGCGGGGGCTCCCCACTCGCTGGTTAACCTGCCAAGGATCGCTCGCTCACCGATCAAGGAGCTGGCGAGGCGGGGGCTGCTGGCTTTGTTGTTGCTGCTCGCCGGCACTCTGCTGGTATGGCTGGACCGGGCGGGTTATGTGGATAACACCGCAGGGGACGGGATCTCCTTCATCGACGCGCTCTACTACGCGACGGTGACGCTCACCACCACTGGATACGGCGATATCACTCCGGTGACGCAGCAGGCTCGGTTGATCAATGTGCTGGTCATGACGCCGATGCGCATCGGCTTCCTGGTGCTGTTGGTGGGCACCACGATTCAGGTACTCGCCAACGAAGGCAGCCGCAGCATCCGCGACATGCAATGGAGGAGAAGGATGCGCAATCACGTCGTCGTCATCGGTTACGGCACCATGGGCCGCAGCGCCGTCAACACTCTGCGCCGGCACGGCGAGTCGCCCCAGAAGATCGTGGTTATCGACGCCAGTGAATCGGCCATCGAGGACGCTAACTTCGATGGCATCGCGGCCTTCTTGGGCGATGCCACCCGGCGCGATCTGCTGCGTCGCGCGGAGATCTCCAAGGCCCGCGAGGTGATCATCGCGCTGGGCCGGGACGACACCGCGATCCTCGCCACGCTCACTGTGCGCCAGCTCAATCCTTCCGCGGGCATCGTCGTGGCCGTGCGGCAGCACCAGAACGTTCCGTTGGTCAAGCAATCCGGCGCGACCTCGGTGGTGACCTCGTCGGAGACCGTCGGCCGGCTCGTCGGGCTTTCGGCGATCGGACCCGAACTCGGCACGATCATCCAGGACCTGCTGACCGGTGGCGAAGGGCTAGAGGTGCATCAGCGTCTCGCGACCTCCGAGGAGGCGGGCCAGCCGCCGTCGGCGGTCAAGGGCGAGAGGGTGATCGGCCTGATTCGCAACGGCACCCTGCGCCGCTACTACGACTCCACGGCTGCCCGGATCGAGGTAGGCGACGAGCTCATCGTGGTGCGCAAAGCCAGCCACGCGAGTGCCGGTTCGTTGCGGGACGTGAACGGCGACTAGACAAGTACTATGGGCAGACAGCCCAGCGGACAGTGGAGGTGGAGTTCATGGCAGAACCCTCTGGCGTGATGGCGTCGGACGTACCCCCGCCGCCACGGCTGCGCATGCGCCACCGGCTCGCGCGGCTCGGCGCGGTGCAGCCCAAGGTGGCGGTGCTGGATCCCATGTTCCGGATCGTCAGAGGTAACCACCCCAAGGCCGACCTCGCCCTCATCGAACGCGCCTACCGCACCGCAGAGAGGTACCACGAGGGGCAGATGCGCAAGACGGGTGATCCCTTCATCACCCATCCCTTGGCGGTGGCCACCATCCTGGCGGAGCTGGGAATGACCGAGCCGGTGCTGGCGGCGGCGCTGCTGCACGACACCGTCGAGGACACGCCGTACACGCTGGAGCAGCTGCGCGAGGAGTTCGGCGAAGAGATCGCCCACATGGTCGACGGCGTTACCAAGCTGGACAAGCTGACCTACGGCGAGACCGCCAAGGCCGAGACCATCCGCAAGATGATCATGGCCACCTCGGAAGAGGTGCGGGTGCTGGTGATCAAGCTGGCCGACAGGCTGCACAACATGCGCACCTTAGGGGCGATGAAGCCCGAGTCGCAAGCCCGGATCGCGACGGAGACGCTGAACATCTTCGCCCCGCTGGCGCATCGCCTGGGCATGAATACCATCAAGTGGGAACTCGAAGATCTGGCCTTCCAGGTGCTGGAGCCCAAGTTCTACGCGGAGATCGTCGAGATGGTCGCCGGCCAGGCGCCCGGCCGCGATCGTTATCTGCGGCAGCTGATCTCGGAGTTCCAAGGGCTGCTGGCAGAGGCGAAGATCAAGGCGACGGTCTACGGCCGGCCCAAGCACTACTACTCGATCTATCAGAAGATGATCGTGCGCGGACGGGACTTCCGCGACATCTACGACCTGATCGGGCTGCGCGTGCTCGTCGACGAGGTGCGCGACTGTTACGCCGTGCTGGGTGTGGCGCACGCTGCCTGGAAACCGATTCCGGGGCGGTTCAAGGACTACATCGCCAATCCCAAGTTCAACATGTACCAGTCGCTGCACACCACGGTGCTGGGCGATCAGAACGAACCGGTGGAGTTCCAGATCCGTACCCACGAGATGCACCGTCGCGCGGAATACGGTGTTGCGGCCCACTGGAAGTACAAGGAAGACCTGCGGGCCGGCGTCTCCCCGGAGGAGGCGGGCCTGAAGGCCATGCACCAACTGGGCGTGATGTCCAAGGAGACCGCAGACCCCTCCGAGTTCCTCGACTCCGTGATGTTCGAGATCAACTCCGACGAGATCTACGTGTTCACCCCCAAGGGCGAGGTGATGGCGCTGCCCGTCGGGGCCACCCCCGTCGACTTCGCCTTCTCGGTGCATACCGAGGTGGGCTATCGATGCATCGGGGCCCGCGTCAACGGACGCCTGGTGTCGTTGTCCACGCCCCTTTCCCAGGGCGACAAGGTGGAGGTGCTCACCTCGAAATCGGAGCACGCGGGACCCAGCCGCGACTGGCTGAGTTTCGTCGTCTCCAGCCGGGCCCGGCAGAAGATCAAGGCCTATTTCAGCCGCGAGCGGCGCGACGAGAGCATCGAGGCCGGCAAGGAGATCCTGGCCAAAGACATCCGCCGCACCGGCATGCCGCTGCAGCGGTTGCTGACGCTCGAGAACCTCACGGCCGTCGCCAACGAGCTCGGGCAAAAGGACGTGCCCGCGCTGTACAACGCGATCGGCGAGGGGCACATCGGCGCGCAGGGCCTCGTCGAGAAGCTGATCGCCCTGCACGGCGGCGAAGACGAAGCCGTCGACACCGTCAGCGAGGACGTGGTCGTCGAACGCAAGCCTCGACGCGCCTCCCGGGAAGCCAAGGTGCTGGTGGATGGCGACGACTCGGTGGTGGCCAAGTTCGCCAAGTGCTGTTACCCCGTGCCGGGGGACAAGATCATCGGCTTCGTCACCAGGGGCGACGGGGTCTCCGTGCACAGAGCCGACTGCTCCAACGTGCCGGCGCTCCGGGAACAGCCGGAGCGGCTGATCAAGGTGGAGTGGACGGATCAGTCGGAGGGCGCCTATCTGGTCACGATCCACATCGAGGGCATCGACAGGGCGCGGCTTCTCTCGGACGTCAGCTCCGCCCTCTCGGAGCAGCACATCGATATCCTGTCGGCCAACATCACCACGAACAAACAGCATGAGTTCAGCGGGCGGATCACCTTCGAATCGCCAGACCCCCGGCACCTGCAGCACGTGATCAACGTGATGCGCAAGGTGCCAGGGGTCTATGACGTCTATCGGGTCAACGGCTGAGTGACGCCGGCGGGGCCACCTACGAGGTGAACTCCTCCAGCGTGGCTCGGGCCTGGTCCAGCCAGCTCTGGTAAGTGGCGATGGACTGCTTGGCGTCCTTGACCTTGCGGGCGTCGCCCTTGGCCTCGTGGGCCTCAAGGTCCTTGTTCAGCTTGGCGATCTGAGCCTCGAACATGGCCACCGTCTCCTCGGCCCGGCGGCGGGCTTCGGGGTCGGTGCGCTTCCATTCGTCGTTCTCCACCTGGGTGACCTTGTCGGCGACGCGACGCACGCGGACGTCGAGATCGCGCATGGCCCCGCGGGGGACATGACCCAGGTCGTTGAACTTGGCGAGGAAATCGCGGTAGATCGACTTGGCACGGTCGGCCTCGGTGACCCCCTCCAGATCCTTCTCCACCTGCTCGACGAGGGCGGTCTTGGCGGCCAGGTTCTCGGCCTGCTCGCCGTCGACAGCGCTCTGCGCCACGGTGCGGGCGTCGAAGAAGGAGTCCTGGATGGCGCGGAAACGTGCCCACAGCTGGTCGTCCTCCGCGCGGCGGGCGCTGCCCGCGGCCTTCCACCGGCGCATCAGGTCGCGGAAAGCGGCAGAGGTGGCGCCCCAGTCGGTGGACTGAGCCAGCGGCTCGGCCTCCGCGATGATGGCCTCCTTGAGAGCCTTGGCGGCGTCGCGGCGCGAATTGAGTTCGGCGAAATGCGCCTTGCGGCGACGGGTGTAGGTGGTGCGTGCCGAGCTGAAGCGGTGCCACAGTTCGTTGTCGGTGGCGCGGTCGACCCGGGGGAGGGCCTTCCACTCCTCGAGGAGGCTGCGGAAGCGATCCACGCCGCCTCGCCAATCCTCGCCTTGTGCCAGGGTTTCGGCTTCCTCGACCATCGCCTGCTTCGACGCGATCGTGGCGGCGTTCTGCTCCGCACGGGCGGCCTTGCGTGCCTCGATCTGCGCGGGCAGCTGCTCCTCCAACGCGCTCAGTCGCGTCGTCAAGGCATCCAGGTCGCCCACGGCGTTGGCGGTGGCCACGTTGTTCTTCGCAGAGGAGATCGCGTTCTTGGCCTCCTCCGGCGACATTGCCTTGGCGGCGAACCGGGATTCCAGCAGAGTGACCTCTGCCGCCAGGTTCTCGTACCGGCGCACGTAGAAGGCCAAGGCCTCCTCGGGGGTGGAGTCGGGGATCTGTCCGACGCTTCGTTCGGTGTCACCCGTGATGACGTAAACCGTGCCGTCCGGATCGACGCGGCCAAAGTCGGCGGGCGCTTGCTGTTGGCTCATGGGCCCACATTAGCCGGATTGTCCACTCTGATGATAGGCGGGAGGGCGCTGGGCTTCTAGAATGCTCTCGTGCTTGTCTCGCGGATCATCGTTTCTCCCTGGGAGGCGAACGCCTACCTCGTCTCCGGCTCCGGAGAGGGCGGTGAGTGTGTCGTGATCGATCCCGGCATCCTCGGGGCCGGCTCGATCGTCGCCGAATTGGACCGGCTGGAGCTGAAGCCGGTGGCGCTGCTGGCCACTCACGGACATATCGACCATGTCGGCGACGCGCATCTGCTGGCCTCGGAATACGACATCCCCTTGTACTGCGCGGCGGCGGATCAGCCGATGCTGACCACGCCGTCGGCCGGTCTGGGGGTGCAGATGATGCCGCTCATCCACCAGTTCCTGGGACGCGACGCGCTGCCCGCGGTCAGCGACGTGCGCGACTACGACGGCGCCATGGAACTGGCCGGACTGCGCATCGTGCCGACGCCCGCCCCGGGGCACTCCGCAGGCTCCACGCTGCTGCACGTCAGCGATGGCACAGAACAGCTCCTGTTCTCCGGAGACGTCTTGTTCAAGGGCTCCATCGGCCGCACCGACCTGCCCGGCGGTAGCATGACCCAGATGCGAGCGTCGCTCGCCGCCATGGTCGAGCGATTCGAATCGGATCTCTCGGTATTGCCCGGGCACGGGCAAGCGACCACCATGGCGGCGGAGATCGCCTCCAACCCCTTCCTGTAGAGAAAGGCCACACTCGTGCGTCCCAAGCCTCTGTCCGGCTTCCCTGAGTTCCTGCCCGCCGGTCGCCTCGTCGAGAACCGCGTCCTGGATATCGTGCGCCGCACCTTCGAGCTGCACGGTTTCGCGCCGATCGAGACCCGCGCGGTCGAGCCGCTCAGCCAACTCGCGCGCAAGGGCGAGATCGACAAGGAGATCTACGTCGTGCGCCGGCTGCACGCCGCGGAGGGCGAAGCCGACGAGTTGGGGCTCCATTTCGATCTGACGGTGCCGTTCGCCCGCTACGTGCTGGAGAACTCCGGACACCTGACGTTTCCTTTCCGGCGCTACCAGGTTCAGAAGGTGTGGCGGGGCGAGCGTCCTCAGGAGGGTCGCTACCGCGAGTTCCTGCAGGCTGATATCGACATCGTCGGCCAGGGGGCGCTGGCGGCGCACCACGACGTGGAGATCCCGCTGGTGGCGCTGGATGTGTTCGAGAAGCTGCACGTCGACCTGGGCCTGCCGCCGGTGCGACTGCACGTGAACAACCGCAAGCTGGCCGAAGGCTTCTACCGTGGCCTGGGCATCGAAGACCCGGCCGCCGTACTGCAGCGCGTCGACAAGCTGGACAAGATCGGCTCCGCAGCGGTGATCGAGCTGCTCACCACCGAGGCCGGGCTGTCAGAGGCCCAGGCGCAGGCCTGTGTGGATTTGGCGGGGATCTCGTCGACCGACGAGTCCTTCGTCGATCAGGTGCGCGCGCTGGGCGTCACCCACGAGTTGTTGGATACCGGCTTGGAGGAGCTGGCGGCGCTGGTGCGGGTGGCGAGCAAGAGCGTGCCGGATCGCATGGTGGCGGACCTCAAGATCGCCCGCGGCCTCGACTACTACACCGGCACGGTCTACGAGACTTTCCTAGTGGGTTCGGAGAAGCTGGGTTCGGTGGCTTCCGGAGGCCGCTACGACTCGCTGGCCAGCGACGGCAAGACCACCTTCCCGGGGGTTGGCTACTCGTTCGGTATCACCCGGATGCTCGTGCCCTTGATCAACCGAGGCAAGCTGACGGCGTCGCGGAGCGTGCCGAGCGTGGTGCTGGTGGCCGTCGACAACGAGGACTCCCGCGAGCAGGCCATCGCCGTTGCGGCGCAGCTGCGCAGCAGGGGGATCCCCGTGGAGGTGGCGCCCAAGGCCGACAAGTTCGGCAAGCAGATCCGCTATGCCGAGCGTCGGGGCATCCCGTTCGTGTGGTTCGGCGCCGGTTACGACGATTCGGTCAAGGACATTCGCAGCGGTGAGCAGACCCCGGCCGATCCCGCCGTGTGGGCTCCCTCCGCTGAGGATGTTGCGATTCAGGTCATCTCTGCGATCTGACGAGCAGCCCACCCCATGCATACACGGTCGATGGAGGAGTTGGTTTCCCGAGCGGCAGCGCTGGCCGGGCGGCCCGGGCGGAAGCTGCTGGGCATCGTCGGACCGCCTGGAGCGGGTAAGTCGACGCTCAGCGCGGCGCTGCTCGAGAGGCTGGGGGAGCGGGCTGCCCTTGTGGGCATGGATGGATTCCATCTGGATAATGAGGTGCTGGTCGCGCTCGGCCGTCGTGATCGTAAGGGAGCGCCGGACACCTTCGACGTGAGCGGCTACGTGACGCTGCTGCGCCGCCTGCGCGCACGAGACGAGGACGTGGTCTATGCCCCACGCTTCGACCGTTCGTTGGAACTGAGCATTGGCAGCGCGGTGCCCGTCTCCCGACACGTCCCGCTGGTGATCACTGAAGGCAATTACCTGCTGCATGACGATCACGGCTGGGACGCGATACGTCCGCTGCTGGATGAGGTCTGGTTCCTCGACGTGCCAGCGGAGGAACTGCGCCGGCGCTTGATCACGCGACGCATGGGCCACGGCGAGTCTGAGGCCGATGCCCTGGCCTGGGTGACCCAAGTGGATGAGCCCAACGCGGCGGTGGTGCGTATGCGCCGTCACGCCGCCGACGTCGTGGTGCGTTAATCGTCAGGAACCTTCGCCTATTCGAGCGCCTTGGTGAGGCCGTCTCGAATGACGTGGTAGCGGTAGCCCAGGGGGCTTTGCCAGGCGAGCATGCCTGGAAGAGGTTGCTGGACTTTCCAGATGCCGGCGGTTTTGGCGCGGTGGGCGCGACGGTTGATCGGAGCGAGATTCCCGATCCGTGTTTGTTTCCTTCTCCCATTTCGGAACTCGATGGTGTGGTCTAGATCGAGGTGCAGTGAAGTTGTCGTCGAGAAGGGGAACATGTCGGTGTTCATCAGCATCAACAATGCGCGTCGCATCCGCGGGGGCGGTGCGTAGTTATCGACGGGCGGCATTTCGGGCAGATCGATCAATGGCTGAATCGTGACATCCACGTCTCTCAAAATCTCTCTGAGGATCTGGGTGGTGATATTGCCGGCCTTTTCGATCCTTGCAGATCCGGTGGTGTTTCCAAGAGCGTCGGTGGCGATGTGAATCACCACCTCGGCGCGGGGGCGCAGCTTGGATAGGGGTGTGGTGACGGTGCCGCACACATGCCCGCGGCAGGTGTGCGGCTCGTAGCCTTGCCGCTGCAGCGGAACATAACCTGCGGTGAAAGGGGGCTCGGCGCCGCAGTCTGTTGACTCGGCGATTCCGTCGTTCCCGTCTATCGGCGCAGCTGCCTGGTCTAGGACCTTCTCGTCGAACTCGGGATCCGTGAGCGCGGGCTGGGCAGCCTGCTGAATCAGAGCCAGGGCGTAGGCCGGATGAGCGAAGATACCGAGGGCTTTGGCACGCAACTGGTTCTTGTCCAACCCGGGGTTGTCCGGAGCGATGACATCAGCCATCCGCGAGAGGCTCTCGTCGAGGTAGCGGGCGTCGAGGACGTCTAGCTGTCCGGATAGACGCATGGAACCCTGGTCCAAGCCCCAGGTCCATACGCCACGAAATGCCGCTGCCTCTCGGGCCTTCTGCTCCGCACGTTTCCGATCGGCTTCCAAGACCAGCCGGTCCAAGAGCTTGAAACACCCGGTCCAGGACAGACCCGCCTGCTGTGCCAACCACGCGTCGGTGACCGCTTCTGCGGTCTCTGGCGCGAGGTCGTGGCACAGGCGTGCGGCGCGTAGCGCCCGCGCTGGTTCTACCGTGAGATCGGTGACGGCCGTGAACAGGTGGGGATGGCGATGCTTCAGGTCCAGAGCATCCGCTAGACGACTGGCCGCCGCGGCGGGGCTGCAGCGCAACAAGCCCGCCAACTCCAAGGTCAGGTACTCAGACACCGTCGGTGTACCCGTACCGCCTAAACGGATATGTTTTTCTTCGAGGACATCGATCAGGTCTTCTTGCTCAATGTGATACTCGTCCGCGAGTTCACACATCTTGGTGATGATCCCCGCTTCGGCATAACGGCGCAGCTGATCGCAGTCGCGGAGTTGCTCCGCGAGAACAGCTGCTTTACCGGTGACCATCATGTTTCCATGATAGAAGCCGCCACTGACAATTTCCTGCGAAATTCCGGGCTGTGGAAAACCGGAATTATATGTTTTGCCGAGCCCTGGTGGATTCCTCGAATTCACGTATTCGAATGCGTCACGTCTCGAGACGTCGTCTACTCAGTGACGAGCGGGCCCAATTCGAACTCGGTCAGTTGCTGCTGGGGGCCGGCGTTGCCCGAGTGCTGGCCCATGAAGGCCTCCGTGCCGTCGGTGCCGCAGAGGCCGGCGATTCGGTCTGCTCCGCCGGGGTGCTGGTTGACCCAGGGGGTCAGGTCGTAGACCGTATCGTTGATGATTGCCCAGCAATCCTCGGGAGTGGCGTGTTCTGCTACCTCAGCGGCGGTGTATCCGGAATCCGACGGGGTATCGGTAGCGGTGGGCTCGGTGGCGCTGGGGTCCTCGGATGGGGCCGGGGGAGTGGTGCTCGTGACAGCCGGCGATGCATCGGTCACCTCGCCCCACACCGATTGCGCGCCGCTGTGCCCAATCACCCCGGTCATCACGATGGCGACCACGCCACAGATCGCACTCAGGATCTTCAGAACCACCGAGCTTTTGCCCCCGCGTTCCACGCGCCACCACACCGCAGCGACGATCAGCGTCACCGTGGCATGTATCGGAAGAACGCTGCCGAGATTCGCATGAAGGTCTGGCACCCCGACGCGGTCCTTGAGGGCCTCGCCGGAGAAACGGGCGACCCAGGCGGAGATCGTCGCCATCGCGAGAACGATGGTGGTCAGCGGCAGGCCCACCGGCCGGCCTTTGCGCCAGAAAACGAGGGTCAGGAGCGCCAGGGCTCCCAGAGGGAGTAGCACGACGACGGCGTGCACAACCAGAGGATGAAGTGGGAGACCGAGGAACTGATCGAACATGGGCGAATTCTAAAGGGATGCGTCTGTGTGGCGCCTGTGAATCTTCTCCCGATCGCGATGTTTCCGGGGCCGCAGCGCGTAGAATAAGAAGAGAGGGGGTGGTGATCGTGTTACTCCTTGAAGCTCTGCTTGATACGCTCAGCGACGACGTGATCGAGCCCGGCGCGGGGCTCCTCATCCTTGCCGCCATCATCATCAGCGTCGCCGCTGTGGCATTGCTTGGCTTCCTTCGCCAGCACTGACGAGTATCGGGTCCAGAGGTTCCTCTCAGATGCCCTAACATGGGTGGCCGCAAGCTGCACTGTCTATGCAGTTCGCAAGAAAGGAATTCTCGTGATCCGCACCCATGACGCCGGCGCTCTGCGCAAGGACGACGCCGGTCAGGAAGTGGTACTCGCCGGATGGGTGGCCAAGCGCCGCGACCACGGCGGGCTGGCCTTCATCGATCTGCGCGATGCTTCGGGCCGCGTGCAGGTGGTCATCCGCGACGAACTGCTGGAAGCCACCGGCGCGCATGATCTGCGCAATGAATACTGCATCAAGGTGACCGGTGTGGTTGAGGTGCGGCCGGAAGGCAACGAGAATCCGGACCTGCCCACGGGCGAGATCGAGGTGGCCATCTCCGCACTGGAGGTGCTGAACCCGTCGGCGCCGCTGCCGTTCCAGATCGACGAGCGCGTCACCGTCGGCGAGGAGGCGCGCCTGCGCTACCGCTACCTGGACCTGCGCCGCCCCGCCCCGGGCGCGGCCATCCGTCTGCGCTCCGAGGTGAACCGTGCTGCCCGCCGCGTGCTGGACGCGCGCGACTTCGTCGAGATCGAGACCCCGACGCTGACCCGCTCCACCCCCGAGGGTGCTCGCGACTTCCTGGTGCCCGCCCGCCTGGCGCCCGGGTCCTGGTATGCCCTGCCGCAGTCTCCTCAGCTGTTCAAGCAGCTGCTGATGGTGGCCGGCATGGAGCGCTACTACCAGATCGCGCGCTGCTACCGCGACGAGGATTTCCGCGCCGACCGTCAGCCCGAGTTCACCCAGCTCGACATCGAGATGAGCTTCGTGGACCAGGATGACG
This sequence comes from Tessaracoccus sp., assembly GCA_041393555.1. Taxonomy (GTDB): domain Bacteria; phylum Actinomycetota; class Actinomycetes; order Propionibacteriales; family Propionibacteriaceae; genus Arachnia. Next base: position 202,285 of record JAWKJW010000006.1, on the reverse strand, counting down.
TGATCGCACTGGGTGAGGCCCTGGTGAAGGAGATCTGGGCGATCAAGGGCATCGAGCTCTCCACCCCGTTCCCGCGCATCACTTACCTCGACGCGATGGACCGCTACGGCTCCGACAAGCCGGATCTGCGCTTCGACCTGGAGCTCACCGAGCTCACCGAGTACTTCAAGGACACCAACTTCCGCGTATTCCAGGCCCCGTACGTGGGCGCCATCGTGATGCCCGGCGGCGGCTCGCAGCCGCGACGCACTTTTGACGCCTGGCAGGAGTGGGCCAAGCAGCGCGGTGCGCGTGGCCTGGCCTACGTGACGCTCGACGAGAACGGCACCCTGGGCGGCCCCGTGGCGAAGAATCTCACCGACGCTGAGCGCGATGGCCTGGCTGCGACGACCGGTGCGAAGCCCGGCGACTGCATCTTCTTCGCCGCCGGAGCCAAGGCCACGTCGCAGGCGCTGCTGGGCGCGGCGCGCAACGAGATCGCTCAGCGCTGCGGCCTGATCGACGAGAACTCCTGGAGCTTCCTCTGGGTGGTCGACGCGCCGCTGTTCAAGCCGACGGCCGATGCCAGGGCCGAGGGAGACGTCGCGGTGGGCGCCGGCGCATGGACCGCGGTGCACCACGCCTTCACCTCGCCGAAGCCCGAGTGCCTGGACACTTTCGACACCGACCCCGGTAACGCTCTGGCCTACGCCTACGACATGGTGTGCAACGGCAACGAGATCGGCGGCGGGTCGATCCGTATCCACCGTCGTGATATCCAGGAGCGCGTCTTCACCGTGATGGGCATTGAGCCCGAGGAGGCGCAGGAGAAGTTCGGCTTCCTGCTGGACGCCTTCGCCTTCGGTGCTCCGCCGCACGGCGGCATCGCCTTCGGCTGGGACCGCATCGTCACCCTGCTCGGCGGCTACGAGTCGATCCGCGAGGTGATCGCCTTCCCGAAGTCGGGCGGCGGCTACGACCCACTCACCCAGGCGCCTGCCCCGATCACCCTGGAGCAGCGCAAGGAGACCGGCGTCGACGCCAAGCCGGAGGACGACAAGAAGAAAGCCTGATCGGTCACCATCGGTAACCACCGAGCGGCCCGGCCCTCCCGCGGGATGGCCGGGCCGCTGCGCTGTGGGCGTCGAGCCGTCAGATGAACTTCGGCAGGCTCTTAGGTCGAAGCACGAGCCACAGCGCCGCCGAGGCCAGCAGGGCGCAAATCAGCATCGCGACGCCCATGGGGGCGGCGCTGGTCATCGGGAATGAGCCGATTATCGGCCCGACGATGCTGCCCGTCACCATGCTGCTGGAGCCGAGCAGCGACGACGCCACGCCGGAATGCTTGCGGTGGTTCTGCAGGGCTAGCACGTTGTTGTTGGGCGGACACGACCCGAATCCCAGGGTGTAGGCGAACATGCAGGGCACCAAGGCGATGAGCGCGCCGCCCGCGGCGTTGACCACCAGGATTCCGGTGGCGGCGACGATCATCAGAGTCGTGCCGGCCGCGAGGATCCACTGCGGACCGTACCGAGTGGCGAGCCGGGAGCCCGCCTGCACTCCGAGGAAGACGCCGACGGAGCAGACGGCGAAGACCGCGCCGAAGGACTGGGACGAGAGGCCGTAGACCTCCTGCAACAGCACCGACGAGGTGGATACGTAGCTGAACAGCCCGCCGAAGGCGAAGGAGGCGATCATCAGGGCGCCCACGAAGATCCGGTCGGAGAACACCGCGCGATAGGAGCCGAAGAGGTTCCCTAAGCCACCGGTGGTTCGTTCCGCGACCGGGCGGGTCTCCACGGTGAACAGGAAGAGCAAGACGATGATGGTGGCGCCGTAGGCGGCTAGCGCCCAGAACACGCCACGCCAGTCCATCATGGTGACCATCCAGGATCCGACGATGGGCGCGATGATCGGGGCGAGACCGGAGATCAAAGCGAGCCGGGCCAGCATCTGCACCAGCGGCTTCCCGCTGAAGAGGTCGCGCGCCATCGCCATGGCCACCACGGCTCCGCCGGCGGCGCCGATGCCCTGGAGTGCGCGCATCGCCGTCAGGAACTCGATGGTGGGGGCGACAGCCACCAGCACGGAGGCCGCGATGTGCAGGGTGTTGGCCACGATCAACGGCAGGCGTCGACCGACCCGGTCGCTCCAGGGGCCGATGACCAGCTGGCCGAGTGCGAAGCCGATCGTGGTGGCCGACAGGGTCACCTGAACTTGCGCGTCGGTGATGCCGAGATCGGCCTTCAGCGCGGGAAAGGCAGGAAGGTAGAGGTCGATGGTGAAGGGGCCGAGTCCGGTGAGGAGGCCGAGCGTGATGATGATGGCGATTCGACGACGCCGCGAGAAAGTGCTGCCGAGGTCTTTTTGCATAGCCGGACGAGTCTAGGCCTCTGTGTACCGAAGGCAAATTCCGCTCACTTATGTCCGAGCAGAGGTGTCGTGGGTGAGCGGTAGAGTTGCCAGACCATGAGTTTCGATCTATTCGGCAACCCCGATCCCGTCCCCACGCAGGGCGGATCGCTGGCCGACGCCGTCAATCCGCAGGCGCCGCTGGCCGTGCGGATGCGTCCGCGCACGATCGAGGAGATCGTGGGGCAACAGCAGCTGCTCACGCCGGGGTCGCCGCTGCGCCGATTGGCGGAGGGTCAGCCGATGTCGGTCTTCCTCTGGGGCCCTCCTGGAGTGGGTAAGACGACGATCGCCTCGGTGGTTTCGCGGGCCACGAAACGACGTTTCGTCGAGTTGTCGGCGGTGACGGCCGGGGTCAAGGAGGTGCGCGCCGAGATCGACATGGCTCGGCGTGAACTGGCCCGGGGCAACGCCACGGTGCTCTTCGTCGACGAGGTGCATCGCTTCTCCAAAGCGCAGCAGGACGTGCTGCTCCCTGCCGTCGAGAACCGTTTGGTCACCCTGATCGCCGCCACCACGGAGAACCCGTCGTTCTCGGTGATCTCACCTCTCCTGTCGCGCTCGCTGCTGCTTCGCCTTCAGCCATTGACGGAGGACGACCTCATCGGGCTGCTGGAGCGAGCCCTCACCGACGAGCGCGGTCTCCGCACGCCCGAGGATGAGCAATACATCCTGGCTGACGATGCCCGCGAGTCGATCATCCGGCTCAGCGGTGGCGATGCCCGGCGCGCGCTCACGTACTTGGAAGAATCGGCGGCCGCGGCGACGGCGAAGGGCCAGAGCACCATCGATCTGCCCGCCGTCGAGTCGTCGGCAGACCGCGCGGCGGTGCGTTATGACCGCGACGGCGACCAGCACTACGACATCATCTCGGCCTTCATCAAGTCGATCCGCGGCTCCGACGTCGACGCGGCGCTGCATTACCTGGCCAGGATGCTCGAGGCGGGGGAGGACCCGCGCTTCGTCGCCCGCCGGTTGATGATCTCGGCGTCCGAGGACATCGGCATGGCTGCCAGTGGGGTGCTGCAGACCTGTGTCGCCGCCGCTCAGGCCGTGCAGCTGTTGGGGATGCCGGAGGCGCAGATCACGCTGGCGCACGCCACCGTCGCGGCTGCGAGCGCGCCGAAATCGAATGCCGCCTATATGGGCCTCGCCGCCGCAACCCAAGACATCCGGGCCGGCAAGGGCGGCGCCGTCCCGGCCCATCTCCGCGACTCGCACTACGCCGGGGCCAAGAAGTTGGGACATGGCGAGGGATACAAGTATCCGCACGACTACCCGCACGGCATCGTCGCTCAGGACTACCTCCCCGACGACCTCAAGGGTGCCCAGTACTACCAGCCCACCGATCATGGTGCGGAGGCACAGGTGGCGGAACGAATGGCCGCCATCCGCCGCACCCTGCGTTCCTGAACATCCCATACCCAAGACTCGGATAGAGTTGGCCGAGGTCGAACAGGGAGGTACCCCACATGTCCGTTGGTGAGATAGCAGGGCTCATCGCAGCCATCGCATTCGTCGTGCTGGTCGCGCTGGCCGCCGTGCCCCTGATCAAGCTGGGTCGCACCCTCGACGAAGTGCGCATCGCCGTGCGCGATCTGGGCACCAACGCCGTGCCCGTGATCAACGAGTTGCAGGGCACGGTGACCTCCGCCAACAAGGAGCTGGCCAAGCTGGGCGTCGTCACCGAAGACCTCGCCCGGGTATCCGGTCACGCCACGGTGGTCACTGAGAATGCCGCCCAGATGACCACGCTGTTCTCCGCCACGCTCGGTGGTCCGCTGGTCAAGACCGCGGCCTTCACCTATGGCGTGCGCAGGGCGTTCAAGCGGTCCAAGCCATGAGGCGGCTCTTTTGGATCCTGGTAGGTGCCGGGATCGCGGTGTTCGTGGTGCTGCGGGGCAAACAGCTTCTCCAGCGCTACACGCCGCAGGGCATCCAGGAACAGGTCACCCAGAAGAGCCAGGAAGCCGCCACCACGTGGAAGGACTTCGTCGGTACCATGCGTAACGCGATGGCCGAACGTGAGGCCGAACTGCGTGCAGAGCTGAACATCCCCGCTCGCGAGAACAACTGATCAACCCCGAGGGACACACACGAATGAAGACCTCCGACATCCGGAGCCGCTACATCGACTTCTTCGCGCGCCACGGTCATACCGTGGTGCCGAGCGCGTCGCTGCTGTACAACGACCCGACGCTGCTGTTCGTCAACGCCGGAATGGTGCCCTTCAAGCCGTACTTCCTGGGCGACGAGCCGGCCCCGTACGATCGCGCGGTATCGGTACAGAAGTGCGTGCGCACCCTCGACATCGACGAGGTGGGCAAGACCACCCGGCACGGCACCTTCTTCCAGATGCTGGGAAACTTCTCGTTCGGCGACTACTTCAAGGAAGGCGCCATCCGCTACGCCTGGGATCTGGTCACCGGCTCACAGGCCGAGGGCGGCTGGGGCTTCGATGGCGACAAGGTGTGGGTCACGGCGCTGCACGGCGACGAGGAGACCATCGCCCTGTGGCAGCAGGTCGGCATTCCGCGCGAGCGCATCCAGGAGCGAGGCCTGAAGGACAACTACTGGCACATGGGCGTTCCCGGCCCCGGTGGTCCGTGCTCCGAGATCTACATCGACCGCGGCCCGGAGTTCGGCCTCGATGGTGGCCCGGAGGCTGACGAGGACCGCTTCCTCGAGATCTGGAACCTCGTTTTCCAGCAGGAGGAGCTGTCCGCGGTGCGCGCCAAGGACGACTTCGACGTGGTGCGACAGCTTCCCAACAAGAACATCGATACCGGCTCCGGGCTGGAGCGCGTCGCGCTGCTCAAGCAGGGCGTCGCCAACATGTATGAGATCGACGAGGTCTACGCGGTGATCGCGAAGGCCTCCGAACTCTCCGGCCGCCGTTACGGCGCCGACGCGCAGGACGACATCCGGTTCCGCGTGGTGGCCGATCACGTGCGCTCGTCGCTGATGCTGATGACCGACGGCGTCACCCCCGGAAACGAGGCGCGAGGCTACGTGCTGCGCCGCCTGCTGCGCCGTTCGATCCGCGCCATGCGATTGCTGGGGGTGCAGGATCCGGTGCTGAGCGAGTTGCTGCCCGTCTCCCGCGACGTCATGAGCACCTCCTACCCGGAGATCCAGGAGAACTGGGAGCGCGTCAGCCAGGCCGCCGCGGCGGAAGAGGCGACCTTCCGCCGAACCCTCCAGTCGGGCACCGTGCTGTTCGACATGGCCGTGTCCCAAGCCAAGCAGGAGAAGAAGGCGACGTTGGAGGGCGACAAGGCCTTCCAACTGCACGACACCTACGGCTTCCCGATCGACCTCACCATGGAGATGGCGGCCGAGCAGGGCTTGAGCGTCGACCGGGCCGCCTTCGACGCCCTGATGAAGGAGCAGAAGGAACGGGCGCGCGCCGACGCCAAGGCCAAGAAGGGCGGCGCCGCGAACACCGAGGTCTACCGACAGCTGCGCGAGAAGGGCGAGGTGTCGTTCCTCGGTTACACCGACCTCAATGTCGCCACCTCGGTGCGCGGCATCGTCGCCAACGGGCAGTTGGTCGATCGCGCCACCGACGGCAGCACCGTTGAAGTGGTTCTCTCTGAAACCCCGTTCTACGCGGAGGCCGGTGGCCAGGACGCCGATCATGGTGTGATCACCGGTGACGGCTTCACCCTGGAGGTGCTGGACGTGCAGCGTCCTGTGCCCGGGCTCGTGGTGCACCGGGTGCAGGTGCTGGGCGAGCTGGGCTCCGGCGCGGTGGCGGAAGCCAGCGTCGATCCGCTGGCTCGCCACGAGTCCAGCCAGGCGCATACCGCCACCCACATCGTTCACGCCGCGCTGCGCGAGCTGGTGGGCTCCACCGCCACCCAGGCCGGTTCCTACAACAAGCCCGGTTATCTGCGCTTCGACTATTCGGCCACGTCCGGCATGTCGGAACAGCTGAAGGCCGAGATCGAGGAGCGGGCCAACCAGGCCATTCTCGACAACTTCCTCGTGACGGCGCAGGAGATGCCACTGGAGCAGGCCAAGGCCATGGGTGCCATGGCGATGTTTGGCGAGAAGTATCCGCCGATGGTGCGCATGGTTGAGCTGGCCGGTGCCTGGTCGCGGGAACTGTGCGGTGGCACCCACGTGCCCACCACGTCGCAGATCGGCCTGCTGAATCTCGTATCCGAGCAGTCCATCGGCGCCGGTGTGAGGCGCGTCGAGGCCCTGGTCTCGGCGGACGCGTTCAAGAAGTTCGCGGCGGAGCGCGCGCTGGTCAACCAGCTGACGGACTCGCTGCGGGTACAGCCGGATCAGCTGGTGGGCCGCGTCGAGCGTTTGATCGCGCAACTGAAGGACGCCGAGAAGCAGATCGCTGCGCTGAACGCGGAGAAGCTGTTGTCTGGCGCCGCGGGTCTGGCGGAGAGCGCCGTCGACGTCAATGGTGTGCGCTACCTGGGTGCGGCGCTGCCAGGGGTTGGCGGGGGAGACCTGCGTTCGCTCGCCCTGGATCTGCGCGAGCGGTTGGGCTCCGGCCCCGCCGTCGTGGCGCTTGTCGGCGGACAAGCCAAGCCGGCGGCCGTGGTCGCTGCGAACCCCGCCGCGCGGGAGCTCGGTCTCCGCGCCGGTCGGCTGATCGCCGTAGCCTGCGCCGAACTCGGTGGCAAGGGCGGCGGCAAGGACGATCTGGCCCAGGGCGGCGGCACCGACGCGTCGGGAACCGATCGGGCCTTGGCCGCCGTGCGGGCCGCTGTGGAGACCCGTGGCTGACGGAGCCAGGCTCGCCATCGACTGGGGTAAGGCCCGGATCGGGGTGGCCGCCAGCAACCATGGCACGTCTTTCGCCTATCCGGTGGAGACGGTGCCAGCAGGTGCCAACGAGATGCGCCGGTTGAGCGAGCTGATCAGCGACCTCGGCCCGCGCGTGGTCTATGTCGGCTACCCCCTGACCTTGGGGGGAGAAAAAGCGATCGCGGCCGGTTTCGTCGCGGGCAAAGCCCGACGATTGGCCCGGCGGATCGCCCCGGTACCCGTTCGCCTGGTCGATGAGAGGCTGAGCACAGCGTCGGCGTCGCGTAACCTAGGGGCAGCCGGACGCGCCACGAAGCGGCAGCGTTCGGTGATCGATCAGGCCGCAGCGGTGGAGATCTTGCAGCGCGCCCTGGACGTCGAGGAGCGTTCGGGCGCACCCGCCGGACAGCCCGTAGAGACGGAGGAATCGTGAGTCCATTGCCAGATTTGGAGAAGGTGAACTGGGGGACCGTCGGCTATCACGCCCGTAGCGCCTTTGCCGTGATCCTCAGCCTCGCCGTGCTGATTGGCGGCGGCTGGTTCGTCTACGACAGGGTGAATCAGGCGTATATGGAATGGCGCACGGAGGACGACTACGTCGGTGAAGGCGGCGAAGAGGTCGAGGTCGTGATCCCCCGGGGGGCGAACGTCACCCAGACCGGCGACATCCTCACGGAGGAAGGGGTCGTGCGTTCCACCAAGGCCTTCCGCAACGCTGCGCAACGAAGCGGGCGATCCGAAGAACTGAGCTACGGGCGGTTCAAGCTGAAGAAGGAACTGCCCGCCGCCACCGCCTTGGAGATGCTGCTGAACCCTGACAACGAGGTCCGTCTCTGGGTGACATTCCCCGAGGGAACGAATATGGCAGAGCAGGCAAGCATCATTGCCAACACCGAGGAACTCGGCGTCGATATGGAGACTGTGAACGAGGCCTACCGGAATCCGTCCCAGTATGAGCTCTTGCCTGAATGGACGACCGGGCTCCAGGGAGTCTTGTTCCCCGCCCGCTACCAGGTGGCGGAGCCGGTCGAGGTCTCTGCGATCATCGCGAGGCAGTTGCGGCAGTTCGAGACGATTTCCGAACGCACCAACCTGGAGGCGCGTGCAGAGAGCATGGGTCTTACGCCGCTGGAGGTGTTGACCGTCGCCTCGATCATCGAAGGCGAGGTGCGCGATGCCGAGTATCAGCCCATGGTGGCGGCCGTGATCTACAACCGTCTCGAGACGAACATGGCGCTCGGAATGGACTCCACGGTCCACTTCGCCGTAGGAAAGAGCGGGCGGGTCGCGACCACTGCCGAGGACAGGGCCAACCCTTCGCCGTATAACACCTACGTGCATCGTGGGTTGCCACCAGGCCCCATCAACAATCCTGGCGAGAGCGCCATCGAAGCTGCCCTCTCCCCGGCAGATACCGATGCGCTGTACTTCGTCACGGTGAATCTCGATACTGGTGAAACACGCTTCGCGGCGACCGCCGAGGGGCATGAGGAGAACCGCGCGGCTTGGCGGACATGGTGCAGGGAAACCGGAAGCGACCTGTGCTGACGGATTCGCGATGCCGGGCCGCGGTGATCGGCGACCCGGCGGAGCATTCGTTGTCTCCGGCCATCCATCGTGCGGGCTATGAAGCGGTAGGCCTCGACTGGCGCTACGAAGCGATCACCGTCGCACCGGAGGAGCTCGACGGCTTCATCGCCTCGGTGAAGACGGACCACTCTTGGGCGGGCCTGAGTGTGACAGCCCCGCACAAGACGGCCCTTCTTGCGCACGGCGAGCCCGATCAACTGGCCCGGCTCGTGGGCGGGGGCAATACCCTCGTCCTCGGCGACGATCCGGAGAACGCGACGGTGCATAACACCGACGTCCCCGGTTTCGTCCGCGCCTGGCGCGCCCATGGTCTGGAGGCACCGAAGGTGGCCGCCATCGTCGGCAACGGCGCCACCGCGCGCTCGTTACTGGTGGCGCTCGCGGGCCTGGAGACACGTGAGGTGATCGCCTTGGCGCGGGTTCCGGAGCGGGCGGCCTCGCTGGTGGAACTCGGCAATGCGCTGGGCATCACCGTTACCGCTGAGCCGATCGATCAGGACGTCGCGGGGCTGGGCCTGATCGCCAGCACCGTGCCGACGAACGCCACGGCGCCGCATGCCGAACGGTGGGCGAAGCATTCCACGGTGATTTTCGATGCCGTCTACGACCCGTGGCCGACACCCCTGGGCGAGGCTGCCGCTGCGGCTGGGCGGGCGAGCCTCAACGGTCTCGATCTGCTGGCGGGACAGGCGGTGGATCAGTTCTTCCTTCTCACCGGCACGCAGGTCACTTTCGAGCTGTGCCGTTCCGCTGCGGCGCGCGAACTGAAGCGGCGCGGCGCCCTCTGACACAATAGGCGCCATGCTGCGTTACTTGACGGCCGGCGAATCGCACGGTCAAGCCCTGATTGCGACGATGGATGGCATCCCCGCGCACGTGCGCGTCGGCGTGCCCGAGATTTCCGCTGCGCTGGCGCGGCGTCGACTCGGCGTGGGGCGTGGCGCGCGGATGAAGTTCGAGGCCGACGTGGTCACTCTGCTCGGAGGCTTCCGGCACGGTGAAACCCTGGGCTCACCGATCGCGATCCAGGTGGGCAATACCGAGTGGCCGAAGTGGGAGCAGGTGATGGCCCCGGGCGAGGTGGACGAGGAAATCCTCGCCGAGCTGGCCCGCAATGCCCCGCTCACCCGGCCCCGCCCCGGGCACGCCGACCTGGTGGGCATGCAGAAGTATGAGTGGGACGAGGCTCGCCCCATCCTGGAGCGTGCCTCCGCACGGGAGACGGCGGCACGCGTGGCACTAGGCGCCATCGCCCAGGCCTTCCTGAAGCAGGCGCTGGGCGTCACCGTGCTCAGCCACGTCGTGGAGCTGGGACCGGTGCGCGCCACCTCTCGCGAGCTGCCCACCTTCGAGGATCTCGCGCAGATCGATGCCAGCCCGGTGCGCTGCTTCGACAAAGACACCGAGGCCGAGATGCTGGCCGAGGTGGAGGCCTGCAAGAAGGCCGGAGACACGCTCGGCGGCGTCGTCGAGGTGCTGGCCTGGGGCCTGCCCCCGGGCTTGGGCTCCCACGTGCAGGGCGACCGTCGGCTGGACGCACGCCTCGCGGGTGCCCTGATGGGCATTCAGGCCATCAAGGGTGTCGAAGTGGGCGACGGCTTCGAGCTGGCTCGCCGCTGGGGCTCGAAGGCTCACGACGAGATCGTTCCGGGAGAGGGCGGCATCGCTCGGGCGACGCACAACGCGGGCGGCACCGAGGGCGGCATGTCGACGGGCGAGGTGTTGCGCGTGCGCGCCGCGATGAAGCCCATCGCCACCGTGCCCCGGGCCCTGCGCACCATCGACGTCACCACCGGCGAACCCGCCGCAGCCAACCATCAGCGCAGCGATGTATGCGCGGTGCCCGCGGCGGGCGTCGTGGCCGAGGCGATGGTGGCCCTGGTGCTAGCCGAGGCTGTGCTGGAGAAGTTCGGCGGAGACTCCGTCGCCGAGGTGCGGCGCAACGCCGAGGCCTACCTCGCACGGATCGACGAACGAGGGCTGGGGATCGCTCGATGAGCATCGTGCTCGTGGGCGCTCCCGGCGCCGGTAAGTCGAGCGTGGGAAAACGCCTCGCCCGCAAGCTGGGATTGAACTTCGTCGACGTCGACCAGCGGATCGAGGAGGTGGTGGGAAAGCCCATAGCCGAGATCTTCGCCGACGAGGGCGAGACCCATTTCCGTGCGCTGGAAGAAGAAGCCACCCTCGAGCTGCTGGCGGCAGAAGACGTGGTGGCGCTCGGCGGCGGTGCGGTGATGAACCCCCGCATCCGTGAGGCACTGAAAGGTCACGACGTGATCTGGCTCAAGGTCTCCATCGGGCAGGCGACCCGGCGCGTCGGCATGAACACGGCGCGTCCGTTGCTGCTGGGCAACGTGCGTGGCCGGCTGATCGAGCTGCTGCGCGAACGCACCCCCTACTACCAGTCTGTGGCGACCACTGTGATCGATACAGACGGCCGGGGTTCCTCTGTCGTGGCGGAGGAACTCGCCCAGGAACGGAGCGCCCAGTGAACGTGCGAGTGGAATCGGTCGCGGGACCGTACGACGTGATCATCGAGCGAGGAGCGTTGGCACAACTTCCGGGCTTGCTCGATGAGGCGACCCGGGTGGCGATCATCCATCCGGTGCCGTTGCGGGCGCGGGCGGCCTTGTTGGGGGATGCCATCGACCAAGAGGTGGTCTTCATCGAGGTGCCGGACGCGGAGGCGGCGAAGACCCCTGAGGTTCTCACCGCGTGCTGGAACCGGCTCGCCGAGGCGGGATTCACTCGCAACGACGTGATCGTCGGCTTCGGCGGGGGCACCACCACCGACCTGGCTGGTTTCGTCGCGGCCTCCTGGCTGCGCGGCATCGGCTACGTCTCCGTTCCCACCTCCGTTCTGGCCATGGTGGATGCGGCCGTGGGAGGCAAGACAGGCATCAACCTGCCCGCGGGCAAGAATCTGGTGGGAGCCTTCTACGAACCACTCGGCGTGCTGTGCGACCTGGCCGAGCTGGACTCACTCCCGGCGATCGACGTCGCTTCCGGTTTGGCCGAAGTGATCAAGTGCGGCTTCATCTCCGACCCTCGCATCCTCGAGCTGGCGCAGGAAGACCTCGCGGACTGCGCAAATGTCCGCAGCGCGCGTTTTGCCGAGTTGGTCACCCGGGCCGTCCAGGTGAAGGCCGATGTGGTGGCCAAGGACTTCCGCGAGGCTACCTCTACCATCGACAAGATCGGCCGCGAGGCGCTCAACTACGGCCATACGCTCGGCCACGCCATCGAGAAGCACGCCGGCTACACCTGGCGTCATGGCCAGGCCATCACCGTCGGCATGGCGTGGATCGCCCGCGTCTCCCGCGACCTGCTGGGCCTCAGCCCGGATACCGTCGCCCTGCACGACGAACTGCTCGGTGGCCTCGGCCTCCCGCTGCGTTACGACGCGCCGTTCTCAGACCTGCGTCCGATCATGAGCCTCGACAAGAAGGCCCGCGGCAACACGCTTCGTCTGGTAGGCCTGGAGAAGGTCGGCGCCCCACGCATTCTGAACGCCCCCGACGAGACCACGCTAGAACGCGCCTACGCCGAACTCCAACCCCGCGCTCCGTGGACCGGGTGAGTGAAGAAGTCTTAAAAAGACCGAGGGTACAGCGGAGGAGGCCGAGCATCATGGTTCGCTGGGTCTCTCCGCCAAACCAAGATGTACCGCGGCGACCGCCAGTGCTACTCGGTTGCGGGCGCCGAGCTTCACCGAGAGTCGGGAAAGATGATATTTGACGGTTGATGCATGTAGGCACAGCAGCGGCGCGATCTGCTCATTGGTCATGCCTTGGCTCAGCAGCCCCAAGAGCTTGGTCTCAGTCTCGGAGAGTTCGATGTCGGTCCGGGGGTGGATGATCTCTCGATTGAAGCGTGGTGAGAGGACCGACAATCCGGAAGATGTCGCTCTGATGGCGTCGGCCAATGTGTCGATAGAGGCCTCCTTGTAAACCACCCCCACCGCGCCGGCCGCCAACATTTTGGAGACCACGTTTTGGTCAGCTAATGAGGTATAGGCAAGAATCTTGATCTCGGGGCGTTCTCTGTGAACCTGTTGGGTCAATTCCAGGCCACCCATGCCTGGCATGGATATATCGACTACGATGACGTCTGGTGGTTCGTCTCTCATGGCCGAGAGTGCTGAGTATGCGCCCTGATAACAGCCCTGCAGTCGGATATCGGAATGCTGGGATAGGAGCCGGGTCGCGATGGATTGGACGATGAGGTCGTCATCGACTAGGATCACGCTGATGGAGGTCTTCCCAGGGGTACTGTGATCTGAGTGATCCATTGTTTTCCTTTCTGTTCAGTAGTCACTTCGCCCGCAATGAGGGCCAGGCGTTCGCGCATTCCGACCAGACCAATACCGGTTTGGGCTGTCTGGTAGGCAGCATCCAGCATTGTGTTGAGGAAGAGAAGATCCAGCATGTCTGGGGTGATGCTCACAAAGATGGTGCACGGCTGACGTGGGTCGGCGTGGCGCTCGATGTTGGCTATTGCTTCGTTGACGGCTGCCTCTACCGTAGGCATCACCCGCCGTGGCACGGCAGAGGGATCACCTTCTGCGGCAACCGTGACGGTGAAACCGCACGACCGCAAGGTGGTCTGCGCACTATCGATCACCGAGTGGAGTTCGCTGGGTGCGGGTTCCATGGCTGTTGAACTTGTAGGATCCCTCAGAGAGCAAGCATCCACCGAAGTTGAGTGGAAGCTTGCTGGATACCGTTGACCACGACCTTCAGTTCCGGAACGTTGCGCTGTTCCATCAGAGACTGGGCCTGAAGGGAAGCTCTGCTGAGTTCGCGTGCGACCGTGTCGTGAAGGTCACGAGCCAACGCAGCCTGTCGCTGCTGCATATCTTTCGCATGCGCTCTCTCCAACGCAACACGATGTGCGGTGAATGCGTCTCCGACGACCCAGGTGAGAGCGATCACGAGCGTGTTGAGTCCAAGCATCATCACGCCGTTCGGGACAAGGTCTCTCCCGGAATCTTCAATGATGATCATCGATAGGATCGTGCCGAAACCGATGGTCATCCAAAGTCTCTCTCGCCGCTGGCCTCGGATCCCAGTTGTCAGGATCGGTATTAGTGCGGCGTGCTCGGCTAAAGTTCTCCCTTCTAGCGGAAGAAAAAGTAACGAGATGAGTACCAAGCTCAAGAAGATACCACCTGCACGCGGCGACCTGACCACGAGAGCGGCTGCGCCGTAGGCTAAAAAATCTATCAACGCGGGCAACGGAGCCTGGTTCACCCAGTGCACCGAGATCGCGAATAACAACATGGCCGCGGCAAGCAACAGGTCAAGCTTGCCGGCAAGCAAGCGATCCCTACGTGACCCCCGACATGCCATCGAGCCAACCTCCTTTGATGCTTAGCCTGCCGCTTTCATCGAGTGGTGGTGCGGAAGGTGTGTAGGGGCAGCGAAAGTGCTCCTGGCTTGGGATAATAGGACTTGTCTTAAGAGTTCAATCGTCCCAGCGAGGAGCACCTTCAAGGTGAACACTACCGGCTTGTATCCCAGAGTCCATGTTGACACTGCACCGGTGACAGCGGTCGGTCAGGCCGGTGGAGTGTTGTTGACCGAGACCGCCCGCGCTACGGGCTTGGATACCGCTTTGTCTGCCGCGCTCAGGCGGTGGCGTAAACCGTTGGCGGTTCATGACCCGGGCAAGATCATCGGTGATCTCGCTGTGGCGCTCGCGTTGGGTGGTGACGCGCTCAGCGATATCGACGCGTTGCGAGCAGAGCCCGACGTGTATGGATCGGTGGCATCAGATCCGACCATCTCCCGGCTGATCAGTGCCCTGGCCGACGATGAGGCCCAGGCGTTACGGGCGGTCAACGATGCTCGACATGCCGCACGCCGACGCGCGTGGGAACTCGCCGGCATCCATGCCCCGGACCACGGTCGCAGCGCCGATGATCCGTTGATCATCGATATCGATGCCACGCTGATCACCGCGCACTCGGAGAAACAACACGCCGCACCAACATTCAAGAAGGGCTTCGGGTTCCACCCGTTGGTTGCGTTTTGTGATCATGGCCCCATCGGCACCGGGGAACCGTTGGCGATGCTGCTGCGTAAGGGCAACGCGGGGTCGAACACGGTGGCTGATCACATCACCGTCACCACGGCCGCGCTTCAACAGCTGCCGGGCACCAGCCTGTATCCAGGCAAGAAGGTCCTGATCCGCACCGACGGTGCTGGCGGTACCCAGGGCTTCCTGGAATGGTTGACTCGTCATCGCTTGTCGTACTCGGTGGGCTACACCCTGCCGTTCGACACCGCAGAGCTCTACCAGCTGATCCCTGAAAAGGTTTGGACGAGTGCTTATGACGCTGACGGTGAGCCCCGTGACGGCGCCGACGTTGCCGAGTTCACCGGCCTGCTCGACCTCGAGAACTGGCCGCGAGGGATGCGGGTCATCGTCCGCCGGGAACGCCCCCACCCCGGAGCACAACTCCGCTTCGACGATGTCGACGGCTACCGGTTGACAGCTTTCGCTACCAACAGCCGTCGCGGGCAACTCCCCGACCTGGAGCTACGCCACCGCAGAAGGGCCAGGTGTGAGGACCGGATCCGGATCGCGAAAGACACCGGCCTCAGGAACCTCCCGTTGAAAGGGTTCGGGCAGAACAAGATCTGGTGCCACCTCGTCCTGATCGCCTCCGAACTAATGGCCTGGAGCGGGATGCTCGCCCTCACTGAGCACTCGGCGCGTCGTTGGGAACCGAAACGGCTGCGCTACCGGCTCTACACCATCGGCGCCGTGATCGCCCGACACGCCAGGCGCGTGATCCTTCACCTGTCGGACCGATCATCCTGGGCCGATCTCATCCTCACCGCGATCAACAGACTCCGCGCACTACCCGCACCCTCCGGCTGAACCCACAGCCCACCACTCGTCCACCCACCACCAGGAACCCCTCGGATCGGAACCCCGCCCACCCGGAGCGACACCCGGCCAGACCGTCACACCCACATGCCAAAATCAGCGCTCAACCAGCAGAGCCCCCGCTGGCCAGCCCGATCACCCACCCCATGAAAGATCGAGGCTAAGCACCATCATCTTCGCCAGCGAAGCCATAGATGGCCGAACGCTGGAACCGAATACCACAGTCTGGCTCGTCGCCGACGCGTCCTGAGCTCGACCGTCTTTCCGCGCATCCACCATCTTCACTATCGGAAGGGAGCACTCTCCCCATGTCCACGCAAGACACCTCGACACAACCACCAAGCACCGATCCGGCCAAAGCACGCCTCTCCATGAACGAACGCGTCGCCTACGGCGTCGGAGACATGGCAACCGGACTCATCCAGGTGGCCGTCGCTGCATTCCTCACCTTCTTCTACACCGATGTCATCGGATTATCCGCCGCGGTGGTTGGAACGATCATCGCTTCGATGCGCCTGCTCGATGCCGTCACCGACATCGGAATGGGTATCCTCGTCGACAAGACCGTCACCAAGCACGGTAAAGCTAGGCCATGGATTCTGTGGAGCGCGGTTCCCTACGCCATCTCAGGAATTCTCCTGTTTACGGTTCCCAGCGTGTCCCAAACCTGGCAGTACGTCTACGTCGCGGCATCACTGGTGATCATGACGGTCTTCTACACCATGGTGAACCTTCCCTACGGCGTACTGAACTCGCTGATCACCCAGAACCAGCAGGAACGGTCCCTGCTCAACATCTTCCGCATAGCATTCGCCCTGGGCGGCGCACTTCTCGTGAGCTACCTCGCGATCCCCGCCGTCGAAGCGTTCGGCGGAGGCCAACGCGGTTGGATCGTCACTTTCTGCGTGGTCGCCGTCTTGGTCACGGCTCTGTGGCTCATCACTTTCTTCTTCACGAAAGAACGCGCACACGGCCCCGGAGAGAGTCCGAAGAAAATCGCGGTCGGGCCAGGGCTACGCGCACTCCTCCGCAACAAATACTGGGCACTGCTTCTCGTCATCGGCCTGGTCAACTTCGCGTACCAAGGCGTGATCGGAGGCGTGAACATCTACTATCTGCAGTGGGTCGTCGGAGACCTCTCCCTGATCGGCCCCCTCAGCCTGGTCAATATCATTCCCGTAATCTGCGCCCTCTTCGCCTCAGCACCGCTGATTAAGCGATATGGCAAACGCAATGTTGCCCTGGCAGGGATGTTCGTCGTCGTCTTGGGATCACTCATCCTCGCCATCGATCCCACCAACGTCACGATCCTCTTCATCGCATCTTTCGTTCGGGCGATCGGAGCCGCTCCATTCATGGGTTCATTCTTCGCAATGCTCGCCGACACCATTGAATACGGCGAATGGAAGACCGGCATCCGCACGGAAGGACTCGTCTACTCCGCGGGCAGCCTCGGCACGAAGGCGGGGACCGGAATCGGGGTGGCTGCCCTTGGATGGGCTCTAACCCTCAGCGGATATGTCGGCGGCGAGGACGCCATCGTCGACAGCGCCTATTCGACGATCGTGTTCCTCGTGGTCTGGCTTCCGCTCATCGTGTCACTCATCCTCGCCGGCCTGCTTTGGCTCCACCGGCTCGACAAGCAATACCCCGCCATCTTGGCCGAACTGCAGGCGCGCAAGGCCGCACAGACCGACGACCCCGAGTGAATCCACACCACATCACGAAAGGAAGGCTCATGCCATCTCAGTTCAAACCCAAGTGGTGGGAGAACGCCGTCTTCTACCAGGTCTACCCACGAAGCTTCGCCGATTCCAATGGCGATGGTATCGGTGATATCCCAGGCATCCGACAGCACCTCCCCTACCTCAAGAAGCTCGGAGTCGATGCCATCTGGGTCAACCCGTGGTATCCCTCGCCTCAGGTAGACGCGGGCTACGACGTTGCCGACTACCGCGATATCGACCCGCTCTTCGGCACTCTTGACGATGCCCAGGCCCTTATCGACGACGCCCATGCATTGGGGTTGCGGGTCGTCGTCGATATCGTCCCCAATCACACCTCAGACCAACATCCATGGTTCCAAGAGGCACTAAAGACAGGCCCTGGCTCACGAGAACGCGATAGGTACTGGTTCCGGCCCGGACGCGGCAAGGAGGGCGAGCTTCCCCCTAACAACTGGTGCTCCACGATGGGCACGGGGACGAACGCATGGACCCGGGTGACCGAGCCAGATGGCAACCCCGGAGAGTGGTATCTCCATCTCTTCAGTGCCGAGCAGCCCGACCTCAACTGGGATTCTCGCGAGGTGCGCGACGAGTTCCTAGACGTCTTGCGATTCTGGTTCGATCGCGGGGCCGATGGATTCCGCATTGACGTCGCCATGGCTCTTGCAAAGGATCCTGGGCTTCCCAACTACGCCGTCAACCCTGATGGCAGCCTGAATTTCGCGGTCGGATCCATGGAGACACATCCTCACTTCGATCGCGATGAGGTCCAGGACATCTACCGTGAATGGCGCGCTGTTGCCGACGAATATCCCGGTGATAGGTTCTTCGTCGCTGAAGCCTGGGTGCTCGACACCGAGCGCTACCGACGCTACCTGGCACCCGGCGTACTCCAGACCTCGTTCAACTTCGGTTTCCTCATGCAACCGTGGGAATGCGAGAAGATACGTGAGGCGATCGACAAGTCGTTGAAGGACCACGAGCCGCTTGAGGCACCACCCACCTGGGTGCTGTCCAACCACGACACCACTCGACACCTCAGCCGCTACGGCCACCGAGAAGCGCTTTCCGATGGCCCCATCCAGAACTTCGAGACTCCGCTTGATCTAGAACTCGGCACTAGTCGCGCCAGAGCAGCAGCGTTCCTTACGCTCGCCCTTCCTGGCGGCGCGTACGTCTATCAGGGGGAAGAGTTAGGGCTTTGGGAGGTTGAAGATCTCCCCGATGAGGTGAGACAGGACCCCGTCTGGTTCCGTTCCGGAGGCAAGGAAAAGGGTCGAGACGGATGCCGCGTACCACTGCCCTGGGAAGGCACCGAGCCACCCTTCGGCTTCAGCCCAGCGAATGCCAACGCTGCTCCGTGGCTGCCACAACCTGACATCTGGAGGAACTACGCCGTCGAGCATCAACTCAGAGATGACCAGTCCATGCTGCGTCTCTACGAGAAGCTCCTGCACATCAGAACGGAAAACCAGGCATGGACTGGCACGGAGTTCGAATGGCTCCCCTCCCCCGACGGGGTCCTCACCTTCCGAAGAGGAAGCTTGGTATGCGCCGTGAACTTCTCCGATGAACCAGCCTCAGTCGTTCACGAAGGGCGCCTACTTGCGGCAAGTCACTCCTACGATGGCCAGGAGCTTCCTCCAAACTCCGCAGTGTGGCTCTCACACTCCTGACTCCAGTGCGATCACCTCAAGCTTCTCCCGCTCAACGCGAAACAAGTTCAGATGTCTACTGTGCAGCCACGACAGTGAGGGTGGTCCCGTCAGCGATGGAGATCAACGGATCGAGCGGGGCATCGATATGACCCAGCGAAACGAGACCCTGCGAATGGCCGAAGTCACGGTAGAAGATCGCCAAGTTTCCCCATGGTGAGTAGTAGGTCAGATCCCCCGCGTTCGCTGCCGTACCGGACGGGGCGCCTTTGATCGAGAGACGCTTCGGCAGATCGGCGATCTTCTCATTGCGGTGAAAGTCACTCAACGACAAGGTCAACGGCAGCAGCGAAGCGAAGTCGCGCGCGGCAGCGCTGTCATTGAGGGTTGCCGGGAGGTCGGTGCCGTTGACGGTCAGGAGGATTCTCATCTCAGGTTCTCTCTGTCGCAATTCAGGAATTGGGCGATCGGGGTCACTTCGACGGTCGCGGAGCGCGGGCCGTGCGCAACCATCGGAGGCAGATACGGGCTGCCTGCATACTTCTTGTTGTAAGAGATTCCGCGGATAGGTGCGTGTCGGTGACGTAGAACAGGCACGAGTCCCGGTAGAGGAATGAGGTGTCAAAGTCTCGTTCTTCCCCTGCGAGGTACTCATGCCTGCTCTGCCATCTTTCATCATGGAACCCCTGTGGCACCAATTCGAAGCGTTGCTGCCCGAACACATCGATACCCACCCACTGGGCTGTCACCGACCACGGATCCCGGACCGAATCATCTTCGACAAACTCGTCCAAGTCCTGGTCCTTGGTGCTGCTTACGACAAGATCGCCGATTCCCGCTGCTCCGCCACCACGATCCGTGACCGCCGTGACGAGTGGATCAGGCAGGGGATCTTCCCCCAGCTCGAACAACTCTGCCTGGAGGCCTACGACAAGATCACCGGTCTCGACCTCGATGACATCGTGATCGATGGATGCATCGTGAAAGCTCCTTGTGGTGGTCAAGCAGCAGGCAAATCACCGGTTGACAGGGGCAAACAAGGAACCAAACGCTCTTTGATCACCGACGCCGCCGGGGTTCCGCTGGGCTGTGTGGTTGCTCCTGCGAACACGAACGACTCCCCACTGCTGCGCCCTACCATGGAGCAACTGGCCCGGTTCGATCACGGCCTCGGCGCGGGGCTACCGGCACAGATCCGGGTCCATCTCGATGCCGGCTACGACAACTCCAAGACCCGTGAGCTACTCGCCGAGTACGGCTGTCAGGGCATCATCAGCGAGAAAGGGCTACCACTGCAAGCAGGGAAACGGTGGGTCGTCGAGCGCACGAACTCTTGGCACAACCGTGGCTTCAAAAAACTCGCCAACTGTACCGAGCGTCGAACGATCGTGATCGAGGCATTCATCGCGCTCGCGAACGCTGTGATCGTGCTCCGACGCCTACTCGCCCGGGCCTGGGACACCTACCGCTGGGCCACCCGCCCCACCCGACGACCATGACCTATCCGCGGAATCTCTAAGCGGCATCGATCCGGCCGTTGAGTTCTTCATCGGTGATCGGTGTGAAGGCCACCTCATAGCTCTGGCCGCCGGCGGTGATCCGGCCAGCCTGCTGGGCAACCGCGGAGCGGTACCAACGTCCCCGGGTGCCGCTCCATGAGCGAACGAACACACGCCCGTCGACCACGACGGACCAGATCCAGGTGAGGGTTCCGGTGGTCTTGCCATCAGCGTGATAAGGGGCGATGTGGAAGTCATCGGTGGCCGCTATGCGGGCCACCACCTCGGTGGGCCATGCTGACATTGCAGGTGCCTCCTTCGGCTTTACAGGTGTGCGAGTAGCTTCCACCTAGTTCAGCACGCTCTCCTCATGCCTGGGAGGCCCGGTCGAGGGTGGTACCGAGAGGGACTCCCATGTAGAGCAGAGCCGACCTACGTTGGATTTGCAGACTCAACCGAGCAGGTCCGTTGCACTCGCTCGGCCGATGACAACGTAGGAGATGACGATGGATTACGCATACCTGGGACGTTCCGGCTTGCTGGTGAGCAAGATCGGGCTGGGCTGCATGAACTTCGGGGATGCCACCGCAGAGCCCGAAGCGTTCGCGATCATGGACCGCGCTGTCGGACTCGGTATCAACTTTTTCGACACCGCCGATGTCTACGGCGGTCCGCAACGCCCTGACATGGAGAAGGGCTTCGGCACATCCGAGGAGATCATCGGAAACTGGCTGAAGAAGTCCGGCCGTCGCGACGAGATCGTGCTGGCCACTAAGGCCTATCAACCGATGGGTCTAGGACCGAACGACCGCCGACTGTCTGCCTACCATCTCAAGCGTGCCTGCGAGGCAAGCCTGCGGCGGCTCCAGACCGACCACATCGACGTATACCAGATGCACCACGTCGACCGCGCCACTCCCTACGAGGAGATCTGGCAGGCGATGGAGCAACTGATCGCCGAAGGCAAGATCACCTACGTCGGCTCCTCCAACTTCGCCGGCTGGGATGTCGCCACCGCCCAATTGACCGCTCAGCACCGCAACTTCCTGGGGCTGGTCTCGGAGCAGAGCCTGTACAACTTGACCAACCGCGCTATCGAGCAAGAGCTGATTCCGGCGATGGAGCATTTCGGGATCGGTCTGATTCCGTGGAGTCCGTTGGCGATGGGTGTCCTCGCGGGACGACCAAAGCCCGGCGAAGATATCGTGCGTCGCGCTCTGCAAGGCACAACCTACGAGGCCATCTCCGACCAGCTCGACGCCTACGAAACACTGTGCACAGAGCTCGGCCACACCCCGGCGGAGGTGGCGACCGCATGGTTGCTGCACCAGCCCATCGTCTCCACCGTCATCGTCGGCCCCCGCACGGTGGGCCAGATCGAGGCTGCGGTTGATGCGCTGCCGGTGCGGTTGGACGACAACACCCTGGCTGAGCTGGACCGAATCTGGCCGGGTCCCGGGCGAGCCCCTCAGTCGTACTCGTGGTGATACGGCTCTGATGCCTCGCGCAGAAAGCAGTACGACGTCGTCCAGGCCGCGCCCAACCCGATTTCCGCACCGTGCCTCCACCGCCAAGGCCAGGTGACCCGAGCGCCACCACCCCGCGCGGGATCTGGCCTGCGGCGGTAGTGCCTCCACCATCGGATGGTCGAACGACAGGGTCCCCGTCCGGGAAGCTCCTCCTGGCGAGCCCAAGTCATCGAAGAACTGGACGTTCACGTCGCAGTAGGCCTCCCATTCCTGGGGCAGATCGTCCTCATAGTAGATCGCTTCCACCGGACAGACCGGTTCGCACGCCCCGCAGTCGACGCATTCATCGGGCTGGATGTACAAAGAACGAGGCCCTTCGTAGATACAGTCCACCGGACATTCCTCGATGCACGCGCGGTCTTTGACATCCACACGGCAGCGCGATCACATAAGTCACTTGAGAGCCTCCATTCATACGACTTTCAAAGCGTAGAATCTCAAGTGAACTTGAGGTCAAACCAAGAAGAGGCGCGATAGCTGTGGACCATGATCCCGAAGAGTTGCTCACGATCGGAGAGATGAGCCGACGCACAGGGGTGGCCGTTTCAGCCCTGCGCTACTACGAGGAGCTAGGTCTGATCGCGTCCCTGCGCACCGTCGGCAACCAGCGTCGTTTCCCTCGCCACATGCTGCGCAGAGTGTCACTGATCTCCGTAGCCAAGAATCTCGGCATTCCACTGGATGACGTCCACGAAGCCTTCGAGTCGGTTCCGCTCGACCGGACGCCAAGCCACGAAGACTGGCAGCGCGCCTCCAGAGCCTGGAAGCGGCAATTGGAGGAGCGCCGTCGACGCCTGGAGCGACTGGAACACGAGTTGACTGGCTGCATCGGCTGCGGCTGCCTTTCCATGAAAGCGTGCGCGCTCCTGAATCCCGACGACGCCCTCGCGGCCACGGGCACCGGACCTCGACGCCTAGAGGAGCGTTCTACTGATTCATCTTCATCCTGAGTCGGTTTGACCTCAAGTGAACTTGAGGTTTTACGGTGTGGGGCAGGATCAAAGAAAGGATCATCCGTGAGCACCTACACGCTGCCCGACCTCCCTTATGACTACTCCACCCTGGAACCGCACATCTCCGGACGGATCATGGAGCTGCATCACTCCAAGCACCACCAGGCCTACGTGACCGGCGCCAACACCGCGCTCGAGCAGCTTGCCGAGGCCAGGGACAAAAACGATCTCACCAACGTCAACAAGTTGGAGAAAGATCTCGCCTTCAACCTCGGCGGGCACCTGAACCACAGCATCTTCTGGCAGAACCTCTCCCCCGACGGTGGTGGCGCTCCCGAGGGCGAACTAGCTGCCGCCATCGACGAGCATTTCGGATCCTTCGACAAGTTCAAGGCCCACTTCACGGCCACCGCGCTCGGCGTACAGGGCTCGGGTTGGGCCGTACTCGCCTGGGACGCACTGGGCGCGAAGCCGGTGATCTTCCAACTGTTCGACCAGCAGGGCAACGCCCCTCTGGGCGTGACGCCACTGCTGCAGCTCGACGTCTGGGAGCACGCCTACTACCTCGACTACCAGAACGTGCGCGCCGACTACGTCAAGGCATTCTGGGAGGATCGCGAACTGGGCCGACGTCGCCCAGCGCTTCGCCGCTGCCTCTGCCTGATATTCCCAACCGCTGGGAGGTCGTCCATCCTACAAGCGGGGATCGGGCGACCTCCTCCCAGCAGAAACGAGACCCTCCGCCATGTCCCCTCGTCCGTTGAACGTCGCAGTGGTGGGCGCCGGCCCGGCTGGCGTCTTTACCGCCGACATCCTCACGCAGCAACCGTTTTCTACACGGGTCGATCTGTTCGAACGTCTCCCCGTACCTTTCGGGCTCGTCCGCTATGGCGTCGCGCCGGATCATCCGCGCATCAAGGCCATCATCGATTCCCTCCACGCCGTGCTGGACAGAGGCGACATTCGGTTGATTGCCGGAATCGAGATCGGCTCGGATGTCAGCATGGACCGGCTCCGCGCCGCCTATGACGCGGTGATTCTCACCACTGGTGCCGACAAGGACGCACCCCTGCCCGTCCCTGGTGTAGATCTACCGGGGTCTTTTGGCGCCTCTTCCTTCGTCGCCTGGTACGACGCTCACCCGGACGCACCACGCGACTGGCCCCTGGATGCCACTCAGGTGGCGGTGATCGGGGCCGGCAATGTGGCTCTCGACGTGACGAGGATGCTCGCCAAGAACGCCGACGACCTGTTGTCGACGGAAATTCCCGACCACGTCCATCGAGCGCTTGCGGCAAGCAGAATCACCGACGTCCACGTCTTCGCGCGCCGTGGCCCCGCCGAGGCAGCATTCTCTCCGTTCGAGTTGCGAGAACTCGGGCAGGTGCGCGGCGTGGACATCGTGGTGGATCCCGCCGACATGATCTTCGACCGCTCCTCCGAGGCCCTGATCGCAAGCTCGAATCAGCGGCGCATCGTCGCTCACACCCTCCAGGAATGGGCACAGCGGGATCCCTCAACGTTCACCGCGTCGCGCCGCGTCCATCTCCATTTCATGCAGGCGCCAGTTCGCATCGACGGACGCACTCGGGTTGAGGGGCTCACGGTGGAACGTACCCGGCATCTCGTCAACGGCACCGTAGAAGGCACTGGCCACCTCCTCCACTACCCGGTCTCCCAGGTCTACCGCGCGGTCGGCTACGCCAGCTCCGCTGTGCCCGGCGTGCCGTTCGACCCGATCACACGACGCGTTCCCCATAACAACGGCCGCGTCCTCGCCGAAGACGGGACCCCCATCGCTGGTCTCTACGTCAGTGGGTGGATCAAGAGGGGTCCCATCGGCCTGATCGGATCAACCAAGTCCGACTCGCTGCAGACCGTCACTCAGCTCGCCGATGACTTCTCGGCACGCACGCAGAGGGGAGAAGACCAGGATCCCCTACCTGCGCTTCTCGCCGACGTCGAGACCAGCCACATCGGGTGGGACGGCTGGCTTCGCGTCGACGCCCACGAACGAGCCCTCGGCACCGATCGTGGAAGACAACGAATCAAAGTGTTCGAGCGTGAGCAGCTGATCGCGATCGCCCTCAACCATCCCAAGAGCGCATGATGAATGAACGAAGCTCGCTCTACGACGGCTTCGCGCTCTACGCGAGCGGAGTGACCCTGGTCACGGTCCGCGACGGCGCCGAAGACCAGTTCTTCATCGCAGGATCAGTACTCACCGCCTCGGTCGACCCCTTCGCCATTGCAGTATCCATCGGAAAGGACCGCATCGGCCTACCTGCCATACTGCGCGGCACAACCTGGTCGCTATCGGTACTCACGACACAGCATCGGTCGCTCGTCCAGAACCTGTCCGCGGGAATCAGCATGCGGGACCGCTTACAGTTCCTCATGGCAGCTGGCGCCGAGCGTTCCCCAGAGGAACCGCTCTGGCTACCTGACTCGTTGGTGACGTTCTGGTGTACCGTCCGATCGGTCACCCTCGTTGATGATCAGCGATTGGTCGTGGGAAATGTCCGTCGTGCAAGGATCCAGCGCATCGATGATCCCCTTCTGCGATGGAATCGGGATTTCAAGACGGTGAAAGACTTTTCCTAGAGACGACTACCCCGAGCTCATCCATGCCTTGGAAGACGTCTGCAGAGCCACGCGAAGATCGCACAACCAGTACGCATACTCTGGGGTAGGACCGAGCCTCCCAAGTAACACGGCCGTTAGACGGCATAGCACGCAGAGGAACCCAACGAAACGGAGCATCATGAGAATCGTCGTTATCGGAGGCAGTGGCCACATCGGCACTTTCCTCATCCCCCGCCTCGTGCGCGCCGGCCACGACGTGATCAACATCACCCGCAGCGGCGGCACCGGCTACGCGGACGCGCCCGAATGGGACAGGGTCAGCCAGGTCGCCGCCGACCGGCAGCAGCAGGATGTGGACGGCGTGTTCGGCGATACCGTCCTCGCGCTGGAGCCGGAGATCGTGATCGACCTGGTGTGCTTCACCCTCGAATCCGCGACGGCCCTCGTCAACGCACTGCGCGGCAAGGTCGACCATCTCATCCACTGCGGATCCATCTGGCGCTACGGGCCGAGCCGGAAACTGCCAATCACAGAAGACAACGATTCCGCCGGCCCTCCCTTCGACGAGTACGGCATCCAGAAGGCCGCGATCGCCCAGATGCTGAAGGAGGAGACCGCTTCCGGCGGGCTGGCCACCACCTCCATCCATCCTGGGCACATCGTCGGCCCTGGCTGGCATCCCACTGGTCCGCTGGGCAACATCGATCCCGCCGTGTGGAAGGCTCTGTCCGAAGGGGCGATCATCACGCTTCCTGGCAGCGGCACTGAGACGCTGCACCACGTTCATGCCGATGATCTCGCTCAGGCCTTCGAACTCGCCGTCGAGTACAGGCAGGCGGCGTCAGGTGAAGACTTCAACATCGTCGCTCCGACCGCTTTGAGCGTGCGCGGCTATGTGGAGATCGCCTCCAGCTGGTTCGGACAGACCTCACGCCTGGAAACCATCAGCTGGGCTGACTACCGAGTATCCACCACCGAGGAGTACGCCCGAGAGAGCTGGGGCCATCTCCACCGCAGCCAAGTATTCTCCATCGAGAAGGCCCGGCGTCTCCTGGGCTACACTCCGCGATACGAGCCCGAGCACGCGATCCTCGAAGCCATCCGGTGGCTCATCGATCACCACCAACTTGATGTCACACGCCCGTTGATGGTCTGACGGGGAATCGACGCGTGGGACACGACGGCGAAAGGAACAGATGGTGGCCAAGGCCGTGGTCTACAACGAAACCGGCCACGCACGCGGCCGGGTCGTCCTCATCACCTAGGAGCTGAGCAGCACCCGATGATGGCACCTAGCCCAGAGGGGTCCCAGAAGAAAGGGCTGCTGCTCATGCATGCCGCCGCACTCCTCTGGGGCCTCCAGTTCGCATTCCTCGGGCCGGCCCTGGCCGTTTACCTGACGAGCGCATTCGGCGCCACGGCCGCCCAGGTGGGGTTGGTCCTGGCGTTGTACAACGCCAGCGGATTCATCGCCTCCCTGGTCGTTCCCATGATCGCGGATCGTCGCCGGGAATATCTCGGCGTGATGGTGGCATGCGGCGTCTTCGCCATCATCTTGGCGACCGCGTTGGCGCTGGCACCCACTTTGCCCGTCGCGGCGGGCGCCTTGATCGTCCTCGGCGGACCGGCCGGGGCCGGCGGATCATTGCTGTTCGCGCACGTGAACGCCTCGGGATACAGCCGGTCCGTGGTGATGGGAGTCCGCGCGATGTCGTCCATCGCGTGGGTCGCGGGACCGCCGCTGGCGATGCTGCTGGCCGGCTTCGCTGGAATCCGGTCCGTACTGATCGCGATGGCAGTGGTGGCCGTCACCGCCGTCGCGCTGGTCGCCGTCATGAAACGTCAACACGGCCGCATCGACACCCCCGCGAAGACCACCAAGGATTCATCGACGGCATTGCCCCTGGCCAGGACCGCCATCGTGATGCTGGCGTTCGTCGCGCTGCACGCCACGAACGCCACCATGACGTCGATGATGACGCTGTTCGCCTCCACCAACCTTGGCCTGGATCTCGCCTGGGGCGGCGTCGCGCTGGCGGTGGCGGCGCTGCTCGAAGTTCCAGGCCTGTTTCTTCTTGGAAAGCTGTCCGGGCGCTACGGACCGGTTCCGTTGATGGCCGTCGGGATCATCTCGGGGATTCTGTTCTTCCTCTCGATGACGGTGGTAGACGGCGTGGCGGGGCTCCTCGCCGCTCAGGTCTTGAACGCATGGTTCGTCGCCACGATTTCGGGAGTGGGCCTCACCTGGTTCATGGAGATCATTCCCCGGCCCGGCCTGGCTTCGGGGCTCTTCATGAATACCTACCGCGTCGGCGCGATCTCCGCCGGAGCCCTCGTCGCCATCTCCGGGACGAGCAGCGGATTCCCCGGCATGTTCATGGCATGCGCAGGGCTTGCCACGCTCGCGCTGGTCGTCATCCTCGTCCTGGGCCGACGCAGTCGCTGAACCCTACGAGTCCAGGCTCCGGAATCCTGATGGCGAAGGAGGCCTCAGCCCACTAGATGGACGCCTCGCCCTGGGACCTGACGCACCGCGCGATCAGACGCAACCCGCGAGAAAGTTCGGCCTCCCCCACGGCGGCGAAACCGAACACGATGCCCGAGTTGCCCGCGCCGGACCAATACTGCGACAACGGGCTGACCCACACCCCTGAGGCGGCGAGCGCGGCCACCACCTCCGTCTCGGGGCGGGCGGTCTCCACCACGGCGTGCAGGCCGCCGTCCATCGGGTAGACCCTGATACCCCGCACCTCGGCCAGCGCGGCCACCACCTGGGCCCGGCGCCGCCGGTACCGGTTCCGCATGCGCTGGGTGTGCAGGCGCAGTGCGCCGCTTCGCAGGTAGTGCGCCACCGCCCGTTGCGCCACCAACCCCACCGGCTGCCCCAGCTCTTCGCAGGCCTCGGCGATGCGCGGCCGCAGCCAGGAGGGAAGCGCGAGGAAGCCCGTCGCCAGCGCTGGGGTAAGCGTCTTGGCGAGCGTGCCCAGCAGGACGGTGCGCCCATCCACCGGATCGTCTAGCGCTGCGAGGGCGGGCAAGGGCTCGGAGGTGTAGCGCAGCTCGGAATCGTAGTCGTCCTCGACAATCACCACGCAATGTCGCGCGGCCCAGTCGATGAGCGCCTGCCGTCGATCGACGGGCATCGACCCACCGAGTGGATACTGGTGGCTGGGCGTGACGACGAGCAACTCGGGCGCGTCGGCACCCATTGGCAGCTCCGCCACCCGCAGCCCGTGCTCGTCCACCGGAAGGGGAACCACGCTCGCACCGAACCGCGCGGGTACCCGCCTGAGCGACGGATACCCAGGCTCCTCCACCCCCACCCGCAGTCGCGCTGGGTTTCCGTCGCCGAGAGCCAGGAGCAGTAGCGCGAAGCCCTCCCGCCCGCCGCCGGTAACCGCGAGGTGGCCGGGGTCGCGCACCACCGCGCGCATCCGGCGCAGATGCTCGGCCAGGGCGACCCGGAGGTCGAGTAGACCCAGCGCCGGCACCGCCACATCGACGGGCTCCACCGATGCCTGTCGCCACGCCGCCTTCCAGGCCGCGCCCACCACATCGCCCTCCCACGGAAGCCCCGGGCGCAAATCGAGTTCCGCTCGCGCCTCGGCCGGTCGATCGTGGGGCGCCGATCGCGGCTGTGGCTGGACGCGGCGCAGGTGCGGATTGACCACCGTCGACCGCCCCGGCGAGGCGCTGAGATAGCCCTCGGCGAGCAGCTGATCGTAAGCGGCCACCACCGATCCCCGGGAGATGCCGAGGTGGGCGGCCAAGGCTCGGCTCGATGGCACCGCGTCGCCCGGGAGGAGCACCGTCTCGCCGATCAAGCGCCGGAACTCGGCGGCGAGCCTCACCGGAAGGGAACCCCGTCCGGCCTCGTCGTCCAGGCGTAGGGGGACGATGATCTCGGGGATGCTACGCACGGTGCGCAGCTTACTGGTCTATGACTAGTGCGTTATTTCTGGATCTCGCCATAGACCAGTATTCCGCCCACCATGGATGCCATGACGAACTTCATTGGCTCTCCCCTGGTTAAACGCGGCTTGGCCGACATGCTCAAGGGCGGCGTGATCATGGACGTGGTGACCCCCGAGCAGGCCCGGATCGCCGAGGACGCCGGCGCGGTCGCGGTGATGGCGCTGGAGCGCGTTCCCGCCGACATCCGCGCCCAGGGCGGCGTGGCCCGAATGAGCGATCCCGATCTGATCAGCGCGATCATCGATGCGGTATCGATCCCGGTGATGGCCAAGGCCCGCATCGGGCATTTCGTCGAGGCTCAGGTGCTGGAGCACTTGAAGGTGGACTACATCGACGAGTCTGAGGTGCTGTCGCCGGCCGATTACGTCAACCACATCGACAAGCACGCCTTCACCGTGCCTTTCGTCTGCGGCGCCACCAACCTGGGTGAGGCGCTTCGGCGGATCGCCGAGGGCGCGGCGATGATCCGCTCCAAGGGCGAGGCCGGCACCGGCGACGTCTCCGAGGCCACCAAGCACATCCGCACCATCCGGCACGAGATCGCCGTCCTCACGGCCACCTACGAGGCCAACCCGGACGAGCTCTACGTGGCGGCCAAGAACCTGCAGGCGCCCTACGAGCTCGTCCGGGAGGTGGCGTGCACCGGCACGCTGCCCGTGGTGCTGTTCACCGCCGGCGGGGTCGCCACGCCCGCGGACGCCGCGCTGATGATGCAGCTGGGCGCAGACGGGGTGTTCGTGGGGTCGGGCATCTTCACCTCCGGCGATCCGGCCGCTCGCGCTGCGGCCATCGTCAAGGCCACCGCCCTCTACACCGATCCGGCCGCCATCACCGAGGCGTCCCGCGGCCTCGGCCCGGCGATGGTCGGGATCAGCGTCGCAGACCTGCCGGCCCCGCACCGACTGGCGGAGCGAGGTTGGTAGGCGCACCGACGATCGGCGTGCTCGCGCTGCAGGGCGGGGTTCGCGAGCACGCCCGCCTGCTGGAGGGTCTCGGCGCGCGGGTCACCCTGCTGCGCAGGCCACCCGATCTCGTGGGCGCCGACGGTCCCCGCGTCGATGCCCTCGTGCTGCCCGGCGGCGAATCGTCCACCATCGACCGGTTGTTGCGGTTGTTCGGCCTCCAGGAACCGCTGGCCGACGCGATCCGCGGCGGGGTGCCGACCCTGGGCACGTGCGCCGGCCTGGTGCTGCTGGCCGGGCGGGTACTCGACCCGGCGCCGCGCCAGCAGTCGCTGGGGATCCTCGACGTCACCGTGCAGCGCAACGCCTTCGGCCCGCAGGCGGACTCCGTCGAGACCGATCTGGACACGGCATGGGGCACGGCTCGGGTGGCCTTCATCCGCGCCCCGCGGGTCACCGAGGCCGACCCCAAGGTGGAGGTGATCGCCCGGCGCGACGGCGTCATCGTCGGCGTGCGCCAGGCGAAGATCACGGGCCTCGCCTTCCATCCCGAATTAACGGGAGAGCCTCTATTCCACCGGCGTCTCCTCGCCGACGTCGATACCTAGTGGGCCATCGCGATCCCACTGTCGACGCTAGGAGCGGTGTCGCTCAAGCCACTCCGCAGGAGTGAGAATGGCGATGCTCTCGACACTCCCCAACGTCAGCAGATCCTTGTCCCCCGAGACGAGCCCCTCGGCCGCGCCCAACACTGCTGTCTCCAGAACCCGGTTGTCGTCGGGGTCTCGGCACACGTCGATGGTGATACTTCCGAGAGCGACGCTCACAAGACCCTCGCCCAGTGCAAGGCGAAGTGCTTCGAAGTCGACCACGAAGGAGGGGAACTTCGCTGTAAGAGTGCGTCGAATCTCGTCCTCGATCGCCGCGCTCACGACGATCACGAGCCCCCGTCTCACTACCGTCTCGAAGACCGCGCGCGGCGCTCCCCCGAAGACGAGCGCTGA
This sequence comes from Tessaracoccus sp., assembly GCA_041393555.1. Lineage (GTDB taxonomy): Bacteria > Actinomycetota > Actinomycetes > Propionibacteriales > Propionibacteriaceae > Arachnia. The sequence goes on along the minus strand of JAWKJW010000006.1, from coordinate 170,804 downwards.
GATCCACACGTTCGTGTCGATGACGACGGCGCCTGAAGAACCCTCGTCAGGCGGAAGGCTCACTGTTCGATGATGTCGTAGACCTGCTGCTCAGAGGCGATGCCCATCTCCCGTCCACGCTGGTTCGCACGGTCGAACACAGCGGCAACCCTCTCCTCTGCACGAAGCTGATTGACGATCGCACGCCGGATGTACTCGCTTCGCGAAGCGAACTCGTTCTGGGCGTGCGCGTCGATCTGCCTCACCAGCTCTTGAGGCAGAGAAATATTCAACGTCTGAGTCGCCATACAAGAACTGTATGCTTTTCACATCCCCACAACAAGAGGTGGTCCTTGACGACATGAAGGCCGTCGATTCACACTTGCTCACGCTACTGAAGGCAAGCAGTCAGTTCATCGTGCCGATCTACCAGCGGCTCTACTCATGGCAAGAGGCGGAGTGCTCCCAGCTGTGGGCCGACATCAAACGAGCGGGCTCGACTCCTGCACTTGGCTCACACTTCACGGGGTCGATCGTCTACGTTGCCAAGGATCAGTCCACTAACACTTCCGCAGAGCCCGACCTGATCATCGACGGACAACAGCGGCTGACTACTGTGACTCTGATCCTTGCGGCACTGGCCGCACGGCTTGAGGCATTGCCGAAGGACCAGCAGGAGCCCTGGGATGGCTTCTCCCCTAGGAAGATTCGGAACCGCCAGCTAGTGAGCATGGCATCGCCAGCACGCAAAGACGACCAGCGTAAGTTCTCAGCCGAGCGCGCCTGGACCTGTCCGACTCCAGTAGAATCTGTACGAGTATCAGGGGGCGAGGCGGTTGAACAGGCGCAACTATCTGGCGATTACCGCGACCATCCTCGGGTTGGCCCTCGGGGTCGCCGGAATCGCGGTCGCAGTATCAGGGCCTGCGATGGTAGCACTGGGGACAATTGCTGCCATGCTCTTTGCTCTGAGCGGATATTACGCAGCCGTCGGCTTAGCCCATCGGCATAGACGGCGCCCAATCATGCCTCGAACACGGCAGTACCAGTACACATCTCGCTGGGCCACTAGCGAAGCTGACGCCGCCGCTGTGTATGAGTTCTTCTGTGACCAGCTGGACGATCGTTCAGAGGTCTCCATGGATTTGATCAGGGAGCTCTATAGTTGCGAGCCTGAGACGCTCCATCTAGTAGAACGGCACGATCGAGCTGAGAGTCGGCTCGTAGGCATCGTCATAGTCGTGCCCCTAACGGCGGAAGCAGTCAAACGTATCCGCAGCGGTGCCATGCGAGACCCCTTCGACGCAGAGATTAAGACGGATGTTGCTCAAAGCTGGCCTACTGCCGCAGCAGCATACATTGGCGGGATAGCCGGACTTGGAACCGCAGCTCGCGCTTGGGCGCTTGCCTACTGCGAGTCCTGGCTCAAGCAGCACTCCGTTCCTGAGTCGTTTGCGCGCCCAGCTAGCGAGGATGGAGAACGAGCGATGCGTCGATGGGGGTATCACCCGCTTCCGCCACCTAGCCGGTTTTGGGCTCGCGACCACTCCGTAACTATCAGCACTCGTCCGCCACTTGAGTTGCAGGGCCGCATATTTGGTGCGTCACTGCACGACGACGAGCAAGCTGAGTAAGTAAGGTCGAAATAACCGCTCTTCACCAGGAAGCGTGACATGGAAGGCGGATTCAAGGACAGTCCACTGAGACTGAACAGAGGGCTCAGCCAACTTGAGACCTGGAATGCCGACGAAATCCAGAAGCGTGCTACACGGCTAGCCGAGGATGCGCTTAAAATCTGGGCCCGCCCCACGCTACTGACGGAGACGGTGGCGGAGTTCGAAGGTAAGCGGGCAGAGTCAGACTTCACCATCGAGGACCATCCTCACCTACTCACGCAGCCCCGACGCTTGTTGTTCGAGAAGTTCAGCACTGAGGTCCTCGCACTCGACCCGGGCATCACCCGGCATTTCCTGAAGCTCTATGTCGCGTTCAAGGCCGAGACCAATTTCGTCGATGTCGTACCGCAGAAGGCTCGGCTTAGGCTTAGCCTCAACATACCGATCGAAGCGCTCCACGATGAGCATGCGCTCGCCTGCGATGTCAGTGGCAAGGGGCACTGGGGCAACGGCCCAACCGAGGTCAGCCTGAACGAGGAGTCTGATCTGAACTACGTGCTTGGACTAGTCCGGCAGGCGTTCGAGTTCCAGCTGGGTGGAGATTAGACGACGCGTTGCTTCGCTTGGCTTGGATCGCTGAATCAAGCTCAGAACGTCACTTGGCGGAATGTGGCTGAGTTAGACACACCGGGAGGAGTGCGCACGCACGATCGGCGACGACCTTTCCACCCTGGGCACCGGCGTGAAGGGGCATCGCTTCCTCAGCTCACCGCCCGGCGGTGCATCCCTGCTCGGCCAGCCACTCCCTCGCCGCGCCCGGAGCGTCGGCGGGGTTCACCTGCACATCGGGAGCCATCGGCTCTTCGTTGAGGTTCACACCGTCACGGTCGACGTAGACGGACCCGGTGATCACCAGCGAGGCGCCGTCGTACAGCGGCATCACGGAGTTGCCCGAGGTGTAGCCGGCGGTGGCCGACCCGAAGCTTCGCACCTTGTCGAGCCCCCGGAAGACCGTCGCGACGGCCTCGCCACTGGAGGCCGTGTTCTGGTCGTACAGCACCGCGATCGGCTGGCCTTCGATCTTCGGATTCTCCGGCACCGGGTTGACGGTCTGGCCGCCGAAACCGGCCACCCCGTCGGGGTTCATAACCACCTCGGTCCCGGCGCCCTCCCGCATGCAGAAGGTCATCGCGGGCCCATCCGGAAGCAGCTGCGCGAGCCCCGAGAGCATCGGATACATGTTGCCCCCGCGGTTGCCTCGCAGGTCGACGATCCACCCGCAGGTCTGCGGCGCGGCGTCTGCGATTCCCTTGGCAGCGACCATCGCGTAGTCCTGGAGCTGATCCACGTCGTTGGTGCCGAGATCTGGAACCACGATGGTGGTGATGCCACCCTCGGTACTCACTTCAGGGGCACGGTACTCCGCCTGCGCCGTCTCAGAGACCTGCGCATTTACTTCCGGGGTGAGGAAGAAGGAGTGCTTACCCCCGGCCACCGTGGTGGCTTCTGCCAGCACCCCATGCAGATCCTCGTAGTTCTCCGCACTGCCTGCGGCGTCCTGTACGCGCTGCCTCACGGCATCCCATTCCGGGCCCTCCGCGTAGTACCCCTCCTCCAAGAAGCCCAGCGCGATCTCCGCATAGCGTTTCGGCGAGGGCGCGATGGGATAGAAGCCAAACCTGGGGCCCCACACATAGGTGGCCCACGCGCCGATCCCCAGGAGGATTACAACGAACGCCGCCAGGCCGGTCAGCAGCCCGCGCACCCACCGTCGACGAGGCGGCTTACCTTTCCCACCAGGTCCAGGAGAGTTCTTCGTCGAGGCTGCAGCAGGCATGCTCCGAGATTACGCGCCGCACGCCCGGTGCAGAGGCCAACGATGGCCGAAATATCCAATCGCGGAGACCTCGAAACCGATGGAATGGAGGAACCAGCTCACCACAGACCATCCGCATCGAGGAGCAGAAATGACCATCCCCACCTCCCCCGAGGGCTACGCCACCGTCAATCCGTTCATCATCACGCGAGACTCTGAAGACCTCATCAGCTTCATCATCGAGGTCTTCGGTGGCACGGAACGCGCCGAGGCCCGAGCCATCGACGAAGACGGCCTCCTGCTGCAGGGCGAGGTGCTGTTGGGCACCACCACGATCATGCTGGCCGAGCGCAAACCCGGTTGGCCCTTCACTCCCAGCTTGCTGCAGATCTACGTCGACGACATCGAGGCGACGATCGAGCGCGCCCTTGCACGCGGCGCGCGGCTCATCACGCGGCCCACCAATTTCTTCGGCACCCAGTTCTCCCGCATCCAAGACCCGAACGCGAACATCTGGTGGGTCTGGCAGCACGGCGAGATGGAGTGGGACGAGGCCGCGAACGCCGAGTCCTGGGACGGCGACGCCCCGGCCGAGAGCTGGGGCGCGATCTCTCCCGAACTCGCCTACATCCACGACACGATCATCGAGGCGATGTCGACGCTGTCGGATCCGGCGTCGTAGAGACCGTCTTCCCACAGATGCGGCGTGGTCAGCTGCTCCAAGTGCGCCACAGGTGGGCGTATTCGCCGTCGGCAGCGAGCAGTTCGTCGTGGCTGCCGAACTCGGCGATCCGACCGTCGATCACCACCGCGATGCGGTCCGCGTCGTGCGCGGTGTGCAGGCGGTGCGCGATGGCCACCACCGTCCGGTCGGCCAGCAGCGCCCCCATCGAACCCTCAAGATGACGGGCCGTGCGCGGGTCGATCAGCGAGGTGGCCTCGTCGAGCACCAGGGTGTGCGGGTCGGCCACCATGAGACGGGCGAGCGCGATCTGCTGCGCCTGGGCGGGAGTCAACGACGCGCGGCCGCGGCCGAGCAGAGTGTCCAGGCGAAGCGGCAGCCGCTCCACCCACTCCTTGGCGTCCACGGCCTCCAGCGCGCGCCAGACCATCTCGTCGGTGGCGGTGCCCTCGCGGGCCAGCACCACGTTGTCGCGGACACTGCCCACGAACACGTGATGCTCCTGGGTCACCAGGCACACCTCGGTGCGCAACACGTCGAGCGGCAGGTCCATCACATCGACGCCGCCCACCTCCACCCGGCCGGTGCGGGGCCGATTGATGCCCGCCACCAGACGACCGAGCGTCGACTTACCCGAGCCGGACGGCCCGACGATCGCCAGCCGCTCCCCGGCCTCAGCGTCAGGTCGACGCCATGCAGCACGTCGTGGCCCTCGCGGTAGGCGAAGCGCAAGTCGCGGCCCTCCACGTCGGCCGCCTCCGGCAGCCGGTCGCCGGGGGTGCGGTCCTCGGGCACCTCGGCGACGCCGAGCAGACGGGTGGTGGCGGCGAGTCCCACCTGCAGGTGATCGAGCACCTGGATCAGGCGATCGAGTGGGCCGACGAGCTGCTGCAGATAGATCGCCGCGGTGGTGACCTGACCGACGGTCACCATCCCCTGATCGAAGCCCCAAGTGCCGAGCAGGATCACCAGCACGATGGGCAGTTGGAAAGCGATGTCGAGCCAGATGAACAGCAGGTTGCGCAGGCTCATCGTGTAGCGCTCGGCCTGGGAGGATTCGGCGATGTCGTCGTCGAGGCGACGCTGGCGCAGCTCCTCCAGCCCGAGGGCCTCGACGGTGCGGGCCCCCTCCACGGTCTCGGTGACGGTGGAGTTGATCCGGCTGTAGGTGGCCGACTCGGTGATGTAGCCCGCCGCCGCGCGCTTGAGGTACGCCCGCACGGCAAAGCTCAAAATGCCCATCGTGGCGATCAGCGGCAGCGTCAGCAGCGGGGAATTGAGCAGCAGTGCCACCACGGTGAGCGCCACCATGGTGATCGACGTCACCAGGTGCGGCAGCGCCCAGCGCACCGAGTTGCTCATCTTGCTGACGTCGGCGGTGATCCTGGTGATCAGATCGCCGCTCGATGCGGCCTCGACGCGCCCCAACGGCAGCTTCAGCACCGTGTTCACCACCGCTTCCCGGGCCGCGGCGAGCAGGTCGTAGCCCAGCACCGCGGAGGCCCGTTTGGCCGCAAAGGTGAAACCGGCCTGAGCCAGCACGAACACCAGCACGCCCAGCAGAACGGCATCGGTGGTGCCGAGGGAGGATCCAGAGGACGCAGCGTCGACGAGCTCACCGAGGATGCGCGGGATCACCAGCGCGGCCGCGGCGGCCAGCACGTTGAACAGCACCATCAGCACGGCGGAGGCCTTGCGCGTCGAGAGCAGGTCACCGACGAAGGCGAAGGCCCGGCGGGCGCGCGCCACCGGCAGACCGCGTTCGGGATGGCGCGAGGCGTGGAACACGGCCGTGGCGTGCGCGCCGCGCACAGCGTGCCGATGCTTCCATGCAGCCAGCCGCTCGGAGGTCGACAGCGTGCGATCCACACGCAGCGAGTCCGGCACCCGCGGGGGCGCGGGCTCGTCGTGCCAGGTCTCCGCGGAGCCTGGCAGAGCCTCGGTTCCGAGATCAGTCATCGCCCTCGCCCATTCCTCGCGCCACCACCTGGCGGTAGTCGGCGCGCGTGAGCAGCTCGATGTGCGTGCCGCGGGCGACGATGCGTCCGTCGGCCAGGAAAGCCACCTCGTCGGCGGTGTGCAGGATCAGCGGCGAGGCCGTCGCCACCACGGTGGTTCGTCCCGCGCGATGCCCCACCAGGCGCGGCGCGATCCGCGCCTCGGTGTGGGCATCGACGGCGGAGGTGGGCTCCACCAGGCAGAGCACATCCGGATCGGCGACGAGTGCGCGGGCCAGCACCACGCGCTGCCGCTGCCCACCGGACAGGCCGCGGCCCTTTTCCTCGATCATTCCCTGCCAGCCTCCCGGCAGCGCATCGAAGACGTCCTCGGCACACGCCGTGATGAGTGCGGCCTCAGCCTGCTCGCGGGTGTGCGTGCCCCATGGATCGACGGCCTCCTGCAGCGTGCCGGCGAACAGCATCGCGGAGGCGTCGGCGACGAGCACGCGGCGGCGCAGTGAGTCGAGGTCGACCTCGGCCAGGTCAACAGCGTCGGCGGTCACGCCCCACGGCCCGGAGGTCAGTTCGGCGTCGGCCTGGGCGATCGCATCGCGTTCGGCCCGCTTCTCGCGCAGCACCCGCCGGCGTTCCCGCCAGCTGAGGCGGCCCTCGTCGTCTTCCTCCTCGGCATCAAGTGTCTCGGAGGGAAGGTACCGGCCGAGCCGGTCGATCAGCGCGGCGGAAGAGTCCGGATCGGCGCTCACCAGTCCCAGGAAACGGCCCGGCTCCACCGTCAGGCCCGAGGCTTCGTCGACCAGCCGCGGCGAAGGCCCCACCTCGCGGAAGGACGATTTCCACGGCGTCGGCGAGGTGAACAACGCGCTGGTCTTGCCCGCGGCAACCAGGCCGGCGATCCATTTCTGCGCGAAATCGAAGAAGGTCTGCAGCGGCCACAGCAGGTAGATGGCGTAGCCGACGAAACTGATCAGCTGGCCGACGGTGAGCCGTCCGGCCGCCAGTTCGTGGGTGCCCAGGTAGACCACCAGCACCAGCAGCCCGCCGGAGACCAGCACGGAGATGGCCTCGACGACGCCCTGCCAGGTGCCGACCCGCACGCCGAGCCGTCGCACCTTCTGCGACTGCCGCGCGTAGTTGGAGCCGAAGGTCTCCTCGCCGCCGATGCCGCGCAGAATGCGCAAGCCGGAGACGATGTCGGTGGCCAGCGAGGTGAGCTCCGAGTTCTGGGTGCGCTCGGCGAGCTGGGCGGCGCTGAGCGGCCGCAGCACAGGCGTCGATGCGGCCAGAAGGAGCGGCGACAGCACGAGCACGACCGTGGCCAGCATCGGCGAGGTGGTGAACATGAGCACGCACACCACACCAAAGGCGAGTAGCGATCCGATGGCCCTCGCGATCACCTCGAGGGTGGCGCCGAAGGTATCGGAGTCGGAGGAGCTGACGCTCAGCACCTCGCCCGTCGGCACACGTCGGCCCAGCAGGTACCCGAGGCGCCCCGTGGTGTGCCGACGCGTTTCTGCGTGCTGTAGATGGCGATCACCCAGCTGCGCACCACGAGGGTGTGCTGCCACACGCCACCCGCGGCGCCGAACAGCACGGCCACCAGCAGCAACCCGGTCCAGCCGACGGTCGCCCAGGGGTCGCGCCCCAGCATGCCCGCGTCGATCGCCTTGCCCACCAGCCAGGGCGACAGCACGCTCGGCAGCTGCCACGCAACCACCAGCAAGGTCATCGCCGCGACCAGGGTGAACTGCTCGCGAACCATTCCGCGCAAGAAGGCGCTGGGGCTGCGAGTAGGCGGAATATCGGAGGCGGCGACCTCGGGCGGGAAATCACGCATAGCCGTGCCACGCTACGCCCGTCACCCGGCTTCCACCAAATGCGGGGGTGGTTGTCCTCGTCGCACCCAGAGGCGAATGAACGACGTCGCCGGCAGACCGTGGTCTGCCGGCGGCGTCGAAGCGCCTAGCTAATCAGGTGAGAGGAAGGGTGGTGACGCAGGTTGCCGCGTCCTCCGCCCTTCGTCGTGATCGGCCACTCTGCCGTGAGGCCTTCGTACTCGACGGTGAGGGTGCCGTCGATGTCGCGCGGCAGCCACACGCCGAGGAAGCCGTTGTCGTAGGTGGTCAATGCCTCGTCGACGAGGGTCTCGCCGCTGGCCTCGTCGGTGACGGTCACCTGAACGTCCGCGTTCTGCAGCTCGCCCACGCAGGTGGTGAGGCTGTGGAAGTGGCAGTCGTGGGTTTGGCTCACGTATGGGGCGAACGACACATAGAACTCGTCCTCCGGCATGGCGATGGTGGTCTCCCTCTGCTGATCGTCGGTCAGCAGCAGGCTCGTCCGGCCGAATCGAGGCGATGAGGTTGTTGGGGCGCTCCGCGAGCGCCATGGTGTCGAGGTGCTCGATGATTCCCCGGGCATCAAGCCCGTCGAGCCCGTGATCGGTGAGCATGTCGACGTTGTCCACTGCGGCAGCGGGGCTCGTCGGGGCCTGATCCGACGGTGCGTCCGGGCGCGAGCAGCCGGCGAGCACCAGCGAGGCGCCGAGCACGGCGCCCAAGAGAGCCATGGCCTTCCGGGAGGTCTTCGTGAAATGGGTGCTGATAGTCATTGTTCGTCCTAAGTGTTGAAAGGGTTGAGGGTGCTGATCGCTGAGGAGCGGGTCGCACATGGGTCACTCACCCTCCTAGGTGCGGCTGACGCAAAGCATGTGCAGCGACGGCGGGCGGCGCCAAGCCCCTGCGACGAGAGCCCCTTGGACCACCGACCACCGCGGACGATTCCGCAGGGGAACCGTCCGGCCTTGCGGAGCCGTCAAGATGAACAGGGCGATCAGCAGTATGAATGCGCAGGCCACGGCGACGCCCACATGACCTGGCGTGTCATGGTCGTGCTGCGCGAGGCTGGAGGCCTGCCCCCTTGCCGTCGCGGCATCCGCCGAAACGGGCTCATCGATGGTGACGACCGACGTCGCGGCCGGCCAGGCGATCGCGGTATGTCCCGTGGGGTTGGCGTGCGAGCCGAGGCCATGCATGACCAGCACCCCGAACGCGACCACCGTCAACAGCAGGCTGGGCAGCACACGCCGCGCGGCGATGCCGCGGCGTCGATCGGGCTGCGCACGTCGTGTCGTCATGTCCCGCATCAGTCTACGGACGGCGTTTTGCCTGGGGCACACCACCCCCACGACCAGGCCTCACCTCACCTGCTGGAAACTCCCTCGCAACGCGCCTCGACGGTTAACGTGGCTGATTCCGTCAGTTCCCGGGCTCGTTCAGCGTTACTGCGGCTGGATCCGTCGGCATAGCGACGTTGGCAACCTCGTTAGCACCAAAAACCACTGGGAGGCGAACGGATTCAGCCTCGGTAAGCCATCTACAGACGCCATGAGGGCTCACCGCTCACCCAACCGTTCATCCCAACAATCCTCTTCCGAAATAGAAGAGCCACAAACAATCAACGTGGCCGGAAATTCCTGCCGGAAGAGCATCCCTCCTTTTTCGTACAGGATCTCGAGGCCCGTGCGCTCCCATCGCTGGTCAGTCTCAACTTCGTACCCGATGATCAACCACCAGTCTTCGCGTTTACCATCCGCTCCAAGAATCGCACCTTGACCGTCCTGAAGATCATCAACCGCGGGCGGGAAGCCTTCCATTTGCTGAATAACATCCTCCCGAAATTCATCACCCGGGGTCACCTTGAAACCCAATTGGGTTACACCGCTCGGAGCAATCGTTCGAACGTCCTTCAGCGTGATGGGACCATCGGTAACGGCAAGTACCTCCATCCCATCGCTGAAAACCTCACCGGTCGAATAAGTACTGATCCAGCCGTGCTCGTGCGGCGTGAGTAGGCTGCTTCCAGCAGGCACGCACCCAGTTAATAGCACAATCACGGCTGCACCTAACACCACCGATCGTCGCACCATGCTCTCTCGACCTCCATAGCAGTTCAATATCACTTATGGCTGTAATTAAATAAAACCGGCGTGTCGATCTGTCTAAAACTGTCTAATTGAACATAATTCATGTATGCCGATCGTTGAGGTAACAGAGAACGAGAAGAACGTGTTGATGGCCTGGAAGAAACGGTCGGACACGTTGATACTGATCCGACTGAAAGCGGAAGCGGTCTTATACGTTTCCGAAGGTGTGGCCCCGGAGATTGTTGCGAAACTGGTGGACCGTTCGGTGAAAACAGTTCAGGGCTGGCTTCGCGATTGGCAGGAAACCAGGTTGTGTTCGGTAGTGACCCGGGCACGCGGGAAACGAGAACGCTGCGAAACTCACCCGGACCCAGAAAGCAGAAGTGAAAGCCCTGCTCGCGAAGGAACCATCCGAGTCCGGCATCGAGGCCGAGTTCTGGGACGTGCCGGCGTTGCGTGACGTGGTGAAGATCTACTTCGACATCGAGTATGCCGCCGACTCGTCCTACCATCTGCTGATGCGGTTGTGCGGGATGAGTTTCAAGCTCCCTGACCCGTTCGACAAGCGGCGCGATGAGACCGCGATCACGGCACGGATGGCCGAGGTCCGGGCTCAGGTCGCCGGGCTGCTGGCTGAAGGCTACGAGGTGTACACCATCGACGAGGTCAGGGTCGAACACGAAGCCGAGACCCGGCGGATGTGGCTCCCTGGGCAAGGACAGCGCGCACCAAGTTCTACGTCGACCGGAAACGGGCAGCGTGTTCGTTCTTCGGGGCGTTGAGTCTCACCAGCGGCACCATGCGGGTCTACCCGATCGACGGCCAACAAAACGGTGAACAGGTCATACTCGCGCTGGAACGCCTCCAACGAGAGACCACCCAAGCCAGGATCGCGGTGGTGTTGGACAATGCCAGGTTCCACCACGCGAAAGCGGTCACCGCATTGTACAAGCCAGGCGAGTTGCTGGACCGGATCACCCCAATCTACCTCCCGCCGTACGCACCCGATCATAACCCGACCGAGCACGTATGGAACGCAGCGAAAGGACATATCGCGAACCTACAACACGCCACCCCAGACGAAACCTTCACCGCATTCATGGACTACATCAACAACCGGGAGTTCGACTACGACTTCGAACACCTCCCCATCACCCGAAAAGCCGATTTTGTTTAATTGCGGCCATACCGCACACAGTAAACGATGAAGAAGCTTTCGGTGCCCTCGGAGCAAATTTCCCTGCAACCGGTTCATTCCGCGCCACACGCGACGCGGAATAGGTGCCAGCCACGGCGAGAAACAACAGGGTGGTCAGATCATTTTTCGCCACGTCCCGGAAGCCGCACGGGTCGGGTGGCGCGCTAATCCTGGGTTGAGGAACAGTCCCCCTCCCAATAGCAGGGTCTTGCGTGCGACGTCATCGATAACCCCGATCATTTGGAACGAGAAGTCGTCAATGAAATTTCTCGCTTTCGAACAGACCAAGGGGTCCGGCCATACGTTATTTCGCAGGGCGACCGCTCACCTTACCTTCCCTCTTCGGACCGATAAAGACTCTCCGCCAAAGCAAATATGAACCCCAAGTCGCTAGAGCCCACACAATCATGATCTCGACTCCCCCGAACATGCCAAGGGGACGCGTCAAAACCATCACCAAGAGAGTGACGAGATAGCCGGTCAACAGGACCAGCACGCCGAGAACCAGCACTCGAATCAGAGCAACTAAGCGATCCATCACTAACCTCCAACAGGTATGTTCACCGCTCGTGCCAGCCCAGCCTACCTCACTCGCTGGTCCTCGCCTAGACAGAAAACTATGCCGACTGAAGAAGACCGCCCCGGGGAGGGCTTTCCAACCCCGCAACTGTCACACCCCATATGGCTTTATCCTTAGGGTTTTCGCGAGGCCAGGTCACGAGCATGATCAGAGCCGGGAATCCATACCCAATGGTGCGACCATGAAACCGAAGAAGCCAGGAGCGCGTAAAAGGCCATCGTGAGCGGAGCCGCGAGGTCATGACCCCGGGCGAAGAGCCATCGCATCTGAACGAGCGAAGCGATTATGACCATGAGGGTACCGAGGCGGCGGGCGTCCGCATCCCGTGACGCCAGTTTCTGGCGTCCGATGATTTAGGTTAGGCTTCGCTAGCCAAACTCAGGAGCGCGTCTGCCGCTCCCTAGCTGAACCGGAGCCTCATGACTCTTGCCCCGTCGGCCGTGGCCACGGCCCCACCACCGGTGACCGCCATGTTGCGGCGTCGTATCGCGGTAGCGGCGATCGGCGTGGCGCTGCTGGTCCTCCTCGCACTCGCGAGCCTCTTCATCGGCTCGGGCAACATCACTCCCGTAGACGTGTGGCGGGTCCTGCAAGCCGACGACGGCTCGACCACAGCGCTGCTGGTGCGCGAGTTCCGCGTGCCGCGCACTCTCATCGCGATCACCGTCGGCATCGCGCTGGGCCTCGCCGGCGCGATCATCCAGGCGATCACCCGCAATCCGCTCGCCGATCCAGGCATTCTCGGCGTCAACGCCGGCGCCTACACCGCGGTGGTCATCGCAGCGGCCTTCTTCGGCTCGTCGTTGTCTGCGAGCCACGTGCTCTTCGCGCTAGTCGGGGCCTTGCTCGCATCGTTGATCGTCTACGGCATCGGCACGACGGGGCAGGCCGGCGGCACGCCCACCAAGCTCGTGCTCACGGGTACCGCTTTGGGTGCAGTGCTCTCCGGCGTCAGCTACGCCATCACGCTCACCATGCCCGAGGTCTTCGACAAGGTCAGGTTCTGGAGCGCAGGCTCGCTGCAAAACCGTCAGTTCGACACCCTCTGGGCCACCCTGCCGTTCATCGTGGCCGGCGTGATCATCGCGCTAGCCCTGCCCCGCGCACTCAACGCGCTCGCACTCGGCGACGACGCCGCCGTCGCCCTCGGATCGCGGCCCGGCATCACGAAGTTCGCGGGAGTGGTCGCGGTCACGCTGCTCTGCGGCGCCGCCACGGCCGCCGCAGGCCCCATCGCCTTCGTCGGGCTGATGGTGCCCCATGCATTGCGCTCCATCGTGGGCCCGGACCAGCGCTGGATCGTGCCGCTCAGCCTGCTCGCAGCCCCCATCCTGCTGCTCACGGCCGACATCGTGGGGCGGATCGCGGTATCCAACGAGCTGCCGGCGGGCGTTGTCACGGCCTTCCTCGGAGCACCTGTGCTCATCGCACTCACCCGAAGGAAGGGGGCGAGAGGGCTGTGAGCATTCCCGTTACCAACAAGAAGAACGGCCTCTCCTGGCCGGGCGCCATCGTTCCCATCCGGACGGGAGGGCTCAGCGCCCGCGTCGAGGTGCGCTCCGTGGTGGTCACCGTCCTAGTGGTGATCGCGGCCCTGATCTGCGCGGCCTGGTCGCTCACGATCGGTAGCGCCGGGCTCGGGCTCTCGGACCTAGCCGACGCACTGCGCGGCGAGGCCGACGCCAACACCACCCGCACGCTTCTCGAATGGCGCATGCCGCGCACCGTCTTCGCGCTGCTCGGCGGCGCCGCGCTCGCCGTGGGCGGAGCGGTGTTCCAATCCATCACCCGCAACCCGCTCGGCAGCCCCGACATCATCGGTTTCTCCACCGGCGCCTACACCGGCGCCCTGCTGGCGATGATATTCGGCGCCGCGGGATCGCTGGCCACCTCCCTGGGAGCGCTGGTGGGCGGCGTGCTCACCGGCGTCATCGTCTACCTGTTCGCCTACCAGCGCGGCGTCACGGGGATGCGGATCATCGTGGTGGGCATCGGCGTCAGCCTCTTCCTGGGGGCCTTCAACACCTGGCTGCTCACCACCATGCGGGTTGAGCGCGCCATCTCCGCGGCGAGCTGGGGCTCCGGCTCGCTGCTGGATATCGCCTGGAGTCACACCATCCCGGTGATCATCGCCGTCGTCATCGCGGTGCCCGCCCTCATGATGGGCGAAACCGACATGCGAATGATGGAGATGGGCGACGACATCGGGCGCGGCCTGGGCGTCAACACCGACCGCGTCCGGGTACGGATGCTGCTCATCGCAGTGGCGCTGGTGGCCGTCGTCACGGCCTCAGCCGGCCCCATCGCCTTCGTCGCCCTCGCCGCCCCGCAGCTCGCGATGCGGCTGGGCGGCACCCCGGGCGTACGAATCATCCCGTCGGCCGCGCTGGGCGGCCTCCTCCTGCTGGCCAGCGACATGGTGGCACGCACCATCCTCGCCCCCACCCAACTCCCCGTCGGTGTCGTCACGCTGTGCGTCGGCGGCGCGTATCTCGTGTGGCTGCTCGCCGCGCAAGGAAAGAGGAATCGATGACCCAACTGGCAGAGTCCAGCGCGCGGCTGCAAGCCCGCAACCTGACCACCGGCTACGACGAGCGCCCCATCGTGAAGGGCCTCGACGTCGACGTGCCCACCGGTTCGTTCACGGTGATCATCGGACCCAACGGCTGCGGCAAGTCGACGCTCCTGCGCTCGCTGGCGCGGCTGATCAAGCCCTTCGAGGGCTCAGTACTGCTCGACGGCGCCGACGTGTCGTCGGTGCGCACCAAGGAACTGGCCACCAAGATCGGCCTGCTCCCCCAGTCGTCGATCGCCCCGGAGGGCATCACCGTCATCGACCTGGTCACCCGCGGCCGCCATCCCCACCAGGGCATGTTGAAGCGCTGGAGCCAGCAGGACGAGGACGCCGTACAGGCGGCCTTGGAGCGTACCCGCCTCACCGATCTCACCACCCGCGTGGTCGACGAGCTCTCCGGCGGACAGCGACAGCGCGTCTGGATCGCGATGGCCCTGGCCCAAGACACCCCACTGCTGTTGCTCGACGAGCCCACCACCTATCTGGACATCTCACATCAGATCGACGTGCTGGATCTCTGCAGCGCGCTGCAGCGCGAGGGCCGCACCCTGGTGGCCGTGTTGCACGACCTCAACCAGGCCACCCGCTACGCCACCAACCTGGTGGCGATGAAAGACGGCCGGATCGTCACCCAGGGCAATCCGTCGAAGGTCGTCACCGCAGAGCTCGTCGACGAGGTGTTCGGGGTGCGCGCCAGCGTTATCCCCGATCCCGAGACCGGCACTCCCCTCATCGTCCCCGCGGCGCCCGTCGTCGCCTAGTTCACTCATCCACAGATCCGCCCTACTCCAAGGAGAAACCCATGCGGCACACACGCATCGTCGTTACGGGCATCGCCCTCGCGGCGCTCACCCTCACCGCCTGCTCGAACGGCACCGAGCCCACCACCGAAGACCCCACCAGCACCGACTCTGCCTCGGCCTCGGCTCCCGCCGAAGGCGGCAGCACCGTCGAAGACACCATTTACGGCGCCATCGAGATCCCTGCCCCCGAGGACGGCGACCTGACGGTCGTGGCGCTCGGCTGGTCCGACGCCGAGGTGGCCCTGGCGCTGGGCGTACAGCCCGTCGGCGCCTCCGACTGGCTGGGATTCGGCGCTGACAACAAGGGCGTGGGCCCGTGGGCCGTCGACGAGTACGGCGACGTGACGCCCACCATCTTCGAGCAGCCCGGCAACGGCTACGACTACGAGGCCATCGCCGCGCTCGATCCCGACGTCATCCTCAACACCCGTTCCCAGGCCGATGAGGACGTCTACAACCGGCTGAGCGAGATCGCCCCGACGGTCTACGCACCCGAGGGCACCGCCGACTACGGCACCTCCTGGGACGTTCAGGTGAATCAGGTCGCCCAGGCGCTGGGCGCCGAGGAAGAGGCCCAGACGGTCATCGAGTCGGTGGGAGCCGGCATCGAGGAGCAGGCCGCCGCGCATCCGGAATTCGAGGGCGTCACCGCGGTCACCGGCACCAAGTTCGGCGATCAGTACGGCGCCTACATCGCCGGCGACTTCCGCTGGGACCTGATGGCCTCGCTCGGGTTCACGCAGAACCCGCCGGTCCTCGACGTGGAGCCCACCGGCTTCTACGCCGCCCTCTCTGCCGAGCAGATCACGGCGCTCGACGCCGAGGTGGCGGTCTTCTTCCCCATCGGCTACACCCTCGATGAGATGGAAGCCGATCCGCTGCTGGCCTCGCTCGACGTGGTGAAGAACGGTCGCGTGGTGTGGCTCGAGAGCACCGACGACCTGACCCAGGCGTTCAGCGCAGCCAGCCCGCTCGATCCCGGTTGCCGCAGAGGGCGTCTCCGAGCGTCTCGCCGAGGTGCTTGGCTGAGCAACCGCTCGCGATAAGACGCGGGGCCGCGGGGGATTCCTCTCCCGCGGCCCCGCGTCACGTTTCTCGGCGGATCATTCCCGAAGGAGGGCCTCGACGGAGGCGTAGGCGTCCGACTCGTCGCGGGTGGGGACGTCATAGACGCGAGTGATCCGCAACGTCTCGTCGTGCCGCGGCCAGCCGGGATGGCCGCCCGCGACGAATGCGACCGCGCCGGCGTGCACCTGATCGGCGAGCAATTGCGGCGGCCTCGGCCCGGTCAGGGGCTCCATGGCGGGCCCGTCGAGGCAGTCGAAGAAGAACGGCACGTCCACGCAGTGCTCGGCGAATCCGAAGCTGGCGGACGGCCAGGAGAAGCGGTACACCCAGGTGGGAGCCAGGCCCCGGTCCGCGGCGGTCCGGCGCACGCCGACGCGGAACATCCGGTCGGTGAGCAGACGGCCGGCTAGACGCGCCTTGCCGAGCGCAACCACATCGGCGTTGTCGCGCAGGTACTTCTTCCGGGCCTTCTGCGCAGCCCCAGCTTCTTCAACAACACGAATCGCGGCACCCCGCGAAGCTGCTTCTCGGCCTGAGTGAAAGACATGGTGAACTCGTCGTCCGTCGCTCCGAGGACGAGCGGCTTGTCCGCGCCGATGCCCATCCGGAGAGACTCGGCGGTGGGGCGCGGCAGGAGGTCGCCGTCGACGACGGGGCCGAGCGCCAGCCCCTCGTCGAGAACGCCGCTCAGCGAATCCGGTCCGATGTCGGCGAGCTTCTTCTGGGCGTCGAGAATGCGCTCTTCCCGCACCGACGCAAAACCGTCCCGGGTGGGCTCCACGCCGAGTTCTCGGGCGAACGCTTCACCAAGGGCGCGGGCGCGAAGCTCGGTGACGTCGGCCACCGCCCCGGAGATGGCGTAGACGCCGTGGAAAAGATGCTGAGCCTTCTCCATCCCCAGCAAGGTGAGCACCGCGCCGCCGCCGGCGGACTGGCCGGCGATGGTGACACGACCCGGATCTCCCCCAAAGGCCGAGATGTTCTGCTGCACCCATTCCAGGGCGAGGAGCCAGTCGCGCACACCGCGGTTCGACGGAGCACCGTCGATCCAGCCGAAACCGTCGAAACCGAGCCGGTAGGACAGGGTGACGGTGACCACCCCATCACGGTTGAAGTTGCGTCCGTCGTACCACGGGCTGGCGGGCGAGCCGGCGACGTAGCCACCGCCGTGGATCCACACCAGGACGGGCAGCCCCGTCCCCTCCGGTGCACGCCCGGGCCTCGGGGTGAAGACATTGATGTTGAGGGTGCCGTCGCCCTCGACGGAGGGCTCCGGGATAAGGGTCACGCCGGGATCACCCCGCTGGGCGGTAGCACCGTAGGTGAGGGCGTCGAGGGTTCCCTCCCAGGGAGCCTTCGGCACGGGAGCGGCGAAGCGCAACGCCCCGACGGGAGCTTCCGCAAAAGGGATACCGAGGAAGGCCGCCGAACGCGGTTCCCCGTGACCCCCGCTGGTGGATCGCCAGCGTCCGCGCACCCGGCCCGCCGCCGTCTCGACCTCGACGAACTCACCGGCTTGATGGGCTGTCTGATCCTGCATGGTTAGGGCAATTCTCCTGACTCCCCGGCACATGACATCGTCCCGGCGGGCTCACGAATCGAGCATATCCGGGGCATCGGTGGGCGGAGAGGGTTCTGCATCGGCTCCTCGCACCGCCGCCGTCACCTCATCGAGGACCTGACGATCGGCCAGGGTGCGAAAGTGGCCCATGGCCTCGACCCCGATATTGGTAGCGCCCTCCAGCCGAGAGCCGCCGGGGATGTGGGGGTCGAAGGACGGGCAGATCGAGACGATCTTGTGGTTCACCTCGGGGTGAGCGGCCAGGTCGAGGATGGTGGCGTCATCGGGTGCGAAGGACCGCACGATCCGCGACGGGACCAGTCGGGCGAGCACTGAGCCGGCGAACGGTGTGGCGATCGTGACCACGCGTCGGATCCGGTGCGCGTGCTCCCCCAGCAACACCCGCTTCGCGATCAGCCCGCCCTTGCTGTGCGCGACGATCACCACGTCGTCCAGACCCCGGGCCACGAGATAGGCCTCGACGAGCACGGCGGCGTCATCCACCGTCGCGGTATTACGACGCAACTCCGGCAGAGTGTGGATCGGATGTCCGCCCTCGCTCAACCGGTCTGCGATGGCCCGCATCATCGTCCATTCCTCGAGCACGCCGGGAATGATCACCACCGGCAGAAGTTCTCCCCTGCCGTATCGCGCCGGCACACCCCGTCGCACGAGGCCGCCGGCGAGAGCACGGGCCACCCACCAGTAGTCGGCGCCCCAGAACCGGCCCCGACGCAACGTCTCCCGTATGGATTTCTTGCCGCCTTCCATCCCGCGATTCTCCGTCACGGGCGATGACGCACCAAACCGAGGGGGTAGTGGCTGGGCGGGGCGGGCTAGGCTGGCGAGATGAAGCTCTCGGTGCTGGATCTGATCGGTGTACGCAAGGCTCAGACCACGGGGCAGGCCCTCCGGGCCAGTCGCGAAATGGTGGAGCTGGCCGACAGGTTGGGCTATACCCGTTACTGGGTGGCCGAGCATCACAACACGGAGTCGGTCGCCTCCACCACGCCCGCCGTCGAGTTGATGTATCTGGGCCAAAACACCCGGCAGATCCGGCTGGGTTCCGGCGGCGTGATGCTGCCCAACCATTCTCCGCTCGCCGTCGCGGAGCAGTTCGCGCTGCTGGCCGCGGTCTACGGAGACCGCGTCGACCTCGGCATCGGGCGCGCACCCGGCACCGATCAGCTCACTTCTGCCGCCATCCGCGGGCAGCTCAGGGGCGGGCACTACGTCGACTCTTCCGGCCGGCCCGCCGACGTATTGCGCGACTTTCCCCAGCACGTCCAAGACATCAAGGCTCTGCTGTCGCGGGACGGCGCCGTGCTCTCGCTGCCGTTGGGTCGCACATACCGGCTCCGGCCCGCACCCGACGTGCAGCATCCGCCGCAGATGTGGCTGCTCGGCTCCAGCGACTACTCGGCCGAACTGGCCGCCGATCTCGGGTTGCCGTACGTCTTCGCCCATCACTTCTCGGGGATCGGCACGCAACGCGCGCTGGAGCTGTACCGCCGCGGGTTCCGTCGTCCGGAGGGCGATGAGGGGACGTCCCCGCGCACCTTCATCAGCGTCAACGTCTCGGTGGCCGACACCACTGAGGAGGCCTGGGAACTGGCCGAACCACACATGCTGGCTATGGCGCGGCTGCGCACCGGCGGCGCGCTGGGGAAGGCCCGCTTCGTCGGGCGCGACGTGCGATCGGCGCTATCACCCGATCTGCGCGACACGGTCGCCCCGATCGTCGAGAGCTGGGCTATCGGAAATCCATCACAGGTGGCCGACCAGCTCCGCGAGACCGCCGCGCGCTTCGATGTCGACGAGATCATGGTTCATCCCATCCAGGGTGCCCGGGAGAGCGACCCCGCCGATTCCTGGCCCGCCCGGATCCGGGGACTCGAGCTGCTGGCGGAGGCATTGCTCTAGCGGGACTCTAGACCTTCGTAGACTAGGCGGCATGTCTCCCGAAGCTCGCAGGATCCTCCGGATCGTCTTGGCCGTGGTCGCGGCGGTCGTGCTGTGCGCGATGTCCGCCTTCTCGATGATGTTTCTTGGTTTGGCCTCGGAGTCTCTCGGGTGGTTGGCCGCCAGCGCCCTCTTCGGTCTGATCCTGCTGGGCACGGTGTGGATGATGAAACCCGTGCACTCGCGCCGGGTCGCGATCGGCGCTCTCGTCCTTGCCCTGCTCCTGGGGCTGGGCCTGTGGCGGGCGGTGCCGCCGAGCCCCGATCGGGTGCTGCGAACCGCCGACAGCATCGAGATCCCGTCCACCTGGGTGCAGGAGTCTCGGGAGGAACGGGGCAACATCTGGTGCTTCAAGGGCTGCCCGACGGTCACCTCCTCCTACGTCACGCCGGGAGACGCGGTTGCCGATCGTGATGCGCTCCTGGAATCGCTGGAGCAGCAGGGCTGGACACGCACCTCCGACGTCAACACGATGCCCCAGGTCAAGAAGGGACGCTGGAGGGTCATCGTCGACGACACCACCCCCGCCGCCCCCGGCAACGCGACCGTGCGGGTGATCGTGAGCTGACCGCTTCGAGGACAGGTACCCCGCCTGATTCTGATAGCGTCGTTTACACCTATGACAAAGAGCGTTTTCATCGATTTCGACGGCACCCTCGCCGACCACGGCCGGGTCCCTCTTGCACATCTAGACGCCATCCATCGCGCGCGAGAAGCCGGCCACCGGATTTTCCTCTGCACCGGACGGCCCAAGGCACTGGTCCCCGAGCGGTTCCGCCACTCCGTCTTCGACGGCCTGATCTGCGCAGCCGGCGGCTACGTTGAGGTCGACGGGCAGGTGCTGGCAGACGTGCGCTACCCCTCGGATCTCGCGGCCAAGACCTCGTCGCTGCTCGTCGCGCACAACGCGACTTTCCTCATGGAAGCGCCCGACCGGCTCCTCACCTCCCCCTACTCGGCGGAGCGCGTCCGTATCGCGTTTCGCCCGCTCATGAAGAGTGGCGATGAACAGGGCCAGCATGAGGACCTCCTCTCAAGCCTTGAGGTTCATGAGGACCTGAGCAGCTGCTCCTTCAGCAAGGTCTCCGTCGTCGACTCCCCGATCCTGGTGACCCAACTCGCGGAAATGATCGGGACGGAAATTGGCGCGTTGCCCAACTCCGTCACCGGTGGCAGCGGGCACGCAGGTGAGCTATACCTACGAGGAGTCGACAAGTCCTTGGGCATCGCCACCGTGGAGGCCCACCTGGGCCTGTCCCGCACGGACATCGTCGCGATCGGCGACGGCATGAACGATGTGGAGATGCTCGCCTACGCAGGCATCAGCATCGCGGTGGAGGGCGCTCCGGCGGATGTGCTGGCGGTCGCGCAGCGCACCATCCCCGGACCGTCTGAAGACGGCATCGTCAGAGGCTTCCTCGATTTGGGCTTGATCTCGTCGCACTGAGAGTTTTCGCCCTCTTCCTCATCGGGGCAGTCGCAGCACTCCGTCGGCGAGCTCCGCCAGACCGTCGGCAACCAACGAGGCGATGGCGCGCTCACGTTGCGCCGGATCGCGCCACTCCGGGCGCACCGCCCCGACGGGCAGCGCATGACCTTCGGTCTCGCGGAGCACTCGCAGCACCGCTCCCCTGGCCTGCCGGTCGCTTCCCTCGTAGGTGGCCTGCTTGCGGCGAACATCACCGGTATCGGGATATCCCGCCGACCGCCACTCACAGGCGTCGGTAAGGGGACATCGCTCGCATCGAGGCGCCCTGGCCACGCACACCGTGGCCCCCAGCTCCATCATCGCGGCATTCACCACGGCGGCTGTCTCCACATCGTCGGGCAGGAGATCCTCCATCACCACGAGGTCTCGTCGCGACGGTGGTCCCGGCTGTGAGCGCCCACCCCGCACGCGGGCCAGGACGCGCCGGGTATTCGTGTCCACGACGGGATGCCGCTCGCCGTATGCGAAGACAGCCACGGCCCGCGCCGTGTAATCACCAATCCCGGGCAGCGCGAGCAGCGCCGGCACCTCACGCGGCACCACGCCGTCGTGCCGGTCCCGGATCTGCTCGGCGGCCTGGCGTAACCACAATGCGCGTCGTGGATAACCAAGATTCGCCCACAGGTGAACCACCTCCGCCGGCGTCGCCGACGCGAGCGCTATGGGGGTGGGCCAACGGCGCAGCCAAGCCTCCAACGAAGGAATCACCCGATTGACCGGTGTCTGCTGCAACATGAACTCGCTGACCAGCACTCCCCACGCCCCAAACCCCGGGCGGCGCCACGGCAGATCGCGCGCATGCTCCCGATACCAGGAGACCAGCGGCTCGACGAGATCAGGCATTCGGACAGTGTAGAGAAACCTGGCGAGATGGCACCGAGGCACTCATTTGAGGCATACCGGCATCATCGCGCTACCCTCGTTGATCATGGCCGCGGTACCCCACCGCGACATCCGGATAGGCAGGAATCGATGTCTCCGAAACGCGCCTACTCAGACCCTTCTCGAGGCGATGTGCTCCACACACGATCTCCTGCATGGGAAAGGCCTCCAGCCCGGCACCGATCGAGACGGCGGCCCTCCCCCGCCGTGCTCCCCTGGATTACTTGCCCGAAGGACGCGCCATGGCCTTTGACCTCGAACACTTCGCCACCACGTCATGAACTATCTCTTCACGGGCCAGGGGACGGCGATCGACAAGCTCGATCAATCCGTCGCCCGGCTACCGGGCCTGGAAGGTCTGACGATCTTCCGTACAGCCTTCACCCATATGGGCATCGAGCTGTAGCGGCTTACCGATCACAGCGTGTCGAGGATGTCGCGCATCTCCTGGATCTCGGAGGTCTGCGCGTCGATGATCTCCTGGGCGAGGGTCACGGCCTCCGGATTCTGCCCGTCGTCCACCTGGGTCTGAGCCATCTCCACGGCCCCCTCATGGTGAACGATCATCTGCTCCAGGAACAGTCGCGACGCCTCGGGGCCAGGAGCGGCTTCGAGCATGGCCAGGTCATCCTCGGTCATCATGCCGTCGCCATGACCCATGTGGCTCATGTCGTGACCGCTGGCGTCCACGCCCCATTCTGCGAGCCAGTCTTGGAGCTGCTCGATCTCAGGACCCTGAGCAGCCTTGATCTCCTCCGCCAGTTGCGCGACGCGCTCATCGAGATCTTCCTTGACCAACACGATGTCGGACATCTCGATGGCCTGCTCGTGATGCGGAATCATCATGACGGCGAACATCTCGTCGGCGTCATTGAATTCAGCGGCGTCTGCGGGAGTGGAAGCCGAGATCGAGGGGCTCGTCTCTTCTCCCGGGGCTGCCGCATCGTCGGCACAGCCAGACAGGACCAGTCCGGCGGTCAGGGTCAGTGCGGCTATCGCAGTACGCATTCTCATGGGGTGTGCTCCTCATCGATCGGTGGGGGCGGCGAAAACACTCCACGCGTCGCCCACGGACACACCCGTCGGGGCGAGGATCCGGGCACGCGGTGGGTCTTCATCTCGTCCAGTCTATGAAAGCGTTCCCGTGGCCTTCATCCGGGGTGGTCAGCGGGAGCCGGCATCAGAGATATACAACGCGGCCATTGGCACGCGACCCAAGGTGACCTGCTCGCTCGCCCCGTCGACGCGAACGGTCACCGAGTCCGAGAACGGTGGCCCCTCCCCCACCTCGAGGTGGGCGCCCACCACGATGCCGCGCGCCACGAAGAACTGCAGGAGGGCCGGATCGTCGTCGGAGATCCGCTCCACCACCACGGCCCTACCGACATGGGAGAAGGAAAGCCGCTCGGCCTCCACGTGAGGAAGCGAACCGTCGGCGGCGGGGATCGGATCACCATGGGGATCTCGGGACGGGAAGCGCAGGAACTCGTCGATGCGCTCCACCATGAAATCGGAGACCGCGTGCTCCAAGGCCTCGGCCTCGTCGTGCACCTGGTCCCAGCCGTATCCGAGCACCTCGACGAGGAAGGTCTCGATCAGCCGATGCCTGCGCACCATAGCCACGGCATAGATGCGTCCCTGCTCGGTGAGCGTCACCGCGCCATACGGCGCGTGCTCCAAGAGCCCTTGCGCCGTGAGCCGACGCAGCGCGTCGGAAACCGACGAGAGTTTCAACCCGCTCTTCTCAGCGATCAAGCTGGGGGTTACGGGGGCGTCAGACCATTCCCCCAGGCCCCACACCACCTTGAGGTAGTTCTGGCTGCTCGCCGACAACTCGGTAACCGACATCCATTTCCTCGCCCACGAACCTGCACTGTCGCCTCAGCCTAACCGACACACCACACCGCCGATGTGCGACAATTCAGAGGCGCCGCAGCGCCCCCTTTCAACCCCGAGGTTGATGCAGGTATTTCCACCCGCACGGCCCCCAGGAGAACTCGATATGCATCATCCTTCTACTTCCCGTCCCGCCGTCCCACGCCGCATCCTGCGATGACCTCGGAGCAACTCGAGGGTCGCGAAGGCGGCCTGGCCACGTCGACCGGGGATGAGGCATGGACCCAGGCGCTCGAACGCCGCGCGGCCGCCGCCAACGTCGCCCGCGGTTTCGCCACCATCGACGAATTGGGGGCTCTCCTCAGGATCTCCGAATACGGTTTCGGGTTGCTCTTCGACGGCGACTGCACCATCCGATTGAACGATGGCGAGCACGAGCACTGGTTCGGCTCATGGAGCATCGAGGCTCCCAACACCTTGCCGCTCGCCGTGAGGATCGGGCTGGACGGCGAGCCCAGCCCAGACACCGTCAATCCGCGGCCAGGGATCCTGCTTCTGCCTCCCACGCAAGACATGGACTGCCGGGCGTGGGTGCAGTTTCCTCACCCTCGTCGGATCACCGTAGATGAGATGGTCTCGGCAGACTTGCTGGCTGCCGGGCTCGCGGCCGCTCTCGAGAGGCTTTTCGCGCTTCACAAGGCCTCGGATCGGGTGGCAAACCTGCAAACGGCCATCGACAGTCACCGCCTCATCGGCCAGGCGACGGGCATCCTGGTGGAGCGCCACAAGACGCAGCCCGGAGCAGCCTTCGAACGGTTGCGTCGCGCGAGCCAGCATCGCAACATCAAGCTGCGGGAGTTGGCCGCTCGAGTGATCGAAACCGGCCTCGATCCAGAGAATGCCTGACGCCACACGACATGCGCCCCGCGCAATAAGCACGGGGCGCATATCCAGCTGAGCTAGCCGAGCTGGCGGTATCAGGTGAAGACGCTGACACCACCGGGGCCCACGAGGAGCCCGACGACGATCAGCACGATTCCCCACAGCAGCTGCTTGCGAATCAGCGCGAGAATCCCGCCGATCACGAGGATCGCTGCGATTATCCACAAAATGAAAGCCATCTCATCTCCTAATGCTCGTTCGCAACGTGCCACCCGAGTTCTCGAGCCCTATCGCCGTTGCCCATGCCGGAGTATTCCGGCATGGATATCTGTTCTCCTCCTCCTTACCCAGCCGTCCGGTTCCTAAACATCAGGTTTTCCCGGACGCCCCGCAGCGGCTACGCGGCGCAGGACTCGTCGGCGCCCAACAGGCATCGGAGTTGCCCCAAGATGGCTCGCAGCATCCTGGATACCTGCATCTGAGACACGCCGAGCCTCTCGGCGATCGCCGCTTGGCTGAGCCCCTCCACGAACCTCCAGCGCAGCATCCGCCGCTCCCGGGCCGGCAGCGCCCGCACCGCCCTTTGCAGGTCGAGGCGATCCAGCAAGGTGCCGATCTCATCCGTCTCTTCGGCTAGCGTGTCGACCAGACGAACGCCGGAATCGGGCTGGGCGGGCCGGTCCAGCGAAAGGGGACGATAGCTATCCGAGGCATCGAGGCTCGCCCGGACCACACCCGGCGATTCACCCAAGGAGGAGGCGAGCTCGGAGAGATTCGGCTCGCGCCCGTACTCCTGGGTTAACTCCACGCGGGCGATGAGGGCCTGGGGACGCAACTCCTGCACCCTGCGCGGCGGCCGCACCACCCAGCAGTTATCACGGAAGTGGCGCTTCAGTTCGCCGGCGATGGTGGGAACGGCGAAACCTGCGAAGGAGGTGCCATCGCCCGGGCGGAAGCGGCCGATCGCGGCCAGCAATCCGACGCGTGCCACCTGAAGAAGGTCTTCTCTGTCGCAGCCACGACCGGCGTATCTCTTTGCCAGGGCGTCGCACAGGGGGAGGTTGAGTTCGGCCAGTTCATTGACCAGAGGCTGTTTCTCGGCGGGCCGGTTCACGGACTCGAGCTGGCGAAACAGTTCGGCGGTGCGCCTTTCGCGCTCCTTCTCCGCGGTTTCCTTCGTAGACCCACGCGCCATGACATACCCCTTCCGGGAACACGTCAAAGTCGGCACGTGGTTTGACCGCTTCGAACACCTCAACGCTGCCACAACACGCCAAGGTTGGCAACGATTTGTGCACTCTTGCCCTTCATCGCCGCCTCAAAGGCTCTCCGTCAGAAGACCGGACGGCCCCCTGTAACGCCCAGGACGGTGCCGGAGACGTAGGAGGCTTCCTGCGGAGAGGCGAGGAACACGAAGGCACCAGCGGTCTCGGCGGGCTGGCCGGCCCGGCCGAGCGGCGTGTTCTCACCGAACCCGGGGATCGTGGATGCGTCCCGCGTGGCCGGCTGGAGAGGCGTCCAGATCGGGCCGGGGGCGACGGCGTTGACGCGGATTCCTCGGGGGCCGAGCTCCGCAGCCAGATTGACCGTGAAGTTGTTGATGGCGGCTTTGGTGGCTGCATAGTCGATCAGGGGAACCGACGGGTCGTAGGCCTGAATCGAACTGACGTTGATGATGCTGGCCCCCTCTCCGAGGTACTGCAGCGCCTGCTGGCTCACCCAGAAGAGCGAATAGAGATTGGTGCGGAAGACACGATCCATCTCCTCGCTCGTCACATCCGCCAACCCGTTGTCGCGCCGCGCCCACTGGAATCCCGCATTGTTGATCACGATGTCCAGGCCGCCCAGCTCACGGGCGGCATCGTCGACCACCGTCCGTGAGGTCTCCTCGTCGCGCAGGTCTCCGGGCACCAGCACGCAGCGGCGCTGTTCCTTCTCGACCCACCTCGCGACATCTTCGGCATCCGATTGTTCTTCCGGCAGGTAGTTGAGCGCGACGTCGCACCCCTCGCGAGCGAAGGCGATCGCCACGGCCCGGCCGATTCCCGAGTCGCCGCCGGTGATCAGCGCGCGAAGGCCTGTGAGACGGCCACGCCCCACCCAGTTCTCCTCGCCATGGTCGGGAACGGGATCCATCTCGTTCGTAAGACCGGGCGGCTGCTGTTCCTGCTCGGGAAAACCGCCGTCGCGGGTGGCCTTCTCCTCTGCCGTGTCGGTGACGGGACCAGTTACTTTCGCGTTGTCAGTCATGCCATCCCCTATACCCACTTGGCACGCTGCTTACACATCTAGCCCGCAGATCCACCTTGTCACTCAGGACCCTCCGTGCGCCGCACCACCATCAACGGCAGCACCACCCACAAGAGGGCGAAGACGAGGAAGGCGACGATGCCGGCGATGATCCCCGTCGAGATGCCCAGGAGGAATCCGATGACGAGCGCGACCACCAGGCCGACGGTGACGGCGAAACAGAAAAGTCCCGCTTTGGCCATGCGGTCGCCCCACAGGACGAGCCGGTCTTTCACGAGGAGGCGGAAGAAGATCCGGTGGGCCGTGACCGGGGCGACGATGAGGGCGATCGCCAGCGTCCCGAACAGGACCGCACACAGGTAGATGGTCAGGAGATCCGCAGTGAGCTCTTCGAAGCGCGATTGAAACGGCAGGATGAGCAGGAAGCCGACAGGATCTGGATGGCCGTCTGCGTCACACGGAGTTCCTGGAGTACCTCTCCCCAGTTTCTGTCCAACCGCTCGCCAGGAGTCTCGTCGCGCTCCCACTCGCCCGGCCCCTGCGCGTAGCGACTCATCGCGGCTCCCTCGCAAGGGCGCGCCTCGGGATGCCACGAGCCAGTCTCGACGGCCACCAGACCGGCTCCTCGATGTCCAGCGCCAGGGCGGGCACGAGAAGGGTGCGCACCACGAAGGTGTCGAGCAGCACGCCGAACGCGACGATGAAGGCCAGCTGCACCAGAAACAGGATCGGGATCACCGAAAGCGCGGCGAAGGTGGCAGCCAGAACCAGCCCCGCCGACGTGATGACTCCGCCTGTGATCGTCAGTCCTCGGATCACCCCGTCGCGGGTGCCACGCCGCAGCGACTCCTCCCGAACCCTGGTCATCAGGAAGATGTTGTAGTCGATACCGAGGGCGACGAGGAAGACGAATCCGAAGAGCGGCACGGCGGGGTCGGCTCCGGGGAAGCCGAAGAGGTGATTGAACACGAGTGCCGCCACACCCATCGCCGCACCGAAGGAGAGGACGGTGGTGAGGATCAGCAGGATCGGCGCGAGCACGCAACGCAGGAGCGCCATGAGGATCACCAGAATCACCGCGAGCACGATCGGGATGATCAGGTTGCGGTCGTGAATCGACGCGTCATTGGTATCGATGGCCGCTGCGGTCACGCCGCCGATCACGACTTCTCCTGCCAGCTCGCCGCGCAGGCTGCGCACGGTCTCCTCGGCTTCGATCGAGTCGGCGGCAGCAGTCAACGTCGCCTGCAGCAACACGCTCCCGTCAACCACGCTGGGCGCGGGAGCCGGTGTGCCTGGAGGGCCGAAGGCGGTGATGCCCTCCAGGGTGATGGGGGCGCTCCCACTGGGCGAGTCGCTGGAAACCACGCTCACGGAGGCGACGCCCTCGTGCGACAGCAGCGCGTCGGCCACCTCCTGGAGGTCGCCCTCGGGAGTGAGCACAAGAACGGGACTGCCCGAGCCTCCGGGGAAGTGCTCCCCCAGAGCTTCTTGTCCCGCGCGCGCCTCGGATGCTCCGAGGACCAAGTCGGACCGCGATACGCCGGTCGCGTTGAGCTGGAGGACACCCACACATCCCAGCACCAACACCACCGTCGTCACGACCCATACCGGTCGCGGATGGCGGGCGACGAACCGCGCCACCGCGGCCCAGGGGCCGGTCGAGAGCACCTCATCACGACGGGCTTCAGCATCCGGATCGAAGTGCGGGATCCTGGGCCAGAAAGCCGCCCGGCCGAGTAAGGCGAGGGCCGCTGGCAGAAAGGTAAGCGCCGCCGCCATCGCGAACACGATTCCGATGGAGGCAACGGGCCCGAGCGCGCTGTTCGACTTGAGGTCGCTCAGCAGCAGGCAGAGCAAGCCGGCGATCACGGTGCCACCCGACGCCGTGATGGGCTCGACGCACCCCTTGATCGCCTGCCGCAGCGCGTCGCTCCGGTTCCTGGTCTTGCGCAGTTCTTCGCGGAACCGGGCGACCAGCAGCAACGAGTAGTCGGTGGCCGCGCCGATCACGAGGATGAACAAGATGCCCTGTGTCTGGCCGCTGAGCAGGAGGATCTCCGTTTTCGCCATCCACCAGACGGTGAGCAGGGCAACGCAGAGCGCAAAGACGCTCGTCGCCAGCACCACGAGCGGCAGCAGCAGCGAGCGATACACCACGGTGAGGATGACGAACACCGCGGCGAGGGCGACCCCAGCAGAAGGCCGTCGATGCCCCCGAACGCCTCGACCAGGTCTGCCGAGAATCCTGCCGGGCCGGCGACGAAAACCTCCACGCCGTCGGGAGCGGCGGCGCGCACGGCGTCACCCAGCGCCACCACCACCTCCGCGACGTCGGAATCGGCGTCGATGGGGATGAACGCCTGCGCCGCTCGTCCGTCATCCGACGGCAGCACCGGAGAGATCTCCTCGGCGACGCCTTCCAGGGAGGGCGTGGATCGCACCGCTTCGGCGAGAACGCTCAGATCGTCGTCGCCGAGGCGCTCGTCCGCGACGAAGACGACGATGGCCGGGATGGCGTCGGAGTCGGTGAATCGGGCCTGCGCCTTTGCACGCGGGTCGCATCGGCGGAACTGGGTAGATAGGCGGTGGGGTCGTTCGACGAGACCTCGTCGACCTGCCCGAATTTGGGTCCTCCGAGGCCCGCCCCGATGAGCCAGACGAGCAGGATGACGGCGGGCAATAATGCGCGCATCCAGCGGCGTCCCCCGCTGGAGGCGGTAACGCCATCGGCGTGCGTGGCCATAAAACCTCCCGCCCGTGATCCTGCCATTCGGGCAGGATCACGGGCGGGGTTTTACGTCTTGCGGCTCAGCTCACGCGCAGGACCAGGGCTGAGTGCCGCGCTTGGCGTACAGCCGGTTGGCCACGGTGATCTGCTCGGCCCGGGTGGCCTCGTGCGGGTACTCGGCGAAGTCGGGGCCGTCGACGCTGCGCCAGGTGGGCAGGTCGAACTGGAGGCCGCCGTAGTAGCCGTTGCCGGTGTTGATGCTCCAGTTGTTGGTGGACTCGCACTTCGCGATCCGGTCCCACATGGCCTCGTTGGCCATGTTGATGGCACCGCCGCTGGAGGAACCGCCGGACGAACCACTCGAAGAGCCGCTCGAGGAACCGCTCGAAGACCGGCTGGATGAGACTGCCACCTTGGTGCCGACCTTGACCACCTTGTTGGTGGGCTTGGCCACGACCTCTTCCTTCGTCACCTGCCGATCGGACTCTGTGCCGTTGACCGTGGTGACCTCGTAGGTGCGCTCGACCTCGCCCTGCTTGCCTTCGGTGGCCACCTTTGTGGTTCCCTTGGCGAGGCTCGAATCCTTCTCTTCGACCGTCTTGAAATCGATCTTCTCGGTCTTGGTCTCGCTGGTCACCACGACCCTGTCGAGCACGATCTCTTGCCCGTCGGCGAGGGCGGTGCCGGCCTCAGGAGTCAGGCGATCGATCTCCCCCACCGTCAGGTCCTGCTCCTTCAGGAGATCGGCGACGGTGGCGACCGTGCTGGTCACCGCCGAGCCCTCTTCGCCGCCGACCTTCACGGTGACGGTCTTCGGCAGCCTCACGTCCACATCCAGCCCGGACCGCGGGACGGCAGATGAACGGGACACCGACAACCAGGCCTCGTCCATGCCTTCCGTATCGCCTACCTCGGCCATCTGAAGGGCTTCGTCGAGGGTGAGCGCGGTGGTGGCGATCGTGAGCGGCTCGCCGTCGATATCGAGGGTGATCTCGCGGCTGTAGCGCACGGTGACCATCGTGCCATCCGACACGGAGGCGTCGAGCGCCGGCATCACCAGATCGTCATCTGAGACCTGGATCTCCTGGTCCTCCAGCACATCCGCGACGGTGAAGTTGAAGCCGCCGGCGGCGATCACCTCACCATCGACGTCGAGCTGAACGTCCTTGTGCAGCGCGGCAGCGGTAAGGGCACCGCCGCCGACCACGAGTCCGGCCGACAGCACGAGAGCAACGATTTTCTTCTTCACCACAGGAGATCCCCAACAGAGTCAACATAACTTCCTGAGAAATTCTCTCAATTCTGAGAGCAGAATCAAAATCTCTCAGGTTTTGCATCCTGTGGCACGTTCCGTCAGAGCCCGCTCGCCTCCAGGATGGCCTCGTATTCGTCGGCCACCTCCTCGGCGTCTCGGGTCTCATCGCTCCACATCTCTCTCAGACTGATGCGCAGTTCCTCAGGGAGCGCCTCGTAGCGCTCCATCCACTGTTCGGCGTTCTCGGTCCAGTAGCCAACCACCTTGTAGGCGTCGGGAGCCAGACGCAGTTCGTGGCGCAGATATCTGCGCACCGCCCGGGTGGCGCGCGCCTCTCCCGCCACCCATACGTAGCCGGGGTCTTGGGGGAACTCGCTGGCCCGGACGATGTGCTCCAAGCGACTCGGCCCATGGCCGTTGCCCCCATGCACCCATGCCAACTCCACGCCGGCAGGCGTCGCGACGCGCTGCTCCTCGTCAGGACTTGCCACCTCGATCACGACGCGGGTGCGAACTCCCTGCGGCGCGCGCTCGGCCAAGCGCAGAGCGGCAGGAAGGCCCGTCGCATCCGCCACGAGCAACTGCCACCGTATTCCCTCTGGCGCGGCGTAGAGCCCACGCGGAGTGTTGACGCCAGCGATGTGCCCCGGTGCGGCACCCATCGCCCAGCGTGCGGCCACCCCACCGTCGTGCACCACGAAATCGATGGTGAGCCGTCGGGCATCGGCGTCCCAGTCCCGCACCGTATAGGTCCGCACCGTGGTGCTGGTGACCCCATCGGGAAAACGCCAATACCCGTCATCCGTGGGCTCCGGCAGGATCGGCTCGTCATGACCTTCCGCGGGCAGGAAGAGGCGCAGGTACTCGTCACCAACACTCGAAGAGACGAATCCGTCGAGCCCCTCTCCTGCGAAGACCACCCGCACCATGCCGCTGTTCAGCCACCGGACCTCCACGACCTGAACCCGATGAATCCGGTTGATGACAGCGCGTCCCACGAGCTTCCTCCTCTTTCCGGAAGGAATAATGTCACGAAAAGATGTCGAAAACATAACCTCCGTCGGTCATCTCAGTCGTTCGCGCGCCGACGACCGGCCAGCACCTGGCGCTGCAGCGGGGCACAGGCCCACAGCGCGAGCATCGCCAGCCCGATCCCCAGTGCCATGACGATCGCCATCGCGACGATGCCTGCGGAGGACTGCTGCCCCATGCTGGTGGCCAGCTGATACATGGGGATGCCGAGAAGCGCCCCCAGGCCTGCGCCGATCACCACGGCGACGATCACCGGGCCCAGCGTCTCCAGCCACATCACCCGCATCACATAGGAGGTGGGGGCGCCCATCTTGTCCATCGCGATCGACTGCTCGCCGCGCTCGAACACCGCGGAGGCCTGCGTGATGAAGATGGAGATGGAGGTCAGCACAAAGCCGACCGCCAGGGTGATGATCACGCCCTTGGTGAAGTCCCACGCGAGCGCCGCGACCACCTCCTCCCCGCCTTCCCCGGTGAAGTTGATGGGGGTCAGCGCCACGAATCCGCCGATGAAGCAGAGCAGGCTGATCCCTCCCACGCGCTTCCAGGTGGTCTTGGCATTGGCTTGGATGCGGCGGGCAGCCCACATGATCGCCGGGCTCGAGGACTGGGCGAACGCCTTGCTGATCTGCTGCAGAATCCACGGCGCCACCAGGTTCAGCCCCTGCACCACCACCAGGATCACCGCGATCATGATCAACCACGCGACGAACCCGCTGTTCAGCGGCACCACCATGTTGACGCCGAAGAACAGCACGATGAGCCCGAGGAAGGCCCACAATCGCCAGATCCGCAGGGCCGGCGGGATCGAGCGGCGCGACACGCCCAACGGCGAGATGCGCACCTGTTGCAACCCCCATGCCGTTGACGCGAGACCGATGACGATGGTACCGGCGAGCACCGCCAGCATCATCCACCACGGCAGCAGCATCTCCGACGGGGCGATGGCCTTGCCCTGCATGACGAGCGCTTGCCACGCCGGCAGGCTCACCAGATAGATGACGAGGCCGCCGATGCTACCGATCACCGCCTGAACGATGGTGTCGACCAAGGACATCCGGGTCACGTCGCCGGACGACAGGCCGAGCAGCCGAAGTGCGGCGAGACGGCGCTCCCGTCCCCGAGCGCCCAGAACCGCCGCCGCTGCCGCCAGCGAGACCATCGAGGGAACCAGCAATCCGCAGGCGAGCAGGGCCAGCACGAAATAGGAGGTCGCCATCATGACGGCATCCGGCCCCATGGACTCCAGCAGGGGGTTGAGCGCGGGGATCCGATAGCGGTTATAGAACATCCAGGTCCCGCCAGCGATGGTCAAGGCGAGGGCCGAGGTGACCAGATAGGCGACGGTCGCCGCTAGATAGAGGATCGAGTCTCCCTGTCGCGCGGCGAACCGCGCCCTGGTGAGGGTCAACGTCAAGCCACCCAAGCCCGTCACTCGGGCCGGTGCGGTGCTGGTCTGATTCATCGCGCCTCACCCACCAAGGTGGCATCGGGCGCCTGGCGGTCCAGGCGCCGATCGCTGTGCACCAGGCCGTCGCGGATCTCGACGAGCCGCGAACACCAGCGGGCGACGTTGATGTCGTGGGTGACCAGCACCAGGCTGGCCCCGGCCAGCCGCACCGTCGTGGTCAGCAGCTGCATCACCTCATGGCCCGTAGCCTGGTCGAGGGCACCGCTGGGCTCGTCCGCGAAGACCACCCGCGGCTTACCCGCCAGTGCCCGAGCGATGGCCACGCGCTGCGCCTGCCCACCGGACATGTCGCCGGGTCGACGGTTCCGGAGATCGCCGATGCCCAGCTGATGCAGACGCTCGTCGGCGGCGCGTATGGCAGCCCCACGAGAAGTGCCGGTCAGCAACAGCGGAAGCGCCACATTCTCCCGCGCCGAGAGCTCCGGGATCAACTGGCCGTCCTGGAAAACGAAACCGAAGCGCTGGAGCCGCAGGTGAGAACGCTGCCGATCCCGCAGCGCGGAGAGTTCCTGCCCGTCGAAGAGGACCTTGCCATCGTTGGGTGTGAGGACGCCGGACAAGCAATGCAGCAGCGTCGACTTTCCGGAACCGGAGGGGCCCATGATGGCCACGGACTCGCCCTGCCGGATCGCCAGCGAAACGCCGGCGAGGGCCTGGACCGGCCCGAAGCTCAAGGCGATGTCGTAGGTAACGAGCCCCTGTTGCTGATCGTTGGGTGGGTGTGCGTTGTTCATGAGTCCATTCCAGTTCCGGGCAGGCGTTTTTCCCACAGCCCCAGCGCGAATTCCAGGGTAGAGCCAGCACTACCTTTTCTCTCCACCGTGCGCAGTAGGGTGACAGTGTGAGGTTCGGACGACGCACACGCGAGGCCAGCAACGAGGCCAGAGCCGCCAAGACCATCGCGGAACTCACCGCTTCCCGTCGCGCGATCGTTGATGCCTACGAGGTGGAACGGCGTCGCATCGAACGCGATCTGCACGACGGGGCGCAGCAGTATCTGGTAGCGGCGGCGATGAAGGTGGGCGAGGCTTCCATCAGCCCGGCCGTGACGGAGGATCCTCAGCTCAAGGGCCTGCTGGACGACGCCTCCTCGGCGATCGCGAAGGGGCTCGAGGCGCTGCGCGCCACCGTTCGGGGAATCCATCCTCAGATCCTCAGCGAACAAGGCCTCGAAGTCGCGTTGCGCGACGTCGCCCAGAACGCCGCCTCCCCAGTGAAGGTCGTCTGCCCGAATCCCTTGCCGGAGCTCCCCGAAGGGGTGCTCGCCGCGGCCTATTTCTTCGCCTGCGAGGCGGTGGCCAACGCGGCCAAGCACGCTCCCCAGGCCAACGTGACGGTGCTTCTGGCGGCCGACAGCAACCTCCATGTCTCCGTGATGGACGATGGGCCGGGCCGCGCCAAACTGCTCGGGGGCCATGGCCTCGTCGGCATGCGGGAACGGCTGGCGGCCTTCGGGGGCCTCCTCTCCGTCTCGAGCCCCGTCGGCGGGCCCACCCAGGTGGCCGCGCTGATTCCCCTGCTGCTGCACCGAGGAGAACCGGGGGTGAAGCTGCCGTGACCGTTGCGCACACCGTCGTCCTGGCAGATGACTCCGCGTTGCTGCGCGAGGGGCTCGCCGGACTTCTCCAGCGCCAGGGCTTCCAGGTGATCGCCCAGGAGGCCCGCGCCGATACGCTGCACCAGACGATGACCCGCCTGGCGGCCGAGGGCCAGCTGCCCGACGCGTTGATCACCGATGCGCGGATGCCTCCGACGATGAGCAGCGACGGCTTGCAGACCGCACTGGAGCTGAAGACGCACCATCCCGAGTTGTCGGTCCTGGTTCTCAGCCAGTATGTGGCGGCCGGCTATGCCCAGCAGCTCTTCGCGTTGCCGGCGAGCCCTGGAGGCTCGGGCTATCTGCTGAAGGACCGCGTGGCGCAGGTGGCCGACTTCGTGTCTTCGCTGCGGGTGGTGATCTCCGGCGGGGTGGTGATCGACCCGGAAGTGGCGCGGGCCATGATGCATGCGAACCGTTCCGGATTGGGCGAGCTGACGCCCAGAGAGTCCGAAGTGCTGGAGTTGATGGCCCGAGGACTGTCGAACACGCAGATCGCGGAACGGCTCTTCGTCTCCAGCGCCTCCGTTGCCAAACACGTGTCGAATATCTTTGCCAAACTCGGCCTCGACCCGAGCGAGGAGAACCGCAGGGTGCGGGCGATCCTGACCTTCCTCGCCGAGTCCCCTTAGCCGACGAACGGCAGGAAGATCAGTGCGACGCGGAGCGCTGATGGGCGACGATGCCGGGGAGCTGGCGGTAGATCGCCTCGATGAGATCACAGACCCGTTCCGCGATGGGGCGGCCGAGATCGGTGAGGGCATATTCGACGTGCGGCGGGATCGTGGAGCGCTCGGTGCGGGAGACCAGTCCGTCGGCTTCGAGTCGCTGAAGCGTCTGCGAGAGCATCCGGTCGCCGATGCCGGTGACCGCACGGCGAACCTCGGCAAACCGGAGGGGCCCGTCCACCAGGGAGGCGAGCACGAGGGATCCCCACCTCCCCGTGGCGTGTTCGAGCACGGCCCGCGACGTGCAGCCGGGGTCGAAGACGTTCATCTCTCGCGCGAGATCTGTTGCCTTCGTCATGGGCTGATACTATCAATCCCACTGTGCTTCTTATTCGGAAGCACTATCTATATGGGAGGTAGAGATGAGTGATGCACCAATCGGCATCATCGGCAGCGGGAACATCGGGGCAGGTGTGGCGAGGCTCGCCGTGACCGCGGGGTTGACGATGGTCTTGGCCAACTCACGCGGGCCGGAGTCGCTGGGTGACCTGGTCACGGAGCTCGGAGACGCCGCATCGGCCGAGACGGTCGAGGGCGCGATCGCCCGGGCCGATCTGGTGGTGCTGGCCCTGCCTTTCGGGGCATACGATCAGCTCCCGGCGGCCGCCCTGGCAGGCAAGACGGTGTTGGATGCGACGAACTACTACCCAGACCGCGATGGGCATGTCGCCGCGCTCGACGAGGGCACGATCACCTCGAGCGAGCTACTGGCCTCTGCGTTCCCCGACGCGGCGGTGGTCAAGGGCATGAACAACGTCGACTTCCTCCGGCTCACCCAGCTCCCCAAGGCAGCCGGCGCCGCAGACCGCACCGCGCTGCCGATCGCCGGGGACGACACCAACGCGAAGGTCCGGGTGGCGGCGTTCCTGGACGCCGTCGGATTCGACGCGCTCGATCTCGGGGAGCTCGCCGAGGGTCGACGCTCCCAGCCGGGCACACCCATCTACGTGACGCCCTACTACCGCCCGGCGGAGCCGCCCGTGGAGGATCCGATGCAGGCCTTCGTCACCGCGATCCCAGTGTCGGTGCCGCTGGCCCGAGCACAAGAGCTAGCCGCGTCCGCTTAGCTCCCGGCAGGCTGAATCCGTCACCTCGGGAGGCCTACCGGGGCTGATTCCGTCACTCCTCGAGCCCATCTGGCAGTAGCAAGGTCGTGGATGTCAGCATGCTGACATCCCTGACCTGGCTAACCCTGGATCGCCGAGGAACCGAACGAAATCGACCTCGGTAGCCTCAATCTTCTCGTCAGCGACGGCCTCACCCCCCTTCCCGGTCGGCTAGATGCAGCACCTCCCATCCGTCGAGGTCCCGGAGCAGCTGCCGGTCGTGGGTGGCCACCACGACGGACGCCAACGTCCCGAGGATCGCGGCGGTCACCTCGTCGACCAACCCCATGGACAGGTGATTGGTGGGTTCGTCGAGCAGCAGCAGGTTGGGACGCACGGCCAGCTGGAGGGCGAGGTCGAGCCTGCGACGCTGCCCCTCCGACATCCGGCCGACGCGGGTGCGCCGGGCTTCCCGGTCGAGCAGGCCGGTCGCACCGAGCGAGACCGCATCCGCCTCGCGCAGCGGCACGGCGGCGAGAAGCCCAGCCAGGTGGGCCTCGTAGACCTGGTCGGGCAGCGCCTCCGGCGGCCAGTCGGGCGTCTCCTGCCGCAGCACCGCCACCCGGGCGCCGGTGAGCCGGCGCACCTCGCCCGAGCTCGGTGTCAGCGCACCGGCCAGCACC
The DNA here is from genome assembly GCA_041393555.1 of Tessaracoccus sp. Classification (GTDB taxonomy): domain Bacteria; phylum Actinomycetota; class Actinomycetes; order Propionibacteriales; family Propionibacteriaceae; genus Arachnia. The sequence goes on along the minus strand of JAWKJW010000006.1, from coordinate 133,202 downwards.
GCCAGCAGCGTCGACTTTCCCGCGCCGTTAGGCCCGGCGATCAGCACCTTGTCCCCACCCGAGAGGTCCAGGCTCACCGGGGCGTCGAGCCGGCCGGCGACAGCCACCCCCTCGCAGCGCAGCAGCGGCATACCCTGCCTCACCCTCAACTCCGGCCAGGCCAACCTCGGGGGCGGGACCGGAACGGTTACGCGATGGGCCTCCAGCGCGGCCAGCTCGCGATTGAAGGCGCGCACCACGCCCGGCGCCCGCGACTGGCGCTGGTGCTTGCCGTGCCCCTTCTCCGGGCGCCAGCTATCGCTGAGCCGGTTGCGCGCTTCGCTGGCGGCGGCCGCCAGTCGACGATGTTCCGCCAACTGCTCGGCATGGTCGTTCTCCCACCGCTGACGCTCGCGACGCCTCGCCTCGCGCCATGCGTCGTAGCCGCCCGCATAGAGGTGGGCACGACCGTCCTCACTGGGGTCGAGGTCGAGGAACTCGCGAGCAAGATCGCACAGCAGCGCCCGGTCGTGACTGACCAGCACCACCCCACCCGGATGTTCTTTGAGTCGCGAGGTGAGGAAGTCGAGGCCACCGGCGTCGAGGTGGTTGGTGGGCTCATCGAGCAGCAGGAGGTCGTGCGATCCACCCAGCAGGCAGGCCAGCCGCACGCGATAGCGCTGGCCGACGGAGAGTCTCCGCAACTCCCGGGCTCGATCGGCGCAAGCACCCAGCGCCTCCAGCGCGATGTCGATCCGGCGATCGGTATCCCAGGCGTCGAGGGTGGTGGCGAGCTCCAGCGCCGCGGCGTATCCCTCGTCTGCCCCATCGCGTCCGCTCGCAAGCGCGTCAGTGGCATCGTCGAGCCAGGCCAAGGCTGCTCGGGAGAGACGGGTCGCCTCGTCGATCAGCGAGCCCACCGTCTCACCGTCGCGCGATGGCATCGACTGCCGCGACAGCCCGAGGGTGCCGATGCATTGCACCCGACCACCGTCGGGGTGATCCACACCCGCTAGCAGATGCAGCAGGGTGGTCTTGCCCCTCCCGTTCTCCCCGACGATAGCCAGGCGGGAGCGGGAGTTGACGACCAGGTCGAGGTCGGCGAACAACGGCCGGCCTCCCCTGATCGCGGAGAGGGCTTCGGCCCGCAGTTGAGCGTTCGCTCCCGCGGGAAGGGAAGAGTTCTTGGGCAGGCGGGCAGGCCCACCGATGTCGATAGTCACAGATTTTGCCTTCAGCTCGATTTCGGAGCCGGAGGACGTGAAACACGCCGTCCGGCAGGACCGGAGACGGCGGGGCAGGAAAGATCAACGCGCCGCCGTCAGCGGCGGCTGCGGATCCTCATCGACGCGACGCCCACGAAGGACGCGAAACCTGTGTACATGCCCGCCACTGTAGCGCAGACCCCCGATACGCCCCGCCCCATGCTGAACACTGAGCGATAGACGCGACGCGCGATGGGAGAAACAATGCCTGCACTCGTTTACTACGTGGCCGTGAGCCTCGACGGATACATCGCCGGGCCGGACGGACAGTTCGACGCCTTCTTGATGGAAGGCGATCACATGGACGGCATCAATCAGCACTACCCCGACACGATTCCCACCGCCTTCGCCGGGGCACTCGGAATCGACCAAAGCCAGGGACCGTTCGACACGGTGGTCATGGGCGCCAACACCTACGCGATGGCGCTTCCCGATTACCCCAGCCCGTACCAGCACCTCGACCAGTACGTCTTCACGCACCGACCGTATCCCGAGGCCGACGGGGTTACCTTCACCGACCGCGATCCCGCGACCGTGGTGCGGGAGCTCAAGGCACGGGAGGGAAAGGACATCTGGCTGTGCGGCGGCGGCAACCTGGCGATGCAACTCGCCGATGAGATCGACCGGTTGGTGCTCAAACGCCAGCCCGTGTTCTTCGGCGCGGGGATACCCCTGTTCACACCCGGCAGCTACGCACCCCAGCGGTTCGAGCGCGTGCGCAGCTACGACTTCGACACGGGCGTCTCCATGGTGGAATACGAGGTCCGCTAGAGGCGCCGCTTAGCGCCGGCGAGCAGGCGCTCGTGATTGACCACCGCCACGGCGGTGAGCGGGATGTTGGCCGGGCAGGCCCGGGCGCATTCGCCGTAGTTGGAGCAGGGGCCGAAGAGTTCGTCCAGTTCATCGACCATGGTGATGGCGCGACGGCCACGCTCCAGCATCGGCAGCGGCAGCATCGAGAGGTGAGCCAGCTTGGCGCCCGCGAACAGGTGTGCGGCGCCGTTCGGGCAGGCGGCGACGCAGGCCCCACAGCCGATGCAGGCCGCGAAGTCGAGCGCGGTCTCGGCGGTGTCCGCGCCTACCGGCACCGCGTCGGCGTCCGGGGCCGTGCCGGCGTTGACGGCCACGTGCCCGCCGGCCCGGATCAGGTCATCCAAGGCCCTGCGATCGACGATCAGGTCACGCACCACAGGAAAGGCGCCGGCCCGTAGCGGCTCGATTCGCACCGTCGAGCTCTCGGAATAGTGCACCAAGCGCTGGTGGCAGCTGGGCACGTTGTCCTCCGCGCCGTGAGCCTCACCGTCGACGGTCACCCCACAGGCACCGCAGATGCCCTCGCGACAGTCCGACTCGAACGCCACCGGCTCCTTGCCCGCATCGATCAGCTGCTCGTTCAGCGCGTCGAGCAGCTCCAGCACGGAGAGCTGGGGTTCGACGTCTCGCACCTCGTGGCGCTCGAAGCAACCCTTCTCCTTCGGGCCGGCCTGGCGCCAGACCTCCACCGTGAGTCTCATTTGTAGCTCCTCGTCGCCAGCGGCACGGCCTCATAGCTGAGCTGCTCGGCGTGCCGAGTGAAGGTCATCGCGGCATCGGGTTCGTCGGCGCCGTCGACACCCCAGGCCGAGGCGAACGCCCAACGTTCATCGTCGCGTCGCGCCTCACCCGAGTCGTGGTATTCGGTGCGGAAGTGCGCGCCGCAGCTCTCCTGCCGGTCGAGGGCGTCGGCGGCCATCAGCTCGGCCAGTTCCAGGAAGTCGGCGACGCGGCCCGCACGTTCCAGCGCCTGGTTCAGCTGTGCGCCGGATCCTGGGATCGCCACGTCCCGCCAGAACCGCGATCGCAGCTCCTGGATCCGGGTGATCGCCCTACTCAGGCCCTCCGCGGTACGTGCGACGCCCACATCGGCGTACGTGATCTCGCCCAATTCGCGGTGGAAGTGCGACGGAGCCAGCTTCCCCTTCACTCCCAGGAGGGCGTCATTGCGCACGGCGACCCGGGCGTGGGCCTCCCGGACGCAGCCGTCCATGGCATCCGGCAATCGGGAGCCGAGCTGCCCGGATAGGTAGTTGGGGATGGAGAACGGCAGGGTGAACCAGCCATCGACGCAGGCCGACAGCAAGGAGTTGGCACCCAAGCGGTTGGCGCCGTGATAGGCCCAGCCGGCCTCCCCCGCGACGAACAACCCGGGGATGGCGGTCATCTGGTCGTAATCGCTCCACAGCCCACCCATGGTGAAGTGCGCTCCGGGCGCGATCCGCATCGGTACCGAGTACGGGTCCTCGCCAGTGGCGTGGGCGTACATGTGGAACAGGTTGCCGTAACGCGCCTCCAGCACGTCGCGGCCAAGCCGCTCCATGGCATCCGAGAAGTCGAGGTACACCGAGTTGTTCAGCGGGCCGACGCCGTGCCCGGCGTCGATCTGCTCCTTGGCGGCCCGCGACGAGATATCGCGCGGGGAAAGATTACCGAAGGAGGGTACTTGCGCTCCAGGTAGTAGTCGCGCTCGGCTTCGGGGATATCGGCGAGGGCGCGGCTGTCGCCGGGCCTCTTCGGCACCCAGATCCGGCCGTCGTTGCGCAGCGACTCCGACATCAGGATGGTCTTCGACTGCCAGTGCGACGAGATGGGCAGCGCCGTGGGATGGAACTGCACAAAGGAGGCGTGCGCCAGCGTCGCCCCTCTGCGCACGGCACGCCACACGGCCGTCGCGTTGGAGTTCATGGCCAGCGTCGAATGGAAGTACACCGACCCGTAGCCGCCGGTGGCCAGCACCACGGCATGAGCGGGTTGCACCCAGATCTGACCGGTTACCAAGTCGCGCACCACCACGCCGCGGCACACCCCGTCGTCGACGATCAGGTCGAGCATCTCGGTGCGGGCATGGAGCTGCACCGTGCCTCGTTTCACCTGGCGCTGCAGCGCCTGGGCGCCGGCCACTTGGAGCTGCTGTCCCGTCTGACCGCGGGTGTAATAGGTGCGCGAGACCTGCACGCCGCCGAAGGAGCGCGTGGCCAGCGGGCCGCCGTACTCGCGGGCGAAGGGCGCGCCGATGGCATTCATGTGGTCGATCACGCGCACGGATTCCTGAGCCAGCCGGTAGGCCTCGGCCTCGCGGGCGCGGAAGTCCCCGCCCTTGACGGTGTCAACGACGAAGCGGCGCAGCGAATCGCCGTCCACCTTCCGGGCGCGAGCCGAGTTGATGCCGCCCTGCGCGGCGACGGAGTGCGCCCGCCGTGCGGAGTCGTGATAGGTGAAGGCGTGCACGTTGTAACCCAGCTCGCCGAGCGCCGCGGCGACGCCGGAGCCCGCCAGGCCTGTGCCCACCACCACGACGGTGAACTTCTTGGTGTTCAGCGGGCTGACCAGCTTGTACTCGGCACGACGACGATCCGACGCCGTCGCCGGATCACCGTCGGGGGTGCCTCCGTCGAGCAGCGGCCCCAGGCGCACGCCAGGCACAGAGCTAGGGAAGCGCTGATCTAACGGCAACGTCGGTGCAGGGGTGCGATGTCACTCGATCGGTCAGCGTTGAATCATGCTGATACTGCCTGGTTTTGGCCGGTGACCCGGGTTTCGCAGACCGTTCGGCCCGGTTTTGGGCAGGCTACCGCCCAGGCACCCCGGTTATCCGGACCGCTCGGGCACGCATCAGCAGGTTCGCGCTGCTGAACAGCACATGAAGCAGATTGCTGTTCTTGGCCAGCCCGCGGTACCGGGTCTTGGTGAACCCGAAGTCACGTTTGACGATCAGGTACGGGTGCTCGACCTTCGCCCGCACCGACGCCTTCCTGGACTCCAGGTGCTGGTCAAACGCGGGCATCGCTTTCAACATCGACTTACGTGCCGCGACCCGCCACTGGATCTTCGCCAAGTCGGGGTCACCGGTGATCTCGGGTCGCTTGTGCACGCCCTGGTACCCGGAATCGGCGTACCCGACCTCGTCGTCCGGGCGCATCAGGTTCGCCGCCTGCGTGATGTCGCCAGCATTCGCGGCCGTCACCGTGACGGTGTGCACGTATCCGGTTCCGGCGTCGACGCCGTGTGCGCTTTCATCCCGAAGTACCACTGGTTCCCCTTGGCCGTCTGGTGCATTTGCGGGTCCCGCGCCCCGGCAACGTTTTTCGTCGAGCCTGGGAGCTTTGATGATCGTCGCGTCGATCACCGACCCGCCGCGCATAATCCACCCGTTGGACTCGAAGAAGCGGGTTTGGGCGTCCAGGAACTCTCGTCCCAGGTCGTGGGCTTCGATCAAGTGCCGGAAATGCAACAACGTGGTCGCGTCCGGGACCTGGGCGGTGGTGAAGTCGAGCCCCAGGAACGTGCGGAACGCGTACGAGTCGTAGATCGCGTCCTCGGTGCCCTCATCCGACAAAGAGAACCACACCTGCAGCAAGTACATCCGCAACATCGTTTCCACCGGGACCGGTTGCCGACCCCTACGCCCGGTCGTGGGATAGAACGGCACGATCAACCCAGTCCACTCATCCCACGGGATCACCTGATCCATCATCGCCAAGAACTCATCCCGCCGGGTCCGACGACGACGGTTCCCGTACTCCACATCCACGAAACTCGGCTGCTGCACATCACGACCAGGCATACCCCGATTCTCCCAGCCAGCAGCGCCCCACGCGGTCAATAAATCAGCGTTTCCCTAGCGGGGGGCTGCCAGGGGGTGGGAGGAGGTGCCGCACGGCGTGCCTCGCGAGGGACGACGGGTTCGCCGGACGGATCGGCGGCCTTCCGCCGCCTCGTGAGGAACCGGGAGATCATGTGAGCCATCCCCTCTGGACGAAGATCGGAATCGCGGCGTTGCCCAAGAGGATCACGATGGCGAGCAATCCGCCTATCGCCGACAGCGAGGCCCGGAGCCGGCGTCCCATTACACCGAGATCGACGGCGAGGGTGCCGAACCCCTTGGCGACGTGGAGGCTGAGCAGCACCATCACCACGACGTAGAACCACGCCATCACCGGGCGTTGGAAGCTGGCGATCAGGTTTTCATAAGCGTGGGCCACACCATCGCCGGGATGAGCGAACTCCGGGGGCGCCACCGGAGCAATGCCCAGCGTGAGATCGAGGAGGTGCACGACGATGAACACCAGAACGACCACGCCAGTGACCGGCATCAGCCACGCGCTCCACGACGCGAACCCTCGTTTCACGACTCGGTGGCCGCCCCTGCTCCGACGCCCGCGTGCCCAGATCATCGCCGCGGCGGCCACGTGCACCAGCAAGCTCAACGCCAGGGCGATGCGCAGAGTCCACAGCAAGAACTCCTTGGGCAACAACGGGTAGAGCGCCTCACGCAGCCAGGCCGCGTAGCCGTTGAACGCCTCCGCGCCCTGGAACGCCTTGAGATTGCCGAACAAATGGATGGCGACGAAGACCACCCACAACAACCCGCTGATGGCCATCGCGGACTTCAACGCCCACGAGGGCACGCGGTGTCGCTGTCTTTCACGTGTCGGCTTCTGCGGCGGGCCGACCTGGATGGGTATCGATCCGCTCCTCTGCGGACTCATGGTAGCCATGCTGACCTCCCTCCTCCGAGGCTACCGGTTTTGCACGGTGCTCGGGCGGAAACGAGGGGCCCGGGCCCCGTCGGATGGGCCACAACCAATGGGAGAATCGGACAACCCCAACCGCCGCCGGAGAGGACCGCCGTGAGGTTGCCGAAGCGCCCGACCATCTACGAGATCAACACCGCCCTCTGGCTGCGGCGGCTAGGCACCGACCAGGGACGGGACCCGCTCCGGCTCGACGAGGTGCCCGCGGAAACCTGGGATGAGTTGGCCACCCTCCACATCGACGCCGTCTGGCTGATGGGGGTGGGCCAACGCAGCCCCGCCGGTCGCGAACTCGCTCTCGCCGACTCTCGCCGGATGGCGTCGATGCGCGAGGCCCTGCCAGATCTGAGCGATGAAGACGTGATCGGCTCTCCCTACTGCCTCCGGGAGTACGCGGTGGATGAGCGGTTCGGAGGAGACGAAGCGCTCGCCGTCGCACGCCAGGAGCTGGCGGAGCGCGGGATCGCACTCATCCTGGGGTTCATTCCCAACCACATCGCGCCGGATCATCCGTGGCTGAAAGACCACCCCGAGAGGTTGATCCGCGGTAGCGAACACGATTTCCTGGCCAATCCCGAGTCCTTCATCCGCACGCCGGACGGGATCTTCGCGCGCGGGCGCGACCCGCATTTTCCGGCATGGCCCGATGTCGTGCAGCTCAACGCCTTCTCCCCCGGCCTTCGCGAAGCGCACATCGAGATCCTGGGCGCCATCGCCACGCGATGCGACGGGGTGCGCTGCGACATGGCGATGCTGACCTGCAACGACGTGTTCGCCCACACCTGGGGCGAACGAGCAGGGGCGATGCCCGAGGAGGACTACTGGCCCCAGATCATCGACGCGGTGAAGGCCGAGCATCCCGACGTCACCCTCATCGCCGAGGCGTACTGGGATATGGAGCGCATGCTCCAGGAGCAGGGCTTCGACTACTGCTACGACAAACGCCTCTACGATCACCTCGTCAACGACGACGCCGAAGCGGCACGCGACCATCTGCGCACCGGCGTCGGGTACCAGGACAAGCTGCTGCGTTTCATCGAGAACCACGACGAGCAGCGCGCAGCGACAGTTTTCGGCTGCACGAGATCGCGGGCAGCCGCGGTTGCCACGTCGACGCTGCCCGGAGCCCGCCTCTTTCACGACGGGCAGTTCGAAGGGCACACGGTGCACATCCCGCTGTTCCTCGGTCGCGGCCCGGCGGAGCCGATCGATGCCGAGGCCCGGTCGTTCTATCAGCGCCTCCTGCACGTCGTCTCCGAATCCGACCTGCAGCAAGCCGTCTGGGCTCCGGCAGAGCTGAGCGGCTGGCCCGACAACGACTCCTACCGCCAGCTGGTGGCATGGCAGTGGGCAGGGTCCGCAGGGCCCTACCTCGTCGTGGTGAACTTCAGCGACGCGGATGCCCAGGCCCGCGTGCACCTCGCCGGAACCTGGGTGGGCACGCAATGGGATCTGAAGGATGCGATCAACGGCCAGCATTTCGAGCGTTCCGGGGATGAGCTCGCCCACGACGGCCTCTACGTCGACCTGGGTCCCTGGCAGTTCCATTTCTTCGCTTTCGCGGAAATCTGCGCCCGCTGAACCTCCCCTCATAGACCTGGCCTGGCACGATCATCACCAGCGCTCCGTCATCCAGTCGACGATGGCCTCGCTCACCTCCGGCGCCACCACGTTCGGCTCGTCGTAGTCGGTCATGTCCTCGGCGCCTGTGGTCTCCATGAAGAGGTGGTTGAGTCCGGGGAAGAGCTCATAAGTGACGTCGGGCACGTCAACGAGCACCTCCTTCCATGCCTCAAAATCGCGGTCCGCGGAGATCTGGAAATCGGCGTCGCCCTGCAGGACGAGCAGCGGGATGCGGAGCGTCTGTGCGATCTCGGCGAGATTCAGCTCGTTCAGGCTGACGACGTAGGCAGCGGGAAGGCTGCCGAAAACCGGATCGGCCCCAGGGTCGGTGAGGCTGTTGGCCCGGTCGATCTCGGCCTCTACCTGCTGCATCTGCTCGGCAGCGGCAGCCTCGTCCGCGCCGGACTGCTCGATGACGGCCGCGTTCTGATCCAGGATCACGTCCCACAAGCTTCGAGGCGTTCCCGCCAGGATCGCGGCGCCGGCGACGCCAGGGTTCTCCGTCACGATGGCGGGCACCAGCATTCCGCCGAGCGAATGACCCACCACGACGATGTCACGATCAGCGGCGACGGGATGGGAGGCGAGGAGATCGAGAGCCGCGGTGACATCGTCGAGCACTTCGCCCTGGATCGTCTCGTCCTCAGCCACCAGCGCCGGGTCGGCGTGGAAGCGCTTGTCGTAGCGCAGCGACGGGATTCCCTCCGCTGCCAGCTGGTGGGCCAAGTCACGCAGCGGGGCGTTGCCGGCGGCCCCGATCGTCTCGTCCATGTCGTTGGGTCCGCTACCGGCGACGAGAAGCACCACCGCCTGCGGTCCATGAGCCATCGATTCCTCGGACGGCACGGTCACCAGGCCGGGAAGGGCGTACTCGCCGACCTCCACCTCTTCCTGCGTCACGCCTTCCGGCAGGGGCGCCTCGGTGGCCTCCTCGCCGGTTTCATCGACGGCCGGGGACGGCGCGAACCAGACGCCTTCCACCTCACCGCTTGCGGAGAAGGACAGCGTTACCGTGAGCCCTTGCTTTTCACCGTCGACGATGACCTCGGCGACGGACAGGCCCCCCTCCTCTCGCACCGACACATCGTGCACCGCGCGGAACTCACCAGCCACCTGAACGCCCTGCTGCCACGCGTCCGACAGCTGCGCCTCCGTCAGCTGACCGGCCAAGGTTTCGGAGAAGGCCTCATACATCGTGGCCGGATCGCCGGCCGCCAGGTCCTCGACCATGAGCGTCGCGCTGTGAGCGAGATCCGCCGTCGGCGTTTCATCCGTCTCCGGAGCGTCGTTCGCGGGGGCGCATCCCACCAGCAGGGCGAGACATGCCGACAGCAGCACGGCGATCCACATCGCCGCGCGCCCCCCGGTTCGGATACGGCCGCGATCGGGATAAGTCATGGATATTTCCTCACTCGGTTGTGCGATGACGAAGGAGCAGAGTGTTGAGCGTTGCCGCGGCCCGATGGGCATCGTCGATGGTGACGACCATGGGGCGCTCGTCGGCGCGATGCAGGAGGATCGCCTCCCCCTTGGAGGTGACCATTCCCTCCAGTTTTGCGTCGAAGGAGACGCGCTTTCCATACCCGCCGAAGTTGTCCATCGGATCGACGGAGGTCACCATCGCGCCCTGAAGATGAGACAAGGGCAGGTTCACCCAGGAGACAATTCCCGCACCCCGGACCCGCACGCCCCGCGCATCAATGATGACGCGCGTGTACACGGAGCTGAGAACCAACACGCTTACCGCAAAGCCGAGGACGAGCATCAGCGCGGCATCAGACCAGTTGCCCTTCAACGCGAAGACCACTCCGGAGACCAGCATGGGGATCAGCGCGAGGGCGACGATCGCCCAGGTCCACCAGGTGACACGAGTGTGGCCGGTCCAGGCCACGCGTGTCGTCGGAGACACCCGCAGGGTGAGCGCACCATCCGTCAGCGGGCCGAATGCCACCGCGTACTGCTCTGGTTTCCGTCGGAACACCCACCACACCAGTCCACCGACGGCGAGCCCCGCTGCCATTCCTAGCCAGATCATCTGGGTGACGCCAGCCTCAGCGGCATCGGTGGCGCCACGCTGGGCGAGGACGCTGCCGGCCACCACGAACACGAGGAAGGTCGCCATACCGGAGGAGATGGCTGCCATGGAACGCTCCTTCCGCACAGCCACCCCCAGACCCAGCAGGAAAAGCGGCACTGCGAGGAGGATGCCGCTGTTGGTGACGATGACCTCCGTGATGCCGGCAAAACGATCAGGCGTGCCCTCGGCTCCCCAGTGGACGGCGATCCGCGCCGGGAGATCGTCGCGCACCACCCACGTGGCGACCGCCGATCCCGCAGCGAGGAGCACCACGTACAACAGCGGCACCACCGTCACGATCCAGGGCGCCCTCGCAGGGCGCGTGCCCTCCCGACCGTCGGCCCCACGGGCGGCACTCATGGGCGGGCCTCGATCAACGCGGAAACCTCTCGGGGGCTGAGCCCAAGCCGCGCGGCATCGACCAGCAACTGGTCGATCCTCTCGACGAAGGCGAGCAACCCGGGATCGGTGTGCACCACCACCGCGCCCCTGCCACGTCGCAGCTCGAGTAGACCTTCGTCGCGCAACAGCTGATAGGCCCGCAACACGGTATGCATGTTCACCTCCAGCGAGCCCGCCACGTCTTTCGCGGAGGGCAGGCGTTCGCCGGGACGCAGGTCGCCGTCGATGATCGCCCGGCGCACTGACGAGGCAAGTTGCTCGAACAGCGGCACCGAGGAAGACAGGTCCACGCGCCACAACATATTTCTAGTATAACTAGAACAAATGCCTTCGCGGGGCGGTCACTGGCTTCCCACCCGGAGAACTGCGCTCATCTCATGACGCTTCCTCCCTCCGACGCCGCGCTGGGCAGGGCACCGGACAACGACCTTTCAACGACCTCGACGAGCTCTGACTGCCACCGGACGAGAGGTCGCGATCCTTCGGATGCGTATATGGCGAGGCCTGTGCAATAGGTACAGGCCTCGCCATATAGCCAGCGTTATTTTTCTCAGTGGCCTCGGTCGATCCATTCCTGGAGGTGCGGAGCCTCGTCACCGATCACGGTGCTGTCGCCGTGGCCGGTGCGCACGGCGGTCTCGGGCGGCAGCGTGAGCAGGCGCGTGCGGATCGACTCGACGATGGTCGGGAAGTCGCTGTAGGAGCGCCCGGTTGCGCCGGGGCCGCCGTTGAACAGGGTGTCCCCACTGAACACGGTGTTCAGCGCCGGGGCGTAGAAGCAGGTCGAGCCTGGCGAATGCCCGGGGGTGTGCAGGGCCTGCAGTTCCACGCCGGCCACGGTGAAGGTGTCCCCGTCGGCGATCTGCCCGTCGGGGGCCTCATCGTAGACGGCGTCCCACAGCATCCGGTCCTCGGGGTTGAGCCGGATCGGAGCGCCGAGCAACCGAGCGGTCTGGCGAGCGGCACGGATGTGGTCGTCGTGACCGTGGGTGAGCAGGATCGCCAGCGTCGTGCGTTCCCCCACCGCTTCGGCGATGGCCGCTGGGTCGTGGGCGGGATCGATCACGATCACCTCGGAGTCATCACCGACGATCCAGACGTTGTTGTCCACCTCCCACGTACCGCCGTCCAGGGAGAAGGTGCCGCTGGTGACCAGGTTCTGAATGGTTGCCGTCATCGCCTCTCCCCTCACAGTTCCACGACGGAGCGCAGCACGGTGCCGTGATGCATCTTCTCGAACGCAGCCTCGATATCTCCCAGGCTGATCCGCTCGGTGACGAATCCATCCAGATCGAGCCGGCCCAGCTTGTACTGATCGATCAACATCGGGAAGTCATGGGTGGGCAGGCAGTCGCCGTACCAGGACGACTTCAGCGAGCCGCCCCGGCCGAACACGTCGAGCAGCGGGAGTTCGAGCGTCATCTCCGGCGTCGGGACGCCCACCAGGACGACCCGGCCGGCGAGATCGCGGGCGTAGAAGGCTTGGCGGTAGGTCTCCGGCCTGCCGACGGCGTCGATCACCACGTCGGCGCCAAAACCACCGGTGAACGCCTGGATGGCCCCCACGGCGTCTTCCTCGCGCGAGTTCACGGTGTGCGTGGCGCCGAAACGCTTGGCCTGCTCCAGCTTGGCGTCGTCGATGTCCACCGCGACGATGGTCGTGGCACCCGCGAGCTGGGCACCGGCGATGGCCGCCGTGCCCACACCGCCGCAGCCAATGACGGCGACGGACTCGCCGCGCTTCACCTCACCGGTATTGATGGCCGCACCGATGCCGGCCATGATGCCGCAGCCCAGCAGACCCACGGCCGCCGCGTCAGACTCCTCGTCGATCTTGGTGCACTGCCCCGCGGCCACCAGTGTCTTCTCGATGAAGGCGCCGATGCCGAGGGCCGCAGACAGTTCGGTGCCGTCCTCGAGCGTCATCTTGCTCGCGGCATTGTGGGTGTTGAAGCAGTACTTGGGCTCGCCCTTGGCGCAGGCCCGGCACTGACCGCAGACGGCACGCCAGTTCAGGATCACCCGATCTCCGACGGCGACTTCAGTCACGCCATCGCCCACCGCGGCGACGCGGCCGGTGGCCTCGTGGCCCAGCAGGAAGGGGAACTCATCGTTGATGCCACCCTGCTTGTAGTGCAGGTCGGTATGGCACACGCCGCAGGAGATGATGTCGACGACCGCCTCGCCCGGCCCGGGGTCCGGCACGATCACCGTCTCGATCGTCGCCGGCGCATCCTTGGCCCGAACCACAACACCCTGTACTCGATAAACCACGTGTCCTCCTACACACCGAACCGGACGCGCCCGAAAGATCGGGCGCGTCCGGCCAGGCTAGCGGGAAGCCTCCCGCTTGGGAACAGTGTTACTGCATATCCTCCAGTTCGCGGCCCCGGGTCTCCTTCACCAGAGTCCAGACGAAGATCAACGACAGCAAGGCCATCGTCGTGTACAGGCCATAAGCCAAGCCCAAACCGGCGGAAGCCAGCGACGGGAAGGTCACCGACACCAGGAAGTTGGCACCCCACTGGGCTGCGGCGGCCACGGAGATCGCGTAGGCGCGAATACGGTTGTTGAACATCTCGCCCAGCAGCACCCACACCACGGGACCCCAACTCATACCGAAGAACACCACGTACAGATTCGCGGCAACCACCGCCACGATGCCCGCCGCCGAGCCGACCAGGTCGGGCTGCGTGGTGCCGTCTGCGAGCGTAGTGAGCGGCGCGGTGCCGAAGATGTAGGCCATAGTACCCAGAGTCACGATCATGCCGGCGGAGCCGATGAGCAGCAGCGGCTTGCGCCCCACCTTGTCCACGAGGGCGATCGCGATCACCGTGGTGACGATGTTGACCACGGAGGTGAACACGCTGGTGAGCAGCGCGCTGGATTCGTCGAAGCCCACGGCCTGCCACAGCATCGACGAGTAATAGAAGATCACGTTGATGCCTACGGCCTGCTGGAAGATCGACAACGCGATACCGATCCACACGATCGGCAGCAGGCCGAACCGGCCGCCGACCAGCACCTTGATGGTCTGCTTCTGCCCGGCATCGGCGGCCATGGACTCCTGGATCTCCGCAACCTTCGCCTCGGGATTGCCGCCAACGTAGTGCGCCAGTACCTTCTTGGCTTCCTCAAGACGCCCCTGGCTCACCAGGTAGCGGGGCGACTCAGGGATCATCGATGCCAGCACGCCGTAGATCAGGGCCGGGATGCACTCGGCTATGAACATCCAGCGCCAGGCCTCCAGCCCGAACCACAGCTCGTTGATGGCGCCGCCTGCGGCCTGAGCGAGGGCGTAGTTGCTGAGCAGCGAGACGAAGATACCGACGACGATGGCCATCTGCTGCATGGATCCCAGGCGTCCGCGGACTTGAGCCGGGGAAACCTCTGCGATGTAGGCGGGAGCGATCACGCTCGCCGCGCCGACGGCGAGGCCACCGAAGAGCCGCCATGCGGTCAGTGACCAGATCTCCCACGCGAGGCCGGATCCGAGGGCGCTCAGGAAGAAAACCACGGCAGCGATCTGCATCACCCTGATCCGACCGTACTTGGTCGAGATAGGACCGGCGAACCACGCTCCGACCGCGCAGCCAATGAGCCCGCCCGCGACGGAGAAGCCGAGCAGGACGTCGCCGGCACCGCTCCAGGCCTTGACGGCGTCGACGGCGCCGTTGATCACGGCGGTGTCGAAGCCGAAGAGAAAGCCGCCGATCGCCGCAGCCGTGGCGATCATGATCACTCGTGAAATAGGCGGAGCCATTCCCGATGCGCCGCTGATTTGTCCTGACGTCATATCCCGTACCACCTTGTTCGCTGGTCGCGTCCACCCGCCAACGTCGCGGGGCAGCCGCGTTTCTCCTGAGTAGTGTGGCGCATACGTGGGCGCAACTGGGCGATGCCCGGCAAAATCAGTGACTTCTTTTGGCCCGGGAGACACAAGACTAGATCGTGTCTCTCGCGGCCGTTTTCAGCTCAACCGGGTGAGTTCCACGGAAACGAACATGTCGGACCCACCGGACCCGGCGTATACCCCGCGCAGCGGGGGTACGTCGTTGTAATCGCGGCCATGGCCCACGAACACGTGGAGTTCGTGGATCTCGCACAGGTTGGTGGGATCGTAGGCCCGCCACTGCCCGGCGAACCACTCCACCCACGCGTGCGATTCCCCGGTGACGGCGTCTCCCACAGCCGCCTCCTGGTTGGGGTGCAGGTAGCCGGAGACATACCGCGCGGGAACCCCCGCGGCACGCAGGACACCCAGCGACACGTGCGCGATGTCCTGGCACACCCCGGTTCGAGCCTGCCAAGACTCCTGTGCCGTGGAATGCACCCCGGTGACGCCTCTCCGGTACTCCATCTCCTGCCCGACCGTCTCGCAGATACGGCGCGCCGTCTGGTCCACGTCGCCGCCTTCGGCCTTGATGCGGGCCGCCAGCGCCACCATGTCGTCGTCCGGGGCGGTCATCGCGGTCTGTTCCAGGCACTCGGTGAGGGTGATCGACGTGGGGATACGCTTGGCCAGGTCGTCCCACGCCAGTTCCAGCGGCGCCAGCGGCCGAGGCCGGGTGTCCACGATGCTGGTGGCGCGCACCGACAGCTCCTCGTGCGGGGTGAGAACCTCGAAGGTAGACACGGTGGTTCCCCAGTAGTCGGCATAGGTGTTCCGGCTGGCGTCCGCGGAGATCTCCAAAGCGGTTTCCCACACGATCTGGCCTTCGTGACTGCGCGGATGCATCCTCGCCTCGTTGTAGGACGCCGTCGCCGGCTCCTCGTAGCGGAAGCCGGTGTGATGCACGATCTTCAGCCTGCTCACAGTCCTTCTCCAATCCAGACGGGCATGGCCATCGACGGGAAGTAGCGTTCCCTGACGGCGTCGCTGACGGAGGCAACCCCCAACTGCACGTCCTTCATGCTCTCGGGAAGGTTGTACAGGATGTCGTCGATATAACGGAACTCCAGCTCGGAGCGAATTCGCCCGATTCTGCGTCGCGGTCGGCTGGGGGTGCCGGTGCTACTCGAGGGGTCGATGCCGCGCAGGCATTCCTCCGCACTCAGGAAGCTGGCCAGCACCGACCCGGGAAACAGACGGTCGACGAGGAGGAACTCAACGGCCGAGGACGCCGTGGGCACGGAGCGGAAGCTGCGCAAATGGGCCTCATATCCGCCGCAGCTCCTGAGCAGCGCCGACCAGTTCGAGGCTCCTGCCCCGGTCACGGAGGTCGTGGTCAGCAACCTGGCGGTCATGTCCGCGCGTTCGAGCGAGCGCCCCAGCGAGGAGAAGAGCCAGGCCTCGTCGCGGCTCATCGCGGAATCGACGAGCCCCAGCGCCAGAGCGGAGCGGGTGCGCACCCAGCGGAAGAACGAATGCGTGCGATCCGCCGGGATACGGTGCGGCATCCGGGTATTGGTCTCGTTCAGGGTCTCCCACAGCTCGGTGGAGATGATCTCCCTCGCCCGGCGTGCGTTCTCGCGGGCGGAGTTGATCGAATGCGCGATAGAGGCGGTGTGTTCCCGGTCGAGCACCAGCTGCCGCGCGACGTCGTTGCGTCGAGCCGGGCGTCCTTCGACGGCGGGAGCTCCCATCACCGCCAGCAGCGCGGAGCACATCGCGTCCTCCTCCACCCGCGGATCCTCCAGCATGAGCTGCAGGTGAACGTCGAGAAGGCGGGCCGTGCCATCGGCGCGCTCGACGTAGCGCCCGATCCAGAACAGCGCCTCGGCGATACGGCTCAGCATGGCATTTCTTTCTCTTGTTGCTGCTGTTGCTGCTGTTGATGGCGTGCTTCGACGTCCTCGTCCTGGGGCGAGGACATGAACGGCGTGTGCGGATCTTCCACCTGTCCGGCGGCGCTGAGCAGCGGGCTGGCCGCGAGAGCGGCCTCGTCGTTCGCCGCCTCGCTGAGCACCGGGCGCCGATCGAGCACCCAGGTGTCTTTCGATCCTCCGCCCTGGCTGGAGTTGACCACCAGTTGTCCCTCCGGCAGTGCCACCCGGGTCAGCCCTCCCGGCAGCACCCAGACGTCGTTGCCGTCGTTGATCGCGAAGGGCCGCAGGTCGCAGTGCCGCGGCCGGAATCCCTCCTCGACCAGCGTCGGGCTGGTGGAAAGCATCACCGTGGGCTGGGCGATCCAGCCACGCGGATCGGCCAGCAACGTCTTGCGGAGCGCCTCTAGCCGTTCCTTGGATGCGTTAGGCCCCACGACGATGCCTTTGCCTCCCGACCCGTCGACGGGTTTGACGACCAGTTCGTCCAGCCGGTCGAGCACCTCCTCCAGCGCCTCCGGCTCCTCCAAACGCCAGGTCTCGACGTTGGGCAGGATCGGCTCTTCACCCAGGTAGTACCGGATCAGATCGGGCACGTAGGTGTAGACGAGTTTGTCGTCAGCCACGCCGTTTCCCACGGCGTTTGCGATCGTGACGTTGCCCAAACGAGCGGCCAGCATCAAACCGGGGGCACCCAGCACCGAGTCCGGGCGGAAATGCAACGGATCCAGGAACTCGTCATCGACCCGTCGGTAGATGACGTCGACGCGGGTGGGGCCGGCCGTGGTGTGCATCCACACCCGCCCGCCCGAGCAGAAGAGGTCGCGGCCCTCCACCAGCTCCACGCCCATCAGGCGGGCCAGGAGGCTGTGCTCGTAGTAGGCCGAGTTGAACACGCCGGGGGTGAGCACCACGACGGTGGGCTCGCTCACGCCGTGCGGCGCCGCGGCGCGCAGGGTCTGGAGCAGCCTCTCGGGGTAGTCGGCGACGGGCCGCACCCTCAGGCTGGTGAACAGCTCGGGCAGGGTCTGCGCCATCACCCGTCGGTTGGACAGCACGTAGCTGACGCCGCTGGGCACGCGCACGTTGTCTTCCAACACGCGCCAGATGCCGCCTTCGTCGCGGATGATGTCGATGCCCGACACGTGGATCCGCACGCCGTTGGGGCCAGTGACTCCGGCTGCCTGCCGGTGGAAGTGGGTCGACGAGCTGATCAGCGAGGCCGGGATCACCCCGTCGTGCACGGCGGCGCGGCGGCCGTAGATGTCGGCGAGAAACGCCTCCAGCGCCCGAACGCGCTGGGCGACGCCGGACTGCACGTAGCTCCAGTCGTCCGCAGACACCACCCGGGGCACCACGTCGAGGGGGAAGGGGCGCTCCTCGCCCGCGAAGTCGAAAGTGACGCCCTGGGCGAGATAGGAGCTGGCGAGCGCGTCGGTGCGGGCTCGCAGTTCCTCGTCGTCCAGTTGCTCCAACGCGGTGATCAGCTCACGGTACGGCTCCCGCACGCCCGCGGCTTTTCCTGCCGCCGGGAACATCTCATCCCATGGCTCCTTGGTGTGCCGCCGTGGGACAGTGCGGGAGTCGTAGCCTTCGAAGAGGGTTTGCATGTACGAATCTTGCGGAGCGTCGATTTCATCGAGGTAACACGACGACGACAGCGAAGAAACAGAACATGTTGCTCGTCGTCACATCCGGGTAGCGTGGGTGCATGAGCGAGCAGTCTGAGCATTCCACGGGCGGGGTGTACTCCGTCAAAGGCAAGGAGTTCACCCGCGACTCCCGCTATATCACCACGCGTATCGTTCGCGATCCGGGAGCCGACGACTATCCCGTCGAACCGCGGCGCTACCGGCTGGTCGCGGCTTACGCCTGCCCCTGGGCAAACCGGGCGATCATCGACCGCGAGTTGCTGGGGTTGCAGGACGTGATTTCACTCGGCACGCCCGGGCCCACGCACGACGCAGACTCCTGGACCTTCGATCTGGATCCCGGCGGCGTCGATCCGGTGCTGGGCATCCACAAGCTGAAGGACGCCTACCTCAAGCGCTTCCCGGACTACCCGCGCGGCATCACCGTGCCGGCCATCGTCGACGAGCGCACGGGCGAGGTGGTCACCAACGATTTCGCGCAGATCACCGAAGACCTCTTCTTCGAGTGGAAGCAGTACCACCGCGCCGACGCACCTGACCTCTGGCCCGCGGACAAGCGCGGCGAGATGGAAGAGGTGATGCGTCGCGTCTACACCGAGGTCAACAACGGCGTCTACCGGTGCGGATTCGCGGGATCCCAGCAGGCCTACGACGAGGCCTACGATCGTCTCTTCACGACACTCGACTGGCTGGAGGAACGCCTCGGTCGCACCCGCTACCTGATGGGCGAAACCATCACCGAGGCCGATGTGAGGCTGTTCACCACGCTGGTGCGCTTCGATCCTGTCTATCACGGGCATTTCAAGTGCAACCGCAACAAGCTCACCGAGATGCCGAATCTCTGGGGCTACGCCCGGGACCTCTTCCAGACCCCGGGCTTCGGCACATCCGTCGATTTCTCCCAGATCAAGGACCACTACTACAAGGTGCACACCGACCTGAACCCCAACGGCATCGTGCCCAAAGGCCCCGACCTCAGCGGCTGGTACACCCCGCACGCCCGCTCGTGAGCCCTACCCTCAGCCTCACCATGCGATGAGAGAGTGAGGCGAGGGCACCTCGCAGAGCTCGTCATACCTCAGGGACCTGACAACGGGATCCTCGCACCTCAGCTTGCAGTTCGCTTCGCTGCGACCGTGGAGCATGAAAGCGAGGCGAAGGTACTCAACCACCGGTCCCTGAGGTGCGAGGAACGAGCCTCGAAGGGCGTAAAACGCAAGCATTTGCAGAGACTGTGCCAAGGTCCCAGTTAACGCCCTTCGAGGCTCCTCGCAGAGCTCGTCACACCTCAGGGACCTGAAAAGGGATTTCCTCCACTCACTTTCCTGCCCCACTGTGGCCAGACCCGGCTCGGAAGCTGAAGTGCGAGGAACGAGCGTCTCAAATGGCTCGCTGGCGCTCGCACCTCAGGGACCTGACAATGGGGTCCCTCCCACACTTTCGCATCAGGGACCGGACAAAGGGTTTCCTTCCACTCACCTTCCTGCCTCACGGCGGCAGCGAAGCAGCCCGGAAGCTGAGGCGAAAGTGAGCGTGGGTAAACCCGTTGTCAGGTCAGCTCAGAGGTTTTCGGCGAAGAACGGGACGATCGTCTCCAGGGCGACGCCGGCTCCCTTCGGCTGGTCGTAGAGGTCGTAGTGCGAGGCGCCCTCGATCACCAGGAGCTGCTTCTTCTCGGAGGCGGCCTTCTCGTACATCTCCAGGCCATCGCGGTAGGCGCCGAAGGCACCTTGGACGTCGCCGACGACGATCAGCAGCGGCTGGGTGAGCAGCACGTCGGCCAGATGGAAGGCGTCCCAGTCGACGCAGGCGGCACCATGCGCGATGTCGAAGGTGGCGGTGCCGTTCGGGCGCTGGGCGCGCGGGGTGCAGTAGTAGTCGAAGGCCTCGATCACGTCGATGTCGCCGATCTGCTGGGCCACCTCGGCCGACGGGGCCAGGGCACCGTTGATCGCTTGCTCAGCGCCTCGGGCTTCAGCGGTGCGCTGCGCGGCCACGGCTTCGAGAAGCGCGACGGGACCACCCGCGCCCTGCGCGTTGTCCCGCGACATCCGGCCGTAGTTGACCCCGGTGACGCTGACGCCGGCCTTGATCCGGCGCTCGATCTTCAGCGCGCCCCAGGTGTAGCCGCCGCCACCGCACACGCCCAGTGCACCGATGCGGTCGGCGTCGATGTAGGGCAGGGTGACGAGGTAGTCGATCACCCGGCTGAAGTCTTCAACACGCTGCGCGGGCCACTCCACGCGACGGGGTTCACCGCCGGATTCTCCCTGGAAGCTGGCATCGAAGGCGATCACGACGTAGCCCTCCTGAGCCAGGCGCGTCGCATAGATGTTGCCGGCGGTCTGCTCCTTGCAGCTGCCGATCGGGTGGGCGCTGAGGATGGCGGGGTAGGTCTTGCCCTCATCGAAGGACGGCGGGAAGTAGATGTCCGCGGCGATATCCCAGTACATGTCGGGGTTGCGGAAGGTGATGTGCTCGATGGTGTCGGTGGTCATGGTCGGACCTTTCTCGATGACGCTCTATCTGGCGGAGGTCGAAGACGAGAGGCGCCTCACCCCGCATCTTCCATCGTTGCGCAGTTTCGGCGCTTTCAGGAGTGAGAGCCTCAACCTAGGACAAATCTCGCCCACCCAGGATGCCATCGACAGGACCTTGCCCAGAGCCGCCCGAGAGGCCCCACAATGCCCTTGATAGGCTCGGAGCACCCTGATTCGCAGGCCTCTGACAAGCCCCGGAAAGCCATGTTCAACCCGCTCAGCTGGAACGCTCCCTACGCGATCATCGTCGCGGCGCTGTTCTGCATCGTGATGCTGCGCGCCAATGGCACGTACTGGGTGGGCCGAGCCATGGCGGCGGGCGCCCGTCGCACCCGAGCGGTCACGGCGATGAACTCGCCGCACTATGAGACGGCGACTCGTTGGCTCAACAGGTGGGGCACGGCGGCGGTCTCGCTCTCCTTCCTGACGGTCGGGATCCAGACGATGGTGCTGCTCGCCGCGGGAATAACGCGTATGCCGCTGCGTCGTTTCCTGCCGGCTGTCACCGTGGGGTGCATCGCGTGGGCATTCCTTTACGGCACGGTCGGCGTCGTCGGCTGGGTTGCCGTGCGTCGCCTCTGGGAGTTCTCCCCCGCCATCGTGATCGTGCTGGCGGCCATCATGCTGATCGCCGTCGCCTGGGGCGTCCTCAGCCGGGATCGATCCAAACCAGCCATGGAGAAACAGGGTCTACAGGCGTAAATAAAGAGAACACTCTCATTCATCTCTCACGAAGGTCTCATGACCACCCGCCAAGGTGAACGTGTCCGGAAGTAGAGGTGGCTGTTATGACAACAGTAGTGATGTACTCGCACGATTCCGTCGGCCTGGGACATGTGCGGCGCAACCGAGCATTGGCGTTTGCCCTCTCGAAGCACTTGCCGCGGCTCACGGGCGAGCCGGTGACGGGCCTTCTGATCGCGGGCAATCCGTACGCGGCGCAGGACTCGCTTCCGCTGGGCTGGGACTGGTTCATCCTTCCGGGCATGACACACGGTGAGGACGGCTACATTCCTCGAAGCCTTGGCAGCCCGACGGAGTCCGTACGCACGCTCCGATCGTCGACGATCCGGGCGGCGGTGGAGGCTCTCGACCCCGATCTCTTCATCGTGGACCGGCACCCCTGGGGAATCGGCTACGAGTTGGCGCAGGTGCTGTTCGATGCCCGGGCGAGAGGGTGCACCACGGTGCTGGGACTACGCGAGGTGATCGACGACCCGGTGAGCGCCGCCGCGGAATGGCGGCATCTGGATGGCTCTCGACGACTGTTGGAGGCCTTCGACGAGGTGTGGCTCTACGGCGATCCTGCCGTGCACGACGCCCGACGAACCGGGGAACTTCCGTCGGCATTGTCACGGCTCTCCCGACCCACCGGATATCTCGCTTGCGGACGCCCGACGGACTTCGTCGACACCCCGGAAGAGCACCCCTTCGTCCTGACGCTGGTAGGCGGAGGCTCCGACGGTTTCCCGCTGGCCCAGATCGCGGCCGCGACGGACATTCCTTCCGGGCATGAGCACCTGATCGTGACCGGCCCGCAGATGCCCCTGGAACAGGTGGAGCTGCTCTCCCAGATCGCCGAAGGCTCGCGCGGGAATGTGCGAGTCCTTCGCAGCGCCCCCCACGTTCCCGAGCTCATCGCCAGCGCTCGCGCGGTGGTGTCGATGTGCGGTTACAACACCGCCACGGAGATCATGGCCACATCCACGCCGGCTCTGGTGGTGCCTCGCGCCAGACGACGCACCGAGCAGTTGATCCGCGCCAACGCCCTCACGCGGGCCGGTGCCATCGACTCGATCCGCCTGGAAGACCTGACGACCGATGACCTCGGGCAGTGGTTGGCTTCGGCCGTCACGCAGCGGGTCAGCCGCGACAATATCCGGCTCGACGGCCTCGCCGAGGTACCGAAGCTCGCCGCCGCTCTGCTCCGCCGCCGCGAGCAGGACAATGCACAGGAGTTAGCCCATGTCTGCTGATGCTCTCGTCCCGACGAACACTGAGATGACCCCGGATGCGCCCGTCGGATACGTCCTCAAGATGTATCCGCGATTCTCCGAGACCTTCATCGTCTCCGAGATCCTGGCCCGCGAGGCCGCCGGTGAGAACATCGTGATCTACTCGCTGCGTCCGCCGGTGGACGGGCGTTTCCACGCAGAACTGGCCCAGGTCAAAGCGCCGGTGTATTACGTGCCCCGCTCGTCGAGCGCGAACTCCTCCTGGCGTTCCTGGGCATCCACCCCCGACGACCTCGTACCCGGGCTCCAGGCAGCGCTGCCGCTTCGGCTCGATGCGTCGGCCGACGAAGCCGAGCAGGCGGTCGCCGTGGCCAGGCTCAGCGCGCAGCATGGGGTGCGCCATCTTCATGCCCATTTCGCTTCCGTGGCCACCACCGTGGCCCGTCTGGCCGGGGCGATCGCCGGCTTGCCCTACTCCTTCACCGCGCACGCCAAGGACATCTTCCACGAGGACGTCCAGGCAGCCGACCTGTCTGCCAAGCTTCGCGACGCCCACCACGCCATCACGATCAGCCAGTACAACGACTCTCACCTGCGGGAGCGATTCGGCGACGAGGATTGCCACGGTCTGCGCCTCGTGCGCAACGGTCTTCACCTCGACCGGTTCCCCTTGCGGACCTCACCCGAACGCGGCCCGGTGGCCCGCCTCCTCGGGGTCGGCCGCCTCGTCGAGAAGAAGGGCTTCGGGCTGCTGATCCAGGCGGCCAAAGCGTTGACGGACCGGGGCATCGCCTGTCGCGTCGACATCGTCGGAGACGGGCCTCTCCGCGGCGATCTGGAGAAGACCATCGAGGAGAACGGCTTGGGTGAGGTGGTCTCGCTGCTCGGCGCGCGCACCCAGTCGGAGGTGCGCCAGCTGTTCCAGGAGGCCGATCTGTTCGTCGCTCCCTTCGTCGTCGGTTCCGACGGCAATGCCGACGGGCTGCCCACCGTGCTGCTCGAGGCGATGGCTTCGGGGGTGCCGTGCGTAGCCGCCGATGTCACCGCCGTCGGCGAGGTGATCCGTGACGGAGAGACGGGGTGGCTGGTGCCGAGTGGCGATCTGCCTAGGCTGGTCGATGCCATCGCCACCGCGTTGGACGCCTCCACCGACACCAGCAGCATCGTCGCCGCGGCACGCCGCCTCGTGGTGGCCGAGTACAACTCCGCCGTGCAAGCCGCACGCCTGCGCGCATTGGCCGCCGGATACAGGCAGGAGGATGCGGCATGAGGATCGCCTATCTCCTCGTCGATCCCGGCATCGGCGTCTTCGGCACCAAAGGGGCCAGCGTCCACGTCCAGGAGATGATCCGGGCGCTCCGCACTGAGGGACACGAGATCGTCGTCTTCTGCACCAGGGCCGACGATCACGTACCTGCCGACCTGGCGGATCTCGACGTGCGACGCACCCCCCTCGCACGAACCGACTCGCTGTCCCAGCGCGAGGCCGCCATCACCGCGGCCGCCGCTCGCATCGCCGAGGACGCCGCGCGCGAGAGGTTCGACCTGATCTACGAGCGCTACTCCCTGTTCAGCGATGCGGGTGCCCGACTCACTCGCCATCACGGCCCCAGCCAGGGTGCGCCGCTCATCCTCGAGGTGAACGCACCGCTCCTCGTCGAGCAGCAGCGGCATCGGGGACTCCACGACGTGGCGGCGGCGCAGGCCGCCACGACGGCGCAGTTCACGGCTGCGGGGCTGATCTCCTGCGTCAGCGACGCCGTCGCTGAATGGACCGTCGCGCAGGGTGCTGCCCCTTCGCGGGTCTCGGTTCTTCCGAATGGCGTCAACACCACCCGCATCCATCCCCGTAAAACCGTCGTCAGGCCCTCCGATTCGGTGACCGTGGGGTTCGTCGGCACCCTGAAGCCCTGGCATGGCACCGAGATTCTTCTGGAGGCCATCGCTCGGGCAACGGGAGAACTCGATCTCCTGATCTGCGGAACCGGACCGGAGCAGCCCGCTTTGGCGGCGCAGGCCACGCGGCTGGGTACCCAGGACCGGGTGCGGTTCCTCGGAGCCGTCGCCCCTGACGAGGTTCCCGCCGTCCTTCATGAGATCGACATCGCGGTGGCGCCGTACCCACCGGGGGACCACTACTTCTCGCCGCTCAAGGTCTACGAGTACATGGCCGCGGGACTGCCGATCGTCGCCTCGGAGATCGGCGGCATCCCCGACCAGTTGGGAGGGGGTCGCTACGGGGTTCTCGTCCCACCCGGGGATGTCGCGTCGCTGGCGGAAGCCTTGGATGACCTGGCCAGCGATCCCGCCCGTCGCTCGCAGCTGGGCGCGGCAGCCCGCTCGGTCGCCGAGGCCGAGCACGACTGGAGGGCGCGGGCGGGCGTGCTTCTCCACGCTCTCGGGGGCACTGATCGATGACGGACTCCCCCCGTCGCCGGGCCAAGAGCCGCGATACCATTCGGCCTTCGGCGCTGCGGCGCACGCTCATCATCCTGCGTCCCCATCTCCGGCGCCACGTCGGGTTGTCGGTGCTGGGTCTCGCGGCCATGCTGGTCGACGTCGTGCTCCGGATCCTCGAGCCCTGGCCGCTGAAGATCGCGGTCGACGCGGTGTCCGCCGCTCTCGGCGCCGATCTCGGACAGGGTCAACCCGCGAACATCTCCACCGTCATCCCGCTCGCGGCTCTGGCCCTCGCCGCGATCGTCGCGGGGCGGGCCGCCGCCAACTATCTGTCGACCATCTCGCTGGCGAAGGTTGGCGCGCGAGTCGCCACGGAGCTGCGCGGCCGCGTGTTCCAGCATGTGCAGGCGCTGTCGATGCGTTACCACTCCAAGGCATCCATCGGCGACACCTCACAGCGGCTGGTGGGCGACGTCGGGCGCCTGCAGGAGGCGGCGGTCACCGCCGGTCTGCCTCTCGTCGGGAACTTGGCGACGGTCACGATCCTCATGGGCGTCATGATCTGGATGAACCCCATCCTGAGCCTGATCATCGGCGCCGCGGCCGTGGCCTATGCGCTGCTGTCTCGCCTGGCTTCTCCCAAGATCACCCGCGCCTCCCGCCAGACGCGCAAGGGTGAGGGGGCGCTGGTGAGCTCCGCGGCCGAGGCCCTCGCCGCGATCCGCGTGGTCAAGTCCTACGGGCTGGAGCGCACCGTCGCTCACGAGTTCGCCCAGGGCAACGACCACGCGATGAAAGCCGGCGTGAAGGCTCGTCGGCTGGCAGCCGGGCTCGAACGCTCCACCGATGTCCTCGTCGGCATCGCGCAGGCGGTGGTGCTGGTCTTCGGCAGTTGGCAGGTGCTGCGCGGGGCGATGACCCCTGGCGACCTGGTGCTGTTCCTCATGTACCTCAAGATCGCGACGCGCCCCTTGCGCGACCTCGCGAAGTACACCGGACGCATCGCCCGGGCCAGCGCCTCCGGCGAACGCATCGCGGACCTCCTCGACGAGGAGATCGAGATCGCCGACCGTCCGAACGCGAAGCCTTTGCACGAGGTGCGCGGCGACGTGACGTTCGAGAACCTCACCAGCAACGACGGTCACGGCCGTCCTTTGTTCACCAATCTCACCCTGAAGATACCCGCGGGCGAACACGTCGGCATCCTCGGCCCCTCCGGGGCCGGGAAGTCCACCCTGGTGTCCTACCTCCTGCGCCTGGCCGAACCCGATCAGGGACGGGTCGCGATCGACGACGCGGCGCTGTCCGATGCCACGTTGTCCAGCCTTCGGGCGAACGTGAGCGTCCTCCTGCAGGAATCGGTGCTCTTCTCCGTCCCCATCCGGGAGAACATCCGGTTCGGCAGGCTCGACGCCACGGACGAGGAGGTCGAGGACGCCGCCCGACGCGCGGACGCCCACGACTTCATCGTCGGCCTGCCCCAGGGGTACGACACCGTGCTCGGCCAGCGCGGCGACACCCTCTCCGGCGGACAGCGTCAGAGGCTTGCCATCGCCCGCGCCCTCATCCGGCGCTCGCCCATCGTCGTGCTCGACGAGGCGACCACCGGGTTGGATCCGGTGACCAAGGCCCAGGTGACGGCGTCGCTGGGAGAACTCACCCGGGGCCGCACCACCTTGTCGGTCACGCACGATCCGGCGATGATCGCGGCCATGGATCGCGTGGTCTGGCTCGAGAACGGGCGAATCGTGGAGGACGGCGCGCCCCAGGATCTGCTGCAACTACCGGACACCCGGTTCTCCCGCTGGATGTCGCGCCAACGCGAGGAGGGGCAACGATGATCACGGACGCGCTGCGACGCCATGTCGCCCTCGACGGCTCGGAGGAGTTGCTCGATCGCGATCGTCTCTCGGCACTGCTCGAGCGTCCCGTCGTCCTGACCGCGCTAAGGATCAAACCAGGCGAGAGCCTGCTGGTGGCGTGGAAGCACGAGGCCGGGCTCTCGGGCCATGGCTGGGCGATGCTCGTGACGAGCGACGACAAGCTCAACGGCATCGTTCGCCGCGCCGCCAAGTCCGGTGGGGGTGTCGTGCTGCGGCCCCATCACGGCGCTCACCTGCTCGTCGGCGGCGTCGATACGGATCCGCGCCTGGCGCGCGCGCTGGCGCGTGCCCTCCGGCGCCTGGACCAACCGTTCGCGCTCGAGGTGCTGCGCTACAACCCCGGACGACGATTGGTGGTCCGGGCGCGCGGCGAGCAGTTCCCCGGCGCCGGGGTGGTGTTGCGCGTCGCGACCAAGAGCCTGGATGGCCTGCGCGAGGCCGAGCGCCGCTGGGCACAGCTCGGCGCGCCCGTCGTTCAGCATGCTCGATGGGGCCGCCGTGACACCGCGGTGGTGGCGCCGTTCTGGGGGATCGGAGATCTCTCCGACATCCGGGACGAGGCAGCGGCCAGGCTCTGCGGACGGACCATCGCGCAGGTTCACGAGGCGTCGATGACAGGGGTCGCAGAGGTTCACGATGTGCCGCGCCCGCCGAAGGACCTTGAGGTCGTGCGCACCCTTCTGCCCGGCCACGCCGATCTCATCGACGCCATCGCCGGTCGCCTGGATGCTGCGCCCGCC
Source organism: Tessaracoccus sp. (assembly GCA_041393555.1). Lineage (GTDB taxonomy): Bacteria > Actinomycetota > Actinomycetes > Propionibacteriales > Propionibacteriaceae > Arachnia. The sequence goes on along the minus strand of JAWKJW010000006.1, from coordinate 105,350 downwards.
CAGCCCTCCTCGCCGGTCGCCCTGCACGGCGACCTCTCCCCCGACCAGATCCTGACCGATGGACACAGCGTCCGCATCGCCGATCTCGACCGGGCTCACGTCGGCCCGGCGGGTCTCGACCTCGGATCGTGGAGCGCCGACTGCCGCGTCAGCGGAGCCAGGATTCTGGAAGAAGCGTTCCTCGATGGCTACGCCTCCGTTCGCCTCGTGCCCGAGCTGGCGGCATGGCGGGCCAGGGCGTTGCTCGTCTCCGCCCTGAAGCCCCTCAGACAGGGTTCGCCGCGGTGGCAGGCGGAGATGGAAGACCGGGTTCGCCTCGCTGCCTGCTCTCTAGACCTCGACCACGAAGGACCGCGCGCATGACGCTTCCCGATCTGCCCGATGCGATCGTCGTGAATGGCGGTAGGTGGCCGGTTTCCCGCGCCTGGCCGGAGGACGCCGACAGGATCGCCGTCGAGCTCCGGCTGGTCCAGATCATCCGGGCGGGGTATTGGGATGGGCGCGAGGCTGTGATCTTCGCACCTGGCACAGATCCCGGCCTCCCCGGCCTCGCCGATGCGGTGGCCCAAACCGGGGGCACCGTCATCTCGCACCGGGCCGGTAAGCGCGCCGTCGTGCGGGGGCAGGACGGCCACTATACGAAGGTGGTCCGGAGGAAGCGGGCGGCGAAGATCCTGCTCGGCATGACGCGAGCGGCGGCCTTCCGGAAGGCCTTCCGGACCCCCGAACTCATCGGCCACGATGCCTCTAGCGTCACGCTATCCGCGGTCTTGGGACGAAGCCTGCACGAGGCCCACGGGTGGTCCGACGATCATTGGAGACTCGCGTGGGAGGACACGCTCACGGCATGGCGAACCGCCGTGTCGATGGGGGTCGACGGTTCCGACGAGGCGATGCCGGTCCACGACGTGGCGGCGGAGATCCGGGTTCTCAACGACTGGGCAGATAAGGCCGAATCCACGACCGTGCTGGCACCCGAACGCCTGCGCCGCGCCCGCGAGCGCGCGATCGAGGCTCTGCTGGCCCTCACCGGCCCCTCTCCGGAGATGCCCATCCACCGCGACCTTCATGACAAGCAGCTCATCTGGGATACCCACTTAGGCCCAGGGTTGATCGACCTGGATACAGCCTGTCTCGGCGATCCGGCACTCGACCTGGGCAATCTCAGGGCGCACGCGAGGCTGCGGCAGCTCCAGGGCTTGTGGCCGGAGCGTCGAGCCACCGTCGTCAGGGATGTCGTCGATCGAGCGGCCGCGCGACTGGATTGTCCGCCGCCGCGGGTACACGCCTACGAGCGCTCCACGCTGGTGCGGCTGGGTTGCGTCTACGCGTTTCGCCCCCACTGGCGGCGGATAGCCCCCGCGCTCCTAGACGGGTAGCGAGCCGTCACGCGCCGCGCGCCGACGCTGCAAGACGGCGGTCCGGCTCCGCGAGCAACCGATGGCGAGAGACGAACCGGAACCGGTCCCCTCTGAACACCGACCGCGTCCATTCGACGACATCGCCCGCGTCATCCCACCCGGTCCGGTGAACGAGCAGCATCGGCAGCCCCGTATCCACCCCCAACAGGTCTGCCTGGACGGGGTCGGCGAGGACCGTCTCCACCGTGTCCTCGACGGTGACGATCTCCTTGCCGTACACCTCACGCAACGTCCGGTAGAGCGACTCGCGTTCGCGCAGACCATCCACGAATCCCGGCAATCTTCCGGGCAGGTGCGCCACCTCGTGCGCGATGGGCTCGCCCCCCATGGTTCTCAGCCGTTCCACCCGATAGCAGGGCGAGCCAACAGGCAGTTCGAGGTTGCGGCTCACATCCGGCGAAGCGAGGAGTTCGCGGATGTCCAGCACCACGCTCCCCGGCCGCTGGCCTTCGGAATCCAGATCCTGCGAAAACGAGGTCAGCGGGCGCACGTGCATGATCTTCGGGTGCGCGACGAAGGTGCCGCTCCCCTGGGTACGCTCCAGTCGTCCATCGACCACTAGTTCAGCGATCGCCTGGCGAACCGTCGTGCGGGAGGTAGCGAAGCGCTCTGCCAACTCCCGTTCGGTGGGGATGGCGGTGCCGGCGGACAGGTCCGCGATCATGTCTAGAAGCGCACCCTTCACCCGATAGTACTTCGGAACCTTCATGCATCCCTCCCGGACCCGCGAGGCACTGACTTTCACCCCGTCCAACATTGGCCTAGACCAAACAGTAGCCGACAGCGAGCAAAACTCGCATACCGATCCGTGCTTGACATTCATATTGGTCTATGCCAATCTTCCATTGTTGGTCTAGACCAATATCGGAACGCCTCGTCGCTCAGTACTGATCGACCAGATCCCACAGGAGACCGGATGACCACAACAAAAGAGGACACCAAGAAGTCCTCAGGACTGCGCATTCCCGGATTCGCGCTGCTTCAGCGGCTCGGCAAGAGCCTCATGCTCCCCATCGCTCTGCTTCCCGCCGCGGGCATCCTTCTCCGCCTCGGCCAAGAGGACATGCTCGGTCGTATCGAATGGCCCATCGTCGGTGCTTTCTTCGATGCCATGAGCGCCGCCGGCGGCGCGGTCTTCACGAACCTGCCTCTGCTGTTCGCGGTGGGCGTCGCCATCGGTTTCGCCAAGAAGGCCGACGGCTCCACCGCACTCTCCGCGGTGGCCGGCTATCTCGTGATCACGGCGGTCTTCCGATCGATGTCTCCCGTCGTATTGGAGGGGGTCACCGACAGTCTCGGCAATCAGGCCATGATCGACTACAGCGTCTTCGCCGGCATCGCGGTGGGCCTGGTGACGGCGTGGCTGTTCGACAAATACCACGACATCCAGCTACCCACCTATCTAGGCTTCTTCGGTGGCCGCCGCTTCGTCCCGATCGTGGTGTCGTTCACCACGCTGTTCCTGGGATTCGCGCTCAGCTACTTCTATCCCATCTTCAACAGCGGCTTGACCGCCGTCGGCGGCCTGATCGGCGGCGCCGGCGCACTCGGCGCCTTCACCTACGGCGTCGCGAATCGCCTCCTGATCCCCATCGGCTTGCACCATATCCTCAACACCTACATCTGGTTCATCTTCGGAGAGTTCGAGGACTCCACGGGCCTGGTCACCGGCGAGGCTCACGCGGTTCGCAGCCGGAGATCCCACGGCGGGAGCCCTCACCGCGGGCTTCTACCCCATCTTGATGTTCGGCCTTCCCGCCGCCGCGCTGGCGATGATTCACGCTGCGCGGCCGAGCGCAGAAGAAGGTCGCCATCGGCATCCTCTCCGCGGCCGGCCTGACCGCCTTCCTGACCGGCATCACCGAGCCGCTCGAATACGCGTTCATGTTCGTCGCACTGCCGCTCTACATCATCCATGCGCTACTGACCGGGCTTTCGATGGCCATCGCCTACCTCCTCGATGCGCACTTGGGCTTCTCCTTCTCCGCCGGCCTGATCGATCTGCTGCTCTACGGCACGGCACCGGCAGCGCAGAACATCCCCTTGCTGGTGATCCAAGGGCTGGTCTTCGCGGCGCTCTACTACGTGCTCTTCCGGGTCGCGATCGCCAAGTGGAACATGCGCACGCCCGGCCGTCAGCCCGATGAGGAGTTCGCCGCAGAACAAGCCGCGATCCTGACGGGCGAGAACGCCGCGGCGAGCGGCGGATCCTCGGCGAAGGCCGAGCAGTTGATCGCGGCTTTCGGCGGTCGAGAGAACCTGGTCAACGTCGACGCCTGCATCACACGACTGCGCATGGAGGTTGCCGACAAGGCTCAGGTCGATCATGCCCGTTTGAAGGCACTCGGCGCCGCCGGGGTGATCGAGGTGGGCAACAACGTCCAGGCGATCTTCGGCACCCAAGCCGACGCCCTGAAGCACGAGATCATCGCGGCGCTTGCCGGGCCGGCGCCTGCCACGCCCGTCGTCAATCCGGTCGAGCCCACACCGACCGCCGCCGACGTCGCACCCGCCAAGGGCTCTCAGACCACCACCATCCTCGCCCCGATCCAGGGCAAGGCCGTGTCGCTGTCGGACGTCCCGGACCAGACCTTCGCAGACGGCCTCGTCGGCGCAGGCATGGCCATCGATCCTCCGCGCGGCATCGTGGAAGCGGTGGCCCCGGTGAGCGGGAAGATCATGCAGCTGATGCCCCACGCCTACGCGATCATGACGGCAGACAAGGTGGGGGTTCTGGTTCACCTCGGGCTGGACACCGTGCAACTGGATGGCGAAGGCTTCACGCTGCATGCCGCCAAGGGCGACCACGTGGAACAGGGCCAGCCGATCGTCACCTACGACGTGCCCGCGGTGACCGCTACCGGCAGGAACCCCATCGTCCCGGTCGTGGTCATGGGCGCCAAGGCCGACGCGGTCGAAGCCCTCGCCACCGCGGGTGAGGAGGTTGCGGCGAACGATTCCTTGTTCACCGTCTCGCACTGATCCCCCAACGGAGAGAGCCGCATCGTCACCTGCCGACGATGCGGCTCTCTCCTAACCCGTCGTCCCAACCGCTGGGCCCGGCCGTCACCGCTCGCGGGCGGTCAACTATCCTCTCCCCGTGACTTCACCCAGCGCCGCGCCGAGGCGGCCGTATCTCGTGGGGCTGGTCGGATCCGGGGTGCTGCCGTCGTTCACGCCGCCGATGCACATGGCCGAGGCCGCCGCCCTGGGCGTGAGCTATGTCTACCGGCCCATCGACCTCGACGCGTGGGGGCTCAGCGCTTCGCAGCTACCCGAGATCCTGGGTTGGAGCCGCGCGCTCGGCTATGACGCACTCAACATCACCTTCCCGTGTAAGCGGCAGGTCGTGGAGTTGCTGGATCACGTGGACCCCGTCGCCCTGGGGCTGGGATCGGTGAACACGGTGGTGTTCTCCGAAGCCGGCGCCGTGGGCTACAACACCGACACCAGCGGCTACGAGCGGGCCTTCCGCGCAGGGCTTCCGGACGCCGACCTGTCCGCCGTCGTCCTGCTGGGAGCGGGCGGCGGCGGGAGCGGTGTCGCGGATGCGCTGCTGCGGCTAGGCGCCTCTCGACTCACCATCGTCGATATCGACACCCACCGAGCCACCGAACTAGCGGCATCCTTGGGCCGACGCCGTCGCGCCGTCGTCGACGCCGCGACGCCCGATCAGCTCCCGCGGGTGCTTCAGGGAGCAACCGGATTGGTGAACTGCACCCCCATCGGCATGCACCACCATCCCGGGATGCCGCTCGACGAGGCGCTGCTGCGGCCCAATCTCTGGGTATCCGACATCGTCTACCGTCCCCTTCAGACGCGCCTGCTCACCGTCGCCCGGGGGTTGGGCTGCGCCACGCTCGACGGCGGGCGCATGGCAGTGTTCCAGGCCGTCGAGGCGATGGAACTGATCACCGGGCTCGAACCGGATCCCGAACGCATGCGGCGGCACTTCCTTCATCTGCTCGCCGCGGAACAACACAACAATTAGCAACCAGTTAGGAGCCGAGATGTCGACGACGACACCTACACCTCGCCGCACGCCCGTGCGCGCGGCGGTGGCCAGTTTCATGGGCAGCGCCGTGGAGTATTACGACTTCTTCATCTTCGGCTCGGCCGCCGCGCTGATCTTCCCGGTGATCTTCTTCGGCAGCAACGACCAAGCCTCCTTGGTGATGTCGTTCGCCACCTTCGGCTTCGCCTACATCGCCCGGCCCCTCGGGGCCGTCGTCCTGGGGCACTTCGGCGATCGGATCGGGCGCCAGAAGGTGCTGATGTTCACGCTGATCCTGATGGGCGCCGCGACGTTCATCATCGGCTGCCTGCCCACCTTCGACCAGATCGGCTGGTGGGCGCCCGTCCTGCTGGTGATCTGCCGGCTGCTGCAAGGCCTTTCCGCCGCGGGCGAGCAGGCCGGCGCGTCGTCTCTCACACTCGAGCACGCGCCCGACCATCGCCGTTCCTTCTTCACGTCCTGGACGCTGACCGGCACGCAGGGCGGCCAGATCCTCGCGGCGCTGATCTTCATCCCCGTGGTGGCACTGCCCGACGACATCAAGTACACCTGGGGCTGGCGGATCCCGTTCTGGCTGAGCGCCGTGGTGGTGCTCGTCGCCTTCTTCATCCGGCGCAGCCTGCACGAGACCCCGGTGTTCGAGGACGCCAAGAAGGACGGCGAGATCGCCAAGGTGCCGCTGATCCCGCTGATGCGCGACCACTGGCGCGACGTCATCCGCGTGATCCTGTGCGCGTTCATCGCCGCCGTCTCGACGGTGTTCGGCAACCTGGCGCTGGCCTACGGCAAGGAGGTGGGCCTTCGGGAGTCGATGACGCTGTGGCTGGTGGTGGCCGCCAACGTCGTCGCGCTGGCGACGCAGCCGTTCTTCGGGATCCTGGCCGACCGCATCGGCCGCAAGCCGGTATTCATCTACGGCGCCGTCTCCTCTGCCGTGTTCATGCCGTTCTACATGCTCTCGATGGGCTCCGGAAACCTCTTCCTGACCTTCCTGCTGGCGATCCTCACCTTCTCCTGTGGCTACGGCGCGGCCAACGCGGTGTGGCCGTCGTTCTACGGGGAGATGTTCAGCACCCGGGTGCGGTTCTCCGGCATGGCGATCGGCACCCAGTTGGGCTTCCTCATGGCCGGCTTCGCGCCGTCCATCGTGGCCGGCCTGGGTGGAGTACGTGAGGGCGGTTGGGTCGTGATCTCCGGTTTCACCGCGGTGATCTGCCTGATCGCCATCGCCGCAGCCCTCACCGCCCGCGAGACCAAAGACGTCCCGACGGAGCAACTAGGCATCACTCCCGCGGCCTGAGTCGCGGAGAAGCAGCCGATCGTGGTGCCTCATTGTCAAGTCCCCGGGAAACGGGGTGCGTGCCTCACATGGTTTTTCCCCGTGTAGAGGTTATCCGGCGTGGAGTCGGATCCCGGCCGGGTTGGGTAGCTTCGGGCGGGCTTGTTCTTCGAGGCGGCGGGTCTTATGGCCGGCGAGGCGGGTGAGTTCTTGCTGGAGTTGGTGGATCTGGTCAGCGATCTGGGTCGGTCGCAGGCTGGCTTTGTAGGTAGCCAGCTCGGTTTCCTGGGTGGGGCTGAGGATGCCGGCGGTCAGGAGCCGCTGGTAGGGGGTGCGTGGTTTGTCGTAGACGCGTTTACGTCGCCCGATGCGGTCGGTGGACCAATCGACGGGCTTCTTCGTTGGGGTGAAGAAGTTCAACCGGTCGTTGACCAGCGGCCAGAGCCGGTTCAACAGCTCGAGCTCGAGCGGTGTGTCGTAGCGGTGGTAGAAGCCGTAGCGGCGCACGAGTGGTTGTTCTTCGACTCGATGGTGGCTTGGTCGTTCTTCTTGTAAGGGCGGGAGCGGGTGAAGTAGACGTCTCGTTCGGTAGCCCAGCCGACGAGGTCGTGGTTGATGAACTCGCCTCCGTTGTCGCAGTCGATACCGGTGACCAGGAACGGGATCTGGTCGACGAAGGTGTCGAAGACGCTAGGACGTGGATGGCGGCGTTGTTGCGGATCGCGCGGGTGAACACCCAGCCGGTATGGACATCGGTGTAGTTCACGGTGCGCGCGAACTCGCCTTTCAGGGTGGGGCCGCAGTGAGCCACGGTGTCGATCTCGAAGAACCCTGGTTCGGTTTCGACTTCGTCTCCGGCCTTGCGGATGGTGATCGAGTTGCGCAGCAGACTGCCTGGTTTGGTTGTGGTCTTGCCGCGGATCGGGTCCTTCGCCCGTGCGGGAGTGAGATAGCGGTCGATCGTGGCTGGCGACATTTGCTCCAGTTCCGAGCGCACCTCGGGGCTGTAGCGGCCCTGGCCGGGGATGAGGGAGCCTTCGGCCTCCATCGCGTCCAGCCAGTCCGACATGGACACGGCAAGGTATTTGCCGCAGATCCCGCCCGCGACAGACCACACCTTCTGGAGCGTGAGGAGCGCGTCGTAGGAGTATTTACGTGGTTTGGTGCGGCGCCGGTCGATCACAGCGATCGTGGCGGTGGCTCTGCCCTTGGGCTGGGCCAGCCGGCCCCGGAGTTGTTGGCGGGCGTGGTCCCGGTTCCAACCCGTGACCGCGACCACGGTGTCGAGGATCCGGCTCTTGTCCTTCTTCGACGCTGCCGCGTACGCGGTGGCGTACTTCTTCGTAACCTCAACCCTTGCTGCCAACGACATGCCCTTCGTGCTCACACCCCATCGTGACCGTCGCCTGGCTACGCGGGGGAAAGTGTGTGAGGCACGGCCCCTGGCTACGCGGGGACTTTACGTGAGTCTCGTCGCCGATTTGGCGGAGCAGCCGTGTGACCTGTAATGTTCTTCCTCGCGAGCACCACTAGCTCAACTGGCAGAGCAGCTGACTCTTAATCAGCGGGTTCAGGGTTCGAGTCCCTGGTGGTGTACGAGGAAGCTGAAAAGCCCGGTCCACACGGACCGGGCTTTTCAGTGTTCAGAACGGGTATGACCGATTCAATCCCAGCGCTCGGCAGACCGACGAGTCCGTGAGCCTGACCTTCTTCAGCTGCAGGAACTCCCACGTCAGTTCCTTGGCCTTGACCAGAGGCACGCTCATGCCGACGAGCACAAACGCTGGTGGCTGATCTGGCTGTGAAGGAGAGATCTCACTGGTATGCCCGGCCTCATCCATGTAGCAGAGATGCACAGTCAACTCTCCCCAATAACAGCTACGGCCCCAACCGGGGCCGTAGGACTCGCGGGGCTAGCAGCCCCAGCAGACGCGTCGTGGACGCAATACCATCATGCCACGGATACGAACCCAGCTCAACGCTTCTTATCACAGCGTCCAGCCACCTGCACGCAGCCACAGCCCCAAAATGAACAGGTGTTCGCATCAAGCGGCTTCCGCGTATCCGCAGCCGGTACGCCACCGCCGGAGCCAGCACGCATACCGCGTGGCCGGATCACTACTCCTCTCTCAGCAATCGCTCGCCGCACAGTCGCCTGACTCACGCCGAACCGACGACCGACCTCCATCAACGTCAAACCACTCTCATAGAGCCGTGCCGCCTTGGGCACGTCCTCGTCGCGCAGGCCCTATTGACGCAGCGGCACCGAACGGCGCACGAGGTGCGCGACCACAGTTCGGGCGCAAACACCGAACCGCTCAACAAGCTCAGCGATGCTGACTCCATCCTTGTACAGCTCTACCAACTCATCGACCTGGGACGGGTTCAAAAAGGTTTGAGCCATCCCATCAGTCCTGGAGGGGCCGGATATGGCGTTCGGCGATCTCCTCGACCTTCCCGACGCGGCGGGCGTACTTTTCTTCGGTGTCACCGAGCCAGTCGGTGGTCATCCAGGTCTTGACGATCTCCATCGCGAGCAGCGAGCCGATGATCTTGGCGCCGATGCACATCACGTTCGTGTTGGAGTGGGAGCGGGCCAGGTAGGCGCAATAGGGGTCCTGCGCGACGGCCGCGAACACGCCAGGAAGCTTGTTGGCGATCATCGCCGACCCGTAGCCGACGCCGTCGACGAAGATGCCGCGGTCGCATTCGCCACGGGCGACGGCGAGGGAGGCCGGGTAGACGAAATCGGGCAGATCGCACGCCTCTTCGTCGAAGGTTCCGAAGTCGACGATCTCGTGGCCCTGGCTCTGCAGCCAGGCGCCGATCTCGTTCTTCAGCGGGGTTCCGGGATGATCGTTGGCGAGCGCGATACGCATGTCCTCACGCTAGCCGCATCTCGCCGCCACTTCGGAGGAACCGGGCGGGAAGCACCGCGAAGATCGGCGTCAAAGGCTCCTCGGGCCGGCTTCCTCGGCATATCGCTCCAGGAAACCCAACACGAGGTCGCGGGCGTAAGGCGCCGCGACGGCCTCGAGGAAACGCGGGAAGTCCAGATGCGCGTCGTCGTCGGCCCGGTCGGAGATGGTGCGAGCCAGCGCAAAGGGCACGCCTGCTCTGGTGCAGACCTGCGCGAGTGCGGCCCCTTCCATCTCGACGGCGAGCAGGCCGGGCAGATCGGCTCGCAACCGTTCGCTGTCCGATCGGGTGGAGATGAACTGGTCACCGCTGGCGATGAGGCCGGTGTGGACGGACGGCGTCTCGATCCGGAGTTCTCGGAACGACGCGGGCAGGCGCGCCCGATGCTGCTCGACGATGTGCCCGGCCGCAGCGCTGAGGATTCGGGTGAGGCTCTCGTCAGGAAGAAACCGCACGGTGCCCTCCACCTCCCAGCGCGGGAACAGCGGGCGCGCGTCCACGTCATGCTGCACCAGCGCCTCGGCGACGACCACGTCGCCGGTATGGACGTCGCTGCCGATCCCGCCCGCCGTGCCCACCATCACGACGGCATCCGCCCGCTCCGCGAGAACGGCCGCGGTGGCCCCGGCCGCTACCTTGCCGACCCCAGATAGCGCGAGGAGCACGTCCTGCCCGGCGAGCCGGGCCTCCACGAAACGCCGCCCGGCCACGGTGTGCGGGGTTGCCGTGCCGGAGGTCCTGGCCGCGTCGAGCACAGCTGCCAGCTCGGCCTGCAAGGCCGCGACGATCGCTATCACGAGACCATCCTGCCCCACTGCGGTTGTTCCCCACAGCCCGCCGGATATCAGCGCCCCTCCGCCATGCCTGAACCAGCGAGGTAGTAGTTTTTTTCTACGCAACCGGGACGAGGGAAAACGCATGTCGAACGCCACTGAAGCCATCCGCGCTGCTCGCGACCTCCTGCTGGGCCTGCGAGGTCAGGGCGACGGGGCCCGGGAGTCCTTCGCCTGGCCGGAGATCTCGGGAAGGTTCAACTGGGCGATCGACTGGTTCGATGCCGTCGGCCGCAACCGCGCAGACCTCGCCCTCTGGCTGCGCGACGAGCACAGCCAGGACGAGCGTTATACCTACGGCGAGATGGTGGACCGATCCGACCGGCTGGCCGCCTGGCTCGAGGCTCAGGGCATCGGAAAGGGCGACGTGGTGATGCTGATGCTCGCCAACCAGGTGGAGTTGTGGGACGCGATGCTCGCGGTCATGAAGATCGGCGGCATCATCCTGCCCACCGCCCAGGCCTTGCAGAGCCATGACCTCGCCGACCGGGTCCAGCGGGCGAGCGTCACCGCCATCATCGCCAACCCCGTCGACGAGAGCAAGTTCGACGAGATCGACGACATCGTCTGTATCACCACGGGTGAGGCCCATGACCGCTGGCTCTCAATGGCGGAGGCAGCGGCTCTTCCCGCCGAGCCGCGCACCGTCGTCACCGATGCCGCCGATCCCGTGCTGTACTACTTCACCTCCGGCACCACGAAGGAACCCAAACTCGTCGTGCATACGCAGGTGAGCTATCCCGTGGGTCATCTGTCGACGATGTACTTCATCGGCGTGCGCCCAGGCGACGTGCACCTCAACATCTCTTCGCCGGGTTGGGGCAAGCACGCGTGGTCCAGCTTCTTCTCCCCGTGGCTGGCAGAGGCCACCGTGTTCAGCTACAACTACGCGCGGTTCGACGCGGCGGCGATGCTCAAGGAGCTCGAGGATTCCGCGGTCACCACCTTCTGCGCTCCCCCGACGGTATGGCGGATGATGATCCAGGCCAACCTGGGCGACAAGCCCTCATCGCTGCGCGAGGCGGTGGGTGCGGGCGAACCTCTCAACCCGGAGGTGATCTCCTCGGTGGAGAACGCGTGGGGTCTGACGATCCGCGATGGTTACGGCCAGACGGAGACCACCTGCACCGTCGGCAACGCGCCCGGCGAGGCCGTGCGTCCCGGTTCGATGGGCAAGGTCATGCCCGGGGTCAACCTGGAGGTGGTGGATCCCGACACCGGTGGGGTGGCCCAGCACGGCGAGATCACCTTCCCGCTCGAGCCGTGGCCGTTCAATCTCACCCCGGGCTATCTGGGCGGCAATCCGCCGACGGCGGGCGAGGACGGGCGCTACCACTCCGGCGATCTCGTGTCCGTGAGTGACGACGGGTATCTCACCTACGTCGGCCGCACCGACGACGTGTTCAAAGCCTCCGACTACAAGATCTCGCCCTTCGAACTGGAATCGGTGCTGATCGAGCATCCCGCCGTCGTGGAGGCGGCGATCGTGCCTGCCCCCGACCCGATTCGCCATGCCGTCCCGAAGGCGTATGTCGCGCTGGCCGACGGTCATGAGCCCACGCGCGAGACGGCGTTGTCCATCCTGCGCTACACCCGCGACAACCTGGCTCCCTACCTGCGCGTGCGGCGGATCGAGTTCTCCGATCTACCCAAGACGATCAGCGGCAAGGTGCGCCGGGTGGTCCTGCGGGCCCGTGAACATGATCCCGCGGCAGAGATCGACGACTTCCGCTACGAGGACTTCCCCGAGCTCGCACGCCGCTGACACACGGCCGCCGCCGGTACTACTGACTGAGCCGCCGGTAGCGCCACAATCGCCGCATGCCCGCCGCATCGACATGATCCGCAGAGGCCTGCGTGACCGCGGCCAACCGAGCCTCAGCGTTGCGCGCGTCGAGGTGCATGCCGATCGCCACCAGCTCGCCGACTGCTGGAGGTTTTGGGAGCGACGCGATGTGGATGCTCCGGCCGACGAGGTTGACCAGGTACCCGCGATCGCGGCGCGGGCCGCGCACGCGGACCCTGCCTTTGATCCGGTAGGCATCCAGGGGCGGGGTTTCGAGCAGATCGATGAGCGCCGTCGGCGAGATAGATCCCGCCAGGGGCACCGACACGGCGCTCGCATGCTCATGAGGGAGTTCCTCCTCCTGCTCTCGCAGGAACTCCGCGAAGGGCAGCTCGTCCTGCGGATCCTCGTCGCTCGCCACGTCGAACACCAAGGCGGGATCCACCAGGCCCCGCCGGGCGACGATGACGGGCGCATGCGAGTTCCGGATGCGCACCCGCTTCTCGATGCGCGCGAGAACCTCGTCTCGGTCGTCGACGGGAAGCAGGTCGCTCTTGTTCACGACGACGAGGCTGGCCGCGGCGTAACGCGCAGGCGGGTCGGGGCGCACGTCGACGGTGCGGAAATGCTCGACCGCGTCGATCACGTCCACCACCCCGCCCGGGCGGACGTTCTCGGCGCCGCTGAAGCGCATCAGGCGCGCGACGGCGAGAGGATCGGCAGCGCCACTGGCTTCGACGATGATCGCGTCGAGCCGAAGCCGAGGATGCGAGAGGCGCTCGAGGGCATCGTCCAGTCCTCCGGTATCCGGGAGACAGCAGAGACAACCGCCGGAGATCGCGGCCGCCTCGTCGACCTGTCCCGTGACGAGCGCCGCGTCCACGTTGATCTCGCCGAAATCGTTGACCACCACACCGAGCCGGGCACCAGGCCTGCGCAGCAGATGGTTGAGCAGACTCGTCTTCCCGGCTCCGAGGTAGCCGGTCACCGCGATCACCGGAACCCTCCCCGCGGTGGTTTCAGCCCGTCCGTTCCGCTCGCGCACAGAACTCCCCATCGTCATGAGAATCATTCTCGAACGGGATGGTTCGCGGCGCGAAATGCGTTGCGGAAATGGCAAGCCGTGAGACGCTCCCTCAGAGGTAGAGGCCGGTTCCCGCGTCGGGGATGCGCTCGGCAGCCACGGCGTGCAGATCGCGCTCCCGCGTCAGCACGCAGGTCTTGCCGCCGATCTCCACTTCGGAACGGTTCTCGGGGTCGTAGAGCACCCGATCCCCTACCTCGACGGCCCGCACATTGGGCCCGATCGCCACGACCTTGGCCCAGTTCAGCCGCTTTCCCATCTGCACGGTGGCGGGAATCAGAATTCCGGATCCACTGCGCCGCTCCCTCGCCGATTCTTCGGCGTCGATCAGCACCCGATCATTAAGCATCCGAATGGGGAGGTTTTCATCGCTCACCGAGCGCCCGCCTCCAGCGCACGCTTGCTGACGTTGGCCAGCTGACGACGATGACTGATCGAGTTCAACGTGGCGAAGAACACGACGGCACCAAGAACCGCGCCACCGATGATCAGCACGCGCTTGATGTTGACGCCGCCATCGGCCTCGACGAACTGGGCCTTGGCCGCGTCGTACTCGGCTTTGACGAACTGCTTGGCGTCTTCGATTCCGCTCTTCGCGATGTTCTTGGGGTTCACGGCCTCACGCAGCTGCGCCGCGGATACCCCGACGTTGACTCGATTAGCTGCCATCTCGGCACGGATCTCTTCGATCGTGCGCTGCTTGTCGGCCATTCTCACTCCTCATCGTCGCGGCGTCGCGTCAGCACGCTTCGCCCCAAGCCTAGTACCATGACGCGCGTGACCGCTCGATTGACCCCAGGTACCACTGCCCCCGAATTCACGCTGCCCGATCAAAACGGCAACGACGTCTCGCTGAGCGATTTCAAAGGCCAACGCGTCGTGCTGTACTTCTACCCCGCAGCCATGACCCCCGGCTGCACCACCCAAGCCACGGATTTCTCCGATTCCATCGAGGCCTTCAGCGATCAGGGATACACGGTGGTCGGCTGCTCGCCGGACACCATCGAACGCCTCACCAAGTTCCACACCACGGCCAACCTGACCTTTCCCCTGTTGGCAGATCCCGAGAAGAAGGTGCTCAACGCCTACGGCGCCTACGGCATCAAGAAGCTGTACGGCAAGGAGATCGAGGGCGTGTTGCGCTCCACCTTCGTGATCGATGTCGACGACGAGGGCGTAGGCATCATCAAGGTGGCGCAATACAACGTCAAGGCCACCGGCCACGTCGCGAAACTGCGCCGCGAGCTGAGCATCTGAGCCGAGCGGCCGATGGCCTCCGGATTCTTCACCGTCGATGCCTCCGAGGGCGGGGGCATCGACGTGGAGCTGGAGATCAAGCGCTCGCGGTTCCTCACCCGCATCCGACGCGTCACCTCCGAGGAGGACGCCCGTGGGGTGATCGAGGAGAGACGCTCCACCCACTTCGACGCCCGGCACCACTGTTCGGCCTTCATCCTGGGCTCAGACGGACGCACCGCACGCAGCTCCGACGACGGAGAACCCGCAGGAACGGCTGGCATTCCCATGCTGACCGTCCTGCAGCGCCACGAACTCACCGACGTCGTGGCGGTGGTCACCCGCTACTTCGGCGGGATCAAGCTGGGCGCGGGCGGCCTGGTGCGGGCGTACTCCGACGCCGTCGCTGAGGCCGTGGCCGCGGTCGGTCGGCGACGCGTCGAACGGTGCCTCCTGTTTCGCATCCGCGTGGGGTTCGCAGAGGTGGGAACCATCGAGGACCAATTGCGCGGGCTGATCCTGCCCTCAGGAGCGCCCCTCGTCGTGGACGAGGTTGAGTGGTCTGACGCCGCCTACATCCGCGTGGCCGTACCCGAACCGGAGGCCGACGACCTCCACATCGCACTGGCCACGCTCTCAGCCGGAATGTTGACCGCAGATCCCGTGGGGAGCCGCTGGGTAGGGTGAACCCATGCAGGATTGGACGCCACACCGACGCGACGATGGAGAACAGCTGGGCTGGATCAGGCCGGAGGGTGATGAGTGGGTGCCCGTCGACGTGCTCGGCCGGGAACTCAGCGGCCCCGTCGACTGGCTCGAGGCCGAGGAAACACTGGATGATCACGGCCTGGGCTACCTCGCGGAGTCGTGGCTGCTGGAACGTGAGGACGGTCGGGCGACGCGCGTGCGCATCATCGAGGTGACCCCGGAACACATCGTGGTGAAGGGCGAGGATTTCGGAGCCATCGACATCCATACCCAGATCTACGAGCTGCCCTGGCCGCTCCCCGCCACGCTGCGCGAGCCCACCGGCGCCGATCCCAGCCCCTACGAACTATGAGCGAGCTTCCCTTCTCCGTCAATATGCAAGATCCCATGCTGTTGCATCGGTTCTCCATCAAACCGAATCACCTCGACGCCTATCTGGAGCTGCTGCCCCAGGCGGTGTCCTTGCGCGAGGAGTACGGTTTCGCGTGCCATCGGCTTTTCCTTGATGTGCACGCCGAACCCAAAGTGACCTGGCTCTATTCGCATCCGGACCCCACCCCCGCGGAGACGGAGCTGGCCGTGGATCCGCGCTCCATGGCGCTCGCCGAAGCGGCCGCCCCGCACGTCTTCCGCAACACCGTGGTGCGCCCCGTCGGCGTGGAGCGGCTGACCCACGCCACACCGGATTCGGTGAAGGGACGCATCGCGATCATGCGTCGCTACTCGGTGGTCGGTGACTGGGGTGAGTTCTTGGGCCTCTGGCGCCAGATTCTCGACGTTCGCGAAGCACATGGTTTCCGATGCCTATTCGCCGTCCGGGACGAGCCGAAGGACATGTTCACATGGGCCTTCGACTTCGCCGGCGATTTCGCGGACTTCCCCGCCGCCCAGCGCGACTACTACCGTGATCCCGCACGCGTGGCGCTGCGTGGCGTCTTCGACTACATGGCCGACTACACCATCTCACCGGCGGAGCAACTGCGCGCCGACGGCCGAAGGTTCGACGAGAAACGAACATAGATCTCCCTATCTGGTGAGGCCTCGCTGTATACGGGAGGCTTCACCAGATAGGGAGTTCTCTGCGCGAAACAGTCCCGTTGTCCGCTAGTGATCCTTGGCGATGGGAACGCTCGTCGCCACCGAATACCTGGGATGGCTCGACAACATCGTGGTACCGCCGAAGGGACTTGAACCCTCACGCCCGAAAGCACAGGAACCTAAATCCTGCGTGTCTACCAATTCCACC
Organism: Tessaracoccus sp.; assembly: GCA_041393555.1. Classification (GTDB taxonomy): domain Bacteria; phylum Actinomycetota; class Actinomycetes; order Propionibacteriales; family Propionibacteriaceae; genus Arachnia. Next base: position 88,823 of record JAWKJW010000006.1, on the reverse strand, counting down.
ACAGCGGCTCGCCGAGCGAGCTGCTCGGACTCGCCTAGCTTAGGGCATCAAGCCGAAACCGGGCGACGACCTCGTAGCGTTTCGACGCGAGGTGCGACTCCATCAGGGCGAACTCGTTGACGCGCCATGTCCAGTCGCCCAGGGAGTCGAGGGCGGCGAGCAACTTGGTCGACGGGAAGCCGCGGCTGTGCCGGGCCAACGTGAGATGACCGATGAACCGACGGCCATCCGGCTTGGCACCCACCCGGTTGGCGGCGCCGCGACAAGCAACAGAGAGCCGGCCGAGCTCGTCGGATCCACGCGAGACGCCCAGCACGATGATCTTTGCCGTGTCGGGATGCGGGAGCGCATAGCCGCCACCAACGGAGATATCGAAGGGTTCGTGGGAACCGGCCACCTCGCCCAGCGCGTCGATCAGCGGCTCCACGCGATACTCGTCCACGTCCTCCATAAATGCCGTGGTCAGGTGCCAGCCTTCCGGACGGGTCCAGCGCAGCATAGGAAGCGCTTCCCTGCGAGGGGCCAGCAGACTATTGATTTCCTCCACGATCTCTTGAGGCGGCAACACTGCCGCGAACATGCGATGAGACATCTTTCTAGATTACTGGTCGTCGCCGCCGAAGATCGTTCCGCCAGGAAAAAGGCCCCAGGTTCGTCACGCGCCGCGTCGCCGCCGCGATGGCAAAGGCGAGAGCATCCACCCGGGTCAGACCAGTCGCCAGGGCGTAGGCGTAGGCCCCGTGCAACACATCACCGGCGCCCAGGGTATCCACGGCCTCCACCGGGGCAACCGGCAGTTCCCCCGACCCTTCCGCAGCCCACCACTGCACCATGTCGGCACCGTGACTCACCGCCACCAGCGACGGCCCCCGCTCACGCAGGCTCTCCGGCGCCCGACCCGAGGGGTGGGTGTAGTCGGCGGAGCAGATCACGTCGCTGACGGAGGCCCACAGCTCATCGAACACCGGCTTGTGAGAGCCGGCATCCACGACGACGGGGATTCCCCCGGCCGCGGCAGGCGCTGCCAACGCCCGCGGCAGCCCCGGATGATGGCCGTCCAGCAGCATCACGTCGCGACCTTCCAGCACGGACTCATCAACGGGCAGGGTCGGCGGAGGGTGGACCGACCCGCCCACCACGGCCCGCTCACCAGTAGTTGCCTCGACCATCACCACCGACGGGGCCAACTCGAACCCCTCGGGCGCGCGGTCAACCACCTCCACCCCGGCCTCGGCGAGATCCGCCCGGACGAGGGAGGCCGCTGAGTTGGCACCAAGCGCCGTGACAAGGGTCGCTGACCCTCCCAGCGCCGCGAAAGCGATCGCCGCGCCTGCCGCCGGACCGCCGGCGGCCAGCCACGACTCGCGCGCTGTGGTCTTGCGATTGGGTGACGGCAAGCCGTCGACGAGCTGGATCACGTCGAGCGTGGCCAGCCCCACGAAGATGCCAGACGGCGAGTCAGTAACTCCAGCGCTCATCGTCCTAGTCTTCCCCATCCTCGGGAAGGGCGAGGGGTAACGGGTGGATGGGCGCGGTCGCGAGGTTTTCGTCGTCGATCGCGAAGGTGCGCACGGGGCCGGGGCCGGTATCGCGATGCTCGAAACGAACGGTCACCCGGCCGCGGCCGGATCCCCAAACCCACCCACGGCCGTGCTCGGCGTGGATCACGTCGGCCCCGGGGTAGAAGCCGCCCCGGCCTCGCACGGCGGATGTGTCGATCTCGACCTCATGGATGGGCTCGACCCCGCTGGGACCGAACTCGTCGAACAACACTTCCTGCCCCGCCGTGGCGAAGTTGCTGACCCCGATGCCCAGCAGCCGCACGCCCGGACGCACATCCACCTCGGACAGCAGCTCGAGCCCTGCCCGGGCGATGGTGTCGGGGGAATCGGTGGCCCCACCCAGCGAGTACGCCTTCGTGATGGTGGTGAAGTCGGCCGTGCGCACTTTGAGATTCACGGTTCGGGCGAAAAGCCCGGCCTTGGCCAACCGAGTGGAAACCTGGGCCGCGTCGCGACGCAGGATGGCGGCGAGCTGGGCCGGGTCGGTCAGATCGACCCGAAAGGTGTCCTCGGTGGAAATGGACTTCGCCTCCCGGCTCGCCTGAACACGACGGGGATCGCGGGCCCACGCCAGTTCCGCCAGTCCCTCCCCCGACGACTGCCCCAGCTGGCGGATCAGCTCGGAGCGGCTGGCTTCGCGCAGATCCTGCACGGTATACACACCGATCGCCATCAGGCGTTGCTCCGTCGCCGGCCCGACGCCGGGCACAGCGCGCACCGGCATGGGGGCGATGAAGTCGAGCTCCTCGCCCGGGCGCAGGATACGCGCCCCATTGGGCTTGGCGGCCTCCGAGGCCATCTTGGCCAGGAACTTGCTGCTCGCCACCCCGACCGACGCGGTCAGGCCTTCCGTTCGTCGGGTGAGTTCGGCTCTGAGCGCCGCCACTCGGTCTTCCACTTCATCGTCGGCCCATCCCGCGGGGCCGAGGTCGACGTAAGCCTCGTCGAAGCTGAGCGGCTCCACCAGAGACGAGGTTTCACGCAGCAATCCCATGACAATCCGCGACGACTCGCGATAGGCCTGAAATCGACCTCCCAGGAAGGCGGCATTTGGGGCGCGCCGTTTCGCCTCCGCTCCTGACATGGCGGAGCGCACCCCGAACGGCCGCGCCTCGTAAGACGCCGTCGCCACCACCCCCCGCGGCCCCGCTCCACCGACGACGACAGGCTTGCGACGCAGGCTCGGCTTGTCACGCTGCTCCACGGCAGCGAAAAACGCATCCAGATCCAGATGGAGGATGCGACGGGCCATGCACAGAATAATAGGCCAGTTGTTCGAGTTACGTTGGCCGCGGGGCACCCTCCTCAGCTTCCAGGATGCTTCACTGCCACCGTGGGGCAGGAAAGTGAGCCACCAAAACCCAGCCATCGGTCCCTGATGAAAAGTGCGTGGCGGGATCCGTCTGTCAGGTCCCTGAGGTGCGACGAGGCTCTGCGAGGAGCCTCGAAGGGCGTTAAACGCAACCTTTGGGCACAGTCTCTGCCCATGCTTACGTTTTACGCCCTTCGAGGCTCGCTTCGCTCGCACCTCAGGGACCTGAACACAGGGATCCGCACATAACTTTCGCATCAGGGACCGCCCTTCGAGGCTCGTTCCTCGCACCTCAGGGACCGGACAACGGGTTTACCCGTGCTTACTTCGCATCAGGGACCATCCCGGAGGGCATCGCCAGATACGTCAGGGGGTGGGGCGGAACTGGACGAAATCGTAGCCCTGGTGAACCTCGCGGGATACTTCCGTCCACTCGGATGCCGTGATCAGCGGGAACATCGCGGCACCGTCGGGCTCTTGGTGGACGATCGTGATGTCCAGCTCGGTGAGATAGGGCCAGGCCGCCTCGTAGATCTGCGAGCCGCCGCCGACGTAGCAGATCTGGTCGGGCGTCTGGGCCGCTAGCTCGAGCGCCTCCTCGATGGAGTGCGCCACCTCGAGGGTCTCATCCGACCACTCGGGATCCCGGGTGACGACGATGATCCGACGGTCGGGCAGGGTGCGGCCGATCTGCTCGTGCGTGCGCCGGCCGAAGATCAGCGTGTTACCCGTCGTCACCTTCTTGAAGCGCGCGAAGTCTTTGGGAATGTGCCACAGCATGTCGTCGCCGGAGCCGATCACCCCGTTGTCGGCCACCGCCGCGATCGCCACGATCCTCATCTTCTTCTCCTCGATCCTGGATCCACCGATCCCCGTCTACTACGCGACCCTATCCGGGCACCCTGGCTTCGTCGTTCCCGCTCACCGTACGACCCGGTATGCCTGCGCGATAACGTCTTGCCAGCCCACCCGTCTAGTACCGCTCGCTACGGCGGCTACCGATGGATCCAGGCTTATCAAACCGCGATCGGCGCCTTGATCACCGGGTGCGGGTCGTAACCCTCGACGGCGATGTCCGCCAGCGTGAAGGCGTCGATCTCCGTCACGTCTGGGTTGACCCGCAGCGTCGGCAGAACTCGCGTGTCCCGGCTCAACTGCTCGGCCACCTGCTCGAAGTGGTTGGAGTAGATGTGCGCGTCGCCCAGCGTGTGCACGAACTCCCCGACGCGCAGCCCCGTCACCTGCGCCACCAGGTGCACCAGCAGCGCGTAGGAGGCGATGTTGAACGGCACGCCGAGGAACACGTCGGCCGAGCGCTGGTAGAGCTGGCAGCTGAGTATCCCCGGTCCGCCGTCGTCGGCGGGCGCGACGTAGAACTGGAACAGCGCGTGGCACGGCGGCAGGGCCATGTCGTCCACGTCGGCCACGTTCCAGGCCGAGACGATGTGTCGACGCGAGTCGGGATTGGTCTTCAGTTGCTCGATCACGCGGGCGATCTGGTCGACGTGACAGCCGTCGGGCGTGGGCCAGGAGCGCCACTGGTAGCCGTAGACGGGGCCGAGGTTGCCGTCGGCATCAGCCCACTCGTCCCAGATGGTGATCTTGTTCTCGTGCAGCCAGCCGATGTTGGTGTCACCGCGCAGGAACCACAGCAGCTCGCCGAAGACGGAGCGGGTGTGCACCTTCTTGGTGGTGAGCAGGGGGAAGCCCTCGCGCAGGTCGAAGCGCATCTGGTGGCCGAAGACGCTGCGGGTGCCGGTGCCGGTGCGGTCCGACTTGTCCACACCCTCATCCATGATCCGGGTCAGCAGGTTCAGGTATTGCTTCATGCCAGTTCCTTCAAGTACGCGACGAAGGCGCGAACCGCCTTGCCGCGATGGCTGATCGCGTCCTTCTCCTCTGCGGTGAGCTCCGCGCTGGAGCGGGTCTCGCCGTCGGGAACGAACAGGGGGTCATAGCCGAAGCCGCCCTCGCCCGCCTCGCACTCGGCGACGCGGCCCTCCATGGTGCCGTGCCAGACGTGGGTCTCTCCGTCGGGCGAGACCGCGGCCAGGGCGCAGACGAAGCGTCCGGTGCGGCGCTCTGCGGCCACGCCGTCGAGCTGGGCCAGCAGCAGCTCATTGTTGGCGGCGTCGTCGCAGGCGGGCCCGGCCCAGCGCGCGGAGCGCACACCCGGCATGCCGTTCAGCTCGTCCACCTCGATGCCGGAGTCGTCGGCGACGGCCACCAGCCCAGTCCGCCGAGCGGCCTCCGTCGCCTTGATCAGGGCGTTGCCCTCGAATGTCTTCTCGGTCTCGGCGGGCTCCGGATAGGCCGGGAAGTCCCCCAGCCCGAGCACCTCCACGTCCAGATTCTCGGCCGCCAGCACGCGGCGCAGCTCGGCGAGCTTCTTCGCGTTACCGGTGGCCAGCACGATCCGGTCGGGTCGCCTCACGCCAGCGCCACCTTCTGGAACTCCGTCAGCTCGGCGCAGCCCTTGGCACCCAGATCGAGCAGCTCGTTCAGCTGGGCGCGGTCGAAGGGCTGCCCCTCGGCGGTGCCCTGCACCTCGATGTACTTCCCGGAGCCGGTCATCACCACGTTGAGGTCGGTGTCGGCGGCGGAGTCCTCTTCGTACTGCAGATCGAGCAGGGCGGTGCCGGCTTTGTCGAAGCCGACGGAGACCGCGGCCACCGAGTCGAGCAGCGGCTCGCCCTTCAGCGCCTTGCGCCCACGGAGATAGGCGACGGCGTCGGCCAGCGCGACGTAAGCGCCGGTGATCGCGGCGGTGCGGGTGCCGCCGTCGGCCTGGAGCACGTCGCAGTCGAGCACGATGGTGTTCTCGCCGAGCGCCTTGTAATCGACGACGGCACGCAGCGAGCGCCCGATCAGGCGGGAGATCTCGTGGGTGCGGCCGCCGATCTTGCCGCGCACCGCCTCGCGGTCGGAGCGGGTGTGCGTCGCCCGCGGAAGCATCGAGTACTCGGCCGTCACCCAGCCCAGGCCAGAACCCATCCTCCAGCGCGGCACACCGACGGTGACGCTGGCCGCCACCAGAACGCGAGTGCGCCCGAACTCGACGAGCACCGAGCCTTCCGCATGATCCAACCAGTTCCGGGTGATCCGGATCTCTCGCAGCTGGTCGGGGGTGCGTCCGTCGATTCTCGTCATGGCCGCGAGCCTACCGCTCGCCCTGGGAGGCACCTAGTCGCGCGGAGGAACCACGCTCTTTGAGGTGCGGAGGCGCTGGGCACACTTCGAGATGCTCGTTCCGGTTGCTGAGGTGCCCTTCGAGGTGGTCCCTGAGGAGGGCGCCCAGCGCCCGTCTCGAAGGGCTCGTTCCTCGCACCTCAGGGACCACCTGATGCGAAAGTGTGTGGCGGAATCCCATTGTCCGGTCCCTGATGTGAAAGTGCGTGGCGGAATCCCATTGTCCGGTCCCTGAGGTGCGAGCGCTAGCGAGCCTCGAAGGGCGTAAAGGTGAGCATCTGCAGAGTCTGTGCCCAAGGTTCTGTTTTACGCCCTTCGAGGTTCCTCGCAGAGCTCGTCACACCTCAGGGACCTGAAAAAGGGATACCCCGCTCACTTCCCTGCCCCACGGTGGCCAGAACCGGCCCGGAGGCCGAGGTGCGAGGAACGAGCCTCGAAGCACGCTCCTCAGAGACCACCCTTCGAGGTTCCTCGCAGAGCTCGTCACACCTCAGGGACCTGAAAAGAGATCCCCCGCTCACTTCCCTGCCCCATGGTGATCAGGACCGACCAGGAGGCTGAGGCCCCAGAACGGGCGGTGCCGTGCGTATACCTGGCTATGTCGCTCGCTCTGTACCTCCTGCACAAAGTGGGCTATATAGCCATACATAAATCCGGAACAGTCCGCGGAGCACAACGTAACCGTGTCAAAGGGCCGGTGAGTCCTCAGCTAGACGCAATCGAAGCCGAATCGAGGGTGACGGTGGCGACGTCGGTGATGAAGCCGCCGAGCAGGCGGCGCCCGATGCCCTGGAAATCCTGGGCGTCCCCGGTGGTGAGGAACTCACGCCGCGACTCACGGGGGGCGTAACGCAGCAGTCCGGCCTTGGTGAGTGTCGAGTACGCCGATTGCGCGCAGGTGTCGGCGCTGGAGACCAGATTGACGGCAGGCCCGAGCACGTAGGAGATCACGCCCGTCAGCAACGGATAGTGGGTGCAGCCCAGGATCAAGGTGTCGGCGTGGGCGCGTTTGATCGGTTCCAGATACTCCTCGGTGACGGCCAGAAGGTCGGGGCCGCCCGTCACCCCCTCCTCGACGAACTCGACGAAGCGCGGGCACACCTGGGTGGTGAGGCGCACATCGGTGGCCACGGCGAACGCGTCGTCGTAGGAACGCGAGTTGGCGGTCGACGCGGTGCACACCACACCCACGCGACGGTTCCGGGTGACGGCTAGGGCGTGGGTGGCCGCAGGCAGCACCACCTCGATCACCGGAAGGTCGTAGCGCTCGCGGGCGTCGCGCAGCGCCGCCGACGAGGCGGAGTTGCAGGCGATCACCAGCGCCTTGACGCCCCTGTCGACCAGATAATCCAAACCCTGGAGCGCAAACTTGCGCACCTCGGCGATCGAGCGAGGTCCGTAGGGTGCTCGCGCGGTATCGCCCAGATAGAGGAAGTCCTCATTGGGCATCTGCTCCACGAGAGCACGCATGACGGTCAGCCCGCCGAAACCGGAGTCGAATACCCCGATCGGGGCATCGAAGCCGGGCATTACTCCTCCCCCAGGTTGAACCCACGGCCCACGTCGTGGGCGACCTGGCGGGTGGTGAGCAGGTCCTCGATCAAATAGGCGAGCCAATCCAGCAGCATCGCCAGTTCCGGATTGGCGTCGAGCTGCTCATCCGTGGCCTCGCGGTCGGGCCAGGCATCGCCATCGACGAGCCGCACGTGCCAGATGGCGCGCAACGCCGACAGGGTCTTCACCCAGGCATCGGTGTGCGACTCCGAAACCGCAACCAACCCGTCGCGTTCGGCGGCGAGGTCGGACAGGACGATATCGAGCCCGTCCAACCGCTCCCTCGCCTGCGCGTGGACGGCGTTGCGGCGAAACTCGGCGACCTCCTCAGGATTGCGGCTCGAGGGAGGAAACAGTCGACGCAGCCACGGGTCGCTGTTGAGAGCGTCGGTGGGATCGTGGGTGAGGTCGGTGATCAACTGGTCGAACACGTCTCCGCCGGAATCCGGCAAGATCCCGCGCAGGACGTTCTGCAACTGGCTGATCATGGCCGACAGCGCCGCGATCTGGGGCGCTCCGCCTTCGAATACCCAGACGATCTCATCTTCGCCGAGACTCACATCTGCTCCATGGTGGCCCAGAGGTTGTAGTTCTGCATGGCCATCACGTCGCGCTCCATCTCTTCACGGTTTCCGGTGCTGACGACGGCTTTGCCCTGATGATGAACCTGCAGCATCAGCTCCTCCGCCCTGACTCTCGTATAGCCGAAGTATTCCTGGAAGACATAGGTGACATAGCTCATCAGATTGACCGGATCGTCCCAGACGATGGTCACCCATTGTTTCTGCGTCACCTCCGCGGGCGCCTCCAGCGTCGCTGCTTGGCCTTCACTCATACGTCCAAGATTGCCCCATTCGCCACGCGGATGCACGCGGCACAACGCGCCGCGCCGAGTAGAGTGCCGCCATGACCACGGCCTTGCTGACGGATCACTACGAACTCACCATGGTGCAAGCGGCGATGGACGCCGGCACGGCCGAACGCCATTCGCTGTTCGACCTGTTCACCCGGCGACTACCGGAGGGACGTCGTTATGGCGTCCTGGCCGGCCTCGGGAGAGCGCTCGACGCCATCGAGAACTTCCACTTCACCGAAGCGGAACTGGAGTTCTTACTACGCCAGGGCGTGATCCGCGACAACCTGGCCGAGTGGCTGGCGAACTACCGCTTCACCGGGGACATCTGGGGATATCCGGAGGGAGAGGTCTACTTCCCCGGCTCTCCCGTGCTCTCCGTCGAGGGCAGCTTCGCCGAGTGCTGCATCCTGGAGACGCTGCTGCTCAGCATCTACAACCACGACGCCGCGATCGCTGCCGCCGCCTCCCGGATGACGGCCATGGCCGGCGACCGCCCCTGCGTCGAGATGGGATCGCGCCGCACGCACGAATGGGCGGCGGTCGCCGCGGCCCGGGCGGCGTACGTCGCCGGCTTCGCCAGCACGTCGAACCTGGAGGCGGGCCGCCTATTCGGCATTCCCACAATCGGCACCGCCGCGCATTCCTTCACCCTGCTGCATGATTCCGAGGAGGACGCCTTCGCCGCGCAGATCGCCTCGCTCGGCCCCAACACCACGCTGCTCGTGGATACCTACGATGTCGACGCGGCCATCCGGCTCGGCGTCAGGCTCACCGGGGGCAAGCTGGGCGCCGTCCGCCTCGACTCCGGCGATCTGATGTTCGCCGCCCGCGCCGCTCGCGACCTGCTCGACGACCTGGGCGCCACCGAAACCCGGATCATGGTGACCAGCGACCTCGACGAATGGCAGATCGCCGCCCTCAGCGGATCCCCGGTGAGCGGCTACGGCGTGGGTACCTCGCTGGTCACGGGCTCGGGGCATCCCACTTGTGGTTTCGTCTACAAGCTGGTCGCTCGCTCGGACTCCGACGATCCCACCTCACCCATGACCGCCGTGGCGAAGAAATCGAAGGGCAAGAACACGCTGGGCGGACGCAAGTTCGCCATGCGACGCCTCGGGTCCGACGGCCACGCCGAGGCCGAGGTCATCGGCTTGGGCGTCGCTCCCGTTGACGACGGCAACGATCGCAACCTGCTCGTCGACTTCATCAAGGCCGGAGAGCGCGTCTACACCGAGTCTCTCGACGATGCCCGGCATCGCCACCAGGCCGCACGCTCCGAACTCCCTCTGGCCGCGCTGCGCATCTCGAAGGGCGAACCGGCGCTGGAGACCATCATCCTCGACGAGAGCGGCTCGGAGACCACCAACCCCTACCAGTCGGCACCGGTGGTCACCAACATCTAAGGCCGAGGCGAGAAGGCCCAGTGGAGAGGCGACGCAGCGGTGGTGCTGCCGCGGCATCTTCGACCCACCGCGACGGTCGAAAATGCCCGCGGTTAGGATGAACGGAACTTTCGCCATATTGACGGGGATGTGATGACGACTCTCGCCACCGCTCGACCTGCCCTCCGTCCCCGCCAAAAGTGGGGTCTGGCCATCGGCGCGTTGCTTTTCCTCCTTCCATTCTTCATCGATATCCCGGGACTGGAACCCGAGGCCGCCAGAATGCTCTCGATCTTCCTCGTCGCCGTCGTGTTCTGGGTCACCGAAGCCATCCCGCTCTTCGCCACGGCGACCCTCGTCATCCTGCTCGAGGTGCTGCTTCTCTCCTCGACCGCGATCCTCCCGGTGAGCGAGGACGCCGCACCGGCCTCGGAGTTCTTCGCGGCCATGGCCAATCCGGTGATCATGCTCTTCCTCGGCGGCTTCCTGATCGCCGACGGTGCGGCGAAGTTCGGTCTCGACCGCAACCTCGCCGCGGTCTTCATGCGCCCGTTCGCCCGCTCGGGGCGCACCCTGATCCTCGGCATGATGCTGATCACGACGCTACTGGGCCAGTTCATGTCGAATACGGCCACGGCGGCGGCGATGTTCGCCGTCGTGATCCCCCTTCTGCCCATGATGCCGACGCCGCGGGCACGGGCTGCGTTGGCGATGTCGGTGCCGGTGGCGGCGAACGTCGGCGGTTTCGGTACGCCCATCGGGACACCGCCCAACGCCATCGCCGTGGGCATCCTCGCCTCTCAGGGCACCCCGGTCTCCTTCCTGGAATGGATGGCACTGGCCTATCCGTTCATGCTGGTGCTGCTGGCGATCGGTTTCTTCTTGCTCTCGAGCTGGGTTCCGAAGGACACGCCGGTGAACCTGTCGATGACGGCCGATTTCGACCGCTCCCGCAGCGCGATCTACTTCTACATCGTCGCCGGCCTCACGATCGTGTTGTGGATGACGGAGCCGCTGCACGGCATTCCCTCCCACACGGTCGGATTCATTCCGGTGGTGCTCCTCCTCTCGATGAGGGTGATGAATGGAGAGGACATCAAGATCCTCGACTGGCCGGTGCTGTGGCTGGTGGCGGGCGGCATCGCGCTGGGTGACGGCGTCGGCCGGGCAGGCCTGGATGCGTGGCTGATCGGCCTCATCGACTGGTCGATGATGAGCGCTGCCCTCGTGATCGTGGTTCTCACGGCGGTGGCCCTGGTGCTGGGCAACTTCATGTCGAACTCCGCGACGGCGAACCTGATGATCCCGCTCGCGGTGAGCTTCGCGGGCATGATCGACGCGAGCGCGCTGCTCCTGGCTCTCGTGCTGGCCCTCGCCAGCTCGCTCGGAATGACCCTGCCGATCTCCACGCCACCCAATGCCATCGCCTACTCCACCGGGGTGGTTCAGCTGAAGGACATGGCGCTGACCGGCGCTGTCATCGGCATCCTCGGTGCCGCGCTGCTTTCCCTCGTCATGCCCTGGTTCTGGACGACGGTCGGGCTGCTATGAGAGCGATGCAGGTGCTGGTCGTCGGCGCGGGAGCCCCCGTCGACGACATCGCGGCCTCCGTCAGAAACTACGCCGTGGTGTGGCTGTTCGACGATGCCGACGCGGCGCTCGAGCACCTGAACATGCATCCGGACATCGAGGTTCCTCTGATCCTGGTGCACGCCGAGAGCGTGGACGTCTCCGCCACCCTTTCGTCGCTCTACGGGGATCCCCGCCTCGCCGATGCCTTGAACATCGTGCTCACCGAGCAACGAGAGCACCACGACCTGGCCGGGGCGATCGATTCGGGGCGCCTTCAAGCGCTCGTGATGATCCCGACGGCGCGCGAGACGCTGGCCTGGTTCATCACCACGGATATCGCCGAATGGATGGAGCGCCGAGGCCTCGATCCCATCTCGATCGCTCCCACCGAGCAGGGCCAGAACGAGAGCCTCCACGGCTCGAACCTGCTGCGCATGCTCGAGATGAGCGAGGATGAACTCACCCAGATCTTCATCAACGGCATCGACGAGGCCCTGGCCCCGCGACCCCGGATCCACCTTCCCGCCGGCATCCGCTTGACCCGGCAGGATCACAGCGTCGAGGGCGTCTTCATCCTGGTTGCCGGCAGGGTGGCGCTGAGCCGGGCGACCCCCACGGGTAATCTCCGCCTCCACCACGGATCCACCGGCCGCGTGGTGGGGTTGCTGTCGCTGGCGCGTCAGAAGCACGCCTATTTCACCTCCACCACCACAACACCCTGCGAGGTGATCCTGCTCTCCATCGAGCAGCTGGAGCACGCGATGACGCTGAAGCCGGAACTCTCCGCGGGCTTGGCCGTCTCAACGATCCGGGTGCTGAGCCAGCGGTTGGTGCACTCGGAAGAGTTGCGGATCGAGCGCAACGAGCTCACCTGGAAGCTCCAACGGGAGCAGGAGCGGCTCATGAACACTCTCGAGGAGTTGAAAGAAACCCGCGCGGAACTGGTATCGAAGGCACGCTTCGCCACATTGGGCGAGCTCTCGGCGGGGGTGGCGCACGAGCTCAACAACCCCGTCGCGGCGTTGAGCACCGCGGCGGACTACCTCACCGCAGACGTAGAGAAACTGCTGCTGTCCCACCCAGACGGCGAACGCTTGGCAGCAGTCGGCAAGGAGGTGATGGAACGACCTGCGATGTCGACCGCGCAGGAGCGCGCTGCTCGCCGTGAACTGGAACGCGTCACGGGGGATCCCGAGCTGGCGTTCCGTCTCGTCGCTGCCGGCGTCACCGACCCCACGCTCACGGGTTCGCTCGACCACGACGATGTGAGTGCGGTGGAGGCCGCCGCGTCTATCGCCATGGCCGCGCGCAACATCCGCACCGCGTCCAGCCGGATCCAAGACCTGGTGCGCTCGCTGCGCTCCCACGCGAGGCCCGAGGCGACGTCGATGAGCGAGGTCGATATCAACCAGAGCCTCGATGAGACCCTCGCCCTGGTGTCGCACCGCCTGCACGGCATCGACATCGAACGTCGCTACGGGGAGTCTCCCCTCGTGCGAGCCCATCCGCCGCAGCTCGGGCAGGTGTGGACCAACCTGATCGTGAACGCGGCAGACGCGTTGGAAGGCTCGGGAAAGATCGTCGTCGCCACGGCAAGACGTGAACCCCAGAGCGTCAGCGTGGAGATCATCGATGACGGGCCCGGAATCCCTGCGGAGCTGACGCGCCGCATCTTCGAGCCTCGATTCACCACCAAACATGGCACGGTGCGCTACGGCATGGGTTTGGGTCTCAGCCTGACCCGCACCCTGGTCGAGCGCAACGGCGGCACCATCGCCGTCAGCTCGGAGCCCGGCCATACCGTGTTCACCGTCACGCTACCTGCGGCACATCCTGGTTAAGGAGGAGAAATGAAACTCGCTGTGTTGGTGCTCGAAGACGAGCCCCCCGTGCGCACCGCACTTGCCCGCGACCTCGCGGAGTTCGCGGGCGCCGTACGAATCGAGATCGCCGAGAGCGTGGACGACGCGTGGGAGGTGATCGGCGAGATCGCCACCGATGGCGACATCTTGGCCCTGATCCTCTCCGACCACCGCTTGCCCGGCACCACCGGAGTGGACTTCCTCGTCTCCTCGACGCAGGACCAGCGCACCGCCAGCGCCCGACGTGTTCTCGTCACCGGGCAGGCCGGGCATCAGGACACGATCCGCGCCATCAACCAAGGGCGGTTGCATCACTACATCGCAAAGCCCTGGGAGACCGACGACCTGAAGAACGTGGTGCGCGATCAGCTCACCACCTTCGTGCTCGACAACGGCATCGATCCGCTGATCGCACTACCTGCGCTCGACGCCCAACGCGCTATGAGTGCTCTGCGCCGCCGCCCCGGAGGTTCGTCGACCTGACGCTTCGTCCGCCTGAGCCGGATGGCCCACGGACTCATCCCGCATCCTCGGTGTGCCCCGCCGTCGCGGCCGGTTCCGGTTTCGGACATAGTGGCCCCTCGGTGTCTGGGCGTGGTGGTGCCTGGTGTGGTGGGGTGAGTGTGGTTTGTCGGAGGCGGTAGCGGCGGTGTTGCCGCGGGACTCGTTTCGGGTCGATGTGTCGTGGCGGGGTGAACCAGGGCAGCGTTGTTGTTTTGTCGAGATGGACTTCCCATTGCTGTTCCGGCGAGAGAGTGTTGTTGTTAAAAGATCGAAGCTCGTCACCTCAAGGAACGGCAGGAAGGCCAGGCCCCTTTTTCTCAAGAGCGATAAGACAGGCCGCTAAACGTGCAGGTGGTGGCCGATTTTCGGTATCAGACACCGGAAAATCGACCACTGGCCGATTTTCCTGGATAGCGACGGATGAGGGAAACAGATAACGTGACGGGCGTGAGCCGATCTGCCGCATGGGGTGACCACTCGGTGAGACCGAGCTCTTGGCACCCCTTGGCAACCTCAGAGACAAGACAGCCCAATCAATCTAGACAGACTAGATAGATCGATTTATGCTTCATCCATGAGCACCTGGCAACTACAAACGGCGAAGCAACGCTTCAGCGAGGTCATCCGTGCCGCCGAGGCCGGGGAGCCCCAGTTCATCACCAAGCACGGGCGGCCCGTCGCCGTCATCATCGACATCGACGACTTCCGGCGCGGCCACAGGGAGCGGCTCCCCTTCGGCGAGTTTCTTGTAGCCTCAGCTGCCGCACTCGACCTCGAAGACGGATTGGAGCTTCCGCCGAGAACGATCGACCCCGACCGGACCCTTGACCTCTTCGGAGAAGACAAGTGAACGGATTCCTCCTGGACACCAATGTGGTTTCTGAGCTAGCTAAACGAGGCAAGAATCCCCAGGTCGTCGAGTGGGTACTCAACACGCCCGACTGCTACCTCAGCATCTTGACCCTGGGGGAAATCAAGCGTGGTGCCTGGCTTCATCGGAACACCGACCCGAGGTACACCGATCGCCTCTTCGATTGGTTGCGACAGTTAGAAGCCAGTTACTCCGATCACACCCTGGCCATCAATCGCGACGTGATGCACGCCTGGGCATCCATCCCCACGAGACGCACCCTACCCGTGATAGAGGGCCTGCTTGCGGCAACCGCTCTGGCCCACGACCTCACCGTGGCAACACGCAATATCAGAGATTTCGCCGACACCGGAGTGGCTACGTTCAACCCTTCTGCGGAGTTACTCGAATGACCGACCTCACCTATAACGACGTCCTCGCCGCGTCCGAGCGCATTGCGGGGCATGTTCGGCCGGTCGTCGTCGCTGACGCCGGCACCCAGCGTGCTTCGCTTTCCCACGACGGAGCAGAGATCTTCTTCGCTCTGGAGTTCATGCAGCACACCGGCACCTTCAAGGCGCGGGGTGCGCAGAACTTCATCCAGGCCCACCGCGACGCGGGAACGCTCCCGGAGGCAGGGATCACGATCGCATCGGGCGGGAATGCGGGGATGGCGTGCGCCTGGGCGGCCAAGGACCAGGGCGTCGCCGCGACGGTCTTTCTGCCGGCCACCGCCCCCACGGTGAAGGTCGCGAGGCTCAGGAGTTACGGCGCCGACGTCCGACTCGTCGGATCCGAGTATGCCGAAGCCCTCGCCGCCTGCCGTGCCTTCGCCGAGGACTCGGGAGCGCTCGAATCGCACGCCTACGATCACCCCTTGATCGCGGCCGGGGCCGGGACGCTCCTCGACGAGCTGCGCGAGCGAGTGCCCGGCCTGGACACCGTCATCGTGGCGGTGGGCGGTGGCGGGTTGTTCGCGGGCGTAGCCACCGCCGCGCACCACCACGGCATCCGGACGGTCGCCGTCGAACCTCGGAACTGCTCGGCACTCCACGCTGCGCTGAAAGCCGGCCACCCCGTTGACGTGCCCGTCGACTCCGTTGCCGCCGACTCTCTAGGAGCACGCCGCACCTCCGCCGATGCCTTCGCGGCCGCGCAACACCCCCTCAGCACCTCGATCGTCGTCTCGGACGATGACATCGTGAGGGCACGCCAGCTCCTCTGGGACGATCGCCGGCTCGCCGTCGAACACGGGGCCGGAGCCGCCCTGGCCGGCCTGCTCAGCCCGACCGGCTACACCCCGGAGCCCGGTGAGAAGGTCTGCGTCGTGCTCTGCGGGGCGAACACCAACCCCGCCGACCTCCAATCCGTCTAGCCGAGAAGAGTTGCTGCCGATTCTCGCGTTTCCTCCCTTCGAGGCAGCCTTTGGGGCTCGTTCCTCGCCCGTAGCCTTCGCGCCCCAGGGAGCGAGAAGGGGGTGCACTTCAGAGAGGGCGGCTGAGCACGACCCGACACGTGGACCCTGGCCTCCCTGTACAGCGGCGATTGAGACAAACAGATAGCGTGGCGGGGTGAGCCGATACAGCCTGATCCCCGCGTCGTAGGTCTACCTGCTGCGGGACGGGACGGTGCTGCTGCAGCTGCGGCAGAACACCGGCTACATGGATGGGCACTGGACAGCGGGGGCGGCCGGGCACGTCGAGCCGGGCGAGACCGCCCCTCAAGCCGCCGCACGGGACTTGACCCACGGGAACTGAGCAAGAAGCTCGGTTTGGAGGTCTCCCTCGGCGACCTCAGCTTCCGGGCTGCTTCGCCGCCGCCGTGGGCAGGAAAGTGTGAAAGACGAGACCCAATCACCGGTCCCTGAGGTGTGACGAGCTCTGCGAGGAACCTCGAAGGGCGTTAAACGGAAACCTTTGGGCTCAGTCTCTGCGGATTCTCACGTTTACGCCCTTCGAGGCTCGCAAGCTCGCACCTCAGCCTCCTGGCCGGTTCCGGCCACCGTGGGGCAGGAAAGTGAGCGGAGGGAACTCTTTGTCAGGTCCCCGAGGTGTGACGAGCTCTGCGAGGAGCCTCGAAGGGCGTTAAACCGAACCTTGGGCAGAGACTGTCCGAATGCTTGCGTTTACGCCCTTCAAGGCTCCTTCGTCGCACCTCAGGGACCTGACAACGGGATCCGCCACACACTTTCGCATCAGGGACCTGAACACAGGAACCCACACACACTTTCGCATCAGGGACCTGACAACGGGTTTACCCATGCTCACTTTTGCATCAGGGACCCGGCCAAGGAATCCCGCCCACTTTCGCATCAGGGACCGGTGATTGGGTCCTGATGTCTCACTTTCCTGCCCCATGGTGGCAGCGAAGCTGCCCGGAAGCTGAGGTGCGAGGAACGAGCCTCGAAACGCCAGATCTTTCGTCGACGCGGGCGTGGCCACATTCGACCGGTTCAGCTAGATCAACTCGATCTCGCAGCGCGCAGCACCCGAACGGGCGATTCTCGCGTCGGCGGTCACCAGGGCACAGGAGCGAAGTTCTGCGGCGGCGACGTAGCTCGCGTCATAGGCGGTCAGCGACGAGCGCAACTCCCACATTCGAGGCAGCAGCAGCCCTGCGGGAACCACATCCACCACCATGGTCCTCAATGCCTGGACTGCCCGCTCGGCACGTCGATCGTCCAGTTTCCGGCCAAGCCACAGACCTCGGATGACGCTCAAGACCTCCGTGCACCAAGGCTCAGGCACGACCCACACGGGATCGCCCATCAACAACCTTCGAGCCGCGAGCACCCGCGAGTCAGCCTCAGCGTCAACGAAGAGCAGCGCAGTGACCGACGCGTCGGGGACGATCACGCCACCCCCGAACGGCCAGCACGTCCTGCATCCAGCACCCCGAGCACGTCACCACCAGTAGCGCCGGACCCATCCGCCCATTCAGCCATCTTCCCCACGACCTCGGCGTTGCGGCCGAACTCAGCCTCCCTCTTCACAAGCGCGAGCAAATAGCCCTGGAGGGACTGCCCCGTCCGCCCCGCCTGCATAACGAGGGCATCTCGTACTTCTTCGGGAACATTTCGGATCTGCAGCGCAACCATGCATGCATTTTACATGCAGATTCACTACCGCGACGGCTCGTCGACGAGGACCTCGAGACGGTCCCCGACGACGCGGGCCCACAAGACCGCATCAGGCTGGGGCGCGGCGAGAAGCGCGCGACGCGCGGCGGCCAAGGTGCCGAACCCGAGATCGTCGGCCAGCGATACGACCCCCAGCGGGGTGACGCCCGAACTCGCCAACCGGCGAACACCGGCCAGCGGGCGCAGCGCGCCCGTAAACAACGCACCCGGCTTACTCCCTCGGGAGCCAGCGACCGTACTGAACAACTTCTTCAGTTTCTCGAATGCCAACGCCGTTCCTCTCGTTGCCACACGAGAGTAGTAGAGGGCACCGACGGAGGAGGCTCAGTCCCAGCGCGACTCCGGCTGATGCGGCATGCCGTTCATCACGGCCGCCAGCCGACGGGGAAGATCCGCGGAGAACACCTCCTCCAAAGTAATCTTGCGTCCCGCCGAACTGTGCAGGGGAATCCGCCAGTTGGGGTACTCGTCGCTGGTGCCCGGCATGTTCTGTGTCGCTCGCTCACCCACGGCGTCGGCCAACGAAGCCAGCAGGATCCGCGAGGGCGTCGACAACAGGTAGCGATGCAAGGCCAGCATCACTTCGACGTGGTCCTCGACGTGTTCGGGCTTGAGCAGGCCGTAGCCGATGAGCTGGTCGATCCAGGCTTGCTGCTCGGCGCGAGCCACCGCAAGTTCCTCGTCGAGCGGTTCGGTGAGAAGGCCCAGCTGCTCCCGCAGGCGAACGTGCTCGCCGGCCAGATAGCCGAGCGTGGGCGGCAGATCGTGGGTCGTCACCGACGCCATGCACAACTCCCGCCACCAGCGGGCGTCGAGCGGCTCGCCCTGCATGCCGTACTCGAACCACAGCACCGAGGTGCCCAGAAGCCCACGCCGGGTGAGATAGGAGCGCACCCACGGCTCGACGGTGCCAAGATCCTCGCCGATCACGAGGGCCTGGGCGCGGGACGCCTCCAAGGCCAGGATGCCCACCAGCGCCTCGTGGTTGTAGCGCACGTAGGTGCCTTGCGTCGGGCCTAGCCCCTGTGGCACCCACCAGAGCCGGAACAGCCCGATGATGTGATCGATGCGCACGCCACCCGAACGACGCAGCGCGGCCGAGACCATGGCCCGGAACGGCGCGTAGGCCAGTTCCTCCAGCCGGTCGGGCCGCCACGGCGGCTGGCCCCAATCTTGGCCGTGCTGGTTGTAGTTGTCCGGTGGTGCCCCGACGTTGATGCCCCTGGCGTAGACGTCAGACATCATCCAGGTCTCCGCGCTGACTCCGGAGACGCCGACCGCGAGGTCGGTGATGATGCCGATGTCCATGCCCACATCGGCCGAGACCTTCTGGGCGGAACTCACCTGAAGTTGTGCGATCCACTGCAACCAGCAGTAGAACGCCACATCCTCGGTGTGTTCCTGGGCGAAGACGCTCACCTCCGGGTTACCCGGCTTGCGGTACTCTTCCGGCCACTCCATCCAGTTGGGGCCGAAGTTCAGCGATAGCACGCACCAGACCGCGAAGTTCCTCAGCCCGTCGCCCTCGCGGCGCTGGAAGTCGGAGAAGGCGAGCAGCCGGGCTGGCCGCAGACCCTGATCGAAGATGATCCGCAGCGCCTCGATCTTCAGGGGCCAGACGGCATCGCGATCGATCACGTCGCCCCGGCTGATCTTCCTGGCCTGCTTGCGGAGTTCGTGAACGCGCCGGCGAGCGCTCATCCCCAGATCGCGGTACTCGTCGATGGATTCCGGACGGATGTAGATGGGGTTGATGAAACGACGGCTGGACGGCAAGTACGGCGACGGTTCCAGGGGCGATTCCACTCCGGCCGCATGCAAGGGGTTGATCAGCACGTAGTCGGCGAACTGTTTGGTGCCGGACCAGGTGATCAGGTCGGCCAGATCGCCGAGGTCGCCGATCCCCCAGGAATGTTTGGAGGTCACCGAGTACAACTGGGTGTTGTACCCCCACACCCGCTTGCCCCGCAACAGCGGCGGCAGGCCCACATAGGCGGGGGTGACGATCAGCGATGCCGATTGGGAGCCGCGCTCCGTGGTCACGATGAGCCGGTGG
Source organism: Tessaracoccus sp. (assembly GCA_041393555.1). Classification (GTDB taxonomy): domain Bacteria; phylum Actinomycetota; class Actinomycetes; order Propionibacteriales; family Propionibacteriaceae; genus Arachnia. The sequence goes on along the minus strand of JAWKJW010000006.1, from coordinate 68,985 downwards.
TAACCCACCGGAAGGTCTTCCCCCAGCCAGAAGGTCGCCTCGCCCACCCAGGCGCCGTCCACCTCCCGATCAGGTTCCCAGTTCTCCGACTGCCAGGCGGGACGGAACTGCCCGTTCTCCAGCTGCACCTGAAGGTTCACGGAGGTGCCTGCGGGGACATGCACGTTGACGTGAATCCCCTTGCCTTCCTCGGCGACGGTGCAGGGGGGCAGAGTCTGCCGCCAGCGCTTGCGGTCCCATTCGGCCAGGGCCTCCCCGCAGGCCTGCTCGCTGGTGGCGTCGATATCCATGGCTCTGAGGACGGCGACGATCGTCTCGGCGGAGATCGTGCGGTGACGCCCCTTCCAGTCCCAGAACTCGCGGGCGATCCCGTAGCGATCGGCCAGTTCGATGAGGGCGGGATACGGATCAGTCATATGCTCTTCCTCAGATTTCGTAGACGACGGTCTTCGACACCTTGTCATGCAGCGCTTGTCGGCGCTTCGTGAACGCGGCGAAGAGGAGTTCCAGGAATCCGAGGAAAACACCCAGCGCCACCATGACGCCGGAGAATAATCCGCGCGCGATGGCCGTCGACCAGCCGATCTTCGCCAAGCTCGTCGCCTGTCCGGGCCACGCCCAGTTTGAGCACCTTCTCCCCCAGCGTCGAGCCGAGGAAGCCGTTGGTCAGAATGCGATAGCCCACGTGAATCGCGGCGATGACACCGAGCATCAAGAAGTAATCAGCCCAGAGCGAATCCGGCGGTGACGGCACAGGCGCGGTCGGGTCCTGAAGCGAGATCAGGAGATTCGTCAGATAGATCTCCAGGCCCTGAGTGACGCGCGCGCTCAGGTTGCTGGTGGTGAACAACACCAGGAGGAAGGTCAAGAGATAGTCCAGCACCCAGGCACCGAAGCGCTTGAGGAACTTGGCGAGCGGACGCCCGCCCTGAGCGGCGACCAAGACCTGACCGGTCGCCCCCTGGTAAGGCGTCGCGCCGTATTGCGGCCCATACGGAGCCTTGCCCTGATACGGCTGCTGCGGAGACGCGGGAGGAGGCTGCACCCCGTGCGGTTGCCATCCATAAGGAGGCGCACCCGATTGCGGGTGCTCCTGCTGCGGGGGCTCAGGGGGTGGTGCGACGGGTTGTGCGTCTCTGGTGGCCTGGGACCAGGCAGTTCCGTCCCAGAATCTCTCCCCACCGGACCCCGCAGGGTCCGGGTACCATCCTGCCGGCGGCTGCGACGAGGTGTAGCTCATGGGTACATCGTGCCACGGACCGACCAGGGCACCGAAACCGCGCAGCCGCGTCGAGTTGCCAACACAGATACCCCTAGGGGTATGTTGTCGGCATGCGAATCGTGATTATCGGAGGCGTGGCTGGCGGAATGAGCGCGGCCACCCGGCTGCGCAGGCTGAACGAGCAGGCCGACATCGTCGTGCTGGAGCAGAGCGGGTACGTGTCGTTCGCCAACTGCGGACTGCCGTACCACATCGGAGGGGTGATCGAGGAGCGCTCGGCGCTGCTGCTGCAGACCCCCGAGTCGCTCGCCGCACGCTTCCGGCTCGACGTGCGGGTGAGCACCGAGGCCACGGCCATCGACCGCGCCGCCAAGGTGGTGACCGCCCGCGACGCGCGGACCGGCGAGACGACGGAGCTGGCCTACGACAAGCTGATCCTCTCTCCCGGCGCGCGCCCCGTGCGCCCACCGATCCCCGGCATCGAGCGCGCCCTTTCGCTGCGCACCGTCGAGGACACCGACCGCATCGTCGCCGCCGCCGAAGGCACTCGGACCGCGGTTGTGATCGGTGGCGGATTCATCGGCATCGAGATGGCGGAGAACCTGACCACCCGCGGCATCCAGGTGGCGCTGGTCGAGGCGCTCCCCCAGGTGATGGCCCCGCTCGACCCCGAGATGGTGCAGCCCGTCCACCGGAGGCTTCGCGCACACGGCGTGGAGCTGCGTCTCGGAGCGGCCGTCACCGCCATCGGCGAGGACACCGTCACCCTGTCCGACGGCACCGAGCTGCCCGCCGAGCTGGTGATCGCGGCCATCGGCGTGCGTCCCCACGACGGTCTCGCCGCCGACGCGGGGCTCCACGTGCATGAGCGGGGCGGCATCGTCGTAGATGAGGTGAATCGCACTTCCGATCCCGACGTCTACGCCGTCGGCGACGCCGTGATCAAGCGCGACGCCCTCGACGGCAGCGACGTGGCCGTGCCGCTGGCCAACACCGCCAACCTGCAGGGTCGCCGCGTGGCGGACCACATCGCGCTCGGCAGAGGCGAGGGGCGCGCGGTGCTGGGCACCGCCATAGTCGGGGTGTTCGGCCTCCAGATCGCCGCGACGGGCTGGAACGAGAAGCGGCTGCGGGCCGCCGGGCGGCCGTATCGCGCAATCCACACCCACCCGGCCAACCACGCCGGCTACTACCCCGGCGCCACAGGAATGTCGCTGAAGCTGCTCATCGACCCTGAGACCGACCGGATACTCGGGGCCCAGGGCGTCGGCGGCGACGGCGTTGACAAGCGGATCGACGTGATCACCACCGCCATGGCCGGGGGCATCGTCGCCAGCGAGCTGGCCGAGGCTGGAACTGGCCTACGCCCCGCAGTTCGGCTCGGCCAAGGACCCGGTGAATATGCTGGGTTTCGTCGCGGAGAACCTGCGCGACGGTGTAACGGCCTCGATCCAATGGCACGAGCTGGCCGACGCGCTGGCGGCGGGCGCCACCCTGATCGACGTCCGCACGCCCGGGGAGTTCACGGCCGGCGCCATCGAGGGCGCGATCAACGTCCCCGTAGACGAGTTGCGCGAGCGCGTCGCCGAGCTCCCGGAGGGCGAGTTGATCGTGCACTGCGCCGTCGGCGTGCGCGGCCACACCGCGCTGCGGCTGCTGGCGGGCCACGGTCGCTCGGCCCGCAACCTCGATGGCGGCTACACAACCTGGGTGGCGGGCACCTCAGGCTAGGAGGTTCCGATCAGGCCAGGGAAAGGAACATCTTCTCCATGGCCTGGAGATCGGGGCCCTCCGGGTTCTCCTCGGCCAAGCATTGTTTGAGGCCGACGGTGATCGTCGCGAACCCCGCACGGTCGACCGCTTTGGACACTGCGGCCAGCTGAGCGACGATCTCTTGGCATTCCCGGCCATCCTCGATCATCTTGATGATGCCACCAAGCTGCCCCTGAGCGCGCTTGAGGCGTGTGATCACCGCCACCATGCCCTCTGGGTCCAACTGCACCGTGCCTCCGATCCGAGTGAAGATACCCCGGATGGTATCTCAGTCGTTCACGTTCTCGATGCGCAACTCGTTGGGGATGAACCCGATGCGGCGGCTGATCACGATTGCGCACAGCGCCACCGCCAGAATCGCGGCGAGCGAGATCGTATAGGCGAGCGACGCCGGTTGAGCGAACAACAACGCGGTGTAGATGCTGCCCGAGATCGCGGTGATCACCGAGTTGCCCACCGATTCGGCTACCTGCATCGACGACTGGTTGCGACCCTGTTCCCACTGGTTGGAAAGACTCATGACGGCGACGGACGTGCTGGGCATCGTGAGACCCATTCCGATGCCGGCGATGATCCAGCCCAGTAGGCCAGGCAGCAAGGGGATCTGGGGGATCCAGGCGAAGACCACCAACCACGCGACGCCGGCCGCGGAGAGCACCGATCCCACGGTGACGAAGGTGTTTCGTCCCCACGGAACCCACCGTTGGGATTGCAGCCAGGAGCCGGCGGTCCAGCCCACGCTTCCGACCGTGAGCGCCAATCCCACCTCGAAGGGCTCATAGCCACGAAGATCTTGCAGTGTCACCAGCAGGATGGTCTCGGCGGCGAAGAAGGAACCGGCTTGCAGCGATCGGCTCAGCACGACGCTCGGTAGCCCCGGGCCGAAATCGCGCGCCGCGGGGGCCAGGATGCGCGGCAAGCCCCAACCGAGCAGGACGACGCCGACCACCGCCGACACGATCGACCACACGCCCAGCCCCTGCCCGGCCAGGAGGATCGAGGACGGCGCGAGCATCACGGCGATGGTGGGCCAGACCGCGACGGCCGCCACCTCCTTATCGGGAGTGAATCCCGCCTGCACCTGACGCAAGCCAGGCAGCGTGATCACGAACGCCAGCGCAACCAACGGCAGCATGGCGGCAAACACCAGACGCCAGTCGAAGCCCGTCAACCAGGCCGCGAAGGGCGGCCCGACGAAGGCGGGAAGCAGCCAGCAGAACGAGACCAACGCCATCGCCCGCGGCCGGTGCGCGGGTACGAAACCGTGCGCCACCGTCACCATCAGGCTGAGATTCAGCGCGCCTGCCCCGAAGCCCTGCACTGCCCGGGCCGCCAGGACCAGCCAGACCGACGGGGCCAGCCATCCCAGCACCAGGCCAACGGCGAACATCGCGAAACCGAAATACAGCGGCAGCGCAGGTCCGCGCTGGTCCGCCACCCGTCCAGCGAAGATGGTGGAGACCAGCATGCCGGAGACCATCGTCGTGAACGCCCACGGGTAGAGGTGGGAGGCACCGAAATCCGCCATCACCGTCGGTAATGCGGTGGCCAGACCGATGGTTTGGAAGGCGATGGCGAAGACCGAGAGCATGATGCCGACGATCAACGCGCCACGGCCCGGCGCCGCCGCCTGTTCCTTGACGGACATGAATCCTCCTGGCCGTATCACCCTCTGGTGAGTGCCGTGCTACTAGAGTTGTGGTTATGACTGAGCTGGCCCCCGGATCGCAGACCGTACTCGACGAACGCACCCAGGACTTCGAGGACGGCGACCAAGACCGATTCTCGCACTACGTCTCGAAGGCCAAGCTGACCAAAGCGCAGGTCACGGGGACCCCCGTGGTGGCTCTGTGCGGCAAGGTGTGGGTTCCTACCAAGAACCCCGACAAGTACCCGGTGTGCCCCGCCTGCAAGGAGATCTGGTCTTCCCTGAAGGGCTGAGACTCGCGGATCAGTAGCGGTAGGTGTCGGGTTTGAAGGGGCCTTCGACCGGAACTCCCAGGTAGTCGGCCTGCTCGTCCGTGAGGGTGCTCAGTTCGACCCCCAACGAAGCAAGATGCAGCCTGGCCACCTCTTCGTCCAGGTGCTTGGGCAGCACATAAACGCCGACGGGGTACTCCTCGATGCGGGTGAACAGTTCGATCTGGGCCAGCACCTGGTTGGTGAAGGAGTTGCTCATCACGAACGACGGGTGGCCCGTGGCGTTGCCCAGGTTCATCAGGCGTCCCTCGGAGAGCACCAGCACCGAGTGACCGTCGTCGAAGCGCCACTCGTGCACCTGCGGCTTGATCTCAATCTTGGTGACATCGGCGCGCTGCTCGAGGCCGGCCATGTCGATCTCGTTGTCGTAGTGGCCGATGTTGCCCACGATGGCCTGATGCTTCATTCGTGAGATCTGCTCGGCGGTGATCACGTTCAGGCACCCGGTGGCGGTGATGAAGATGTCGGCGGACTCGACCACCGAATCCAGCGCAGCCACCTGGTAGCCGTCCATCGCGGCCTGGAGCGCGCAGATGGGGTCCACCTCGGTGACGATCACCCGGGCACCTTGGCCGCGCAGCGATTCCGCGCAGCCCTTGCCCACGTCGCCGTAGCCGCAGATCACGGCGACCTTCCCGCCGATCAGCACATCGGTGGCGCGGTTGATGCCGTCCACCAGCGAGTGCCGGCAGCCGTACTTGTTGTCGAACTTCGACTTGGTCACCGAGTCGTTGACGTTGATCGCCGGGAACAGCAAGGTGCCCCGCTTGGCCATGTCGTAGAGCCGGTGCACTCCGGTGGTGGTCTCCTCGGTGACGCCCTTGATGCTGGAGGCCAGCGCCTCCCAGTCGGTGCGCCCCTGCTCTTCGCGCAGTGCGTCCAGGATCACCCGGTACTCGTCGGAGTCGCCGTCGGCCGCCTCCGGCACCCGGCCTGTCCTCTGGGACTCCACCCCCAAGTGAACCAGCAACGTGGCGTCGCCGCCGTCGTCGAGGATCATGTTGGGCATCTGCCCGTCCGGCCAGGCGAGGATCTGGCGGGTGCACCACCAGTACTCCGCCAGGCTCTCGCCCTTCCAGGCGAACACCGGCACACCCTGCGGATCCTCCGGGGTGCCATCGGGACCCACGGCGATGGCCGCCGCGGCGTGGTCTTGGGTGGAGAAGATGTTGCACGACGCCCAGCGCACCTCGGCGCCCAGGGCGACGAGGGTCTCGATCAGCACCGCCGTCTGGATGGTCATGTGCAGCGACCCCGCGATGCGAGCGCCGGTCAGCGGCTTGGTGTCGCCGTAGCGCTCCCTCATCGCCATCAGCCCCGGCATCTCGTGCTGGGCAAGGGTGATCTCCTTGCGCCCGAAGTCGGCCAAGGACAGGTCAGCTACGCGAAAATCCACCTGCACACTCTATCCCGTTCCTCCGGAGCGGCCGATTCCGGGGAGGTTGAGAGGTCTCAGGAGGGCAAGTATGCGGCCAGGTGGGCGAGCGCCAGGTCGTAGCCGCCCACCCCACAACCAACGATGATGCCGTCGGCCTTGGCGGAGAGCACGCTGTGCGCCCGGAAGGACTCGCGGGCGTGCACGTTGGAGATGTGCACCTCGACGTAGGCGCTCACCAAGGCGGCGGCATCCGCGATGGCGTAGGAGTAATGCGTCCACGCACCGGCGTTGATCACCACACGAGCATCCGTATCGGCAGCCTCGTGCAGCCAGGAGATCATCTCCCCTTCGTGCTCGGTCTGGCGCACCTCGACGTCGAGACCCATACCCCGGCCGGTTTCGACGAGGTGCTCGGCCAGCATGGCATGGGTGGTGCCGCCGTAGACCTCCGGCTGTCGCGTGCCGAGGCGCCCCAGGTTGGGGCCGTTCAGCACGAGAACCTTGGGCGCCGGTTCCTGCGACATACGGGGTGCGATCATGATGTCTCCTCGACGGGCGTCAACGCGATCTCCAGATACGCGGCGCCGTAGAGACCGCGCTGCAGCAGGGTGACATACCGTTCGACGTCGCTGCTGCTCAGTTCCGCGTCGCCCGAGGAGATGCGGACGATGCGCACGTCGACGGCATCGGCGAGCCGCGCCAATCGGTCGGCCGTTCCCGTGAGCTGCTCGGGCAACTTGTCGTCGTCAAGCAGCACCAGCACGGGCTCCAGTTGATCGGAGTCACCCGGATCGGCGAACAGATCCTTGGGCGTGACCGCGCGCAGCAGGGTATCCAGCTCACCATCGTCGGCCGCCAGGGCGGGTACCCCGGAGGCCCGCCGGATGGCCTCCGCGATCCGGCGGGACGCGCGCCCGGCCAGCGTGGTTCCGCCCCAGATCAGCGGCAGTCGTTCGGCGAGGCCGAGAGCGAGGTCCTTGCCGGGATTGACCGAGAGGTCCGCGGTGGGTGCGCAGGTCTCCGCCACCAAGTCTGCGGCATCCGCCACATGCTCGGGCCGCACCTCCGGGCCGAGGCCGAGGTCGCCCAGGAGGGCCAGCACGGCGATCGCCGCAGCCATCGGATCGCCGTCGGCGGTGGGCAGCAGGGTTGTGCTCTGCGACGCGGTCGCACCGGCCAGCTCAGAGGTCTCGGGGGCGGCCACGATCATCGTCGCGCCCCGACGCAGGGCCTCGGCCGCGCACTGCACCACCCAGGCGGGGCTCTGCCGATGCCCCAGCACCACCACCAGGTCGAGGGGGCCGACCCAGGCCGGCAGCCCAGGACCGGGCCAGGCCATGAACGGCACCGGGCAGGAGGGCTCCAGCACCGCGCGCACCAGCCGCGCTTCGCTCCCCAGAACCAGAACGCCCCGGGGCCGATCCGCGCGGGAGAGCTGACCCACGGGCTCGTTCAGCATCGCCCGCCGGATGCGCGCCCCCGTACCCGCCAGCCATCGCAACCGTTCGTCGTCGACCAGCCGTGGGTTCTCCAGGCGCGAGTCGTCGCAGAGCGGGCGGCTCATAGCGTGCTGCGGGCCTGGTCGATCAGCAGGACCGGAATGTCTTCGCGCACCGGGTAGGCCAAGCCGCAGGCCTGGTTGGTGCAGATCAGCTCGTTCGTGTCGTAGTCCACCGCGAACTTGCCGTGGCACGACGGACAGGCCAGCAAGGCCAGCAGCTCCGCCGAGAGATCCATCGGAATGTGCTCAGCCATATTCCCTCCTCATTGATCAGCGTTTTCCTGAGTCAGTCGCGCACGAGTGCGAGCACCTCGTCGCGCAACGCGACCATCTGGTCGTCGGTGCGCGCCTCCACGTTCAGCCGCAGCAGCGGTTCCGTATTGCTGGGCCGCAGATTCACCCACCAGCCCTCGGACTCATCGGCGATGGTCAGCCCATCGGTCCAATCGATGGCGCCGCGGCCATCGAAGGCCGACGCCACGACCTCCTGACAGGCCTGCGCGTCGTCCACCGTCGAATTCAGTTCCCCGGAACGCACGTAGCCGTCGAACCGGGCGGCCAGCGCCGACAGCGGTCCGTCGCTGGCGCGCAGCATCTCGATGACGTGCAGCGCGGCGAGCATCCCGGTATCGGCCGACCAGAAATCGCGGAAATAGTAGTGCGCGGAATGCTCACCACCGAAAACCCCGTCGTGCTCGGCCATGAGGCCCTTGACATAGGTATGGCCCACTTTGGAACGCACCAGCGTGCCCCTGCCCTCGATGGCCTCGGCCACGCACTGCGAGGTGATGGTGTTGATCACCACCGTGCTTCCCGGATCCCGCTGCAGTTCCTGGACGGCGATCAGAGCGGTGACCACCGAGGGATCGACGCATTCGCCGCGCTCGTCGATGATGAAACAGCGATCAGCGTCGCCGTCGAAGACCAGGCCCAGATCCGCACCGTGCGCGACGACCGCGCCCTGCGCATCCACCAGGTTCTCCGGCTCCAAAGGATTGGCGGGATGATTCGGGAAGGTGCCGTCCAGTTCGAGGTAGAGCCCGACGATATCCAGCTCCCGGCCCTCCAGCACCGCGGCGGCCGTATGGCCGGCCATGCCGTTGCCGGCATCGATCACCACTTTCAGCGCACGCTCGCCACGCATCGGGGTGAGTGCGCGCAGCTTCTCGGCGTAGGCCTGTAGCGAGTCCACTTCTCGATAGGCACCGGTGACCGTCTCGCCCACCTCGATGACCGCTGCCCTGTCGCGCAGCACGAGGGTGAAGTCGGTGGCCACGGGCTTGGCCTGCGGAAGGCAGAACTTGATGCCGTTGTACTCGGCAGGGTTGTGGCTGGCGGTGAACTGCACGCCGTGACGGTCCAGCCATCCGGAGGCGAACCACAGCTGGTCGGTGCTGGTCAGGCCCACATCGATCACGGAACACCCGGCGCGGCGCGCCCCGTCGGCGAATGCCAGCGAAAGCTCACGGCCCATCCGTCGCATGTCGCGCCCCAGCACCAGTTCCCGCGCTCCGGTGAGGTCGACGAATGCCGCACCCAGCAGGCGGGCGCCGTCGGGATCCCATTCGGGATCGGGCCCCGCGACGACACCCCTGATGTCGTTCGCTTTGAAGATAACCGGCTGCAGCATGGGTGACAGCTTAGCCCCGCGGCCGTTACGAACCTGCGGAATCGTCGGTAACCAGGCGCAGGTGGCCGGCGCGCATCCCGTCTTGCGCGGGAGGCTCCGGATGGATCGGTTCCGGTGGATCGACATCGTGGCGAAGGCCGATCTCGCGCACGGCATTGGCCAGCGCGACCAACTCGTCGTCGAGCACCTCTTCCCGGCGCACGTGCTCGCGCGGCAGGCGGATCACCTGCCAGCCCCTGGGCACGCTCGTGGACTCGGCATGACGGGCGCAGAGATCATAAGCGCCGGGTTCCGCCTCCACCGCCAGCACACCCAGCACCGCCGTGGACTCTGCGTAGTCGAAAGTGAGCGTCGCCACGGCGGGCGAGAGACAGGCCGTCCGGGAACATCTACGCACGCCAGGAGACTAACCCAGAGCACCGACATCCCCACGGATTTCACCGGGTGGTTCGTGTGAAGAGGGGCGGCTACGCTGATCGCATGAGAAACCAACGTGACCGGCACGGACGAGGGATGCGGGGACCGCTCGTCTCCCCGCAGTCACCATCCGGCGCCCGTCCGGGGCGGGCCAGCAGGACCGATTTCTTCAACGATTGCGTCACGTCGGCGATCGCGGAGATCACGGCGCATTGCCCTGGCGCCTTCGACGGGGTCATCGTCGGCGTGGAAGACGTTCCTCCGCTCAATACCGCGTGGTCCGGCGATCGTGTGCCGCTTTCCGCCGCGGTGGAGCCCACCCGGAGCCGCAAGGCCCAGATCGTGGTCTTCGAGCGCCCTTTGGAACATCGCTGCTCCAGCCGCGCCGATCTTCGCATGCTGGTTCACCGCACCATCGTCGAGCAGCTCAGCATGCTGACCGCCCGCCCGATCTCGGAGTTGGCGGGAGACGACTTCGAGATCGACTGAAGCGAGAGATCTCTCAGCGCAGCGTCGGAACGAGTTCTGCCGTGAGGGCTTCGCTTTCCTCTTCCGGCGCGGCATTCAGGGGTATCGCCGCCGAGTTGTTCTGGGCATAGGTCAGCGCTCCGAACACCGGGGTCGGCGACGTGACCTCCACCACGACGTTGTCGTCCCCGGGGAGAGGATGCACCACGGTGGTTCCCGCGGGAACCACCACCTCGGTCTCGGTGGGGAAATCCTCCGTGCTGGTGACCGCGACGGTGGCTGTCACGTCGTTCTCACCGGGATTGCTGAGCTGGATGCTTCCCCCGGAAGGCCCGAAGGCCCGAAGACTGAGACCCGCCTCCGCCGGGTTCATGGCCCCGGCGGTTCCGCCGAACACAGTGGCGCCGATCGCCTGGTCTGCCGCCACCTCGATGGCGGCCGCCTCGCCGGCTATGCCGTCGCTGAGGTCCACCAGCACGCTGCCTCCCGCGGGAATAGACACCCCGGCACCCCCCGACGGCTGGAAGCGGGCATTGGCCCCGAGCACATACACCTCGGCGGCCGCGCGCTCGGTGCTCGGGTTGCTCAGCACGAGCTGCGCCGGCGTTCCTTGCGCGACTCCGGGGATCAGATGTCGCTCGGCGGGTTGGTGCGGGATCGTCGTGGCGCCGCCGGTCACGACCGCCATGAGCGCTACCCTGCCGCGCGAGGTGTCGAACGCGACGCCGAACGGTCCATCCCGCTCAGCCAGCACCGACAACGCGATGGTGCGGCTGCCATGAGGAGCGACGACGATGCCGCGAGCTCCCAGAGCGAGCACCTCACCGTCGGGGCCGTAGAGGGTGAGATTCACGGCCGCGTCGGTGGCGTCGGGGTTGACGATGCGCAGCTCGGAGAGCTCGGCGTCTGCCACCTGCACGATGCCGCTCGATGCCGGGGGCTGGCATCCGATGAACCCGGATGCACCGGCCGTGCTCATGACGCCGCCAGCAGGCTGCACGCCCCGCAGCGTGAGCGGATGATCGCGAACCTCCTCCACGACGGTGGTGCCTCGCTCCGATGCCTCTTCGTCCAGCATCGACACCGCGAGTGCCTCATCGCCTTGCGCATAGAGGGTGCCGGAGCCGGGAGTGAGACACACGATGCGCTGATCGCGCGGCGGCTCGACCTCGGTTATCCGGGGCAACGGGACGGGGGTCAGCCGGGTGGCTGCCAAGGTGATCGCCACCACAGCGGCCAAACCGAAAACCACTTCCAGGATTCTGCGCAGCATCTCAGTTCCCCTGTCCACGGCGCGCACTGTTCGCGGAGCCGATCGTCGGAGCCAGCAGGATCAGCAAGCCGAGCAGCACGGCACCATGCCACGCCACGGCCCACCATGCCTCCGACGGGCCATAGGTGAGTGTGCCGCCGCGCTCCCCCAGCTCGAAGACGAGCTGGTCGCGCTCGGACTGGGCGCTGATCCGCCGCAGTTCCTCGCCACCCACCTGGGCGCGCCATACCGAATCACTCGACTCGGCCAGCACCAGCGTTCGCGATGCGGGTCCCTCCGGCAGCGTTCCGGTGACCACCGGGTCGCGTTGTTCTCCGTCGACGACGGCCGCCCGGCTGACCATCCCGACCACGGTCCACACCATCGAGTCGTCATCGGCAGCGGCACTGGTGAGCCCTGCCGCGTTGCCGATGCTGGCGAGCTGCTCGGAGGTGAAGCCGCTCATCCACACGTGCGAGATGCCGAGCTCCGCCAGGCGCGCCGCGAGGTCCTCGGGCACCGTGGCCCCGGAGAAGGCCTGCACGGCCGCGGCGTACTCGGCTTCTCGGGCACCCGCCGGGTTGCGCTCCCCCGTCCCCCACTTGGGCTGGCGGGAATCGACGAGGTTCCAGCTGAACTGGGTGTCGCTGTGCCGCTCGATCAGCAGGGCGCGGGTATCGCGGGGCGAATCGATGACATCGCGCACGTAACCCGGCAACGCGGGACGCGTCAGTTGCACCGCGCCGTTGAAGCCCACCACGGCCCAGGTGCCGGCCACCATGGTGGCGGCCAGCGCCAAGGCGATGCTCGCTACCAGGTGGCGACGCGACCTCCGCTCGTTCTTGCGAGGCCGATCGGCGAACACGATCGTGATCAGAGCCGCAGCCACCACCATCAGCGCCCAGGCCGTCAGCAGCGCACGGGCCTCGCCGCCGATGACGGGCACGGCCAACCTCGACGCGACCACACCGAGGATCATCGGCACCCCGATCGCGGCCAACGCCGCCCACCTCACCAGCGCGCGCTTGATCCGTATCAAGGCAATCGCGGTCACGATGCCCAGCACCGCGAAGAAGGCCACGTTCAGCCACACCGGGAGGCCGGAGGGGATGAGGCGGCCCGCCAGCACGCCGTAGGACGCGGGCGGGAAATCTGGCCAAGCCATGGGGTCGGCGCCCGTCAGAATCCGTCCGGGGTAGCGCGCCAAGGTGGGCAACCACGGGCCGAGGAACAGCCAGACCGGCACCACCGTGACGATGGCATCACCCCAGGTCACTCGGCGTGCGATCGCTGCGATCAGGGCCACCAGTGTCGCCAGAGCCAGGGCCGCCGGCCATACCGCGGCGGCGATCAGCAGCCACAGCGCCACGGCCGCAGGCCTGCGCAACCGCTCCGCGCCGGAGGCCTCGTTGACCAGGACCCTGTGCACCGCCACGACGATCCGCGGTCCCACGACCGCCAGCACCATTCCGGAGATGTCACCGGCCGTGACGAGCCCGAGCACGATGACAGCGGCCGCCCACGCCCCGGCCACCGCTCCCGCCAGCGAGAATCGCACGTTGAAGGTTCTCAGCGCCGCGAAGGCCGACAACCCGGCCAGCAGGGGGGCGATCATCAGCATGACGATCACGAAGCCGTTGGTGTGTCCGAAGGACAGAAGAGAACCGAGCGCGGCGAATCCGAGCCATGGGGCATTTCCGCTGTCGGCCGCGATGGGCTCAAGGAACGAGCGCCATGCCTCCTGGAAATTCGCGGGAGCCGGCAGCAGCCCACCCCCCGCGACGGTGCCCCGGCCGATCAGCGACCATCCCGCCACCGCCCCGGAAACCAGAAGTCCCAGGGTGAGAAGGGTGAGGGGGTTGAGTACCCGGCTGGGGGGCTGCACCGCGACGTATTCATCGCTGGTCAGCTCGTCGATGGAGGTGTCCACCTCCTGGCGGGTGAGGTTGCGATAGCGCTCGGAGATCGAGTTGCCCATCGCATCGAACGCATTGGTCAGTGGCCACAACCGGTGGGGCAGCAGATCGTCGATGTCCCCGGCTTCGCCCTTCGGCAGACGCGCGGCGAGCGCAGCGACTTGGCTGCGTGAGCGCCGCCATCGCCCGAGAGCGCGCAGCTCTGCTGCTGCGTATCCGGGGGATTTTGCGAACAGGAACCCCAGCGCCCGCAGCCAGCTGAAGAACCACAGGGAGAAACCGCTCGTTCCCCTGGCCGCCACCACGGTCAGCGCGGCGAAACGATCGTCCTCATGGGGATGGCGTTCCCCGCTACGCTCACCGGTTCGCCCGGACGCGCGATGCACCAGGGCAGCCTCGGGGGTGGTGACGACCCTCCATCCGGCGGCGTTCGCGCGCCAGCCGAAATCGACGCCATCACGATGCCGTGTCACCTCGGGTGCGAGTCCACCGAGCGCCGCCCACGTGGTGCCACGCACGAGCATTCCAGCGGTGGAACCTCCCAGCACGGCCGACGGATCCATCTGGTGCTGATCGATGTCGCCCTCGTCGACGGAGAGCACCCGGTGGCCGCCCTTGGTGATGGATTGCCCCACCTCTGCCAAGGTGTCCGGGTAGTTGCGACGAGGCGGCTGGAGCAGCTTGGGGTAGAGCACATCCGCGGTGCGCGCCGCATGCAGCAGGCGCGCCAAGGCGTGGCGTCGCGGCGCGGAATCGTCATGCAGCAGCCAGATCCACTCCGGCGTCTCACCCCCCAGCGCCTCGGCGACGGCACGACCGAAGCTCCATTGGGAGTCTCCGCGAAGCACCTCGTCCAGGAGGCCCTCCTCGACGGCGGCGGCCAGAAGCTGGGTGGAGTCGTCGGTGGATCTGTTGTCGACGGCCACCAACCGTCCCGGGCGGACGTCGAGCTGGCGTAGCGACTCGAGTTGACGGGGCAACCAGTCGGCGGCGTTGCGCACCACCATGACCGCGGTGACGACGGCGGGATCGATCGGGTCGAGCCCGTCCGTCCCCTCGTCTTCATCCGCCCAGGCCCACAGATCAGTGAGCCGGTCGCCCGGTTGCTCTTCGCTCACGGTTTCCTCCCGATACTTGAGAGATCCCCCAGAATCCCCTACCACGGTGGTCGAGCCTATATCAGGAGATTAAGGATGCACCGATCAAGGCAACGGCAGCAGCGGTGTGCCACCACCGAGGTTCCCGTCAGTCCCTCTCGGCCGAGCACGGCCGGCCACCAATGGCGGGAGCTCTTGCAATCAGCTCGCGGCGTGGCGCAGACGTCGGCGCTCGCGTTCGGAGAGCCCGCCCCAGATGCCGAATCGCTCGTCGTGGGCGAGCGCGTAGTCCAAGCATTCGGCGCGCACGGTGCAGCTCTGGCACACCTGCTTCGCCTCCCGAGTGGATCCACCCTTCTCCGGGAAAAACGCCTCAGGATCCGTTTGCGCGCAGAGCGCTTCCGCCTGCCACGCGTAGGCGCCATCGAGATCTTCGAAGATGTCCAGCAAGAAATCAGCCACGAGCGCCCCCTTCCTCGTTGCGGTACCGGACGAATTCCAACGTCGTAATTATAGGCACCCTTGTCGGGTAGCTGTCATCCTGAAGCTTTTCTCAGGCGAACTCGGCGCCTGCCTCGTCCCGGATCCGGTCGACGAGCGCGCGAATCCGTTCCGCCTCGTCCAGTGCGCACACGAGAGTGGCGGTGGGCGTGACGACGATGAGGCTGTCCCGAAGGCCCAGCGTCGCGACCAGATGATCGTGGCCGGAGGCATTGACCACCACGCACCCAGAGGAATCCATGGTGACCGTGCGCCCTTGGACGGCGTTGCCGTCGGCATCGGTGCTGAACAGTTCCGCGAGCGAGACGAAACCACCGATGTCGCGCCATTCGATGTCGAGCCGCACCGCGTAGACCACGCCGTCGGCCTTGCCGTGAGAGACGGGCTCCATGATCGCGTAGTCGATCGAGGTCTTCTTCAGCGTCGGAAAAATCTCGTCCAGCTGCTCCGGGTGCGCCACCAGCCGGGTGATCTTCTCATGCTCCTCCGGCAGCAGGGCGGCGAGTTGGCGCAGCAGGGTGGTGGCACGCCACACGAACATGCCGGAGTTCCACCAGTACTGGCCGCTGGCCAGGTATTGCTCCGCGACGGCGCGTTCCGGCTTCTCCTTGAACTCGGCGACGCGACAGACCCCGTCGAAGCCCGCCATCTCGTCTCCGCGCCACAGGTAGCCGTAGCCGGTGTGCGGCGAGGTGGGCACGACGCCCAGCGTCACCAGCGCCTCCGGGCGCTTCTCGGCCACCTCGAAGGCCTCGGTCAACGAGCGTTGGAACTCGTCGACGGGGGTGATGACCTGATCGGCCGTGACCATCGCCACGACGGCCTCCGGATCACGCGCGGCCAGCTCCGCCGTGGACCAGGTGACGGCGTTCAGCGAGTCGCGCCCCATCGGCTCGCCGAGAATGTTGGTGGTGGGCAGTTCCGGCAGCTGCGTCGCCACGTCATCGGCATAGGCGCGGCCGCACACCACGAGCACGCGCTCCGGACCTACGAGGTCGACCACGCGTTCGTAGGCCGTGCGCAGCAACGACCGCCCCTCGAAGAGGTCCAGCAGCTGCTTGGGCCGCCCCTGTCGCGACAACGGCCACAACCGCGTGCCCGAGCCCCCCGCCATGATCACCACGTAACGCATGCCCCGGAGCGTACCGGAGCGATCGCGCGGGAGTGGAGGACACCCCTGGAAGGCTTTAGGCTCGGGGCCATGTTCACCGATGCGCTGCAGGAACGAGTCCGGATCAACGGGGCAGGCCCGCTGATCACCCACTACGACCAAGCCGCGGGATCGCGCATCGAGTTGTCGGCGGTGACCTTCGCCAACTGGGTCAGCAAGACGGCGAACCTCATCGACGACCTGGGTGTGGAGCAGGGATCGACCATCGAGTTGGGGTTGGCACGCACCCATCCCGGGCACTGGGTGACCCTGGTGTGGATCGCGGCAGCCTGGCAACGAGGCTGCGGCATCTCGACGGAGGTGACGGGGACCGCCGAGTTGACCGTCGTCGGCCCGGCGGACGAGCGACGGGGCCCGGACACCGTCGCCTGTTCCCTGCACCCGCTCGGCGTCGGCTTCCCGACGCCACCGGCCGGCTGCCTGGACTACGCCGAGGTGTTCTCGCAGCCGGACCTCTTCAACAGCACCGCCGCCGACCCGGGCGCGCCCGCCTTCGACGAGATCACGCACGCCGAGGTCTCAGCCACATCAGGCCGCGATGCACGCCTGTTGTTCTCTGATCCATCCCCCGGCTGGCCGGCCGTACGCGAGCTTCTGGCTGCCCCCGTCTTGGGGCGTGGCTCCAGCGTCATCGTCGTCGGCGGGCACGATGACGCCCTGACCCGAATCGCCGAACAGGAGCGCGCTAGCAGGTTCGCCTAGTTCGCGGACTCCTCGCGGACTTCCGCACCGTCTTCCATCGCGTCTTGCGCGCTTTCCACGGCGGGTGCGGGCTGGGCCGGGGCCACCACCTCGGCCAGCAGCCCCGCGGCACCGCCACCCCCGAGCGTGGCCAGCATCTGACGCACGTTGGTGAGTTGCGCGGTGATGGCGTCACGGCGCTGGGTGACGGCCGCCAGTTCGCGCTCGGAGTCTCGGCGGATCCGCTCCGCCTTGGTGCGGGCCTGGGTGACCAGCTCGTCGGTGTCGTGCTGGGTCTTCGTCCGCAAGGCCTCGGCCTGGCTTTGCGCGTCGGCGACGATCCGCAGCGCCTCGTTCTCGGCCGCCCGCAGGTTTTCCTCCGCCACGCGCAGGCGTTCCGCGCGCTCGCCCATCTGTGCCTCGAACTCCGCGGTCGCACGATCTCCCCGCTCGGCGAGGGCCCGCGCGAAGTCGGCGGCGGCCTGGGCAGCCTTGGCCTGCTGCGCCTCGAAGAGCACCTCTGCTTCTTCGCGACGCGCGGCCGACTGCCTATCGGCATGATCCATCAACTCGTCCGCCCGGTGCTGCGCGTTGGCCAGCATGGCTTCGGCATCGTCTTCCGCGGCGGTTCGGGTCTCTGCCGCATAGCGGTCGGCCTTGGCAGCGGTCTGGGAGGCCCGCTCCCGCGCCAGATCAACCAACCGCTGCGCCTCCTGCTTGGCGCTGCGATGCATCTCCTTCGCCTCTTCCTCGGCCAGGGTGAGCATCTCGCCGATGCGTTCCCCGAGACCGGCATAGGTGGGGGCGACCACGGCCTCGCTGGCGCGCGCGGCCTCCGCCAGCCGCGCCTCCGCGGCGGTGACACGTTGCTCCAAGACAGTCTGCCCCCGCCGCGCATCGGCCAGCTGAGCGTGCAGCGCTCCCAACTCCGCGCGCGCATTCTCGAGCTCCGTGGACAGCGCGGAGATCTCCGCATCCACCTGGGCCGGCTCATAGCCGCGCAAGACGGTTCGGAAGTTCTGGCTCATGGTTCCTCGTTTCATTCGCATTCGGTTCTCGGGATGGTGAACGGCTCACGCATCTCGGTTTGCAGCTCCGGCCACACGGCAGTGGCGAGCCGGAGCATTATTCGCCTCGGTCACCGCGACACATCAGTGGATCCCTAGGAGCGCTGGAAAGGCGCCGTCCTGACATCACGGCTCCCTGCCGTTCGCCGGCGAGAGATGGCGTCGCTCTCCTTCACGCGGCCTATTGTGCCATGGTGCGTCAGGCGTAGACATGACGAGGAACGCCGCGCAAGAAGCCCGCTCCCCAACACACGTGCATGACCGCCAGCACCAGCGGCATCCGCAGCCGCGCGCTCAGCGAAGGCACGCTCATGGTCAGCGTCGCAACGACCAGGAAAACCAGGTACAGCACGGGGGCGAGGAACAGCCAGCTCAGCAGCCGGCGGCCGGTGACCAGCCCCACTACCCCGCCGAGGAGCCCCGCCGCCATCCCCGTCACGGCCACGGGCGGCACGAGATAGCGCACGCTCCTGGTTTCCGGGTGGCGACGCATCACCTCCCTGCGCCATTGCCCCGTGCGGTAGAACTGCGTCGCGAGGGCTGAGACGGAGGAACGCGGCCAATACGTGACCCGAAGCTCTGGGCTGAAGTAGACCAGATGGCCCGCCTCACGGAGCCGATGGTTCAGTTCCCAATCCTGGGCACGATGCATGGTCTCGTCGTAGCCGCCCATCTTCAGCAGGATGGAACGCCGGAACGCCCCCAGATACACGGTGGAAGCAGGCCCCGCGGGTGTGTCGGCGAGGTGGAAACCCCCTCCTCCCAACCCGAATGGGGAGTTGTAGGCCGCGGCCACCGCTTCCTGGACCGGACTGACACCCCGCGCATCCATCAGGCCTCCGACGTTGGCCGCACCCGTCTCCTCCAGCAGACGCGCCACCGTCGCCAGGTATCCGTCGCTCAACTCGCCATGCCCGTCGACGCGCACGACGATCTCGTTGCGGGCCGCCCTGATGGCGATGTTCAGGCCCGCGGGGGTGAGACCGGTCGGGTTGTCGAGCACTGTGATCCGCGGGTCGGCGGCGGCCAGCTCGTCGGCGATTTCGTGGGTGCGATCTGCAGAGGGCCCGACGGCCAGCAAGAGCTCGATGCCTCCGTCGTATTGCTGCTCCAGCACCCTGCGGACGGCGTCCGCCAAATGACGCTCCTCGTTGAGCACGGGCATGATCACGCTGATCTCCGGCGTTGTCATCGCAGGCTCCTCGGGGTCTGGAGTAGGGGGAATGACGAGACCACGCTACTACCTCGGGCGGATGTCTTGGCGTGACTCGGCTCGTATGCTTGGACCCCAGCCCACACTGCGTGGCTGCACATCTGGAGGACCATGAGCGACAAGCGGCACGATCCGAATATGGACTGGCTCTATCACCGCGACGAGGACGAGCACACCGCGGTGATGCCGCCCGAGCCCGGACGGCAGGCCAATCCCCGGGGCGGTTCCACGCGGCGTTCGACCGGTCCCATCTCCGAAGAAGCACCCTCCTCCGGTTACCCGGAGCCCGGCGCGGCATCGGGCTATCCGCACAGACCACCCGAGGCGCGCCCCGCATCAGGTGGCCCTCCCGCGGCTCCTAGGCCGAGGACCAGAACGAAGCGCCGCTTCCCCGTGTTCCGCACCGTGGTCATCGTCATCCTGGCCTGGCTGGTGTTCATGATCGCCACACCGCTCTACGCGGTCTTCAGCATCTCCAAGGTGGATGCATCCAGCAGCACCCCGCTGCCGGGTCAGCCGGGCACCACGGTGCTGCTCGTCGGTTCCGATACGCGCGACGATCTGAGCGACGACGAGCGCCGTCGGCTGGGCACCGGACACGTCGAGGGCCAGCGCACCGACACCATGATGCTGCTCCATCGGCCCAGGAAAGGCCAGCCGGTCTTGTTGTCTCTGCCCCGCGACTCCCTGGTCGACATCCCGGGTCACGGCCGTAACCGGTTGAACGCGGCCTTCGCCTTCGGCGGCGCGCCCCTGCTGACGGAGACGATCGAGGGCAGCACGGGCATTCAGATCGATGGCTACATGGAGATCGGTCTTCTCGGTCTGGTCAATATGATCGACGCCGTCGGTGGCGTGGAGGTGTGTCCCGAGAACCCGATCCAAGACCGCGACTCCCACCTGGATATCCCTGCCGGCTGCCAGATGCTCGACGGCGTCACCGGCCTGGGCTATGTGCGGATGCGCAAGGCCGATCCTCGTGGCGATCTGGGACGGGTGGAGCGCCAGCGCGAAGTGATCGCTCAGATCACCAAGCGGGCGATCAGCCCGTGGACGTTGCTCAACCCGTTCGCATACTGGCGGCTCAATATGGCGGCGTCCCACACGCTGCACCGTGGAGACAGCACCAACGTCTTCGAGATGGGCTCCGCCGGCCTCGGCTTCGTCGCGATCATGCGCGGAGACGGCCTCCAGATGACGGTGCCCGTCGCCGACGCGAACTACATGACCGATGTGGGCTCCACCATCTTGTGGGACGAGGCAGCCGCGACGAGGATCTTCGACGCGATCGCCAGCGGAGACACCACCAGCCTGGAGTGACCTCGTCGGGCGATGCGCTTGCCCGCCGATGTGGTTCTCTCCGCCGAACTCAACTTGAAGCCGGCCGCTGCGGATCAGCTCGCCCTGCGCAACATCGCAAACAAGTTCCCGCAGCTCGAGGTCAACGCCGAGACCAACGACTACAAGGAGGCACTCTTCAGCCTCTTCGAAGACGACCTGGCCGATGAGGACTTGGACTACGCCACCGACATCGAACCCTGGCTGGGCGGCGGCCTTTCCACCGCCTACCTCAGCTCAGAGGCGCTCTCCCTGATCCACGAATCGATGGATGCCGCGGATCTGTCGCAGCTTCCCCCGTCGTCCGTCTACGAGCAGTCTGCCTACGAGGATGTCGCGCGGAGGCGGCGGAGGACCTTCACGATCTCTTCGAAGACCAGCACCGCTGCGCCGGCGCCGACGGCCAGCGCCCAGTGGGCCGGACTGATCGAGGTGGTGCCGAAGGCGTGCTGCAGGAACGGCACCTCGACGACGAGCACCTGCGCCACCGTCGCGCCGGCCAGCGAGATCCACAGCCACCGGTTGGTGAACAGATGGTCGAAGGCGCTGGCCAGGTCCGAGCGGCTGTTCAGCGCGTTGAACAGCTGCATGAACACCAGCGCCGTGAACATCGTGGTGCGAGCCACGTCGAGTTGCTGCTCGGTCGATGCCAGGTGTTCCATGCCGCTCAGCAGACCGCCGGGCAGGGTGAGGTCGAGCACGATGAGGCTGAGCACGCCCATCACGAGGCCGATGCCGATGATCCGGCTCCACATGTGGCCGTCGATGATCCGCTCGTCCATGCTCCGGGGCTTTCGGGCCATCACGTCGTCGATCTCCGGATCGACGCCCATGGCCAGGGCAGGCCCGGAGTCGGTCACCAGGTTGATCCAGAGAATCTGCGTCGCCAGCAAGGGCACGACGGCGGCACCAGGGTTGGCGGGATCTGCCAGGCCGATCACGCCGCTCAGCACCACGCCGAGGAAGACGGTGGCCACTTCGCCCATGTTGGAGCTGAGCAGGTAGCGGATGAACTTCTTGATGTTGTCGAAGATCACCCGCCCACGCCGTACCGCGGCGACGATCGTGGAGGAGTTGTCGTCGCCGAGGATCATCTCCCCGGTTTCCTTGGTCACCTCGGTGCCGGTGATGCCCATCGCGATGCCGATGTCGGCAGACTTCAGCGCGGGGGCATCGTTGACGCCGTCGCCGGTCATGGCGACGATCTGCCGATTGGCCTGGAGAGCGTCGACGATCCGGAGCTTGTGCTCGGGAGAGACCCGCGCATAGACGCGAGCCTCCTGCACCACCTCGGAAAGACGGGTCTCATCCATCTCCTCCAGCTCACGGCCGGTCACCGCGACCACCTCGTGGCCGTCCTCGACGATGCCCAGATCGGAGGCGATGCGCGCGGCCGTGACGGGATGGTCACCGGTGATCATCACGGTGTTGATGCCCGCACGGTGCGCATCGGCGATGGCATCGGCGGCCTCCTTGCGGGGTGGATCGATGATCCCCACCACGCCGGCGAAGACGAGATCTCGCTCGGAATCCTCGCCAAAACCGTCGCGGTCGGCGTCGTCGGCCTCACGCCACGCGACGCCCAGCGTGCGGTAGCCCTGCTCGCTGAGACTCACGACGACGCGTTCCAGTTCGGCGCGACGCTCATCGGTCAGGGGCCGGGCGACCTGGCCCACCTGCTCGGCGACGCAGCGGCCCAGCAGCACGTCGGGAGCCCCCTTGGCGAGCACCCGCACCTTGTCATCGGCGGCACCGAGCACCGACATCATCTTGCGCTCCGAGTCGAACGGAGCCTCGGCGTGACGCTCGTGGGCGTCGGCGCGCTCAGTCACCCCGTCGAGCTTGGGCGCCGCGACCAGGAAGGCGGCCTCGGTCGGGTCGCCCTGGATCTGCCAGTGGCCATTCACCTGATCGAGCTGGGCGTTGCTCGCCACCGAGCCCGCCGCCAACACGATCCGCGCCTCGTCCAGGACGGTTTCGTGATCACCGTCGACGACCGTCGCCGCACCCACGGGCTCGTATCCGGTGCCCGACAGCTCCACCCGGCCCGAGGCCGTCACGATCTCGCGCAGCGTCATCTCGTTCTTGGTGAGGGTTCCGGTCTTGTCTGAGCAGATCACGGAGACGGAACCGAGTGTCTCCACCGATTCCAGGTCTTTCATCACGGCGTTGCGACGCGCCATCGCCTGCACGCCGATGGCGAGCACCAGGGAGAGGATCGCCGGCAGTCCCTCCGGGACGGCGGCCACAGCGAGCGAGACGCCCATCAGCAGGATCTCCACGCCTTCCTGGGCGGAGTCCACGCCGGTGACCAACGCCACGACGGCCATCACGCCGATCGCGATCAGGATCACCAGCAGCCCCAAGGCCTTCGAGATCTTGGCGATCTCCACCTGCAGCGGCGACGGCTCGTCCACCGTCTCGTCGAGCAGCGTGGCGATCTTGCCCACCTCTGTGTTCATGCCGGTGCCGGTCACCACCGCTCGGCCGACGCCGCGCGCCACCGCGGTGCCCTTGAACACCATGTTGTGCCGGTCGCCGAGCTGCGCCGGGGCATCCAGTGTGGCGGGGTCCTTCGCGACGGCCTCAGACTCGCCGGTCAGCGAGGCCTCCTGCACGCGCAGCGACGAAGCGCTGATCAGGCGTCCGTCCGCGGCCACCGCGTCGCCCTCCGACAGCACCAGCACGTCGCCGGGGACGATGTCGGCCGAGGCAACATCGGTCAATCGCCCGTCGCGCAGCACGGTGGCGTGGGAGGCGGTCATGTCGGCCAGCGCGGCCACCGCGTCGGCGGCCCTGTTCTCCTGGACAAAGCCGATGATGGCGTTGGCCAGCACGATGGCGAGGATCACCACCGCGTCGATCGGCACGCCGGTGGCGCCCTCGAGGACCCAGGCGGCCACCGAGATGATGATGGCCACCAGCAGCAGATAGACCAGCGGGTCGGCGAACTGCTTCAGGAAGCGGCGCCAGGCGGGTTCGCCTTCGGTGGCGCGAAGTTCGTTTGGTCCGTGACGCTCCAACCGGGCAGCGGCCTCCGCGGAAGTCAGGCCGCGTTCGATGTCGACATCGAACTCGCGAGAGACCTCCTCAGCCGAAGCGAGCGACGGATCCTTGTCTGTGACGCCGACCGCAACGGTCACCGCGCATCATCCCTTTCGAACGTTTTCGCCCTTTCTGCGGGCCATATCGCGCAGCTCCACCTGGAACTCGACCATGCGCTGCTGCAGCGTCTCGTCGTGGCTGGCCAGCATCCGAACCGCCAGCAGGCCCGCGTTGCGGGCGTTGCCGATGGCCACCGTGGCGACCGGCACACCGGCCGGCATCTGCACGATGGAGAGGAGGGAATCCATGCCGTCGAGATACTTCAAAGGTACCGGCACCCCGATCACGGGCAAGGGGGTGAGGGCCGCGAGCATGCCGGGGAGATGGGCGGCGCCGCCGGCGCCCGCGATGATCACCTTGACTCCTCGGCCGTGGGCTTCGCGGCCGAAGGCCACCATGTCCTCCGGCATCCGGTGCGCGGAGACCACGTCGGCCTCATACGCGACGCCGAACTCGGCCAGCGCGTCACCGGCTGCCTTCATCGTGGGCCAGTCGGAGTCGGAGCCCATCACGATCGAGACGAGCGGGTTGTTCGTGGGCTGATCAGGCATCGGGGTCTCCCATCAGGTAGCCGGCAGCGTGCCGGGTGCGGCGCAGGACGTCATCGAGGGTGGAGCCGAAGGCGGTGACGTGACCCACTTTGCGCCCGGGCGTGACCTCCTTGCCGTAGAGGTGAACCCGGATCTCGCGGTCACGGGCGAAGACGTGCTGCAGAGCCCCGGTGAGATCCGGCTCGGCGCCGCCCAGCACGTTGGTCATCACCACGTGCTCCGCGCGAGGCTCCGGCGAGCCGAGCGGCAGGTCCAGCACCGCGCGGATGTGGTTCTCGAACTGGCTGGTGAGAGCTCCGTCGATCGTCCAGTGGCCGGTGTTGTGCGGACGCATGGCGAGTTCGTTGACGACGATCCGCCCGTCGCGCGCCTCCATCAGCTCCACCGCCAGCACACCCACGACGCCCAGCTCGGTGGCGATGTTGATCGCCATCACCTGCAGTTCGGCCGCACGGTCCTCGTCGAGGCCCGGGGCGGGGGTGATGGTCTCGACGCAGATGCCTCCGGTTTGGGTGGTCTGGCTCACGGGGTAGGCGACCACCTGGCCCGAGGGCGCCCGCACCACCAGCGCGGAGAGTTCGCGCGCGAAATCGATGTATTCCTCGGCGACGATGCGCACCCGCTCGCCGGCAGAGGTCGCCGGCTTGTTCTCGAAGACCTCGAAGATCTCGTCCGGCGAGTCGATCTTCCACACGCCCTTGCCGTCGTAACCCCCGCGGGAGGTCTTGAGGATGAGGGGCCAGCCTTGGGCCTCGCCGAAGGCGATCGCTTGCGCGGCATCGTCGCAGACGGCGAAGGCCGGACAAGGAATGCCGAAATCGCTCAGATACTCGCGCATCTCGGCTTTGTCCTGGGCGTAGACCAGCGCCGCCGGGCCGGGGCGAACGGCGGCGAACTCGCCGAGCTCCTCCAGGTACTTGGTGGGCACGTGCTCGTGGTCGAAGGTGATGGCGTCACAGCCGTCGGCGAAACGTCGCAGCACATCGAGTTCCCGGTAATCGCCGACGATGGAGTCCGGGATGACCTGGGCCGCTGATACCTCCGGCCCCTCGGCCAGCAATCTCACGTCGATACCCAAAGGGATCGCCGCCTGATGCATCATGCGGGCCAATTGCCCGCCGCCTGCTATGCCTACCCGGTAGCGCCTCGTCACGGGCATAGCCTATCGGCCATCGCGAGCGAGGGAGATCGCTGAATCCGTCACTCTCCCAGTTCGCCGCGGTCGGTATCCGGGCCTTCGTCGAACAGCAGCTCGGTGATGGCGACGTGCACCCGCTCGACCCGCGGCACATCGTCCAGAACCAGTGGCCTGCCCGCCGCGGTCTCGAACACCAGCGTGCCGCACCGCAGCATCCGGTCGACCACGCTGTGCTCGTAGTTCACGTTGTTGATACGCCTTAGCGGAAGATCGTGGCCGCGTTTGTTCAGGATGCCGGTGCGCGTGATGATCCGACGGTCGGTGATGGTGTAGGTGGTGGTGTACCAGTTGAGGAACGGCACGATGACCAACCAGAGGGCCAGGATCGCCACCACGCCCGCCTCGATGTAATAGGCCAAGGGCACCCACTCCGGCGGGAACAAGGCCGTGGCCACGCCGGTGGCGGCTCCGAGCAGGATCAACGCGGCTGCGGGACCGAGGAGCCGTTTGACGTGGGTGCGCAGGTGCAGCACGACGTGTTCGTCGGCCCCGAGAAGATCCTTGCTGATAGCCATACCCAAGCATGACACGCGACACCGGCAGCTCCGAGGGGCACCGCGAACTGGCCCAGCCGTCGCGCGGCTGGCGAAGGGCTCACCCAGGTTAATTCCGTACACTCGCTCGCCCATTTCGTGCCAGCCAGGTTCTGTACGTCCATATGCTGACGTACAGAACCTGGCTAAGCCTGGATGGGCTCAAACAGTGACGAACTCAGCCTCGAGGGCCGGCAACCCCTGACGAAATCGACCTGGATGGCCGCGCCCGCCGACAGCTTCAGCGAGGAAGACGCGCGTGGATGACATCGCCGACGGCGAAGGCGCGCACTCCCCCGGCCGTCTCGACGAGCAGGCGCCCGAACTGGTCGACGCCCACTCCCCGACCGGTGACGGTTTCGGTCTCGGAGACGACGATGCGCAGCTCGGTGCCGATGGAGGCGCAGCGCCGCTGATAGGGCACGCGCAGGTCGGCGTCGCGGCGCCACTTCCGGTAGAGCCGCTCGAAATGACGCAGCACGCCCGCTGCCACATCCACGGACCGAACCTCGAACCCGGCCAGCAGAAGCGAGGTGGCGTTCGGCACCGGCAGCTCCTCCTGGGTGAGAGCGATGTTGATGCCCATGCCGACGACGGCCCGCGCGCCGTCGGGTTGCTCGATGCGTTCGGAGAGGATCCCGCACACTTTCTTGCCATCGATCAGCACGTCGTTGGGCCACTTGAGCTCCACCGTCGCCTCCGGCGGGGCGAGTTCCTCCAACGCGTCGGTGATCGCCATCCCGGCCAGCAGGGACAACCATCCCCAGGCCTCTCCCCCGTGATCGGGCCACAGGAGAACCGACATCGAGAGCGAGGCGCCAGCGGGCGAGACCCAGGTGCGTGCCAGCCGTCCGCGGCCGCTGGTTTGCTCGTCGGAGATGCGCACCATGCCTTCGGACGCACCGCCTCGAGCACGCGCCGCCAGGTCAGCGTTCGTGGAGCCCGTGGTGGCCACCCACTCCACCTGAGACCACATCGTCTGAGTCCCCAGGCCATCGCGCAGTTCTCCCACGCGCACGTCGTCAATCGGCATGAGATCAGCGTAGAGGTCCCGCGGAACCTCGTGTCCACGGGTCCTGCGGGATCATTTTCCGGTTCGCGCTTACAGCCGCGCGGGGCCGCCCTATTGTGGGGCGCATGGAGATAGACATCCACACCACTGCCGGGCGGATAGCGAATCTCGGCGTGCGTATCGATGAGGCCATTCATGCCGGGTCCCCGGCCGCGGTTGAGCGCCATCGCGCCAAGGGCAAGATGACCGCCCGCGAGAGGGTGCTCGCGCTCCTGGACGAGGGGAGCTTCGCGGAGTTCGACCAGTTCTCGCGTCACCGTTTCTCGGTTTTCGGCATGGAGAACAATCGTCCCTTCGGCGACGGCGTGATCACCGGGACCGGCTCCATCCACGGCCGGCCGGTCTGCGTGTTCAGCCAGGACGTCACCATCTTCGGCGGGGCGCTCGGACAGGTCTACGGCGAGAAGATCATCAAGATCCAAGACTTCGCCTTGAAGACGGGCGTGCCACTGGTGGGCATCGTCGAAGGCGGCGGCGCCCGCATCCAGGAGGGCGTCGTCTCGCTGGCCCTCTACGGCGAACTGTTCCGTCGCCACACCCTGGCCTCCGGGGTGATCCCGCAGATCTCGCTGATCATGGGAGCGGCGGCCGGTGGTCACGTCTATGGGCCAGCCCTGACGGACTTCGTGATCATGGTCGATCAGACCTCGCAGATGTTCATCACAGGCCCCGAGGTGATCAAGACGGTCACCGGCGAAGAGGTCTCGATGGAGGATCTGGGCGGAGGGCGCACGCACTCGACCAAATCCGGCAACTCGCACTACCTGGCGGCCAACGAGACCGACGCCATCGAATACGCCCGTGATCTGCTCAGCTACCTCCCGCAGAACAACCTGGAGGACCCTCCGATCTACGAGGATGACGAGGTCGACCTCACCATCACCGACCACGACCGCGAACTCGACCAGCTGATCCCCGATTCGGCGAACCAGCCCTACGACATGCGCGAGATCATCCACAACGTGCTCGACGACGACGAGTTCCTCGAGGTGATGGAGCTGTTCGCCCCCTCGGTCATCGTGGGCTTCGGCCGCATCGAGGGCCGCTCCATCGGCGTGGTCGCCAATCAACCCACCACCTTCGCGGGCTGCCTCGACATCGACTCCTCCGAGAAGGCCGCGCGCTTCGTGCGCACCTGCGACGCCTTCAACATCCCCGTGCTCACCTTCGTCGACACCCCCGGTTTCCTGCCGGGCGTGGCCCAGGAGCACAACGGCATCATCCGCCGCGGCGCGAAGCTGCTGTACGCCTATAGCGAGGCGACGGTGCCCCTGCTGACAGTGATCACCCGCAAAGCCTACGGCGGCGCCTACGTGGTGATGGGATCGAAGCATCTAGGCACCGACATCAACTTCGCCTGGCCCACCGCCCAGATCGCGGTGATGGGCGCGCAGGGTGCGGTCAACATCTTGTATCGCAAGCAGTTGGCCGTCGCCGACGATCCGGATGCGATGCGCACCCGGTTGATCCAGGAATACGACGATGAGTTGACCAACCCGTACGTGGCGGCCGATCGCGGGTACGTCGATCAGGTGATCTATCCGCATGAGACGCGTGCCCAGGTGATCCGGGCCTTGCGCCTGCTGCGCACCAAGCGCGGTGCACTGCCACCCAAGAAGCATGGGAACATCCCGCTATGAGCGAGTATTCATCGATCCAACTCTCCCGGGCGAATCTGTCCGAGGAGGAAACCGCCGCCTTGCTGACGGTGCTTCGAGCCGCGAGCCGGCAGGAGCCCTTGCGCTCCGCCGACGACCGACCGCGCGCCGGCGGATGGGCTTCCTACTACCGGGGGTGCGTTCGCAGCTGATCTACGGCCGCGACGCCTGGCGCACCTACCATCAGCAGTGATGCGTCTCATTCTCGCGTCGAAGTCTCCCGCGCGGTTGGGCGTGCTGCGCCAGGTGGGCCTGGATCCCGAGGTGATGGTCTCCGACGTGGACGAGTCGCTCATCGTCGAAGACCGTCCGACGGTGCTGCCGCTGGCGTTGGCCGAGGCCAAGGGGCGAACGGTCGCGGCGATGATCGACCACGACGCGGTGTTGGTGGCCTGCGACACCGTCCTGGAGTTCGAGGGCCGCATCCACGGCAAGCCGCGCACCCCGGAGGCCGCCACCACTCTCTGGCAGCGCATGCGGGGCAGCGAGGGTGTGGTGCACACCGGCCACTTCGTGTGGGTGCGCCGCGGCGAATCGGTGAACGAGGCCTGTCGCCTGGGATCCACCACCGTGCGTTTCGCGGATCTCGATGACGAGGAGATCGACGCCTACGTAGCCACCGGCGAGCCCCAGCGCGTGGCTGGAGGCTTCACCATCGACGGTCGCGGCGGGGCTTACATCACCTCGGTCTCCGGCGACCCCTTCAACGTCTCCGGTCTATCGTTGCCGTTGTTCCGGCAGATGGTGCTCGACCTGGGCGTGCACTGGCCCAGCCTCTGGGTCACTGAATGAGCAGCTGCTGGGTGACGATGTCGGCGTAGAGGGTGAGCCCTCCCGCATCGGCCACGTGCAGCACTCCCGCGAGGGGCTCTGCTTCGGGAACGAACTGGGTCAACAGGTTGGGGTGGTCGAACACCCGGTCGGGGTTGAAGTGCACTCCCGTGCGCCCGTCGAACACCGCGAGGTAGAAGATGTCGGCCTCGACCAGTTCCTGGAAGAAGTGGCTGCCGTAGCTGAGCTCCGGTCGGAAGCTGCCCGCCGCGTAGGTGTGCTCGCACAGCACCGAGAACTTGTTCAGGTCCACGAAATGGGCGGGTACCCCGAGCGAGGCGGTGGTGGTTCCCCAGCGCCCCGGCCCCATCAGCATCGCGGCGCGCCCATCCAGCTGACGGTTCACCTTGCCTATCAGCCGAGCCACCTCGTAGCGCACCTGCTCGCCCAGCGCCAGATAGGCATCCGGGCGCACCGCCACCAGAAGATCGAGGGGGAGCTGGGCGTTGCCTCCCATGAAGGAACCGGTGGTGGCCAACAGGCTGCGTTGCGCGTCGAACTCGGGCAGCCGCACAGAGCGTCCCACGCCCTTGGTCTGCAGCGGCCGGCATTGCACCAGGTTCAGCGTCGGCTGGCCGTAGCGGTCGAAGTTGATCGTGAACTCGGTGTCGACGGGATGGTCGTAGGCCTCGGCCAGGCACGCCAGCATGTCGGCCATCAGCTCGGGCAGGTCTCCGCTCAGCAGGCCGGCGAAATCGATCACCTCCATCGGCCACTTCGGCGCGGGCCGGCCGAGCTCGCGCAACCGGCGCTCGGCCGCGGCGTCGCGACTGGCCAGCAGGTTCCAGTCCAGACGGGCGGCGGCCTCCCGCACGGCGGGCATGGGAACGGTGCGGATCGTGTCCGCGGCCAGGTCGAGCACGTCGACGCGGCGCTGGGAGTATTTGCCGGCCTCGTCTTCACCCGACGGCGAGGCGGTGGGATCGGCCAGGGCGACGATCCGGGCGAAGTCGCCGCCCTTGCGGTCGACCGCCCGAGTGCCCAACCCGACGACGAGGCGAGCCATCCCCCGGTCTGGCAGGTCGGAGTCCCACACGTAGAGGCTGGAGCTGTTCGCCACACCCGCCACGGGAGGGAAGAAGAGCTCTCCGAAGAGGTCGCCCGAGACGCGTTGCACCAGCACCGCCATCTGCTCATCGTGTTCGCCCAGCCCCCGGTCGGCCCGGTACCGCAACGCGTTCACCCCGACGGCCGAGGCGTAGACGGTGCGCACCGCGTCCTCGAAGGCCTCCAACCTGGTATCGGGATCGCCCTGGTTGGCGAGGAAGACGCTCTCGTACTTCCCGGCGAACGCGTTGCCGTAGTCGTCCTCCAGCAGGGAGCTGGAGCGCACGATGATCGGCGAGGATCCGAAGTACTCCATGAGCTGCAGGAACTCCTCGCGCACTCGCTGGGGGAAGCGGCCTGTCGGGATCACCGCATGGAGTTCGGAGGCGGCGTCGAAGTATCCCTCCTGCTTGTGCTGGGTCCACAGCTTCCACCAGCCGTTGGCGATCAGGAAGCTGACGAACACGTCGGCGCCTACGAAGAACGAATCGTGTGGCTCCAGCCGCCCGGCGAAGCGGTCTTCTTCGTCGTGCTCCAGCATCGATCGGGCCAGCAGCATTCCCACCGACTTGCCCCCGATGCGCCCGGTGCCGATCATCCGCGACGCCACCACGAGCAGATCGGTCAGGCTCATATGGGTGCGGCAGAGGCTCCACCATGCGCCCCTGGTGCCCCACCAGCATGCCCAGGAGCTCGTCGCGCGCCTCCTGCTGGGTGGCAGGGTCGCGGGCGAGCGCCGTCCATGCCTCGTCGACGTGGCGCTCCCAGGGGTCGGGATAGTCGACGCGTCGCGCCACGGAGGCGAACAGCCGCGCGGTGATCCCGGACGAGGTGATGGAGATCGCGTCGCCGCCCGTGAGCAGGTGAGGGAAGAACATCGTCGGAGAGTGCCGCCGCCATACCTTGAGCGGCTGGACGTAGAGCTCGTCGTCGATGCGGTGCAGATCGAGCAGCAGCTGGGTGGTCTGACGCACCCCCGCCACGGTGGCGAAGGTGTGCTCATGGCGCAGGAGCGCGAAATAGGCGATGGTGTCCAGTTCGAAGAGCCGAGGGCAGGTGACTTGGAAGAAGTTCATCACCATCAGGTCGGAGTTCCAGGTGTGATGCAGATCGGTCAGGGGGTCGAACACGTAATAGGAGTACTTGCCCACATCGGCCAACAGCTCCAGCACGTCCACCGAGAAGCTCTCGAAACCGACGGTTGGGTCGATGACGCGGGTCTCGATGTCGGGGTGGTGGTCCAGCCAGGGTTCGCGGATTCCGAAGCGGACGTGCACGATTCTGCGGCCGTCGCGCTTGGCACGCATGATGAAGGATTCGACGACCACGGCGAAGTCGCTGGCCAGGTCGACGTGCCACACCACGTTGTCCCCCAGCCGCAGCTCCTCGATGGTCTGGTCCAGACCCGCGATCCCTGTACTCGGCCGGCGCTGCGCGTTCATGCATCAACGCTAGTGGACCTGAGTAGTCCGTCCCGCACCTCAGCGACACAACGAGGTTAATTTCGTTCCGTCACCCGGTGATCTGGGATGAATGCGGCTGCGTGCGTCGCTATGCCGACGAACACAGCCACACTAACGCACGACGAGCCCCTGAAGCGACGGAAGCAGCCGCATTACCTACGGGTCAGGGGGTCGTGGAGGAGTCGACGTCGGTGCTCTTGGCGTCGATCCTGGCCAGAGTCGTCTCTACCTCGTAGAGGTCTCGCGCGTTGCACTCCACCCACCGGCGTTCTGCGGCGTCCAGATCGGCAAGGAAGGCGTATCGCGTCTGTACCGTCGCGATCCACTCGTCGATGCGCACCGGCTTGGTCAGGTAGCCGATGTCCTCAGGCCGGAAGCTATTCGACGTTCTGTGAGCGAGTACGTCGGCGGGGTCAATGGGCTTGTCCCCTCGACCGTCGACAACAATGTCGCGGTACACCTTGAGCACCCAGAGTCGTCGCACCATCGCCTGCTCCATGGATCCGGCCATCGCGTACCACTGGAGGTCGTACAGATCTCGAGCCAAAGACACTCTGCGGTAGCGGGCGAGTTTCTCTGCCACGGCTTCCTCCACACGCACTACCGGAGTGGGTGACAAATCAAAGTCATAGCGGTCGTGAATCGGCAAGGGGATCGGTGACAGCAGGTCGGGCACCAGACTCAGCGAATGCCGAGCGAGTTCGACCTTCGCCCCAAGCCTCGGACTTCCGAAGGGGGTTTCGATCCGAAGGTCTCCACGTCGACCATCATCACCCAGGTTCTCTACAGCGAAGGAGAAGCCGTGCAGCTCTGCCCCATCAAGCGCCTCAAGGACCGCCAAGGGCAGATCGTCGCCGGGGGCAGCGAAATCAAGATCTGTCGAGAATCGGCCTGCATTGCCCGCTCGGAACTTTCGCAGCGCCGTACCGCCCTTGAAGACCAGTCCCTCGTCGAAGAGACCAGCTCGCTGAAGCAAATACAGCGCATGATCCTGAGCGATGTCGAGCAACGCGGCGTCACGTCCGCCCTTCGCGCCCTGATAGTGGCGGACCAAGTGACCTTCAGTGATACGACTCATGACCCACCGCCCACACTGAGGTAGTCATGCAGGACGGTGTCGCTCACCTTCGTCATGGCGTCGTAGTAGCCGCCTTTCTCCCGTGGGCCAAGCCACGCCGTCGCCACAGGAGGATAGGCATCCATGACCCGCTGCGCCCCCTGGCGGTCGCCAATAGCCCGCAGCAAGTAGGCGGTGCGCTGCCGCCCAGGTGCACCCACCGATTCCAGCAATCGGACGACCTTCTCGACATCAACCTCATGAGGGAACGCCGACAACCATTGCCCAAGCCCAGCGACATCTTTGTACCCAGACGGACGTTGACCAATCCCGACGAGCAGAGCTTCCCGCCCCCAGACGGGCAGGCCGTCGATCACCTCGATTCCCTCGTTCGGCATCCCCACTCGAACGCAGCGCCACTCACCGTTCAACGCTTTAGGAAAGATGGCGCCGTCGGGCAGGGCGACGACCTCACGTTCAGGTATCCGTTGAGCCAGCCCAAGCACCGATGCAGCCGACTCCATCGCCAGCACGCCGGGCCACGTAGGACGGTTCTCCCGCTGAGCACGGAACTCGATGAAACGGTCGCCCGAACCATAAGCCCCGCCTCGAGCCCCGGGGAGAAACTCCCAGGCATGTCGCGAACGAAGCGGGCCGAACCAGCCGCCGCGTTGCAGCTCGTAGGCAAGTCGACGAGGATCACCATCCATGCCGAGTTGTCGCATCACGGACACCAAGCGGTCAACGGTGACAACGACGTCCCCATCAAGCTCAAACTGCTCAACAACGTCGGCAACTGAGCGAGGGATCACCCGAGCCACTGTCATTCACCACCCTTCTTTGCACAAGAGTAACGAACTACGGATTCAGATGACAGTAACCGCTAACCTCTCCACCACGATCAAGGGGTAACGCGGCTGCGTGCGTCGCTATGCCGACGAACGCAGCCTCACTAACGCACGACGAGCCCCTGAAGCGACGGAAGCAGCCGCGTTGAATGCCGCTCAAGGGGTCTCGAAGGGCTCCGCATCGGTTCTGAGCGTGAGCGCGCTCAGTTCGCCGGTGACGGTGAAGCCCCCCACCCACTGCGCGTTCTCGAAGATCAGCGAGTCGTCGTTATCGGCCACGATCTCGTAGCCCATCGCGGGAAGGTACTCACGCAGATACTGAGCGAACTCCGCTCCCTCAGGCTGGCTGACGACGAGGGTGATGTTGTTGACCTGATCGATGCGCTCGACCTGGACAAAAGACTCGGGCACGGAGAATCCCGCAGGTGCGTGCTGGAAGCCCACCTCGCTCAGAAGCATCCCGCCCTCCGGCGCGGCGGTCGGCGCGGCGATGCTGGGCGGTGCCACCGTCGGCGGTTCCGGGGCGACGGCGCACCCGGTGAGCACGGCGCCGATCGCCAGGGCCACGACGAATCGCCGCATCCTCCTCACACTCATCCTCCGACGAGATCGTCGAGAACCACGTCTCGGGGATCCTGCCGCACGAGCTGCACGCCGTGATCCACGCGGGGCGCCCGAGGGGTGGGGAGATCGTCGAGGGGGAACCACCGCACGTCGGTGGACTCGTCGTCTCCTACCGCCGCCTCCCCACCCAGATACCTGCCACGGAATCCGTGGTCGAGATACTGGCACACATCGCCGTTGCTGTAGACGCTCTTCTCCGTGACCCCCATCCAAAGCATCCGCTCCACCTCGATGTCGACACAGGCCTCCTCCTTGGCTTCCCGCACGGCGGTGGTCTTGGGATTCTCTCCCGGATCGACGATGCCGCTGATCAAGGCCCAGAGTCCGTTGTCGGAGCGCTTCACCAACAGCACCTCAGGGCCGGCGGCGCCGTCGCGCAGCACCACCACGCTGGTACCCATGAGCCAGAGCGGCATATTTCCGATGTGGTTGCGAAGATCGAGGATGAACTGCGGAACAGGCATGGGGCCAATAATGTCAGGTTGTCGGTAAGAGGTCCCGCCGGACAGGGCCCGATACGTGGCTATAGACTCCCGAGAGAAGCGGTACCCGTGTGGAGGAGGCAACGTGGCCAACGTCATCAGCAAGGTCTTGATCGCCAACCGAGGCGAGATCGCCGTTCGCGTCATCCGAGCAGCGCGTGACGCCGGAATCTCGTCGGTGGCGGTCTATGCCGATTCCGATTCCGACTCGCTCTTCGTCAGACTCGCAGACGAGGCGTTCGCCCTCAACGGGGCGACACCCGCCGACACCTATCTGAACATCCCCAAGCTGCTCGATATCGCGGAGCGCTCCGGCGCCGAAGCGGTGCATCCGGGTTATGGGTTCCTGGCCGAGAACGCCGGCTTCGCCCAGGCGGTCATCGATGCCGGTCTCACCTGGATCGGTCCCCCGCCGTCGGCGATCGACAATCTGGGCGACAAGGTCAAGGCCCGCCACATCGCGCAGAAGGTGGGGGCGCCGCTGGTGCACGGCACCGCCGATCCGGTATCGGGCGCCGACGAGGTGGTCGCCTTCGCGGAGCAGTACGGCCTGCCGATCGCCATCAAGGCCGCGTACGGCGGTGGCGGCCGAGGTTTGAAGGTGGCCCGCGAGTTGGGCGAGGTCACGGAGATGTTCGAATCCGCCACCCGAGAGGCCGTCACGGCCTTCGGCCGCGGCGAGTGCTTCGTCGAGCAGTACCTGGATAAGCCACGCCACGTGGAGACGCAGTGCCTTGCGGATGCGCATGGCAACGTCGTCGTGGTCTCGACGCGCGACTGCTCGCTGCAGCGCCGCCACCAGAAACTGGTGGAGGAGGCCCCCGCCCCCTTCCTGAACGACGAGCAGATCGAGACGCTGTACACCTCCTCCAAGGCCATCCTGAAGGAGGCGGGCTACGTGGGTGCCGGCACCTGCGAGTTCCTGGTCGCCACCGACGGCCGCATCTCCTTCCTCGAAGTGAACACCCGCCTGCAGGTGGAACACCCCGTCTCCGAAGAGGTCACCGGGATCGACCTGGTGCGCGAGATGTTCCGCATCGCCCAGGGCGAGGAACTCGGATACGACGATCCCCCGGTGCGCGGGCACTCCATCGAGTACCGGATCAATGCCGAGGACGCGGGCCGTGGCTTCATGCCCGCACCCGGCACCCTGGTCAAGTGGCATGCGCCTTCCGGGCCCGGGGTGCGCGTCGACGAGGGCTACCACGTGGGCATGACGGTGCCTGGCGCGTTCGACTCGCTGGTCGCCAAGATCATCGTCACCGGCGCCGACCGGGAGCAGGCTTTGGCCCGTTCCCGCCGCGCGCTGGACGAGCTGGTGATCGAGGGCATGCCCACGGTCGTCCCCTTCCACAAGGTGGTGTTGAACGACCCCGCCTATACGGCAGAAGGCGGCGACTTCGCCGTCCATACCCGGTGGATCGAGACGGAGTTCACCGGACAGATCACCCCCTACACCGGCCTCCTCGGCGAGGCCGACGATGAGCCGGAGCCCGAGGTGATCGTCGTCGAGGTCAACGGCAAGCGGGTGGAGGTCAAGCTTCCCGGCACCTTCGCGGCGGCCCGTCCGGCCACAGGCAAGGTGGCCAAGAAACCCACCAAGCGCGATCGCGGCGGCGCCAAGGCAGCGGCCCCCAACAGCAATGCCTTGGCCTCGCCCATGCAGTGCACCGTGGTCAAGGTCAACGTCGAGGAGGGCACGGAGGTCACCGAAGGCGAGGCCGTGGTGGTCATCGAGGCGATGAAGATGGAGCAGCCTTTGAACGCCCACCGCAGTGGGATGATCAAGAGCCTGAACGTCACAGCCGGCGATGCCGTCGCCAGCGGTTTCGTGATCTGCGAGATCGTCGATCCCGCGTAGTCCCCACGGCGTCCCACCCGCGCGCCGCTTGGTTTCCCGGATACATTTGAGGGGGAGTGAGAGGTAGCGGATGGAATTCTTGGTGTTGATGTTCGTCGTGCTGGCGACGCTGGGTTTTGTCGTCAGCATGACCAGAGCGGGACGGCAGCTGACGCGGCCCAGGCAGGCACCTCCTTTGATGCAGCCGCCGCAGCGCCCGATGATGGGGCACAACCCCATGGGGCAGCTGATGGGCCCGATGGGGCAGACACTCAGCCACGGGCAGGGGCACCAACCGGTGTATCCGCTCACCCCCGCCGCGCGCCAGGCCTGCGATGACGACATCACCACCTTCGGCACCGAACTGCGCGACCTCGATCTGGACGTTGTGGGGCGCACCCTGGACGCCGACGCCCACCAGGACTACACCCGCGCGCTCGACGCCTACGATGCGGCCAAGGAGCACTTGGTGCGCGCGCAGTACGACATCGATGCCCGGCGCGTCGCGGAGATCCTCGAGGAGGGCCGCTACGCCATGGCCTGCGTGCGCGCCCGCGTCAACGGCCAGCCTGTGCCAGCCAAGCGCCCTCCGTGTTTCTTCGACCCTTCTCACGGCCCTTCCTCCCGCGACATCACCTGGGCACCCCAGGGCGGCGCTCCCCGCGAAGTGCCCGCCTGCGAGGCCGACGCCCAGCGCGTACAAGTGGGTGCCAGCCCGAACGTGCGCATGGTCCATTCCGGCCACGGCATGGTGCCGTACTGGGAGAACAACGACTACGCCCCCTGGGCGC
Organism: Tessaracoccus sp.; assembly: GCA_041393555.1. Taxonomy (GTDB): domain Bacteria; phylum Actinomycetota; class Actinomycetes; order Propionibacteriales; family Propionibacteriaceae; genus Arachnia. The sequence goes on along the minus strand of JAWKJW010000006.1, from coordinate 31,280 downwards.
AGGGTTACTACCGCCGTTACGGCAACGACCCCACCGTCAGCCGACTGGTCACCGGGGCCGTGATGGTCGGCGGCTTCAGTCTCCTGATGGGCCTCTTCGACGACCTCGGGTAGGGACTGGCCGCGGCTGAGGCCAAGAATCGCGTCTCCCGGGACGACACCCAGACCGGGCTGCGCGATGCAGAGCTCCGTGGTCTTCTCCCCCGGTCAGGCCTCTTCGGGCAGCGAGGCGGTGATCTGCTCCCACGCGTCGTGGACGCGGTCGCCGACGATGCCGAACTGCGAGATCAGCGCGACGCACGAGTTGTCGGCGTCGTAGAGCTCGAGCAGGGAGGTGGGCCCGTGCGCGCCGTGCAGACGCACGAGCACACAGGACCGCACGGCGGCGAGGGCGACCTCGATGACCGCGTCGCGCGTCGAGACGACCATCAGATCCCCCGACCACGACACCGTGTGGATGACGTCCTGCACGACGTGAAACGCCCCCGACGACAGCACCGCGATACCTACCGGCAGCACGACATTGCAGGTGTGCTCCAGCAGCGCGAACAGCACGCCGCGGTCGATGTGGCGGTGCGGCATGAACGCGTCGTGTCGTGTCATCTGCGTGATCAGCTCATCTATGCGCTCGAGCTGGTCGGGTTGCTCGTCGTCACCGCGCGAGCGCGCGGGAGGGAACCGGGTATCGGAGGCGTCGATCAGCACGCGGTCGCAGTCACCGTCACAGCCGCAGCAGGCGGCAGCGTCGTCGGGGCCGTGCGGATGAGGGGCCATCAGTACACGTCCCTCACATAGCGCTTGTCCCGTTTCAGTGCTGCGACGTACTCGGCGGCGTCGTCATCGCCCCGGCGGCGCTGCGCCGCCACGATGTCGGTGAGCGCGCGGTCGACGTCGCGGGCCATCCGCGACGCATCGCCGCACACGTAGACATGGCCGCCGTCCTCCAGCCACGAGTAGAGCTCGGCGGCCTGCTCCCGCATGCGCGTCTGCACGTAGATCTTCTCCTGCTGGTCGCGCGAGAACGCGAGGTCGAGTCTGGTGAGCAGACCGCTGGCGGCGTACTGCTCGATCTCGTCGGCGTAGATGAAGTCGGACGCGCGATGCTGGTCGCCGAAGAACAGCCAGTTCTTCCCCGTCGCGCCGCGTGCCGCACGCTCCTGCAGGAAGCCTCGGAACGGGGCGATACCTGTGCCGGGGCCGATCATGACGACCGGCGCGGTGTCGTCCACGGGTGGGCGGAACGCGGTGTTGGGTTGCAGGAAGATGCCGACCGGATCGTCATCGCCGAGGCGGTCGGCGAGGAAGGTCGAGCAGACGCCGTGGTGCGCGCGCCCACTGCCGTGGCGCACCGCCGCGACGGTCAGATGGATGCGACCCGGGCTGTGCAGCGGGCTCGATGAGATCGAGTAGGCACGATGGTGCAGCGGTCGGAATACCGCCGCGATGTCGTCTGCGTCGAGCCGCACTTCGGAGACCGCATGCAGCAGATCGAGCGTGTCCTTGCCCCACAGCCACGACTCGAGCGGCTCGCGCTCGTCGCGAGCGAACAGATCGCCTAACTCGCTGCGCGGTGCGCGCTCAGCCAGCAGGGCCAGCAGATCCTTGGACGGGGTTGAGATCTCCCAGCCCTGCGTCAACTGGGAACGCAGGGCCGCGCCGCCGATCTCGGTCTCGGGATCGAGCGCCAGACGCTCGAGTAGCAACTCCACGAGACTCGGGTCGTTTCGCGGCACGACGGCGAGCGCGTCCCCGGCCTGGTACTCGATGCCGCTGTCGCCGAGACCCAGCTCGAAGTGCCTGATCTCCTTCGCGCTCCCCGCGCCCGACAGCAGCCGGTTCTCTGCGAGTCGCGACGAATAGGGGGATTTGCGGTTCCACTTCGGCCGTTGCCTCGCGGGCGCTGCGGGTGCCGGCACGGGAGCGGATCCCGGCGCCTCGGCCGCCAGCAGAGCAATGACGTCCTCGATCCAGGCGTTCGCGGCATCCTCGTAGTCCACGTCGCAATCGACGCGCGGGAGCAGACGGGCGGCGCCGAGCTGCTCGAACCGCAGATCGATGAGCTTGCCCGCCTGGCAGAAGTCGTCGTAGCCGCTGTCACCGAGCGCCAGCACACCGAAGCGCACGTCTTCGAGCCGGGGCGCGGTGTCGGCAGCCAGCGCCTCCCAGAACAGCTCCGCATTATCGGGCATCTCGCCCTCACCGCAGTTCGACATGCCGCCGACCATGTTCGTCCCATGTGCGACGGCCTCGTGCGCGGAGGCGACGAGGGCACCGTGACTCATCGCGCCGGAGGCGAGGCAGCGGGTGATCTCGTGTGCTGGCTGCACGCTCGAGATGGGGATGCTCGACGGTGCCGGCTCGAGCAGGTCGAGCAGTTCCGCCGCGCGGCCGTGCACGACGAGCTCGAGCCCGTCGCCGTCGACGCTCCACCTGTCGAGGGCGCCGGGCGCGAACGCGGCGACGAACTCCGCGAACGCCCCGTAGCGCTCCGCCGTCGCGGCCGCCGCATCGATGAACCGGATGCGGTGACGCCCGTCTCCGAGATGACGCACATCGAGGCCTCGCACGAGAATGCTCGCGTTGCCCGCCGTCGAGAAACGTCCGAGCTCGTCGTTGAACTCCTCGGCGGTGCGCAGCCCCGCCACGTCGGCGGGCAGGGCCAGCACGTCGCGGAGGGCGGACGGGCGCCGCGCACGCTCGACGCGGGTCGCCTCACGGAAGGCGCGATAGCCGGGGGTGAGGCCGAACTCATCGATCTGCGCGTCGGTGAGTGCCGTCAGGCCGCTGTGGACGTACACGTCATCGGTGAGCCCGAACGCGTGCGGCTCCTCGGTCATGCCGGCGAAACCGCGCACCGCCGTCGTGCCGAACGAATGGCCGGCGCCGTCGGAGCGTTCCTTGAACAGTCCCAGCAGGGGCACCTCCGACTCCGCGGAGACGACGCAGCCGCGTGCATGCCACGCCGCAGCGGCTGCGGCGATGCGCGAGAAGCTGACGCCACCGACGGGCGTCGTCGATGAGCCGCTGGTTCACCGCGGCGATCGCGAGCAGCAGCGGGATCGGCGCGCGCGTCGTGGAGATCGCGCGATCCGACAACAGGGCGATGCCGCCCTCGTCGCGCGCGAACGCCGTGACCTCGTCGCAGAGGGCATCGAGCGCCGCGACGACCGATTCGGCGTTGCGATCGGCATCCGCGGGATCCGGCTCGAACAGGAGATCGAAGCGGCGCAGCGGCGAGATCCGCTGCTCACGCAGGCGCACCATGTCGAGGTGACCGAGGATCGGCGACGACAGCACGATCTGCTTGCGCCGCTGCTCGCCGCCGTCGGGCTTGGCGCCGAGCGCCACCCTCATGCTCATGCCGTCGGCCTCGCGCAGCGAGTCCAGCGGCGGGTTGGTCACCTGCGCGAAACGCTGCGAGAAGTACTTCGCCATCCCGCCCTCCTGATCGGAAAGCGCATTGATGGCGTTGCCATAACCCATCGCGGTGATCCGCTCAGCCCCGTCGGCGAGCATCGGGTCCATCATGAACCGGAAGCTCTCCTGGTTGAGCGAATAGGCGACGTAGCGGCCCGCGAGCGCGAGATCGCCGTCGTAGCCGAGGGTGGACGTCCCCCGGTCGAACGCGGGCGCGGGCTGCGCATCAAGATCGACACGCGCCTCGTCCAGCAACCTCGCGTAATCCCGGCACTCCGCGAGCATCTCCAGCGCCTCGCGCGTGCGATAGGTGCGGCCCTGGCGGTGATCGTGGTACAGCATGCCGCCGGCCTCGATCCGTCCTCGTCGCGTGACCTCCTCATCGGGGAAGACGACCTGGCCCGCCTCCGAGGAGACCATGAGGTACTCCGAGGTCTCGACGGTGCGCAGCGGCCGCAACCCCAAGCGGTCCAGGCGCGCGCCGATCACGTCGCCGTTGCTGAAGATCAACGCCGCAGGGCCGTCGTTCTTCTCCTCATAGAGGGAGAAGTACTCGAGCATCGCGCGGATGCCGGGGGTGAGCGTCGGATCGTTCTCCCACGCCGGCGGCATCAGCGAGACCACCGCCTCGACGAGGTCGAGGCCGTCGTCGAACACCCGGCTCTGCAGCGTCTGGTCGAGGCGGCTGGAGTCGGACTGCCCCGGCGGGCGCACGATACTCCGGCGCCGCGCACTGGCGAGCGCCTCGTCGGAGATACGGTTCTTGCGGTCGGTGTTGAGCTCGCCGTTGTGCGCCATCAACCGGAACGGCTGTGCCATCGTGGGGTGCGGCTCGGTGTTGGTGGAGAAGCGCGTGTGGAAGTAGAGCGAGCGCACCGCATGCCGAGGATCGCGCAGATCGGTGAAGTATGAGATGACCTCGCCGGCGTTCAATCGCCCCTTGAGCACCTGGGTGCGTGCGCTGAGCGAGAGCGGATAGAGCCCTGCGAGGGTGGGATCCGCGTAGGCCTTCGCCTCGACGGCCAGCAGCGCGGCGTTGGTGGCGCGGTCGATCTGGTCGCGGTCGGCGACAGCACCTGCGGGCACGGCTTTCGCCGCATCGAGACGAAAGACCCACTGCATGATCGGCAGCTGGTACGCCACAGCGCGCGGCCGGATGGCGCTGGCATTGACAGGAACCTCGCGGACGAGCATCGTCTCGAGGCCGGCGTCGGCCAGGGCATCGTCGATGAGCGCGTGGGCACGAGCCCACTGCGCGCGATCGTCGGGCAGGAAGAAGTTTCCGACACCGAACCGCCCGCCCTCGAGCTCGACTCCGGTCAGCGCGCTGAAGAACGCGACCGACAGGTCGATGTTGACACCGGCACCGTCGCCAACGCCCTCGGCCGACATGCCACCGCGGTGCGGGATCGAGCAGAGCGCCTGATCTCCGCGGACCATCACGTCATGGTTCTGCGTGCCGTCCTTGCGGGTGATGAAGCCGACGCCGCACGCGCTCTTCTCGAGGCGAGGGTCGTACAGCCCGAGGCGGTGGTCGATCATATGCAGCTCCCGTGTAGGCCGACTGACGCACCACGACGTTCGCGGCGTTGATTATCGTAAGAGCACCCTTGCCAATTTTCTAGCCATGAAACCGAGTTGTTACACGTGCGACATGAGGTTGAGCGCTAGCAGCTCCTCGAGCAACATCCTGGACTCGGATCGGCATCAACAAACTAGGATCGAGATCATCTGAGGGCAGGAGAACGCCGATGGCTGGAGCAACCACCGAGATCCGATTCGAGGGACGCGTCGAGAAGATCGGCGATCGCTTCCTTCTCCGGTTGCCGGCTTCCGCGAGCGCCGATCTGCCGTCGCGCGGCCAGGTCGCCGCCAAGGGGACAATCAACGAGCATCCCATCGAGATCGTGATCGAGCCTGACGGCCGTCGCGGACACTGGATCCCCCTCGATGATTCACTCTCGCTGGGCGAAGGCGACACGGCATCGTTGACACTGCGCTCCGCCGAGGCGTGGCCGGAACCGCAGGTTCCGGCAGACCTGCAGGACGCCCTCTCCGAGGCCCCTGACCTCGCCGACACCTGGAGCGACATCACACCCATGGCCCGCTGGGAGTGGGTGCGCTGGGTGAATGCGACGAAGAACCCTCAGACGCGCGAACGTCGCCTCGAGGTAAGCATCTCGAAGCTGCGCGACGGCAAGCGCCGCCCCTGCTGCTTCGACCTCTCGTCCTGCACCGACCCCGACCTATCGAAGAGCGGCAAACTCATCGAGAACCCCTGACCCGGTCTCACCGATCTTAGAGAGGGTCGCACACCCCGAGGCGGTGGTCGATCATATGCAGCTCCCGTGTCGGCCGACTGACGCACCACGACGTTCGCGGCAATGATCGCCGTAAGGCCAGCCTCACGAACTTACTCGTACCGACAACGGCAGTCCTACGCAGACATCCAGTCCAGGATGTGCTGACTACGAACCCTCCGCCCGCCAGTGCGCGAACCGGCGTGCTGTGTCCTCGTACCCCAGCTGTCCCGACGCGACCCCGATGACGAGGTCGTAGGCATCGTCGTCCGGGGCATCCAGATCGACATCATTGAGGCCGTAGAAGACGACGACCGCAAGCCATCCCAGACGCTTGTTTCCATCAACGAGAGCATGATTCTTCACGAGCGACTCGAGAAGCACAGCCGCCTTGTGATCGAGGCTCGGGTAGACGTCGCTGCCGAACACCACTGATGTCGGTCTGTGCGCGGCAGAGTCAAGAAGGCCCAGATCTCGCACGGGACCGACGCCCAGATCCTCGATGAGGGCGAGCAGATCCTCTAGTGAAAGGAAGGTCGTCACCGGCTGAGACGGTCGAGCACGTCGGCGTATCGCTCACGGGCCGCCGCCGAAAGATCGCGCACCCGCCCCTGATGCTGTCGCCGCGAAACAGCCTCATGAATAGCACGCACGGTCGCCTCCTGCTTGCTCACCCCTTCGGCCTCCGCGAGTTCCGTAAGGGCGCGCTCGTCTTCGGGTCGAAGTCTCAAGGTCATGGCCATGCCCACAATGATACCAATCCGGTATCATCACGCACCGAGATCGCCTCCGAATTGTCGAAAAGCGGCAAGCTCATCGAAAACGTGGGAGGAAGAGGCATCGGATCCCCGAGATATACCCTCGACACTTCTCACCCACCAAGAGTTTCCTCGATCAGGCGGGCGCTCGCGGCGGCGCGGTCTTCGGCCTCGTACTCGCGGGCCACCTCGGCGGCCGTTCGACGAAAGGAGTCTTCCTCCAGCAGCCGGCGCACGGCATCGCTGAGTTTCGGGGTTCCGGCGTCTCGCGGCGAGAGCGCGATCGCATTGCCTCGCGCCGCGCACACGGCCACATTCCAGACCTGCTCCGGCTGCAGGCCCATCCCGGCGAATGGGACGCCGGTGGCGCAGGCAGTCTGCACCGTGCCCTGGCCACCGTGAAAAACGGCGGCGTCGACGAGCCCGCCGAGCCGGTGCGCAGGAATGAGATCGGCGACGTGCACATTGGGCGGCAGCGCGTACCCGTGCAGTTCGTCGGGCATGACGGTGAGCAGGTTACGGTCGGCTTCGAGGAGAGACACCACGGTCAGCAGTGGGGGCAGCCCGTTGGCGCGAGCCACCCGCGTAAACGATCGAGGTCCCAGCGGCGCATGGTTGTAGACCCAGCGGAAGGCCCGGGCGGCGACGATGTAACAGACCCTCCCCGCGTCCGTTCCCAGGCAGGAGGCCCAGCCGGCGCGTCTGCGCGATGTGCGGGTGGGTGAGCGCGAATGGCACCGCGTACCACAGCGTCACCCCTTCCTCCCGAGCAGAGATCACCGACGTGGCGTTGGTGCCGAGCACCGTCGCCATGGTCGTGTCAGTTCGTCAGCAGCGGGGAGTCGCGGCGATGCAGGCGGCGCGCAGCCTCTGCCAGCGATCCGGACATCGACGGGTAGACGGTGAAGACGTGCGAGAAGTCGTCGACGTTGACGCGCTGCGCCACGGCCAGCGATACGGCGTGGATCAGCTCAGAAGCGCGCGGCGCCACCACGACCCCGCCGATGATGATGCCCGTGGTGGGCAGGCAGAACAGCTTCACGAAACCGTCGGTGAACGACTGCATCTTCGAGCGCGCGTTCGGCGCCAACGGCAGCAGCACGGAGGCAACGCGAACCTCGCCGGTGTCGACCTGGCTCTGGGTCACGCCCACCGTCGCCACCTCGGGCGTGGTGAATACGTTCGACGACACCAGCCGCAGGTCCATGGGGGTCACGGCATCGCCCAGGGAATGCCACATCGCGACGCGGCCCTGCATGGCGGCCACCGAGGCGAGGGCGAAGACGCCGGTCACGTCGCCGGCGGCATAGATATTGCGGTTGGAGGTGCGGCTGACCTTGTCGACGACGATGTGCCCGGATGGCGTCAGCGTCACGCCGGCCTCTTCCAGGCACAGGCCCGCGGTGTTGGGCGTGGCACCCACGGCCATGAGGCAGTGCGAGCCGTGTACCTCTCGCCCATCGGCCAGCGTGACCACCACGCCGTCTCCTTCACGGCGCGCGGCGACCGCGCGGCACTCGGACATGATCGTCATGCCTCGCGACTCGAAGTTGCGCTGGATCACCGCCGACGCGTCCTGGTCCTGGGTGGGCAGCACCTGCGTGCGCGACGACACGAGGACCACGTCGCAGCCCAGCGCGTCATAGGCCGACGCGAACTCCGCGCCGGTGACGCCCGAGCCCACGACGATCAAGCGCTCCGGAACCTCTGTGAGGTTGTAGACCTGCTTCCAGTTGAGGATCCTCTCGCCATCACACGGTGCGTCCGGCAACTCCCGCGGGGTGGTTCCTGTGGCCACCAGGACGATGTCGGCGGGAATCGTCTCCTCGGCCCCGTCGACGGTGGTGGCGATCACCCGGCGGGGGCCATCCAAGCGCGCGGTTCCAGGAATGATCCTGATGCCGTCGGCTTCAAGCCTGGCGCGAATGTCGTTGGACTGCGCCGCTGCCAACTCGAGGACGCGTTGGTTCACCTCTCCGAGATCGACGCGCACCACCTCGTGCGCCTCGCCATGGAACTTCAATCCGATCTGCTTTGCGCTCTCGATACGAGCAACCACCTCGGTGGTGGCGATCAGGGCCTTCGACGGCACGCAGTCGGTGAGGACCGCCGCTCCGCCCATGCCTTCACGCTCGATCACGGTGACGTCGCCACCCAGTTGTCTGCCCACGAGTGCGGCCTCGTAGCCGCCTGGTCCACCGCCGATGATCACTACCCTGGTCACGCCAAACATCCTCCCATACGACGAACGCCGACATATCCTTACCAACATGATCGATGATCCACGCAGTCTGGCAGCCGATGCCGCATCGTTTCTGGCCGACACGCTCCGTGTGTCCCGGATCGACCTGGCCTTGGTGTTGGGTTCCGGCTGGGCGAGCGGGGCGGACCGGCTGGGAGAACGTCTCGGCGAGGTAGCCCTGGGCGAGGTTCCCGGCTTCGCGAAACCTGCCGTGGAGGGACATGGCGGCTCGGTCGTGGTGGTGCGCACCACCAGCGGCAAAGTAGCGGCCATCTTCACGGGACGCACCCACTACTACGAGCAGCGCGACGTCGCCGCGGTGGCACACGGGGTGCGTACCGCGGCCGCATGGGGCGCGACCACCCTGGTCCTCACCAACGGCTGCGGGGGCCTGAATCCCGACTGGCCTCCGGGCAGCGTCGTACTGATCAAGGATCACATCAACCTGACCGGCGCCACCCCACTGCGGGGGGCCACGTTCATCGACATGTCGGAGGCCTATTCGCGGCGTCTCCGTGCTCTGGCCCGCCAGGTTGAGCCGACCCTGCCGGAAGGCGTGTACGTCCAGTTCCACGGCCCCCAGTACGAGACGCCCGCGGAAGTGCGAATGGCCGGCATCATGGGCGGCGACCTGGTGGGCATGTCCACCACGCTGGAGACCATCGCCGCGCGCGAGGCCGGCATGGAAGTGCTCGGCCTATCCCTCGTCACCAACGCCGCCGCGGGGATGAGTGAGACAAATCTCGACCATGCCGACGTCCTCGCCGCAGGGCGCGACGCCGGCCCCAAACTCGCCACGCTGCTGGCAGGCATTGTCGCCACACTCTAGGAGGATTGCCATGAACGAGTTGATTCAGACCGCCACAGCCTGGCGCGACGCAGATATCGACGACGACACTCGCCAGGAGCTGGACCACCTTCTGGTCCAAGCCCAGGCCGGCGACGAGACCATCGCCGCCCACGCCCGTGCCGAACTGGCCAGCGCTTTCCTCGGGCCGCTGCAGTTCGGTACCGCGGGTCTACGCGGACCGCTCGGGCCCGGCCCCTCCCGGATGAACCGGATGGTGGTGACCCAGGCCGCCGCGGGTTTCGCCTCATGGTTGAAGGCTCACGGGTTGGACGGTGGCACGGTCATCGTCGGCTATGACGCCCGGTACAAGTCGCTGGACTTCGCACGCGACACCGCCGAGATCATGAGAGGTGCGGGGTTTCGGGTGTTGCTCACCGCGGAACCCACGCCCACGCCCGTGGTCGCCTTCGGCATCCAGCACTACGGATGCGTCGCAGGCGTCGTAGTGACCGCCTCGCACAATCCGCCCAAGGACAACGGCTACAAGGTCTATCTGGGCGACGGCTCGCAGATCATTCCCCCCGTCGATGCCGAAATCGCGGCGGAGATCGCCGCCGTCGCAGAAGGATCCGTCCTGGAGCTCCCCCGCGCCGGCGATTACGACATTGTCGGCGGGGAGCTGATGGAGGCCTATGTGTTGCGCACCAAGAGCCTCATTTCACCCGAGTCGCCCACCAATGTGCGCTGGGTGTACACCGCGATGCACGGCGTCGGCACCAAGACCGTGCGCGCTGCGGCTCACGCGATCGGTTTCCCTGCCGCCTACGAGGTCCCTGAGCAGGCCGACCCCAACCCCGATTTCCCCACCGTCTCCTTCCCCAATCCGGAAGAACCGGGGGCCATCGACCTCGCCCTCGGCGTGGCGCGGGAGACGTCGGCCGACGTGGTCATCGCCAACGATCCCGATGCCGACCGCTGTGCGGTCGCGGCCGTCGTCGACGGGGACTGGCGCATGCTGACCGGCGACGAGTTGGGCATCATCCTGGGTGACGACGCCATCCGCCGCGACGTGCCGGGGGTCTTCGCCAACTCCGTGGTCTCCTCCACATGGCTGGCCCACCTGGCCAAGGCCGGGGGCCGAGAGCACAAGACCACGCTCACCGGCTTCAAGTGGATCGGCCGGGTCAAGGATCTGGCCTTCGGCTACGAGGAGGCCATCGGCTACTGCCTCGATTCGACCGCCGTGCCGGACAAGGACGGCATCACCACGGCCATGACTGTGCTGCGCATCGTCGCCGAGTTGCAGGCTGAGGGCCTGACGCTGGCGGATCGGCTGGACGAGATCACCAAGAACCACGGGTTGCACGCCACCAGCCAGCTCTCCGTGCGCGTGGCGGACCTGTCGATCATCTCCGACGCCATGGCCCGGCTCCGGAGCAATCCACCGTCCGAACTCTTGGGCGAACCCGTCATCGTCACCGATCTGGCCATCGGCACGCCAGAGCTGCCGCCCACCGACGGGGTGGAGCTGACGGGCAGGGCGGTGCACGTCGTCGCACGCCCCTCCGGAACCGAGCCCAAGCTGAAGTGTTATCTGGAGGCCCGGTTGAGCGTCGAGGAGTCCACTGATCCCCCCGCCGCCCGGGCCGAGGGTGCTCGCCGCCTCGAGCGGCTGCGCACCGAGATGGCCACCGCGCTGGGGGTGTAAGAGATCCCGCATCGAGGCCGTCGATGTTCATGAGTGGTCATCCCCATGAACGTCGACGGCCTCGGCGCTGGAACGCATCGGTACTCTGGAATCCATGAGAACCGCGCGTGTTGCCTTATCCGCCCTTCTCCTCGCCCTGGTGGGCATGTTCGGGATCGTCGCCCCGGCAGCAGCAGACGACAGCGCGCCCATCACCCAGTACCACGTGGACGTGAACCTCACACCCGAGGGCGTGGCCCAGGTGACCATCGATATGGTGATGGACTTCTCGCAGGTCGACGGCCGCGGACCCATCCTGTTATTCCCCGAATACCAGGACGCCGGAAACAACAATCCCGGCATGCAGTACGTGTTCGACTACTCCAACTGGGAGGTCACCTCCGAAACCGGCGCGCGGGTCGATACGCAGCAGGAGCGCAGCGGCGGTGGGGTCGGCATCCGAATCGGCCATGAGGACTACGTCAACGACACGCCACAGCAGTACACCGTGAGCTACGACGTGGTGGGCTTCATCGTCTCCGACCACCCGGAGAGCGGCATGGACGAGTTCAGCTGGGACGTCATCGGACCGGCCTGGGAATCGACCTTCCAGGACGTCGAGGTCTCGATCACCGGCCCCGATGCCGTCTCGCAAGTCGCCTGCTTCTACGGCCCGTACACCACGCAGGAGCCATGTGAGGCGTCGTCGTCGGGCGATACCGCAACGTTCTCCGTCGATGCGCTGGACTCCCGCACCCCCATGCAGGTCGTCGCGGGCTTCCCCGCCGGCACCTTCGGCGGGGTCGAGCAGACGCTGAGGGAGAAGCCGTCGATCGGCAACTTCTTCAAGATCACCCCCACCACGCTCGGCGCCTCGGGCGTCGGCCTGGCCGCCGCCATCCTCGGCTGGGTGGCGATCCGCCGCAAGTACGCCAGCGATGAGGTCTTCGTCGGCTTGACCCCCGGTGTCACCCCGGCCAAGGGCCAGGAGGGCTCCGTCGGCAAGCAGCGGGGCAAGGTCAACGTCGCGGTGCAGTTCCATCCGCCGAAGGGGGCGACGCCCGGCGAGATCGGCACCTTGGCCGACGCCACGGCGAACAACATCGACATCTCCGCGAGCATCGTCGACCTGGCCGTGCGCCGTTACCTGCGCATCGAGACGATGCCCGATGAGCAGATCCGTCTGGTGCAGCTGCCCATTCCTCCGAATGTCAGCGAGCTCAAGCCGTTCGAGTCCTACCTGCTCAGCACGCTGTTCAAGACCGGCCCCGTCGTGACCATGGACGATCTGCGCGGTGAGGAATACGCGCAGCTGCAGCCCAAGACCAAGGAGCGCCTCTACAAGCAGATGGCGACCAACCGCTGGTTCCATCGCCGCCCCGATTACGCGCTCGTCACGCCTTTGCTCCTCGGGATCTTCCTGATCATCGCCGGCGCCTTCACGACGGTGGCGCTCGGCTTCTTCGGGTGGGGTCTGGTCGGGATTCCGGTGGTGGTCTTCGGCATCGGCCTGCTCACGATGATGGGCAAGTTCCGCACCCGTACGGCCGTCGGATCGGCGGTGCTCGCTCAGACGAAGGGCTTCGAGCTGTACCTGCGCACCGCCGAGGCGGACCAGATCAAGTTCGAAGAAGGCGTCGACGTCTTCAGCAAGTACCTGCCCTACGCGATGATCTTCGGCGTGGCCGATCGCTGGGCCAAGGTGTTCTCCGAACTCGGCCAGCGCGGCGTCTACGAGGCCGACCTCAGCTGGTACTACGGCGCCAACCTGTACAACGCCTTCTACTTCTCGTCGGCGTTGAACACCATGTCCGCGTCGCTATCCAGCGCGATGAGCTCGGCCGTCACGGCCGGTATGACCTCGTCGACCGGTAGCTCATCGGGCTTCAGCGGCTTCAGCGGAGGCGGCGGTTTCGGCGGCGGTGGCGGCGGTTCCTGGTAAACCCAGAGAGGCGTTCTGAAACTTATAGCTGGCTATATGTGCGGCGCCTCCGTGATTTCCTCACGGAGGCGCCGCGGCGTCAGTTGATGGGCGCCCACTCCGGGCCGGTCTGGCCCAGCTTCTCGTCGAGCTTCTGGAACAACGGCGACGGCTTGGCCAGCGGGGTGCCCGCGAGGATCGGACGAGACCCCCATAGCGCCTGCTGCGCGGCGTAATCGCCCTGCAGGGTCGGATAGGTGAGATCCTCATCGGTCACCTCGACGATCTGCGGCTGCGCCGCCCACACGCCCTCGTTGCCCAGCGCCTCGAAGATCTTCTGCGCCGAGTGCGGCAGGAAGGGGGTAAGCAGGGTGTTGCAGTCGCTGACCACCTGAAGCGCGACGTGCAGCACGGTGTCGCGGCGCTCAGGGTTGTCCTTCAGCTTCCAGGGCTCCTGATCGGAGAGGTACTTGTTGGCCAGGCCGACGATGCGCATCGCCTCGGTGATGCCCGCCTTGAAGCGGCGTGCGGCGATGTGGTCGCCCACCGCGTCGAAGGCGGCCTTGGCGGCATCCAGCAGGCTGCGGTCGTCGTCGGTGAGCTCGTTGGCGGCCGGGATGGCGCCGTTGTTCTTGAATGCCATCGAGATCGAGCGGTTCACCAGGTTGCCCCACTCGTTGGCCAGCTCGAAGTTGATCCGGCGGACGAACTCCTCCCAGGTGAAGTCGGTGTCCTGGTTCTCGGGGCCGGCCACCGCGATGTAGTAGCGCAGCGCGTCGGGCCCGAACTCCTCCAGGAACTGGCCGACGAAGATCGATGCCCCGCGCGACGACGACACCTTCGAGCCCCGCATGGTCATGAACTCCGACGAGACCACCTCGGTGGGCAGCTGCAGCTCGCCGAGCGCCTCACGGATCTCACCGCCCCGCTCACCCTGACCGTTGGCACCGAGCAGGATGCCGGGCCAGATCACAGAGTGGAAGACGATGTTGTCCTTGCCCATGAAATAGAACGACTTCGCGGTCTCTTCGTTCCAGAACTTCCGCCACGCCTCGGGATCGCCGGAGCGGCGCGCCCACTCGACGGAGGCCGACAGGTAGCCGATCACGGCGTCGAACCACACGTAGATGCGCTTCATGGGGGCGTCGCGCCAGCCGTCGAGCGGGATCGGCACGCCCCAGTCGAGGTCGCGGGTGATGGCGCGCTCGCGGATGTTCTCCAGCAGGTTGTGCGAGAACTTCAGCACGTTAGGCCGCCAATCCTCGCGGCTGTCGAGCCATTCGGTGAGCTGCGGGGCCACCTGGGGAAGGTCGAGGAAGAAGTGCTCGGTCTCCACGAATTTCGGCGTCTCGCCGTTGATCTTGGAGACCGGGTTGATCAAGTCGGCGGGATCGAGCTGGTTTCCGCAGTTGTCGCACTGGTCGCCTCGGGCATTGTCGTAGCCGCAGAGCGGGCAGGTGCCCTCGATAAAGCGGTCGGGCAGCGTGCGGCCCGTCGACGGCGAGATGGCGCCCATCTGGGTCTTCGCCACGATGTAGCCGTTGGTGTACAGCGCGGTGAAGATCTCCTGCACGACGCGGTAGTGGTTGGGCGTCGTGGTGCGGGTGTACAGGTCGTAGCTGAGGCCCAGTCCCTGCAGGTCGGAGACGATCTGCGCGTGGTACTTGTCGGCGGTCTGACGGGCGGTCAGGCCCTCGGCGTCGGCCTTCACCTGGATGGCCGTGCCGTGCTCGTCGGAGCCCGAGACCATCAGCACGTTGTGGCCCGCCATGCGCATGTAGCGGGAGAAGACATCGGAGGGAACTCCGAAGCCCGAAACGTGACCGATATGGCGGGGGCCGTTGGCGTAAGGCCAAGCGACGGCAGCGAGAACGTCAGACATGAGCGTCATCCTATCGTCGTGAGCCCGGTGTAGGTTATGACGCATGCGCGCCGACCTCGAGGAGACCCCGAGCGTCACCGAACCGGCTACCTCCCGCCGGAGAATCGCCAGCCTCGACTGGGCGCGGGGCATCATGCTCATCGCCAGCGTGGGCAGCAACTCGCTAATCGCCACGCCAAAATGGTTCGATCACGCCCCATGGAGTGGCGTTCATCCCATCGATGTCATCTTCCCGATGTTCGTGACGCTGTCTGGCTGCGGGCTGGCCTTCGCCATGCACCGCCGGGTCAAGCTTGGTCCGCTCCTGCGCCGCGTCGTCGTCCTCCTCGTGGTGGGTTTGCTCTACAACGCCATCGTGTTGTGGTCGGTCGATCTTGCAACCTGGCGGTTCACCGGGGTTCTTCAGCTCTACGCGGTGCTCGTGGCGCTGATGGGGCTCCTGCATCTGGTCACCAGGACGTGGCGCGGTTGGGCGGCACTCACCGCCCTGCTCGCGCTCGGGCACACCCTCATCCTCGGGATCTATGCCGGCTCCTGCCCCTCGGGCGTGCTCACCAGGCAGTGCAATCCGAGCGAGCCGCTCGACTCCTTCGTCTTCGGCGCGAATCATATTTATGCGATGGGAGGGAGCGGCCACGATCCGGAGGGGCTGATCGCCATTCTGGGCTCCCTGGTCTCTGCCGCAGCGGGAGCGACGGTGGGGCATCTCCTGCTTAGCCTGACCGAATCCCGGCGTTCCTCGCGTCCATGGCTCAGGTCGACGATCGCCCTCAGCGCCGCTGCCACCGGCTTTCTCGTCCTGATCCTCGCCCTGCGCCTGATCGCGATTCCTCTCGGTTTCGAGTTGACCTTGGTGAAGCGGATCTGGACCGCACCCTACGCACTGACGGTCGCCGCGCTCACGACGATGCTGTTGTTAGCCGGACATCTCCTCGTCGACCGCGACCGCGTCGCCTCCTCGGTGGAACGCATCTCCTACCCACTTCTGGCTCTGGGGCGCAACAGCCTTCTGGTGTATTTCGGGTCCCATATTCTGATGAGCCTTCTCCGGCGGTCCTTCGGCGACGGGCCGTCGATCGCGGAGCGTTACGTCGCGGCCATGCCCTCCGCCACCGTGGCTCAGCTGGTGTGGAGCGTCGTCGTGCTTACCTTCTGGATCGTGGTGGCGGTGCAGCTGCACCGAAGAAAGATCTATCTCCGGCCATGAACAAGGCAATGATCACCCTCGGAAAATGGGTCATCCTGGCGTTCACGCTGACAGCCGTGGCGTGGGGAGCCACCACTACTGCCCTCGCCAAGGGCGGCCCTGAGGGCCAGGCAGCAACGATCTACCTGGCTCCGCATCCCGACGACGAGTTCCAGTTCTGGTCCCTGCTGGAAGAGCAGGCCACCGACTACAAGATCCTGGTGGTGCTGAATCGCGGAGAACAAACCGCCTACTGCGAACGCGAGACGTGGGAATCCGCGCTGCAGGCAGACTTGGGCGAGCTGCCTCCCTCCCCCGAGCCCGACGGCCGGTGGACGCTGGACTGCGAGGAGGCCAGGATCTCGTCCTTACTCGGGTTCATGAGCGAGATGGCCGCGTCTGACCCGGGCATTCCCGGGATCTTCAGCGAGCCTGCCACCCACGGCCCCCTCGACGAGGCCGGCCGAGAACTGTGCCGGATGGATAGCGAGGAGGTGCACAACTGCGGCGACGAGATTCGAGAAGCTCGGGTGTGGCTCGACGCCGAAGAGCGCGGCGCCGTCGTTTTCTTCAACCTCGGCGACGGCGACCTCACGCAGGATTCCGTAGCCTGGGCGGTCGAATCGCTGCTGGCCCACCGTGAGGAGTGGGGCCTCGCGCCCGAGATCCCGGTTTCCTCGATCGTCGGTGCGTTCGCCAACGACGGTTCCACGCCTGCTTCGAATACCCCCACCCCGATCACCTCGCCGTGCATGACGCCCTCTGGAACATCGACTTCGAGGTGGGTCCCCAGTTGGGAGCCACCTGCATGCTGGATCCCCGCCAATCGATGACACGCGTGGTGAGCCAGGAAGCCAGCGAGACGGCCTTTCTTCTGGGCCCAGATGGCGAGCGCCAGGGCGCGCACGAACGCCACTACGGGTGGCTGCACTCCTCCACCTATCCCTTGCATCTTCGCGACGACGAGTTGTTCCATCGCACGCAGTCGTTCTGGGTGCGGTTCAACTAACCATCCCTCACGGCTTCATCAACCGATGGGACCAGCCATCGTGAGAGTTCCTCGTCCCCTCGTCGCGGCGGTATACCTCCATGGTCGCCTCCTCTTCCTTCCCCAGCCAAGCGGGGAGCAGCCGGTTTAGGGTCGCAGTATGAGAACGATCCTCGGCGCAGGGCTGACGGTGCTGATGCTGGCGAGCTGCGCCGGGTCCCAGACGGCGGTGCCCGCCATCGACGATCATCGGGAACGGCCGTCTCCGTCCCCCAGCCCGACGCCGAGTCTTGCCTCGGAACAACCCACCCCACCTGCACCCGATCCTCTACCGAGCCTCCGTGAGTCCGCTGCGCCGGAATCACGGTGGGAGGACCCCGAATGCGGCGATGGTTCCTGGGGCGCCTACTTCAGCATCGTCGATGCCGCCCTGGGCACGCGCTGGCTGGCTCTGCGCGTGATCAACTGCTCGGAGTCGGAACTCGTCTTCCCGAGGCCGGCCGTTGAGGGGTTCGACGGCGACGGCGCCCCCATGGGCCTAACCACCGATATCAGTACATACGCGGGGATGCCCACCCTGCACCCCGATGAGGCCATCACCCTGGAGATGACGTGGCTGAGCAATGGGCGGTGCGAGCGCGGCGCCCAGAGCCTCATCCTCACCCTCGACGACCAGGAGTTCTCCCCCGACGACGACTGCCTGCAGCTCGGCGGCAGCTACGCCCCCGACCGCGACACCGACATCAGCATCCGCCTGGCCTCCGACTGACTCCCACCCCTGTCTGATCAAGTCCCCAATACAAAAGTGTGTCAGAATCCCGTTGTCCGGTCCCTGAGTTGTTGTCAGGTCCCTGATACGAAAGTGTGTAACGGAATCCGGTTGTCAGGTCCCTGATGCGAAAGTATGTGTGGGTTCCTGTATTCAGGTCCCTGAGGTGCGAGCTTGCGAGCCTCGAAGGGCACCTCAGCCTCCGGGCCGCTTCGCTGCAACCGTGGGGCAGGAAAGTGAGACATCAGGACCCAATCACCGGTCCCTGAGGTGTGACGAGCTCTGCGAGGAACCTCGAAGGG
The DNA here is from genome assembly GCA_041393555.1 of Tessaracoccus sp. Classification (GTDB taxonomy): domain Bacteria; phylum Actinomycetota; class Actinomycetes; order Propionibacteriales; family Propionibacteriaceae; genus Arachnia. The sequence goes on along the minus strand of JAWKJW010000006.1, from coordinate 13,039 downwards.
CGTTAAACAGAACCTTGGGCAGAGTCTGTGCGAATGCTCGCGTTTTACGCCCTTCGAGGCTCGCTAGCGCTCGCACCTCAGGGACCTGACACCAGGTTTACCCACGCTCACTTTCGCTTCAGGGACCTGACAACAGGTTTACCCACGCTCACTTTCGCATCAGGGGCCACCCTTCAAGGCTCCTTCGTCGCACCTCAGGGACCGCCCTTCGAGGCTCCTTCGTCGTACCTCAGGGACCGCCCTTCGAGGCTCGTCCCTCGCACCTCAGGGACCGGACCATGGGATCCGCCACACACTTTTACGTCGGCGCGTGGTTGGGTGACACGCGGCCTGCTCGTCACGGGCCTAAGCTGAAGGGGTGAGCGAGATCTGTCCCTGCGACACCGGGCGCGCGTATGCGAAGTGCTGTGGGCGGTTTCACGCGGGGCGGCCGGCGCCGACGGCGGTGGGACTGATGCGGTCACGGTACTCAGCCTTCGCACTCGGCCTCGAGGAGTACTTGCTGGCCACCTGGCATCCCACCACCCGGCCCGCGACCCTAGACCTGGACGACGGCACCACTTGGACTGGCCTTGTCGTCGAAACGACGACAGCAGGTAAGGCGTGGGACGAGGCCGGAACGGTAACTTTCGCCGCCTCATGGCGTGACGCCGCCGGTCAGGATGGGACGCTGCGCGAGCGCAGTCGCTTCGTCCTCATCGACGGTGGCTGGTCCTACGTCGACGGAGTTCACAGCTAGTGGACGAGCAGGAACTTGCAGGCGGCAACGCCGGTGGGCAGGTGGTGCGCGTCGGGCAGACCGTGCGCAAGGCATGGACGGCCTCCACTGCCTCCGTCCTGGCCTTCATGAAGCATGTGCGCGACGCCGGCGTCGATGTGCCGGAAGCGCTGGGCCAGGACGAGCAGGGCAGGCAGATCACCGAGTTCATTCCCGGCCGGCTCGCCATGGATTCCGATCCCCTGACTACCGACGAGCTGTGTCGGGTCGGGCGTCTCATCCGCGACATTCACGACGCCAGCGCATCGTTCGTCCCTTCCCGTCACGCCATCTGGGAGACCGCGATCCCTGCACCGAGCGACGAGCTGGTCTGCCACAACGACCTCGCCCCCTGGAATCTGATGGTCGGCGAGCGCTGGGTCTTCATCGACTGGGACGCCGCCGCCCCCAGCACCCGGCTCTGGGATCTGGCCTACGCCGCCCAAGCGTTCACCCTGCACGACGTCCAGCAGCCACCCGCCGCCGCAGCCCAGAACCTCGCGGCCTTCGTCGACGGATACGACGCGGACCCTTCACTGCGAGCAGAGCTTCCCCTCACGATGCATCGACGAGCGAGCGCCATGCTCTACCTCCTGCGCTCGTCGCACGAGGTAGGCCACGAGCCCTGGGCCTCGATGTACGAGACCTTCCACCGTCCCCACTGGGAGGGCGTGGTCCGCTACGTCGGAGCGCACCAGCTCGTGTGGGCAGAAGCACTCGCGGATCGCCACGCCTAGCGGCGCTCACGCACCCCGGTGAGGAAATGCGTGGTGGCGTCGATCAGGGCGTTGGTGCGGGGGGGTGTTGAAGTAATCGAAGGTGTGCTGTGCCCCGGGGATCTCTGCGTAGACCACCGGCTGAGTCGCGACCGCCCGGACCCGCTCGGCGGCCGCACGCGCCCATTCGACGGGCACGCTCGAGTCTCGCTCACCATGCACCATGAGAACGGGAGGCAGATCCTTCGTCACATGCGTGAGCGGGCTGCTGTCGGGGTGCCGTCCACGGGCCCGAGGTAGCCGTACCTGGCGAACGACGCCCGGATCGAGTATCCGCCTGCTCGAACCCAGGCTGGAAGCGGGGCTGGTTCGGCGTCGCGCCGGCAAACAACGCCAGGTATCCGCCCGCGGAGTCCCCGGACGCGACGATCATCTCCGGATCGACCCCATGCTCCCCCGCATAGCCCCGCGCCCAGGCGATCGCCTTCTTCGTATCGACCACGAAGTCGGGGAACCGGGCTTGCGGCTGCAACCGATGATTCGCGGAGACCGCGATCCACCCCTGCCTCACCAAGGCGTAGAGCAACGGCAGCGACTGGGTGTCTTTACGACCGATCCGGAAGTGTCCACCATGGAAGTGAACGAAGATCCCGACGGGCTGCTGATCTCGCGGCAGATACAGATCGAGAAGGTTCCTGTACCCGTGCTCGCCGTAGCTGATATTGCGCACGCGCCGCACGCCCCCACCACGACGACGGAAGGGCAGCAGCAGGCTGAGCGCATTCTGCCTCCACACCGACCCCGGGATCTGGGTGGAAGACCACGCCCCAATCCCTCGGCGAGGGCCACATCGAAGGCCGCGCGGGCACCGCGCGCACGCACCTGCAACCACACGATCACCGTCGCAAGCACTGCTGCCGCCGCCAGCCCCGCCACCAATTCGCGATGTGCGAGCTGCCATCGATGCTCGTGGAGCGTCAGCCAGGTCGACAGAAGGAGCAGCACCAGCCACACCATAGGAATCTCGTTGATCACCCAGCCCACCAGGTATCCGGGCTGCCTCATCCAGGCGGGCCGCATCGGCGGACGCAGGGCGACGAGCGCCATGGCTCCGAGAATTCCCAACCCGATCCAGTATCCAGCCATACCCCGACACTACATCAGTAGTGACTACATTTGTAGTAGCCTCTTCGCATGGGCCGACGCGAAGTGATCCTGGACGCCGCCATCGAGGTGGTCTATCACAAGCGCATGCGGGGCTTGACGCATCGCGCCGTGGACGATCGCGCTGGCCTGCCCGCGGGCGCCACGTCCAATGTCTTCCGCACGCGCGCCGCCCTCGTCCAGGGAATCTTGGAGCGCATCCTGGAGCGAGAACTCGCTATCTGGGCCCACCTTTCCGCGTCGGCGGCCACCCTCGAAGACCTCAGCGCAAAGCTGACGCAGCTGATCGACGATCTCACCAGCGAGCATCGATCGCTGACCGCCGCCCGGCATGCCGTGATCGCCGAGGCCGCCATCGACGAGAGCATGCTGGCGGTTGCCGCCGCGGCGGGAACCCAGGTGATAGCGTGGGCGGAGGAACAGATGGCCGCGCTCGGGTCGCGCGACCCACGAGCCGACGGGCGCATCCTGCTCGCCTTGGTCGACGGCCTTCTCGCCGAGGCGATGGCCCCTACCGACCGGCCCCTCGACACACGACGCGCGGTGACAGCCCTCTTGCGGGGCCTCCTCTGACCAGGAGCGCTGCGGCACCACGACCGCATTTGCCGTTCGGGGTCGCGATTTAGGAGACGGCGGCGAAGCGGAGATGCCAGCCCGCGGGTAGCTGGACCCAGACCAGGGCCACCAGGGCCTCCCCCACCACGGCGCGCACGAGTGCGGCGTCGCCGCCCAGCGCGTCCGCCGTACGCAGCTCGCCGGCTACCGCACCCGGCCAGGGAAGGGCCGTAGATTCGGCCCCCTCAGCGTGACATAAGAACTCGGGGTGAAGCGGCGCGAGGGCCGGTGCGTCGAACAGCGAACGCGAGGCCCTCACCAAGGCAGCCTTCTGGCGCGGCGACGCTGATCCCGGTACCGGGCGCGGCGCCTCCACCGTCTCGCCGGGACCGTCGAGATCCGAGAACAGATCTGGCTGATCCGCCCCCAGTGGTGCCCGGGATGGGACCAGCTCTTCCTCGGCTGCGGGCCGATCGCCGCCGGGGTAGCCGGGCCCGCGGTCGGGTTCACGGCCCTGCTGATAGGCGGTGGCGGCGGCGCGGGCACGCTGGTCGGCGGCCTCGTTCAGGTCGTGGCCCGAGTGCCCCTTGACCCACTCGAACGTCACGGCACGGCCGCGCAGGGCTTCGTCGAGCGCTTTCATCAGCTCGACATTGAGCACCGGCTTCCCATCGCCCTTCTTCCAGCCCTTGCGCTTCCATCCGGGCAGCCACTTGGTCAACGAGTTGATCACATACTGCGAATCGCACAGCACGTGCAGGGGCTCACCGACGTGGGCGGTGGAACGCAGCAGGTGCAGCACCGCCATGAGCTCGCCCATGTTGTTGGTGCCGCGCTCCCAGCCGCCCGCCGCCCAGGCATCGTCGGCGATGTACCACGCCCATCCGGCCGGGCCGGGGTTGGAGAGAGAGGAGCCGTCAGCCGCGGCGACGATCACCGGCGCGCACGCGCGTAGGCCGGCTCGATCAGGTCGCGCAGCAGGCGCTGCTTCTCCTCATGCGAGCAGAACGCCGCATTCATCGCGGCGACCGTGATCTCGCGCATATCCGAGATACCCCAGCCGAAGGCCTCGAAGCAGCGCGCGAACTCATCGGTCATGGTGGTGCCGCTCATCAGCCGGTTATCGCAGTTGATGGTGATGTTGAAACCCAGCTCACGCAGCACACCGACGGGGTGGTCCTCGAAACGCTCGACGACACCGGTCTGGGCATTGGAGGTCACCGCGATCTCCAACGGGATCTGGGTGTCGATCAGGTAGTGCGCCAGCCGTCCCATGCGGGGGCCGTCGGGATGATCGAACTCGATCTCCTCGCAGATCCGTACGCCATGACCGATCCGGCGGGCGCCGCACAGCTGCACGGCCTCCCAAATCGACTTAGGCCCTGACGCCTCGCCCGCGTGGATGGTGTACTGCATGTTCTTGCGGCGCAGGAACTCGAAGACCTTCTCGAACCGGGTGGGCGACCAGCCATCCTCGGCACCGGCGATGTCGAAGCCCACCACCGTGTCGTCGCGGAAGTCCACCGCCAGCTGGGCGACGTCGAGCGTCGGTTCGCCGTGACGCATCGAGGTCAGGATCTGTCGCGCGACGATCGGGGCGCCCACCTCGGCGGCCTCCGCCATGCCCTCGTGCAGGCCATCGCGCACCGCCTCGACGGCCTCGCGCATGGAGAGATCGTGCCGGGTGTGCTGCTCCGGCGCCCAGCGCGCCTCCGCATAGACCACGCCGTCAGCGGCATGGTCGAGCACGAACTCCCGGGCAACCCGCTTCAAGTGCTCCGGCGTCTGCATCGCCGCGACGGTGTATTCGAAGGTCTGCAGGTAGTCGACGAGATTGCCGGAATCGGCCGAATCGAAGAACCACTCCCCCAGGGTCTCGGCATCGCACGACGGCAGCTCCTGCGAGGCCTCGCGGCAGTGATCGATGACGGTTTGCGGCCGCAGACCACCGTCCAGATGATCATGGAGAGCCACCTTTGGCAACAGCTTGATCATGTCCTCAGACATCCGGTTTTCCCTCTCTGAACAATGGACCGACCGGCAGCACACTACCCTTTTGCCGCGTCATCCTCACGTCACCTGTCGAACCAGGGCCGTGGCCGACTGAATCATGCTCTGAGTCTGCTGCGCCCACCCGGCTTCCTGCAACCGGTACGGACCGGTGGCCAGCGAAATGATCACCGCCGCCGAGCGAAGCCGCAATTCGACCGGATCCACGCGCCGGTCGAACACCGGCACCCATGCCGCCAGCAACGCGCGCACCCGCGCCTCTTGATCGGCGTTCATCCCGTTGATCGTCGCGAGATGGGCGATCAGGCAGGCCAGATCGTCGGCACGACGGCCGGGTCCGATGGTGTCGACGTCGAGGATTCCCAGGATCCTGCCCGACCCGACGTGCACCTGACCCTCGTGGAAATCCCCGCGGGTAGGTTCGTCACCCTTCGTGAGCCCTGATAAACCGTCGCCGATCACCCGGACGAGCCGATCGAGTTCTGGGCGCAACTCGGGCAGCGGTTCCCCCACCAGGCGGGCGTAGTGCTGCACCGAATCCGGCCAGGCGGGCCGCCGCGCTGGGTTTCGCCACCGAGGTGGGCATGGCATCAAGGATCGCGATCAGTTGTTCGGCCTTGCACGGCGCGTCTTCGTCGAAGATCGCCTGGGCGAGCGGATGCCCCGGGAGGGCGCGCAGCACCAGGAGGAAGTCATCGGTGTGAGCCACCACCTCGGGAGCCGGGACTCCCGCCGAGCGAAGGATCAGATGCTTGTTGAGCACATCGGCGAAGAAACGCTCGCGCAGCACCTTGACGTAGAAGGTGGCGTTGGCGCTGCGGATATCCACCTTCACCACCGCCCGACGACGCGGGCGATAGGCCACGATGGTGAGCGTCAGCTCGCGCGCTGCGACGCGGGAGGGAAGCACCGCAGCCTCGTTGAGGATTCCCGCCATCGTCGAGGCGAAGGTGGCCCGCTTGAGGCCGGGGAGGTCCGGATCGTGGGGATACAGCCAGACGGCGGCCCGGCGTGATCCGTGTTCGAAGATCAGGGCATTCGAGTCTGAGGGCTCCAGCCCTTGGGCGCGCATGCTGACCCCGAGCAACTCCACGCGTTCCCCATGCGGCCACGCCACCTTGGCTTGGTAGGTGGCGGTGGTGTACTTTGACGGTGAGTAATCCACCTGGTCGAGCGACCAATCCAGCAGGCGACCCTTGGCATGCGCCACCGCCGCCTCCAGCAGCGGGGCGATATCGGGGCCGGTGAGCAGATCGGAACCGTCGTCAGGCATGTGTGTCCCCGGCCACTTCCTCCACACGACGCAAGGCGAACCACGCGGCGCGTCGCCCATCCATGGCGGTCACCTCGAAAATGAACGACATCTCCGCGTCGTCGTCGCCCGATGTCTGCGGGGCAAGCCACACGGTGACATGCGCCCCCAGGCTGGGAAGCTCGCCGTATACGGCCATGAAGTAGCCGGCGACAGTGTCGTACGGGCCTTCGGGGATGATGTAGCCGGTGAGTTCCGCGAACTCCTCGATGGTGGTCAGCCCATCGAGGTGATCGATGCTCGCGGCCTGTTGGTCCGGGAGGTCGTACTCGTCGGTGATGTCGCCGATCAACTCCTCCACCAGGTCCTCCAAGGTGACGATGCCGGCGGTACCGCCGTACTCGTCTCGCACGATGGCCAGGTGGGAGCTCTCCTTGCGCATCTCCGTCAGGGCGCGCAGGATCTTGACCGTATCCGGCAGGCTGAGCACGGGACGCACGATCGAACGCAGATCTCCGGCCCGCGCCACGCCCTCCACGTCCATCAGGTCCCGCACGTGCAGGAAGCCGATGATGCGGTCTGACGTGCCGTCGGTGACCGGGTATCGCGAGCGCGGCGCACCGCGCACCTCGCGGTAGGCCTGCTGAATCGGCATGTTCGCGGGCAGAAAATCCACCTCGGTGCGCGGCACCATCACTTCACGCAGGGTTCGCTCCCCGGCGTCGAAGACCTCGTCGACGATGCGTCGTTCCTCTTGGCCCAGCGTCGACGAGCTGGAGACCATCTGGCGCAGTTCCTCGTCGGTCATCGTGTCACGCGCTTGGCTGGGATCGCCACCCAGTATCCGCACCAGCGCGTTGGTGGAGATGCCGAGGAACCAGATCACCGGACGCAGCAGGGTGGCGATGCCGGAGACCAGCGGCGCCAGTGAGAGGGAGAAGGCCTCCGCCCGCTGCATCGCGAGTCGCTTGGCGGTCAGCTCGCCGATCACGATGGAGAAGTACGAGATCGCGATGGTCACCACCACCAGCACCAACGGCGAGGCGACGTTCGCCGGCACCCCCCAGGCCTCGACGGACGGCGTGATGTAGGGGGCGATGGTGGCAGCGCCGAAGGATGCCGACAGGAACCCGGAGACCGTCACTCCGATCTGCACGGCGGAGAGGAAATTATTAGGGTTCTGGGTGAGCTTCTCGACGGTGCGCCCGCGCTGCCCCTTGCCGGCGAGTTGCTTGACCTGGCTATCGCGCAGCGTAACCAGCGCCATCTCCGCCGCGGCGAAGGTGCCGCCGATCAGGATGAACAGGAAGATCAGTGCTATGTCGGACCACACGGTAGTGGTTGATACCCCCTAAGTTCGCCGGAATCGGATTACCGGAAGATGACGGTACGGTCGCCGTCCGCAAGCACCCGGTGCTCTGCGAACAGTCGCACGGCTTCGGCCAGCGTCTGCGACTCCTGCGCTTGGCCTTTGCTCACCAGTTTCGACACGCTCATGGAGTGATCGACGCGCACGACGTTTTGTTCGATGATCGGGCCTTCGTCGAGATCGCTGGTGACGAAATGGGCGGTGGCGCCGATCAGTTTGACGCCGCGGGTGTGCGCCTGGCGATACGGGTTAGCGCCCTTGAAACCCGGGAGGAAGGAGTGGTGAATGTTGATGGCGCGCCCGGCGAGGAAATCGCACAGCTCCGGGCTCAGGATCTGCATATAGCGGGCCAACACCACCAGCTCGACGTCGTGCGTGGTGACAAACTCCATCACCTCCGCCTCAAAGGCGGCCTTGGTCTCCGCTGTCACCGCACGATGACGGAACGGGACGCCGTAGAAGCGGGCCATCGGCGCGAGCACCGCGTGATTGGCCATGATCCCCGCAACCTCGATGGGCAGTTCCCCACCACGAGCGCGGAACAACAGGTCGTTGACGCAGTGCCCCGCCTTGGACGCGAGCACGAGCGTGCGCATGGGACGCCCGGCATCGTCGACGATGGTGGCGGAAAGCCCGTCAGCCGCCCCAATCTCGCGCGTGAGGTCCTCGCTGTCCGCCTCCGTCACCTCGACCCTGGTGAAGAAGTGCCCGGTGTCCGGTGAGGAGGCTGCTGAAGCTCGATGATGTTGCCGCCGGCGGAGACGATCGCGCCGGTCAATGCGTGCACGATGCCTGGCCGGTCAGGGCAATGCAGGTGACCCAGGGCGTCACGCTGGGCACAACTGTACCCCGCAGACTCGGCCCTGGGCTCGACGGAGACGGGCTGCCACAACCCGTTATCCGCGAAATGCCGCCCTCCATGGATAAACACAAATTGTTTAGCAATAACACCGCCCACCCGAAAAGCAGTTTACAGTTATCAACTCCCGGTGCTTCACTGGGGGCATGTCCCGTTCTTCGCCGGGACGAACCGGCACAGCAAAGGAGCAGACGTGGCTGATTCCACCACTTCCGAACACAAGGCGATCCCGCCGGAGGCTTATCACCAGGTGCGCGACTCCGAGGAGTTCGTGGAACTCAAGCGCGTCTTCCGCGGGTTCGCCTTCCCCATGACCGCCGCCTTCCTCGCCTGGTACCTCTTCTACGTACTTAAAGCTCAGTATTTCGCGAGGCATTATCATGGCCACCCCCTACATCGGGCAACTGAACGTCGGCCTCACGCTCGGCCTTCTCCAGTTCGCCTCCACCTTCCTCATCACCTGGCTGTACATGAAACACATGAGCAAGAATGTCGATCCGATTGCCACAAATATTCGTGAGAAACTGGCTCTTCAACCTTGGGGTGGGGGTGAGCGCGACACGCCGGAGAGCGGGTGAGGGTGGTTAGGGTCGAGGCCTTCAGGATCGTCTCGTTCAGAAAGCTGGCGGAAGGCTGGCCTCGACGTGTCCGAGCCTACGGGATTGCTGCGCTTCCGCATTTTCGTACTGCGACCACCATTGCTCGTCGGTCTGGAGGGCCTGCGCGTGGTCGACGTCCAGAAGGCCCACGACGTGCTGGTGGTGACGATGGAGTCGGCATCCACCACGGTTGGTGCCGACGTGCCGGGTGGTCGCGGGGAGTCGCGGCGTGCGACCACGCTGGTGGACATCCCGTGTTTCGCGCGGCCCGACCAGCCTGCGGTGGCTGCTTGCACGTGGCGGTGCCTGGAGCCGGCGTGCCTGACGGGGTGTTCACCGAGCAGGACGAGCAGATAGCCCGCCCGCGCGGGCTGTTGGCCACCCGGGCGTGCCGGTGGTGGTCGAGCAGGTCCGCCGCGAGCACGCCTCCATCCACGGACTCGCGCGCGGCAACTGGGGGTGGCGTGGAGGAAGACGGTATGGGGCTCGATCCAACCCATCCTGGCGACGCTGGCCGACGACGAGGCCCGGTTCGCCGGCGTGACCACCCTCGGGGTGGACGAACGCCTGTGGCACCACGTGAGTCCCCGCAAGCGCGGCCCGAAGGAACTCACCGGCATGGTCGACCTGACCGTGACAAGGACGGACGCGTCCACGCCCATACCTGCTCGACCTGTTCCCGGGACGGTCAGGGACGGTGTACAGACAACTGGCTCGACCAACGCGGCAAGGCGTTCAAGGCTGGGGTCAGCGAGGTGGCCACCCTGGACCCGTTCCACGGCTACAAGAACGCCATCGACGACAAGCTCGCCGACGCCACCGCTGTCCTGGATGCTTTCCATGTAACGGTGCGCCCTGGCCGGCCGGGCGGTCGATGGGGTTCGCCGCCGCGTGCGGCAGGATCGGTCACCGGCATTGCCGGCGACCGCTGTACGGGATCCGGAACATCCTGCGCTGCGCAGTGAGCGGCTCACCGAGAAGCAACAGGCCCGCCTGGCCGCTGCCATCGCCGCCGACGAGCGCCACGACGCCGTCCACATCGCCTGGCAGTGCGCCCAGCATTGCTCGCGCCGCGTACGCCCACCCGACCCGCTCGAAGCCGCCAACTCGCTGAACAAGTCGTCGCCAGCTTCCCCACGTGTCCCATCCCGGGATCAGCTGGGCCGCACCCTCAAGCAGTGGAGGGACGCCTTCCTGGCCTACTTCGACACCGGCCGAGCCTCCAACGGCGGCACCGAGGCCATCAACGGGCTCATCGAGCTCCACCGCCACTATCGCCGCGGCTTCCGCAACCGAGACAACTACCGGCTGCGCATGCTCCTCGTCGGCGGCGGACTCACCGTCCCCCCACCGCAGGTATGAAGAGCCGCCAATGGTGTACTCCAGGCCACCGACGTACACGGTGGCGTCGATGGTGCGCGCAGGCAGGATGATGGCGTTCCCCCCATCGGCGTCGTCCGCCGCCCCGGCCACTCCGTCGTCATCCACGTCGGAGTCGCCGGGGTTGGCGCCATCATCCTGCTGCGGCTGTTCCTGCTGGACAACAACGTCGTCGTTGGCCTCGGCAGGTTCCCCCAGGGCGTCGCCGGTTCCTGAACACGCGGCCAGGGCTGCGGCGACGAAGCCAATCGCCAGAGTGGAGGAGATTCTTGTGATTGATGATCTCGGTGAAGAAGGCATGCCGGGGACTCTAGGGAAGGGGCCTTTCACAAACCTTTCAGTCCTCCGTCGGCCGTCTGGTTCGGAGTGGATGTCGGGCTCGGTGGAGTGGATCGTCGTCCGACGCTCAGCTCTCGGCCAGCTCTCGGCGAAGCTTCTTGTTCGCGCTCTCCACCTTCAACCGGGACAGAACCACGGCCACGATGGCAAGAATGATGGCCGGGATCCACAGGTACATGAACTGGATCATGGTCACCGCCGATTCCGGCTGCACCTCCGCGCCGCCGACGTAGCCGCTCGCGGCGAGCAGCCATCCAGTCACGGCCACACCGATGCCACCACCGATCTTCACGCCCAGGGACGTGGCGGAGAACATCATGCCGTCGATGCGCTTCTTCTTGGTCATGAAGGTGTGCTCTGACGCTTCGGCGATGAGAGCATTCAACGTCCCCTGCAGCGGAGCCATCCCTATCGATCCCACGGCCGTGAACACCAGCATGAGCGGGATGCTGCCCATGAAGGCCGCAACGATCACCAGTGCGCGTCCAATGAACGCGATGATGTATCCGTACAGATTGACCCAATAGATCCCTCTGGCCCACTTCACCACGAATGGCGTCGCCAGCAATGTGAGGATCATCGGAACGTTGATCGCCCAGGCGAACGTACTGAAGTAGTTCGCATCCCCGAGGATGTAGGTCATGAAGTAGATCCCCATGCCCAGCATGGCCGTGACGACCTGACCGAGGATGAACACCAGCACGATCATCAGGTAGTACTTGTTCGCGATCAGCAGCTTGAGCGACGCAAGCAGGGTCGGCTCGTCCTCGGCGATCGTTTCCTGCTCTTCCTCAGCGTCCTCGTCCGGGCGAGCGTAGAGCACCTCGGGTGGCAGTTCCCGCACGGAGAACACCGAGATCGTGTTCACGGTCAGGCCCACGAGCGCGAAGATGATGGCCACGCTGCGCCACGCCTCTGCGCCACCGCCGAAGAACTGCACGAGGCCCACCGTGGACACCTGGATGAGGAGGCTCGTCCCGAAGGCGAAGACGAAACGGATGGAGCCCATCTGCACGCGCTCTTCGGCGTTCCTGGTGATCAGCGCCGTCAGCGTCGAGTATGCGATGTTGTTGGCCGTGAAGAAGACAGCATTGAGCAGGACGTAGGTGATGAAGAACCACGTGTACATCGCGAAGTCGCCGAGACTCGGTGGGACCGCGAAGATCGCGACGATCATGGCGGCACACCCGAAGTATGCCCAGAACATCCAGGGACGGGCCTTGCCCATCCTGGTGTTCGTCTTGTCGATCCGTGAACCGAAGAAGATGTCGGAGATGCCATCGAAGATTCTCGAGACCATGATCAGGGTGCCGATGATGCCGGGGTTCAACCCCATCGTGTCGGTCAGGTAGATCATCACGAAGAATGCGATGAAGGCGTAGACGACGTTGCCGCCCACGTCTCCCGAGCCGTACCCGACCTTGTTGTACCACTTCAGGTACTTCTTCTCTAGCGGGTCGTCAACCACTGTCGCGCTGGTGTTCTCGCTCATGCGTTGGCCTCGTTCCTGTGATGCGGGATTGTTGATTGAACGCTCGCCGAGGGGACGAGCGTGAGAGCAAACCGGAACTCCGGCGCGTCGAGCCGGTACTTCTCGAGAAGCTCCGGGCCGCAACTGTTCGAACCGATGCCGTTGTGGGCGTAGTCCAGACACCACACCGTCTCGCCTGAACCGGTCAGATCCACGTTGCGTCTCGCATCGGCCAGTTGTTCCTGCGTGTACGGCGAGGCGTTGAAGCTGAACGTCTGGTCCCCCACTGCGGCAATGGCTCGCGCAGCGTCGTCATGGGCGATCACGTAGTCGCAATCGTGGTGACTGCCGTTCTCCTGCGGCCGCAGGTAGTCCACATGCAGCTCGGGCACCGAGGAGGAGTACCGCCCGTGGGAACTCGCCCGATGCTTGTCCGGGTAGCTCTCGTGGGGGCCGAGCCCGTAGTACGTCACCTGATCGAAGGCTCCGTCCAGGAACAGGCGCAGGCCGAAGCGCGGGAACATGGGGAACTCGGGATCCTTGCGCACCGTCATGTCGACGTGGACCG
>JAWKJW010000005.1:0-270343 GCA_041393555.1 Tessaracoccus sp. | reverse complement strand
GTGCGGCGCGGAGATGCTGAATTCCGCTGAACGTGACGACGGCGGCCAGCAGCAGATACAGCACGATCGGGACCGGCGAGGAGACCAGCACGATCGGGTCACCCTCGGAGACGGCCAGTGCGCGGCGCAATTGCACCTCGGCCACCGGCCCCAGGATGGCGGCGATCAGCACAGGGGCCAGAGGGATGGAGTACCGCCGCATGACGAACCCGATCATGCCGATAAGCAGCGCCACCCAGAGATCGAAGGTGCGGGACGCGACCGCGTAGACGCCCAGCATCGCCAGCACGAGGATGCCGGCGTACAGGTAGTGCCTTGGTACCAGCAGAAGCTTGGCCCATACTGCCGCGAACGGCAGGTTGATGATGAGCAGGATGGTGAGCCCCAGGAAGAAGCTCGCCAACAGTGGCCACACTAGGTCGCCGCTGCGTTCGAACAGGAGGGGTCCTGGTTGCATCCCGTACTGTTGGAAGGCGGCGATCATCATCGCTGCGGTGGCGGAGGTGGGAAGACCCAGCGCCAGCAGTGCGCCCATCGCGGTTCCGGCGGTGGCGTTGCCGGCGGCCTCCGGTGCGGCCACGCCCTGGATGGCGCCGCGTGTTCCGAAGTCTGGGTCCTTGCGGCGGGCGGCCAGGCGTTTCTCCGTGCCGTAGGCCAAGAAAGTCGGTACCTCAGAGCCACCCACAGGGATCACACCGAACGGTACACCGAAAGAAGTGCCGCGGAGGAAGGCTGGGCCGGCCTTGCGCCAGTCCTCGCGGGTGAGGAACGGCGAACCGCTGGAGTCGACCAGTTTCATCGGGCCGCCGCCGTTATGGATGTGGGCTCCGACGTGCAGTACCTCGCCGATCGCAAGCAACCCCACGGTGATGATGATGATCGATACACCGTCGAACAGCAGCGGAGAACCGGCGGTGAAGCGCTCTGCGCCGCTGGTGCCGTCGATGCCGATCATGGCCACGGCGAAACCCATGCCGAGCGCGACGAGCCCACGCACGATGGAATCGGCGACCACTGAAGAGATCGCCACGAACGCGACGACGGCTAAGGCGAAGTATTCAGCAGGCCCGAATTCGGTGGCCAGCACCGCGATGTAAGGGGAGAAGAACACCACGAGCGTGCAGGCGATCATGCCACCGAGGAAGGCCCCGGTCGCCGAGGTGCCCAGCGCCTTGGCTGCAAGGCCACTCTTCGACATGCGATAGCCCTCGAACGTCGTCGCGATGGCTGAGGAGTTGCCTGGTGTGTTCATCAGGATGCCGGCCGTGGAATCGCCGAAGAGACCGCCAAAGTAGATGCTGGCGAACATGATGAACGCGCCGGTGGGATCCAGGCTGAAGGTCACCGGAAGCAGCAGTGCCACCGCCATGGCCGATCCGAGGCCGGGCAAGACGCCCACCGCGGTGCCGAGCACGGCGCCGATGACCAGGAAGAGCAGGTTGGTAGGGGTGAATGCGACGGCGAAACCCGCCGCGAGATTGCTCAGTTGGTCCATGGGAACAGTCCCTCCAGGATGCCGGCCGGAAGGGGGAGGCCCAGCCCGGCTGAGAACGCCAGCTGGGTGATGGCCGCGAACAGCGCAGATACGGCGATGTCGAAGATCGGTCGCTGGCTACCGAATGCCCACGAAACCACCCAGAACAAGGCTGCCGAGCCGATCAACCAGCCGAGCACTGGAAGCAACAGGATGAATGCCACCAGTGCGCCCAGCACGATGCCCAACGTCTTCCAATCGATGGGCGGCTCGCTCGTCTCCTCGGGCTCCTTCGGCTCCTGCTCCTCAGGGGCCACCACCTCAAACTCGGAAGTATCGTCCAGCGAGCCCAGATCGGCGAGCATGTCATCCGACATTTCCACCGGATCGTTGGCGACGTGCGTGCGACGGGGGCTACGCAGCACCTCGATCGCCAACGCGACGCCGACGACGTACAGCAGCCCGGTCACGATCGTGGGGAAGAACTGCGGGCCGGGGAATGCTGCGCCGGCAGGCACCTCCATGGTCATGGTGCCGATCGTCATCACCACCGCGAGCACGATCACGCCGGCTGCGACGAACAACTCGCTGCGTCCGGTGTGCCAGCGCGGTACCGGCTGCACCGATGGCGCCATTGTCTTGGAATCTTGTGTGCTCATAGCAGCCCCAACTCCCTCAGAATCTGCTCGGTAGTGGCGATCTCCTCGTCCAGAAACTCGGCGAACTCGTCTCCACCCATGAAATTGCCCTCCCAGTTGTTACGACGCAGCGTGTCGGCCCATTCCTCGGTTTCGACCATCTCGCCGAGCATTGCGACCAACTCGTTGCGGATCTCGTCCGAGATACCGGGCGGTGCGACGTAGCCCCGCCAGTTCGCCATCGAGACATCCAAGCCCAGCTCGGTGAAGGTGGGAATGTCCAGTCCTTCGAGCCGTTCCTCGGAAGAGATGGCGAGTGCACGCATGTTGCCCGACTCGATCTGGTCGCGGAAGTCGTTGTAGCCGGACAGGCCGGCGACGGTGGTGTGCGATAGGAGCGAGGTGACAACCTCGCCACCGCCCGAGTAGGCGATGTAGTTGACCGCCTGTGGGTCGATGCCGCTGGCGTCCGCGATGAGGCCGGCCAGCACATGATCGATACCGCCGAGCGAGCCGCCGGCGATCGCAGTGCCGGTGGGGTCGGCCATGAAGACCTCGAGGAAGTCGTCGAGGGTTTCCAGTGGCGAATCTCCCGGCACGACCAACACGTTGTAGTCGTCGGCGAGCCTGGCGATCGGGGTGACGTCCTCCAGCGTGACGGTGCTGTTGTTGACGAGAATGCCACCCACCATCACGCCGCCGCTGACGAGCATGATGTCTTCTCGGCCGCCCATGCCGGCCACCTGGGTGAGCCCGATGGTTCCTGCGGCGCCGGGGATATTCACGACCTGAATGGTGCCGCTGATGCCGTTGAGGCGCAGCGCCTGCTGGCCTTCCCGGGCAAAGGCGTCCCAACCCCCACCGGGTGCAGCTGGTGCGACGACGGTGAGCTTGGTGCGGGGACCGCCTCCGCCTCCCGAGCCACTCGCCTGAATGGCGGCGGCGGCGAAGGCCACTATCGCGAGGATTGAGACGATGATCGTCGTTAAGCGTTTTCGCATCTGTGCCTCCGGTTTCTGGCCGTCTTTGCGCCAGAGTCCAGAATGTCATGTCCAGCCGTGTTCGGCTGGAGTATCGTAGAGTTGACTAAATTGGGCTTTGCCGCAACCGGGGTGATAATGCAGCCCTGGGCCGTCGCCCAGCCGGCACTACCGTCCCTCTTATCGGATCAATTCCAGCGGAAGATCCGCGCTGCGAGCGTGCCGCGTGAAGGAGCTTGACCTTGCCGCAACGGCAATGTTTAGCGTGGGGTTCATGAGCCTTTCAGTGATTGATACCGCGTCCGCGATGATCAGGATCCTTGATGCGCCCGAGGATCGCCGTGCCGATCTCGTCCGTGAGATGTGGGAGCCTATGGCCGGCCTTTACCGTTACGCACCCGGCGAGGTGGATCTTGCCCAGGTGCATCGACAGAGCTTCGGCTTCGCCTGGGATAGATCGCTCGACGAGACGCGCCAGGCCGTGGAGGCCCTCGTCCGAGCTGATGCGTGGAACCGGATGCAAGCCGGACTCGAACGGTCGGTGTCCGCGCTGCGCGAGGCAGATCCTGATGCCCACATCCCTGATGTGCGAGTGTTGCTCGTCATCGGTGATGCGGACAACTCTCACTTCGTGAACGAGATCCGGGGGCTGGCTGCCGTTGGTGGCATCGCCGGTTACATCGCGATGTGGGTGTGGCCGCACCAGGAGGTTCTCGATCGCCTGGAGGCGATCGTTGCGCACGAGATCCACCACAACGTGCGCTACTCGCCTGGCGGGATCCTTTGGAATCCCGCGACGGTCACGGTGGGGGAGCAGGTCATCGCCGAAGGTCTCGCGGATGTCTTCGCCGCCGAGTTCTATGGGGAACGCGGCTATGCGCATTTCGTGGCTGATGAGACCTGGCGAGATGATGCCGTGCTCGCGAAGGTGGTCTCCGGGCTGGGGATCACGGGCATGGAAAACTTCACCGCGTGGGTACACGGTGACCCCACCACTCGCGTCTTCGGTGGGGAGCCCGTGGGTCTGCCCACAGGGGCAGGATATGCCGCCGGTGTGCGTCTCGTTCACGCCTACCTCGACGCGTCCGGAGGCACCGCTGCTCAGCATGTCCGGAGCCCGTCAGAGGAGATCATCAGCGTCGCGACGGAGTTGCTTGGATTGGGCAGTGAGCCCTCATGAGCCGCTCGCCGGGACAACACTGAGAACACGAGGGCTAGGCGGGGAGAGGAGTACCCGATGGAATGGACGGTTCAGGAGCTCGCTGACCGAGCAGGTATCAGCGGGCGTACGTTGCGTCACTACCACCAGATCTGGCTGCTGGAGCCCGACCGTATCGGCGCCTATTCAATCCTGCTCCGCTGACTCGAGCAGCGTCCGAAGATGCGCGCGAAGGACGGCCCGGATCCGGTCGACGCCGAGAGCGCCATGCGGCGTCACGGCATCGATGGTCAACCCACCGATCACGGCGGAGATCTGTGCCGCGACGAGATCGGTGTCGGCTAGGCCTAGCGCATCGAGTGCGTCGCGCAAGACACTGATGAGATCGGCGGCCATGCGCTCGGCCATGACTGCGAACACCGGCCTTGTCCGCGAGGCCATGATGAGTTCAACCACCACGATTGCTTCGTCGCGTCGCTCCTCATCGATGGGCATGACCGCCTCGACCAAGGCCTGGAGGGCATCGAGTGCCATCGCACCTCGCAGTCCTCGTAGCTTCTCCGCCGGATGTTCTGCGAGGCGTCGCCCCATCCGATGTCCCGCTTCCTCGGCCGCGGCGGCCAGGAGATCGTGATGCCCATCGAAGTAGTGCCGCACCGAGCCGATGTTCAGCCCCGATTCGTCGGCCACCTTCCTCAGCGATACGCCTTCTATGCCCTCCGCCACGACGAGACGGAACGCAGCCTCGATGACCTGCTGACGCCGCTTGGCCGGATCGATTCGCGCGGGCATGTGCTCAGGACCTTTCTCTCGCGACGCGGGTTTCCTCCCACACCGGATTGCTGCTCTCGTACACGTCCCCGGCTGCTCCGAAGACGAGGAATCGTTCGAAGTCGCGGGCGAACCAGCGATCGTGGGTGACGGCGACGACCGTGCCCTCGAAAGCGCGGAGCGCGTGCTGGAGAGCTTCGGCCGACATGAGGTCTAGGTTGTCGGTCGGTTCGTCCAGCAGCAACATCGTCGCCCCGCCGAGTTCCAGCAGGAGCACCTGGAATCGAGCCTGTTGCCCGCCCGACAGCGACTCGAAGTCCTGTTCGGCTGCTCTCGCCAGCTCGTAGCGCGCCAGCACTCGGGATGCTTCCTCCCGAGGGAGACCCGTGCGGTGCTCATCACCTCGATGCAGGATCTCCAGCAGCGTTCGCCCCGTAAGCTCGGGCCGACGGCGATTCTGAGCAAACCATCCCGGACGCACTCGCGCCCCTAGCTGTGCCGTACCCGTGTGGGGTACGGATTCGATCGCCGCGTCGCTCACGGGTTGCTGCTCGGGTGAAGGATTGGTGCCGCCCACGGCGAGCAAACGCAGGAAGTGGGACTTGCCGGAGCCGTTGGAGCCGAGAACGGCGATTCTGTCGCCGTACCACGCCTCGAAATCGAAGGGATGCATCAGCCCGATCAGCTCGAGTGCGTCGCAGTTCAGAACCCGCTTCCCGGTGCGTCCGCCGCGCAGCCGCATGTCGATCTGTTGCTCGCGCGGCTGTTCCTGTGGTGGCCCTGCGTCTTCGAAGCGGGCGAGTCTGGTCTGCGCCGCCCGATAGCGGGATGCCATGTCGGAGTTGTAGGCAGCCTTCTGCTTGTACATCAGCATGAGCGAGCGCAGCTTCATGTGCTCCTCGTCCCAGCGGCGACGCAGTTCGTCCAATCGCTCGAATCGTCGTTCCCGCGCCTGGTGGTAGGTCTCAAAACTGCCCGCATGCGTCCAAGCCGTATTGCCCGCCCCGCCGAGTTCGAGCGTCACGATCGATGTCGCGGTGCGTGCGAGCAGTTCGCGGTCGTGACTGACGTAAAGCACACCTTTGCCCGTCGCCGTGAGCTGGTCCTCCAGCCAACGTTTTCCCGGCACGTCGAGTGAGTTGTCCGGCTCGTCCAACAGCAGAAGATCGTCTGGGCCCCGAAGCAGTGCCTCTAGGGCGAGCCGCTTCTGCTCGCCGCCCGACAATGTAGATAGCGCACGGTCGCGGCAGCGCTCGAAGGGGATGCCGAGTGCGGCGACCGTGCAGGTATCCCATAGCACTTCGATGTCGTACCCTCCGGCGTCACCCCATGTGGTGACCGCCGCTGCGAACGCCATCTGCGAGTGCGTCGTGCCGCTCTCTTCCATCGCAGCCTCGGCATCAGTGAGTCGTCGTGCCGCCTGCCTGATCCCAGGCGGCGCTACTGACAGCAGCAACTCGGCCACCGTTTCTCCCGCGACGAACTGGCGCATCACTCCCAAGGTTCCCTCACGGGTGACCGTTCCGGAATCCGGGGAAAGTTCCTCCGTGATAATCCGCAGCAGGGTGCTCTTCCCTGCGCCGTTCGCGCCGATGAGCGCGACGCGCTCACCCTCGCCGACGCGCAACGACACGTCGTGTAGGAGCGGGCGACCATCCGCCAGCGCGTACGAGATCGAGGTCACGTCGAGATGAGTCATGATTCGAAAATATCACAACCGTGATAAATAGTGATCATCTCGGTCGTGGTCAGCGAGAAGTGGTCGAGGTTGCTGGCTAGAGCAGTGCGGCAAGCCGGGTCGCGGTCTCCTTCGCCGAGCCGGGATTCTGCCCGGTGACGAGAGTGCCGTCGACGACAACGTTCGAGACGAACGGCAAGAGAGCTTTCGAGTAGTGCGCGCCGCGCTCTTTCATTCGTTCTTCGACGTTGTACGGCACCAGCTTGTCGACGCGGGCGAGGATCTCCTCACGCCAGGAGAAGCCGGTGAGATTGCGACCGGTGACCAGGTAATTGCCGTCTGAGAGCCTGGTCTCCAAGAGGCCGCAGTAGCCGTGGCAGACGGATCCGACGACACCGCCACGCTCGTAGATTTCGCGGGTGATCCGCTGTAGCTCCGTGCTGTCGGAGAAATCGAACATCACGGCATGGCCGCCGGTGAAATAGATCGCGTCGTAATCGGCCGGGTCGATTTGTTCGGCACTGGCGGTGCTGTCGAGGAGGGCCATGCGGGCTGGATCGTTATGCCAGGCTTTCGCGGATCTGTCGTAGTTCGGGAATGCCAACGACCGTGGCTCCAGAGGCGAGTGCCCTCCTGCAGGGCTGACGATGGTCTGTGCGAACCCCCGTTCTTCGAAGACGTCGTAGGCGTGGGTGAGTTCCGAGAGCCATAGCCCGGTTGGGTGTGACGGGTCGGATTCGTAGCGGTCGACGTTGGTGACGACGATCAGGATGCGCTTGGTCATGTGATCCTCCTAGTCTGCAAACTATCGCGAGGAGGGTATCGATCACCGCAGGAAGTCGAGGAGGGCGGAGTTCACCGCCTCGACCTCTTCGAGGATGGGGGCGTGAGCGCTGTTCTCCAGTGCGAGAAGCTGGGCGCCGGGAATCCGATCGGCAAGGTACTGCCCGCCTTCGAAAGGTGTCTTCTTGTCATGGCGACCATGGATGACGAGAGTGGGCGCGTCTATATCCGTCAGGTACGCGTCGTGGTTCACCGTCCTCAAGGTAGGCGCCAGCGCAGCGAACATGGGCAGTGGCCAGGAGAAGGCCATTTGAGCCAGCCACAATCGCATTCCCTCGCTGGGTGGGTGAAGAAACAGTTCGCCGTCGATCAGCGCGAGGTCAGCGGCGCCGCGATCTGTCATCGACCGCCGCTGCATCTTCTGCCATAGTTCCGGGGGGAGGCCGCCGCCGGTGTCCTTTACGAACCAGGGTGCTCCGGCGATCAGCACCAGCCGGCTCGCCAACTCCGGCGCGTCGCGCAGGAGGCGCAGCGCCACGTGAGATCCGAGGGCATAGCCGACGATCGCAGCGGAATCGATCCCCAAAGCCAGCATCAGCTGTCGAAGGTCGTCGGCGAAGATGTCGACGGAGTAGCCGCTGGCGGGGCGATCAGAGCCGCCCACGCCTCGGAAGTCATATGAGATGACACGGAACTCCGTGGCCAGGGCTGCCGCCTGATGATCCCAAACGTCGTGCGTCATGGAGCCGCCATGGATCAGGATCACAGGCTCTCCGGCTCCGTACTCCTGGACGTTCAGTCGTAGACCCGGCGCGATCTCCACCAGGGACATCGTCAGCGCTCGTCATCGAAGATGTCGAGCGGCAGGTAGGCCGTGACCACCCAATTCGGCGCGTCGACGATCTCGTTGATCTTCAGGTCGCAGACGACGCTGCAGAGCACGTAGGCCTCTTCCCTGCTCAGCCCGTGCTCGCTGGTTAGGTATCCGATCATCCGGCGGATGACCTCTTGGCTGGAGGCATAGATGTCGGGGCCGGCGGCCGACATGGCGTGGTAGCCGGCTCGAGGAGACGGGACGCTGAGCGGGCCAGGGGTGCGGAACTCCGGCGCGGTACGACGTGTCCCGCGCTCTAGCGACAGATGGATGGTGGCGTGGACGCCCGTCTCGATGGCGGTGAGGCACACCTCGCCGTCTCCCTGTGCGGCGTGACCGTCGCCGCAGTAGAACAGCGCGCCCGGTACCTCGACCGGCAGGTACAAACGCGTGCCGGGGACCAGGTGGCGAAGATCCAGGTTGCCGCCAGTGTGTCGTGGGGGAAGGGTGGGGTGCTCGCCAGGCTCAGCGGGGGAGGTTCCGAGGAAGCCGCAGAACGGGTGGATCGGGATGGAGATGCCGGGCTTCAGCTCGGCATGCGTGGCTCCAGGCTCCCACGACCAGTTGTGGATGTAGGGCATGGAGAAATCGTCGGGAAGCAGGCCGTGTCCGGGGAGAAAGAGGGTGTGGCCATAGTTCTGAGCCAGGCTCACGTCGATGATGTCGACGATGAGGGTGTCTCCCGGCTCGGCCCCCTCCACGTAGACCGGACCCACCACCGCGTGGGGGCGTTCGGGATCGATCACCGCGAGATGTTCGAGGGAAGCGCCCGGGGGCAAGGGCATGCCGGGGCACTCGAACACGACGGTGGACCCATCGGGCACCGTCAGCGCCGGCCGAGTCTGGTTGTCGATGTAGCGCTGGATGCCGGGTGCGTCTTCGCCCGGTTCGAGGAGACCCCGCGCGGTGGTCGTGCCGATGCGGTACTCGGCACTGCTGGACTCGGGTAAAGCGTTCATGGGTGGTCTCCTCGGAAGTCAGGCATGCCTACGGAAGGAGAATAGTGGGACTGGAGCCGGAGGCCTCGGGCTGCTCACGCGGTGACCCGTTCTGGTGCTTCACCAGGATGAACTCGTGGGTCGAGCGAGGCATAGTGCGCGGCAAAGAACCGGATGGCCGGAGTTGCCGCGTCGGAGGCGATGATGCGCTGAGCCTCGAGGCCCCTGGCTCAAGCGGCAGATTTTGCGTAGTCAGTGGGATTGTCTCGCCCCTTTGCGCTATTTTTGTAGTAAACTCTAAATATAGAGTTCACACTAGAAAGATAGATCCATGGCAACTGAAGGACTGCGGGAACGGAAGAAGCAACAGATGCGGCAACGCATCGCGGGTATTGCGGCGCGCCTGTTCGCTGAGAGAGGCTTTGAGCGTGTGTCGATGACCGAGATTGCTTCAGCAGCTGAGGTATCCGAGCAGACGGTCTACAACTACTTCCCGACGAAGACGCACCTGTTGCTCGATCTTGATGAGTCTCTACGTGCGGATCTACAGGCGGCGATCGTCGACCGGCCGGCTGGTGTGTCTGTACCTGCTGCGGTCGGCGAGATTGCGCTCATGCTGGCAACCCCGGACCCCAATGCTACGGACGAAGAACTTCGGGGTGGTCTGGGCGTGCTGGCGGCGAAGAGCCCAGAGGTGCGCCGTCTGGTGTTGGAGGCGACCGATGAATACGCAGGGGCGATCGCGCAGGTGCTCGTGGAACACGAGGGCCTCGACCCAGCTACCGCCCAGGTCCGCTCGGTGGCACTGGCATCACTGATCCAAACAGTCACCGATGAGTTTGGCCAGAGGGTTCTCGCGGGGGAGGAGCTTGCATCCATCGCGACGACGATCACCTCGATCCTGCGTGTACAAATCGCGGACTTGGAGTGGTGGTGGGCCGCCAAGCAGTAGGTCCGTATTCCGTTCAAGCGGCGTGCGGCCTCCACGTCGCGGGAAGCGATGGCCTCGGTGATGTCGAGGGAGGTGACGAACACGCCGGCCCCTTGGCGAGACTCCAGAACACCCTTGCCTGCGAGCTGTTGGATGGCCTCGCGTAAAGTTGAGCGCCCGACGCCGAGCTGTGGCGCGAGCGTCGTCCGGCCATGTCAATCCGCGTCACCCCCTGCGTTCTGCCCGTACGGTGCGCGAGGTAGTGCTTACCGGGGCAACCGGCACCACTGAGCTCATGCTGCGCTGGAAGCCCAGTCCAAAAGTGTGTGAATGCGCTGACCAGCTCATCGACATGCTTGGGCTTGGCAGGCTGAAGGGAGCGGCCTGGCCCACGATGTCGCAGGGTTAGCGTGGAAGGACTCTCATTGCGAGGGCGCTCCTCGCTGATCCTCCGCTCCTGTTGTTGGACGAGCCGAGCAGTCAAATGGGAGTCTACTGACTTCGCGCTGGCAGCTGACTTCGCGCTGGCAGCGTAAGCGTTGCGGGTTCTTCCCGCAGGGCAGAGTGACACTATGGCATGAGTTCGCCCCCTGCCTCAGAGAGGCAGGGGGCGAGGAGCGTTCGGCTCGTGGTTCAGTCGCCGTGCTGCTGCGCCAACCACTCGGGGTTGTCCGTCGCGCTGCGGCTGTGCGCGATCACGTTCATGAGGCGCCTCCGACCGGCATGCCGTCTTCTGCCGCTGGCTCCGTCTCGGACTCCATTGCGGCGGTCGCTGCTTGCTTGCGGGTTTTGCGTTCGAGGTAGCGGACGGCTACGAGGCTGAT
This sequence comes from Tessaracoccus sp., assembly GCA_041393555.1. Classification (GTDB taxonomy): domain Bacteria; phylum Actinomycetota; class Actinomycetes; order Propionibacteriales; family Propionibacteriaceae; genus Arachnia. The sequence goes on along the minus strand of JAWKJW010000005.1, from coordinate 259,293 downwards.
CGGGCCGATCAAGAGCATCTTGATCGTGTTGACCACGCACAGTAGTACGACCAGATGGAGCCATCCGGGGCCGCCCTGTGCGATGTGCTCGGTCAGCAGCTCGGCCGTGTAGAGGTAGGGTGCGGCGAGCGGCATCGTCGGCACGCCCCACGGGAGTCCGCGGCGCGTGTAGAGCACGGCGTCACGGATGCGGTTTGTTGGGAAGAGCCGGCGCACTAGGTGCAGTCGCTCTGCGATCTGCTGGCTGCGGTACCACCGCCTGAGGCTGTGGGCGATGCTGGTGAACATCGGGGGCCTCCGTTCACACGTCGAACTGCTGTCGAGAAGTGGCGTGTGGTTTGGCCCCGCGAGGGGGAAGCTGATTCCGAAGAACCCATTGGTTGGGATGGCTCCGTTTCACTCGCGAGTTTACGCCTGACCTGCGACAAAGGGAACCGCGCCGTCAGACGCGCTGTAAAGGCGCCTCTTCGTGGGTAGGCAATCAGCGGAGGCCGCGCAACGTTGCTGAGGACGATGACTCCGATACCGACCCACTCGTTCACTGCGAGAGTCTGGTGCAGGATCATCCACCCGGCCAGTGCGGCCCACACCGGGTTGATGCTGGTGAATGTGCCGAACATCGACGCGGGGATGCGGCGTAACGCGGCAAGGTCGGCGACGTAGGGCGCAATGGAAGACAGCAGTCCGCACACGGACGCGAGCCCCACCGTGAGCAGCGTGGGTGGATGCACGAGGAACCAGACGACCGCGACCGGTAGCCAGAGTGCGGCGGTGACTCCACTGGCGATGGCGGTGCCTTGCAAGCCCGGTAGCCGTTGTCCGACGCTGCGGTTCAGGAGAATGTAGGCACCCCATGCGGCGGCGGCGATGAGTGCGAGAACGATGCCGAGCACGTCGGTCGTCGGACCAGGGTTGGTGAGCACGACAACGCCGATCCCGGCGAGGATCGCGCACCCGATGTCGAGTGCGCGACGCGAACTGACGATCGCTACCGCCAACGGCCCCAGGAACTCTAAGGTGACTGCGAGACCCAGGCCGATACGCTCGATCGCCGCGTACAGGGTGAGGTTCATGACACTGAACACGACGGTCAGCCCGATGATTGGGAGCCACTGGCTCCGGCTCAGCCCACGGAACCGGGGTCGAACGGCTGGCAGGAGGATCGCGGCGGTGATGAACTGTCGCACCGCGACGACCCCGACCGGCCCGATGGTCGGGAACGCGAGCGCGCCAAGGGCCGCCCCGGACTGGTTCGATGCGGAGCTGCCGAGCATCATGGCGACTCCGGCGGCACGCTGCCGTGGCCCGGCAGTCGCTGCTGAGAGCACGGGAACCGGCTGAGCCGCGGGTACTTGTTGAGTCGTCACAGCATCCACGTTAGGCATCTGCTGTCGATTCGCCTAGTGCATATATCGGCACTGCCATACGCTTGAGTTATGGATGTGACGTTGCGAGAGCTGCGCGTGTTCGCCACCTGCGCCGAAGTCGGTTCGTTCACCGATGCGGCCGCCGAGCTGCACGTCTCGCAAGCGGCTATCTCGCGCACGGTCGCGTCGCTTGAGCGGAGCATCGGGGATCGGCTGCTGCGACGGGTGCCGAGAGGCTGCGAGCTGACGAGTGTCGGACAGTTGGTGCTTCCTCACGTGAGGCGGCTCCTCGCGGAGGCCGACCGGTTCGAGCAGTTCATGCAGACCCGGCACGGTTGGCTGCGACTCGGGTACGCCTGGGCCGCGCTCGGCCGTCATACCGCTGTGTTGCAGCGTCAGTGGGCTCGGGAACACGAGGCGATCGAACTCGAGCTTGTCCGCCACAACTCGCCCACGGCGGGTCTGGCAGAGGGACTGTGCGACGTAGCGATCGTGCGCCGTCCGGTCGATGAGCGCCGCTTCGACTCCGTTGTTGTCGGGCTGGAACGCCGCCTGGTCGCGTTCGCAGCCGATGACCCTCAATGGGCCAGGAGACGGCAGCTCAGCATGGCCGAGATAGCTGAGCGCACCGTTGTCATTGACCCACGAGTGGGAGCAACAACCGAGGATCTCTGGCAGGACTTCGATCATCCGCCCCGGTTCATCGAGTCCGTCGACGTCGACGGCTGGCTCGACACGATTGCCGCCGGTCGCGGCGTTGGCACCACAGCGTCGGCTACCGCCGATCATCACGCGCGGCCGGGGATCGTCTACCGGCCGATCAAAGACGGGCCGCGTATCGCTGTTCGCCTCGCATGGTGGCGCGACGCTCGGCCAAGCGGTCTGGCGGACATGATCGACGCGGCGACACGACTCTACGCGGCAACCTAGCCAGCGCCACGCGCTCGCTCATTGGCAGGTGTATGTGTGCGGAGCCGGGAGCGAGTCGGCCAAGGCTTGCGCCGATTCAGACCGGAACGATGCGGTCGGAGCCGATGCGCTTCATCACCATCGTGGAGGTGAGGCGCTGCACACCGGGTAGACCGCTGAGTGTGGTGTCGTAGAGGTGCTGGTAGCTGGCGAGATCCGTTGTGAGCACGCGGAGCATGTGGTCAGGCTCACCAAAGAGACGCTGCGCCTCAATGATGCTTGGCACCTCGGCAACGGCTTCCTCGAACGCGGCGATCACTTCGAGCGCGGTGTGCCCCATCGTGACGAAGACGATGGCCTCGAACGTGAGCCCGACTGCTTCGGGAGAGATGACCGCGCGATATTGCTGGATCGCACCCGACCGCTCCAGCTCTTTGAGTCGACGGTGGCAAGACGACAGGCTCAGGCCGACTTGCCCGGCGAGCTCCGTGGCACTCGTCCGCCCGTCATCTTGAAGGAGTGAGAGAATCTTCCGGTCTATCGCGTCCATACGCACGATTATCTCACACAACCCGGACTATCGACCGATAGATCGAAGCACATTTCACACAGAAGTGCGTAGGATCTTGCATGTACCCAAAGTTGAGAGGAGTGCTGCGTGGACTGGTCGTTGGTCTTGCGGTTCTGGATCGTCGCGGTGATTCTCGCCGTGACACCAGGAGCGGACTGGGCTTACGCGATCGCAGCAGGGATTCGCGCCCGATCGGTGGTGCCCTCGGTGCTGGGACTGATCTTCGGGTACGTCGTGGTGGTCGTGATCGTCACTGTCGGGATCGGCGCGCTCATCACCCAGTACCCGATCGCGCTCACCGCGCTCACACTCGCGGGCGCGGGCTATCTGATCTACCTCGGGCTGAGCACGCTCTTCGGCAACGTCGAACCCGTGCGTACGAGCGATGAATCGCTTGGTGACAGACCGGTGGCTCAGTTCTTCCGCGGCGCGGGAGTCAGCGGCATCAATCCCAAGGGCGTGCTTCTCCTGCTGGCCTTGCTGCCGCAGTTCACGACCGTAGCGGGCTGGCCCTCGTCGGCGCAGATGCTCGTGCTCGGCGGGTTGCACATCCTCAACTGCACGGTCGTGTACTTCGCTGTCGCGCTACTCGCGCGGCGCGTCCTCCGTTCTCGTCCGAGAACGAGCCTGGTGGTGACTCGTCTCGCAGGCGTAATTATGGTGCTGATCGGAGGCGGCATCCTCGTCGAACAGATCCTCCAGCTGCCGTGAGCGTCGGCACCGATGTGCACATCGGCTGCTCTCAGGTCAGGAGCGTGCCGGGTGAGCGCCTCACCGTCGTCAACTCATCGGCACCGCCCTCGCCATCATCAGCGTGATGATCGCCACGGCCACTAGTCAAGGTCCACGGGGTAGGGCTGGTCGATGACGACGTTCTTCATCACTAGCGTCGAAGTGAGCCGCTGCACGCCCGGCAGTACGGCGAGCACGTCGTCCTCGAGCTGTGCGTAGGCGTCAAGGTCTTTCGTGCGCACGCGCAGGAGGTAGTCAGGGTCTCCGAAGAGGCGCTGCGCTTGCAGCACATTGGGGATGTTGGCAACCGCTTCCTCGAACCCGAGCAGGGTGGCCCGGTCCTCCTGCTTCATGGTGACGAAGACCAGCGCCTCAAAGCCGAGCCCGAGCACCTTCGGGTCGATCATCGCCCGGTAGCCAGTGATCGCTCCGGAGGATTCCAGGTCGCGCACTCGACGATGCGCCGGGGAGACCGTCAGCCCGACCCGAGTGCCCAGCTCGGTGACGCTCAGCCGCCCATCCATCTGAAGCTCCGCAAGAATCTTCCGGTCAAGTTTGTCCATAGCAGTGATTCTCCCTCATCGAACGATGGTTTGCGCAATATCAGGGAGCACTTTCTGGCCGATTCTCTCTACGCTTCCTCCTATAGGAAGGGAGCAGCTCGTGGAAGTCACAGTCGTAGCAGGGTTCGCGGTCGTCGCGTTCGCACTGATCGCCACGCCTGGCCCGGACTGGGCGTATGTGCTCGCGGTTGGTGCCCGCGATCATGTCGTGGCTCCCGCGGTGGGCGGGATTGTCGTCGGCTATGCGCTCATCACGGCGCTCGTAGTGGCAGGCATCGGCCCGCTCGTCGCGACCTGGCCCGTGGCTCTGATGGTTCTCACGGTGGCGGGTGCAGCGTATCTGAGCTACCTCGGAGTCCGTACCCTCCGCAGCAGTGCGCAGGCTGCCCCAGTCGCGGTGACGGGTGCCATCGCTTCGTCACCCAGTGACTACTTCTTGCGCGGTGTCGGGGTCAGCGGGATGAACCCCAAAGGCATCTTGATCTTCCTCACGGTACTGCCGCAGTTCACCGTGGCGAGGACCTCGTGGCCGTTGCCGGTCCAGCTCGCGGTGCTCGGCGGGGTGTATCTGGTCATCACCGCGCTGGTGTACCTGCCGTTGGGCTTTGCCGCCGATCGCGTTCTCGGCGCGCGGCCCCGCGTCGCGCAGATCACCACGCGGGTCGCCGGGGTCGCGATGATCCTCGTTGCCGTCACGCTCCTCGGTGAGCGTGTCGTCGAACTCGCCCTCCACGGGTGGGCGATCACCTGACCACACGACGGAACAGTGGCCCAGAGACAACCCCCGAACTTTCTACGACAGGAGATGAGATGAGTACCCGATCTGAACAGGTCACCGCCTGGATGGAGGCACACCGCGAGGAGATGGTGGACTTTCTCGCCAGGCTCGTCGCGGAGCCGACAGAGAACCCGCCCGGCGTCGGCCTCGGCCGTTGCGCTCGCGTGCTGGCCGAGGAACTAGAACATCTGGGCCTGAGCCCCGAATTGATCAAGATCACCGGAGAGCACACGTTGGAAGACCCCTACATCGTCCGCGCCCACGTGGGTGAGGGCGGTCGGCTGCTGTACTTCCACGGCCACTACGACGTGGTCCCGGTGCAGCGCCGCGACCAGTTCACCATGCGCCGCGAGTACGGGAAGCTGATCGGCCGCGGTGTCGCTGACATGAAGGGCGGCATCGTCAGCATGGTCTACGGTGCGGCCGCGGCCAAGGAGCTTGGGCTGATCGGCGACGGACGGATCGTGCTCCACCTCGTTCCCGACGAGGAAACCGGCAGTGTCGTCGGAGCGGGGCACCTGCGCGGCACCGACATGATCGACCCTGCCGCTATGGCGATGGTCACTGGCGAACCCAGCGGCAGCAGCATCTGGAACGCCGCCCGCGGCGCGATCAGCCTCAAAGTCAGCTTCTCCGGCCGCGAGGCGCATGTCGGGCAGGCCGCGTTCGGCATCAACACCTTCGCGCAGATGAACCACGTCGTCCGGCCGCTGCTGGAGTACGCGAAGGAGATGGCGAACCGGCCCACCGGGTACAACATGGACCCGGCCGACCCCACCGGGTCGATGGTGCTCGTCGGTGGCATGTCCGGTGGTGGGTCGAACTTCAACGTCGTGCCGCCGGACTGCTGGTTCACTATCGACTCCCGTTACAACCCAGAGGAAGATCTGGAGGCGGAGCTGGCGCGGATGCAGCAGATCATCCGCGACGCGGCAGCCGAGGTTGATGCGCAGGTGACCGTCGAGGTGACACAGTTCCAGCCGCCGGCGGGCACGCCCGGCGACCACCCGGCCGGGGCCGCGCTCGGCCGCTGCGTCGCGGAAGTGCGCGGGGAGCCAGCACGGTTTGAGATGTGCGGCGGCATCCTCGAAAACCGGTGGTACGACCAACTCGGCATCCCGGCATTCGCGCTCGGCGCTGGACGCCTCGACGTCTCGCACGGACCGAGCGAAAACGTCGACGAGAACGAGCTGGTGCGTATCGCCGCCGTCTACGCCCTCTACGCGAACGAGATGCTGCCATGATCCCGCCGCTGGTGCAGGGCGCAGGCCCCGGCAGCGTGAACATCGGCGTGCTCGGTGACCTCGCCAGACGCAGCGACACGATGTTGGCGATCTTCTCCGACCGGCTCAACCATGCCAGCCTCATCGACGGCATCCGCACCATCCGCCCACAGGTCTCGCACCTGGGCACCTACGACCACGACGACGCCGGAGTCGACCGGCTCCGCGAGGAGCTGGAACAGTACGCCGAGGATGCGGCGCGGGTGATCGTCACCGACGGGGTGTTCAGCATGGAGGGCGACCAAGCCCCGCTACAAACCCTCGTCAACCTGGCGGTGGAGTTCGGTGCGCTGCTGATCGTCGACGACCCCCACGGCACGGGCGTGCTTGGCGCACGCGGCTGCGGGAGCATAGAGGCGCAGGGCGTGCTTGGTGAGGTCGATGTCATCACCAGCACGATCGACAAGGCCCTCGGCGGGGCCGGGGCGGATTCGTCGCCGGTTCGGCCGCGTTCACGGCAGCTTTGCGCGCGCTATCGCGGCCATACATCTTCTCCAACAACCCTCCTTACCCGGTCGTCGCCGCTACGCTCGCCACCCTTGACCTTTTGGAAACCGACACCGGCCCGCTCGCGGCACTACGCGAGCGGATCGTGCAGCTTTGCGCTGGCCTTGACGTCCTCGGTCTCGAAACGGTGCCCGGTGAGCACCCGATCGTGCCCCTAGTTCTCGGCGACGAGGACTGCACCGCCCGTGTCGCCCATGCCCTACAGGAGCGGCAGATATACGTCACCCGATGGTCTTCCCCATCGTCGGACGTGGCGAGGCCCGCATCCGCATGCAGGTCTCCGCCGCCCACACAACAGACGACATCGCCTTAGTCCTCGACGCACTAGCCCATGTCGCGTGCGGGTGATCGAAGAAAGCGGGGTCGGCTTGATGAAACAGATACTCGTCTACGGTGACAGTGTGAGCTGGGGCATGATCCCCGGCACGCGAGGCCGTTTCCCTTTCGACAAGCGGTGGCCCGGCCATATGGAAGTCAAACTCCGTACGCAGGGTCTTGACGTTCGGGTGATCGAAAACTGTCTGGCTGGACGCTGCACGGTATGGAGCGATCGTTTCCGGGTAGGGCGGAACGGTGCAGAGGGGCTCCATGAAGCCGTCGAGATGAACGCACCGCTGGCCTTGGTCATCATCGCGCTCGGGATCAACGACTTCTACAACACCGACACCATCCAAACCTGGGCCTCCGCTCAAGGCATCGCCCGTCTTATCGAGATCGTGCAGACCGCACCAGTCGAAGGCGGGCGACCCGGCCCAGACATCCTGGTTGCTGCGCCACCGCCCATCGCAGCCGAATCCGGTGTCTACGGTGAACGATTCTCCGGCGCTGCTGAGAGATCACACGGACTCGCAGTTGCATACCGCGCTGTCGCGGAGGAATGGAACACCAGAAGCCTCGACCTTGGCGTTGTTAGCCAGCCCAGCCGCATCGACGGAGTACACCTCGACGCGGACCAGCACAGCACGGTCGCTGACGCCATGGCAAGGGAGGTGGCGCGAATCCTCGAACCGTACGAACAGAAGCGGCGATGCATCCAGATCGCCGACCATCAACTCGCGTGAGATTGCCGCTCTGGAGGCTTTCGACATGGAGGTAGGGGGGATGACATGAGTTCCAGCAAAACGGGAAAATATACTCCCGGGTACGGTGAGCTGCGTAGCCAGGTCCCGGAACTTGCCGCCAGTCGCGCAACGACAATCGCCGCGCCCTTGGTGCCCACCGGTTCAGTTCTCCCGCTGACCCTCTGCCACTGGCCCTGACGCCGATGCGAGTGAGCGATGTCAGCGTCCACACCGATCGAGCAGTATCCGTCCAGGTTCGCCCTGCTCCTGGCGCGTACTTCCACGGTGAGTCTGCCACCGGTCTGGATGTCGCGGCGAGGGAGCAGTTCATTGAGACTGTCGATCATCTGCACCGGTCACAGCCGGAACTTGCGACCGTGCTGGTCACCCATCATCTTGAGGAACTGCCAGAGACAACGGCACACGCGGCGCTGCTCAAGAGGGGAAGCATTCTCGCTGCCGGGGATGCGCGTGACGTGCTCACAACCGAGTTGGTCAGCGAGAGCTTCGAGTATCCGATTCAGATCGAGTATCGCGACCAGCGTTGGCAGGCGCGTGCTGTCCGAACATCTTGAGCGTCGTCTGGAAAGCGTCCGGAGCCGGCTACGGCTCAAGAAAAGCTGTGAGGTTTGCCAACGATGACGTGAGTCCCGCTGCGCGGTCGCGGCACGAATCCGGTCAGGGCGTTCTGCGCTACGACCTTGATATCAGTTCCCTCGCCCGTGCTCCGCAACGTCCATACCATCCGCATCGTTCCGTGGGGCTCCGAATGGGAAGTACGTAGCGATGGCCTTCAGGTCTGGTGAGCGTAGGTGGTGACGTATTGGTAGGTGAGGGCAGCTCCGTGGAGCAGCGCCTTGGCTCTGTGAATCAGCGTGGCTCGTCGTTCGGCGAGTGCGGTTTGAGCGTCGATGCTGGCGTTTCCCCGGAGTCCGTCGATGACGGGCTTGATGCGGTCGAAACGATAATGACCCTGGCGTAGAAGATGGATAACACGGGCGTCTCTGATGTCGCCCGCACCGTAGACCCGATGGTGCTGATGGGTGCGACGTTCCGGCGTGAGTAGTCCTGCGTCTTCCCAGACCCGGAGCGCGGAGGGGCGGATCCCGAGGTAGTGGGCCAGCTCTCCGATGGACAATGGCCCGGCCGGAGCGGGGCGCTCATCCGCGGCCAGAGCGACTTGCGTGAGTGCCCTGGTCGTCGCATCTAATGCTTGGCGTTGCTGATGCAGTTGCACGTGCGTCGCGTCGATCATCTCTAGCGCCAGGTTGATGTCGCCAGCATTGATCGCTGACATGATCGTTCGCGCCGGCGGGGCTCCGTGTCCTGGAGCGAGAGCTTGGTAGCACAACAGAGCGTCGAGATGTTGGTCCCGATAGATGCGGTAGCCGTTGCCGGTACGGTCCGCCGCTGGCAGCACGCCAGCGGCTTCGAGGTTGCGTACCTGTTGGGTGGACACGCCCACCCGGCTAGCGAGGTCAATAGGCCGCATGCCTCTTCCTTCTTCCGCTAATTGAGGCTTTTGTTCCTGGATATTGCTCGACATAGCAACGGTCTGCGTCAAACCTTCAACTAGCAGTTCAAAGTTATCCTTGAAGTATGGCAAATGGAAAGAAGAAGCCGACGATGTTCCGGTTGGATGTCGACTTAGAAGCGGTGGCAGGCGACCCGGCCGAAGAGCTTGCGCGCATCCTGCGCTACTGGGGAGGGAACATGAAGCACTATGACTTCGAGCAGGTCGCGATGGAGAGCCTTCGCGACTCGGAGGGTAGAGAAGTCGGACGATGGTCGCTGTCGTGAGTACCGAGCAAGCAAGTCAGGCCGGATGATCGACCGGGTGCCCCTCGTCGAGCTGTCGGCCTGGACGTGACCAGTGGGCCGGAAACACACTGTTTTCCGGCCCACTGGTCTGCTACCGCACGGTTAGCCACGAAGAGGCTTGAGCGCTCCTGCCCATCGTTCGAGCTGGTCGAACAACGTTTGGGCAGCCCGCGTCTGGTGCTCGCCGGGTGTGAACGTGGTGAGGTTCTCGAACTCGGTGATCAGCGAGAAGGTGAGGGTTGCTCGGACGTGGGCGAGCTGGAGTTCGGAGGCGATGCCCCGGAGATGTTCGATCGCGCGCCCGCCGCTGATGCCGCCGTAGCCGACGAAGGCTGCGGCCTTGTCGTTCCATTCCTTGTAGAGGTAGTCGATGGCGTTCTTCAACACACCGCTGGTGGAGTGGTTGTACTCGGGGGTGACGAAAATGTAGCCGTCGTAGGGGGCGATGGTTTCGGCCCATTTCTTGGTGTGCTCGTTCTGGTACTGGCCGGCCGAGGGCGGGATGGCCTCGTCCAGAAGCGGCAGGGGATGGTCGGCCAGGTCGATCAGGTCATAGCTGGCGTCTCGGTCGGCCGCTTGGGCGATGACCCAGTCGGCAACGGCTTTGCCATTGCGTCCGGGTCGAGTGCTGCCGAGGATGACGGCGATCTTGAGGTTGCTCATGGAGTGGTTCTCTCTTTCTTCTCAGCGTAGGAGTGGCGCCGTGGGAAGACGGCTGATGTCGGCGGCACTGGCCGCCGGGATTAGCTGGTGGCTCCTGTCGATATTGCTGGGGAGCCGGCGCGGAATCGGGTGGCGATGGCCCTGGCGGCCTCACGTCCGGCACGGTTGGCGCCGACGGTGGATTGCGATGGGCCGTACCCGATGAGGTGGATGCGCGGGTCACTGGTGACCTGCGTACCGGTCACGGCGATCCCGCCCTGCTCGTTGCGTAAGTGGAGCGGATCGAGGTGAGGGAGATCGGGCCGGAACCCGGTGGCCCACAGGATGGTGTCGACCGGGGTGAAGGTGCCGTCGGTTTCGCGTACGCCGCCTGGCTCAATGCGGATGAACATCGGCCGTCTCCTGAGTGCGCCGCGTTCTCGGGCGGCGAGGGCGTATGGCGTCCAGCCAAGGTCGGTATAGGAAACAACGCTGCGGGCCGGCTTTCCCGCTTCTGCGTCGGCGGTCACGGTGGCGATGATCTCGCGGCCTTCGATCTCAGGCCGGAAATCGCCGTCGCGGAAGACCGGCACGCGGCGCGTGTACCAGTGGGTGGTTGCCACGCGGGAGATCTCCTCGAGGAGCTGGACCGCGGAGATCCCGCCGCCGACGACCGCCACCCGCTGGCCCGCGAACTCATCGGTCGAGACGTAGTCGCGGGTGTGCAGTTGCCTCCCTGTGAAATTTTCCCGCCCTGGATAGTGGGGGTGAAGAGGGTTGTTCCAGGTGCCGGTCGCATTGATCACAGCGCGGGTGCGCCACCGGCCGCTGCTCGTGACCACGTGCAGGTCCCCTTCGGAATCGTCATCTACCGGTGACACCGCGGATACGGTGACGGGGCGCAGGATCGGCAGGCGCATCTGTTGTTCGAATGCCGCGAAATAGGCGGGCACGGCGTCGCGACTGGGCTCTGCGGGGTCGATTGGAGGTTTGGGATAGTCGGGCAGGTCGAAGATGCCGTTGACAGTGGCCATGCGCAGCGACTCCCACCGGTGCTGCCAGGCGCCGCCCGAGGTTGGGTTCGCGTCGAGCAGGACGAAGGAGCGGCTGGTGGTGGGCTCCGTGAGTGCGTTGGCGAAGCCGCGGCGGGCCAGGTGATAGCCCGCGGATAGGCCGGCCTGTCCGGCCCCGATCACGATCACCGTCGCGGACCGGTCGCCCCGGTGCTTGTTCACGTTCATCGGGTTGAGACGATGAAGGCCGCGGAGACGACCCCGAGCAGGATGGGCAAGAGGGTGACCGGCGATGTCTTGCTCTCGCTCCGTGAAGAGAGAAATGAGACGAGCGGCTCGCGAAACTCGTGCTTCGAAGGAGGTCCGTGCCTCGACGATGTCGTGCCTTGACGCATGCCATCCACCCATCTAGCTAATTGATGATTCAACCATATACGTAGATGATTGAGTTATCAACCAAAGCTGTGTTGGGGTGTCTGCTCTCTGGAACTACGGGTGATGTCGAGTCCCGAGGGAATCGCTACCGGGGGGGAGTCCTAGTCTGTGGTCACCCGTACCTGCTCTCCGTTGGTGAGAGCGATGAGTTGGTCGAAGGTTAGCGGCATGACGGTGTGCGGTGTTCCCGCTGCAGCCCAGATGGTGTCGTAGTCGGCTAGTGCCTCGTCGATCACGGTGTGCACAGGGGTCGGGTGTCCCACGGGGGCGACACCGCCGATCGCCTGCCCGGTAACCGTGCGGACCTGCTTCGCGGTGGCCATCTTTATGGTCGTCGCGCCGACCTGGCTTGCGAGGACGTTGGTGTCGACGCGATGTCGGCCGCTGGTCATCACCAGGAGGGGCTCGTCGTCGGCCAGGAACAGAAGACTGCTGGCGATCGCCCCAACCTCGCAGCCCACCGCTGCAGCCGCCTCTGCCGCGGTTCGCGTGGAGTCGGGAAGTTCCCGCACATCCGCGGCAAACCCCGCGTCGATCACGTGCTGCTGCACGATCCGGCTGCGCTCAGGTAGGTGTAGGTCATGGGTCATGGTGGACGCCTTTCTTCCTCACAGCATGGTTATCCATCGTGGACATCATTGCCCATCGTCTGGTCTGGGCGGTAGCTCCTGGATGACCACAAGTTTCCCTTGGTGTCAGTCGCCGAGCCGCCATGTTCGCCGTGGTCTTTGTCAGTCAGTGATGGGAGTGGGCTTCAGTGTTCATGAGCGTGTTGGCCTTCTGTGGTGAGGATGGTGAGGATTTCTACGGGTTCCGGGCCGTGGGTGCCGATGGCGTGGGGGACCATGGTGGAGAACTCGGCGGCGTTGCCTTGCTCGATGATGATCAGGCGCTCACCGAGGCGGAGGGCGGAGGTGCCGGTGCCGCAGGAGGACCTACGGGCACAGCTCATAAGGTGAGAAACCCGGTGCGCCAGCTGGGATGATCGAGCTGGAGACCGGCGCCGCGGGCGTGAGCATTGGAGACCGGCCGGCCGATGTCGCCGCAGGAAACCAAGGCCCGGGCAGGTGCGTCGACTGCTGCGGCGAAGGTCGGTACCCAGTCGTGTCCGGCTGCGGGTTCGTCGTCGACGACATTCCATATTCCGGCGGCCCAGTCCAGCGCTGCGACTGCTGCTCGTGCGGCGTCATGAATATGGATGAACGAAGCCACGGTTTCGGTCGCGGGCAACTGACCGTGCTGCGCCTGAAGGGCGAACAGGTCCTGCCGCGAGTACCAGGTACCCGGGCCGTAGAGGTAGCCGAAGCGCAACACCACTCCTGCGGGGATTTCCTGTACCGCGGCCTCCAAAGACTGAATGGACCGGATGATTGTTCGCCGTGGCTCGGGTGCATCCAGATCCAGCGGCTCGCTTTCCCTGGCGGGTTCGTGACCTGGCTGGTACACCCATGAGATGCTTTCAGCCACGATACGTTTCACCCCGGACCGCTTTGCCGCCTCGACCAGATGACGCGTTCCGACGATCCGCAGGTGAGTAGTGCTCGCGCGGACTCCGCTGCCCAGATCGGTGAGCAGGTGCAGGATCGCGTCCGGTTGGGCGCGATCCACTGCTTCCAGGACGCCGTCTCGGTCGAGGGCATCTAGTACGACCGGGCTGGCGCCGAGTTCGGCCAGCAACCCCGTCTTCCCCGCACTGCGGGTCGTGGCGACCACCTGATGTCCTGCGCCAGTCAATAGCGGGATGGCATTGCGACCCAGAACGCCGGATCCACCTGCGACGAAGATACGCAACCTGACTCCTTCATCCACGCTCACTCCGTGGCCGCGAGCGCGCCACTCGACACCTAGAACACGGTACTCCGGCTCGGAGCTTCGGCACAGTGACCCTGGCAGTGATGTGAGCGGCTCGTTCCGCGTGGGATCAGGCGAGACTCGGTGCGGGTGACCAACTGCTGGAGTTTCACGACGAACCCCTGGCGCGCTTCCCAAATGCTCATCTGTCGTCTGGCGCTGTCGGGCGGCTTTGCTGCCACCATGTGGCAGGAAAGTGAGGGAGATGAGACCCAATCACCGGTCCCTGAGGTGCGAGGAACGAGCCTCGAAGGGCTTGCTGGCGCTTGCACCTCAGCTTTCCGGGCTGCTTCGCTGCCACCGTGGGGCAGGAAAGTGAGTGGAGGGGACCCTTTGTCCGGTCCCTGAGGTGTGACGAGCTCTGCGAGGAGCCTCGAAGGGCGTTAAACGGAACCTTTGGCTCAGTCTCTGCCGCTTCTTACGTTTAACGCCCTTCGAGGCTCGCAAGCTCGCACCTCAGGGACCGGACAACGGGGTCCTCACATACTTTTGCATCAGGGGCCCGGCAACGGGGTCCTTCACGCACTTTCGCATCAGAATAGTTGGTTCGGGCTGGGTGCATGGCGAGAACCCCGTGCCATTCGATCACACCGACCTGCACATGGCCGGGCACCTCGGCTCCGAGAAGTCCCACACGTCTGGCACTAGGAGAACGGTCCGCCGATGTCGGGTGTTCTAGTGCGTCTGAAATTGTGGACGCAATGGAGCACTGCGGGAACAGGCGACCACGGGTCGAGAGGCTCGTTTCCGCGTGGAATCAAGGCACTCGCGGGGACACCGACCCCGAGGGCGAGACCGACGACCCTCTGATCGATGCGTCGGTGGAACCAAAGCAACGACCTCGAACACGCCTCACGGACGAGGAAGTAGACGCTATGCGAACAGCCCGCGCGCAAGGAATCAGCGTGATCGCGCTTGCGAAGCAGTTCGGGGTTCACCGTGGCACCGTGTGGGCGAAGTCGCGGTGACCGCGTCGACGACGGAGCGAGTTGAACTGCACTCGACCGGGTCGCGTGCGGGATCGCGAATCGACGGCTCACCGCCCGTATTATCATCGATTGCAGTGTCAGGATGCTGCAACGGGCCACCCCTTACGTACCCTCGAGCAGCGCATTGAACAGCCTGATTGGAGTGCGGTCGAGGACGTAGGTGTCGGACACAGTAACGTGCGACAACCCGCGGCCGCGCAGTTCCGTCACTGCCCGTCTGACTTGGGGATTCCAGTGCGCGTCCTCGTGCCGCCAGAGCGGGTGGCCGATGACAACAGCCGCCCCACGACCCTCCGGCGAGATGAGTGCTGGCAGGGCGTTGACCGTGTGCTGCTCGATTCGCAGGTGTGAACCGTAGCCATCAGCGAAGCTCTGCATCAACGCCGCGGTGTGATCCGACCAGCGGGATAGGTCGAGACTGCGCCCGAGCACAAGATCCACGACGTCAAGCCCGAGTCGCCAGTCCAGCGCCCAGTGATTGAAGCGGTTTTCGTAGTTGCGGAGGCATCCAGGGCACGACGATGTGCAGGCCGTCCCATGCGGGTCTTCGTGCAGTCGCTTTCCAGTCGCATCCCGAATCGACGTCAGGAGCCTCTCGAAGGTCGGCGACGCTCCGAGCTCCAGCGCGTAGCCCGCGCCGTTGTCGAGCGCGTCGGCGAGGAACACCCGTGCCGAAACGGTGGCACCGCTGCGCGTCGGCTGTAGTCCGACCTCAAGCTCAGACTGCTCGATGTCCAGGTACTCCTTGGCGGCGTTGCGAAGCAACTCGGCAAAGGAAAGCAGGGCACCCTTGCCCGCCGGGCACGCCCAAGGCAGCGTTGCGACCGCGCCCTCGGGGAGGGCCAGAGCGTCAAGTCCAAGCAGGAGCACGTCGGTACGTCGAACCTCGCCGATAGCGGCTGGATCGAGGGCTTGCCCGCCAGTTCGCATGAACTCAGGCAGCGGGCGCCGATACAGGTCACGATTCTGCGCGACAACAGAGCCGTCGGACTGGCGACTCAGATCGAAGAGCTTGCGGTTGTTGTCGTTCACTGCGACGACTTCGGCCTGCTCAAGCAGTCGGAGCGAGACCCCGTGGAGCCTCGTCTCTTGACCGAGTTCGGTGTTCGTGGAGAGTTCGGAGTATCCCGCGTACATCGGTGTGATGTGCGAGTCGTCGTAGTCCGGCTGGCTGTAGATCGTTCGGTAGCCCTCCGGCTGGTAGAGCGAGAACGCACGCATTTCTTCGCCACAGACCGAGCACTTGAGCGACTCGTCCGTCGGGCGGGTGTCGAGGCTGCCGCATTGCCCGCAGCGATGGACAGGAAGAGGTATTCCGAGAGGGTCTTTCGCTCGCGCCCTCGTCCCGATGATGTTGTAGGCCGCAAAGCCCACAGCTAGGTGCTCGGCACCATCCTTGACGACGACCGCTCCCGGAGCGAACGCCGTGATAGACATGCGAAGGTCACGGTCGGCGACGGTGTGCCGCTCGGCATCGCCAGCACCGCGAAGCGGCTTTGAGTAGAGCGGACGGACCCGGGTCGGGAAACCGAACATTGGGAGCACGCCGGCGTTCGCAAGCAACTCGCTGAGTTCGGTGTGCTGGAAGTACGGGTTACCGACGGCTTCGTCGATGTCGGTCACCAGACCAGTCCGCGCCCAGTTCTTGAGGTCGTCGACATCGAGCGCGGTGTACGCGCTGAACCGCTCACAGACTTCTGGAACATCCTTCGATATCTGCAGCCATGCCTCGACGTCCGCGCGCCGCGACGCCCAATCACTCGTCGAGCCGAACGTGCCGTGGATGCTGTCGCCAGTTCGCCGAGGTGGATTCCGACTGGCGAGGAATGCCCGTCGCAGAAGCTCCGCCGCGATCACGCGGCGAACGATCCGCGGTCGCGACAAGTCGATGAACGGTGGTGGCGGATCGGCCGCGGTCATCTTCT
Source organism: Tessaracoccus sp. (assembly GCA_041393555.1). Classification (GTDB taxonomy): domain Bacteria; phylum Actinomycetota; class Actinomycetes; order Propionibacteriales; family Propionibacteriaceae; genus Arachnia. Next base: position 242,846 of record JAWKJW010000005.1, on the reverse strand, counting down.
CCGGCGCCTGGAAGTAATAGTCATCGTGCGCCCGGTCACGTGACACGGTGACCGCGAAGGAGAACGGCTGACCGGAGCGTCCAGCCCGACCGACGCGCTGCTGATAGTTGAACCGCTGGGGCGGCATGTTTGCCATCGCGACAGCCCGGAGAGAGCCGATGTCGACACCAACCTCCATCGTGGTCGTTACCGAAAGCAGGTCAAGCGGGTCCGCGAGTCCGCTCTCGGCAGGCACCGGTAGCACCGCGCCCTTGAACAGACGCTGTCGCGTCCGCTGGTCAGCGAGCCGGGTCTGGCCCGTCAACTCAGCGACGCGCATACGTCGAAGCGGCTGCGAGGCGAGCCATCCGTAGTAGTCGAGCTCCTCAGACCACTCCTCCTCGCGCAGCACGCCGTTCGGGCATTCCTCATTGGTGCAGACACCAGCCGACGGGTGCAGATGAGTCGTGCCGCAGTTGTCACAGACCCAGACCCTGTCGCCTGGGGTCCTGAGTTCGAGGGCATCCTGTCCAGTCTGAGTTCTGAGCGCCCACGTCTCGTCGACGATCCCGCCCTCGCGGAGGAACTCGCCGACATTCGATACCAGCGTCTGCCAGTCGACCTGCTGCTTCGCTGCGACCCTCTTGAGGTAGGTTCCGATGACCTTCGGTGCTGAGTTCGATCGAGCCGCGTACCCGCCCTCGAATCGTTTCGCGATTCCGAGTAGCCGGATGACGCTCGCGACCACGTCCCCCGCTATTTCCGTCGAGAAACCCCAGCCGCCGGGTGCAAGCGGCCGTGCCCGCACGACTCCAAGGCGGGTCGATTCGAGGTCGCGCGAGGCACGGTCGAAGACGGCCTCTGCGACGGCGGTCGCAGTGAGCCTGTAGCGGTCCTGGCGAATGGGCCGCGCTACCGCGTCGGTCAGCGGCTCCCAGGCGTTGCGGATCGGCGGCTCGTAGGCGCGATACCACGGGGCGTCACCCTCGCTTTCTGCCACGGACGGTCCCGGCCCAGCAGGGTTCACGCCGACCTCAAGCATCACCCGCTCGGCATCGTGGATGAGCGTCGGCCACGGCAGAGATTCGGTCTCCCGTTCTGCGGCAGCGATCGTCGCCAAGTCCGATGCGTCAGCCGCGCCGAGGCTCTCCAGCCGGAGCTTGTCGAACAACTCCCGACGGCCGGAACGCAGCATCTCAGCGCGTTCGAGTCCGTCACCATCCAGCTCGTTACGCAGGAGTGCGCGCAGAACCGGAACAGGGTTCTCGCGCCCGTGGAGCAGTTGGCGGACTACCTGTCGCACCTGGTCGCGGAAGTTGTTGAGCGCGATCCCGGCGGCGATGCGCGCGGAGTCGTCCCGGCTGTCGGTGAAGACGATCGTCCTCGACTCGGCCGCCTCTGACCCGAGGCTGCGGAACAACTGAGAGACCGCCATTTGGTTGAGCTGCGCGCGACCAGACGTGTGTGCACGGATCGGCGATCTGACATTGCCGGCGAAGTAGACCGCAGCATCTCGGTTGTCCTGACTCCCACCGCATCGCGGGCAGGCTTCCGGCAGCGCGGGGAGTGTCAATCCGCTGTCACCGCCCGCGTTGTGGCTGAGTACGACTGCTGGGATGCCGTCGGGCGAGTTGCCGAGAATGAGCGACCCGAGCTTGGGATTCCAGGTCGCGGCCCCGAAGTTGGTCTCGATGGTGGCCCGATTCTCGTCCATGTCGGCGGGGAGTTTGTGGCGGCTGGGGGCGTCGGGAACCGGCGAGCCGAGCCAGAGCCATCGGTATTCGTCGTCATTCCTTCGATACACGAAGTCACCCGAGTTCTCACCAGGCGTGACCGGAGTCGTCGAGAGCACGACGGCCCCGCGGTCGGGTCGGTCCACGACGTAGCCCCCGAGGCTGACATCGCCACACTCGAAGCAGTAGAGAAGTTCAAGCACTCGTGCGCCGCAGTCGGCGCAGGTCGACCGCGGGGTGTCATACATCCGACCTACTCGCCGAGGCTCTGAATCGGTGCCGCCGGGGCAGGCGGGATCAGAGCAGGCCCAGAGCCCACGCATCCCTCGCATCATGACGTGGCCGCGGAACTGGATCACGGGCTTCGCCGCGTCTGCGAGACCGACGAGCATCGTCGCGAGCGCCGATGATGCGAGCGGATCGTCCGCGAATAGGCGATTCGCAACAGTGTCAATTCGCGTGGCTTTGGGGCGCCCGTCGCCAGGGTCAGCGCACGCAACAGCGATCGTCTCCGCCCACCGATCTCTCGCGGCAGCTTCCGCCAGCTCGTTCGGGGCAATGCCCAGCACATCGCCAGCAGTCGGCTTGTTCCCTGGCACAAGCGGCCGTGGCTGCCCAGGCTCGATCAGGAAGGACGCCCGATCGACGCCAAAGAAACGCTCCAGATACTCCAGACCCGAGTCGTCCCCGGGCAGGGAAGCGCTCGTCGCGATGATCCTGAACTGGTCGGAAGAAGGCTCAAGCCCGAGCCGCGATGCCAGGTTTCGGACGACCATCCCGACTTCGGCACCGGTGCTGCCGCGGTACAGGTGCAGTTCGTCAACGACGAGGGTGAAAACGTGGTCGGACGACCGCTGGAGCCACCGCCGAGTGGACTCGAAGATCGGCTCCTCGACGTCGCGCATCAGCATCACGTTGAGCATCGAGTAGTTCGTGACGAGCACATCGGGTGGAGTGGCGATCATGTCCCACCTGGTGATGAGTTCGCCAGCATAGGGATCCTGGAACTGAGCCATCAAGTCCGGGTCGTTGAGTTCAGCTAGCCGGGCGTTCAGACGCGACAGCTCCCGCATGTCCCGCGCCGCGTCGGCGGTGGCAGGTGCCGAGACCTTCCCGGTCGGAACTCCACCCGAGCCCGGTGTCGCCCCGGTATAGCGCCCGAACCAGAGGTCAATCGGCGACGCCTGTCCCCGAAGGCCGCGCACGGCCCGGCGGAGCCGCGCAACCTGATCCTCGACGAGCGCATTGGTCGGGTAGAGGATCACCGATCGCACCGCTGCCGGACTTGCTCCGACTGTTCGGGCTGGTCGCCAGTTTTCGGTCTGCCTCTTCAGATCCCACCACTCGTGGATCGGCGGCAGTGCGGTTGCTGACCGTTTCTCCGCCACGATACGGCTCAGGAGCGGGATCAGGAAGGACTCTGTCTTGCCGGAACCCGTGCCAGAAGTCACCACCGGGTTATGACTGATGCCGCCCGCGAAGTGCGTAGCGAGTGCTGCCGCCTGATGCTTGCGCAGTTTGATGCCTGATAGCGCGTCGGGGGTCACACCAAAGACCGCCCCGATCACGTCTCCGAGGTCGCGTGCGTCGACTCCTGCTTGGCTGGCCGCTTCGATGACCGACGCGACCCCGTCATAGGGCAGAACGGGCTCGAGCATGAGCGGGGCGAATAGATTGCCCTGCCCTTCGAGCAGCAGGCGTCGCCGCTCTTCAACAAGGGCCTGGTCCCGCAGTGCGTATGCGGTGTCTATGTACCGCAGAAATGCGTCGCGGAGGTCATCGGCGATCTTCACTGGGGTCGGGAACGGCATGCTGCTCACCGGCTCACGCGGTCGTAGATGATGTCCGCGACGGTGCGCGGTACTGACGGGTACTGGAGCATGCGGTGATTCACAATCTCTCGCGGCGCTCGTCCCGAGCAAAGCGCGAGAGCACGCCCGTACAAGGCCGGCAGGTCCGCACCCAGCGGCGTGACGACTGAGCCACTGCGCGAGTTGTAGCCAACGAGGGGGTCACCGGCCCACGAGTTCGCGATGTGCTTCACGATCTGCGCGTTGCCGAGTCCGATCGTGCCGCTTGCAATGTCATCGGCGGTGCGGATCGCGTAGGTCGAGCCGAAGTCCTTGAGCCGATAAGAGCCAACCCTGACCAGCGACGTCGCGGGGTGCCACGAGGCCGACGTCGTGTCCCAAAACTCGGCAGACCGGTGGCTCGGCACGATCACCCGCTTGAGCGACGTCGCCACCTCACTGAGTGGCGGCAACGCCTCAACGATCTCCTCGACCGGTGAGGTCTCCAGAACAGCGATCCCAGCGTCGGCCAATAAACCGACCGGCAGCATGCCATCTACCTCGACACGGGCGAGTTCGGCATCAACGCTCGTGCGCACGACAGCGCCGGTGCCGAGCAGTTCCTTGAGTTGCTCCACCAGCGCGCTGGAGCGCGACCCGATGAGCACCCATAACCCGTCACCCGTCGGAACGAGCGTGGACGTGTTCACCGCCCATTCGGTCACCTGGAGATAGTCGTCCCTGGCTACATCCACATGACCGACGACTTCAAGCCGTCGCAGGAACGAGTCCGCGAACAGGCCCGAGCCCTCGACCTGGGCGGCGATTCGCTCGAACGCCCCGAACGAGCCGGTCCCGATGTGGTTCAGCGCATCGAACGCGACCTCGAAGTCTGGCTCGTCCGACTCGACCACGGGCGGGATTACTGGGACCACGATCGTCTTGGCCGCGCGATCCTTCTTCTTCGCAGCCCAGGGGGTCCCAGCGAAGCGACGCACGAGCCCGCAGGTCATGCACTCGCCCTCAATGCTCCGCGTAGGTGCCTGGCCAGGGAGCACGGGCGGGAGCAGGAATCGGTGCATCCCGGTAATGAGACACGAGTCGCTCGCCATCGGCACGCCCACCCGAGTCTTCGCAACCGATGCGGTAGACGCGTTTCGCTCTCGGGGCACAAACTCCGGCATTGGCACTGTACCGCCGTCGCGGCGCGGTTCGAGACCCACTGTCCTCGCTCCGTTGACATGACTCGGCCACTCGGCGGGACCAGCGGTCAGCGGCCAGCGCGGCGAAGAATCAGGCGAGTAGACCAAGCGGATATCGACATCCTCGACGCGGAACTGCGGAGTGCTTGCCGATCGCAGCCGCAGGAGCGCCGTTGACGACGGCTTGTTCGTGTCGTCTACGAACATCGCGACGACGTACTCACCGTCAGTTAGCCCCTGATCCATGAGCGGAAGTACCGCGAGTTCGCCGGGCTGTAGGGACTCAGCGATGAGTTCGGCCGGGTCGATACGGGTGCCGCGGTACACACGAACGCAGACCGAGGAAGCTCCAGCGGCGAGGGCAACCGCCTCGGGTGGCTCCATCACCGACCACTTGCGAAGCAAACCAGGAAGCACGAATCCCCCACGTAGCGTCAGGCTCGTCCGCGCGCGGGGCACCAGCGGCAAGAGATCGAAGTGCAGTTGCCCGGTCGGCGCGGACACGATCTGGACGTGCTGGTAAACGACCCACCCCTCCGGCGCACCCGGGAGGTCGACAAGTTCATGCCATCCCGGTCGGGCGTGAGCCTCAAGGTGACTCTCGACACGCTGGCGCGCGTCCGACCGCGCCAGGACGATGCTGTCCTCACCGAGCGAAATGCGCTCGATCTCGACGAATGCCCCCTGAAGGTCGTCCCATCGGAGCGGAGCGACTCGCTTCGGGCGACGACCGAAGGGGCGACTCTCGTCATCCCCGAACTCGCCAGTTAGCTGCTCCCCGACGAGCGACGCAGCGCTGACTCCCTCAGCACCGGAGAGCCGCGTGGAGCCACCGGGCCCGGCGACGGTCGGGATAATCGACTCCTCGTCGGCGACTTGGAACCGGGCAATGTCCGGCCCTTCCGAGCGGTACGGGAGCATCAGGTTGAACTCAATCGACTTGCGAGGGAATGTCCGCAAGAACGCCAGCAGGCGCGTCGTGACGACGGGTCGCGCAGAGGCGAGCGATTCGATCCCCGACCCATCCCATGCTTCGAGTTCGAGACAAGCGGCATTGACGATGCGCTCTCGGGCGGCCGGATCCCGCCAGAGACGAGCAAGATGCGAACTGAGGGGGAGGCTCGGAGTGGCCGTCGCATAGGGGTCCATCGCGAGACTCATGTCGTTCGGCGAGATACGCAGACCCGGGGTCATGCCCTCAATCGCGAAGAGCTCGTGGAGGCCGGCACGATCGTGTTGCCGAACGACCGCCTGCGACATCGGCAGCCCAATGAAGGCGTGACCGCCGACGGCGTAGGCCGTCGGGATTCCACGCTCACCTTCCCAAGCTTCAAGCCAGGAGTTCAGCGACCCCCACAGCAGATCGGCGACCCGACGATAGTCGTTCTCGACCCGCAAGTACTCGGTCGCTGGGACATGCAAGAGCCGATGTAGACGCGAGTAGTAGTTGTGGGCAGCCAGGTCGCCGTCAGCCTGCATGTGCTCGGCAGCGATCGACAGCGCCACGAGAAGGGGGAGCGCGGGCGGAGTTTCAAGCGGCGAGCGCCGATGGCGCTGCGCAGCGTCAGCCTGCCAGTGAAATGGGGCTACGCCAGCCTCGTCGACTTGAAGCGAGGACCTGACGACCGCCGACAGCCCTGCGAGCGTCCGATCCTCGAACTCAGCGGCTTCGAGCACGTTACGAACCGTATCGGCGTCCGCGAGCGCATAGACGGGTCGACCAGCCTGCGATGAGCCGAACATGACGTCGGCGATCGCCTCGCTCACGCGCTCATACTCGGAACCCAAGGCCAAACTCCCTCGCATGTCATGCAGACCGTCTAGCAACAAGGACGGGTTCTGTGCTGAGTGGCTTCGTCCTGGGAGCGCATTCCTCCCCGGCATCTGTCCGCTTGCTCGCGGAGGTGCGCTTGGCTCGCAGGGGTTCGGGGTCGGCAGTACTGGAGGAGTCGGGGTTGCCCAGCCCTTCGAGTAGGCGCTCAGCGATCGCCTTGACGACACGGGCATTGACAGCGTTGCCGAGCGCCTTGTAAGCCTCGAGGTCGGAAGTCGGCAGATGGATATCGCCGAGGCTTTGGAGTTCAGCGCACTCAGCAGGTGTCATGTAACGGCGTTCGCCAGTCAGGTTGGAGCCGAGGATAGGGACCTGTGTCTGGGTGAAGGCGATGAGGCTGGGGGACGTCGTAGGCCGCTTGATCCTGAGCCCAGAAGCACGGACCTGCAGGACGAAGTTGTCGATGTTCCGCTCCTCACCCTGGGCGTTCCATTCCATCTTCTGGAGGCTGGACTGCATCTCCTCGGGCTTCCATTGATCCAGCCAAGGGTCGATCCAAGAGCGGTTGTCCTGGTAGAACTCACGGTTCTGTCTGATGAAGGTGCGCTTCCATCGGGGGAACCGGTAATCGCTATCGCGATTGGCGTGACTAGGGATCCGCTCCTTCTGTTCGTCGACCGAACATTCAAGGCTTTGGCCAAAACTGCCTTTGATGCCCATCTGACGCAAACCCCACACCGGTCGACGATCCCAGACTCCCGGCGGAGTCTCGTCCTCGTACGGATAGGTTGCGCCGAACTCCATTGACCAGATCGGGAACGAGGGCATCTTCACGGAAGCCGGCGAACGACGGAGGAAGTCCCCCCACATATCGATGGCTTGAAGTGTCTGCTCAGGAATCGCGCGAGTGGGCGGAACATCATGGCGAAGAACCGAAATGATGTCGGTCTGGTCCTTGTGCTTGGCTGGCCACTCGAAGTCTTCCAGGCCGTCGAGCGACCCAACAAAATACGCGCGGTCCCTGACCTGCGGGATGCCAAATTCGTGAGGAGAGAAGTGGTCCACTTTGACCGAATAATCCAGTGCCTCCAACAACTCGATGATCTTGCGCCGAGTGCGACCACCGTCATGCTTCAGGATGTTGGGCACATTCTCAAGGATGAAACGGCGAGGACGCTTAACGCGGAGAATCTGGTGTACTTTGAAGAAGAGGTTGCCCTGGAGGGTATCAGCGAAGCCCATTTGGTCGCCTGCCTTGGAGAACGGCTGGCAAGGAAAACCCGCAGTAAGCACGTCGTGGTCAGGGACCTCGCGTTCTATGTCTCTATCGGTCTCAAGGTCGTTGATGTCACTCCAGGGATGAATTCCATAGTTCGTCTCGTAGAGGGCGTTAAGCGTCGGCTCCCACTCGGCAGCGAACACAACTTCGCCATCGAGGTCATTGAGAGCGACATGGAAACCTCCGAGGCCAGAAAAAAGGTCGACGAACTGGAAGGTTGGTGTTGCGGCTGCCACATCGCCTCCTTGCCTGGTCGCTCCTGCCGGTGCCCGGCGAGGGTCGGCGGTCTCGCTCCCGCCGTGTCTACAAGTCTCTCAGCACCCACCGACAATCCTGAAGTCGACATGCAGTAGACGCGGAGGAGGCCATTCCGGCCGCACTTCGAACCGCAGGCCCGACGCCCTGGCGAGTCTACGTCGAGCCCTCGCGCGACCATGCGAGAGCTTCTACCGGTTCCCCCACACCTCACGCGTCTGCAGATCAAAGTCCGTACTAGTCTGTATGAAAGTGGCCAACGGCTTGTGGCATGGCGGAGTGAGGAGTGGCTGCGATGGTTGAGGAGCGGCGTGGGCCGGGGCGTCCGGCGTATGACTCGAAGCAGAAGCTGGTGGCGGCGGCGTGCGCACTGCTGGCGGAGCGGGGGTTCGAGGCGACAAGCCCGCAGATGTTCCAGCAGCGCTCCGGGGTGGGTCACGGGAGCATGTATCACCACTTCCCTGGCAAGGGAAAAGAGGGGCTCGCACTGGACGCGATCGGTCATATGCGGGCGAGCACGACCGCGTTCCTCGACGGCACCCCGACGCCCGAAGGCTCCGAGGTTGAAGAAGTACGGGCCAGCATCGTGGCGGCGCTGGATCGACTGTTCGCCCGCAGGGAAGGACAAGCCCTGGTGAGGCTCCTCGCCGACGCGGTCGCCGGAGCGATCCCGTCGCTGGCGACCGCGACCCGGGACTGGTGTGACGACATCCGTGCCGTGATCGTCGTGCGACTGCGGGCTGACGAGCCAGGCGCCGACCTCGACATCGCCGACGCAGCAGCACGGTTCCTTGCGCCTGAGTTCGACGCTCTCGCGGAGGAACTGCTCACAGCCGCTCTCGGGCGGGGCCTGCTCCACCTGCCGAAGTTCGCCCTGCCCGAGACCGCCGAAGAGCGGTAGTCTGGCCTCATCACAATTCCATACGTACTAGTCCGTTCCTTGATCTGCAAGAGGCGTGTCGTCTGAATCAGGGCCACGGCAGAGGGTAGTAATTCGGTTCGGTGCTCGCGTTGTGGGAGGTACTGCGCACCTACCTGGCATGAGGACTGAGGACCGGCGTCTACGCCTTCGGGTGACGCGACGAGACGAGCCTGACCTCGGCAAGCTGACCGAGTGGGTACTGAACATCGCGGAGACCCGACACCGTGCCTGGCTCGACGGTGAACCAGACCCCTATGGGCTCCCCGTCCCGAAGAGCCTCCGTCAGATCACGAACCCAGAACACGGTCCCGCAAGATTTGCGGGACCGTCAGACAGCACCGATGAGTCAGAGACGTGACCCACGGGAAGGAGGCTCATCATGAACACCGCCATCGAGACCCAGACGTCCACGCAGGCCACCGACACGCCAATGCTCTCGGCCGTAGCCTACCTGCGGGTATCCACGCGGGAGCAAGCCGAGCGCGGCGGTACCGAGGAAGGCTTCTCGATCCCCGCGCAACGCGAAGCCAACACGAGGAAGGCCGACGAGTTGGGGGCGCGGATCGTGCGCGAGTTCATCGACGCCGGAGAGTCGGCGCGCTCGGCAGATCGTGACGGGTTGCAGAACATGCTGGCGTTCATCGCTGCGAGCCGGGTGCAGTTCTGCATCGTGCACAAGCTCGACCGGCTCGCCCGCAACCGTGCCGATGATGTGAAGATTCACGAAGCGCTCATCAGCGCCGGGGTCACGCTCGTGTCGGCGACGGAGTCCATTGATCAGACGCCTTCGGGGATGCTCGTGCACGGCATCATGTCGAGCATTGCGGAGTTCTACAGCCGCAACCTGGCCACCGAAGTCACCAAGGGGCTCACGCAGAAGGTCGCGCAGGGCGGTACGCCAGGGCGCGCTCCCATCGGCTACCTCAACGTCCGCCGCACCGACGACGCGGGCCGCGAGGCACGCGCGGTCGAGGTCGATGCCGAGCGCGCCCCGCTGATCGCGTGGGCGTTCGAGCAGTACGCGGGCGGAGAGACCTCCGTCACCGGCCTGCTGCGTGACCTCACCGCGCGCGGCCTGCTGTCGGTGCCGTCGCCGAAGCGGCCGTCGAAGCCGCTGGGGAAGAACGCCCTCTACCGCGTGTTGACGAACCCGTACTACGCCGGGGTGATCCGCTACCGGGGTGCGCTTCATCCCGGAGCGCACGAGCCCATCGTGGAGCCAGCGCTGTTCGATCAGGTGCAATCGCTGTTGAAGGCGCGCAACGCGCACGCAACCCGGCACGTTCAACACGCCCACCATCTGAAAGGGCTGCTGCACTGCGGCAACTGCGGGTCGAGGATGCTGCTGGACTTCGCGACCAACCCGCGCGGCACGACCTACGCCTACTTCGTCTGTTCCGGTCGGGCGTCGAAGCGGACCACCTGCACCCGACGGGCGGTGCCCGTGCAGGTCGCGGAACGGCTGGTCGAGGACTCCTACGCGAACATCACGATCAGCGAAGACGACTACCAGCACCTTGCCGCCGAGGTCGACGCCGCGTTCGACCAGCGCAGCGCGAGTAAGGATCAGGAGTTCGCCGACCTCACGACGAACCGGGCGCGCCTGGAAGCAGAGAGCGACAAGCTGCTCGCGGCGCACTTCGCCGACGCCATCGACCTACCAACGCTCAAGCGACACCAAGACCGCATCCGCGCCGGACTCGCCGACATCGAGTACCGCCTGCGCGAGCACGACGAACTGCACGTCGGCGGTCGGGCGTTCCTCCACGACAGCCTGCGGCTCCTCACCGACGCGCACCACGCCTACGCCCACTCCGACGACGGAAGCAGGAGGCTGGCAAACCAGGCGTTCTACACACGGCTGGAGATCACCGAGGACGAGCAGCTACACTCGCGCCTCGCCGAACCGTTCGCGACCATCGTTCAAGAGACGACCGGAGGCAAGGAAGCCAAACGGGAACACTCCACATCTTCCGATGTCGCGTGTTCCCGTAAGACACTTTGGGTGGGCGCAGAGGGACTCGAACCCCCGACCACCTGCTTGTAAGGCAGGTGCTCTAACCAACTGAGCTATGCGCCCGCGCGGACTAAGGGTAGTCATCTTTTCGTTCGTGAGCCAGTCGAAGACAACAACGAGCAGATGCCGCGGCGATATGGGGGAGTGGCGTGCGTCGTCAGTCGCGTCCGAGAACGGCCAGTGCGTAGGCGTCTTCGGCCTCGGCCGCCCGGCTCCGGCGGTTCCTGTCGCCATCGCGGTAGGTGACCACCCACTCGTCATCTTGGTGTTCGAGCGCGATGAACCGTTCGGCCAGTAACTCACGCAGCTGGTCCTCGCGGGGGAGCCAGAGCACGTTATCGGCAGGGATCGAATCCAGGGCCCATTCCGTCGTGCCGTTGAACTTCACCACGCCGGTGCCCTGATGGGTGTGCACCTCGATGGTCATCTCGGCGACGTGGAAGACCTCGTCGTCCATCTCTTTGTTGGGGATGATGAACCGGTCTCCGGGGGCGGGGTGCCATGCAACGGCGTCGCGGAGTTGGTGAGCAAGAGTGTGGGAGAGCATCGGATCAGACGAGCGCGGCCCGCACCAGGGTGGCCACCGTCTTGCCCTCGGCGCGACCTGCGACGCGAGCATTGACGGCCTTGACGATCTGCCCCATCTGCTTCATGGACGGCGCGTCGAAGGCGGCGACCTCCTCGGCGACGATGGCCTTCAACTCCTCTTCAGTCAGGGGAGTGGGGAGATAGGTGGCGATGAACTCGGCTTCAGCAGCTTCCTTGGTCGCCAGATCGTCGCGCCCGGCCTCGGCGTAGGTCTGGGCGGAGTCCTTGCGCTGGCGATGCTCCTTGGTGAGGACGGCCAGCTCCTCGTCGTCGGTGAGTTGCTTGGCGGAATCCCCGGCCACCTCCGCATTGGTGATCGCGGCGAGCAGCATCCGGATGTTGCTCTTGGCCGCCTCGTCCTTCGCGCGCAGCGCCCCAGCGAGATCCGCCTTCAGTCGATCCTTGTGTGCGCCCATTCTCGGGCTCCTTTCTGTGAGGCCGATTCGCCAGCCTCTTGATAGCATTGTGCTTCGTGGCCCAAGAAGATCTTACGCAGCGAATCTCCGACCTCGACCGTTCACTGACATCGATCGAGGCCGTGGCCGACCTCGATAAGCTGCGCGCGGAGATCGCAGACCTGGAACAGCAGGTCGCGGCACCCGATCTGTGGGACGACCAGGAAAACGCCCAGCGCGTCACTTCCCAGCTATCCGCCAAGCAGGCTGAGGTCGATCGCATCGGTTCCCTTCGCGGACGGCTCGAAGACGCCTCCCTGATGGTGGAGCTGGCAGCCGAGGAGAGCGACCAGGATGCGCTGGCCGAGGTGACCAAGGAACTCGGTGCCGTCGGCAAAGACATCGCCGCTCTGGAGGTGCGCACGCTGCTCTCCGGCGAATACGACCCGCGCGACGCGCTGCTGACCATTCGCGCCGAAGCTGGCGGCGTCGATGCTGCCGACTTCGCCGAGATGCTGATGCGCATGTACCTGCGCTGGGCAGATCGTCACGGCTACAACGTGGAGATCTACGACACCTCCTACGCGGAAGAGGCGGGGCTGAAGTCGGCCACCTTCGCGATCAAGGCCCCGTTCGCCTACGGCACCTTGTCGGTGGAGCAAGGCACGCACCGCCTGGTGCGGATCTCTCCGTTCGACAACCAGGGCCGCCGCCAGACGTCGTTCGCCGGCGTCGAGGTGCTTCCGGTGACGGAGGAGACCGACCACATCGACATCCCCGAGGGCGACATCCGCGTGGACGTATTCCGCTCGTCGGGTCCCGGTGGGCAATCGGTCAACACCACCGACTCGGCCGTGCGCATCACGCACCTTCCGACGGGCATCGTCGTGAGCTGCCAGAACGAGAAGTCGCAGCTGCAGAACAAGGCGGCCGCGCTGCGGGTCCTCCAGGCCCGACTGCTCGAGAAGGCCCGTCAGGACCGCGAGAAAGAGATGAACGCGCTGAAGGGCGACGGTGGCAACTCGTGGGGCGCCCAGATGCGTTCCTACGTGATGAACCCGTACCAGATGGTGAAGGACCTGCGCACCGAATACGAGGTGGGCAACCCGGATGCGGTCTTCGATGGCGACATCGACGGCTTCATCGACGCGGGGATCCGTTGGCGTAAAAGGTCGCAGCAAGACTGATGAAGATGAGTGCGTTGGGGGGCGCGGACGTGAAGCATAGGGACAGACACCAGATTGGTGAGGCGCTGGAGTTGCTTTGGGGTAAGGGGCAACTTAGACTCGCCCTAGAAAAAGCTGAGAAATCTCAGGAATCTTTCCCTCCAAGTATGCGGAGTTGCCTCACGTGATCACATTCGACAACGTCACCAAGTTCTACACAGGTCAGGATCGCCCTGCCCTGCGCAATGTGAGCTTGGAGATCGACAAGGGAGAGTTCGTCTTCCTGGTGGGGCAGTCGGGCTCTGGCAAGTCGACGGTGTTGCGCTTGATTCTGCGTGAGTACCGCCCGACGAAGGGCACCTTGTACGTGGCGGGCAAGAACCTGGGCACGATGAACCAGTGGAAGGTGCCGGCGCTGCGCCGCCAGATCGGCACCGTCTTCCAAGACTTCCGGCTCCTGCCGGGCAAGACCGTCTATGAACCTGTCGCGTTCGCGCTGCAGGTGATCGGTCGGCCCAACCGCGAGATCCGGCGAACCGTCCCCGAGACGCTCGAACTCGTCGGGCTCGAGGGCAAGGCCGAGCGGCCCTGCGAGGACCTCTCCGGTGGAGAGCAGCAGCGCGTCGCGATCGCCCGGGCCTTCGTGAACCGTCCCAAGATTCTGATCGCCGACGAGCCGACGGGAAATCTCGACCCCGAGACCTCGGTCGGCATCATGAAACTTCTTGACCGCATCAACCGCACCGATACCACGGTGATCATGGCTACCCACGACGCGACCATCGTCGACCAGATGCGCCGTCGCGTGCTCGAACTGCGCTCCGGCGAGTTGGTGCGCGATCAGGCCATGGGCAATTACGGCACGGCGTAGGTCGGGAGGAAAGACACAAATGAGGCATACGCTTCGTGAAACCTGGTCGGGGCTACGTCGTAACCTCGCCATGACAGTGGCCGTCGTCGTGACGATGGGCGTGTCGCTGTCGCTGTTCGGCTTCGGCTTGCTCACCTCGTCGGAAGTGGACCTGGTGAAGGGCCGCTGGTACGACCGGATCGAGATCTCGGTCTTCCTCTGCACCGAAACCTCTCAAGGTGGAATGTGCGAGGAAGGCAAGGAAGTCACCCAGGAGCAACGCGGGCACATTCAGGAGACCCTGGAGGCCAATCCTGAGGTGCAGGAAGTCTTCTACGAGTCCAAGCAAGAGGCGTTCGAGGAGTTCCAGCGGGTCTTCAAGGATTCGCCGATCATCGCTTCGCGCACGGCGGAGCAGATGCAGGACTCCTTCCGCATCAAGCTGGTCAATCCTGAGAACTATGAAGGCGTGGTCACCGAGTCGCGGGGGCTTCCCGGCGTTCAGAACGTGCAAGACCTGCACACGGTGCTCGACCCGATGTTCACCGCCTTGAGCGCGATTCAATGGGCAACCATCGCGATGAGTGTGCTCCTGCTGCTCGCCGCGTCGCTGCAGATCGTCAACACCATCCGGATGGCTGCGTTCACCAGACGCCGAGAAATCGGAATCATGCGCCTGGTGGGAGCCTCGAACCTGTACATCTTGTTGCCCTTCCTCTTGGAGAGCCTCATCGCCGGACTGATCGGTGTGCTGATCGCTGGGCTGGTGCTCGCCTTGGGCTACTGGATCATCGTCGCGCAGAACGCGCAGCCGCTCATCCAGTCGTTGCCCTGGATCGGCTGGTCTGATGTCTTCAATGCCGTCGCCATCGTGGCGCTGGTGGGCGTCGTGCTCTCCATCGTCCCCACTCTTCTCGCCACGCGTAAGTACTTGCGCATCTAGCCCATCAACGTCGAAGGAACCCCAGCGTGACTACGCCTTCCCAGAACCGCCCCCGCCGGCTGACCAAGCTGCGTCTCGCCCTGGCCGCGGCCGGCGTTGCCCTCACGTTGATCGGCGTCTCCGCGCCTCCTGCGTTCGCTGATGAATTGGGCGATCAGCGCGACCAGCTCTCCTCGCAGATCGAACGTCAAGCCGAAGTGGTGGATCAGGCAAGTGCCGAACTCACCAAGGCCATCGAGGCGCGCGACAAGGCCGACCGTGAGCTTCAGAAGGCCAAAGAGACGCTGAAGAAGGCTGAGAGCCGGCTGGCGGATGCGGAAGAACTCGATCGTCAGCGCGCCGCAGAGCTCAAGGCCGCGGAGGAGGCGCTGGTGCAGGCCCGAGCCGAGGTCGCCGCAGCTGAGAAGGCTCTGGACGAACTGAACGAGCGCATCGATGGGGAGATCATGGTGATCACCCAGCAGAACGCGCCGCTGCTCGATCTGGCTTTGCTGCTGAGCGATATCTCCGCCTCCCAGCTGAACCACAGGGCTCAGCTCGGCGTCACCATCTTCGATTCCTCCGCTCTGGAGCTCGACGAACTCGAGCGGCTGCGCTTCCAGCTGCAAGAAGCTGAACGCAAGGCGGAGGAGGCCGAGGCTGCCGCAGCCGAGGCCAGGGCCGCCGCGGCGGAGCAGCTCAAGCAGGCCGACAAGGCTCGCACCGAAGCCGTGGGGCTTCGCGATCAAGTAGCGAAGCTGGTCACGCAGCGCCAGGAGGCAGAAGCGGCCGCCCAGGAGCAGCTGGCGCTGGAGGAAGAGCGTCAGGCGGCCCTGGAGAACGAGCGCAGGGACGTCGAGGCGCGGATCCAGGGACGCATCGCCGAACAGCGTGAGGCGGATGAGTCGAGGGCGACGCGAGCCAGCAATTCCCGTTCCAGCAGCGGAGCAGCAGCGTCTGATTCTTCGTCCAGGGCTACCACGCAGTCGTCCAGGGCGACATCCTCGTCGTCGTCATCTTCCTCGTCGTCGTTCATCCGTCCTGTTGGTGGGCGGATCACCTCCGCCTATGGGCAACGTCTCCATCCCGTGACCCGGGTGTGGAAGCTGCACGACGGCACGGACTTCGGCGCCTCCTGCGGCACTCCCATCAAGGCTGCGGCGAGCGGAACGGTGAGCGAGCGGTACTACAACGCGGGTTATGGCAACCGCCTGATGATCGATCACGGCCGTATCAACGGCACCTACGTGACGACCGGATACAACCACGCCACCAGCTACACCGTCAGCGTGGGGGACCGGGTCTCCCAGGGGCAGACCATCGGATACGTCGGATCCACCGGATACTCCACCGGATGCCACCTGCACCTGATGGTGTGGGAGGACGGCAGCGTGGTCAACCCGATGTCGAAGTGGTTCAGCTGAGCCTCAAGGATCCGCGGGGTCTCTTAAGAACATTGGCGGCATTTCCTGGGCGTGAGATACTGGTTCAATGCCCAGGGAGACCGGACGAAAGCTCGTCGCACAGAACAAGAAGGCTCGCTACGATTACCAGATCGGTGATACGTACGAGGCCGGCATGGTGCTGACCGGTACCGAGGTCAAGTCTCTGCGCAACGGCCGGGCGACGCTGCAGGACGCCTACGCCTCCGTCGACGACGGTGAGGTGTGGCTGCGCAACGCCAACATCCCGGAGTACGAGTTCGGGACGTGGCGCAATCATTCGGCACGACGCTCGCGCAAGCTCCTGCTCAACCGCAAGGAGATCGCCAAGATCGAGCGTGCCCTGGAGGGTGAGGGCCGCACCTTGGTGCCGTTGTCGATCTACTTCAAAGACGGCTACGCCAAGGTCGAGGTGGCTATCGGCACCGGCAAGAAGGACTGGGACAAGCGCCGCACGATCGCCGAGCGGGATGCCAACCGAGAAGCGCCGCGCGCGCTGGCCTCCCGTAATCGATACCGCAGATAGATATCCATTGGGGTCCATATGGGCCTGAAGGTAGGGGATCTCTCCGGGCCCGTTCAGGGTCAGGCCCGATGGTGCTGCGGGCTGGCGCTCGCGATCATTAATGCATGATGTTGCATGATCCCGCCGCCCAATCATTCGTCACCGATGCTCAGCGGGATCTCGCCGTCAAGCAGCTGAGCCGTAGTTATGGCGAAGGTGCCATCAACGAGGCGGAGTTGGATCGCCGCCTCGAGATGGCGCTGGAAGCCCGCACCCGAGTGCAACTGAACCAGTCACTGGCCGGGCTGGTCCACATCCGGCCCTCTTCGTCGACACCACTGCCAGCCATGCCTCCTCGGATGTCCCGGGAGCCGGTGGGCACCTCGGGGGAGAACCTGGGAGCCGGACTGGTTCACCTGAGCGGCTTCGCCGGGTTCTTCTTCATCCCCGCCATCGTGAAGGCGGCGAGCGTGCCCGGCAGCCGCCTGTGGTGGGAGGCCTCCCGAGCCATGGGACTGCAGCTCTCGACGGTGGTCTACGGCTCCTTGGTTTTCGCCGCCGCGCTGCTCCTGCCGTTCTCCGGGCTCTGGTGGACGATCTTCTCCATGGGCTGCGTCGCCTGGTTCCTGCTGACGATCGTCGGAAGCGCGAGGGCCTTCAGCGGCCAGAACTCGACGGGCAAGCTCGATCGCTACATGATCGTCAAGCCCGAGGCCGGCCGACGGTAGGGGAGTCCTGAGGCCACTGCGCTACACTGGGTAGGTACAACTCAACAGGGGGTGACTGGTTTCGACTAGGGACGGTAGTTCCAGGAGAAGCGGGCCGAGGATCCATGCCTATCTCGTTAACGCTGCATGGAAACCAATAAGTGCCGAAAACAAGAGCACTGACTTCGCTCTCGCTGCCTGATCAGTGATCGAAGGGTCAGCCCGGAGTTAGCCTTCGCTCCGGAATCTGGCCTCATCTAGGAGGCTTGCTCGTTCAGCTGTGTATCAGGGCTGAACGGGGACTTTACTGATACTGGGTCTGTCTACGACACGCCGGCTAGAGCGTAGGACCGAGCAAAACGTTTAGGCGGCTGCGCCCGGAGAAGCCCTGGTTCGCCTCTCAAGGACGCGGGTTCAATTCCGCCACCTCCACTCTGCAACAGAGGCCTCGCCGATAATTATCGGCGAGGCCTCTTGTCTTTCCTGGCGCCGTCGGTGCGCCAGAACTGCCATACTTTCGTTATAAAACTGCTGTGCGTATGTCATGACATCGTGCAGGCCTGAGCCAAGTGGATGGTGTTCGGGTTACTGCGGCTGCGTGCGTCGGTTCCGCTGTCGATTTCCACTCAATGCGGCTGCATGCGTCGCCAGAGCGACGCATGCAGCCGCATTGAGTCTGGTCACGCTCTGCTTCCAGTTTCTCGAGCTGGACGACGGTGTGGATGCCGTCCTCGTAGCCGATGCGCTGAGTGTCAGGGAGGTTCCCGCAGTGCGGGGCAATAGTATTACGGTTCCGTCGTGCGAGCGGGGAGGACTACGTCGTCCACTATCAGGACCTCACTCCCAAGCAGGTCGGGCGGTGGCAGGAGATCCCGACGGGGACTCCGGTGACAGCGATTGCGCAGTGCCTCGTCTATGGGACGCCGACCTATCTGCTTCGGCAGGCGATCGAACGCGGGTATGTGCAGGGGTATCTAAAGACAGCTGAGCGCGATGCTCTGGCGGAAGAGCTGGAGGCTCGCTATGACCGCTGACCGTGATGGCTCCAAGTTGGCCGCGCTGCTGAGGACGTTGAAGCCGAAGACGAAGTACCCTGACTAGCGCAGTACATGACATTCACACTGTCGCACCGCGCCCAACCGCGTCGAACAGCGCTGCTGCGGTCTCGAGGACCTGCCGAGAACATGCTTGTCAGTTGTGCTGTCGGAGCAGTGGCGCGAGAAAGCCGCCCTCGGCACCGAGCAGGTCGATGAGCAAACGATACGGTCGCCAGGTTTCCTGGCTCTCCTCCTGCTGGTCGCGGGAGAGCCAGATGTCGAGGTCACGGAGTTGGTCAAGGATCGCGGCACCATGGATGAGTGCGCGGCCGTGAATCGGATCCATTCGACGAGCGGCGATCTCGATTGCGGCTGCACCTGCTTCTGACTCGATTCGCTGGCCTTCATCCGATACGCGAGCCTCGCTCACCAGCCTGCACAGGTCGATCTCGACCGGACCCAGCACCGCGAACTCGAAGTCGAGCAGAGCGACCACCTCGCCATCCCAAAGCGCGTTCATCAGAGCGAGGTCGCCATGATTGACGACCTGTTCGGCCATGGGTGCAGCCAGAAAGTAGCTCTCGATGAGGTCGTGGAGCCTCGACTGCTGTTCATCGGTGAGCTTGAGCGCGAGCACGGCTCGTTCAGCCGACTCCACGGCATCATCGAGTGATGCAGGCACGAATCCCCCGTGAAAGGTGACAACGCCTGTGAGCGGCGGGCCGGCATCATGCACGGCGTCGGCTCGATCCCACAGCTGACTGATCGCCTGCTGCTGCTCTGTTGCCGTCAGGCTCGGCCACGCCTCGTGCAGATTCTGGCCGCGCACCTCCCGCGTCACGATCCAGCCGCAGCCCTCGGCGACGCCCTCAGCAATGATCTCCGGGTGCCCGACTTCGGCGGGCAGCGCCCGCGCGAGCGCGGCCTCGCTTGCCATCGAGTCTGATGCGTGAGCAACCCTCACGGCGAGGCCGCCACCGACCCAAGTCGCGTTCGAGTAGCCGTTCGCCCGCCGCATTTTCGCCAGATCGCCACCGTAGCGGGCCGCCACTTCCGACGCCAGACGCTGAACCACAGCTACGGTTGCGGGATCGCGATGCCGATCGAGCGGGTGAACGTCTGATCTGGGTTCCTGCGTCACGTCAACATGTTCTCATGGACGCGATCACCGTCGGCACGGTCCAGCGTGCGCTCGACGAGGATGGACGCCAGCTGTTCCTCCTCAAAGGCGGCACCCCGCTGCAGCACCGGCTCAATGCGACAGCCCGCACCACCAAGGATGTTGATGGCCTTGTCCGCGGTGACATGGATGCGTTCTTCGCGGTGCTCGAAGAGGTGCTCGACGACTCCTAGTAGGGAGGTTGGTTGCGATCGGTCCGCGCTGATCGCGTCGGGAGGGTACTCCAGGGCGAGTGATGGGGGAGCGTGTCTTGTGTTGACTAAGGGCGATGAGTGATCTGAGTAGAGCTGAAGCGCGTGACTCCTACGCACCTGCCTGCTGGTCGCCTATCGTGAAGTATGACCGATTACCCGAGGCCATCCGCACCGCCGCCTGCCGCACCGGTGCAGCAGTTCCCGCCGCCGGCGCCACCACCTCCGTGGTACCTGCCGCCGGCGGCGTCCGGACGCAGTCTCGCCCCTGATCTGGCTCGCGGGATGATGCTGCTGCTGATCGCCTGCGCCAACTCGATCTGGTACCTGTGGGGCCACGAAGGCAGCATCGGTTCGGCCCACCCCGCCGATGGGTCGGCGCTCGACAAGGCCCTGCAGGCGGTGATGGCGGTTGCGGTTGACGGCCGGATCTACCCGATGTTCGCGCTGCTGTTCGGCTATGGCATGGTTCAACTCGCTCGCTCCCGGGTCGGCCGCGGACTCCCACCAGCCGTTATCAAGCATCAGCTCTTCCGTCGCCACTGGCTGCTGATCCTCTTCGGATTCGTGCACGCCCTCCTGCTGTTTGCCGGCGATGTCCTAGGCGCCTATGGGCTCACGGCTCTGGTGCTGGTCGGGCTGTTCTTCGACCGCACCGACCGGGTGATCCGGCGGTGGTTGATCGTCTTCGGCTGCCTGATCGTCGTCGGAGGCCTGGGAGCTACCGTGATGGGTGCGATGTTCTGGTGGGTTCTTGTGCAGGATCCGAGCTTGGCCGCTTCCATCGGAACGGAGACGATGCCTTTCGGCCTCGCCGATATGGCCTCGGGCCACGCGAACTACGTGGTGGCTATGGCGTGGCGGTTTGGGATGTGGCTGGGGGCTACTCCGGCGATGATGCTTACTCTGGCGGTGCCTGCCATGGTGCTGCTGGGGTGGCTGGCAGCGCGACAGGGAATCCTGGAGCATCCAGAACAGCATCGTCGCCTGCTGCGTCGGGTCGCCGTGATCGGCATCGCGATCGGCTGGCTGGGTGGGGTTCCCAGCGCGCTGCAGCACCTCGGCCTGCTTGAGCTGCCGGAGGTGGCCTCCTGGGCGCCGATGCCGCTGGCGACGGCGACGGGTCCGTTTGCCGGCGTCGGGTATGCGGCATTGTTCGCCTTGCTCGCGGCGCGTATGCCGCAGCCCGGTCCCGTCGCAGGGTCGATTGCCGCCCTCGGTCGACGCTCCCTGTCGGGCTACCTGTGGCAGTCGATCGTGATGGCTCCGTTGCTGACCGCTTGGGGCTTCGGTGTCGGCGCACGAGTCGGCGTGGCTGGGGTGCTGGCCATCGCGATGGGAGTCTGGTTGGTGAGCGTTCTGATCGCAGCCCAGTTAGATGCGCGGGGAAAACCAGGGCCGTTCGATGCGCTGCTGCGCCGCATGGTGGAGCGTCCGTACCGTGCGCGGGGCTGACTGAGTTCGTCGTCGGTTGACGCCATACGGTGGGGCCGAGGAGGGCGTAGGAATCTACGGCTCTGGAACTGCGCGCTCGGGCTGGTTGACTGGGGCCCTGGCGAATCGTTGAGGGAGGAGGCCGATATGACCGGACCGCAGGCACCACCATGGCCGCCCCCATATCCGCCACGCCCGGAGCAGTTGCCGCCGAAGAAACCGAGGTCGAAGACCACGGCGGCGCTCCTGGCTTTCCTGCTGGGCTGGACGGGCGCCCACAACTTCTACCTCGGCCAGCGCAAGCGGGGTATTGGGCACGCTGTTCTGCTCGGCGCCACGCTGTTCGTGTGGACGGTCACGGGGTTGTACACGCTGTACGTCGTGATCTGGTACTCCGACCTCTACCTCGGCCACGATCACGACATGGGACCCGGTACCGAGATCCTCCTCACCAGCCTGCTCGTACTGAGCTACGGGCTGGTGATCGCCGACGTGGTCTGGGCCATCGTCGAGGGCATCATCATTCTGATCCGGCCGCTGCCTCCGCAGTGAGCCCGTCGCCTCAGCGGCCCGGTGCGGGCGCGTCCTCCGAGCTCAGTTGAAGAAATACAACGGCAGGCAGACGACGATGAAGGAGAGGAAGGCCACGAACAGCGCGATGGTGATCACCGCTTGGGAGATGCCCACATCGGTGGCTTCGGCATCCTCGTCCTCATCGACATCGACGTGGTTTTGATCCTCCGCCTCGGCAGAGGTGTCCACGATGTTGTCGTTGCTGTCCACGCTCATGTTCTTAAGAAACCAATCGTGAGATATCAGAGTAGAGAGCGATGCCCAGCACCACGAAGACCACCGCCATGAACCACGTGTACATCCAGCGGGAACGATGGTTGGAGATCCAGAATCGGCGCATGCTGATGACACCGTTGACAACCGCCACCGCACACAGCGCGATACCGATGGGAGCGGCAACGACTCCCGCGAAGCTGAGCAAGGGCACCAGGATGGGGATCAGCAGGTAGGTGATGAGACAGCGGACACCCGAGATCACCACGGAGGTGCGAAACGCCTTGTGGGCGTCGCCGACCGCCTGAACGTCGGTATGGGAGACGCGCAACAGGCGCCGCATAAACCTATCCGCCGCGCTGCGTGGCGGACGGGTGGTGCGGGCCGCCGACGTCGCCGCCTCTGCTGACACGTTGTCCCTCCTCGAGTCCTTACCTCTCGGAACCTACCATGGCCGAATGCGCCCGAAGGCCCGAGGACGGGAGTCCTTCCGGAATCGATCTATGCGTGCCCAACCGGCGGATAGGCTGAGGGCATGGAAGCGGGTGGTGCGATCGAGCCGGGACAGCTGCTGATCTCCGCTGAGCCGGGGCGCGGGGGGTATTTCGAGCAAAGCGTCATACTTCTCCTGGAGCACAACGACAACGGGACCCTGGGCGTGTGTCTCCATCAGTTGTCGAGCATCGATATCCACGGTCCGCTGGGGCACTTCACCGATCTGTTGACCCCACCGGCGACGCCCTTCGAGGGCGGGCCGGTCTCGCAGCAGTCCGCCATCGCCTTGGCCCACGTCGCCAACCCCTGGGAAGAACCGCCGGGTTGGCGACGGGTGTTCGGTGACGTCGGGATGCTCGACCTCGACACTCCCGTGGAACTCGTGAGAGGCGCCTACACCCACCTGAGGATCTTCGTCGGACTGTCCGGCTGGAGTCCAGGACAGTTGGAGGGCGAGCTCATCCGGGGCGCGTGGTTCCGCACCGTGGCGCGGGTCGAGGAGGTGTTCGGCGCCCCGGAAGGCATGTGGAGGAGGGTGCTGCGACGCCGTGGCGGACGGCTCGGACGGTGGTCTGCGTGGACCGACCAGCCAGCACTCAACTAAGAGATCCCGCCAAAGAAGCGCTGAGTAAGCGGTCCCCAAGGTTGAGAAGCTCGCTAGCATGAACCCAGAGGGAGGCTTGAGTGAGCGAGTTGAAGGGGAAAGCTCGGATCCTCATCGTCGATGACGACGAGGCGCTGTCCGAGATGCTGCAGATCGTGCTTCGGCAAGAAGGATTCGACACGTCCCGCTGCGCGAGCGGCCTGGATGCCGTGACGGAATTCCGGCGCTCCCGCGCCGATCTCGTGCTGCTCGACCTCATGCTTCCCGGACGCGACGGCGTCAGCGTGTGCCGCGAGATCCGCTCGCTGTCGGGCGTGCCGATCATCATGCTGACGGCCAAGTCGGATACCGCCGACGTGGTGGCAGGGCTCGACGCCGGCGCCGACGACTACGTGGCCAAGCCGTTCCGGGCCAAAGAACTGGTGGCCCGGATTCGCACCCGGCTGCGGCGCAACAACCATGAGGCGGATTCAGATGTGCTGCGCATCGGCGACCTCACCATCTCCGTCTCATCACATGTGGTGCGTCGTGGCGACACCACCTTGTCGCTCACCCGCTGGAATTCGACCTGCTGTTGGCGATGGCGAAGCGGCCCGGTCAGGTCTTCACCCGAGACGCTCTGCTTGACGAAGTGTGGGGATATCGCGACTCCGCCGACACCCGGCTCGTCAACGTGCACGTCCAGCGTCTGCGAGCCAAGGTGGAACGCGACCCCGAGCACCCCCAGATCGTCGTCACCGTGCGCGGCATAGGGTACCGAGCCGGTGAACCCCACCAACCGTAGGATCCGGCCGCTGCATCAGCTGTGGTCGAGTTCGCTGCCGTTGCGGGTGCTGAGTTCCACCTTGGTGGCCTCCTTGGTGATCCTGGCGCTGGCGGGCATCGCGCTGGTCCAGGTGGTCACCGCCGGCATCGCGGAATCGAAGCGGGAGGCCTCGATCAACGAGTCCGGCAGCATCATGACCTTCATGCAACAGCAGTTACGCTCGCCTGAACAACGCGGCGTGTCCACTTACGAGTCGCTCAGCCGCCTCGAAGACCTGGTGAGCGCGCAGGCCGGGCAATATCACATCATGATCCAGGCCCCCTCTTCCCGGTGGGTCTCGGCCGGCATCAGCGCGGAATCGGTGCCCGAAGACCTGCGAATGACCGTCGCGGCGGCCAACAGCGAGGAGGCGTTCGTGGCGGCGACCCTCGTGCGCTACACCCAGCCCGACCGGCAGCCGGAGCCCGGCTGGGTCGTTGGGGCCACATTGCTGGCCAGCAACGGCGAGCGGTTTCCCGCCTTCTTCATCTTCCCCATGACCCACGAGGTGCAGGTGGTGCGCATGGTCCAGTCTGCGGTGGTGGTCACCTTCGTCCTGCTGATGCTCGCCTTGGGCTTGGTGGGGTACTTCATCACCCAGCAGGTGGTGCGCCCCGTACGCAAGGCCAGCCAGACCGCCCTGAAACTGGCCTCTGGGGAACTGGGGCAGCGCATGGTGGTGCGCGGCACCGACGATCTGGCGCTGCTGGCCCAATCGATGAACAAGATGGCGGGTGACCTGCAGCAGCGCATCCAGCAGCTGGAATCGTTGTCCTCCGTCCAGCGCCGCTTCGTCAGCGACGTCTCCCATGAGCTACGCACCCCGATGACCACCATCAAGATGGCTGCCGACATGCTGCACGATTCGCGTCACGACTTCGATCCCGCCACCGCGCGCGGTATCGAACTCATGAGCACGGAGATCGACAGATTCGACGCGCTGCTCGCCGACCTCCTGGAGATCTCTCGCATCGACGCCGGAGCCGCGGCACTCGTGCTGGATGAGATGGATCTGGGGGCGCTGGTCGCCTCCGAGGTCACCGCGCATGAATCCTTCGCCGAACGCCAGGGCGTGCGGGTAGAGCTGCACGATAACGGTTCTGCCGGCACCGTGCTGATGGACCCGATCCGGGTGCGTCGGATCCTGCGCAACCTGATCGTCAACGCGATCGAGCATGGCGAGGGCAAGACGGTGGATATCGCCGTCGCGGGCGATGAGGACGCCGTGGCCGTGTCGGTGCGCGACCACGGCCTCGGATTCCCGGCCGAACAGGCGCCCTTGGTGTTCGAGCGATTCTGGCGAGCCGATCCCTCGCGCACCCGCGTACTGGGCGGCACAGGGCTGGGGCTGGCGATCTCCCTGGAGGACGCCCGGCTGCACAACGGCTGGCTCAGCGCGTGGGGACGGCCCGGCCGGGGCGCGCTGTTCCGGTTGACCCTTCCCCGCGACCCCAAACGGCGGCTGACGGGTTCACCGCTGCCGATCATTCCCGTCGACGATGTGCAGGGGGCGAGATGAGGATCCGGCGATATCTCACCATGGCTCTGGCCCTGCTGCTGGCCGCTCTGGTCGGTTGCGCGGATCTTCCCACCAGCGGCCCGGTGGAGCAGGTGGACGTCGTGCTGGAGCAACCCAGCGTGGATATCGCACCGGAGCCGCCCGTCGAGGGCATGACACCGGAGCAGCTCGTCGACGGGTTCCTTCTGGCCATGGCCGATTCCGAGGCCGACTACGCCGTCGCGCGCCAGTACCTGACACCGGAGGCCGACGACGCGTGGCGTCCGGGATCGGGTGCCGTCATCTACGACGGTGAACTCGCCGACGACGCCCTGACGCTCCGGCTCAACGGGCGGCTGATCGGACGGTTGGACGCCCACGGCCGCTATCAACCGGAAATCGGCACGTTGTCGCACGACTTCAGCCTGCAACTGGTGGACGGCCAATGGCGGATCAGTGCGCCGCCGGCGGGGTTGATGCTCTCCCGATTCGTCTTCGAGCGGTACTACTCGCGCGTGGTCACCTACTTCATGAGCAGGGAAGGAGCCCATGTGGTGCCGGATCTGGTCTACCAGCCGGAATCGCTCGTCACCCCGCAGCGCATCGTCGAGATGCAGTTGCTGGGGCCATCGCCAGACATTGCGCCCGCCGTCACCAACGCCATCGGCGATGGGGTTGAGCTAGGGGACGACGGCGCGACCATCAATGGCGAGGGCGTGGTCGTGGTGGATCTGGAGGGACTCGCCCCGGACATGACGGAGGAGGCACGGCGCCGCCTGGGGGCGCAGCTGTCGTGGAGCCTCACTCCTATTTCTCGTGTGTCGGGGCTGCGGGTGATGTCGAACGGGGCGCAGTTTGACCTTCCCGGGCAACGGGAAGACGGGGTCCTGGAACTGTCGACCCAGCAGGGCTATCAGGTGCTGAACCGGGCTCTAGCGCCGGATCTCTACGCGATCGTCGACGGTGCGCTCGGCATGGTGACCGCTCCGCGCGAATTCGAGACGCTTTATGACGAAGCAGGCGGCGTGGCGGAACTGGCGGGCTCGATCGACGGGACGCTGGCTGCTCTCGTGAATGCCGATCGACGGACCCTGCTGTTGGGTACGCCCAAGGGACGGTTCACGAGAGTCGAGCACGAGTATCACAACCTGCGCCGTCCGCAGTTCGTGCAAGGAGAACTCTGGGTGCTCGCCGAGGATCCGGATGGACTCCCGGTGGTGCTGGTGGTCAATGCTCAGGGCGATGTCAGCGCGTTGCCCGTTGATGTGCCGCCGGGACACCGGCTGCAGTCGTTGGTGGTGGCGCAAACGGGGGTTCTGGCCGCCGCGATCACGACGGTCGACGGATCGTCCCAGCTGGGCATGATGACCGTCTCCGGAGACGACGAACCTCTGGTGGGCCAGTGGCGGGCTTTGGTTCCCGTCGGGCCGAGCGGAATACCGTTGACCAATATTCACGAAGTGGATTGGCAAGGAGAGACCACCCTCACCTTCCTGGCCTCCAGCGGAGCCACCCGGAGCGTTTTCCTTGCCCAGGCGGACGGCTCGGCGGTGGAAGACCTGGCGCCCCCGCTAGAGGCCACCGGGGACCTGACGGCGTTGCCGGCGCGCGGGGGAGGGGCAGTGGCGCTGCATACCCGTGAGGGGGCGGTGTGGCGCTACGAAGCGCGGACGAGATGGGGGCGGGTGTTCGACGCGGCCGAGGTCATCGCCTACGCCGGCTGACTCCTATCCGCATGCGGGCTGCGTCAACGGTTTTCCACAATGGAGGATTCGTCGGGAATGCGTCGTGCCCGCCGTCAATCATGGAGCATGCACACCCTAAGCCTGATCGATGCCGCCGCGGACCTCTTGCTCGGCGCTGCCTGCGCGGGGTGTCGCCGCCCAGGACCCCGGCTGTGCGTGACCTGCCGTGCCGCGTTGGACAGCGCCGCCTTTCTCGTGGAAGAGCGAACGAGCCTGCGCGTGGCTGCCGCCAACCCCTACCGTCCCCTCCTCGCGCACATGATTCCCAGCTACAAGGACGACGGAGCCCTGCACCTGGCTCGTTTCCTGGGGCATCGTCTGGCCGTCGCGGTGCGAGCGCTGGAGCCTCCGCCCGAGACGGTGCTGGTGCCGGTTCCCTCGCTCCCGGCGGCGGTCCGCCGTAGAGGTTTCGATCACACTCGCGCCCTGGCCCGGGGTGCCGCTCGGGAACTGCGGCTTTCCCACGCCAACCGGTTGACACGGAGACGAGGAGGAGGGGACCAAGCACGGCTCGGTAAGCGTGCGCGCCGCACCAACCTGGCCGGTGCGATGCGCGCCAGAAGATCTGCGGGTGAGGTGGTGATCGTCGTCGACGATCTGATCACCACCGGCGCCACGCTCACCGAAGCGGTTCGGGCACTGGAACAGGGCGGTGCCCTGGTGTGGGGCGCGGCAGTTGTGGGCGATGTGGATGATCGCGGCGCATTTGCCCTTGTCTGATGGGGGAGAGCGGTAATGTTTCGGTATGAGAGCGCCAACCGCAGCAGTCCACCGGACGATCGCGGCTGGTGTTCTCTGTATTTGGCCGAGTATCGGTCTGACAGGAAAGGCTCATGAAACTGAGCCGGCTGGAACATGGGCCCATCGGGCTCAAGAGACGGAGGAACAATGGACATCGTCGTCACGGGTCGTCATTGCACTATCAGCCCAGAGCTGAAGGAATTGGTGGCCGATCGTATGTCGACCGTGGAGCGATTACGTGACCGCGTGATCCGCGCCGAGGTTGAGTTCGACGCGAAAGATGCACCCAAGCACCCCTCCGACGCCGTGAACGTGCAGATCACCTTGCGCAGCCGCGGTCCCGTGGTGCGAGCGGAGGCACGCTCGAACGACAAGACAGCAGCGTTCGAGATGGCCCTGGACAGGCTGAAGACGCAGCTCAGGAAAGCAGCAGCTCGACGCAAGACCCATCGGGGGCTGCGCACCGCCGACGCGCCGTTCGTCGCCTCGGAGGAGATCCTCGCTGCATCCACCGCGGCTGCCGAAGAACAAGATGACGCCGTGCCCAGCAGGAACGTGGCCGGACTGGTCGTCACGGGCGATGGCCCGCTCGTGGTGCGCGAAAAGGTCTTCGAGACCACCCCGCTCACCCTCGCGCAGGCTCTGGACGAGATGGAGTTGGTGGGACACGACTTCTTCCTGTTCAAGGATGCGCAGTCGGGTCGCCCCTCGGTGGTTTACCGGCGCAAGGCTTACAACTACGGTCTGATCCAGCTGGAGGTTACCGAGTAGAAGACGGCGAGTAGATAGCGCCAAACAAGACGGCCGCCCGGTCTCCGCTCAGGCGGGGCCGGGCGGTCGTCTTGGGTGGTTACCGCCTGGCGGCTAGGATGGCCGACGGTATATACGCGGGACGTAGAGGACGATCGACGTGGGTTTCATGGACTTTCTGAGCAGCGCCGGCTCAAAGGCGCAGTTGCGCAAGCTCCAGAAGGTGGCTGACCAAGTCAACTCCATCGAAGAAGACTTTAAGGCCATGAGCGACGCCGAGCTGCGCGCCATGACCGACGAGTTCCGGCAAAGGATCGCCGACGGCGAGTCCCTTGACCGGATCATGCCGGAGGCCTTCGCCACCGTGCGCGAGGCCGCCATCCGCGTGCTCGACAAGCGCCACTTCGACGTTCAGCTCATGGGTGGCGCGGCCCTGCACTGGGGCAACATCGCCGAGATGAAGACCGGTGAAGGCAAGACCCTCGTGGGTACCCTGCCGGCCTACCTCAATGCGCTGTCCGGCAAGGGCGTGCACGTCGTCACCACCAACGACTACCTGGCCAAGTACCAGTCGGAGCAGATGGGGCGCGTCCATCACTTCCTCGGCCTCGAGACCAGCGCCATCTTGTCGGAGATGACCCCCGAGCAGCGCCGCAAGGCCTATGCCTGCGACATCACCTACGGCACCAACAACGAATTCGGCTTCGACTACCTGCGCGACAACATGGCGCTGCGCAAGGAAGACATGGTTCAGCGCGGCCACCACTACGCCGTGGTGGATGAGGTCGACTCCATCCTGATCGACGAGGCCCGCACCCCGCTGATCATCTCCGGCCCTGCTGAGGACAACCACGAGTGGTACCCGGTGTTCTCCCGCATGGTGCTGAACCTGCGCCGCCGCAAGGACGACGACGATGCGTCGGCCGACTATGAGGTGGACGAGAAGAAGCGCACCGTCTCGATTCTCGCGCCCGGCATCGAGAAGGTCGAGGACCGGCTGGGTATCGACAACCTCTACGAGTCGGCCAACACGCCGCTCATCTCCTACCTGAACAACGCCATCAAGGCCAAGGAGCTCTTCACGCGCGACAAGGACTATGTGGTCACCCCCGACGGGGAGATCCTCATCGTCGACGAGCACACCGGACGCACTCTCTCCGGTCGTCGCTACAACGAAGGCCTGCACCAGGCGCTGGAAGCCAAAGAAGGCGTCAAGATCAAGGACGAGAACCAAACTCTCGCGACGATCACGCTGCAGAACTACTTCCGGATGTACGACAAGCTCGCGGGCATGACCGGTACCGCGAAGACCGAGGAATCGGAATTCCAGAAGATCTACGGCCTGGGGGTCATCCCCATCCCCACCAACCGTCCGATGATCCGCATCGATCAGGCAGACCTGATCTACCGGACGGAAGAGGCGAAGTACCGGGCGATCGTCGCTGACGTGAAGGAGCGGCACGAGAAGGGCCAGCCGGTGCTCCTGGGCACCGCGTCGGTGGCCAAGTCTGAGCTGCTGTCCAAGCTGCTCAAGCAAGCCGGCGTGCCGCACCAGGTGCTCAACGCCAAGCACCACGAACGCGAAGCCGCGATCGTCGCCGAGGCCGGGCGCAAGGGCGCCGTCGTGGTCTCCACGAACATGGCCGGCCGAGGCACCGACATCATGCTGGGCGGAAACCCCGAGTTCCTGGCCGACCTTCAGCCCACAAGGCAGGGCTCGACCCCGTTGAGACCCCCGAGGAATACGAGGCGGCCTGGTCGGAGACGCTGAGCGCCTTGGAGCAGCAGGTGGCTGCCGAGCACGACGAGGTGGTGGCCGCCGGTGGTCTCTACGTGATCGGTTCCGAGCGGCACGAGTCACGCCGCATCGACAACCAGCTGCGTGGTCGTTCGGGCCGGCAGGGAGATCCGGGCGAATCCCGCTTCTACCTCTCGCTGACCGATGATCTGATGCGGTTGTTCCGTCCTGAGCTGATGGAACGCGCGATGCTGATGCTCAAGGTTCCCGAGGATGTGCCCATCGACCACCGGTCGGTGTCGAAATCCATCGAGTCCGCCCAGAAGCAGGTGGAGGCGCAGAACTTGAGATCCGCAAGAACGTGCTCAAGTACGACGACGTGATGAACCGCCAGAGGCACGCCATCTATGGCGACCGGCGCCGGGTTCTCGACGGCGAAGACGTCTCCCAGCAGCTCCGGCGGACCGCCGAGAGGGTGGTGTCGGAGGTCGTGCGCTCGCACACCAACGCGCTGCCCGAGGACTGGGATCTGGACACCATGATCACCGAGATCCGCACGCTGTATCCCACCACGATCACCGTGAGCGATCTGGACGATGACGAGCTTCAGCAGGACGAGATGGTCGGTTCCTTCGTCGCCGATGTGAATAAGGCCTACGACGAGCGCGAAGAGCAGCTGGGCGTCGACACCATGCGCGAACTGGAGCGCCAGGTGCTGCTGACGGTGCTCGACCGGAAGTGGCGCGAGCACCTCTACGAGATGGACTATCTGCGCGAGGGTATTGGACTGCGTTCCATGGCTCAGCGCGACCCCCTCACCGAGTATCAGCGCGAGGGCGGCGACATGTTCAACGCCATGATGGCCGCGTTCATGGAGGAGGTCATCGGGTACCTGTTCAACCTGGAGGTCAAGAAGTCCGAGCAGCAGCTGCCGGTGGGTCTGGTGACCAACGACGCAGGCGCCCCGGTGGACGTGGTGGGCAAGACCGCTGCGTTGGCCAAGGGCCTGGAAGGCCGGGAGTCTCAGAACCTCAGCTACTCGGCACCGGACGAGCAGGGCGGCGAGACCACCACCAAGAGTCAGCAGGCGAAGGCCGGCAACAAGCCCGGGCGTAACCAGCCGTGCTACTGCGGTTCGGGCAAGAAGTACAAGGCCTGCCACGGCGCACCCGCCAACCGGGCCTGACCGGCGCGCGGGCTCGGCTCAGTCGTAGCCGAGCACCGCGAAATCGGTGCAGCCCCAGGATCCGCGCAGGTCGAGTCTGACCACGCACGCGATCCATCGCGACGAGGCCGCCAGGCGAACCACCGCCTCGATGGCGGTGGGGGTGGGCATCTGGAAGCGGATTCCCGCCAGGCGTACCCTGCGGAAATCGCCGGTGTTGGCGTGATGCGCCAGCCTGGCGAAAGCCGGGCGTGCCACGCATCGCCGCAGCTGATGGAGAGGCCGTCGTCCGGTCATGGATTCCACCAGCGCACGTACCAGCGCCTCGGCCATCTGGGGAACAGGCGCCGGGCGGGGCGCGACAGGAATCTCCGGTGTGGCGGGAACGGCGCGGCGGAGCTTGACGGTGACGGGGTGCGAATCGCTCATGCCAGGACGCTAAGCGGGCGTCACCGCCCGCCTCATCACGATCTGAGCACGGGACAACACCTGGTCTCGTCGGACAACACCCTCACGGCCCCGGACAACACTTGGGTGCTGTCGGACAACACCTCTGGGTGAGCCACTCAGGCGCCGAACATCAGCAATAGCCCCCCGACCGTGAAGCCGATCATCACTACCAGCAGGGGCAGTTGCGGACGCACCGCGGCGCCCCACTGAAGGGAGAGGTCGTGGGTCACCAGGACTCCCAGGACATGCCCGCCCACGATCAGAGCCACCTGGAGCAGCGCGATCGCCGTGGGAAACGCGAAGAGGCTCACGTCGGGAGCCAACTCGGCCCCGCCGAAGAGATTCCAGCCCTGCCCGAGAGGATCGCTGAACCGCAACGCCGTGCGCTGGCCCTCCAGGTACAGCATCGTCCCGTAGTGGGAAAGGGCATATCCCACGACGAGCGGTATCAGCCCCGGAGCCAGGGAATCGGCGGTCGCGCGCAGGCCCTCGCGCCCCTTGAGAGGCCAGCAGCCGATGAGGAAGAGCACACCGACGAAGGCGATCGAGCCCAGGAGCCCGACCACGCCGAGGGCATGCGACCAGCCCTCCTGGCGCTGCAGCATACGCACCCACCACGCGGTGTTGGACAGGGCGTCGAACAAGGTACCGCCCAGCAGCACCACGCACACCGCGGCGAGCCCTGTCGGCGCGCGCCACGAGGCCAGGTTCGCCAAGGGGCTCGTATACGCCAGCACGCCGCGTTCAGACCGGGTCCAGATCGACATCCGGGCCACCGTGGTGGCGTAGACGTCGAAGGGATCGGCCCGGCCAATCCACCCCTTGCCCCGCAGAACCACTCCAGCGATCAGCCAGACGAGCAAGGCGCCGGCCGCGATGCGCAGCACCGGCAGCGTCGCTCCCGCGGGATGCACCAGCTCCAGGTAGAGGAAGGCGAGTAGCGCCAAGGCGGAAGGAATGAGGGAGCCTGCGGATCGTCCTCGTCCCGCGCGCATCAACAGCCGGGCGGGGTTGATTCTCGTATAGAACCGCCCGAAGAGCACCGAGAATACGACCAGACCCACCCACAACCAGACGTAGATGAAGCCGACCGCCGGGTTGTCGATCCGGTCTGGGCCGAAGATCAGCGCCGCCGCGGCGAGCAGCCAGATAGGGGCGGCCACCATCCACAGGGCGATGCGGACGCCTCGGGAGTCGACCACCGCGCTGAGGCGCGGCAACTCCTTAACCGTGGGCTTCGTGTGGCGGGGGCTGCGCCAGGCGAAGCCGATCACCCAGAAGGTGATCAGCAGCACCACCGCGGCGCCCAGCAGCACGGTCCAGAAGGGCAGCGGCAGATCGTGCCGCGATGCGATGCCGGAGAGGATCATCGCACGATCAGCAGCATGTAGACCTCGTCGGTCGTGTGCGACTCCACTTCGTAGGTGCCGGCCATCGTCGCGTCGAAGGTGAGCTCGGCGGTTTCATTGGCCACGGTCTCCAGATGCAGCTCGTAGCCATGCACGTGCACCTCGTCGTCGAAGCCGGTGGTCACCCTCATCGTGACGGGGGCGCCCAACGGAACGTCTTGCCGGATGGTCTCGCCGAGGCCACCTTCAGGAACCGTCAGCTCGATGGATACGGGATCGGCGCTGGGGCCAGAACAGCTCACCAGAGCGAGGCTCGTGACAAAGGCCATCATCAGGAGTCGGAGAAAGCGCATATCTGCGAGGCTACCGGGTTTGGCGACGGCACGCGTCACGCGGCATGGGGCCTGGTCGCAGTAGCCTTGGCACCATGCAGCGCCAACTCGTCTTCATCCCCGTGCGGTCCTCGGAACTCAGCATTTTCGACGGTGATCCCGCCATCGACAACCGCCAGGCGTTTACCGTGACGCCGGACCTGTTGGACGAGCTGGGCTACGAGCCTTCAGCGACGGAAGACGCGGAGTACGCCGCCCTCGTGCTCGCCTCCGTCGCCGGCCTGGCGCAGTTCGGCGAACGCACGGTGATCGTCGCGGAGGTCGATCCTGGCCTGGTGGCACCGGGCGAGGACTCGGCGAACGGCGAATGCCTGCTGCTGTCGTGCCCCACCTCGGCCATGACGTCGTGGTTCTGCGACGCTCCCGGAGTGAACCTCGACGCGGCCGCGACGGCGGCGAAGCGACGCACCATCGATGAAGCGTGGGAACTGCCCGAGGTGCAGGAGCTCCTGGGCTGCCACGACCTGCTGTGGAACGACGTCGCCGAGTACCGGCGAGGCCTCAGCTAGCCCTTCGCCAGCCAGACGTTGGCGCGCCGCTCCACCTGGTTGAAGGCTCGGGTGATGACGGGGGCGATCTGGGCCTCGGCTTTCTTGCCCACCAGCGGGATCTTCACGCGCAGCTCGCCCGAGTAATTCCCCTTCGCACCACTCGGCGCCGGGGCGATGTCGGCGTTGGCCACCACGTCGATCGGCATTCCCGGCACGTCGACGTCCACCTTGCCTCGGTAGCTGCCGTCTGACCCCGACTCCTGGAAGGCGAAGGTCATGGTGAGCTTCACGGTTTTGCCGATGAAGGCGGCGACGTTTCCAGGCGTGGGCATCTGCATGGCGAGCACCGTGTTCTCGTCGGTCAGCGTGACATCGTGGCTCGTGGCCCCAGCGTGCTCAGCGAGATCGGCGATGAAGGCCTCGTTGCGGAAAAGGGCGACGACCTTGGCCGGCTCGGCCTGAAAATTCTGGGTGAAGGCAAGTTCCATGAGGCCCAAGAGTAGTGGTGGCCGCCAACCAGGTGCGGTTGCTCCAACAGCCCCAATCAACACCTCTAAGATGAGCGGCATGAAGATTGACCTCCATACCCACTCGAAGGTGAGTGATGGTACCGATAGCCCCACCTCGGTAGTGATGCAGGCGATTGCGGCGGGACTGGACGTCATCGCTCTGACCGATCACGACACCTTCGATGGGCTGAAGGAGGCCAAGGAGGCAGGGCGCCGAGTGGGGCTTACCGTGCTGGGTGGGATCGAGATGTCGACCGTCAAGGATGGACATTCCGTGCATTTGCTGGGCTACGGCTGCGATACCTCTTACACGCCGCTACGCGAGGAGCTGGCGCGGATTCGGGTGGGCCGTATGGAGCGACTCCCGGAGATGTGTCGCCGGCTCACCGAAGCCGGACTGGAGATCACCGTCGACGAAGTGCGCGAGACCGCGCTGTGGTCTCCGGCCGTCGGGCGCCCGCACGTCGCAGACACCCTGGTGAAGAAGGGCTACGTGGTCAATCGGCGCGAGGCCTTCGACAAGTGGCTGGAAGAGGGTAAGCCGGGCTTCGTCACTCGCTATGCCTGCCCACTGGAACGGGCGATCGATCTCATCCACGATGCGAAGGGCGTGGCGGTCATCGCCCATCCCTGGGGGCGGCAGGGGCGTGCCGTGATGACCGCCGAATATCTCGAGCTCCTCGTGCGCAATCACGAGCTGGAGGGCATCGAGGTGGACCACGAGGATCACGACGAAGACGCGCGTTCGCTGCTCTTCGATCTGGGCGCGCGGCTCGGCCTGGTGCGCACGGGATCGAGCGATTTCCATGGCACCGGCAAGGAGGGCCATCCGCTGGGAGTCAACCTCACCCGGCCCTCGGCCTATCGCGACCTGGTGAACCGTATCCGGCGCAGGGGAGGGACGCTCTGAGCCGGTCCGCAGCCCCGCGTCGGTTTCGATAAAGTGTCCCGCATGACCGATGAGATCAACTTCGAGGAGGACGCCTCCCTCGCCCGTTCCACCGCTCGCAGCCGGGAGATCGAAGCCGAGCTGAACCGCACCCCGGGAAAGTTCCGGATCCTGACCGGCGACCGGCCGACGGGTAACCTGCACATCGGTCACTACTTCGGCTCCTTGGAGAACCGGGTCCGGCTGTCGCAGCTGGGCGTCGACACGATGGTGCTGATCGCCGATTACCAGGTGATCACCGACCGCGACGGTGTGGGACCCATCCGGGAACGCGTCTATTCGCTGCTCGCCGATTACCTGGCTGCCGGACTCGATCCCTCCAACGTGACCTTCTTCGCCCACTCCCAGGTGCCGGCTCTCAACCAGTTGATGCTGCCCTTCCTGTCGATCGTGACCGACGCGGAGCTGCGCCGGAACCCGACGGTCAAGAGCGAACTCGACCTGACCGGGGAGCGCCCGATGTCTGGATTGATGCTCACCTACCCGGTGCATCAGGCCGCCGACATCTTGTTCTGCAAGGCCAACCTGGTTCCCGTCGGCAAGGACCAACTGCCCCACCTGGAGCAGGCACGGGTCATCGCCCGTCGCTTCGACGAGCGCTACGGGCGTGCCGACGCCGCTCTCCCGGTGTTCCCGGAGCCCGAGGCGTTGCTCAGCCGCAGCGGCACCATCCTCGGCCTCGACGGCGCGAAGATGTCGAAGTCGCGGCACAACACCATCGAGCTGGGCTTCGATGCTGACCAGACGGCGAAGCTGATCAAGAAGGCCAAGACCGACTCCGACCGCCACATCACCTACGATCCGGCGAACCGGCCGGAGGTATCGAACCTCGTCAACATCGCGGCGATGTGCCAGAGCCGCGATCCGCAGGATGTCGCCGACGAACTCGGCGACGCCGGCGGCGGTGGATTGAAGAAGCTGGTCACCGAGGCCGTCAACGAGCGTTTCGCCCCGCACCGCGCGCTGCGCGCCGAGTTGGTGGGAGACCGTCGCTACCTCCAGCAGGTCCTGGCCGAGGGCAACCGAAGGGCCAACCAGATCGCCGACCAGACCCTCCGCGAGGTCCAGTCGGCCATGCAGATGGTCTACTGATCTGCGGACTCCGTCGGTGCCACCCGCGATGTCGCCGGAACCTCTTCAGCGACCGTGGGCAAACCCCTTGTCCGGTCCCTGATGTGAAGGTGAGCGACGGTATCCCATGGTCTGGTCCCTGATGTGAAGGTGAGCGACGGTATCCCATGGTCTGGTCCCTGATGTGAAGGTGAGCGACGGTATCCCATGGTCTGGTCCCTGATGCGAAAGTAAGCATGGGCAAACCCATTGTCCGGTCCCTGAGGTGTGACGAGCTCTGCGAGGAGCCTCGAAGGGCGTTGACTAAGGCTTTGGCAGGGTCTGTGCCCATGCTTGCGTTTTACGCCCTTCGAGGCTCCTTCGTCGCACCTCAGGGACCTGAATACAGGAATCCGCACGTACTTTCGCATCAGGGACCGGTGATTGGGTCCTGATGTCTCACTTTCCTGCCCCACGGTGGCGGCGAAGCATCCCGGAAGCTGAGGTGCGAGGAACGAGCCTCGAATCACGCTACTCAGGGACTGCACAGTGGGGCCTTTTCCCTCAACCCGCACCAAGGGTCGAGCGATATCCTCGGGGTAGTGGCCGATTTTCGTGGTTAGACACCGAAAAATCGGCCATTGGCCGATTTTCCGGCGTCGGAGACCTCCGGGGGAGGTGGTTCGGTGAGCGGAGACCGCATTGCGTTCGTGGCGGTGGGGCCGGCAGGCGGTGATTCCTTCTCGAACGATGGGCCTTCCGGTCGCGGCTAGGCGGTGATTCGTTCTCGGACGAGGGGGCTGGGGGTGGGCGGCTGGTCGCCGATGTCCCAGGAGCCGTCCAGGGCCTCGAGGGCGCGGGCGAAGCGGGCGTCGTCGTCGGCCGACAGCGTGAACAGCGGTTGGCCTTCCTGGATGGGGTCGCCGGGTTTGGCGTGCAGGTCTATGCCCGCCGCGTGGATCACGGGGTCCTCGGCACGGGCACGGCCGGCGCCGAGCCGCCAGGCGGCCACGCCGAAGGGCAGGGCCTCCAAGCGAGTGACGTAGCCGGAGCGGGGGGCGACGACGGTATGCGTCTCGCGGGGCTGGGGGAGCGCCGCGTCGGGATCGCCGTCTTGGGCGCGGATCATGGCGCGCCATGCATCCATGGCTCGGCCGTCGTCTAGGGCTGCCTCCACGTCGGCATCCGGCTTGCCGGTGAGCGCCAGCATCTCTCGTGCCAGCGCGACGGTCAGCTCCCGGATGTCGGCGGGGCCTCCGCCGGCCAAGATCTCCACCGATTCGCGCACCTCATTGGCGTTGCCGATCGCCAGGCCGAGCGGCGCCGACATATCGGTCAGCAGGGCGGTGGTGGACACGCCGGAATCGGTGCCGAGCGCCACCATGGTTTGAGCGAGCTCGCGGGCGCGATCCAGATCCTTCATGAATGCGCCGGAGCCGAACTTCACGTCGAGCACCAGGGCGCCAGTACCCTCGGCGATCTTCTTCGACATGATCGATGAGGCGATCAACGGGATGGATTCGACGGTGCCGGTCACGTCGCGCAACGCGTATAGCTTCTTGTCCGCGGGAGCGAGCCCCGAGCCGGCCGCGCAGATCACGGCGCCCACCTCGCCTTGGAGCTGGGCGAAGATCTCGTCGTTGCTCAGGGCGGCTCGCCAGCCGGCGATGGATTCCATCTTGTCCAGGGTGCCTCCGGTATGGCCCAACCCACGGCCGGAGAGCTGGGGCACGGCGACGTCGAAGCAGGCCACTAGCGGAGCCAGGGGGAGCGTGATCTTGTCGCCCACGCCTCCGGTGGAGTGCTTGTCCACGGTGGGTTTGCCCAGGCCCTCGAAGCTCATCCGCTCGCCGGAGGCGATCATCGCGTCGGTGAGGATCCGGATCTCGTCTCGGCTCATGCCGCGTTGGAAGACGGCCATGGCGAAGGACGCCATTTGCGCGTCGGAAACATAGCCGCGGGTGTAGGCGTCCACCATCCACCGCAAAGCGGGCTCGGCGACGGGTTTGCCGTCGCGCTTGGCGTGGATGACATCGACGGCGTCGAAGGGCTCGATGCTCATGAGACGGTCTCCAGATCCTGTGGTCCGAACGCTTCGGGGAGGACTTGGCCGATCCTGCGTGGTCCCGACGGGGTGAGCACCAGCATGCCGGGCGCGGCGTGTTCGTAGAGCAGTTGACGGCAGCGGCCGCAGGGCATGATGATCTCGCCCCGCAGATCCACGCAGCAGAACGCGGTCAGCCTGCCGCCACCCGTGCGATGCAGGGCGCTGACGAGCCCGCATTCGGCGCACAGCCCCAGCCCGTAGGAGGCGTTTTCCACGTTGCACCCCGTGACCGTGCGCCCGTCGTCGACGAGTGCGGCGGCGCCCACCAGGTAGCCGGAATAGGGGGCATAGGCGGAAGCGGCTGCGTCGTGGGCCTCGGCTCGTAGTTTCTCCCAGGCGATCTCGGACATCTCACTCCTTCACATAGGCCTGGCCGCTGGCGGCCGGCGGCCGGGCTTTACCGGCGAAGCCGACCACCGCCAGGACGGTCACGATGTAGGGCAGCATGGCCATGAACTCGCTAGGGATGGGGGAGCCCAGGTTGCGCAACAGGGTTTGCAGGTTCGTCGTGAATCCGAAGAGCAAGGCCGCCAGGGTGGCGCGCAGGGGATCCCATCCGCCGAAGATCACGGCGCCCAGGGCGATGAAGCCCAAGCCGCCGGTCATCTCCTTGTCGAATGCTCCGACGGCACCCAGCGTGAAGTAGGCGCCGCCGATGCCGGCGATCGCGCCGGCGAGCAGCAGATTCCAGAATCGGGTGGGGTTGACCCGGATGCCGACGGTGTCGGCGGCCTTGGGATGCTCGCCGCAGGCACGCAGCCGGAGACCCCACTTCGAGCGATAGAGGGCCCAGGTGATCAGCGGCACCAGGACGTAGGCCAAGTAGACGATCAGCGTCTGGTTGAACAGCACGGGGCCTAGGACGGGAATGTCGCTGAGCAGGGGAATCGACCACCGCGGGAATCGCGGGGGCGTGTTGAGCAGCGGGGCGTTGGGCGCAAGGACGGCGCCGTGCAGGAAGCTGGTGAGGCCGGTGACCAGCACGTTGAGCACCACGCCGACGATCACCTGCTCCACCACGTACTTGATCGCGAACACAGCCAACACCAGCGCTACCAGCACGCCGCCTACCATCGCGCCCACCAGTCCTGCGACGTAGCTGCCGGTGAGGGAGGCGATCATCGCGCTGGTGAAGGCGGCAAGGAGGAACTGGGCCTCGATGGCCACGTTCACCACGCCGACCCGCTCGCCGATCACGCCGCCCAGCGCACCGAAAATCAAGGGCACCGAGAGCGAGATGGCGCCGAAAAGGAGGCCGGTGGTGGGAACCATGCCGCCTGCGGCCGACCAGGTGAGAAAGGCGAAGACGCCGACGATGCCGAACGGCACCACCAGCCACAAGGGGGTGCGGCGACGCTGCACGGCTAACCACCAGGACAGCGCCGCGGCGGCCACCATCAGCAGCGCGCACACGGTGACCGTGGCGCCGGTAGGTAGGACCAGGTCTGCGATTTCGATCGGTGAGGTGCGATCCGCCAGGCGGAAGGTACTCTCGCCCTGCCGTGGCCACAGGAAGGCCAGCAGGAGCGCCAGGACGGCGACGATGGTGAAGGTGAGGGGCGATTTGAGGCTGAGCGGAGGCGTGGCGATCTCCGCGTCCTCGGCGTATGCCGGTGGGGCCGTCGTGGTGGACATCTAGGCCTCCTTCGTCTGTCGCTTGGCCGTGCGGTTCAGGAAGAAGATCGACCTGACCAGCGGGGGCGCGGCGATGAACAACACGATGAACGATTGCACCACCAGAACGATGTCGACGGGGATGCCCTCGGAGATCTGCATGGTGAAGCTGCCGGCCTTCAGCGCGCCGAAGAGGATTCCGGCGGCCAGGATGCCCCACGCGCGGCTGCGGCCGAGCAGTGCCACGGTGATGGCGTCGAAGCCGATCCCCGCGTCGATGTGGGAGGCGAAGCCGCTGGTGATGGTGCCCGCCATCTGGTTGACGCCCGCGAGGCCCGCGAGGCCTCCCGCGAAGGCCATCGCGTAGAAGATGACCCGTCCCACGTTGATGCCGGCGGTGCGGGCTGCGTGCGGGTTCTCGCCGACGGCGCGCATCCGGAATCCGAGCGCCGAGCGCTCCATCAGCCACCACACGAACGCGGTGGCGGCGACGGCGACGATGAAGCCCCAGTTGGTGGTCAGCGGTGCTTCGAACAGCAGAGGGAACTGCGCGGATGGCGGGGTTGCCGGCGAGATGGGCTGGTTGCCTCCAGGCCGCATGAGGAGCCCCGGGGTGGAGAGGAGCCAGGAGATGAAGTAGTAGGCCACGAAGTTGAGCATGATGGTCAGGATCACCTCGTGCGCCCCAGTGCGGGCCTTCAGGAATCCGACCACGCCGCCCCAGATCGCGCCGCCCAGCATGCCCGCGATGATGGTCAGCGGAAGATGCACCAGGAAGGGCGCCTCCAGGTTGAAGGCGACGAAGCCGGCGCCCACCGCGCCCATCAGCATCTGGCCGCGGCCGCCGATGTTGAACAGGCCCACGCGGAAGGCGAGACCTACGCCGAGGCCGGCGGCGATCAGCGGGGTCGCGAAGTTCAGCGTGTCGCTGAGCGGCTTGATGGCGCGCACGAAGGTGGTGGCGTCGTAGTTGTAGATCGCTCCGCGGAAGAGTGCGGCGTACCCGCCGATCACGGCCTCCCAGACGGCGGCGAAAGTATCACCCGGGCGCCGGAAGAAGTAGCCCGCCGCCTCGCGTACCGCATCGTCGGTGAGCGCGATGAGCAGACCGCCGATCACCATCGAGACGACGATGGCCAGCACCGTGGTGAGAACAGAGGAGTTGACGATCTGCTGCAGCACCGGAGGACGGGCGCGCTCCGGAGCGGGGGTGCTCTGCGGTTGTGCGGTCATGCGCCCACTCCTTCGGGAACGTCGCCGGCCATCATCAGGCCCAGCGTTTCGCGGGAGGCGTCGCCAGGCACCACGCCGATGATCGCGCCGCGGTACATCACGGCGATCCGGTCGGCCAGGGCGGAGACCTCGTCGAGTTCCGTGGAGACCAGCAGGACGGGCACGGCGGCATCGCGCGCCTCGACGATGCGTTTATGGATGAACTCGATGGAGCCGACGTCCACGCCGCGGGTCGGCTGAGAGGCGACGAGCAGTTTGAGGTCGCGGCTGAGCTCACGCGCGATCACCACCTTCTGCTGGTTGCCGCCGGAGAGGCTCCCCGCGGCCTGCTGAGCCGATTGCGTGCGAATGTCGAACTCGTCGATCTTCGTGGACGCGAACTCCTGCAGCACACCGCGCCGGATGGTGCCGGCGCTCACGAAATGCGGATCGTCGGAGCGGTTCAGGATCAGGTTCTCCGCCACCGAGAAGTTGCCGACGAGCCCGTCGACGCTGCGGTCCTCTGGCACGAATCCGACGCCGGCGTTGATGATCTGCCGCACGCTGCGCCCGCGTAGCTCCTTGCCGTCGAGGGTGATGCTGCCATGCACATTGCTCTGCAGGCCGAGCAGCGCCTCGGTCAGCTCGGTCTGGCCGTTGCCCTGCACGCCCGCCACCGCGAGCACCTCGCCGGGGCGCACGTCGAGATCGACGTGGTCGACGAGAACGTGGCCGAGGTCGTCGGTGACCACCAGATCGCGGATCGCGAGCCCTCCTTGGCCGGGGTGGGGCGGGTCCTTGTGCACGGTGAGTTCCACCGCGCGTCCCACCATCAGGTTCGCGAGATCGCTGTTGCTGGAGGTGGGGCTGGCCTCGCCCACCACCTTGCCGCGCCGGATCACGGTGATCCGGTCGGCCACCGCGCGCACCTCGCGCAGCTTGTGGGTGATGAAGACGATGGCGGCGCCCTCGTCGCGGAGCTGGCGCATGATCTGCATCAGCTCGTCGGTCTCCTGCGGGGTGAGGACGGCGGTGGGCTCGTCGAAGACCAGGATCTTGGCATCGCGGGACAGCGACTTGATGATCTCCACGCGCTGCTGCACGCCGACGGGCAGGTTCTCAACCAGGGCATCGGGATCGACGTGGAAGCCGAAGCGTGCCGCGACCTCCAGAACCCTCTGGCGGGCGACGTTCAGATCGAGCGCACCCGCGAGCTTGGTGTCCTCGTGTCCGAGCATCACGTTTTCCGCGACGGTGAACACCGGCACCAGCATGAAGTGCTGGTGCACCATGCCGATGCCTGCCGCCATCGCATCTCCCGGCCCGCCGAAGTGCTGGACCTTTCCATCGATGAGGATCTCGCCCTCGTCGGCCTGATACAGGCCGTAGAGCACATTCATCAACGTGGACTTGCCGGCACCGTTCTCGCCGAGCAGGGCATGGATCTCACCAGGCCTCACCTCCAGGTCGATGCTGTCGTTGGCGACCAGGGAACCGAACCTCTTGGTGATCGAGCGCAGTTCAAGCGTCATGGGGTAAACCTATCCAGAACAGGCCGCTGATAAGGGCGGCGAAGTGACAGGAATGTTACGAGTCAGGGTTAAGGAAGCACTGATCAATGAAGGCACCGGCTGCGGCGCACCACACGGGCGACCTACGCCACCTACATCTTGGGCGAGTATGTCCAATACACACCCAAGATGTAGTCGACGTATCTCATCCCGTGTGGCACGTCCTCGCTCGGCACCCCATTAATCAGTACTTCCTTAAAAGCACAGCGGGTGGGCACCCGAGGATACCCACCCGTTGGACGTGTGCCGTGACTACGGCGACGACACCGAGGAGGCATCGATGGAGCCATCGACGATGCCCGCGGCGATCGCCTCGAGCTCCGCTTGCAGTTCCGGATCGAGCTGATCCTCGAAATCGTGGAAGCTACTGAGCGTGACACCTTCGTTCTCGAGGGTGCCCACGAACGGGGTCACATCGAAGTTGCCGACCGCGGCCTCGACGACCGCCTCGTGCACCGCCACGTCGATCGCCTTCTGGACGGAGACCAACAGCAGGTCCGCGACCGAAGGATCGGAGATCGCCACATCTGAGTCGACGCCCATCAGGGTCAGGCCCTCGCCGGTGTCCCGGATGGCCTGCGCCGCGGACTGATAGATCGGGCCGCCCACCGGCAGCAGCACGTCGGCGCCCTGATCGAGC
Organism: Tessaracoccus sp.; assembly: GCA_041393555.1. GTDB lineage: Bacteria > Actinomycetota > Actinomycetes > Propionibacteriales > Propionibacteriaceae > Arachnia. The sequence goes on along the minus strand of JAWKJW010000005.1, from coordinate 198,817 downwards.
AGACCCTGGGCCATCACCTTGGCGGTGTCATTGGCGGCGAAGCCCTCCGTGAACAGGCCGTCCTGGGAGGCAACATCCCAGCCGACCACGTTGACCTCAGCGCCCTTCTCGGCGTTGAAGTGCTCGACGCCCTTGACGAAGCCGTCCATGAAGATGGTCACCGGCGGGATCTTCATGCCGCCGAAGGTGCCCACCGTGCCGGATTCGGAGTAGGACGCCGCTGCGTATCCGCCGAGGAAGGCGGCCTGGGCGGTGTCGAAGACCAGTGGCTTGATGTTGGGGGCATCGGTCTCGCCGTCGGACCCTCCGTCAGGTCCGGTGTTGTCGGCCCAATCGTCGATGATGGCGAAGTGCACATCGGGATTGGCCAGCGCGGCCTCGACGGTGGGCGCGCTCAGCAGGTACCCGACCGAGATGATCAGATTGCAGCCGTCCGCCACCAGACCATCCAGGTTGCTGGCGTAATCGGTGGCGCTCTGCGATTCGGTGAAGGTGGTCTCGATACCCAGTTCGGTGGCCGCCGCCGTCAAACCACGATGCCCGGCCTCGTTGAAGGACTTGTCGTCGAAGCCGCCCTCATCGGAGACCATGCAGGCCTTGAAGCCCTCGATGACATCGCCGGGTGCCGCATCCGACGTGGTACCGCCGGTGGGGTCGGTGGTCGGAGTCGCCTCTGGAGCCTCTCCGCAGGCCGAAAGGCTGAAGATCAGCGCAGCGGAACCCGCCGCGCCGATCAGCTTCTTGGATAGTGAAATGGTCAAGGTCGTCTCCCAGGTAGAAGTGGAACGCATATGCCATCCACTATCCCAGAAGCGCGCCTGGCTAGGCAGTGTGACGCGCAAAAGGTTACCAAGCTGCAACCTGGAACTCCCGCGCGAGCGCTCCTACTCGGAAGGCTTGCTCACCTCGACGCCCCCGCGGATGCGACGACGGCGGCGACGCGGACGGGGCGAGGATTCGCCTTCGGCCTGCTCGCCACGCGGAGCGCCGTGCTCCTTCGGGGCGTGGTCGCTGCGCTCGGAACGCTCTCCCCGGCTGCGCCGGCGACGGCCACGGCCCTGCTCGCCCTCGCGTTCTTGCTTGGGCTCCTGATCGCGGTGATGAGAACGCGTGCCGGGAACCCGTCCCTTGGTGCCCTCGGGAATGCCGAGATCGGTGTAGAGGTGCGGAGACGACGAATAGGTCTCCGAGATCTCTCCCTTGCCGAGCTCCAGCGCCTTGTCGATCAGCTTCCAGCGCTGCACGTCCTGCCAGTCGACCAAGGTGATCGCGACGCCGCTGTTGCCCGCACGACCGGTGCGGCCGATCCGGTGCACGTAGGTGGCATCGGTATCGGGGCACTCGTAGTTGATCACGTGGGTGACGCCGGTGATGTCGATGCCGCGCGCGGCGACGTCGGTGGCGACGAGCACCTTGATGGTGCCCGAACGGAACTTCTTGAGTGCTCGCTCGCGTGCGGCCTGGTTCAGGTCGCCGTGGATGGCGGCGGCCGCGAACCCGCGATCCACCAGCTCGTCGCTCAGCCGCTGTGCGGCGCGCTTGGTGCGGCAGAACACCATCAGCTTGCCGGCGCCTTCGGCCTGCACGACGCGAGCGACGATCTCCGGCTTGTCCAGGTCGTGCGCCTGGTAGATGAACTGATCGATGTCGGGCACGGTCGCCTGTGCGTTCTCGCCCTCGGCACGGATGTTGACCGGGCGATTGAGCGTTGCGCGGGCGAGCGTCAGGATCGGCACCGGCATGGTGGCCGAGAACAGCATGGTCTGGCGAGACTTGGGCGTCTTGGCGAGGATGCGTTCCACGTCGGGAAGGAAGCCCAGATCCAGCATCTCGTCGGCCTCGTCGAGCACCAGCACCTGGATCTCGCGGAGGTCGAGGTTGCGGCGTTGCACCAGATCGAGCAGTCGCCCGGGGGTGCCGACCACCACGTCGACCCCGGCGGCGAGGGTATTGATCTGCTCGTCGTAGCCGGTGCCGCCGTAGATGGTGAGAACGCGGGTGTTCAGCTTGGCCCCGGCGACGGCGAGGTCGCGGCCCACCTGCAGGGCGAGCTCACGCGTGGGGCACACCACCAGGCCGCGCGGCTTGCCGTGCGTGGCGGGCTCCTCCTCGTTCAGCAGCTCCATTCGGTGCAGCATGGAGGTGCCGAAGGCCAGCGTCTTGCCGGTGCCGGTACGGGCCTGGCCGATCAGGTCGGTGCCGCCCAGCGCGAGCGGAATGGCCAGCGCCTGAATGGGGAAGGGATGCACGATACCGGCCTCGGCGAGGGCGGACGTGATGGACTCGTTGAGGCCAAGATCTGCGAAGGTTTCTTCGCTCAAGGCAAGTTGTTCAGTCAGTGTGATACCTCACGATTCGGGTCGGCCGGTGCGGATCGCGCACTCATGACCGACGATAAGACAGCGCAACGGCGCCAGTCCTAAGGACATGCGTAGCCAACTCTATCCCTTTTCGGCGCGTGAGCTTAAACGCTGGTCCAGCGACGGCGCTGGTTACGTCGTGCTCACACCACGCCGAAGCCCACGGGACGCGCGGAGGGGGCGCCCAGATCGAGGTAGGCGATCTTGGCTGCCGGCACCAGAACACGACGGCCCTTGGCGTCGGACAGCTCGAACAGAGACTGCTTCTCGATCGCCTCGGCGAGGCTGGCGGTGATCTCCTCGGCGGTGGCCTCGGTCTCGATGGTCACATCGCGGGGAACGTCGCTGATGCCGATCTTGATTTCCATGAATTCGTTTCCTTCTCGCACACGCGGGTTACACGCCGTGAGGCGCTGTGTCGTCGCCAACTCTAGCCACTGGGCGAAGAGGCGGCGACGGTTGGAGATCTGGTGGGGGTTTTCAGGCCTCGCAGCGCGCGACGACGACGGTGACGTTGTCCCTGCCGCCTTGCTCATTGGCCCAGATCACCAGAGTGGAGGCGATCTCCGCGGCCCCGTCCGAGCGCTCCACCACCCAGCGGAACAGCGTGCCCAGATCCTCCGGCGCGCTCGCATAGTTCCATAGGCCGTCCGTGCAGACCACGAGCCAGCCGGGGCCATCGGGTTGAAGCGCGCTCATCGTCGGCGTCACGTCGGGCGTCTCGCGGCCGAGCCAGCGGGTGATCGCGTGCGCCTGGTGGGAGTTCTCCGCGTCCTCGCGGCTCATCCCCATCATGATGCGGGCCGTGGCCATGGAATCGTCTGTGCTGAGTTGCCGGGCGTCCCCGTCGTCGCCGAACCAATACGCCCGCGAGTCGCCGACGTTGCCCACCGCGATCGCGCCGGGGGCCACTACGGCGGCGATCAAAGTGCAGGCCGAAGGCTCGTCGTCGCCGGCGATCGCGAAGACCGCGCGATTAGCGGCCTCGAAAGCGGTCGCGAAGGCCTCTTCCCCGGGCTGACCCTGCTGGAGGCCCTGCAGCAGAGTCTCCTGGCATGCCGCGACCGCAGCCAGGGAAGCGGCCTCGGAGCCGTAGGCGGTGCTGACGCCATCCGCGACGGCGATCACGGCCTGGGGCGGATCGGCCCGCACGGCCAGGCTCATCGCATCCTGATTGCTGGCATGGCGCTGACCGACATCTGACCAGCCGGCAACCCAGGCGGCAGGGGTCAGCCCGTAGTGGGAACGGGGATTAGTCATCACGGCTGCTCCGGGGGTCGCTCGACGGGTAGACGAAAGTTGTAGCTAGTTTTGCACGACGAGCTCGCAGTTGGACGGTTTCGCGTCGTATAGGCTGCAGCGCCTCAGTTCATCTGCGGACGTCCATCGTGGCGTAACGGGAGCTGAGCAGATGCCGGTCGGCGGTGAGCAGAGTCAGTCCGTCGGTGTGTGACTGGGCGATCAGCATGGCGTCGAAAGGGTCGCCATGAGGCAGCTCAACCTGCGGAAGAGAGACGAGATGACGATGGCCGATGGCAAGCTCCTCGGCGCCGACCGTTGCTACGCCGGCGGTGAGCTGCTCCGGGCTATGCGGGAGTCTCCCTTTCGCGTGCTTCAAGGTGAGTTCCCACAGCGAGACGGTGGAAATCGACGCCTGTTCGGCTGACTCCAATGCCCGTTTTGCCTCTGCGCCCACCATCTCAGGGGCGAAAAGCAGCCATACGAGCACGTGGGAGTCGAGCAGGAATCTCATAGCAGCGCCGAGTGCGTCGCCGCGTCGAAGGCCTCTGTGAGCTCCGGATCGGGTCCGATGAGACCTTCGTCAGCGTAGTCGAAGTCTGAGGCGCGCTTGTCAGCCCAGGCGCCGACCATGATGCGGGAGCGGGGTGGGACGGGAGCAAGTACCGCTTCGGCAATGCCGTAGGCCCCGAGGTAGATCACTTCGCCCGAGTGGGCGCGCTTCACCAACTTGCTGAGGTTGGCCTTCGCCTCTGAGATGGGAATCACGTCGGTCATGCGACAATCGTACCGATCGGACCAGGACCAGACCAGGTACGTAGAGGCGTCCTCTCGAACGCTTAATCTACTTGAGTACTCTGTCGAACCCGATGTGCCAGGTTCGCGGCACCGGGATCTCCATGAGTTCATTCAGGCGGCGAGGCCGTTATCTTCGAGGGGCCAGGCCTTCCCGCCGGTTCGAGGGTTCTGGTGAAGGCGGTCTCGGCCTGGACCTAGGTTTCCTCTGGGCCGAGGGCCGTCGGCACAATGTTGGGCTGCGGTCGAGACCACCGTCGCAGAACTCTTGTCCCGCGCGGTCCAAGAATGACCTCGATGGGGGCACAGTTAGTTACCGATCCCCGCAGGGCCGTGCCGCGCTAACGCCCCAGACAACGAGCCACGACTGTCGTAACTAATCGTAAAGACTCAGTTGATCTGATGATCTGAACGCGCATCGATGCTATCATCCCGACGGTAGTAGACAACTTCGGCTATTCGGTCATGGTGGTTCGACGGGAGTTCTAAATAAGCTCATGCGTGTTTTGATGCTTTTCAAAACCCCTTTTTATATTCGCAAAGCCCCTTGTTGAAAGTCGACTGGCGCTGGCGTGAGGGGTACCTCTTTAAGTAGCAACGATTCGAGATCTTTGGTGACGGAGGCATACTGTGTCTGATTTCAATAACTCATTGTGGCGATCATATCTCGATATCGATCAAGAAATCAGAGGGCTCACGCCTAGAATGCACTCTATTCCTCCGGCGAGATGGAATAAACTTGTCGATCAACATCGAGCTGCTGCCGTCGCGGTTCGCGAGGATATCCAGTTCATGAATGATATTCGTGAGAGGGTCGATAAAATCGATGACCCCCAAGAGTTCGCGCTGATATATGAAGTGTTGACCGGTGCGGTTTTTGAGAATCGGTCAGATATTGCCGCTATTCTTATTGACCCTCGGGTCTGTGACGTAAGTAGTCAAATAATTGCTCGGCCGGTAGTCTATCTTCGCGAGGCGGTTGGATCAGAGGACCCTTATTCTGCTGAGGAAGAAGATGATGAGTGGAGGGACCTCTCTCGCCTTGGTGGGGTTCCAACGGTTACTCCTGAAAGCCCAGAAGTGCCCGATGACCTGGTTTTTCTCGCTCAAGTAGACTGTGCGGCGCTGCGCCGGGAGGCGCGACATGATGAAGCCCTGGCTGAGGCTGTGCCTGAATGTGTTCCACGAGACGGGCTTATGCAGCTTTGGCATACCACCGTTGGGGATTCCCACACGGACCCACAGCGGGCTGGCGGTGGCGCGCTGCTCCGGTACGTTGACGAGACGGACGTTCGGCGGAGGACTTCGCCTGGAAATATCATCGAATCAGCCTACGAGGCGGCTCCTGTATCCCTGGTTGCCTTGCCGGGTTTCCGGACTCAAGATGATGCCGATGGGCGCGGATTTGAGAGGGTGAATCTCCTTCAGGAGGAGGTTTACCGTGTGGCGCGTAACGGGCATTACAGTGCAGACTACAAGAAGCTGTTCAGCATAAATCCGTTCGCCGCTACCGTTGGGGCCGTGTCCCGGTTCTGCGGTCTATGGCTGTAATTAAATAAAACCGGCGTGTCGATCTGTCTAAAACTGTCTAATTGAACATAATTCATGTATGCCGATCGTTGAGGTAACAGAGAACGAGAAAAACGTGTTGATGGCCTGGAAGAAACGGTCGGACACGTTGATACTGATCCGACTGAAAGCGGAAGCGGTCTTATACGTTTCCGAAGGTGTGGCCCCGGAGATTGTTGCGAAACTGGTGGACCGTTCGGTGAAAACAGTTCAGGGCTGGCTTCGCGATTGGCAGGAAACCAGGTTGTGTTCGGTAGTGACCGGGCACGCGGGAAACGAGAACGCTGCGAAACTCACCCGGACCCAGAAAGCAGAAGTGAAAGCCCTGCTCGCGAAGGAACCATCCGAGTCCGGCATCGAGGCCGAGTTCTGGGACGTGCCGGCGTTGCGTGACGTGGTGAAGATCTACTTCGACATCGAGTATGCCGCCGACTCGTCCTACCATCTGCTGATGCGGTTGTGCGGGATGAGTTTCAAGCTCCCCGACCCGTTCGACAAGCGGCGCGATGAGACCGCGATCACGGCACGGATGGCCGAGGTCCGGGCTCAGGTCGCCGGGCTGCTGGCTGAAGGCTACGAGGTGTACACCATCGACGAGGTCAGGGTCGAACACGAAGCCGAGACCCGGCGGATGTGGCTCCCCAAGGGACAGCGCACCAAGCTCTACGTCGACCGGAAACGGGCAGCGTGTTCGTTCTTCGGGGCGTTGAGTCTCACCAGCGGCACCATGCGGGTCTACCCGATCAACGGCCAGCAAAACGGTGAACAGGTCATACTCGCGCTGGAACGCCTCAACGAGAGACCACCCAAGCCAGGATCGCGGTGGTGTTGGACAATGCCGGGTTCCACCACGCGAAAGCGGTCACCGCATTGTACAAGCCAGGCGAGTTGCTGGACCGGATCACCCCAATCTACCTCCGCCGTACGCACCCGATCATAGCCGACCGAGCACGTATGGAACGCAGCGAAAGGACATATCGCGAACCTACAACACGCCACCCCAGACGAAACCTTCACCGCATTCATGGACTACATCAACAACCGGGAGTTCTACTACGACTTCGAACACCTCCCCATCACCCGAAAAACCGATTTTGTTTAATTGCGGCCATAGTGATGCCAGATTTTGAATTGTTGAATGAGGATCGGGATTTGCTGGATATAAAGCTTCCTCTCCGAGGCATCGAGGATAAGCATATACTGCTGTTCAATATTTCGGCCGATCGAGTGTTCGATTCAGTATTTGGCGATGGGGGATGCCTGGAAGTCTGGATCCGAGTATCAGATCTTGCCGCGGCTGAGTTCGGTTCGTTGGTCTCTTTTGTTCGCAGTCAATAGACGTAGAGGCCTACTCGTAACCCTCGGTCGTCTGATCGTTCTGCGGGATCGAAAGGGGTAACCTGATCGAGGGTTATATCGGGTTTGTCGCCAGGAAGTGACGTCGATGCGCTAACTGCTCGCTGTTCCACCAAAAGTGGTGGAACAGCGAGCAGTTAGCGCCCCGGATCGGGCCTCTGGCGGCCAGGTCCCGTATGCCGGACGTGCCAGGCACGCCGCGGGCGCGACAAATGTCGGAGGGACCTGGTTGCATAGTTGTCGTGACCATCCCCGCCTTCACCCTGCTCCCGGCGCCTGCGCCGACATGGCTCCGGCCCACCGCCCAGCAGGAGGCGGTCGCTCGGCCGGGGCGGGGAATCATCGTGGGGCGCGGCGGACCAGGAACCGGGAAGTCCTTCTGCGTGGAGGAGGCGGTGCTGCGGCGGGTGCAAGAAGGATCAGATCTTTCCCGGTTGGTGGTGCTCGCCAACTCGCGATCCGCGGCCCAACGGATGCGACGTCAGATCGTGCGACGGCTTCCTCGCGCCCAGGTGAATCCCCAGGTCACCACGATCCACGGGCTCGCGCTGGGGCTGTTGCGCCGCTACCGCGACGAGAGTCAGGCCGACTGGCGGTTGTTGCGCGCCCCGGAGCAAGAGCTGCGCATCCGGGATCTGCTGGCGGGAGCGGCCGCGGGGATCTGGCCGGAGAGCGTGCGCGAGGCCCTGCCCACCCGTGCCTTCGCGCGCCAGCTGCGCGAGGTGCTGGCCAGGGCGCGCCAGCTCTCACTGGACCCCGATGACGTGATCGCCATGGCCACGCAGCGGGGCGACGAACTCTTCGTGGCCGTGGGCCGGTTCTTCGCCGAGTACCTCGCGGTGGGAGACCTGGAAGGCATTCTCGACTACGCCGAGCTGGTGCACCGTGCTCGGGTGCTGCTGACCGACGAAGGCGCCGCAGCCGGCGTGTTCGCCTCCTTCGATGCCATCGTGGTGGACGACGTGCACGAGATGGATCCGGCTCAGGTGGGATTGCTGGGAGACCTGGCGCTGCGGGGCCTGCCGCTCACCGCACTGGGCGATCCGCAACAACGCATCAGCGCCTTCCGCGGCGCCTCTCCCACCGCGCTGGCCGACATCGCGGCGCTGCCGGGGGCAGAGGTCATCGACCTGAGCACCGGGTTCCGTGCTCGCCAGGCACCGGCTGAGGCCCTGGCCGCGGTACGGACCCGGCTCAACGCCGTCTTCGCGCCCACGCCTGCCGGGGCCGTGCCCGGCCCCTCGCAGGTACGCGCGGTGGTCTACGACGACCATACGGCGGAGCTCGCCCACCTTGCTCAGCAGCTGCGGCAGGCCAGGGCCGAGGGCGTGCCCTGGCCGAAGATGGCGGTGATCGCCCGGGCCGGCCGCTCGCAGCTAGGACCGATCTCGCGCGAGCTCGCCCGGTTGGGGGTGCCGGTGGAGGTCTCCGGCGACGAGGTCCCGTTCGCAGAGGAGCTGAGCGTGATCACCTTGCTGCGCGCGCTGCGCGCCTCGGCACGAGGGGAGGGGCCTGATCCGGAGGAGGCGCGCACGTTGCTCACCTCAGCGCTGGGTGGGCTGGATGCCGTGGGCCTGCGTCGGCTGGGCATGAGGCTGCGCGACCGTTACCCGGACGGCGGCAGCTCACCGCAGCTGATCGGCCGCTGCCTCGTCGAGCCTCTCCTGGTGGATGGTGAGCTGTCGGAGGAGGCGGCGCACACGCGCCGGCTCGCCGGATTGCTCTCGGAGGCCGGCCGGCTGCTGCGCGACGGCGCGGAGGTGCAGGAGGTGCTCTGGTGCCTATGGGACGGCACCGACTGGCCGGAGCAGCTGCGCGCCGAAGCTCTCGACGGGTCACGGCGGGCGCACCGGGAGCTGGACGCGGTGGTGGAGCTGTTCGAACTCGCAGCCAGGCGCGCCCAGCTGCGTGGCGTGGCGGGGGCCTTCACCTTCGCCGCCGAGGTCTCTGGAGAAGAGATCCCCGCCGATACCGGGCGCGAGCTGGAACTCGGCGACGCCGGAGTGCGGGTGGTCACCGCCCACCGGGCCAAATCTCTGGAATGGGAACGGGTCTGGCTGGTGGGCCTGCAGGATGGCCGATGGCCCAACCTGGCCCATGTGGGCCTGCTGCTCGATCCCGACCGCCTCGATTCGTGGGAGCCAGGCACCAGGTCACTGCGGCTGCAGCAGGAGCGCCAGCTGTTCTACGTCGCGTGCTCTCGCGCCGCGACGCACCTGACGGTGTCGGGATGCGAGGACCCGGATGGTGATGGCGGACCGCCGTCGCGTTTCCTGAGCGAACTCGGGGTGGAGGTGGAGCGCGTGCACGGGAGGCCGCGGCGCACCCTCAGCACCGCGGGCCTGATCGGCGAGCTGCGGGCGGCGACGTCCTCCGAGTCCACGTCACCGGGTCTGCGGCGCGCGGCCGCGCTGGGGCTGGCGCAGCTGGCCGGAAACGGGACATCCCGCGCGTTCGAGGCCGCTCGGCCCGAACGATGGTGGGGGATCAAGGAACTCTCCTCCCCGGCCTGGACGGTGTCCGACCCCATCGCGTTGTCCGGATCCTCCCTGGAGGCGCTGCTCAGCTGTCCCCGCCGATGGTTCCTCTCCCGGAGGGCCGCGGCCGAAAAAGGACGCTCTTCGGGAGCCTCGCTGGGCGACGTGATGCACCTGCTGGCCCAGCACGCCGTGACGGATCAGCTCACTGCTGCGCAGATGCACGAGAAACTGGACCAGATCTGGGACGGGCTCACCTTCGAGGCCGGCTACCTGGCCCATCGCGAACGCGGCGAGATCGACCGCGCGGTGGACCGCTTCGCCACCTGGCACGAACGCAACCCCAACCAGGTGCTGGGCGTGGAACAACCCTTCCAAGCGCGCCTCCACGTCGCCGGCCACGAGGTGCTGCTGCACGGCATGGTGGACCGGCTCGAACTGGACGAGCAGGGGCGCCTGCGCATCGTCGACTTCAAGACCAGCCTCCGCGTCCCGCGAGAAAAAGACGTCGCCGGCATGGTTCAGCTGGGCGTCTACCAGCTCGCTGCCGCACTGGGTGCCTTCGACGAATGCGCGCCGGGCGTGCGGGCGGTGGCGCCACCCACCCTCGTGTACCTGCGTCACGGCGACACCCAGCCGCAGTGCCTCCCACAAGCCCCCCTCGACCAAGCTCCCACACTGCCTGGGGAAGAACTCGAGGAGGGCCCCACTTGGGTGCACGACCGGATTTTGCGTGCGGTGCGCATCTTGGAGTCCCGGCGCTTCGACGCCGTCGAATGCGAGGCCTGCCGTTACTGCGCCTTCGCCGCGTCGTGCCCCGCGAAGATCGCGAGCAAGGGGGCCGTGCGATGAGTCCCCGGCGCATAGCCACCCACGACGAACTGTGCGAGGCACTGGGCATCCCCTTCTCCGCCGAGCAGTTGCGCGCGATCACCGCGCCCCTCGAACCGTCGGTGATCGTCGCGGGTGCCGGCTCCGGCAAGACCACCGTGATGGCCGCCCGGGTGGTCTGGCTGGTCGGCACCGGCCAGGTGAAGCCCGATGAGGTGCTCGGGCTCACCTTCACCCGCAAGGCCGCCGCCGAGCTAGGGCAGCGGGTCGCGGCCGCCCTCGAGAGCGCAGGCGTGCTGAGCGGCGCCGACGGCGAGGGCATCCCCGTGGTGATGACCTACGACTCGTTCGCGGCCAGGCTGGTGGCTGAGTTCGGGTTGCGCATCGGCATCGACATGGAACCCACCATGATCACCGGGGCCGCCCGCTACCGCCTCGCGTCGCGGGCGGTGAACCACACCTTGGAGCCCCTGGAATCGGTCGGGCGGCTGCAGCCCGCCAGCCTGGCGGAGCGGGTGCTGGCCCTCGACGCCGAACTGCAATCCCATCTGGTGCCCCTCGACGACGTGCGGCGATTCACCATTCGGGCTCGCGAACGCTTCGATGCCGCCCCGCTCTACCGCGGGGGCATGATGAAGGACGTGCGCCAAGCGGTTGCCGCGCTCGATGAGCGGCTGGAGCTGCTCGGCCTGGTGGAGCGCTATCAGGAGCTCAAACGGCGCGCGGGCGTGGTGGAGTTCGCCGACCAGCTGCGGCGCGCCGTGGAACTGGTCAGCCGGATCCCCGACGTGGGGCGCGAACTGCGCTCACGCTTCCCGGTGCTGCTGCTGGACGAATATCAAGACACCTCGGCCGCTCAGGCGCAGCTGCTGCACACCATCTTCGGCGCGGTTCCAGGCCTTCCGGTCACCGCCGTCGGCGATCCGCATCAGGCGATCTACGGCTGGCGCGGTGCTGCGGCGGGCAACATCGTGGAATTTCCCCGGCTGTTCCGGAGGCGCGACGGCGAGGAGGCCGCCGGCTATACCTTGTCGGTGAACCGCCGCTCCGGGCAGCGCATCCTGGATGTGGGCAACCTGCTGGGTGCGGGGTCCTCCGAGCGTGCCTCGATCCGGCTCGTCGCGCCGCAAGGTAGGTATCCCGGGGATGTGAGGGCGGCCCAGTTCGATACCGAGGACGAGGAGAACGGGTGGCTCACGGCGCAGATCCTCACCGAGCATCAGCGGCGGCCATGGCAGGACATGGCGGTGCTGGTTCGCCTCAACTCCATGCTGGCTCCCTTGTACGAAAAGCTCCGTGAGGCGGATATTCCCGTCGAGATCGTGGGCCTGGGCGGCCTGCTCGCACTACCCGAGATCGCGCCGGTGGTCTCCACCCTCCGGGTACTGCACGACGTGCTGGCCAACCCCGACGTGGTGGCGCTGCTCAGCGGACCGCGCTGGGCGTTGGGCCTGGCCGACCTACAGGCGCTGGGCAGGCGCGCCAAGGAACTCGCTGCGGGTGGGCGCGAGCGGGGGCATCAGGACCTGGATGAGGAGCTCGCGCGGGTGGTGCGCGATGCCGATCCCGGGGAGGCCGTGTGTCTCCTGGAAGCCATCGCGGATCCGGGCGATGCGCCGCTCACCCCTGAGGGAAGGCGCCGCGTTGCCCGCTTCGCCGAGGAGATGGCCGAGCTCCGGCGCCATGCCGCCGAGCCGGTGGCCGAGCTGACTGGCCGGGTGATCTCGTTGCTGGGCCTGGAGGCCGAGCTTCTGGCGGTGGGGGAGGCACCCACCCAGCTGGCGCGCTTCGTCGCGGAGATCTCCGCCTACGTGGACGTGGACGGCGAGGGCAGCTTGGGCGGGTTCCTCGCCTACCTGGACGCGGAGGCGACGCAAGGAACGGGTCTGGAGCAGGCTGTTCCCAGCGAGGCCGATTCCGTGAAGCTGATGACCGTGCATCGGGCCAAGGGCCTGGAATGGGGAGCGGTGTTCCTGCCCGGACTGGCGGAGACGGTCTTCCCCAATGCCGATCGCGGCGGCATGTGGCCCACTCGCGCCGAACTCCTGCCCTCGCCGCTGCGTGGCGATAGCGCATCGATCCCGCAGCTCGGTGAATACACCAAGAAGGGATTGGACGGGTACAAGGGGCTGCTGAAGGACGAGCACCTGGTGGCGGAGGACCGTTTGGCCTACGTCGGCGCCACCCGCGCGAAGGACCTGCTGGTGGGCACCCGGCACGTCTGGGCGCCTGGCCGGGTACGACCCCGGGCGTCGTCGCGCTACTTTGACGCCATCCGGGAGGCGGCGGAGCGCCTCGACGCGTTCGAGGATCACCTCACGCCCGGCCTCGACGAGAACCCGGTATCCCAGGCGGAAGGATCTGCGCCCTGGCCGGTCGTGTTGAGCGACGACGAACTGGCCGCGCGTCGATCCGGTGCCCAACTGGTGAACGAGGCCTCTGCCGTCGTGCACAACGCTCCTTCCCAACGGGCCGCATGGGTGTGGCAGTCCGGGATGGCCTCTCCCGAGGAAGCCGAGCTGGCTGCCGAATGGGAGCAGGCGCGCCTCCACCTGGAGACGCTGGCGGCCGCGGCGTCGCGACGCGAGGTGGTGCTGCCCGAGGGCCTGTCAGCCACGGCGCTGATGCAGCTGCGCGAGGATCGGCAGGCCTTCGCGGCGAACCTCGTGCGGAGGATGCCGCGTCGTCCCTCCCGGGCCGCCCGGGTTGGCACCTTGTTCCACGATTGGGTGCAGCGCCGTTTCGATATGCCGGCGGCGCTGGATGAGCTGGTAGCTGAACCTGGTGCGCATCCGCCGGAGCTGCGTCGCTTCATCGAGGCGTTCGAGCGCGGCCGGTTCGCCCACCGGGCCCCCCTGCAGGTGGAGGTGCCCTTCGTCATGAACTGGAAGGGGCAGATCCTGCGCGGCCGCATCGATGCCGTCTACCGCGGTGATGACGGCTCGCACGACTACCTGGTGGTGGACTGGAAGACCTCCTCTGCGCCTGCCGACGAGTTGCAGCTCGCGGTCTACCGTCAAGCCTGGGCGGAGGCGGTGGGGGTATCCCCCGAGCGGGTGGCCGCCGGTTTCTACTATGTGCAAAGCGATAGGCTCGAGATTGCCGCGGCGCCGCCCGAGCTGATCGACGCCGCGCTACCAGAGCCGCCCTCCGAAGGAGCCCTATGACCCGCTGGGATGCCCGTTCCTCGCTGGACCGCATGCCGTTGTCCCGCACGGCCGAACAGCTCGATCGGCTATGGACAAAGGCCCGGTTGTTGTTCGTCGACGAGGCAGGCCAGGTGGCCGCCGAAGGGAAGATGCCGCGATCGGTGAACGCCACCGGGCCTAGGAACCCCAACGACGTGCTGCTGGGCGAATGCCGCGGTGAGATCTACTTCGCCAGATTGGTCTCGGAGCTCGACGGACCTCGAATGGGCATGAGGGAGTGCCCACCGGAATGGCTGGACCTGGTGGCCGGCGCGTCGGCACTGATGAACTGGCATCGCACCCGGCCGCGCTGCGACTATTGCGGGACGCCCACCGTCGCGGACGACGGCGGGCAGCGCCGGTTGTGCCCCGAGTGCGGGTCGCTGGCCTTCGCCAGGCAGGATCCCGCCATCATCGTCGCGGTGCTCGACCCCGAGGACCGGCTTCTGCTGGGACGCCAGATCACGTGGGCGCCCGGCCGATGTTCTGTGCTGGCCGGTTTCGTCGAAGCCGGCGAGTCCGCGGAGCAAGCCTGTCATCGCGAGATCTACGAGGAAGCCCAGCTGCGACTGCGTCAGGTGCGCTACGTCTCCAGCCAGCCCTGGCCCTACCCCGATCACTGATGCTGGGCTTCGCCGCATGGGCGGAACCGGGCGACCCCATCGTTGATGGCATAGAGATGGCCGAGGCCAGCTTCCTGACTCGTCAGGAGCTGACCTCGGCCGTGGCTGACAGGCGGTTGACGTTGCCCGGAGGGGCGTCCATCGCGCGGCAGCTGATCGACAGCTGGCTGCACGGCACGTTGCCGTCGCCGTAGCGGGTCGAGAGGATTCGTCGAATCTCTCAGTTACCGCTGCGCAGCTTGGTGGTCTCGTCGTGAATATGGCTGGCGATTTCGTTCAACTTCTCGCGGTGCGCCGCTGCGTGGTGAGCGCAGAACAACAGTTCTCCGCCGGACCGCAGAAACACCCGAAGATACGCCTGGGCACCACACCGATCACAGCGATCGAGTGCGGTCAAAGTGGGATTGGTTACCGTTTCGGTCATAGTGGTCGTATCCTCCTCTTCAACGTCTCGCTGATACCAACGTAGCGCGCCGAGCAATCGTTCCGCAGTATGCCCGCGGAGTGTTCTGCTCTGAGCAAACGAACCGCTCGTATAACCTGTCTCGGTGCAGACCACTCAACAGCAGCAGCATTCGCGCGACTACGAGGCAAAGCACCTGCTGGTCCTCGAGGGCCTGGAGGCGGTGCGCAAGCGTCCTGCCATGTACATCGGCTCCACCGACACCCGCGGCCTCATGCATTGCCTGTGGGAGATCATCGACAACTCCGTCGACGAGGCGCTGGCCGGTTTCGGGGAGAAGATCGAGGTCAGCCTGAACCGCGACGGTTCGATCAGCGTGGTCGACACCGCCCGCGGCATCCCCGTCGACACCGAACCCCGCACGGGCCTCTCGGGCGTGGAGGTGGTCTACACCAAGCTGCACGCGGGCGGTAAGTTCGGCAACTCCAGCTACAACGCCACCGGCGGCCTGCATGGCGTGGGAGCCTCGGTGGTCAACGCGCTCAGCTCCCGCTTGGACGTGGAGGTGGATCGAAACGGGGCCACCTGGGCGATGAGCTTTCAGCGCGGCGTGCCCGGCGTCTTCGACGGCGACGGCCCCGACGCGTCCTTCACCCCGCAGAGCGGGCTGCGCAAGATCAAGACCCGCTTGGCCAGACCAAGACCGGCACCCGGTGCGGTACTGGCCGGATCGCCAGATCTTCCTGCCCGATGCGCAGCTGAGCATCGACCAGCTGCTCGATCGAGCCCGCCAGACCTCCTTCCTGGTGCCCGGGCTGGAGCTGATCGTCGAGGATCGCCGTCACGACGAGCCGCTGCACGAGAGCTTCGTGCATGCGGGCGGCATCACCGAGTTCGTCGACTTCCTGGCCCCCGACGAGCCCGTCACCGAGGTGTTGCGGCTGCAGGGTCACGACACCTTCGTCGAGACCGTGCCGATGCTGGACGAGTTCGGTTCCATGACACCCACCGATGTGGAGCGGGACCTGGTGGTCGACATCGCCGTGCGTTGGGGCAACAAGTACGACACCATGCTGCGCTCCTTCGTCAACATCATCGCCACCCCCAAGGGCGGCACCCACGTCTCCGGCTTCGAGCGCGGTCTCCTGCGTGCCTTCGTCAAGGGCATGGAGGGCACCCGGGTGCTCAAGGCCGGCGAGGAGATCGTCAAGGACGACTGCCTGGAGGGCATGACCGCCGTGGTCACGGTACGGCTGGCCGAGCCCCAGTTCGAGGGCCAGACCAAGGAGGTGCTGGGCACCCCGCCGGTGCAGCGGGCCGTGATGCGTATCGTCGAGGCGGAGCTGGGGGAGTTCCTGAACAGCTCCAAGCCTTCGGTCAAGGCCGTCGCGCGTACGGTCATGGAGAAGGTGGCCAACGCCTCGCGGGCCCGGGTGCAGGCTCGGGCGCACCGGGAGAACCAGCGACGCAAGACCGCGCTGGCCTCCTCGTCGCTGCCGCCCAAGCTGAAGGACTGCCGGTCGTCGGATCCCGATCGCACCGAACTGTTCATCGTGGAGGGCGACTCGGCGCTGGGCACCGCCAACGTGGCGCGCAACTCCGAGTACCAGGCGCTGCTGCCGATCCGCGGCAAGATCCTCAACGTGCAGAAGGCCTCCGTCGGAGACATGCTGAAGAACGCCGAGTGCGCCTCGATCATTCAGGTGGTGGGTGCCGGTTCCGGTCGGTCCTTCGACCTGGACGCGGTGCGCTACAACAAGATCATCTTCATGGCCGACGCCGACTCCGACGGCGCCCACATCCGGTGCCTGCTCGCCACCTTGTTCTTCCGCTACATGCGGCCGCTGGTGGAGGCCGGCAGGGTGTATGCGGCGGTACCGCCACTGCACCGCTTCGAGCTGATCAACCCCAAGCGCGGCTACGACAAGTACATCTACACCTATTCGGATCCCGAATATCAGCGCAAGGCCGCCGAGCTCACCAAGCGCGGCCAGAAGTTCAAGGAACCACAGCGGTACAAAGGCCTGGGCGAGATGGACGCCAGCCAGTTGGCGGAGACCACCATGAACCCCCGGCATCGCACCCTGCGCCGGATCACCGTCGACGACGCCGTGGCGGCGGAGCGCGTCTTCAACGTGCTGATGGGCAACGACGTGGCCCCGCGCAAGGAGTTCATCGTCGAGGGCGCCTACCAGCTCGAACAAGACCGCATCGACGCTTAAGCTTGGCGTTTAACCTGTTGGGCTGGTTTTGCCGATGGGGTGGATGGGTGCTTTCCGGTGGTTTCGGCTGCCTGGGGGCCGTCCGGGGCCGGCCTGTGTGGCTATTGGCGTTCTCGTGGGCTGGACGCAGGACGCGGGACGCGGGGAAAGCTTCTGGCGCACTCTGCCTGGAGTCAACGCGGTCGTGGGGAGAGGGGTTGCCAGGGCAGCCGATGATCAGCAGCGAGAGGGCGTGCGAGCCTGAGTTGGGTAGGTGCGGCCAAGACCAGCCAGGTCCACCGATCGGCAGCCTCGGGATCGCGCAGCATCGGGCGGGTCCAGCCCAGGGTCTGCTTCAGGAACCGGAAGGTGTGCTCGAGGTCGAAACGGCGCAGGTAGGCTGACCAGTAATGGTCGACCTCGGCCGTGGTAGCGCCGGTGGTCGAGCACCATAACCATACCGGTGCAGGGCGCGGTCGCCGGGCAGGTGGTCCACGGTCAGCTGGATCAGGGTGCCCTCGATGATCGGTGCCTCACCGTGGTGGTCTGCCCAGGGCCGCGGCATTCGAGGCGCTGGTGCTGGTGGTCGAACGCGATCGCGGTCGCGAGACCGTAGTTGGTGGTCTGGTTGTCGTGGTCACGGTGGGCCTCGGCCATGACTCGGGATCGGCCAGGTGAGCTTATGGCCGTGACGTGGGCCACGGCCCTTGGTCGGCCCCTTGCGTTTCCCGGCCGGGGCGTAGAACACCGGTGGACCGTACTCGTGCCACCAAGGTCACGGGCAGATCCTTGAGCAGCCAGGTCAACCGGGTCACGTCGTAGCCGGAGTCCATCACGACCAACAGATCCGGGTCACCCATCTTCCCCAGTGCCCCGCGTTGTGAGGCGTTCGAAGACCGTTCGGAGCCGCTCGGCAGTCACCATGGTTTCGTCTTCGTCGGGGTGCAGTCGGCGGGTCTCTAGCAGTGCGGTCCAGGAGGTCGTACCCGGCTCAAGTGCGGCGATCCACAGGTATCTCCAGCCCGGGATCATTTGCGCGTGCCCACGGCCGCGTGGATAGGTATGGCAGAACGATCGCTCGGGGCTGGTAGCGGCGTCGGGTCGCAGCCAGTTCGACACATCGACCGCGAGCACGATCCGGTCTCGTCCATCTGGTCCCGGCAGGCGTGGCAGCGGAGTTGCTGCCACGAGCTGTCCCAGCTCTGCGGTGTCTATCCGGCCGGCGTTCAACCCGTCGTAGAGGGCTCCGTGACCACGCCGATGCACGGGTTCAAGACACAGGTGGGCAAGGTCGGTGACCCGACCCGGTGCGCACAACATCGCGTCGGTGAGTTCGAAAAGAACATCCGCCCGACGTGTCAGACACGAGTAGAGACCGGCACGGAAGTCGTTGGAGTAAGCCCAATGCCTGATACCGGGCTACCTCGTGGAGCTGTCATGGTCGAGTAATCATGGAGGTCGCCGTCCCGACGATTCTGTGTGGTTACCAAAGCATCGCCAACAGCGGCCACCGCCACGCTATGGCACGCCGAACACCACCACGATCAACAACAACACAGGTTAAACGCCAAGTTAAGTGATTCCGCAGGTAGGTGGCACCTCTAAGAACCCCGTTCGACCGCCTTCTGTGCAATGGCCTTGCGGAAATCTTCGGGTTTGGGCAGGTAGTACAGGGCGAGGGAGTCAAGGATCTGGATGACCTGGGCCATGGCGGCCTCGCGTTCAGCCTCCGCGGTGGTGCCTGACGCCAACCGCGCGGCTCCGGCTGCCCGGCGGGCGGGGTCCCGTGCCGTCTCCGGAAGGTGACCAAGCCCGAGGGTCTCGGCGTGGGCCCGAGCGGCGTCGAAGGTGATCTTCACGACGGACGCGCGGCGCGTAATCTCCGTCTCCGGCGTGGCATCGTCGACCTCAGTCCACAACGCCAGGGCGGTGTCGAACTGCCTGGTGAGGGGCACGTCGGAGTCGAAGAGGGCGGAGTTCTCGATCCGGTAGGCGATATCGGTCAGCATCCGGCCGTAGAGTTCCCTCACCTCGGCCACCTGAGCCTCCGCCCGATAGCGCGCGTCGCGGAGTTCGGGCAGCCCCTTCGAGGCTTGCTCGACGGTGATCAGGCGCATAGTCGTCCTCGCTTGGATCAGCGGTGAGCGGAAGGAGCGCCATTGCACGCTGGAGAGCGTGAAAGCGCGTTGCGGCCTCAGTTCCTGGGCGACGCCGACCGACTCGACGGTCGCCCTCCGGGATACCTCACGGACGATCCGGCGGGGGATCGGGCCGCTATTGCGCCATTGGGTGAGCGTCAAGAGGTCGTAGATCCAGTTGACGCCGGGAACCGGGTTGGGCGTGCAGGTCGCGACCAGCGCATCGGAACCGGAGACCAGCAGCATCGCGGTTACCTCCTCGACGGGAGTGTCGAGGGGCAGGGGGCGCCATAGGGTGTCGGTCATCGTCCGGGCTCGATCTCTCGTCGGCGGCCGATCAACGACGGTGTAGAAGGATCCACGACGGGAAGATAGAAGAGTGCCAGCGAGTTCAAGATCTCCGCGACGCGTTTCGCGGCGGCCTCGCGCTCGGCAGGCGGCGCGTCGCTGACCGCGACGGTCGCGGCCTTGGCAGCGCGCCGGGCGGGGTCGCGGGCGGTTTCCGGAAGATGATCCAGGCCTCGTTTCTCCGCGGTGCGGAGGGCCTCGTCGAAGGCCCTTTCCACCTCGTCGGCCAGGTGTTCGGCGTCGGGCGAGTTCTCGTCCCAGGCGAGCAGCGCAACCTGGAAACGCTGCGTCTCCGGCACGGAGGGGTCGAACAACGCGGAGTTCTCGATCCGGTAGACGATGTCGCTGAGCTTGGCGCCGTACCTCGCCTTCACCACGCCGACCCGTTCGGCGGGGGAGACGCCAGCCGCGGTCTCGGGAGGTGGAATCCGGGCGAGCACGGTGGACGGCAGTACCTCACTCGTGAACCCGAAGCCGGTCTGGGACGAGGAAGGGCTGAGGATCGCAGCGGGCGGATTAACGCTGGTCCCGCCCTGCTTGCGGCCCATGAGCCCCATCATCACGGTCGGCACCATGAAGGCCATCGCCACTGCGGGAAGGTCCACCACGATGAGCACGATCATTGCGATGAGCGAGGCGAGCGCACCGAGAAGAAACCAGAGGTTGGTGCGGGTGCGCGCCACATCCGAGGGCCACTTCACTTTGTGGGGCACCGTGGCAGCTGAGAAGGCCTCCACATCGCAGTGCGCGAGCACGGCCGCGCGCAGCGTCACCGTCTCATCGGTGACCGAGCGGATGGCCCGGGGCATCGGCGTCCGCGTGGCGGTGTCGGAGACCCAGACCCACACCGTTCCGGCCCGGCGTGGCGTCACTTTGACCAGCACCAGCGTCCTTCGTCCGTCGGGGCCGATACCGGATATCGCCAGGTTCTCGCCGACGAGAGATCCGATGGTGGCCTCGAGGGGGACAGGCTGCCACGAATCCATAGTGGTCTCGACAATAGCAACCCCGTGTTCGGGGCAGTGACTAGGCTGGGTGGATGGCTGAGGAACTGCGCAAGAACGAGGTCGACCAGCACTACGAGTTGCTCGTCGACGACAATGTGGCGGGGCACATCGTCTATGTGGACGAGGGCGAGGTGGTGGATCTGCCGCACACCATCGTCGATCCGTCGCACGGCGGCAAGGGCTACGGGAGCTTACTGGCGAAATACGCCCTCGACGACGTGCGCGCCCAGGGCAAGAAGGCCCGGCCCACCTGCCCATTCATCGCGCGCTACATCGACCGTCATCCCGACTACGCCGACGTGCGCGCTGACTGAGCACGCCACACGGCGAGCCGCGCGGCCAAAATCGGCGTCCGCTCGTTTGAGCTAGCCGCGATCCTCCAGGATCTGCGGAACGCGTTTCGCGGCACCGCACAGTTCCGCGAAAGCAAGTACCTGGAGCACCATGTGCCGACGCAGGGGGCCGTCGTGGATGGCGTGGCTCGCGCCCTTCAACACGCCCCCGTCGACGTACGGGGAGGAGGTGCGCAGCGCGGCGACAAACTCAGATACGACCTCTGGCTCCGAATTCCACAGCGGATCGAATTCGCCGACGCGCCAGTAGACGGGAACTGTCACCTGGGAGATCACCTTCAAGGCGTTGCGCGGCCATCCGCCGCCGATTTCGAGCGCCTCGGTGCGAGGCAGACGCGTGCTTCCGCGAACCAGAGACTCGTCGACGGGATGATCCTCGTTTCGTCCGGGAATGGCGAATCGCGCCCACTCCGGACCGAACTCGATCTGATCGATGAGCACGCCGAGATCGTCGACGAAATCCTCGACAGGGCTGCTGTTCCACAGCTCCGGGATGCCGGGCATGGGTACATGGCCGACATCGGTGGCTGCCACGCCCAGCAGGGGCCAGGTCCAGCCGGGCTCGCCGGCAGCCCAGCGGACCGCGATCATGAAGGAGATGGGGCTCCCGACGGAGCAACCCATGAGGACGATTCCCGGGCAGGTGTGGCTGTACTGGCTCCAGAGCTCGGTCAAGGCGTCGCCGATTCGTTTCGCGCTGGCCTCGTAGAGTCCCTCGTCCTGCGTGCCGGATATGCCGAGCCACTCGCTTCCGGCGTATCCGGGGCGATTCAACGCCAGCCCAGGGAACCCGAGTTCGGCGGCAAGACCCAGGATCGAGAACTCCTCACGCACCGTCTCCGCACAATTGCTGCCTCCGCCGTGGAGATGAACGATCAGGGGTCCGGTGGCGCCTGCTTCAGGCGTCACAGCGATGCCCGTGACCTTACCGTCGAGGGCTTCGATCCTTCGGATGTGAGATGTGACCATACCGCTTTCCTCTTCATTGATCAGCGCGGGCGTTGGTGACTGCGCGTGGTGCGATGGTGTGATCGCTGACGCTTCGTGTGCTGTCAGGATCAGACTGGATTCACCGTAGCGTGCGGCATCCGATCGGTGGAGGGGCCATAAATGGCCCTGTCAGGAAACAGTGCCGTGATCGGACGGGGTGTTCTCCCGTGAGGCGACCCAGTGCGCCAGGCGGTCGAGCGCCTCGACAGACTGGGGATCGGGAGCGGCGGTCCACACCAGGAGTTGCTGATCCGGATCGGAGACGGGCGAGAGCGCTTCCCAGATGACCTCGAGGTCACCGACGATCGGGTGGCGAAGAGCCTTGGCCCCCGTCGAGCGATAAGCCACCGGGTGTGAGGACCAGAGCTGGGCGAAGAGTTCATCGTAAGCGGAAAGCTCTTCGACGGTGTGCGCGATCGATTCGTCATCGGGATTCCTGCCGGCTTCGACGCGCAAGTGGGCCACCGCCATCTCAGCAACTTGCTCCCAGTTCCGGTAGAGACGCCGCGACTGCGGATCGGCGAACATCAACCACAGATAGTTTCGGCGCTGAGGCGGTAGAGACTCGATGTCACCGAGAAGGGCAGGCGCCATGGGGTTCCATGCGAGGAAGTCCAGCGACGGCCCCACCACGACCGCCGGCGTACGCGGGAGCTCGTTGAGAAGGTGCTGGAGAACCGGGCGAACCTCTCTCGAGCGCTTTCGGGAACGGGTGGATTCCTGCTCCTTGCCGGCCAGGCTGAAGACATAAGACGTCTCGTCTTCCGAGAGCTGGAGGGCTCGGGCGATGGCGTCGAGTACCCGCTCCGAGGCAGGCCGTCGCCCCTGCTCGAGGCGGGTATAGAAGTCGGTGCTGATGCATGCCAGCTGCGCCACCTCCTCGCGGCGCAATCCTGGTACTCGGCGAAGACCATACCCCTCCGAGAGGCCTACCATCTCAGGTGTCACCTCTTGGCGCCGAGCACGCAGGAAGGCGCCGAGCTCGATCGGGTTCGCGTTTCCGGTCATCTCTGCCGCCTCCCTTTCCTCATTGCAGGGTAGGAGCCAATCTATCCGCCACCCCATCCGTCAGGGTGGGACAGAAAAGGCCCAGTCAGCGCGACAGTGGCCCTGGCGCCAGGCAAAACAAGCCTGGCGCCAGAGCCGTCGAGTGTGTTGTGGGCTACTTCACGGATTTGATCGGGAACAGCAGAATCGAAGAGAGCAACACTCCGATGATGGCGTAGACGAAGATCACCGAATATCCGCCGGTCAGTCCGATAAGGAAAGCCGCGAGGACGGGCACCATGATCTGCGGAATATTCGAGGCCAGGTTGAGTACACCGAGGTCTTTACCCACGTCGCCCTGAGAGGGGAGAACGTCGATCATAAGGGCGAGATCAACCGAGGTGTAGGCCCCGTATCCGATGCCGACGATGAACGCATAGATGTACATCGAGGTGGTGGTGGGCACGAAGAAGGGGACCGCGATGGCGATGGCCATCACCGCGCTGGAGCCGAAAACGAACATCTTGCGACGGCCCGTGACATCGGACAGGCGTCCGAAGAGGACCGTGCTGACCATCATCGTGATCATGGTGAGGATCGACATGAAACCAAGGACCCGACCGGCGTCCGAGATCGGCAGGCCGATGTAGTCGGTCAGGATGTACAGACCGTAGGCCTGGATCGCCTGGTAGCCGAGCACCATGAAGAAGCGGCCGCCGAATGCCCACACGAAATCGGGGTGCTTGCGGAAGTTCAGCGGGCGAATGAAACCGAGTCCGAACTCTTTCCAGCTGAAGCTGCTCTGCACCAGTCCGCTGGAGTCCTTGTCGCGGTTGAGGAACACGAAGAGGAGCGTCACCACGATCATCGTGCTGCCGAAAAGCGTGTATCCGAAGCCGATCCGATCGAGCAGGTTTCCGGCGATCGCCATACCGCCGGAGATGCCGAGGGCCTGGCCAACCCCCACGAAGGAGGAACCGAAGGCTCGATGCTCGTAGTTCACCCGATCGGCGATCAGCGTCGAGATCGGGCCCTGCATGATGTTGAGTAGCACCTGCACGAGGACGGCGCAGATGCCGATGTAGGCCACGGTGTTGGCGAACTGCATCAAGATGACGATGGTGCCGCCCGACAAGCCTCCGAGGACCAGCCACGGCGTGCGACGACCGAACTTGGACTTGGTGCGATCGGAGAGCGCGCCCACGACCGGCTGGATGAACATGGTGAACACGGCGGTCACGCTCATGATCGCCGCGAGGTTGTTCTCCTTGTTCGCGTTGTCGATCTCCGCGAGCGCCGCCGGCATGAATACGGCGCCGACGGCTGCGTAGCAGGCGAAGATGAGGAAGAAGCCCATCATCAACGAGACGAAGAGTTTGTGGCGCTGGCCCGCGCTGAGTTGAAATGGCTCCATGCCCTCTGGAGCACTCGGGGGCGTGAGTATGGGTGAGCCCTTCGATTCTGGCATTCGAGATCCCTTAGCGATCACGAAGAGGTATCCACGGAAATCCTCTTCGATAGTGGATAATCAGTTGTGCCCCTAATTGACATCACTATCAATCGCCGCACAACGAGCTAACGGTAGCCTCAAGAAGAAGGGGAACTCTAGCTTTCTGACTAGGCCAGTCATGTCCTAGCCAGGGCGCAATCCGCGGTGTATTCCGGGGTGGCGTGAATGGGACAGGGCTGTCCCTGGCACATCGTGATGACATTGGATAGAGATGGGACGGTCACGTTGGCTCGTGAGGCGCACTCTTGTGGTGCCTGGATGGGCGGTGGCAGTCGATGATGACCCGAAAGGAGAGGCGCGCATGAGCACCTCAGTAGAATTCACGCCGGGAGGCTTCTCGACGAAGGTCGTCGAGTTGAACCTCGAGAGCTTCCAGATCGAGTCTGAAAAGACCGGCGGGCGGTACAACATTTCCGTGTCGCTGCCTGACGGCGCCGAGAAGCTGGGGCCGCTGCCGGTGGTCTACGCTCTCGACGCGCAGTGGCATGGTGGTGGCTACGAGAAGGCGCACAACGGGTTGATGAAGGGCGAATCGCTGTGGCCAGCCGGGCCCTTCGTTCAGGTCAACATCGGCTACACGATGGAGGACGGTGACCTTGCGGTTGCGCTCCGCAACCACGATCTCGTGCCCCAAGGCGACGACCTCCCCGAGGGGTTCCGCGAGTATCTTGCCGAACACCTGGGTAGTGCGGGAGAACGCGCGAGCGACGAGAAGCTGGACTTCTTCTTCAAGATCCTGGACGACCCTCGCGCTGACCTTTTCCTGTCGTTCCTCGAGGACGATCTGCACCCCCTTATCAAGAGCCGTTACAACGTCAGCGACGAGAATGCCGGAATCTTTGGCTTCTCCTACGGAGGTCTCTTTGCCCTCTACGCTTTCGTCACGCAGAGCACGCTGTTCACCCGATTCGGCGCGGCGAGCGCCGGTCTGCTCACGCCGAACAGCAAGGTCTTCACCCTTTACCAGGAACTCGTTGCGGCCGATACCTCCGGGCGGGAACGGCATGTGCACTTCACCATCGGCGGCGGGGAGATGTGGGGACGGGTGGCCCTCTACCGGAAGATGTCGATCGAGATCCTCAAACTCCACGACGCGATGTGTGACCAGCCGGTGGAGGGTCTCACGGTGACCAGCCACTACATCGAAGGCGAAGACCACGAGACCGGAATCATCGAGGCGTACAAGAGCTTCGCGAGGGCGTGCTACCCCGATCACCGGTAGCAGCCCACGGCGGCTGCTCTCCACGGGCTTAATCAGTTATGGATTCGCCGTTGCTACCCGAAATGTTAGTGATCAGGAAGGGACTTCCCAGATGGCGGAGATCGGAACCGCTCGGTTCTTGGGGCCGAATGCAAGCGTGTCTGTACCCGTGTAGAGCACGATCCCGGCGAGAAGATCGTCATCGAGCCTTGCCCCCCAGATGGTTGATGCCGCGGAAGTCGTCGGGACGAACGGCGGCGGAGGCCTTCACGTCGATGGCGACGACGCGGCCCCGACGATCCTCGAGCACCACATCAACTTCCACCTTGTCCTTGGTGCGGTAGTGGAAGAGTTCCGCTCTGGTGTGCGACCATGTGAGTTGACGTGCTAGCTCCATTGTGACGAATCCCTCGAGTAGGCCACCCAGCGGTGCTTCCGGCTGTGCCAGGCTACGCGCGTTCTGTCCGAGCAGGTTTGCGGCAACTCCGGAGTCGACGAAGGTAACCTTCGGAGTTGAGATTGCGGGAACTGAGATTGCGTGACCAAGCTGGGATGCGCTTGATGAGGAAGACCTCCTCAAGAAGGCCGAGATAGCGCTCGACCGTTGGCCGATCACCAGAAAATGGGATGTGGTCGTCAAGCGCAGGCCCCACTCGCCGGACTGACCTCACTAGCCAGAGCCACGAACTCGGGGTAGGTGAGATCACTGCCGCCGTTCCAGCAGCGTTCGGCGAAGGCCGCCATCGGGAGCGCAATGCGCTCGGCGATCTCTTCCACCGTCTCATCGTCGGGGGCGTCGCACCAGACGGAGAAGTACGCGCCGAGCAGGTGCTCCGGATAGGGCTTGGGCAGGAGCTGGGGTGAGCGATCGGTTAAACGAGGGAAAAGGCCCGGGTGCCAGTCGGTGGCCCATGCGCGTTCGGCGGTGGGATGGAGATAGGAGGTCTCGCCGACGACGTAGTACCACTGGGAATCGTGGAAGTTCAGCACCCTATGGCCGGCCTCGAGCGCGTCGGCGAGCGGCGTCATGCCCGCGTGCCAGTTGGTCCACCAGGCGATCTCGATACGGTGATCCAACGTGACGAACTCGCTGCGCAGGAGACCGTCATTCCATGCGCGGAGCACGAATCCGAGCCCGACGAGATGCTCAGCGATCTCGTTGACGAAGTCGGTCAGCAGATCGAAGCCGGTGGCGGCCGGCCCGAAGCGACGATGTGCTTCCTCAGAGAGTGCGGGATAGTCGTCGATCCGGCCGAAGTCGACGAACTCGTCGCCGCCCAGGTTCCAGTGGGTGCTGTCGCCGAACAGATCGGCATAGTCGTCGATCAGACGCTTGGCGAAGTCGCGCCCGGCGGATGCGGTGATGTCGAGCGCGTGCCGAGTGTCGGCGCCACCCAGGCCTTCTGGTAGTCGCAACTGTGGCCGGGTGCCCAGCGCCTGTCTGAGATGCCCGGGCATATCCAACGACGGGACCACCGCGATGCCTAGCTCCGCCGCATGAGCGATGATCTCGCGTGCTTCATCCCGGGTGATGAACTGCTCGGAGACGATCTCGGGGAAGGCCAGGCTCTCCAGACGCACGCCTTCGTTCTCTGAGAAGTGCCACTGAAACGCGTTGAACTCGAGCTGCGCCATCCGCTCCAGAAGCTCGTGAATCCACATCGACGGGAAGAACTTCCGCGCGGCGTCCAGGTGGAAGCCGCGCTCCGGGACGGCCGGAGTGGGGTTGCCATCTTTGCGGGGGAGGGTGCGGTGGGCCACGTCAGTGTCTCCTCGTCGAGTCGCAGATGGGGCAAGCGTACGTGCCCGAATGATCCGCGTGGGTCAGGTCGTGAACGCCACGAGATACAGCGTCACCGTCTCAGGATCGTCGAGATCCAGGAGGAGCCGGCGGTAGACCCCTGAGATCGGATCGGCGCTGCCGTCGTAGGAGAGCACGTTCGTGCTGGCATCAGGGGTCCAGGTGGGGTCGTCCGGACGAGCGTCATCTCGCACCGGCCGTTCCTCGTCGGACAGGACGAGCGCATTGTCGGTGGCGAACTGATCGACGGCGTCAGCCGGAAAGGTGAGGATCGCCGTCAGGTGCCAGTCTTCGAAGGCCTGGAAGGTTGTGGAGACCAAGACCGTGCCCTCCGGGAAGCTCAGATGCGCGAGCGATCCCACCTCGGTGGGCGTGAACGATTGGGGGTCACGCACCCCGGGTGTTCCGACGCAACCGGCAAGCAGAAAGACAGCCGCCAGGACGGCGCCGATCAAGGAACGAGTCGATCCGAAGGAGCGCATTGCCCAACTCTAGGAGATCCGGTGCCGCACTGAAGGTGAACCCCTCGGCGGGAGTGCGGCACAATAGCCCGTGGAGCAGGTCCCTGTTCTACCCTCTGTGAGTTCCAAGGAGAGTCCGATGAGTGGAGTCATCACCGTCCGCCGCAACGACAACGCGGAACAGGTGGCATGCACGACCACGACCACCGGGCTCGACCTGTTCGGCAACGACCGCACCGTGGTCGCGATGCGCGTGGCGGGCGAAACCCTCGACCTGCAGCGCGAGCTGAACGACGGCGACGAAGTGGAGCCCGTGCTGATCAGCGAGCCGGAGGGGCTGTCGATCCTGCGCCACTCCGCCGGTCACGTCACCGCCCAGGCCCTGCAGCACCTCTTCGCCGAAGCGAAGCTCGGCATCGGTCCGCCGATCACCGATGGCTTCTATTACGACTTCCAGACCGAGCCGCTCACCCCGGCCGACCTGAAGGCCATCGAGAAGAGGATGGGACAGATCGTCAAGGAGCGCCAGCGCTTCGTGCGGCGTGTCGTCACCGACGAGGAGGCCCGCGAGGAGCTGGCCGGCGAGCCGTTCAAGCTGGAGCTGATCACCGACAAGGGATCGGCCTCCGACGAGGATGGATCGTCGGTCGAGGTGGGTGCCGGCGAGCTGACCGTCTACGACAACGTGCGCCGCGACGGCTCTGTCGCGTGGAAGGATCTCTGCCGCGGGCCCCACGTGCCGCACACCGGCTATCTCGGGAACGGCTGGGGGCTCACCCGTAGCTCCGCCGCGTACTGGCGCGGCGATCAGCGCAATGCCGGGTTGCAGCGCGTCTACGGCACCGCGTGGCCCAGCAAGGACGAGCTCCAGGCCTACAAGACCCGCCTGGAGGAGGCCGCCAAGCGCGACCACCGCAAGCTCGGCCAGGAGCTCGACCTGTTCAGCTTCCACGAGATCGTCGGCTCCGGGTTGCCGCTGTTCCATCCCAAGGGCGGCGTGATCAAGCGCGCCATGGAGGACTACGTGCGCGCCCGCCACATCGAGGAGGGCTTCGACTACGTCGGCACCCCGCATATCGCCAAGGAGGAGCTCTTCTACACCTCCGGGCACCTGCCGTACTACGCCGACGGCATGTTCCCGGCTCTGCTGGAGGACGCCGAGCGCGACGAGCAGGGCAACGTGGTCAGGGGTGGCCAGGCTTACCGGCTGAAGGCCATGAACTGCCCGATGCACAACCTGATCTTCTCCTCGCGCGGCCGCTCCTATCGCGACCTGCCGCTGCGCTTCTTCGAGTTCGGCACGGTGTACCGCGATGAGAAGTCAGGCGTGGTGCAGGGCCTCACCCGCGTGCGCTCGATCACCCAGGACGACTCGCACAGCTACTGCGCCAAGGAGCAGGCACCCGACGAGGTGCGCCACCTGCTGCGCTTCGTACTGTCGCTGCTGATCGACTTCGGCCTCACCGACGTCGCCCTCGAGGTCTCGACCCGGGACGAGGACGGCAAGAAGAAGGACAAGTTCATCGGCTCCGATGAGCAGTGGGCCGAGGCCACGGCCATCCTGCAGGAGATCGCCGACGAGTCCGGCCTGCCGGTGGTGGCGGACCCGGGCGGCGCCGCCTACTACGGCCCGAAGATCTCGATCCAGGCGAAGGATGCCATCGGCCGCACCTGGCAGATGTCGACCATCCAGTACGACTTCAACCAGCCCGAGCGCTTCGAGCTGGAATACACCGCCTCCGACGGCTCCCGTCAACGTCCGGTGATGATTCACTCGGCCAAGTTCGGCTCCATCGAGCGGTTCATGGGCGTGCTCATCGAGCACTACGCGGGTGCCTTCCCGGCCTGGCTGGCTCCCGTTCAGGTGGTCGCCGTGCCGGTGGCCGGCGAGTTCGACGAATACCTCGGCGGCGTCGTGACGCAGCTGCGCGCCCAGGGCGTGCGGGTGCACTTCGACGACTCCGACGATCGCTTCGGCAAGAAGATCCGCAACGCCACTCAGGAGAAGGCTCCCTTCATCCTGATCGCCGGCGGAGACGACCGCGAAGCCGATGCGGTCTCCTTCCGCTACCGCGACGGTTCTCAGCGCAACCAGGTGCCGGCCGAACAGGCCATCGCCGAGATCGTGGCGTTCGTCGCCTCCCGCTCGAACGACACCCCCACCGCGGAGAACCAGACCTCCGATGAGTGACGACGCGATCGTGATGCCCCCGGGAGATCTCCCGGGGGTGCCCGACGCCTTCCAGCGGCTCTGGACTCCGCACCGGATGGTCTATATCAACGGCGAGGGCAAGCCGAAAGACGCCGGGGAGTGCCCGTTCTGCGCTTCGCCCGGTCGCTCCGATGAGGAAGGCCTCGTCGTTGCGCGCGGGCAGCACGCCTTCGTGGTGATGAACCTGTTCCCGTACTCGCCCGGGCACCTGCTGATCTGCCCCTACCGTCACGTCGCCGACTACACCGACGCCACCGACGACGAGGTAGCCGAGATCGCCGCGCTCAGCCAGCGAGCGATGACCGTCCTGCGCGCGGTCAGCCACCCGCACGGTTTCAATCTGGGCATCAACCAAGGGGACGTGGCCGGCGCCGGCATCTCGATGCACCTCCACCAGCACGTCGTGCCGCGCTGGCAAGGCGACGCGAACTTCCTGCCTGTGATCGGGCAGACCAAAGCGGTGCCTCAGCTGCTGGGCGAGGCGCGGCGGCTGCTGGCCGACGCCTGGACCCTGTGACGTGATCGCCCTCCCCGTACGCCTGCTGTGGGCGCTCGCGTCGCGCCTGCCCAGGCCCGTGGCGGAGCTGCTCGCCATACTGATCGCCAGCGCCTGCGTGCTGCTGCCCATCCGGGGCGTACGCCGATGGGACAGCAACGTCGAGATCACCACCGGCCGCCGGCCCACCTTTGGCGAGCGGTGGCGGATGCTGCGGTGGTGGGCGCGCAATAATCTGTGGTCGTTGTCCCTGGCTCGCTGGAGCGACGACGAGGTGCTGAGCCGGGTGATCATCTCCGACGAAGACATGGAGCGGCTGCGCACCTCGCTGGCAGGGCCGGGCCTGGTGCTGGCGCTGCCCCACATGGGCAGTTGGGATTTCGCCGGAGCATGGTGCGCGAGAGTAGGGATCCAGGTGGTCTCCGTGGCGGAGAGGCTTCCGGACGGGCTGTTCGAGTTGTTCCGGGATGCGCGCGCCGGCATGGGAATGGAGATCTTCCCCGTCGACCATCCTCAGTTGATGGGAGACCTCACCGCAGCGGTCCGGGCGGGTAAGGCGGTGTGCCTGCTCGCCGACCGCGATCTGGGAGGACGAGGCGTTCCCGCGGACTGGGCCGGTCGCCGAGTCACCATGCCCGCTGGACCTGCGCTCCTGGCACGACGCACCGGAGCCGATCTGCGGGTCACCACCACGCATTTCGAGGGACGCCGAGTACGGCTGCGCATCTCGGAGCCCATCGCGCCCGGTCCCGCTCAGGAGATGACCGCGGCCGTCGCCCACAGGTTCTGCGACGCGGTGCGCTCCGATCCCAGCAACTGGTTGGTGCTCCAGCGGTTCTTCCGATGAGGATCGCGTTGGTCTGCCCGTACAACCTGGATCGGCCGGGCGGGGTGGCCACGCATGTCCTCGGACTCGCTCGCTGGTTGAATGCAACCGGTCACGAGGCCAAGGTCGTCGCGCCCGGCACGCGCGCACCGAAGGATGTGCCCGTGCTTCTGTTGGGACCTACCCGGGACTTCCGCTTCAACGGTTCTACCGCGCAACTGGCCGTCTCCGCATCGCAGCGCACGGCGGCGCGGGCGGCCGTGCAGGGCGTCGACGTGGTGCATGTCCACGAGCCCTTGACGCCAGGGGCGGCCTACACCGCAGCCAAGGCGGCGAGTCCGCTGGTGGTGACCCACCATGCGTCCTTCACGGTGCCCGCGATGGTGGCCCCCCTCTT
Source organism: Tessaracoccus sp. (assembly GCA_041393555.1). Taxonomy (GTDB): domain Bacteria; phylum Actinomycetota; class Actinomycetes; order Propionibacteriales; family Propionibacteriaceae; genus Arachnia. The sequence goes on along the minus strand of JAWKJW010000005.1, from coordinate 167,048 downwards.
GCGATACCGCGCGAAGAAGCTGGGGCCGCGCCTGAGCCTCGCCGTCTCGGAGGCCGCGGCGCGCACGGCGCAGGCGGCCGTCGGCCACCGGCCACCGATCATCCCCAACGCGATCCGGCTTCCCGACGCGAGGCCCCCGTTGCGCAGCGATACGCCCCGGGTGGTCTTCCTCGGCCGCCGCGACGATCCGCGCAAGGGCTATGCCGTCTTCCACGCCCTGGCCCAGTCCGGCATCGAGGCGGATTTCGTGGCCATCGGACCCGGCGGGGACCCGGGACCAGGGGTGCGCTCGCTGGGCATCCTGGACGACGAGAGGCTCTCGGAAGAGCTACGCGGAAGCAGCGTGGTGGTGGCGTCGAATCTCGGCGGAGAGTCATTCGGGATGGTGCTCATCGAGGCGCTGGCCGCCGGCTGCACGCTCGTGGCCTCTGATCTCCCGGCCGTCCGCGAGGTGGTGGGTGGGACTCCAGTCGCCCGGTGGTTCCGGCCAGGGGAAACCGACGCCGCGCGCGCAGCGCTGCTCTCCGCCCTCGGCGAGCCTGCTGATCCTGACCAGGCCCGGTTGGTGGCGCGACGCTACGCCTGGGAGAGCATAGGACCGCGGATAGTGGGGATCTATCGCGCGTCCCTCGGGATGCATTGAGCCCCCGGGATTTCGGCAATGCCATAGGATCGATGACGTGAGCACTCTGACTCCGGCGCAGCAATTCGACACCGACCGAGTGTTTACCATCCCCAATATCTTGAGCTTCATCCGGTTGCTCGGGGTTCCCGTGTTCTGCTGGCTGATCATCGCGGAGCATGATCTCGCCGCCATCATCATGCTGGCCGTCTTCGGCCTCACCGACTGGTTCGACGGCTACCTGGCTCGCCGGCTCAAGCAGCGCTCCCCGCTGGGGGCCAAGCTCGACCCCATCGCCGACAGGCTCTACATCCTGGCGGCCGTGGTGGCCCTGCTGGTGCGAGGAATCGTTCCCTGGTGGTTCTTCGTGGTGCTCCTCGCACGGGACCTCATGCTCGCCGCACTGGTTCCAGCCTTGAGGAAGCACGGAATGGTGGCGCTGCCCGTGAACTGGATCGGGAAATCCGCCACGATGCTCTTGCTGGTCTCGTTGCCCATGATCCTGCTCGGATCTTTCACTTCCTTCGGCATCGCCTGGGCCCATTGGGCAGGGTGGGTTCTCGCCGCCGTGGGCGCGGCACTCTACTGGGCAGCGGGAATGATGTACGTCGCCGCGACGGTGAAATTGTTCAGCGGTTCCGCGGGGTCTTCCGGGAAAGAAGATGCAGAAACGTCCTGACGCCAGCATGAGCCTGCTGACCGACCTGCAGGAGGGGGCGCTCGAACCCGAATACCTGACGGCCGGTCGTCGGCACGCGAGATCCCGGTTCACGCTGCCGGCCATCCTGTTGGTGATCGGGGCGCTGTTCACCTTCGCCGTGGTGCAAACCACGAGCGGAACCGATCAGCTCGCCATCGCGAGCGACGAGTTGATGCAGCGCATCGACGACGAACGGGAGCAGCACGTGGAACTGCTGACCGAGGCCGATATCTTCGCCACGGAAAACAGGCGCCTGGGGGAGACGGCGCTGACCGACTCCGCGCTGCGCGAGCAGCTGGTTGGCGTGGAAACGCTGGGCGGAGGCATTCCGGTGCAAGGGCCCGGGGTCGTGATCACCGTCAACGACGCACAGGGCGGGGGCTCCGTGGAAGGCCAGGTCATGGACTCCGATCTGAGCATGCTGGTCAACGGCATGAGGGAAGCGGGTGCAGAAGCGGTGGCGATCAACGGACGACGGCTGACTACCCTCACCGCCATTCGCACGGCGGGTTCCGCCATCACCGTCGACTATGTCTCCCTCAGCCCGCCCTATCGCGTCGAGGTGATCGGCGATCCGCTGAGCCTCCAAGCGCGCTTCGCACGCACCTATGCCGCCTCCTGGTGGCAGTATTTGATCAAGAACTACGGCCTATCGATGACCATCGAGCAGCCGGAAGAGGAACTGACGTTGGCTGCGGACCCGGGCATGACGCTCAGGCACGCGACGGTAGGGGAACGGTAGAAGATGTTCGCGATTCTTGGCTTGGTGGCCGGAGTGGTGGTGGGACTCGTGTTGCAGCCAACCCTGCCGCCCGTGCTCGCCCCTTACTTTCCCATCGCCATCGTGGCAGCCATCGACGCCATCCTCGGAGCAACCCGAGCCTACTTGGAAGGCGTCTTCTCGGATCGCGTCTTCGCGGTGAGCTTCTTGTCCAACGTGCTGATCTCCGGCGGCATCGTGTTCATCGGCGATCAGATCGGCGTGGGCAGCCAGCTGTCCACCGGCGTGGTGGTGGTGCTCGGCATCCGCATCTTCACCAACGCCGCCGCTATCCGACGGGCACTGCTCCATGCCTGAGCCATCCCCGGAAACCTCACGGCCGACGCGACGCCAAGCGCTGCGCGCCTTCCTGCGCCCCAGCAAGGGCCAGCTGGTGGTAGCGGCCATCTTGTTCGTCACCTCGTTGCTGATCGTGATGACGCTGCGCTCCCAAGCCCAGCAGCCGGAGTTCGCCACCATGCGGCAAAGCGACCTCATCCAGTTGCTGGACAACCAGCAGGCCGAGACCCGGCGCCTGGAGGAGGAGATCCGCGAGTTGCAGGACACCAGATCCCAGCTCTTGAGCGGCGCCGATCGCGCCCAAGCGGCCCAGGAAGAGGCCGAACGTCGCTTGAGCCAGTTCCAGATCCTGGCCGGCACGGTGCCCGCCGTGGGACCAGGAGTGACCATCGAGATCGACGATCCCGACGGCAAGGTGAGCGCCGAGCTCCTTCTCAACGCCATCGAGGAGCTTCGCGACGCCGGCGGAGAGGTGATCGAGATCAACGGCACCGTCAGGCTCGTGGCGACCAGCTGGTTCTCCACCTCAGCCATGGGGCGCATCGTCGTCGACGGCGTGGATCTCGGTGCTCCCTACCTCCTGACCGTCATCGGGGATCCTGGCACTTTGGAGGCCGGAGCCCGGTTTCGAGGTGGACTGGTGAGCCAGATCGAAGGAGAACGGGTTGGTGGCACGGTGACCATCACGCAGAGCGATCGGGTCGAGATCCTGAGCATCGTCACACCGCGTGAGTATCAGTTCGCTCAGCCGACGGAGGAGCAGTAGTCTCGCTCTGGCGAAACGCGAGCAGCAAAATACCTCTGGCCAGGCGCGCAAGCTCTCATGTGGTCGGGTAGGCTGACGGGACGAAACTGGACTTACGGTCAGAAAGGGATGCCTGATGAAGTGCCCCCAGTGTGGAACGCGCAGCCCCGGCGACGCCCGATTCTGTAGCGAGTGCGGCAGGCCCCTGACCGATACCACAGGCGATACCACCACCATGATTCCGGTGGTGGACGATCGCGCCAGCGATCTCACCGCTCAGGAACAGGAAGCCGTCTCTGCGCTCGCTCCCGGCGACGCGCTGCTGATCGTGAAGCGCGGGCCAGGAGAATCGCACCGTTTCCTGATCGACGCGGACGTGACCACGGTGGGCCGTCACCCCGAGTCCGACATCTTCCTCGACGACATCACCGTCTCCCGGCATCACGCCAAGTTCGTGCGCACTGCCGGGCGGTTGTATCTCGAAGACCTCGGCAGCCTGAACGGAACCTACGTGAACCGCACGCTGCTCGATGGTCGCGCTCAACTGCGCGACGGCGAGGAGATCCAGATCGGCAAGTACCGCGCCACCATCTCGTTGGGTGAGTCCAGGCAGGGCTGATGGCCGGTGCCGGGCGCACCATCGGATCCGTGTTGGAGCTGCTCCGGGGCGAGTTTCCGGACATCACGGTCTCGAAGGTCAGGTATTACGAGCGGGTCGGGCTGATCACGCCTGCGCGCGACGCGTCGTCCGGCTATCGCGTCTTCAGAGACGCCGACATCAATCGATTGCGCTATGCGCTACGCGCGCAGCGCGACCGGTATCTTCCCCTCGACGTGATCCGGGCGGAACTCGAGGCGCTGGACCGAGGAGAAAATCCGCGCACCGCGGATATTCCGCCCCCGCGCAGAAAGAAAGCCCGCCGGCCTGCGGCGCGTCGGAACGACGCCGAGAACAGGCGCTGGACGAGACAGGAACTGTTGGATGAATCCGGCTTGCCGGAGGCCAGCCTCGTTCAGCTAGAACGAATGAAGCTGATCAGCATGCGTCTGCACAGCGGCCGCTACGGGCCGGAAGCCATGGCCATCGCCGACACCGCCTCACGTCTGGTCAAGCGCGGCATCGATTTGCGCCGGCTGCGGATTCTTCAGCAGAGCGCCGCGGCTCACGCGGCGCTCCTGGACCAGGTATTCGAGGGATATCCCAACGGACGCGGACCCTCCCTGGAGAGCGTGCAAGAGATGCTGCAGGCCCTCAGCGAGGCCCACAACGCCTATCTTCATGGCCGGATCGCTGGCTCCCGTTGGTACCGTGGGATCCATGATCGCTCTTGAGGTGCTGGGCATCCGGTTGGCCGCGCCGGAGGACTCCCCTGTGCTGTTACTCCAGGAGACATCCGGAACGCGTTGTCTGCCGGTATGGATCGGCACCGTCGAAGCCGCGGCCATCGCCATCGTGCTGGACCAGCAGGCCGAGGTCACCCGTCCCATGACCCACGATCTGCTGGCCTCGCTGGTGGCGTTGCTGGCGGAGGACGCGGAGGGCCAGGTGGTGATCACCGATATGCAGGACGGGGTCTATTCGGCCGAGTTGCGCATCGGCGACACCGTGGTGGACTGCCGGCCGAGCGACGGCGTGGCGCTGGTGCTTCGGCTCGGGTGGCCCGTCCTGTGCGCGCCTGAACTCATGGACCGGATCGGGGTCGAGCTGGATGCCGTGCCCACCGACGAGGTGGAGCAGTTCCGTGCTTTCCTGGACTCCGTTTCGGCCGAAGACTTTGAAAGCGAGTGAGGGATTTCCCGGGAATCTCTGCTCTGGTGCGACGCAGTCGGTACCTCCCTCGGCGTGTCTCCGCACCCTTCGCGGTCGTAAGATTACGGTCTAAAGCGTGGACTTCTGTCCGCGGCACTGATGTAGAGGCGCAGCGAAGTGAGGCACCGTGACCAGCACCGGCTCCAAGAAGGCAGGTGGGGCATCCCCCCTGCAGGACACGTTGTTCGACGGCGACTTCACGCCGCTGCCCAGCGACCTGGGCTTCCGCGGACCGGTGGCGCACCGGGTGGCCGGTATCACCTACCGCCAACTGGATTACTGGGCGCGCACCGGCCTCGTGGTGCCGGAGATCCGCAACGCTGAGGGATCCGGCACCCAGCGTCTCTACTCCTTCCGCGACATCCTGCTGCTGCGCGTCGTCAAGCGCTTCCTCGATGTGGGTATCTCGCTGCAGCAGATCCGGGTGGCCATCGACCATCTGCGCGCGCGGGGAGTGGAGGACCTCACGGAGGTCACCTTGGCCAGCGACGGCTTCAGCGTCTACGAGTGCACCTCCGCGAACGAGCTGTTCGACCTCACCAAGGGCGGGCAGGGCATGTTCATGATCTCGGTGGGATCCGTGTGGCGTGAGATCGAGGGCACCCTGAGCGCCCTGCCCACCGAACGCAACGACACCGGCGACGCGCTGATCGATATGCCTGGCGACGAGCTCGCTGCCAGGCGTCGCGCCCGCGCCGTCTAGGGGACCGCGTGAAAGCCCTACAGGCCTGGTGGGAGAAGATCAGCGACACCGATATCGTCGCGCACCTCTTGGCGGCCTTCGACCGCTACGGCAAACGTCTCGGCCCCGCGTTCGCGGGCGCCATCACCTACTTCTCGGTGCTGTCCATGGTGCCGATCCTGATGTTCTCGCTCGCCATGACCGGCATGGTGCTCACCCAGTTCCGCCCCGACCTGCTGGAATGGGTGCAGGATCAGATTCTCGTTGTGCTCGGCGGCATGGAGGTGGCCGACGCGGAGTCGGACACCAACTTCGCAACGCAACTCGGGGATTTTTTGGTGGAGACGCTGACGGGCTGGCGCGGCTTGCTCGGTGTGGCGCTGCTGACCGCCGCCTATTCCGGCGCCAACTGGGTGGGTAATCTCAAGCGCGCTGTTCGCGCCATGTGGTGCGACAGGATGGCGGACGCCGCCAAGACCAAGAACTTCTTCGTGGAGCTGGGATCGAACCTGGTGATCTTCCTGGGCCTGCTGCTGAGCGTCGTGCTGGGCATCGGGCTCGCCCAGGGAGGCTCGACCTTCTCTGAGCAGCTGATCGACTGGCTGGGCTGGTCCCACGTGTGGGGGATCTCCTTCTGGCTGCGCGTGATCAGCATCGCTTTGACCTTCGCCGTCAGCCTTCTGCTGTTCTCTTTCCTCTTCTTCGTGCTGCCCAACCAACCAGCGGCGCGACGCGTGCGGCTGATCGGCATCGTCGGTGGCGGTTTAGCACTCACTGTCATTCAGCAGTTGGCCGGCACGATCATCGGCCTGCTGTCGCAGGGCCGAGCGGCCGCCGTCTTCGGACCCATCATCGTGTTGATGTTGCTGCTCAACGTGCTGGCCAGCGTCATCCTGGTGATCGCCGCCTGGATCGGCACCGATCGCACCTGGCCCCAGTTCCGCGCCACCATGCGGGAGGAGCGCGCGCAGGGCACCATGCACGAGTTCGCCTTCGACGAAGACTTCGACGAGGAGCCCGTGATTCCCGACCGGGTTGCTGCCACGGTGCCGCTCGACAGCATTCGCGACGCGGCTTTCGTCCCCGAACCCGACCCCGAGGCCAGCGTGCGCCAAGACGTGGCTGCGAATGCCGTGAAGGTCGGCACCGGAGTGGGTTATGGGCTGGGGGCCGCCACCGGCCTCGGCCTGGGCGCCCTCATCATCACCGTCGTGAGCTGGTTCCGCCGCCGCCCCTCGTGACCCCCCCGCCCCCGGTGCGCGTGGGGCAAGGGTGCGTAACCACCGGTCTCTGGTGCGAAAGTATGTGCGGATTCCTGTATTCAGGTACCTGAAGCGAAAGTGTGGGAGGGGTCCCGTTGTTAGGTCCCTGAGGTGCCCTTCGAGGCTCGTTCCGGTTGCTGAGGTGCGAGGCACGAGCCTCGAAGCACGCACCTCAGCTTCCGGGGTGCTTCGTTTCCGCCGTGGGGCAGGAAAGTGAGACATCAGGACCCAATCACCGGTCCCTGAGGTGTGACGAGCTCTGCGAGGAGCCTCGAAGGGCGTTAAATGGAACCTTTGGCAAAGTCTGTGTGAATGCTTGCGTTTTACGCCCTTCGAGGCTCGCAAGCTCGCACCTCAGGGACCTGAATACAGAAACCCGCACGCACTTTCGCATCAGGGACCACGAGCGCTAGCTAGCGAGCCCTTCGAGGCTTCTTCGTCGCACCCAGGGACCGGACCATGGGATTGCGCCACACACTTCGTATCAGGGACCTGAAAAAGGTTCCCCCACTCACTTTCCTGCACCACGGTGGCAGCGAAGCAGCCCGGAGGCGGAGGTGGGCGAAGCAAGAGGCGGGTACCCCCTCGGGCACCCGCCTCTTGCGATCGTCGATCAGATCAGTGGTGGACCTCCGCCGGGGCAGGCTGGGCCTGGCCGATGGCGTCGAGCATCTCGATGTACCACTGCTGGGTGATGTCGAACGGCTTGCCGCCCTTGATCCGGTCGAAGGCGATGGCGGTGAGCACGTCGCCGTTCTCCTCGTCGTGGCCGATCACGCCGGGCTCGCCGCGCAGCGCGGAATCGACGGCCAGGTCGGTGCACTGCTTGATCAAGGCGAGATCGGCGTCGTTGGCAGCCGCAGAGCGGGAGAAATAGCCGGACTTCTGGATCATGACCTTCTCGGCGTTCAGCTTCTCGGCGAACTTCGAGCCGAACCAAGCGCCCGGGTTGATCTTGTCGAGCTTCACGTGGCCGAAGGGATCGCGAGGAACCTCTTCGCCGGCCGCCTCCATCTCCGCGATGATCGAATCCAGACCTGCACCCTCCGAGAGGAAGACGGTGACGTTGCCCACCTCGTCCATAACCTTGTTCAGACGCTCGGCCTCAGCGGCGAGGTCGATGACGCCCTCGGGCACGTAGACGCCATGGACGTCCCAGGCCTCGCGGCTGAGCCCGATCTCGGGCAGCCACTGCTGCTCGTCGAGCCACTCGCGGTACTTCTGGGCGGTGGCGGCGGTGAGCCAGCCGCAGTTTCGTCCCATGACCTCGTGCACGATCAGCATGCGGGAGCCGGAGTTGTGCTCGGCCACGATGTTCTGGGCGAAGATCGAGCCCTGCTCGGCCGCGGTCCAGGCACCCAGCGACTGGCGGATCGGAATCACGTCGTTGTCGATGGTCTTGGGCAGGCCGACGACGGTCAGGCCGTAGTCGTGCTCGGCCAGGTAGGCGGCCAGGTCTGCGGCGGTGGTGTTGGTGTCGTCGCCGCCGATCGTGTGCAGCACGTCGACGCCGTCGGCCACCAGGCGGTCTGCCGCAACCTGGAGCGGGTTGGCCCCTTCTTCGACGAGGCCGCGCTTGACCAGGTCCTTGGCGTTGGTGAGCTTGACGCGGGAGTTGCCGACGGGGGAGCCGCCGAACTTGTGCAGCAGAGCTGCGTTACCCCGGACCTCCTCGGTGACGGTGAGGTAATCGCCCTTGAGCAGGCCCTGATAACCGTGCCGGTAGGCGATGATCTCGATCTCGGGAGCGATCGCGGTGTAGCGCTCGATCAGTCCGCCGATGGCGGAGGACAGGCAGGGAGCGAAGCCGCCTGCTGTGAGGATGGCTACCTTGTGGACCATGAGGTTCCTTTCGTGAATCCAAGACTCGGGCGCACGCGGCGGTGTTCCTCTACGACGAACCGTCGGTGCACAGGAACCACCCTAATGGACCATCTCGTCGTCAGGTAGGCCGACTTGTACACAGCAAAGCCGACCCGGATGGTGACGGGCTGAGGAGATTTGCCAGGATGAAGCTGTGACGCGCAATAGCAGGGGACTGGCCGCCTCGATCGAGGCGGCGATTCTGCTGCCGGTCTTGGTGCTCTTCGTGGGGCTCCTCGTCATCTCTGCTCGGATCGCACTCGCCCAGCAAGCACTCACCGCAGTGGCATCCCAGGCGGCGAGGGTTGCGAGCCTGGAGCGGAACGTGGGAGAGGGACAGCGGGAAGCCAGCGCGGCGGTGCGCACGGGCCTGGCTGAGCATGACCTGGAGTGCGTGTCCTCGCAGATCGATGTGGACGTCGCGGGGCTTGCGGCTCCGCTGGGCAGCGCAGCAGAAGTTCGTGTGGCCGTCCGATGCAGCGTGTCGTTCGCCGACGTGAGCCTCCCGTTCATGCCGGGGAGCCATCAGCTGGAGGCCGAAGCCGTATCTCCCGTGGATCGGTTCCGTCAACGCTAGACAAGCAATTTCGATGACAGATCACTAGAGTGTGGTGATGGCTCAGTTCATCGATATCCACCCGGTCAACCCCCAGCCTCGGGCGCTCAATCAGGCCGTGCGCGTTCTGCAGGACGGTGGCCTGATCGCCTATCCCACGGATTCGTGTTTTGCGCTCGGCTGCATGCTCGGCAACTCGGCGGGGATCGAGCAGATCAAGCGGATCCGCAACTTGAACGACAAGCATCACTTCACGTTGATCGTCGACGAGTTCGCGAAGCTGGGGCAGTTCGTCGAGATGGACAACTGGAAGTTCCGCATGGTCAAGGCGGCGACTCCCGGCCCGTACACGTTCATCCTGAAGGCCACTCGCGAGGTGCCCAAGATGATGCAGCACCCCAAGAAGCGCACCGTCGGCGTGCGGATTCCCGATCATCGGACGACCCTCGCCCTGCTGGACGCGCTGGGTGCGCCTTTGCTGTCCTCCACGCTGCTGCTGCCGGACGAAGAGGAGCCTCTCGTCGATGCCTGGGAGATCAAGGAGCGTCTCGATCATCAGGTGGATGAGGTGATCGACTCCGGCGACTGCGGGAGGGAGCCCACCACCGTCGTCAACCTGACGGGTGACGAGCCCGTCATCGACCGCGTCGGCGCCGGGGACCCGTCACCGTTCGAGTAGGGGATATCTCGCAACGTTGATGGCGCCCGCTAAGGTGGGCCGGGTGAAAAGACCCGGGTTCGACCGTGATCGGTATCTGGAGATGCAGTCGCAGCACATCCAGCAGCGGCGCCAGCAGTTCGGCGGCAAGCTGTACCTGGAATTCGGCGGCAAGCTCTTCGACGACTACCACGCGTCGCGCGTGTTGCCGGGATTCACCCCGGACAACAAGATCCGGATGCTGGAGCAACTGGCCGACGAGGTCGAGATCGTCATCGTCATCAACGCGAACGACCTGCAGAGCAACAAGATGCGCTCGGATCTGGGCATCGCCTACGAGGCGGACGTGTTGCGTCACATCGACGTGTTCCGCTCCTACGGCCTCTACGTAGGTTCCGTGGTGATCTCCCACGTCACCGACGACAACCGTCAGGCGCGGGCGTTCAAGCGCAAGCTGGAGCGCCAGGGCATCAGGTGTACCGGCACTATCCCATCAAGGGCTACCCCAACGACGTGCAGCTGGTGGTCAGCGATCAGGGCTACGGACGCAACGACTACATCGAGACCACGCGGATCTCGTTGTCGTGACGGCTCCAGGTCCCGGCAGCGGCAAGATGGCAACCTGCCTGTCCCAGCTGTTCCACGACCACCGGCGCGGAATCAGCTCCGGCTACGCCAAATACGAGACCTTCCCCGTGTGGAATCTGCCGCTCGACCATCCGGTCAACGTGGCCTCGAGGCGGCGACGGCCGATCTCGACGACGTGAACATGATCGATCCGTTCCACCTGGTGCCTACGGCACCTCGGCGATCAACTACAACCGCGATGTCGAGGTTTTCCCGTCCTGTCTCTGCTGTTCGAGAGGCTGCTGGGCTCGTCCCCGTACCAGTCGCCCACCGATATGGGCGTGAACATGGCCGGTTATTGCATCTCGGACGACGAGATATGCCGCAGGGCGTCCGAACAGGAAGTGATCCGGCGCTACTACCAGGCCTTGGTGCACGAGAAGAAAGAGGAGCTGGAGCCCGACATCTCCAGTCGCATCGCGCTGCTCATGAGCACGCTCGGGGTGAAGTCCAACGACCGTCCCGTCGTGGAGCCGGCACTCGAGACCGAACGACGCAGCAAGGGGCCCGCGGCGGCGCTGGAGCTGCCCGACGGCCGCATCATCACAGGCAAGACCTCGGCCCTGCTCGGCGCTTGTTCGGCGATGCTGCTCGACTCGCTGAAAGCACTCGCCGGCATCGATCCCGGTGTGCAGCTGCTGGCCCCCGAATCCATCGAACCCATTCAGCGCTTGAAGACCGAGCATCTGGGTAGCCGTAACCCGCGGCTGCACACTGACGAGGTGTTGATCGCCTTGTCCGTGAGCGCCAACGGCAACGATCACGCGAGGCGAGCGCTGGCGAGCTGCGCCACCTCCGCGGATGCGATGTACACACCAGCGTCATCCTGGGATCGGTCGACGAGGGCATTTTCCGCAACCTCGGCGTCCAGGTCACCAGCGAGCCCGTCTATCAGACCAAGAGGCTGTACCGCCGTCGTTGACGATTCCACTGGATCGGAGACGGGGCCGGTTGTCAAGACCCAGGTCGGGGTTCTTGTCCTGTGGGTGCCACTGGTGAGTCGAGAATCCTCATATCGCCCCACCAGTGTCCGCAATCGGCGCGGGCGGTGGGGCGAGGAGGATGGTCGATGGCTACGATGGCGGGTAGTCGGACAACGATCATGATGGTCCGACTCAGGACACTGCTGGGTGACGCATGCCTGGGCGGTCAGGCGAAAGAGGTTGTGATGCGCGTCAACAGGATCCCTCGGACTATTGCGGCAGCGGTGCTCGCCGGCGGGCTCGTGCTGTCCGGCTGCTCCAACGATACGGCGGCGGAGGAACCGGAACTCGGTCCGCTGGATGAGTACCTTCAGGTCCTCTGGGATGGCGAGGAATGGACAGAAGAGCGCTACAAGCAGGAGGAAGAGCAGCGCCAGGAGTTCATCGCGCAGTGCATGACGGAACAGGGGTGGGAGTACATCCCGGTGCCTTATCAGGGCGGATTCTTCACTTCCGATGAGGCGGAAGAGGAAGGTCCGGCGTGGGGCACCCTGGAGTTCGCCAAGCAGTACGGCTACGGCATCGTGTCTTGGCCCGGCGATGACGAGATCGAAGAACCGACGGATCCCGGCGAGCAGTACGTCGATCCGAACGATGACTACGTCAACTCGCTGAGCGAATCCGAGCAGATGGCCTACTACGAGGCCCTCCACGGCGATCAGTCGGCGTTCGAGTACGAGGAGTTGGACGAGGACGGCAACCCCATCGAACCGGAGATCGACTGGAACGAGATGGGTTGCTACGGCAAGGCCCAAGGGGAAACCATGGGTGAGCAGCCGTACGACGATCCCGAGTTCCAGGAGCTCTTCGAGCGCATGAACGAGGTGTGGGCCACCTGGGAGAACAACGACGAGATGGCGGCACTCGAGTCGGAGTGGGCTTCCTGCATGTCAGGAAAGGGCTATAGCTTCGCCAACCACGACGAGGCCATGAACCACATCTACGACCTGTCCAATCAGATGTGGGAAGACATCGACTGGGAGGCCAATCCTGAAGGACCGTCGCAGGAAACCCAGGACCAGTTCCAGGCCCAGGAGATCGAGCAGGCCGTGGCCGACTTCGAATGCTCGGAAGAGGTCGACTACAGCGACCGCCAGCAGGAGATCAGCTTCGCGTTGCAGCAGAAGTTCCTCGACGAGAACCGCGCCGAGCTGGATGCCATGGTGGCGAAGTACGGCAAGGAATAACACTTCTGCAGAAGCGTCCTTGGGGAGGCTGGGCCTCCCCAAGGCAGTTCTGCGGAGAACCGAAAAACCCTCTCGATGCAACCTGATGCCCCGGCTATGGCGTCATATATCGAGACGATCAGCGACGAACTCATGAGGAGCGTTCGACAGTGAGCAGTGGTGAAGAATCGCCAGGAAAAGCCTTAGACGACATCGGTCTGGGTGAGGAAAACCCCACGGAGACGCTGCCCGCAGTGGATGCCACCTCGGAGACGGCCGATACGGGCGACGGTGATTCCGGTGAGGACACCAAGAAGAAGACCAAGAAGGGCTGGGCCGGCACGCGGCTCGTGGCGCTGGTGGCCGTGGTCGCGGTGGTCGCCCTGCTTCTCGGCGCGGTCCTCATGCGATTCGTCATTTCGCCGGCCGAACTAGCTGCGCGGACGGAGCCGCCGGAGGCCGGCCCGGTCTCGGTGCCCATCGAATCCCGGGAGATCCGCAACACCGTCACCATCCGTGGCGAGGTGACCTACGCCGATTCGGTGGAGGCCGCCATCGAGGTCAGCGGCATGACCGAGCGTCCCGTGGTGACGGGACGCGTGCCGGAGATGGGTGCGATCCTCAACGCCGGCGATATCGCGCTCGAGGTCGCGGGCCGTCCCGTGGTCGTGATGCCCGGTGAGCTGCCAGTGTTCCGCACGCTGAGCATCGGCATGAAGGGTCCTGACGTGGTGCAGCTGAAGCAGGCGCTCGCGGCCATGGGCTACGAGATCTCCGATGTCGAGAACAACGAGTTCGATGCCAGCACCGCCAATGCGATCGCCGCGCTGTACGACAAGCTCGGCTACGCCGCACCGACTGGCGGAGAAGAAGCGCAGGAAGCGCTCAAGATGGCGCAGGAAGGCGTGCGGACCGCGGAGACCGGCGTGGAGCAGGCCAAGACCTCGCTCACCGAGGCCAAAGACGCGTTGAAGCGCGCACGGAACCAAGAGCAGAGGTCGCAGGTCGTCGCGGCGGAGAACGCCCTGGCGCAGGCCGAACGCGAGCTGAAGGCCGCTCGCAACAATCCGGAATCCACGGAGCTGGAGATCGCCAGCCTGCGGGATGCCGTGAAGCTGGCCAAGGTTCAGCTCGATGAGGCGAAGACGCCGCCGGACACCTCCGCTGAACGCGCGGCGGTGACGTCGTCCGAGCAGGGCGTCAAAGATGCCGAGCGCACTCTCAAGGAGGCCAAGGACTCTCTCGCCGAGGCGCAGCGCGGCATGAGCGCCCAGATGCCGGCCGAAGAAGTGATGTACCTGTCGAACCTGCCCCGGCGCGTGGACTACGTGAACGTGGCGCGCGGCGACGTGCTGAGCGGCTCGGCGATGTCGGTCTCCGGCGCCACCCTGCAGATCAAGGGCACGGCGGCTCCCCAGGATGCGGAGATGCTGCGCGAGGGAACCGAAGCCACCTTCCAGGCTCCGGACGGCACCGAGCTCCCCGCCACCGTGACCAGTGTCAAGGCTCCGTCGCGCGGCGGATCCGGCAACGGGGACGACGACGGAGATGGCAACAACGACGGCGGTGGCGGTGGGGGAGACGGCAGCGCCGGGCGCTGGGAGGTGCTTCTGGAACCGGGCGAACTCACCAGCGAGCAGATCGAGATGCTGCGCATGACCAACGTGCGAGTGTCGATGGCGGTGGCCTCCACCGACGGAGAGGTGCTCGCGGTGCCCATCGCGGCGCTTTCCGCCGGCACGGGAGGGGAGAGCCGCGTCGAGCTGGCACCGGCCAACCCCGACGACGAACCCGTCGTGGTGCCGGTCACCACGGGCCTGTCCGCCGAGGGCTACGTCGAGATCACCTCGGACGACGAGCGGATCGCGGTGGGCACCCGGGTTGTGGTGGGGCGATGACCGAACCCTTGCCCGAGACCACTACGGAACCCGTCGAGACGGACGCCAAGGCTGCGGCCAAGCTGGCCAAAGCGGAAGCGAAAGCGGCCAAGCAGCAGGCGAAGGCCGAGGCGAAGCAGGCCAAAAAGGCCGCCCGCGCGGAGCGCAAGGCGACTCGTCACCTGCCCACGCCGGTCGGAGACCCCGACTACGACGGGCCGATGGTGCAGCTCAGCGACGTATCCAGGATCTTTCCCGGACAGCCTCCCGTCGCGGCGCTACGCGGTGTCGACCTGGTCGTCGAAAAAGGCGACTACGTGGCCATCGTCGGGCCCTCCGGGTCCGGTAAATCGACGATGCTGAACACGCTGGGCCTCTTGGACCGACCCAGTTCGGGCAGCTATCACTTCGAGGGCATCGAGGTATCGGGCCTCACCGACGACGAGCGCACGGCGCTGCGTGCCCAGGCCATCGGGTTCGTCTTCCAGTCGTTCTACCTGCTCCCCACACGCAGCGTCCTGGACAACGTGGTGCTGGCCACCGCCTACGCGGGCGTGCCGAAGGAGGAACGCCAGGATCGTGCCCGCCAAGCCTTGGAGCGCGTGGGTTTGGGCCACCGGCTGGATTTCCGGCCCGGCACCCTTTCGGGTGGCGAGCGCCAGCGCGTGGCCATCGCGAGGGCGGTGTGCACCTCCCCCCGGCTTCTCTTCGCCGACGAGCCCACCGGAAACCTGGATCAGCGGAATTCTGCGGAGGTGATGGCGCTCTTCGCCGAGCCTCGGTGCCGAGGGGTTGACCATCGTCGTGATCACCCACGACATGACGGTGGCCCAGAGCGCCCACCGCCGCGTGCGGATCAGCGACGGCAGATTGTCTGAGGTGGCATGAGCGACGCAGAGCGGGGGGACGCCGTGCCTGAGGCCGCGCCGAAGAAATCCTCCAAGAAACGCACGCCGCGCGCCTTCCTCCGGCGTCGCACGCCGAAGCAGGCCAAGGAGAAGAAACCGAAGATCCGCACCGGCTTCACGCTGCGCGATCTGATTCACGAGGCTCTCGAAGGGGTTGGATCGCGCCCGTCGCGATTGATGATCACCTTGGTGGGCACCGTGCTGGGCATCGCCTCACTCGTCGTGACCATCGGCTTGGCCCAGACCGGTGCGGGGCAGATCGCGTCGCAATTCGACGCCGTCTCCGCAACGCGGGTGACCGTGGAGCCCGGGACCACCAACACCGGAGGAGGAGGCGACAGGCAACGCGCCACCGTTCGCATTCCCTGGGACGCCGTGGAACGCGTGGACGGCCTGGCGGGCATCGAATCCGCCGCGCTGTTCGCCCGCGGACCCAACGCGACGCAGGTATCGGCAGTCACGATCTACGACCCGGCGCAGGCCCAGACCGCCCCGCCGCCCGTGGTGGCAGGCAGCGCGGAGCTGCTGGACGTGGTGCGCGGCGAGATGCGGACGGGCCGGTTCTTCGACTCCGGTCACGATGCTCGCGCCGACCTGGTGGTGGTGCTCGGCGCCAAGGCGGCGGAGAAGCTTGGCGTCAACCGGGTCACCAGCCAGCCGGCGATCTTCATCGACGAGCGCCCCTATACGGTGATCGGGATCATCGAAGAGGTGGGCACGCGTGAGACCCTTCTCGACTCCGTGATCATCCCGATGGGCACCGCGCGAGCCCAACTGGGCGTCACCGCTCCGGCGAGCCTGGACATCAGGATCGCGATCGGCGCCGGACCCGTGGTGGCCCGCCAAGCCCCGATGGCGATGAATCCCAACAACGCGGATGCCTACAAGGTCTCGGCACCCACCAACAGCAACGTCCTGCGCGAGGGCATCGAGGCCGACGTGACCCTGCTCTTCGTCGCCATCGGCGTCGTGGCGCTCATCGGCGGTGGGCTCGGCATCGCCAACGTGGTGCTGCTGTCGGTCACGGAGCGCACTGGAGAGATCGGCCTGAGGCGCGCGCTCGGCGCGAGACGACGAGACATCCTGCGCCAGTTCGTGCTGGAATCGCTGACCACCGGCGTGCTCGGGGGCCTGATCGGCGTCGCGCTCGGCATCTTCGCGCTGCTGATCGTGTGTCTGGTGCGGGAATGGACGCCCGTGCTGGCACCGTGGGCCGCGCCCGCGGGCGTGGCGGTGGGGGCGCTTGTCGGTCTGATCGCCGGCACCTACCCGGCGATCAAGGCGGCCAGGATCGAGCCCGTGGACGCGCTGCGCACGTCCTAGGAGCCGCGGCCGCCTTAGATGTGCTGGGTCAGCAGGCCGGTGTCGACGTCGTAGATGAAGCCGCCGACCTCTGCCTGGCCCTGAATGAGGGGATGCGAGCGCACCGACTCCACGTCGCGGCGAAGCCGTCCCAAGACGTCCTGATCCGCCCCGAAGTCGATCCAGCTGGTATCCAGGCCTGTGCGCTCGTGGATCTTACGGCGAATGTCGGCGTCGGTGCCCACGGCCATGGCGCACCGGGTGTGCGGCACGATCATGATCCGGGTTACCTGCAGCAACTGGACTGATAGCGCGCACCCCTTCAGCACGGTGCTTCCGACGCGCCCGCCGGGGGAGCGCAGGATCTTCGCATCGCCCAGCTGGAGCCCCAGCATCCGCAGCGGCTCGATCCGCGAATCCATGCACGTCACCATCGCGACGCCAGCGCGCGCGATACCGTCGAAGCCCCCCTCGTCGAAGGTGGCGGCATAGGTCGCGTTGTTGGCGAGTAGATCGTCGAAGCTCATGGAGTCTCCTCGGTGGAGGGGGTGGATTCTGATGCGGGCCGGCCGCGACCGGCCGCCATGGTGATGGGCTGGGAGGCCGGGGTGCCCGAACCATCACGCCGGGAGTCTACGCCCGGCAGCTCCACCGGAGAGCCCGAGTCCGCGGCGGCAAGGAGAGGCGCGGGGCCAATGGCCGCGAGGAGGAGGGTGTCCTCGCCCTTCAGGAAACGATGGCAGCGCACACCGCCGGTAGCGCGGCCCTTGGCCGGGTAGACCGACAGGGGAGTGACCTTGGTCGATCCCACCTGCGTGCCGGGGAGCGCCGCGGAGGAACCGGAGATGGTGACCACCTCGTCGGTGCGGGGGTCGACGGTGCCGAACCAGATCACCTGGGCACCGGAAGACAGCTTGACGCCCGCCACACCGCCCCCGGAGCGTCCCTGTGGGCGCACCGCGCCGGCAGAATAGCGCAACAGCTGAGCATCGCTGGTGACGAACGCCACGTCCAGCGCCTCGTCGGCGAGTTCGACGGCGCCCACTAGTTCATCGCCGTCGTCGAGCCGGATCACGTCCCACGAATCCTTGCTCAGTATCTCCGGCACCACGCGCTTGACCACGCCCTGGCGGGTACCCAGCGCCAACCCCAGGGAGGAGGCGTCGAGGGTGGTGAGGCCCAGCGGGCGTTCACCGTCGAGTGGCCAGAGCTCGCTGGCGAGGCTGCCGCCCTGCACGCTGAGAGCGCTGGCGGTCAGCGGCACCGTCGGCAAGTCGATGGCGCGACACCTGATCAGACGACCCCTGTTGGTGATCACCCCGAACTCGGCCAGCGCGGTAGTGCGGATGGCGGAGACGATCACGTCGTGCGCGGCCCGTCCGGCCGTGGGGAGCGGATGGGCGGTGTCGGTGCGCGCCACCAGCCCGGTGCCCGACAAGAGCACCCAGCAGGGATCGTCAGGAACCTCGAGCGGGGCGCTCGAGGTCTTCGGCTGCCCGCTGGAGGCCAGCAAGATGGTGCGCCGCGGGGTGCCGTGGAGCTTGGCCACGGCGGCCAGTTCATTGCCCACGACGCGCCGCAGCCGGGCGTCGTCGTCGATGATCTCGCGGAGGTCGGCGATCGTGCCCAGCAGCGTCTCCGATTCCTTCTCCAGTTCGATGGTGGAGAACTTGGTGAGACGGCGCAGCTGCATGTCGAGGATGTAGGTGGCCTGGGTCTCGTCCAGGTCGAAGGCCGTGATGAGACGACGGCGGGCTTCGGCGACATCGGCGGAGGAGCGGATGATCGCGATCACGTCGTCGATGTCGGCGATGGCGATCAGCAGGCCGCGCACCAGGTGCAGCCGGTCCTCTGCCTTGCGCAGTCGGAACTGCGAGCGGCGCAGCACCACGGAGAGTCGGTGCTCGAGATAGACCTCGAGAAGCTGCTTGAGCGAGAGGGTGCGCGGCTGTCCCTCGACCAGCGCGACGGCGTTGATGGCGAAGGTGTCCTCCAGCTTGGTCACCTTGTACAGCTGCTCGAGCAGGGCCTCGGGGTTGATACCGTTCTTCACCTCGATCACGAGGCGAAGGCCATGGTGAAGGTCGGTCAGATCCTTGACGTCAGCGATGCCGGTGAGCTTCTTATCGCCGATGCCCTTCTTGATCTGTTCGATGATCTTCTCGGGGCCCACCATGTAGGGCAGCTCGGTCACCACGATGCCCTGGCGGCGGGGGGTGACCTTCTCGATCCTGGCGCTGGCGCGCACCTTGAAGCTGCCGCGGCCGGTCTCGTAGGCGTCGCGGATGCTATCCAGGCCGACGATCTTGCCGCCGCCGGGAAGTCCGGGCCGGGGATGTGGCGCATCGAGCTCGTCGAGCTGGATCTTCGGGTTGCGCAGCAGTTGCTGCAACGCGGCGATCACCTCGACGAGGTTGTGCGGGGCGATGTTGGTGGCCATGCCCACCGCGATGCCCGTGGCCCCGTTGACCAGCAGGTTGGGGATGGCCGACGGCAGGACGACGGGCTCGGATTCCTTGCCGTCGTAGTTGGCCTTGAAGTCGACGGTCTCCTCGTCCAGGCCGGCGGTCATGGCCAGCGCGGGCGTGGCCATCCGGCACTCGGTGTAACGCATCGCCGCGGGCCCGGCATCGAGGGAGCCGAAGTTGCCGTGCCCGTCGATCAGCGGTAGGCGCATGGCCCAGGGTTGAGCGATGCGCACCAGCGCGTCGTAGATGGCGCCGTCGCCGTGCGGGTGCAGGGCACCCATCACCTGGCCGACCACGCGGGCCGACTTGACGTGGGACTTGTCCGGGCGAATGCCCATCTCGTCCATGGAGAACAGGATGCGGCGCTGCACCGGCTTCAAGCCGTCGCGCGCGTCGGGCAGGGCGCGCGAGTAGATCACCGAGTAGGCGTATTCCAGGAAGCTGGACTCCATCTCGACGGTGACGTCGACGTCGACGATATGTTCCTCGTCTGTGGTGAAGTCGTCTGCCGCCTTCTTGACCATCAGTGATTTTCTCCCTGAGCCGATTACAACTGCGAGAGTCTATCGCGGAACTCGTCGCCATCCTGCGCACGCACCTCCGGCGCGGTGTCCGGGTACCACCGTTCCTCGGTGTCGGAGACCCGCAAGCCGTGAGCCAGGGCGGCCTCGCCCGGTGTGAGCTCGCGGATCGCGATGCTGCGGACGTGCTCGGGCTGCAGCGCCGCGAATTCCGCGTACAGCTCAGGATCGTGCTGGCCGTCATCGCCGACGAGCAGCCACTTGATATCGGGGAGGTCGCGGGCGAGTTCGCGCAGGGCCCGGCGCTTGTGGTCAGGCCCTGAGCGGAACCACCCGGTATTCGTAGGCCCCCAGTCCGTGAGCAGCATGGCGCCGCGCGGGAAGCCGTGCCGGGCCATGAACCGCCGAATCATCGGATAGGTGTTCCAGGCGCCGGTGGAGATATAGATGATCGGGGCGCCGGGATGTTCTGCCAGCAGCTTCTGGTAGAACCGGGCCATACCGGGAACCGCCTGACGGGCCTGCTCGGTGAGAACCAGCGAGTTCCACGCGGCCAGCATCGGCCGGGGCAGCCAGGTGGACAAGATGGTGTCGTCGATATCGGAGACGATGCCGAAATCGACCTCGGGCCCGATGACCTGAACCTCGCAGGTGGTGTGAGCACCGCCCGCCGTCTCCAGGTGGATGGTGTGCCAGCCCGGAGGAAGGCCGGGGTTCTTGACCCGCACATCCAGGTAGCCTCCCCGGTCGGGAGCGGCGGTGACGGTGTTCTCGCCCACCGTGATGGTGATCTCGCTGCCCACCCGGGCGACGGCGATGAAGTTTCGCCATCCGCGCCGGTACAGTAGCGCGGATGCGGCTTGCACGATGCCCAGGTGACTGGGGGGCAGCAGCGTGACCCGGGCGAGAACCCGGATCTGCTCCCCGTTTCCGTAGCCCGTGAAGGCGCTGATCGATTCCCGCCATCCGCGTCGCAGCAGACGGCGGTTCATCACGCGGTTCATGCGGTCTTCGATGCGGGCGGCGAAGAACGGTTTCGTTCCCATGAACACAAACCTAGCGGTTTCGTGGCCACACGCCCACGAACGTCGCTCGCCATTAGTATGGGCGGGTGTCCGCAGCCAGCAATCCTCTTCCCGCAAACCTGATCTCGGAGATCCGGGAATGCGGCTTCTATCCCCGCTTCGTGTGCGCCACCTTGCAGGCGGCCGTCGGCGTGCGCGAGGTGCAGGGCTACCTCGTGCACCACGAGGCCACGTTCGTGGGCGCCAACATCCTGCGTCACATGAACGTCATGGTGCTCACGGACAAGCACCTGGTCATCTGCCACGCGGACGAGGGTGATCCCGGTTCCTCCGGGGACGCGATGGCCACTGCGGAGATCGTGGCGCTGCGTTCGATCAGCTCGGTGGCCATCACCCAGTCGGTGCGCGATCCCGAGGGCAGCGACGGCCCGGTGATCGTCGAGGCGTGGCTCGCCATCGCCTGGGGCGCGGCCAGCCGCATCGATCTGGGGCCTGCCGTGTGCGAGGACCCCAGCTGCGATGCCGATCACGGCTACACCGGAACGATCAGTCCCGACGACATCTCGATCAGGATCAGTCGCGACGGCGACGGTGCCACCAACGCGAGCCGGCTCGTCGAATTCGGTTCGCTGCTGCAGAGCGTGGTGGGCTGATGGGGGACTTTCTCCTGCCTCGCTACGACGGCGAGTGCCTGGTCAACGTCTTTCCCTCCGTTCAGGACCGGCTTTCGGGCAGGCAGCCCGTTCTCGCCATCCCGCGCGCCAGGAAGTACGTGGTGGTGCTGGTGGACGGGTTCGGCTGGCATCAGGTGCAGCGCTACCGGGATCATTGCGAGTTCGTCACCGCGCAACTCGGCGCGGCGCTCCGGCTGACCACGGGGGTGCCGAGTACCACCGCCACGGCTCTCAGTTGTCTGGGCTGCGGCGTCCCGCCTGGTCAGCACGGCATGGTGGGATACAGCTTCTTCGAGCCCAGCGTGGGAGGTGTGATCAACGCGCTGACCTGGGAGAACGGGCCCGCCGATGTCGAGGCCTTCCGCCAGGTGCCCACCCGGTTCCAGCAACTCGATGCCGGGGGCTGCGCGTGTGCCGCGGTCACCTTGGCCCGCTTCGAGAACAGCGCGCTCACCCGCACGGCGTTCAGCGGCACCACGCAGTACTCGGTGACGGCAGAGGGCGACACAGACCACGTTGTCGGACTGGTCGCCGCGGCCTTGGCCGAGAACACCGTGGTCTATTGCTACGAGCGGCTGCTCGATCACACAGGCCACGGACACGGCGTGGCCTCATGGCAGTGGCTGGACAGGCTGGGCGCAGTGGACGACCTGATCTGGGCGTTGTCCGAACTGGCCTCTCCTGATGTCTGTGTGCTGGTGACGGGAGATCACGGCATGGTCGATGTGCCCGCCGAGCACCGCATCGTGGCGGAAGAAGAAGGGCTGACCGACGGCGTTCTGGTGGGCGGCGAGGGCCGTTTCCGCCAGCTGTACTGCGATGATCCGGCCGGCGTCGTCACGCGATGGGGCCGATACCTGGGCGAGCGCGCCCTGGTGCTGCGCCGCGAGGAGGCCGTGGAGGCGGGCTGGTTCGGCCCCGAGGTGACGCCGCGAACCGCCGCCAGGATCGGCGACGTGGTGGTGGCGATGCGCGAGGATTGGGCGGTGATGACCACCACGTTCCCGGGGGAATTCGCGATCGTCGGGATGCATGGCTCGCTCACCCCCGAGGAGATGGAAGTCCCGCTGCTGATGCTCGGCGGCACCTAAGAGATAGCTGCGGGGCTTTTAAGAGTCCTTCGGTGCCCTTGGGGCTCCGAACATGATCTCGTCCCAGCTGGGAACCTGAGCGCGGCGTCGTTTCGCCGCAGGTTTGGGCGCGGGATCTGGCTCCGGCGAATCGATCAACGCGGCCTGCTCCCGCACCTCGGGCTCGGGCGGCTGCTGCACCGGCGTCTCGGTCTGCTCCTCCGCCGGAATGTCCTCGGCGGGGATGTCTGCGGTAACGGGCTGTGCCTGCGGCTCTGATGGGGGCGCAGAATCGGCCTCGGGAGCCTGATGGGGACGCGCCTCATCGTTGTGCGACGCGTCGTCGGTGGCTGCCGGCGTCGGGGACGACGCGTCCGCCATGCCCACGTAGATGCGCACCGAATCTTCGGAGATACCGCTCAGCAGGTCGTACAACTCATCGAGCTGCGAGGTGTCCTCGTTGGGTTCGTAGAGCGTCGCGGCGGTGGGAATCTCATCACCCGGCAAAGCAGCGGGTGCTTCGTCGGAGGTGGAGATCGCACGCACGATGGCGAGTTCGTCGCGCAGGTCGACGGTCTTCTCGTCATCCGGGTTCTGCGAGCCGATGAGTTCCTCGCCGATCATCCACCGGGCGTCGGCGTTGTCGGCCAGGTTGAACCGCCCGCGAGGATCGTAGATGAATTCGGCGGTACGCGGCTCGGGTTCGCGCTCCGAGGAGAGGACACCCACGACGCGCCACCGGAGATCCGCCTGGCGGCTGGCATCCCAGGAAATCAGATCCGCGTCGATGCGCCGTGCCTGGAGACGTTCCTTGATCAACCGGCCCAGGCGACGGTGAGAACCCGATTCGCCACGCATCCGCACGGTGCCGGCCAGCGCTTGGCGAGCCATGTGCTCGCGCTCGGCCATCACTGGCCCGACGAACGCGGCGATGCGCTCCTTATCCACTCCCGCTTCTTTGGCGACCTCGTCAAGGGTGGCGCCGGCTCGGATCCGGGCCTGGATCTCGCGGGGGGAAAGTGCACTCTCCATCAAGGCTTGCTCCTCGTCCGATGTTCAGCCCAAACTTAGCAGCCGCCGGCCCGGAAACGGGCGAGCCCGCGGCAAGGTCGTAATATTGGAGACCCTCTCGACTTGAATGCCGACGTGGATGTGGTACACATATCCGCGAGCGTGACGAAAGGACCGGCATGGCTACTGATTACGATGCCCCTCGCAAGACCGACGAGGAGATGAGCGAGGACTCCCTCGAAGAACTCAAGTCGCGCCGTGCGGACAAGAACTCCGGGAAGGTGGACGAAGACGAGGTCGAGGCCGCGGAATCGTTCGAACTTCCCGGCGCAGACCTGTCCCACGAAGAACTGACCGTGCGCGTGCTGCCGCGGCAGGCGGACGAGTTCACCTGTAGTTCGTGCTTCCTGGTGAAGGCCCGCAGCCAGCTGGCCGAAAGCAAGGGCGGTCAGGACTACTGCGTCGACTGCGTATAGCGGCGTCGCACCCCTACACACCAAGAGCGCGTCTCAGCGGATCATCCGCTGAGACGCGCTCTTGGTTGCGTCGGTTCAGTTTCGGTCGAGCTTGTTGAAGAGCTTTCCCGGGGCCTTGGAACCGGTCGACTTCGCCCAGTGGCGCGACACGTAACGGTTCATGGCGAGCTGTGCCACGCCCACCCCGAATCCGCTGGCCAACGCCCAGATCAACGCCTGGGTCAGCGGCGTATCGGGATCGTTGGGATCGGGCGGTGTTTCGCCGGTGCTGGCCTCCCAGGCCTTCGTCACCAATTTCTGCGCGACGATCGTGGTGGCGGCGCCGAGCACGCCGGCGTAGATCTTCCAGATCATTTTCTGGGTGAGCTGCATATCGTTAGCCTCCTGGCCACCCATTATGCCCGCCCCGTGGTGGCACGGGTAGATTGGGTGCGGTGAGATTCCGAGAGCGGGTGAGCGTGCCCTGGTGGTGGTGGGGGCTCGGCGTGTTGTTGCTGGCATCGTTGGTCATCGCCGTGTTGGCCTACGTCGACGCGTGGGCGGGAGTGGCGTTCTCCGTGGCCGCGGCATTCGCCATCGCGGTGCTGCTGGCCGGCTACACGCTGCGGGTCCAGGTGGACGACGATGCCCTCGTGGTGGGGCGCTACCGCCTGGAAGGACGCTACATCGCCGCAGCCGAACCGTTCGAGGGCGAGAGTGCCCGCCGCATTCTGGGACCGGAGGCCGACCATAGCGCGCTGCTGCAGACCCGCCCCTACACTGACGCCCTGGTGCGTATCGTGCTGGACGATCCCGCGGATCCGCACGCCAGCTGGTTGATCAGCACCCGTCGCCCCCAAGAATTGGCCGAGGCCGTGAGGAGCATCCTGTGAACGACATCGTCATCCAGACCGTCGCCGACGAGGCCCACCGTCCTGGTTACGCGCGCCCCGGCGATGCGGGCGCCGATCTCCGATCCACAGAGGGATTGAGGCTGCAACCGGGCGAGCGCGCTCTGGTGGGCACCGGGGTGCGGATCGCGTTGCCGCAGGGCTACGTCGCGCTGGTGACGCCCCGCTCGGGCCTGGCGGCGAAGGCAGGGCTCAGCATCGTCAACTCTCCCGGCGTGATCGATTCGGGTTACCGGGGAGAGATCAAGGTGTGCCTGATCAATCTGGACCCTCGCGACGAGATCGTGATCGACGCGGGGGATCGCATCGCCCAGCTCGTGGTGCTTCCGTTCGCCTCGGCCCAGTTCCAACCGGTGACGGGGCTTGATGAGACTGAGCGTGGTGCGGGCGGCTATGGTTCTACTGGCGGTAGCCAGATGTTGAGTGGAGTAACGCAGTGATTTTCGGACGCAAGAAGTCGAGCGAACCGGTCGTCGAGGAAGAAACAGCCGAGACGCCCGTGGACGAGCAGACCCCTGAGGCGGAGGCGCCCAAGGAAGAAGGCGTCGTGCCGGCAGAAGCGCAGGCCACCTGGCGCGAATGGGACGAGCAGTTCACCCGCGACGAAGGCCCTTTCGACATCAGTGAGGTGGATCTCGAGGCGGACGACGTCAAGCGGCTCGACCTGGGCTGTGTGATCGTGACGCCCTTCCCGGAGATGAACCTGCAGCTTCAGGTCGACCAGAAGCGCAAGCGCGTGCAGGCGATCCTGGTCGGCGACGGCGCCTCTGCCATCGAAGTGGCGCTGTTCGGCGCCCCCTTGCGCTCCTCGATCATCCCGGAGATCCGCACCGACATCATCCAGAGCGTCGTCAACGCCAAGGGCCGGGTGGCGGTTGCCAAGGGTCCCTTCGGTCCCGAGATCCAGCGCGCGCTGCCGGTGAAGGATCCTGAGGGCAAGCCGGCGATGCACGTGTCTCGCACCTGCTGGCGCAAGGCCCCAGCTGGATGCTGCGCGGCGTGGTGATGGGCAAGGCCGCCATGGAGCCGGCCGATCACGAAGCCTCGCTCACCCTGTTCGAGTTCTTCGCCAACATCGTCGTTCGCCGGGGTACTGCTCCCGTCGCGCCGGGAGCGCTGATCCCGATGACGGTTCCCCAGAAGGACGCCTGACGGCGGCATCCATGCCTCGCACGATGGGCGAGCGTTTGCGCCGCTTCTTCTGGGATCCCGAGCGGCTGGAGGCCGAGGATCTGGAAGAAGCGGCTAAGCACAGCGGCGCGACGCCCCTGGCGCAATGCGACCGGCGGCAGCGGGTGACGGTGCGTGGCACGATCACCTCCGTCACCAGCGGCGACAAGCACGGCTGGTTGAGCGCGGAACTCAGCGACGGCACCGGCAGCGTGCAGCTGATCTGGATGGGGCGCAGCGCTCTCGACTGCGTATTACCCGGACGTACCGTCAAGGCCACCGGCTGCGTGGCCGAGTTGGAAGGCCGCTTGGCGATCTACAACCCCGACTTCGAGGTTCTTGAGTAAAAGACCTCAGCTCGCGAACGGGAAAGCGAGCGTAAACCCGTTGTCAGGTCCCTGAGTGAAAGTGTGTGGCGGATCCCATAGTCAGGTCCTTGGTGCGAAGGCGTGGGCAAACCCATTGTCCGGTCCCTGAGGTGCGACGAAGGAGCCTCGAAGGGCGTTAACCGCAAGCATTCGCAGAGACTGAGCCCAAAGGTTCCGTTTAGCGCCCTTCGAGGTTCCTCGCAGAGCTCGTCACACCTCAGGGACCGGTGGTTGCGCACCCTCGTCTCACTTTCCTGCCCCACGGTGG
This sequence comes from Tessaracoccus sp., assembly GCA_041393555.1. Classification (GTDB taxonomy): domain Bacteria; phylum Actinomycetota; class Actinomycetes; order Propionibacteriales; family Propionibacteriaceae; genus Arachnia. The sequence goes on along the minus strand of JAWKJW010000005.1, from coordinate 140,286 downwards.
CAGCGAAGCAGCCCGGAAGCTGAGGTGCGAGGAACGAGCCTCGAAGGGCACCTCAAGGACCGGAAAACAGGTGTACCCACGCTCACTTTCGCATCAGGGACCAGACAACAGGTTTACCACCATGAAAACGGGTTTGCCTGCGCTCACTTACGCATCAGGGATCTGAAAATGGTTGCCCTCAAAGTCGGCCGGTTCCTCTTCCTGCCGCTCGAAGAGGGCGGAGAGTTCTTCTTCCGCCTCCTGCGTGACCACGAACAACAATTCGTCGCCGCCTTCGATGGCCCGCTCCCTATCGGGTGTGAGGGGAGCGCCGTCGCGGATGATGGCGGTCAGCACCACGTCGCGGGGCAGTGCCAGCTCGCGCACCAGGGTGCCGACGAAGGACGAGTCGTGGGGCAGCGTGATCTCCGACAGGTGCGTGGTCGACTTGTTGAAGCTGAACAGCCGGATGAGTTCTCCGGTGGAGACTGCCTCTTCCACCAGAGCAGACATCAGACGTGGCGTGGACACCGCAACGTCGACGCCCCACATCTCGTCGAACAACCACTCGTTGTCGGGCCTGTTCACCCGGGCCACCGTGCGGGGCACGCCGAACTCGGTCTTGGCTAGCAGCGCGTGCACCAGATTCGCCTTGTCGTCGCCGGTGGCGGCGATGGCCACGTCGTAGCTTTCCAGTTCCGCTTCCTCCAGGGTGGCGAGCTCGCAGGCATCGGCGCGCAGCCACTCGGCTCCGGGCACCGCGTCCTGCTCCACGGCCTTCAGGTTGCGTTCGATCAGCAAGATGTGATGTCCGTTGGCAACGAGCTCGCGGGCGATGGACAGCCCTACGTTTCCGGCTCCCGCTATGGCGACGCGCATGATGGTCTCAGTCCTTTCGCGGTGGTTGAGCGAAGATGGTCTCCACCTCGTCGGTGCGGGCCACCTCACACGCGACGAAGATCAGATCGCCGTCCTGACATACGGTGTCGATAGTCGGGACGAATCCTTGGCCAACACGCAGCACGAAGGGGATTGGCACGCGCGCGGCCTGCTGCAGCTCCCCGATCTTGCGGCCCCGCCACCCGCGATGCACATGCACCTGCAACAGGCGGGCATTGCCGGAGGGATCACGCCACACCGGCTCTGAGCCCTCCGGGAGAAGGCGGCGCAGCACCTGACCGACCGTCCACTTCACCGTGGCGACGGTGGGGATACCCAGGCGCTCGAAGACCGCGGCGCGACCCTGATCGTAGATCCGGGCAACGACGTTGTTCACGTGGTAGATCTCACGCACGACGCGGGCGGCCAAGATGTTGGAGTTGTCGCCGGAGGAGACGGCGGCGAACCCGTCGGCATGCCGGATGCCGGCCTCCTCGAGGACCTCCCGGTCGTAGCCGACGCCTTTGACGGTCAGCCCGCGGAATCCCTCGCCCAATCGGTCGAACGCCGCCGGGTCGATATCGATGATGGCCACCTGATGGCCGCGCTTGTCGAGCCCCCTGGCCAGCATGGCTCCCACCCGGCCGCACCCCATGATCACGATGTGCATGAGCCCTCCCTCCATCGCGACCGTAGCACCACGGGAGCCTTCCCGATACCGGGACTTTCCCGGATGCTCGATCGAGGAGGGCGACGGGGATAGAGTGCCCATGTGAGTGTGCTCAATGCCGTCAAGCGGATGCTGGTCGGCCGCCGGATGGCCAGCGCGCAGGTGGGGGAGACCCTGCTGCCCAAGCGCCTGGCCCTACCGGTGTACGCATCGGACGCCCTCAGCTCCGTCGCCTATGCGCCCGACGAGATCCTGATCACTCTTTCCCTGGGCGGAGCGGCCGCCTTCCTCTTCTCTTGGCCCATCGGCTTGGCGGTGTCGCTGCTCATCACGATCGTGGTGCTCAGCTACCGGCAGACGGTATGGGCCTATCCCAACGGCGGCGGCGCCTACGAGGTCGTCAACGCCAACCTGGGCAAGAAGACCAGCCTCACCGTCGCTTCTGCGCTGCTCGTCGACTACACGCTCACCGTCGCGGTCTCGGTATCGGCCGGCATCCACAACGCCGAAGCCATGCTGCCGTGGCTGCGGGGGCAGGAGGCCTTGGCCGCGGTGGTCCTGATCGCCGTGCTCGCGTTGGTGAACCTGCGCGGAGTGCGTGCCTCCGGGCGGGCCTTCGCGGTGCCCACCTACGTCTTCATCGGCTCCATGCTGGCCATGGTGGGCATCGGTTTGTTCCGCATCCTGGCCCTCGGCGAGCCACTCCGCGCGGAGACGGCGGACTACGACATCGTCGCCCCGGAGGGAGCGGGAACGCTGGCGGGACTGGCCCTGGTGGCCGTCGTCGCGCGGGCGTTCTCGCCGGGCTGCGCGGCGTTGACAGGAGTCGAGGCGCTCGCCAACAACGTGCCCAACTTCCGCGCGCCCAAGTCGCGTAACGCCGCCACCGTGCTCGCCTGGCTGGGAGGCCTGGCGATCGCGATGCTGGTGGGCATCCTCGCGCTCGCAAACCTGACGCACGTCCGCTTGATCGACGAGCTGACCGGCACCCACTTCGTCGATGGTGACGGCAACATCATTGACGCCGGTGCCTCCACCGTGACCGGCCAGCTCGCGCGTGTGGTGTTCACCGACTGGTTCCAGCCGGGCTTCTACATCGTCGTCTCCGCCACCATCCTCGTGCTGCTGTTGGCTGCCAACACCGCGTTCAACGGCTTTCCGTCGCTGGCGTCGATGCTGGCCAAAGACGGCTTCCTTCCCCGGCAGTTGCATTCCCGTGGCGACCGGCTGGCCTACTCCAACGGCATCGTCACTCTCGCCCTGGCCGCCATCGCCTTCGTCGTGGTGTTTAACGCCTCTGTGACCGCCCTGATCCAGCTCTACATCGTGGGGGTGTTCATCTCCTTCACGGCCAGCCAGGTGGGGCTGATCGTGCACTGGACTCGGGTGCTGAAGGTCACCACCGAGAAGAAGACCCGCATCCGATACCAGCGGGCACGGGTGATCAACGCCGTGGGCGCACTATCGACGGCGTTCGTACTGCTGGTGGTGCTGATCTCGAAGTTCACCCACGGGGCATGGCTGGCCCTGGTGACGATGGCCGTGCTCTACCTGCTGATGCTGGGGATCTCGCGGCACTACGAGAAGGTGGCCGAGGAGGTGGCCATCACCTCTGAGACCGATCTGGCGCTGCCCAGCCGGGTGCGCGCGGTGGTGCTGGTCCAGCAGGTGAATCTGCCGGCGGCGAAGGCGATCGCCTTCGCCAAGGCCGTGCGCCCCACCACGTTGACCGCGGTGGCCGTCTCCATCGACGACGAGGAGACCGAGAAGCTGCTCCTGGACTGGAACAAGCAGGACTTCGGCATCCCGCTGAAGGTGATCGCCTCGCCGTACCGCGAGATCAGCGGGCCGTTCCTGAAGTACGTGGCCGACTTGCGCACCGAGAACCCCCGCGACGTGGTGTCGGTCTATATTCCGGATTTCGTCGTCGGTCATTGGTGGGAGAACGTCTTGCACAACCAGACCTCGCTGCTGATTCGCACCCGGCTGCATTTCATGAAGGGCGTGATGATCACCAGCGTGCCGTATCAGTTGCGCTCGTCCGCGCGTGCGAAGAACCGGTTGAAGTCGGCATCCCAGCCGAGGCGCCGATGACCGAGATCAGGGAACTCACACTCGAACGCGTCGCCCATCAAGGGGTGGTCGTCGGACGTGCGGACGGCAAGGTGATGTTCGTCACCGGGGGGCTGCCCGGCGAACGGGTGCGCGCCGAGGTCACCCAACGCGGCTCCTCCTTCGACCGGGGCCATGTGGTGGAGGTTCTCTCCGCCGCGCCCGGGAGAATGATGCCCGAATGTCCGGTGGCCGATCGCTGCGGTGGTTGCGACTGGCAGCACGCCACGCCGGAGACGGAGCTGGAGCTCAAGACGGCGGTGGTCGCCGAGCAGTTGTCGCGCTTGTCAGGTCTCACCTGGGAGGGGCGGGTGCAGGAGGTCGCCCCGCTCACCGGCTGGCGAAGCCGGATGCGCTACGCCGTCGACGGCGACCGGGTGGGTTTGCGCTCCCGTCGTTCTCACGAGGTGGTGGAGCTTCCGGATCAGGGCTGCCAGATCGCGGCGCCCGGACCGAGCGTGCCGCAGTTGCGCTCCCTCGCACGGCGGGCGACGCAACAGATCGAGGTGGTGGTCGCCGACGACCGCACGGCCGTGGTGGTCGACGGCGAGGGCGGCTCCGCGCCAGTGACCCAACGGGTGGGGCAGCGCGCCTTCGAGGTGGCGGCATCCGGCTTCTGGCAGGTGCACCCGCGCGCGGCGGCACTGCTCACCGAGGCCGTGATCGCGGGGCTCGATCCCGTGGCCGGGGAGAGCGCGCTGGACCTGTACTGCGGGGTGGGGCTCTTCGCGGGAGCCCTGGCCGACCGGGGGTGCGACGTCTTCGGGGTGGAACTGAGCCGCCCGGCGGTGGCGGCCGCCCGGCGCAATGTGCCCAAGGCTCGTTTTCTCGCCGCACCCTTGGAACGCGCGCTGAGGCAGCTCCCGCGGCACACGAACCTCGTCGTGCTCGACCCGCCGCGAAAGGGCGCGGGGCGGGCGGTAGTAAAGACCGTCGCCGGTCTGGGTGCGCGCGCCATCGCCTATGTGGCCTGCGATCCGGCGGCGCTGGGTCGCGATCTCGCGCTGTTCTCCGAGGCCGGCTACCGGGCCGTCAGCGTCGAGGCCTTCAACCTCTTTCCCCGAACTCATCATGTGGAATGCGTGGCCATCCTTCACGCAGATCGTCCCGGGACCGCTCGCTTTCCCGGCATATCGTCGGCAGAGCCATTAGGGTGACCGGGTAGGTAATTGCCGGATCTTTGCGGGCGCGAGGTATTATCTTGACGTCAAGAGATTTAGCGGCATGGTAGCCACCAGAAGGAGTCAGATGAGCCTCAACAGCTTCGGGTCGAAATCGACCCTCGAGGTCAACGGGACCTCGTACGAGATCTTCCGCATCGATCAGGTGGAGGGGCACGAGAAGCTGCCCTTCAGCCTGAAGGTGCTGCTGGAGAATCTGCTGCGCACCGAGGATGGGGCCAACATCACGCGTGATGACATCGCCTTCTTGGGTAACTGGGATGCGACGGCCGAACCCAACCACGAGATCCAGTTCACGCCCGCCCGCGTGATCATGCAGGACTTCACCGGGGTGCCCTGCGTCGTCGATCTGGCCACGATGCGCGAGGCCGTCGTCGCTCTCGGCGGCGATCCCGCCAAGGTGAACCCGCTGTCCCCGGCGGAGATGGTGATCGATCACTCCGTGATTGCCGAGGTCTTCGGCATCGCGTCGGCCTTCGAGCAGAACACCGATATCGAATACCAGCGCAACCGCGAGCGTTATCAGTTCCTGCGCTGGGGTCAGACCGCCTTCGACAACTTCAAGGTGGTGCCGCCCGGCACCGGCATCGTGCACCAGGTCAACATCGAGCACCTGGCCCGCGTGATCTTCCCCGTGAGGTCGACGGCGCTCTCCAGGCCTACCCCGACACCTGTGTGGGCACCGATTCCCACACCACCATGGTCAACGGCCTCGGCGTCGTCGGCTGGGGCGTGGGCGGCATCGAGGCCGAGGCCGCGATGCTCGGTCAGCCCGTCTCGATGCTCATCCCGCGCGTGGTGGGCTTCAAGCTCAAGGGCAAGCTCAACGAGGGCACCACTGCCACCGACCTGGTGCTCACCATCACCGAGATGCTGCGCCAGCACAAGGTGGTGGGCAAGTTCGTCGAGTTCTACGGCGAGGGCGTCTCCGAGGTGCCGCTGGCCAACCGCGCCACCATCGGCAACATGAGCCCCGAGTACGGCTCCACCATCGCGATCTTCCCGATCGACGACAAGACCACCGACTACATGCGGCTCACCGGCCGCGACGAGCAGCAGATCGCGCTGGTCGAGGCCTACGCCAAGGAACAGGGCCTGTGGCACGACCCCAGCAACGAGCCCGTCTACTCGGAGTACATCGAACTGGATCTGTCCACCGTCGTCCCGTCCATCGCCGGCCCCAAGCGCCCGCAGGACCGGATCAAGCTGGTGGACTCCAAGGCCAACTTCCAGGAGCACATCGGCTCCTATACCCCCAACCCCGACGCCAAGATTCCGGTTACCCTGCATGACGGCGCCTCCTTCGAGCTGGAGAACGGCGCGGCCACGGTCGCGTCCATCACCTCCTGCACCAACACCTCTAACCCGTCGGTAATGATCGGCGCGGCGCTGGTGGCGAAGAAGGCCGTGGAGCGCGGGCTGAACCGCAAGCCGTGGGTGAAGACCTCGCTGGCCCCGGGCTCCCAGGTGGTCACCGACTACTACGAGAAGGCCGGGCTCACCAAGTACCTGGATGCCATCGGCTTCAACCTCGTCGGCTACGGCTGCGTGACCTGCATCGGCAACACCGGCCCGCTGATCCCCGAGATCTCCCAGGCCGTCAACCAGCACGACATGGCGGTCACCGCCGTGCTCTCGGGCAACCGTAACTTCGAGGGCCGCATCAGCCCCGACGTGAAGATGAACTACCTGGCCAGCCCCATGCTGGTGATCGTCTACGCGCTGGCCGGCACGATGAACATCGACCTGTTCAACGACCCGATCGGTCAGGACAAGGACGGCGCGGATGTCTTCATGCGCGATCTGTGGCCCACCCAGGCCGAGATCGAAGAGGTCGTCGGCTCGTCGATCTCCGCGGAGATGTACGCCGATCGCTACGCCGACGTGTTCACCGGCGACGACCGGTGGCGTTCGCTGCCTACCCCCGACGGTGAGACCTTCGAGTGGGACGACGCCTCCACCTACGTGCGCAAGGGCCCGTACTTCGACGGCATGCCGGCGGAGCCGGAGCCGGTCCAGGACGTTTCGGATGCGCGGGTGCTGCTGAAGCTAGGCGATTCGGGTCACCACCGACCACATCTCCCCGGCCGGCAACATCAAGGCCGATTCGCCCGCAGGCCAGTACCTCGCGGAGCACGGCGTCGAGCGCAAGGACTTCAACTCCTACGGCTCGCGTCGCGGCAACCACGAGGTCATGATCCGCGGCACCTTCGCCAACATCCGGCTGCGCAACCAGATCGCACCCGGTACCGAAGGCGGCTTTACTCGCGACTTCACCCTCGACGACGGTCCGGTCACCACGGTCTACGAGGCGGCGCAGAACTACGCCAAGCAGGAGATCCCGCTCGTGGTGCTCTCCGGCAAGGAATACGGCTCCGGCTCGTCGCGCGACTGGGCAGCCAAGGGCACCGCGCTGCTGGGCGTGAAGGTCGTCATCGCCGAGAGCTACGAGCGCATCCACCGCTCCAACCTGATCGGTATGGGCGTGCTTCCGCTGCAGTTCCCCGAGGGCCATTCGGCCGATTCGCTGGGGCTCACCGGCGAGGAGAGCTTCTCCGTCACGGGGATCACCGAGCTCAACGAGGGCCGCACCCCGGCCACGATGAAGGTCGCTGCCACCAAGCCCGACGGTTCGGTCATCGAGTTCGACGCGGTCGTGCGCATCGATACGCCGGGGGAGCGCAGCTACTACCTGAACGGCGGCATCATGCAGTACGTGCTGCGGAACCTGGCCAAGGCCTGAGACGCTGCCGCTGAACGCTGGGTGGGGTCGCGCATTCGTGTGCGGCCCCACTTTTGCGTCTGCACGATCGTGTTTTGAGGCTGCGAAACCCGGCGCGGCAGTGGTGCAGGGGCTACTATCGAGCCCATGCCTCTGCTGGATTCGATCACTCAACCCAGGGATCTTCGCGCGCTTTCCAAGCGACAGCTGGAGGCCTTGGCGGACGAGATCCGTTCCTTTCTGATCACCAAAGTCAGCCGCACAGGGGGGCACTTGGGGCCGAATCTCGGCGCCGTCGAGCTCACCCTCGCGATTCACCGGGTCTTCGACTCCCCGAACGACCCCGTCATCTTCGATACCGGCCACCAGGCCTACGTGCACAAGATCCTGACGGGGCGGGCCGCCGGCTTCGACAGGCTCCGCCAACGCGGAGGACTATCGGGCTACCCGGAGCGCACGGAGTCTGAACACGACTGGCTGACCAGCTCCCACGCCTCGTCGGCGCTGTCCTGGGGCGAGGGCATGGCCAAGGCATTCCATCTCACCGGAGAACAGCGCACGGTCGTCGTGGTGGTGGGCGACGGGGCACTGACGGGAGGCATGGCCTGGGAAGCGCTGAACAATATCGCCGCTCAGCCCCATCTGCGCCTCGTCGTGGTGGTCAACGACAACGGCCGCTCCTACACGCCGACGGTGGGGGGCCTGGCCAACCACCTCTCCGTGTTGCGCACCGATGCGCGCTACGAGCGCACGCTCAGCTTCATCAAACGTACCGTCAACCGGATCCCCTTGATGGGCAGGCCCATCTACGACCTGCTCCACGGCGTCAAAACTGGCGTCAAGGACGTGCTCTCCCCGGAGCATGGGCTCTTCGCAGACCTGGGCATCAAGTACACCGGCCCCATCGACGGCCACGACATCGGCGCCCTGACCAACTTGCTGGAACAGGCCCGTCAGTTCGGCCAGCCCGTGATCGTGCACTGCGTCACCCGCAAGGGCAAGGGATTTCAGGCCGCTGAGGACCACGAGGAGGATCGCTTCCATGCCGTCGGCCAGATCAACGAGTTCACGGGTGAGCCGCTGTCGGCCTCGCTGCAGGCCACCTGGACCGATGCCTTCGCCGAGACCATGGTGCGCCTGGGAAGCCAACATCCCCGTCTGGTAGCGGTTACCGCGGCGATGTTGCACCCGGTGGGCCTCGGCCGGTTCGCCGCCGCTTATCCCGACCGCACCTTCGACGTCGGCATCGCCGAACAGCACGCCGTCGCGTCCGCGGCGGCCATGGCCACGGCAGGCCTGCATCCGGTGGTGGCTCTCTACTCGACCTTCCTCAATCGCGCCTACGACCAGGTCTTGATGGATGCGGCCCTGCACCACAGCGGGGTGACCATCACCTTGGACCGCGCCGGCATCACGGGTGCGGACGGCCCCAGCCACAACGGCATGTGGGACCTCTCGTTGATGAGCACCATCCCAGGGCTGCAGCTGAGCGCTCCTCGCGACCAGCAACGCCTGGAGGAGGCCATGGACCGTGCGGTCACAGTTGACGATGCCGTGACGGTGGTGCGGTTCTCCAAGGAGCGCCTGCCCGACCCCATCGAGGCGGTCGTGTCGGTGGGTGAGGGGCTGGCTCGCTTCGATGTACTGCGCTCCGTTCCCAAAGCACGCGTCCTGCTGGTGGGCATCGGACAGTTCGCCGGACTCGCGCTCGACGTCGCCGACCGGCTCGCCGATCAAGGGGTGATGGCGACGGTGGTGGATCCGCTGTGGTGTCTGCCCGTGAGCGACGACCTGGCCGAATACGCCGGGCGCTTCGACGTGGTGGTCACGATCGAGGACAACCTGGTGGTTGGTGGCGTCGGCCAGCAGCTGCGGGCCGTGCTGGACGAGACGGACGGCGGCATCCGGGTGCACTGCATCGGCATCCCTCAGAGGTTCCTCGCCCACGGCAGTCGGCAAGAGGTGCTGGAGGAGGTGGGGCTGACCGCCCCGCAGATCACGCTACGGGTGCTCGATTTCGCCCTCGCGGACGAGCAGCGCGGCATGACCCACAGCGACCAGTCCAAAGACTCTCACCGCTGACAGGCCGAGCACCCGTCAGGAGAGCGCTTCCTTCAGGAGCGCTTCCAAGAACTCGGCCTGCCACGCCCTGGCGCCGAGTTCCTTCAGGCGCTCGGCATCGGGGGCGCCGTCCGTCGCTTCGTAGACCGCTTTCTGGATGACTTGGGGCGGGGCGATGATGCTGGACTGGAAGCTGAGCTCGCAGGCCAGCGTGTCAATGCGTGGACGCACCTTCTCCCAGCGCGACGCGGCCTCGGGGTTCTTGCGATCCCAGGACCGTGGATGGGGGAGTCCCGTCGACGCCGGACGCCGCGCGGGATAGCGAGCCTCCGGCAATTCCGCGGCTTTGGCGAGCGCGCGGGTCCAGTTCGTGTGATAGCGCCTCGCAGACGGCGTGCTGAAGCCGGGGACCGAACCCAGCGCTCCGGGGCCGGGCACCGTGGACTGGGCCCGGCTCGCCAAATCGACGATGGCGGCGTCGGTCAGGATGTGGCTCGGAGGGCGGTCGCGATGACGCGCGATGGCGTCGCGTTCCATCCACAGTTCCCGCGCCACGGCCAGCTGCCGCGTATTGCGCAGGCTGGTGATGCCGCTGAGCCGGCGCCATGGCTCGGCGGGGGACGGAGGGGGCGCCAGGTGGTGCTGCAGCTGCCAATCGAACTCTTCCTCGGCCCACTCGCGGCGTCCGGTGGCATCGAGTTGCTCGGCGATGGTGTTGCGCAGTTCGATGAGGTAGTCGACGTCGAGCGCGGCGTAGGTGAGCCACGATTCCTTGAGGGGGCGCGTGGCCCAATTGACGGCCGAGTGCGCCTTCCGGAGCTTGATACCCAGCTCGTACTTCAGCAGCATGCCCAGGGCGACGCCCGGCTTGCCGAGGAGTCGGCCGCCCAGCTCGGTGTCGAAGATGCGCGACGGCAGGATGTCGATGTCGCGCATGCAGGGGAGATCCTGCCCCGCGGCGTGGATGATCCATTCGGCATCGCCGCAGGCTTCCGTGAGAACGGATAGACCATACTGCTCGAAGGGAAGCGGGTCGATCAGCCAGGTGCCGGCTCCCTCGCGGCGAATCTGAAAGAGATAGGCCTTGGGCCAGTAGCGGTAGCCGTGGGCGCGCTCGGCGTCGAAGGCGACCGGACCGGACGCGGCGGCCAGGGCGTCGAGGCATTCCTCCAAAGCGCGAGGGCTGGAGACCACGGGACGCAGGGGCTCTCGGCTGTGCTCAAGGTATCCGGTCATCGTCGAATTCTCTCCATCAGGCTGGTCACGCCGGACGAAGCCGGCGGTTCCCCGCCCAAGAGACACAGCAGGTCTTGCCAGGCGAAAAGATGATCCACGACGGAATGATGGTCGTCGAGGGTTGGGGTCCAGGAGGCCCGCACCTCCACCTCGCCCCGGTCGGCTTCGCTGTTCATCTGGCCGAAGGAGCGCCCGTAGGAGGCCGTGACCGTGCCGGCCAGCGTGCGGGCGGCACATTTTTCGCGGCCGAGGGCATCGGTAAGCCACGACCACGCCACCTCCGGCAGCAGCGGGTCTGCCACCATCTCCAGGTCGACGGCGGCGCGGGCATAGCTGACGATCCGGAACGTGCCTTGCCACGCGTCGTTTCCCAGCGGGTCGTGCAGGAGGATGAAACGCCCTGAGGAGACAGGTGCCGCCCCGGAGGTCAATTCCCCTTCAAGGGCGATGGAGTATGGGGCGATGCGCTGCGGGGAGCCGATTTCCTCGATCTGCAGGCCGCGGCGCCAGTCCATGGCGGCGAACTCCTCCAGCGCACGCGAATAGTGCGACGAGGCGGGCACGCTGACTGACACGCTTCTGAGCCTAGGCCTGGGACGGCGGCAGGATGGGGGTGACGCGCCGCAAAACCCGAGGGTTGCACGTCGTCTCGCCGGTCAGTTGGCTCGGTGCAGGGTGAGGCTGACGGAGTTGATGCAGTAGCGCAGGTCGGTGGGGGTGTCGTAGCCCTCGCCTTCGAACACGTGCCCGAGATGACCGTCGCATCGCGTGCAGCGTACCTCGACGCGCGGCCTACCGGGGAGGGAGCGGTCCTCGATATAGCGCACCCGGTCGTCGGCGAGCGGGGCGAAAAAGCTAGGCCAGCCGCAATGGGAGGAGAACTTCTCGGTGCTGCGGAACAACTCGGCGCCGCACCCCTTGCAGGCGTAGACGCCCTCGTCGAGGGTATCGGTGTACTCGCCGGTGAAGGGGCGTTCGGTGCCCTGCTCGCGCAGAACGTGGTACTCGAGTGCGCTCAACTGCTGGCGCCACTCGGAATCCGGTTTGATCAGTGTGGGCTGCTCGGCGTCATCCATGTGTCGAGTTTAGGAGCTTTCCGGTAGCGCTGGTTCGCCGTCGTCGTCCTCAGTGAGTTCGATGGGTTGAGGATGCCCGTCGAGAAGCTCCATGGCGCCGAAGGCGTAGCGGGCCAGGACCAGCTGGCAGAGGTGCTCGCTGTGCCCGATGGGCTCGGTCACCGCGACAGCGCCCGCGCGAAGGGCGGCATCCTGATGGGTGAGGAAGTGTTCGTCAGGGACGAGGAACAGGCTGCCCACGGCGATGGACCGTCGTCCCTGGGCGCGGAGAGTGGTGACGGCCGCGGCCGTCGCACGACCGTCGCCCTCGTCGACGGCGAGCTGCACAGGAAGCTTGTGATGGGCCGACCACTGCCTTGCTCGGCGAGCGAGGAGGCCGTTGCCGCGGATGTCGCCGCCGGCTGGGGCCGAGAGCACCAACGCATCGAGTTCGAGCACGGCGCGTCGCTGCAGGGCTTCGCGCACCCGCTCGTCGAGCACGTTCAACAGCTCGCTCGCCGGCCCGATGGGTCGCGAGACCACCACGTTGAGCCCCCGCTGGAGCGCAGCAGCGCGTTCCGCGTCCAGGCTGGCATCGTGGGTGGCGGCAGAGGACAGATCGAGGGGGACGAGTACGATTTCGCGCTGATCGGATTGCGCGACCCGTGCCACGATATGAGAAATCGAGGGGTGCCCCCGATGAAGCCGAGATCGACGGTCAGGTCGGGGCGATACTCGGCCAAAGTACGCCGTATCGCGTGAAGAGAGCCCGCGACCGTGAGATCGTCGGGCTCAGTTGCGGTGAGGACGATCGCGGGGGCTGCCATCGTGACCCCCTTTCCCATCGAGCGCTGAACTATGCATAACTTGCCAGGGATTCTAGAGCATGTCCAGCATGTGGGCCCGCGCTACGGCACTCAGCGCCTCGCGCGGATTGCGAGAATCAGACACCTGAAAGGGAAGGAAAGGCTAGGCCTCAAGAAGCTTCCCCCCAAGCGGCGTAGCTTGTGGGGGAGTCTGGGTGGGCGATGGCGGGTTCGAACCGCCGACCTCTTCGGTGTGAACGAAGCGCGCTACCACTGCGCCAATCGCCCCAGCGGTCACTAAATGTAGCGCAACTCTCGCCGATGCGCGAACTGAGACGGAGAGCTCCCGTGGCGGGTGAGGAAGCAGGGGGTGATCAGGGCTCGGGGACGGTGCGTGTCGCGGGCTTTAGCGCGTCGTCGAACCACTGTTCTCGGGGTGGAAGAAGCGGCCTGTCACGCTGGATTTGGCATCCTCGGAAAGGGTGCGCTAGAGTTCTCAACGCGTCGGAGAGCAAGACCGAAAGGGAAGGCTCGAAGAAGCTGCGGACGTGGCTCAGTTGGTAGAGCATCACCTTGCCAAGGTGAGGGTCGCGAGTTCGAATCTCGTCGTCCGCTCGGAGATTCCTCTCCCAACTCCACCGGGAGGGTGATCCACGCGGTGGAGTGGCCGAGAGGCGAGGCAACGGACTGCAAATCCGTGTACACGGGTTCAAATCCCGTCTCCACCTCGGGCGGTTGGCGCAGTGGTAGCGCGCTTCCTTGACACGGAAGAGGTCGCCAGTTCAAACCTGGCATCGCCCACCATCGAGAAACCCCTAGTCACACTGGGGGTTCTTTTGTTTTCTCAGAGCAGCGACTCAGGGGCTTACCGGGCGTTCACCTCGTTGGATGAGGCGTTCCCATCGGGCGCGATCGAAGCAACGAACGTCGATTCTGGTGGCCAGGTGATCTTCCGGGAGCCCGAGGCGGACTATGACGTTTCTGTCACGGTGACGTCGCGGGGCGACCTGTGGGTCGCGGATGCCTACCACTATGAGATTCCGCTATCGATGTGCCAAGAGCCCGTCGACTGATATTGGGGGAGGCGTGCTCACCGGGGTGTGGCGAATCTCAGTGATTCCGCGGGAGGCGTGGCTTCTTCCCAGGAGTCGGTCTGCCAGGTGAAAGTAGCGACCGCACAAGTGGGCATGTGCGTGATGCGCCCGTTCGAGAGACGGCTGGCAAGATCTGAGAGTCCTGGATCATGCGCGACGATCATCACCGACGGGACGCCTGCCTCGGCTGCTTTCGTGAGGAGTGTCCGGGGAACGCGTGATACAGGTCTTCATCCAGTTCGACGGGTACTCCGAGTTCGGCGCTGAAGGCGGCAGCGGTGGAGCGTGCTCGCAGAGCCGTGCTGGACAAGATTCGCTGCACGTCGACGCCCGTGTCGGCGAGTCGCTTGGCCATCATGGGGGCGTTGCGGGTGCCGCGTGCGTTGAGTGGTCGGTCGTGGTCGGAGAGCATCGGGTTGCTCCAGTCGGACTTGGCGTGGCGTACGAGTATCAGGGTGATCACAGTGCCTCCTGCCCTCATTATCGCTCGTGGGTCGCACACGGATGGCTCTTTGGCGTGGCCTTATGTTCGGCAACACGCGAAGGCCGCGGTGTAGGCCGACGTGAGCCGCCTCCTCTCAGAGGCGAAGAGCTACAGGGCGCCCATGTCACTCCAATTACGCGCCATCCTTGTCATCAAATTGACAGCTTAGGTATCCCTAGCCTAACTTTTGAGCTCCTGGACATCCTGCCCTCACACCTGGGAGATTTCGTGAAACCCCGTGCCCTTGTTCCTGTCACCCTGTCCGCGGCCCTGCTGATCACGGCGTGCTCATCGCCCGACTCCGCGACCCCCGAGGCCCCGGAGTCCTCCGCCGGCGAGACGCAACCCGCGGCCGACGGCGCAGTGAGCCTGACGCACCCCTCCATCGAAGGTCTGGAGATCGCCTTCGACGCACAGCCGCAGACGCTGGTGATGGATTGCTACGCCTACAGCTCCTTCAGCGACTACGATCTGCAGCCCGCAGCGCTCTTCGGCTTCGACTGCGAGAACCCCAATGTGATGGGAGATGCCGATATCTCCGGCATCGAGTTCGTCGGCAAGGACGGCGAGATCAACATGGAGAAGCTCGCCGAGCTCCGTCCGGATGCGATCATCGGCAACGGCGGCGCCGAAGGGTGGTCCTGGTTCGACGAGGACGTCAATGGGCAGCTGCTGCGCGTGGCGCCGTTCGTTCCCTTGCCCTCCGGGGGAACCGTCGATGAGAACATCGCCAATACCCGCTCCGTTGCCGAGTTCCTTGGTGGCGACACCGAATCCGAGGCGATCGCGGCTGCCGACGAGGAGTTCGCGGCGGCGAAGGAGGCGTTCAGCGCCGCAGCGGAAGGAAAGGACCTGAACTTCATGCTGGCCAGCCCGGTGAAGGAGATGCTGTATTCCGGCGTCGGGTTCGCGCAGGCGGATCTCCTCGAAGAACTGGGTGCGAACATCGTGGGCGCACCGAAGCCTGAGCAGGGCAACCCCTGGGGGCAGATCGCGTGGGAAGAGGCCTCGACCTACCCCACCGATGTCTTCCTCATCGAGGGCTACAACGCCGACAACCCGGAGGAGGCCTTCACCACTGAGCTGTGGGAGGATCTGCCCGCCGTGCGCGCCGGTCAGATCTCCGTGTGGTACTCCAAAGGCGAGATGACGTCCCGCTCCTACGCTGCGTGGCTCAACACCGTCGCGGAGTTGACGAGCAACGCCCAGAAGGTCTCCTGACCCACCCATGACGGTCACCGAGATCCCGGCAGGGGTCCGACCTCGGGCCTCGGTCAGGGCACTCGGCCTGCTGCCGCTCGCGCTGGTATGCCTCGCCGCCCTGGCACTGAGCATGCTCGTCGGCTCGCGCTCCATCCCGTCGGCGGAGGTCCTCCACTTCCTCCTCCATCCCGATCCCGATGACGCGGTATCCCAGGTGGTGTGGCAGTCCCGCGTGCCGCGCACGGTGTTGATCCTCCTCTGCGGCGCCGGGCTCGGCGTGGCCGGCGGATTGATGCAGGCGGTCACCCGTAACCCGATGACCGACCCGGGCATCCTGGGCGTCAACGCCGGAGCCTCACTGGCCGTGGTGCTCGGCCTGGCCTACTTCGGTGTCACCGGCATCCGGGGGTACATGTGGTGGTCTTTCGCGGGGGCGGTGGTCACCTCCGTGGTGGTGTTCATGCTGGGCAACAGCGGGCCGATGCGCGGTAATCCGGTCAGGATGACGCTGTCCGGGGTGGCGTTGGGTGCGGTGTTGTCCGGCTTCACCTCGACCGTGCTGCTGACCAACTCCGACGTCTTCGCACGCATGCGGGGCTGGTCCGCGGGCACCACCGCGTCCCAGCCCCTCGACGCCGCGGTGGCCATCGCGCCGTTCATCCTGATCGGGCTGGTCATCGCCATGGCGAGCACCCGGGCGCTCGACGTGCTCGCCCTCGGCGAGGCATCCGCGGTCGCGCTGGGGGCCAATCCCAATCGCACCAGAATGGTGGCGCTGGTGGCCATCGCCTTGCTCGCCGGCGGCGCCACCGCAGCCGCCGGACCGATCGGTTTCATCGGGCTTCTTGCCCCGCACCTCTCGCGGATGCTGGTGGGTCCGCACCAAGGCTGGATCATGGCCTATTCGGTGCTGGCCGCCCCTGCGGTCTTAGGCGTCAGCGACGTGCTGGGCCGAGTGCTCACCAGTGGGGAAGTGCCCGTCGGTGTGGTCACGGCCTTCGTCGGTGCACCCCTGCTGGTCTACATGGTCCGTCGTTTCCGCGTCCCCGAGGCCTGATTCCCCATGCATACTGACAACGCCGCCACGGCTCCGGAGCTCGACTTCGGCCGTCGGGTTCTGCGCCTCGGCCCACCGGGCCGGCCCCTCATGCTTCTCGACGTCCGCGCGCTGGCGATCAGCCTCGCCTTCGCCGTTTTCACCTTCGCCCTGGCGACATACGGAATCTTCGACGGCGATGCCGGTGTCACCGCACGCGAGGCCATGGCCGCGCTGGTGGGACGTGGCGACGCCTTCAGCACCATGATCGTGGTGGAGTGGCGGCTTCCTCGCCTGATCATGGCGGTACTACTCGGCGCAGCGCTGGCACTCAGCGGCGCGATCTTCCAGAACCTCACCGCAAACCCGCTGGGCTCTCCCGACGTCATCGGATTCCAGACCGGCTCCTATACCGGGGCGATCATCGTGATGCTCATCCTGCAAGGCGGGGCGGTTGCGACGATGCTGGGCGTGTTGGGTGGTGGCGTGATCACCGCCTTCGCGGTGTTCATCCTGGCCTCCCGGCGGGGCGTGGCCAGGGGAGTGCGCCTGATCATCGTCGGCATCGGGGTGAGCGCCATGCTCTCCTCCATCAACGTGTGGATCCTGCTCACCGCCTCGGTGGAAGACGCGATCATGGCCAGCCTCTGGGGAGCGGGCAACCTCTCCGGCGCGAAGTGGTCGACGCTGCTGTTCATCCTGCCCTTCGTGGTGGTGCTGTTGGCCGCGGTGGGTCTCCTGGGTCGATCGATGCGGATCCTGCAGATCGGGGTGCCGTTCGCCACCGGATTGGGGCTCAGGGTCCGGTTGGTGCAGGTCTGCGCGATCGTCATCGGCGTGGGCCTGACGGCACTGGCCACCTCGACGGCAGGCCCTATTTCCTTCATCGCGCTGGCAGCGCCCCAGATCGCGCGGCGCCTGGCCCGCACCGACGGTTTGGCACTGCTGCCGACCGCCGCGACCGGCGCCTTCCTGCTCCTGCTCGCCGACATCGTCGCCCAGCGGATCAACCCCGATTCTCCTCTGCCGGTCGGCATCGTCACGGTCTCGATCGGCGGAATCTATTTCTTGTGGCTGCTTTTCAGGGAGGGCCGACGCTCATGACCCGACTTCTCGTGGACAACGCCGATCTGGGCTATCAAGATCGCACGATCTGCCGGCAGGTCAGCGTGGAGATCCCCGACGGGCGGTTCACCATCATCGTCGGGCCGAATGCCTGCGGGAAGTCCACGCTGCTCAAGAGCCTCACCCGGCTGATATCGCCCACCGCCGGGGCGGTACTGCTCGATGGGCATGCCGTACACGGGCTGCCCACCCGACAGGTTGCTCGTAACGTGGGGCTCCTGCCGCAGGGGCCGGTGGCACCCGACGGCATCAGGGTGGTCGATCTGGTGTCGCGGGGCCGCTATCCGCATCAGCGGCTCTTCCAGCCGTGGTCGCCGGAGGATGAACGCATCGTCGGCGAGGCGATGGACGCCACCGGCGTGCGGGAGTTGTCGGGCCGGCTGGTCGACGAACTGTCCGGCGGCCAGCGGCAGCGGGTATGGATGGCCGTGGCGCTGGCCCAGCAGACGCCGATCCTGCTGCTCGACGAGCCCACCACCTACCTGGACGTGAGCCATCAGATCGAACTCCTGGAGCTGTGCCGCGGGCTCAACCGTAGGCAGGGACACACCATGGTCGCCGTGCTGCACGACCTCAATCAGGCCGCGCGCTACGGAGATCACATCGTGGCGATGAAAGACGGATCGATCGTGGCCACCGGGAGCCCGGACGAGGTGATCACCGAAGAACTCGTCTCGGAGGTGTTCCACATCGACGCGCGAGTGATCCCGGACCCGGAATCGGGCTCCCCGCTCGTGGTGGCGAGATGGCGGCACCGCGACTGACGAGTCGCGCGTGCCAAGGCGGTCTCTGCGCTATCGGTGATCGCCGTCGACGAGTCCTGCGCGGTGCGCGATCACCACGAGCTGTGCCCGGTCGCGGGCGTCGAGTTTGTGGAGCAAACGGCTCACGTAGGTGCGCGCGGTGGCGGGGCTGATGAACAGTCGCTCCGCGATCTCCGCGTTGTTGAGCCCGCGCCCGATCTCCGCCAGAACCTCGACCTCGCGCGGAGCCAGTTTCTCCACCACCGTGGTCTCCGGTGCCGGCCGCGAGGTGGCGGCGCGCATCACGGTTGCCGTGATTTCTGGAGAAAGCACGGGCCTGCCGGCCGCGACCGACCGAATCGCGTCGCGTAGTTCGTTCGGTGCCACGTCCTTCAGCAGGTAACCCGCGGCGCCGGCCCTCAGTGCTTCGATGACCGTCTGATCCTCCGCGAAGGTGGTGAGCACCAGAACCGAGACGTTGGAGAGCTCAGGATCCTCCATGATCACCTGCGTGGCCGCGATGCCATCGATGCCCGGCATGCGGATATCCATGAGCACCACATCCGGACGGGTCTCCCGAACCCGTGCCACGGCGGCGCCTCCTTTATCCGCTTCCGCGACGATCTTGATGTCGCCATCCCGCTCGGCCAGCGCGATCAAGCCGCTGCGAAGAAGCGCTTCATCCTCGGCGATCACGACGCGAATCATCGCGAACCTCGGAGGGGAAGAACTGCCTGGACGATGAAACCGGACGGGGTGCTCTCGGTGCTCAGGGTGCCGCCGAGCAGCGCCGCGCGTTCTCGCATCCCCATGATCCCTTGTCCGTCGGTGCTCGTGGTGGGGGTGCTGACTCGACCGTCATCCGCGATGCGCAGGTGGAGATCGTCGCCGTCGATCCGGATTCGCACCTCAGCTTCGTGGGCCCGCGCGTGGCGGAGCACATTGGTCAGCGATTCCTGGACGATCCGGAAAGCAGTGCTCGCGGTGGCGGCCGAGATGAGCTCGCTGTCGGTGTCGACCCGTACCTGCACATCCAGCCCTGCGTCGCGCGCGGCCTGGGCGGTGCGCTCGATACCGGCCAAGGTCAAGGGGGCGCGCTCGGTGGCCCCGGGCTCGCGGTGCAGCAGGGCGATCGTGCGCCGCAGGTCGGTCAGCGACGAACCGGTCGTCGCCACCACGTTGTCGAGCGCCCGGCCGACCGCCTCCTCGTCCTCGCCCAGGGCCTGCTGCGCCACGCGCGCCTGCACCGAAACCAGCGAGAGGGCGTGGCCGACGGAGTCGTGGACATCGCGCGCGATCTGGACCCGCTCGGCCTGGATCTGGCGGGCGGCGCGTTCCTGTTCGTTGCGACGCTCCAGCGCGAGGACGCGACGATGCTGCTCATTCAGCGCGCGGTGGTTCCGCACGGCAATCGCGAGGGCGATGGCGCATCCGATGAGAGCCGCGTTGGTGACCACGTCGTAGGCCAAAACGCTGCTGGACTCGCCGTCCTGCGTGCGGAAGTACAGCGATACCGCCAAGAGGACGATGCCCGCGCCCGAGGCGAAGGCGATGCGGCCCCGTTGCGCCACTGCGTAGAAGGCGCCGAAGACGGGGATGGCCATGCCGATCGGGGGATAGCCGAGGGCGTAATAGACGAAGACCGAGGCGATGGCCGCTACCAGAACCGTTCTAGGCGCCCCTCGTCGTGCCAGGAGCAAAGCCCCGAAACCCGCGGCGAAGAGGTAGGCGCCCGCCCGATGCTGCCCTACGTCGCCGGAACCGATCGCGACGATCAGCGCCACGACGATCGCCTGGCTCGCGGCGACCAGCACGCTGAGCACCCAGGTCGGGACCTCCGGATCCGCTCGCTCGATCGTCGCCGCCATCGATGCACCTCCCTGGATGCGGTTGTCTCCATCATCGCATCGCGGCGATCCGGGGGTTGTACGTCGAGAAGCGACATCTCGTGGTCGTCCGGGAGCGACGCCGGTGATACGGAAGTGACGTTCACCGCCCGACGCGGGGCACCAAGGCGAAAATCTAGCGTTGACGGCATGAAAACCTCGATGCTCCCGCACCGCCTTCACTGGCCCTTGATCTTCGGCCTCGCCACCCTGGCGCTCGTTCGACCGCTGTTCTCCATCGTCGGATGGAGCGACGCTCTCGGGAAGCCGGCCACGCCGGTCCTGCTCACCGTCGGTATCACCCTCGCGTGGGTGCTCATCGTGGGATACAGCCGGGTCGGCTCTCCCGTGGCGACCCTGGTCGCCACCGGATTGGTGTACGCGGTGATGGCGATCGTGCTGAGCGCGGTGCTGTCGCCCATCCTCAGCGGGGAACTGCAAGGACCGTCGACCACGCCCGTGGGGATCGTCGCGGTCCTGCTCACCAACGCGCTGTGGGGCCTGGCGGCCGGCGGCATCGCCGTGCTGGTCCGGCGTGCCCGCGGCGAGGATGTGCGCCGGAGCGACTTGGGAGATCTGTCACAGTAGAACCCATGATCCAAGAGTTCATCCATGGCTTCAGGACGTTGCTGCGCGGCTTCGGGTATTGGTCGCGGAACCCGCGTCGTATGGCGATCAGCGCGATCCCCGCGCTGATCGTCGGCGTCGTCATGTTCGCGCTGCTGATCTGGATCGGCACCTCCTCCTACGACTGGGCAACCGGGCTCACCCCCTTCGCTTCGGGATGGGCGGCTTATGCCTCCGCGGCATTGCGCGCCCTGGTAGCCGGCGCGATCGTCGTGGGATCGGGCTTCCTCATGGTGATCAGCTACGCCGCGCTGACGCTGCTGGTGGGACAGCCGTTCTTCGAGAAGGTCTGGCGCGACGCGGAGCGCGACCTGGGCGGAGCACGGTTCGTCGAAATGTCGCTGTGGGCCTCCATGGGCAGGGGAGTCAGCGATGGCGTCAGGCTCGCGACGGTCGCGCTGGTCACTGCGATCGGCGTGTTCCTGGTGAGCCTGATTCCCGTCGTGGGAGCGGTGGCGGCGGCCTTGGTGGGCGCGTTCCTTGCCGGCCGGATGCTCTCTGTGGAACTCACCGCCCTTCCCGGCGACGCCCGAGGCCTGACGCTCGCCCAGCGACAGGCGTTGCTCGCCGGCCACCGCGCCCGGCAACTCGGCTTCGGCGTGGGTGCCTATCTGATCTTCCTGATCCCCGGCGTAGCCGTGCTGGGCACCCCGGCCGCCATCGTGGGCGCTACGTTGCTGATCCGCGAGTTGAGGGGCGAGGCGAGCTCGTTCCCTAGCCAGTGAGATCTCCGAGACGCACTCTTCCTCGCGCCTCAGGCCTCTATGGTTCGGACACAGTAGCCACTAACCCCAGGGGGTAAAGATGACCCATCGTCTCGAGACCATCGCGGTGCACGCGGGACAAGAGCAGCCGGACCCGACGACGAACGCCCGGGCGGTGCCCATCTACCAGACCACGTCGTATGTCTTCGACGACACCCAGCACGCCGCCGACCTCTTCGCGCTGGCCAAGCCGGGCAACATCTATACCCGGCTGATGAACCCCACGCAGAACGTCTTCGAGGAGCGGATCACTGCGCTGGAGGGCGGCATCGGCGCGCTGGCTGTCGCCTCGGGAATGGCTGCGATCACCTACTCGGTGCTCAACCTCACCTACGCCGGCGACAACATCGTCGCGTTGTCGACGCTCTACGGCGGCACCTTCGCGCTGTTCGCGCACACGCTGGAGCAGTACGGCATCACGACGCGCTTCGTCGATCCCGCCCGCCCGGAGGACCTCGCTCGCCACGTCGATGACAAGACCAAGCTCGTCTTCGCGGAGACCATCGGCAATCCGGCGCTCAACGTCGTCGATCTGGATGCCTGGTCGGAGGCCGCGCACGCGCAGGGGCTTCCGCTGATCGTCGACAACACCGTGCCGACGCCCTACCTGACCCGCGCCATCGATCATGGTGCGGACATCGTGGTGCACGCCGCCACGAAGTACCTGAGCGGGCACGGAACGGTGCTCGCCGGCGTGATCGTCGATTCGGGCCGCTTCGACTGGGCCGCGCACGCCGAGCGCTTCCCCGGCCTGGCAAAACCCGACCCGGCCTATCACGGCGCGGTATGGACCGACGCGGCGGGACCGGCGGCCTACATCATCCGGGCGCGCACGGTGCTGTTGCGTAACACGGGGGCGGTGATCGCGCCGCTAACTTCGTGGCTGACGCTGCAGGGGATCGAGACGCTGCACCTGCGCATGGAGCGCCATTCCAGCAATGCGGAGACGGTGGCCCGCTATCTCGAAGGCCACGACAAGGTGGCCTGGGTCAACTACCCCGGTCTCGAATCGAGCCCCACGCACGACGTGGCGAAGCGGATCCTTAAAGGTGGCTTCGGAGGCCTCGTCTCGTTCGGGCTGAAGGCCGGACGGGAGGCTGGTTCGCGCTTCGTCGAGTCGCTCGGCCTGTTCAGCCACCTGGCCAACATCGGCGACGCGAAGTCGCTGGTGATCCACAACGCCTCCACCACGCATTCCCAGCTCTCGGAAGAGGAACTGGAAGCGGCAGGGGTGCCGGCAGAGATGGTGCGCCTCTCCGTGGGCATCGAACACGTCGACGACCTGCTCGCAGACGTGGAGCAGGCGCTCGCAGGCCTCTGACCTGCCACAATGGGGACGTGATTTCCCCTCGTAGCGTCGGACCCGTGGAAACCGAGTTCGCCGACCTCTTCGACCAGGGCTCCCCGCTGCAGTTGCGCAGCGGGGCGTCTTTGGCTTCGGTTCGGGTCGCCTATGAGACGTACGGCACGCTCAACGCTCGGCACAGCAATGCGGTGTTCATCTGCCATGCGCTCACCGGCGACGCACACGCGGCCGGCATGCACGCGGGTGCCGAGAGGCCCGGCTGGTGGGACAACATGATCGGACCCGGCAAGCCCATCGACACCGACGTGTGGTTCGTCGTCAGCGCGAACCTGCTGGGCGGATGCCGGGGCACCACCGGGCCGTCGTCGATCAATCCCTCGACGGGCAAGGCCTACGGCCTCGATTTCCCGCTGCTCGACATCAGCGACTTCGTCTCCGTGCACCGCGCACTCGGCCACCATC
Organism: Tessaracoccus sp.; assembly: GCA_041393555.1. Taxonomy (GTDB): domain Bacteria; phylum Actinomycetota; class Actinomycetes; order Propionibacteriales; family Propionibacteriaceae; genus Arachnia. The sequence goes on along the minus strand of JAWKJW010000005.1, from coordinate 116,855 downwards.
TGGGCGTCGAGCGCTGGGCCGCCGTGGTGGGCGGGTCGCTGGGCGGCATGCAGGTGCTCCAATGGACCCTCAGCCATCCTGAGGACATCGACAACGCGCTGATCTTTGCCGCCTCCTCGCGGCTCACGGCGCAGAACATCGCCTTCTCCGCAGTGGGCCGGCAGGCGATCATGCGCGATCCGGAGTTTCACGGGGGAGACTTCGCTTCGCACGGCACCATCCCCGACAAAGGCCTGTCGGTGGCCCGGATGATGGCCCACATCACCTACCTTTCGGAGGAGGCGTTCTCCGAGAAGTTCGGCCGCCAGGCGCAGTTTGAGCACCTTTCGCCGAACTTCGACATCGATTTCGCCGTCGAAAGCTATCTGGAGTATCAAGGCCAACGATTCCTCGAGCGCTTCGACGCCCTCAGCTACCTGTACCTCTCGCGCGCGATGGACTATTTCGACCCGTTCTCCGACGAATGCTGGGTGCCGAAGATCGAGGCCGATCCCGTGCGGTACCTGATCGTGAGCTTCGACTCCGATTGGCGATTCTCCACCGAACATTCACGTCGGATCGTGCGCTACCTGGAAGGCGCCAAGGTGCCGGTCACCTTCCGCAACATCGCCTCGCCGTGGGGACACGATTCGTTCCTGTTGGAGATCGAGCAGTACCACGAGACGGTGCGGGCCTTCCTGGCGCGTGCGGCGGAGGAAGTGCGATGAACACCCGTCCCGACCTCGAGCTGATCGCCCGGATGATTCCCGAGAAGTCGCGCGTCCTCGACCTGGGCTGCGGCGACGGCAGGCTCCTGCGGATGCTGATGGACAAGGGCTGCACCGGCACCGGCGTGGAGATCGATCCCGCCCAGGTGCTGACCGCGATCAGGGCCGGCGTGAACGTGATCGACCTCGACCTCGACAGCCAGCTCTCGGAATTCACCGACGACTCCTACGACGTCGTGGTCCTCTCCCGCACCCTGCAGGCCGTGCGGCGGCCGAAGGAGGTGCTGCGCGAGATCGCCCGGATCGCCGTGCATTCCGTGGTGTCGATGCCGAACTTCGCCCACTGGCGCAACCGGCTCCGGCTGCTGAGCGGCAGGATGCCGATGTCGAAGGATCTTCCCTTCGATTGGTTCGACACCCCCAACCTGCACTTCACCACCCTGGCGGATCTCGAACCGCTGTTCACGGAGCTGGATCTCAAGGTCGACCGCCGGATCATCCTCGACGATCGCGGCCGCACCAGGCCGTTCGGCAACGTGGGAGCGAACCTCTTCGCCAGCAGCGCGCTGTATCTCCTGCACGCCGGCAGGAAGTAGCGGGCGTCAGCTGAGCGCGGCGATGGCCCGGGTCATGGCGCCGCCGAGACCCAGCTCCTCACCTAGAGCCTCCGCGGCGGTTCGATCGACGGGACGACGCATGGGCAGGCCCAGCGGCAGATCCGTCACGCACGCCACCACCCGGCGGGCGGCTCCAGATAGTCGGTGGCGGCCAGCAGCTTGGCGCGTAGCCCCTTGGCCATCGCCGACGCGGGATCGGCGGCAGCCTCTGCCATGGCCGCGAGCGAAGGATAGGCGGCCACCAGGGTGGCCGCGGATTTCTCCCCGATGCCCTTGACCCCGGGCAGACCGTCGGAGGGATCGCCGCGCAGCACCGCGAAATCGACATAGCGCTCCGGGGCGATGCCGTACTTGCTCAACAGGCTTTCGGGGGTGACGACCTCGTGTTTGGCGACGCTGCGGGCCACGTAGATCACGCTGGTGTCGTCGCTCGCCAGCTGGAACAGGTCCCGATCCCCGGTGACCACGAGGGTAGGCCCGTCATTCGCGGCGGCGAGCGAGGCCAGCACATCGTCAGCCTCGTGCTCCGGCGCGCCGACGATGGGAAGCCCGAGCGCATCCAGGCATTGCCGGATGAAGGGCACCTGGATGCTGAGATCGGCTTCTACTTGCTCCGCTTCGGCCCCGGCGACCTCGACCACCCGATGCGCCTTGTAACTGGGCACCAGATCCACGCGCCACTGCGGGCGCCAATCGTCGTCCCACGCGCAGGCCACCTCATCCGGTTGGTACTGGGAAACGAGGCGAGCGATGAAATCCAGCGTGCCGCGCACCGCGTTGACGGGCGTGCCGTCGGGAGCGCGGAAACTGCTCGGCACGCCGAAGTAGGCGCGGAAGTACAGATACGACGTGTCGAACGCCATCAGGGTGCCCATTCGGCAATGCTGCCATACTCGACTACGTGATTGAGCGCCCAGAGTTGTCCCGTTGGCTGTCGACGGTGCTCGCCGTGCTGGCGGGGCTGCTGATCGGTCTCGGCCAGGCGCCGATGGGTCTCTGGCCGGCCACCATGCTGGGGCTCGCGCTCATGACATGGCTGCTCAGCGGCCGACGAGCCAAGCACGCCGCCGGCTACGGCTACGTCGCCGGGCTCGCGATGAACACCCTGACCATCACCTGGGTCGCGAAGCTCGGTTCCTCTATCGGCTCGCCCCTGGTCGGAGTGGCCGTCGCGGTGGCGCTCGTGGCCTTCATGTCGTTGTGGTTCGCCGGGTTGGGCGCGGTGCTGCCGGCGCTCGCCAGGCTTCGATGGTGGCCCGCCTGGGTGGCGGCGGCCTGGGTAGCCATGGAGTTCTTGTCCGGAACCGTTCCCTTCGGAGGCTTCTCCTGGACGAGGCTGGCCTACACCACCGTCGACCAGCCTTTGGCGGGGTGGCTGCCCTACGTCGGGATCACGGGCGTCGCCTTCCTCGTCGCCCTGACCTCGCAGTTGCTGCTGGTGATGGTGTCTCGTCGCCGGCGCGTCGCGGCCCTCCTCGCCGTCCTCGCGGTGTTCGCCGTGGGCGGGGCGCTGCGGTGGGTGCCGCTGCCCGTCACCACCGAGAGCGTGGCGGTCACGGCTGTGCAGCCCAACGTGAACCGCGAGGAGAAGGGCACGCCCAACTACGCGCGCAGCGTGACGAACAACGCCTTCAGCGAGACGATCCTGGCCGTGGCCGCCAATCGTGCGCGCGGCGAACAGCCGATGGACTTCGTCGTGTGGCCAGAAAATGCCACCGACACCGATCCCCACCGCGATCAAGAGACCCAGCGACAGGTGGATCTGTCCGCTCACCTCTCAGGAGTGCCGGTGCTGGTGGGGGCGGTCACGCTCGGTGATGAGGAGCAGACCAGAGCCACCAGCGCGATCTGGTGGGATCCCGAGACGGGATCCGGTTCGCGCTACGACAAGCGAAACCTGGTGCCCTTCGGCGAGTGGATTCCCTACCGCGACCTGCTGCTGCCCCTGCTGCCGGTGCTGCAGCATGCGGGATATCAATCCATCCCCGGGGACATCCCCGGCGCCATCGATACCCCCACGAGTCGCTGGCCCGACCTGGTCACCGGGGTGATCATCTGCTTCGAGCTGGCCTACGACGGCACCGTCTACGACACGGTGCGCCACGGCGGCCAGCTGATCGTCTCGCAGTCCAACACCAATACCTACGCCGGCACCATGCAGATCCACCAGCAACTGGTGATCAACCGCGTTCGGGCGATGGAACTGCAGAGGGAGGTGCTGGCCTCCACCCTGAACTCGGTGACGGCGCTGGTCGATGCGAGGGGAGAGGTGCACGAGCCGACGGAGGAGTTCGTCGCCGCTGCGCGGAGCTACGAGATGCCGCTGCGCGACAACGTCACCCTCGCCGTCCACATCAGCCAGCCGATCGCCTACCTCGCGGCACTGGCGACGGCGCTCGGGATGGTACTCGCCCTGAGGCGACGCGAGGACGTCAAGTAAGCTGGGGACGCAACTTTTTCTCCTTGGAGGCACAACCCCATGAACGATGTCTCGTCGCTTGGCCGCGTGCTGGTGATCATCCCCACCTACAACGAGTCACAGAACATCGAGTCGATCACCAGCCGGATTCGCCGAGCGGTGCCCGACGCGCACATCCTGATCGCAGACGATAACTCTCCCGACGGCACGGGGGCGATCGCGGACCGACTCGCGGCGCAGGACGAGCACCTTCACGTGATGCACCGCAAGGGCAAGCAGGGTCTGGGCGCGGCCTACCTGGCAGGCTTCCACTGGGGCTTGGAGAACGACTACGACGTTCTGGTGGAGCACGACGCCGATGGGTCGCATCAGCCGGAGCAGCTGCCGGCGTTGCTGCAGGCCCTCGCCGATGGGGCCGACATGGCCAAGGGCTCGCGGTGGGTGCCCGGCGGCAGCGTGGTCAACTGGCCCAAGCACCGCGAGTTCATCAGCCGTGGCGGATCGCTGTGGACGCGGCTGTGGTTAGGGATCCCCGTCAAGGACGCCACCGGCGGTTTCAACGCCTTCAAAGCCGAGACGCTGCGGGGGATCGATCTCGACGAAGTGGCCTCCGCCGGCTACTGCTTCCAGATCGACCTGGTGTGGCGCACCCTGCGTCGCGGCTACACCGTCGTCGAGGTTCCCATCGAGTTCGTGGAACGAGAGTTCGGCGACTCCAAGATGAATCGCAACATCGTCGTCGAAGCGCTGATTCGTTCGACGCTGTGGGGCATCGAGTACCGCCTGGGCCAACTGAAGGACCTCGCCCCCTCCGTGCGTCGTCGCACACCGTCGGGGAAGGGCTGATATGGCCGCGCGCCCAGGATCCGACCTGGGCAGGGTCATGCTGCTCGTCCTCCCGTTTCTGGTTTACGGCTTCGCGGAACTCGCCGTTTTCATCTGGGTTGCCCAGGCGATCGGCTGGTGGACCCTACTGGCGATGGGGGTCACCGCCGGCATCGGCATCTATCTTCTGCAGCGTGAGGGGCGCAAGGCACTCGACACGTTCCGCGACATCGCGCGCACCGGCCACCTGCCGCGGGGGCAGATGGCCGATACGGCGCTGGTGATGATCGGGGCCCTGCTTCTGGTGATCCCCGGTTTCCTCAGCGACATCCTGGGGTTGTCGCTGGTGATGCCTTTCACCCGGCCCTTCATCCGCTCCGCGATTTCCTGGTGGGCAGCACGGGCCATGCGCCGCGACAACGTGGTGTGGACCGGAACCATCGAGGGCGAGGTGGTGAGAGACATGAGAGACACCAGCGACGCCGATCCCACCCATCCGGTCATCGAGGGACGTATCGTCTCCGATGCCGAAGGCGATCCGTTCAGCGATCCGCGCGCGGACGATCCTCCTGCGGAGGGTCATCCGAACGCGCGGTAGTACGCGAACTCAGTAGAGCGAGTTCGACTCGCGGCGTTTGGTGAGTTGCTCGTTGAGGATGTCCTCCAACTCCGGGATGGAGCGACGCTCACGCAACATGTCCCAATGGGTACGCGCGGGTTTGGTCGCCTTCTCCTCACCGACGACGCCATCGGAGCGCACCGCCATCGAGCCGCACTTCTTGCACTCCCACTCGGTGGGTAGCTCTGCCTCCATGGCGAAGGTCACCTCGAAGTGGTGGCCCTTGGGGCAGTCGAACCCCAGGCTCTGCCGCTGCGCGAATTCGATGCCCTGCTCGTCCTCGAAGGTCTTGGAACCCAGTCCCACACCTCTCAATGCGCGATCTGCCATTTCGCCTCCCTTCTTCTCCTAAGACAACGTCTGGCTGATCTCCATCGTTCCCTATTGAGCGGACCACATGCCGCGATTGCGGAGAACTCCTTTGAGCAAATCGGGACGATCGGTGATGATGCCGTCCACACCCCAGTCGATGAGTTCGTGCATCGCCACCGGATCGTCGATCGTCCAGACGTGAACCTTGCGGCCATAGTCATGGATTGCGTTGATGCGCCGCGGGGTGGCCAGGGTGATCGGCAGGCCGAAGAACGAATGCGTGCGGGGGATCTGGAACACCTCGCCTCCGCCGGGCCGGAAGCCCAACCGGAGAGCGGCGACGGCCAGGGGACTGAAGCTGGTGGGAACATCGGGGCGCAGCTTGCGGAAGAGGCGCAGCCGCTTCTGGCTGAACGCGCCGATGCATACCCGGTGCTGGGCGTTGTGGGCGCGGATCGTATCGGCGATCAGTCCGGTGGCTCGATCGACCTTCATGTCGATGTTGAACCGCACCTGGGGAAAAGCCTCCAGTACCTCGTCCAAGGTGGGGATGGGCTCGCGTCCCCCCACCCGGAGTTCCTTCAACCGGGAATAGGGGATGGAGGACACCCGGCCGGGTTCATCGGTCACCCGGAGTGACGTCGTGTCGTGAAAGATCACCGGCACGCCGTCCGGGTGACCTGCACGTCGGTCTCGATGTAACGAAATCCCAGTTCGACGGCGGCGTTATCGAAGGCCTTGATGGTGTTCTCGATGCCAAGATTTGCGGTCAGCAGGGAGCCGCCTCGGTGAGCCATCGCGATGAACTCCTGAGACATAGAAAGACCCCGCAGATTTCGCCATGAGCACATTATGCCCGTGTCGCTGGTTGTGAGAGCGGGGTATGCGCAGCCCGCTGCAGTGGCACAATATTGCGCATGTCTACGAGAGGGTGCTCTCTATTCAGTCGGCTGTCGCATATGGCCATGCCGACAGCTCTTCTGCAGTGTTTCCGCTTCAGCGTCAGGGTGTCGATGTGTGGCCGGTGTATACGGTCAACTTCTCCAACCACACCGGCTACGGCGCACGTGGCGCGGCCCGCTGATTCCGGCCGGCGACGTGTGGGACGTCGTTCAGGGCATCGACGACCGCGGCGTGCTCAACCAGGTGGACGCGCTGTGCGGTTACCTGGGCACGCCAGAGGTGGGAGCAGGTGATCCTCGACGCGGCTGCCCTGGTGAAGGAGCGCAATCCCGAGGCGATCTTCACCGCCGACCCCGTCATGGGCGACTCCGATCGCGGCTTCTACGCCCGCCCCGGCATCCCCGAGTTCTGGCGCGACCACGTCATCGCCTCCGCTGACATCACGACCCCCAACCTGTTCGAGCTGGAGTTCCTGACGGGCGAGAAGAGCACCACCATCGACGACGTCGTGCGTTTGGCCCGCGTCCTTCGGGAACGCGGACCGCAGATCGTGCTCGTCACCTCCGTGGTGGGGGAAGGGACGCCTTGGCACGACCGGATGCGAATGATCGCGGTCGGTAGAGCGCAGGCCTGGCGGGTGGAAGCCCGCTGCTGGAGCGCACCTTCACCGGGTCCGGCGACCTCACCACGGCCACCTTCCTCGCTCATTGGCTGCGCACCAGGACCTCCAGCAGACGCTGGGCGCGACCGCCTCGGTGGTGTACTCGGTCCTTGAGGCCACGGCCGCGTCAGGCCACCCCGAGCTGCGTTTGGTCGCGGCCAGCAGGTTTATGGTGGAGCCGCTTCGTCTTCGAGGCCATGCGCCTCGCTTAGCGGCCAGCCAACTGGACAATCAGTCCTCGGGAATGTTGAAGACATGTCGTCACCGGCACCCCCAGCTTGTTCAACCGCTGGGGGAAGTCCTCGTATCCGCGGTTGATCACGTAGACGTCCAGGAGGCGGGTCGTCTCCCGTGCGGCCAACGCGGCGAGAAGGAGGCAGACCGCCGGGCGCAGGGCAGGCGGGCAGACCATTTGGCGTCCACGCCAGTTGGTGGGGCCGATGATCAGAAGCCGGTGGGCGTCCATCAGCTGGATGTTGGCGCCGAGTTCTTGGAGCTGCCTCAGGTGCACCGCACGGTTGTCGTAGACCCAGTCGTAGATCACCGACTGGCCCGACGCGGCCGCGCAGATCACGGCGAAGAACGGCAGGTTGTCGATGTTCAGCCCGGGGAATGGCATGGGGTGGATCTTGTCCAGCGGGGCGATCAGCTCCGAGGGCTTGACCGTCACGTCGACCAGCCGGGTCTTGCCGTTGTGGCTGGTGTATTCCTCCGACATCTCGAAGCGCTGGTGCATCTCTTCCAGCACCGCGAACTCGACTTCGAGGAACTCGATGGGGCACCGCGAGACGGTGATCTCCGACTTGGTGACGATGCCCGCCGTCAGCAGGCTCATGGCCTCGATGGGATCTTCGGAGATGGTGTAATCGACGTCCACGTCGATGTCGGGCTTGCCCGTGATGGTCAACGTGGTGGTGCCGATGCCCTCGATCGGCACGCCGAGCAGCTCCAGGAAGAAGCACAGGTCCTGAACCATGTAGTTGCCGGAGGCGTTGCGCAGCACGGTGACTCCCGGGGTGCGGGCTGCGGCCATGATGGCGTTCTCGGTGACGGTATCGCCGCGCTCGATCAGGGTGACGACGCGTCGATCCGCGCTCACCGGCTGCACGGAGGCGCGGTAGTAGCCGTCGGTGGCTTCGACGGAGAGCCCCAGCTTGTGCAGCGCCGACATGTGTGGGTGCACGGTGCGGGCACCGAGATCGCAGCCGCCTGCGTAGGGCAGCTGGAACTCGGAGAATTCATGAAGCAGGGGGCCCAGGAACATCAGGATCGAGCGGGTGCGCTTGGCGGCCGCCACATTGATGGTCTCCGGGGTCAGCGTCTCCGGACGCTTGATCTGGAGATCCTGGCCCTCGTCCACCCAGGTCAGCTCCACGCCGATCGAGGCGAGCACCTCGGAGATCCGGTCGACCTCCTCGATCCTGGCGATGCCGCGCAGCGTGGTGGTGCCACGGTTGAGCAACGAGGCGCAGAGCAGCGCGACGGCGGCGTTCTTGGAGGAACGCACATCGATGGATCCGCTGAGGGTGGTGGGGCCCTCGATCTCGAGGTTAATCTTGCCCTGGGTGGTGGTCTGGATGAGCGGCATATTCAGCGCCTCAGCCAGCCTGTCGATCATGCTGAGCGAGAGATTCTGCTGGCCGTTCTCGATGCGGTGCACCGCGCTTTGCGCCGTTCCCAGTTCTTCGGCTAGTCGCTGCTGCGACCATCCGAGCTGGTTACGACCTTCGCGGATCATCCGCCCGATGGACTCACTGGTTGCGCTCATTGCGCCATGCTATCTCACACATGAGATTATTCGATACAAGATTGGGTGAGAAACCGTGTTTGGCCAGGGGAGCGCAGCACTGCTGACCGGGCTAAAGTTGCCCCCATGAGCTCTCATTTTGACGTCGTTGTTCTTGGCGCGGGCCCCGGTGGCTACGTGGCCGCCATCCGCGCCGCCCAGTTGGGCAAGAGCGTGGGGATTATCGAGAAGCGATACTGGGGCGGCGTATGCCTCAACGTCGGGTGCATCACGACCAAGTCGCTCCTGCGCAACGCCGAATTGGCCCATATCTTCAACCACGAGGCCGACACCTTCGGTATCGAAGGCACCGTCACCTTCAACTACGGCAAGGCCTTCTCCCGGAGCCGGGCCGTCTCGGAGCGGATGACCAAGGGCATCCACTACCTGATGAAGAAGAACAAGATCAAGGAGTTGAGCGGCTGGGGCACCTTCGTCGATGCGCACACCATCGACGTCGCCGACGACAAGGGCTCCACCCAGCGCGTCACCTTCGACAACGCGATCATCTCCGCCGGCGCCACCACCCGGATGCTGCCGGGCACCACGCGTTCGGCCAACGTCGTCACCTATGAAGAGCAGATCCTGGCGGACTCTCTGCCCAGCTCGATCATCATCGGCGGTTCCGGTGCCATCGGTACTGAGTTCGCCTACGTGCTCAGCCAGTTCGGGGTGAAGGTGACCATCGTCGAGTTCCTCGACCGCATGGTCCCCACCGAGGACAAGGAGATCTCCGCCGAGCTCGCCAAGGCCTACAAGAAGCTCGGGGTCACCGTGCTGACCTCCACCAAGGTGGAGTCCATCGAGGACACCGGCTCCGGCGTGCGGGTGACCGTCAGCCCGGCGTCCGGGGGCTCCCAGAAGGTGCTCGAGGCCGACCGCTTCCTCTCCGCCATCGGCTTCGCGCCGCGCACCGAAGGCTACGGCCTGGAGAACACCGGCGTGCAGCTCACCGAGCGGGGCGCCATCGCCATCGACGACTTCATGCGCACCAACGTGCCCCACATCTACGCCATCGGCGACTGCACGGCCAAGATGATGCTGGCCCACACCGCCGAGGCGCAGGGCGTGGTGGCGTCGGAAACCATCGCCGGCGTCGAGACCCATCCGATCAACTACGACATGATCCCGCGCGCCACCTACTGCCAGCCTCAGATCGCCTCCTTCGGCTACTCCGAGCAGCAGGCCAAGGACAAGGGCTACGAGGTCAAGGTCAGCAAGTTCCCCTTCGCCGCCAACGGCAAGGCCTGGGGCCTCGGCGAGGGCGCGGGCTTCGTCAAGATCGTCGCGGACGCTCGCTACAACGAGATCCTCGGCGCCCACATGATCGGCCCCGACGTCACCGAGTTGCTGCCTGAGCTGACCCTGGCCCAGGCCTACGACCTGACCGCCGAGGAGATCGGCCGCAACATTCACGCGCACCCGACGCTGTCGGAGGCCCTGAAGGAAGCCGCCGAGGGCATCGCCGGCCACATGATCAACTACTGATTTCCACGCGCTGACGCGAATGGGCGGTGCGGGAGAAGCCTCCCGCACCGCCCTTCGCGTGTTGATTGCTAGACGAACTGGTAGAGCCCCCAGGTCAGAAGGAATCCGGTCACGCCGCAGATGGTGGTGAGCACCGTCCAGGTCTTGAGGCCATCGCCCACGGAGAGACCCAGGTACTTGGTCACGATCCAGAAGCGCGAATCGTTGATGTGAGACAGACCCAGCGCGCCGAAGCCGATGGCCAGGCAGATCAGCACGGTCTGCATCGTGTTGTAGTCGCCAGTGGCGTCGCTGTTGACAACAGGCCTGCCGTGGTCAGCATCGCAACGGTGGCCGAACCTGCGCGGCGCGCAGGGCCAGTGAGATCACGAAGGCCGCCACGACGGTCGGCATGCCGACGGCAGGTCAGCGAATCCGACAACGCCGTGCCAATGCGCAAGACTCGACCGCTTACGTTGCCGAAGACGCCGCCGGCACGCGGTGACGAAGATGATGATCGCGACGATGGGCAGGGCCGATTCCGCCACCTTGCTACGCCGGGTCTTGTTCCATCGTGCCTTGCCACCGATCACGAGGTAGGCCACCAGGAGGCCGAGCAACAGCGCGGTGGTGGGAGCGCCGACAAAGGAGGCGAAGGGCCGGATGGTGCTGTCTTCCGGGAGGATCGTCAACAAGGTCGATCCACCATGATCAGGAAGATCGGGAAGACGATCAGAGCAACCACGGTGCCCGCGCCGGCACCTTGGCGATATCGGGTGCCTCGGTGGCGACGGTGGCATCGAGGCCGGTGAGGCCCCGAGCACGATCTTGTCCGCGCCGAACATCTTGCAGACGAAGAAGGCGATCACTCCGACGATCGCGGAGATGACGAAGAGGCCGACAGTGACCAGACCCACGTCTGCCGATCTGCGCCGCGGCGGCCACTGGGCCGGGGTGGGAGGCAACGTCACGTGCACCGTGAGCAGGATCGCGCCCACCGGCAGCGCCAGCTTCAGTGGATTGATACCCGCCACCTTGGCGAAGCCGAACACGATCGGCGCCAGGATGATGAAGCCCACGTCGAAGAACACCGGGATGCCGAGGATGAAGGCGGCGATGGTGAGAGCGGCGGCGACCCGCTTGCGGCCGAGCTTCTCGGTGAAGGTGCGAGCCAGGTGATCCGCGCCGCCGGATACTTCGATGAGCCTGCCGATCATGGAGCCGAGGCCCACCACGATCGCGACGGAGCCGAGCACGTTGCCCATGCCGGCGATCATCACCGGCACGACGTCTTGGATGGCGATGCCCGTGACGATCGCGGTGCCCATCGAGACGAGGAGCAAGGCGACGTAGGCCGGCAACTCGGCCTTGATCACCAGGACGAGCAGGACGGCGACCGCGGCGAGCGCGATCAACAGGAGCGCCAAGGTGCTCGACGGGCATCGCCCTTGCGGTGTGGAGCAACGACCTTGATGACGGAGGAATCGTCCGCCCAGCTGCTTGGCCGGCGGCCTGGGCGATCAGGTACGGGCAGCTTCGGCGCGGCGGCGATGGGCGTGGCCAGGCCCTGCTCTCGTGCGGCGCTGTTGACGATGCCCATGTCCTTGGTGAAGATGTCGATGCGGCTGCGTACCTCGGCGCCACCCTCGTCGTAGGCCTGCAGCATGCGCGGGCCGCGATCGGCCAGCATGAAGGACGCCGCCGCCCCTGCCCAGGGTCTCCAGCGCCAGCTTGGGATCGAGATCCCAGGGCGTCGGCCAGTGCGAGGCCTCGGCACCAGCGGCGATGTGTACACCGCAGAGCAGCTGGTTCGTCTTCATGGCCTGGCCGTCGCCTGGCTTGAGGCCGATCCGCACCAGCAGCGTGGAGGCGAGGCGCTCCAGGGCGGTCTCAGTGGCCGCGTATGCCTCGTCGGTGAAGCCCGACGGTGATCAGCAGGTCGCCTTGGCCGGCGCGCACCGGGCCGCCGGAGATAGGGGCGTCAGCCAGATTTTTGAACCGTCGTGGTTCAGTCGGGCGGCCACCTGTGCACCGCCTCGATGCCGACGGTGGTGAGTTGGGATGGTGGAGCCGGGGGCGAGCACGCCGGCGACGCGTCGAGGCCCGTACAGCGCGTTGTCGAGTTGGGCGCCGTTGCGCACGGCGAGGGCACGATGTCGGCTCCGTGGCGGCTTCCCGCGCACTGGTGGTGGCCGCGACGCCTGAGGCTTCGCCCAAGGGCGAGGCGCTCGGGATTGATGTCCCGCACCGAGAACTAGAGACAGGTGGCCATGGGCAGCCCCATGGCGCCGAGGCCGAGAACGGCGATGACAGGTGTGGTCATGATGAGTTCCTTCAGAGTGAGAGTTTGTCGGCCACGTCGGCCAGGGATTGTTCGTCGCCCACGTTGCCGGCGAACACGATGTAGGGAATGCCTCGTGCGGGCCCAAGGATGGGCTCCCAAAGGGAAACGATGCCGGGCAGCATGGGGCCGCGGACGATGGCGCGTTCGATTTCGAGTCCTCGCGCCGCCACGTCCGACGACGTGATGCCACCCTTCGCGATCACGAACCGGGGCGGTGTGCGGCGCAGTACCTCACGCACCACGGAGACCACGGCATCCGAGACCGCCCGAGCGATGCGCAGCGAATCCGCGCCGTCCACGCCCTTGACCAGGGTTCGCGACGTACGCACCACGACGTTGCCCTGCTGCAGAGCATCGCTGACCGCCTGGACGATGCCGTCGAGATAATCCGTGGCTTGGTCCGAGAGCACCTTTGCGACGTCGATCTCGAACTCGACAGGGGCACGGCGCTCGCGCAGCTGGTCCAACTGCCGCGTGGTGAGTGCCACATGCGAGCCCACCACGATGAGTCCGCCCGGAGCCGTCTCTCGGGTGCGGAGTGCGGCGACATCCTCTGCGCTCAGTGGTGCGATGACATCTTGGCCGATGAGACCGCGGACGAAGGGCGGTCCCACGCGGTGGACGAAGCGTTTGCCCCGAGCCTCCGCCTCCAGCAAGGCCAGGGCGAGCAGCCTCAGATCCGTCTCCTCCACGATGTCCACGATGACGGGCTGGCCGTCGGTCAGCGAGGTGAGCACCGCGACGCTGGCCTCGGGATCGGTGCGAAGCTGATCGAGGGTGATCGTCGCCACCCGATCCGCAGGGATGCGTCCCTCGGTCTTCTCCGCCACCCAGTCGCGAAGGTCGGAACTGGCGTAGCCGAAGGTGGCATCCTTCGCGAACTCGGTCTCGCCCACCGGAACGTATCCGCTGGCAGGGCTTCCCGCGTAGTGCACCGACCGCACGGTGATGCGGCCCGCGTCGCCGAATGCTGGAACGATCACCACGCCGTCGATGGTGATGCCCGCGGTGGAGACGACGTCCCGGATGGTATCGGGCTCCAGAGGGAAGTGTCCGCGCATCGTCGAGTCGCTGCGCGAGACGAAATCCACCTCGATGCCCAGCGTGCGAGCGGCCTCCAGGGCCGAGCTCACCACTTCGCGGTTGCGCTGCTCAGCGTCCTCGGGGGAGAGGGAGCGCGAGTTCGTCATCACGTAGACGGCCGGAGCCCCCGTTTCCAGGGCCCATGTCAGATCGGCAGGGGACCACGCGTTCAGGACGGGCAGCCCTCCCACCGATTGGGTGCCCGTCGGGTCGTCGTCGAGGACGACGAGCTGACGCGCCCCCTGCGTGCGAGCTTCTCGGACGGATGCTGCCGAGATCTCTTGTGCGGCCGGCAAGCCGGCTAAAAGGTCGTTGATATCGACCATGTACGCCTCCTTGAGTACTAATCCTCAGACCTCTGAGGTCTGAGGATTAGAATTTAACAAAAGACGCCGAGGGGCGCAAGGGATTTCGCGGAAGTTCTTCGAGGAGAGTTCCGTTGGGGGAGTCGTCAGTTGTCGTCGGCGACGTAGGCCTCGGTGTCTCGCCGGGTTTGGCGCATGTGGGAGCGCATGGCGCTGCGGGCGGCGGCGCCGTCGCGTTCTGAGACGGCCTTCAGGATCTTCGTGTGCTCGTCGATGGCATGCGCGCGCATCTGGGGGATAGCGGAGGTGGCTCTCCGGGCATCGGCGAGCACCTTGGCCAGGGGAGCCATCGCCGCGGCGATGAAGGGGTTCCCGCTGCCTTCGATGATGACGTGGTGGAAGGCGAGGTCGGCCTCCATCACCGCCGTGACATCGCCAGCCGCGTGGGCCTCGCGCATGGTGTCGAGATGACCGGCCAGGGCGTCGATCTCCGCATCGGTTGCATTGCGCGCGAATCCCTCGGCGGCGCCGATCTCCAGGAAGCCGCGTACCTCGACGAGCTGCAAAATGGCATCTTTGGCGCTGCCCTGGCGTACCCGCATGATCGCGTCGAGGGATATCCAACGCTCGACAGGATTGACGAAGGTGCCGCGGCCTTGCACCGGGCGCAAAATGCCCTGCGCGGCGAGGGTTTTGACGGCTTCCCTGAGGGTCAGGCGGCTCGCATCCGCGAACTCGGCCAGTTTCTCCTCGCCCGGCAGTTGTTCGCCGGGCGGGAAGCGCCCATCGGCGATGGCGTCGAGGATGTAGCTGGTTACGTCGTCAACGCGCGTGTTGCGTGTCATGCTCCGACCTTATCGACGTGGCGAAGGTGTATCGACGTGCGTGAGCAGATCGCGAGCGTCTCGAATAATGTGTGAGGAACGAGGGGGATGGAATGGACCAACTTGCTGAACTGTATCCGCCGCTGGGATTGCGCGTGTCGGCGGGGGATCTCACCTTGCGGTTGTTCCGGGATTCCGACGTTGCGGCGTACTCGGAACTTATTTCGTCGCGGTTGTTTGCCGACGAGGACGCCCCGCACGTCTTTGCATGGTGGGACAGGGATCCGGAGGTGCGTCTCCGCGAAGGGTTGCAGTTTCTCTGGTCGGGCCGCGCGAACATCAAGCCCGAGGCGTGGCAACTGCAGTTCGGGGTGTTCGAAGGTGACAGATTGATCGGTTCGCAGGATCTTGGTGCCACGAACTTCGCGAAGCTGCGCGTCGTGTCGTCCGGCTCGTACCTGCGACTCGACGCGCAGGGCCGCGGACTCGGCACGCTCATGCGACAAATGATCCTCGTGCTGGCGTTCGACTATCTCGGTGCCATGCGAGCCGAATCCAGCGCGATCCTCGGCAACGCGGCATCGCTGGCTGTCGCTAGGCACTGCGGATACGAACTCGACGGTCGCGAGATCGCCACCAACGGCGAGCGGCGCGTCGAACGCCAGCGCGTTGCGGTCACGCCCGAGACGTTCATCCGTCCGTCTGTGAAAGTAGCGGTCGAAGGCCTGACGCCCGCATTGCGACAGCAGTTGGCGGTCGACCGCCTGTGAGTCATGCCAGAACTCAAAGATGGACTTGTTGTTGAGCACTGGGGCTCGGAGATCAGGTCCAGGACCTCGTGGACCCATATGTCCGATAAGCAACATTATGTCATTTTGTCTTGAGCAAGAGGGCTGAGGCGAGGTGCCCCACTGCCCTTCTACAGAAGGGGCAGGATCACGGTTGCCGGACCCGTGCCCTAGATTGGACGGGGAATCCACTCGGAGCACAAGGAGGCCTACCCGATGGATGGGGCGCTATTCGTCATCTTGATCATCGTGGTGGCCGGTGGCGCCTGGCTGGCCTGGTGGTTACATCAGCGCAAGCTCGAGCATTACACCGCTCATGCGAAGCAGCTGGGTTTCACCTACACCCCGTACGACCGTTCTTTTCTTCACCACTGGCGTGGTATGCCCTTGGACAAGAACGGCAAGATCAGTGACATCTTCAGTGGTGTGATGCGCGGAGTGCCGGTGCACGTGTTCGAGTACTCCTACCAGAAGCGCATCGACGACAAGAACACGCGCACCGTCGAGCTGGTGATGACGGCAGCCCAGCTACCGGTGGCCCTGCCGGAGACCAGGATTCTGCACGAGACAGCCGGCGCCAAGATCACCAAGTTTTTCGGTGCCCAGGACATCCAGTTCGAGTCGAGTGCTTTCAACGACGCTTTCCTGGTGAAGGGAGCCGACGAGCGTGCGACGCACGCGCTGATCGACCCTCGGATGATGGAGTTCATGCTCCACTCCCCTGTTCGTGATTTCCAGATTCGGCTCGTCGACTCCTGGGTGCTGATGTGGCAGCCGGAGGCGGCGTTTCGATTCGACAGGATGAAGCTTCCTGAGTGCGTCGAGCCCCTGTCCATCCTGATCGCGCGATTCGTGGAACATATCCCGAAGCATCTGCTGCGTCCCCGCGGCTGATGCTCTATTCGAGTTCCCACACGTATTCGCCGTTGATGAGCTGGCATTTCAGCCTCGTGTCGTCGGTGGTCGTAGCGAAGTCTCCTTCCGACTGCCACGTGCAGGCATCGCCGCGCTCTCGTCCTTCCTGTGCTGCCGTGGGCACCTGACCTGGGGAGGATTGCGCGCTTGGTGACACCGTCGGCGGAGTGGGTCCAGGATCGCTGTCCCCACCGAGGTTCGTCCACACCACGGCGCCGAGGCCGATGGAGGCGGTGAGTGCTATCCCGATGGCCACGCGTTTGCTCACACTCATGTTGGGGGCGAGCCCTGTCGATGCGACCGTGGCTAGGGTCTTTCCTGGCTGGCTGGTGTCAGGTTCCAGGATGGGCTTATCGAGATCGGCAGGTGCCGCCTGCTCCCCGGCGGTGTCGAAGACATGTTCGAAGACGGCGATCGGATCACCGTCGCGATCGTGAGGGACGGCGTCTCGGTGGGCATCTGTCAGCAGGAGTTGTACTTGGGCGGCGTCACTTGGTCTGGCGGACGGATCGTGCTGGATCATGGTCGCGATAGCGAGCCGGAGATGTGCATCCTGGATCTCCTCCAGGGCCTGCTGCGCGGTGCCGTCCTCGTGACCCAGGATCAGCGCTACGGCCAATCGTCCGAGCGCGTACAGGTCGTGCGCCGGCAATGGCGGTTCGTTGCCGCTTAGCACCTCGGGCGGCACGTAACCCGGGGTCCCGATCACCATGCCGGCCTGAGTGAGCCGGGATTCGGACTCGGCAATCGCGATGCCGAAGTCGGTGAGTGCTACGTCCAGCGGTCCCTCCCCCGTGGCCTGAAGCAACACGTTGGCAGGCTTGACGTCGCGATGGACGATGCCCGCCCGGTGCACGTCGGTGAGGGCGTCGAGCAACTGGTCGAGGATGGTCACCACGGTGCCGTCGGACAAGCCACCGTAGTCGCCGATCAAGGTGCGCAGGGAGCCGCCGGTGACCAGCTCGAAGACGATGATCGCGGTGCCATCGTCCGCGGCCCAGGCGTAGGGTGCCACCACGTGGGATCCCACGAGCCGACGGGATTGCTCACGGGCGAAGCGAAGTATCTGCCCCGCATCCCGTTGGCGCAGCAGCTTGGCGGCACAAGCAGTGCCTAATTTGTGGTCGGTCGCACGCCATACCGTGCTGGTCCCGCCGCTGGCGATCGGCTCACGTAACTCCCACCTGCCGGCGACCATCTCTCCCACGGGTCAGTGCTGCCTCGCCGAGGCCTCGTCCAGCGCGGAAGCCAGCTCTGCGGCGTCGAGGCGGCGGGCTTCGGAGGCGAGTTCGCTGAGTACGGCCCGTCCGGCATTGGTGCTCAGCCAGGACACGGCGGCATCGCGGGTTTCGCGGCTCGACATCACGGTGCTGCGCAGCTCGGGAGTGCTGGACGAAACCGACGACAACACCCGCTCGATCGTTTCCTTCTCCCCCGCCGCAATGCCGGGCTCTGTCAACTGCTCTTCGAGGTAGACGATGCGGGCGAGCACCGCGGGATTGCTGATCTTCACCCGATGGCCGCTCACCAACTGACTCACCATGGGAGCACTCAATCCCACCGTGGAGGCCAGTGCGCCCTGTGACAAGCCGTAGGCGGTGCGCAGTGCTGAGAATCGGGATGCCCAGGTGGCGCCGTAGAGGTCGATCTGCGCGTTCGCCGAGGATTCGGTCATCGGTAACTACCAACACTCTCTTCATCGCCAACCATTTGCATCTGCAATAGTAGGGCAGCGTCTGTGACCATGCCGCTTGGAGGTGCCGCCTATCCGCGGAACCTCCTCATCCTTAAGGGTGCGGCACGATAGCGCCTTCGATCCCATACTCAGCAGAGTTGGGGATGCTCCACCGGGGCGCGCGCCCGCGGAGTATTTGCCAGGGTGCCGGGCTGGGGCAACATCCCGACACGCAGGAGCAATCTACGTCTGGCGATGACCGGTTTCCTCGTGTACGGGTCGAAACTGATCTGCCAACGACTATTCGCCTCGTCATCCTTGGGCTCTACGAGCCCATGATGATGCGGGCAAAGCAACACGAGATTGCCGAGTGCCGTGGTGCCACCATGCTTCCAGGGGAGCACGTGATGGGCATCGCATTCCGCGTCGGTGGCGGTGCAACCGGGGAAGACGCATCCACCATCGCGGAGGGTGAGGGTTCGTCGGATGGCGGGGGTGACGAAACGGCGAGCGGTGCCGACGTCCAGGATCTCCGAGTTCCCACCGAGCACAACGGGCAGAATCTGCGCCTCGCACAACAGCTTGCGGAGCTCCCCGGCCGGGATCTGCTGACCCGACGCCAGGATCCCTGCGGCACGAGCCTTAGCGTGGAGGTCTTCCTCCCTGACGGTGACCACGACCGTTGCTGGCTGGCGACGCCGTGCCCCGCCCCCACCGCTGGTGGCGGCGAGCTGGATGAGGGCGTCGGCGTAGCGCTGCTCACGAGTGGCCTCCGTGACCCCGTTCCCACGGGGCTTGTCGCGTTCTGCACGCTTCCCTGCTGCCACCAACTGGTGCAACGTGGTGAGCAAAGGCTCTGCCTCCAAATGAGGCAGCGAGCCTTTGAGCCAGACGGAGCCCTCGTTGTCGTCGCCGAAAGTGAAGGAACGTCGGCGTAGCGCAATCCTGCGCTGCTCTGCGAGTAGGCGGTCTTCATCATCCGGACTAGGCACAAGCTCTGGGGCAACCTTGCGCAAAGCTTCCTTCGCCTTGCCAGGCAGTTGGCTGGGCGTGGAGTGCTGCGCCTGGCCGACCAGGATGCTGCTGATCTGCTCAGCCTGCAGGCGAGTCACCTCATGCGGCAACTCCCCCATCGCTTTGACCACACCCCGGGCATGCTCGGCGGTGATGACGCCGTCGAGGACTGCTTTGCCGACTTGGGGGTTGCGTGCCAGCTCGCGCCCCTGCAATACCGCCCGGGTGGCATCTTTGCCGTCGCGATGCTCTTCCTGCGCGATCAGGGTGTTCAGCGGTACGCCAGCGACCTGGATCGCAGCGTTACGACGCTCCACCGCAGCGGTGATCAGCCCCGCCAGGGCCGTAACCCGGTCTGCCGTCTTGCGGGCGCGGCGCATGACCTCCAGCAACTCCGACTCCGACAGGGACTCCCACTCCCCAGGATCGACATGTGCGACCCACTCCGAGATGGCCTCCAACGCCTCTCGGGTACTGAACCGCGTTGCCTTTTCCATACTGATAATGCTAGAGGTGAGGTCTGACAAAAACGATCACCTGAACGATTCGGACAACACATCCCTCAGGTCGGACAACACCCGAGTTTCGAGCCGCGCAGGTGTCGCACTATACGTTCGGTTTCGGTTCTGAAGACAGGCGAGCGACCTCATCACGGAGCATTGCGACGGCGTCGTCCGCCGTGAGCACGCCGACGAGAACCCGTTGCGTGAGGCCGTTGCTCAAGCCGACCAGACGCTCTGCCTCGCCGGCCCACATGCCTGCTGCCGTGAGCAGCGCGGCGGCTTCGGTGACGGTTCCCCGGCTGGCCTCGGCAACGATCGCTCCGATACTGGGGTCGACGACGCCTCGCGCGATATAGGCGAACCACACGGCGGCCCCGAGTCTGAATGCTTCGGTGTGCGGGATCGGCTGAACCAGCAGCGCGATCAACTCCTGTGCAGGGTCCACGCCTTCGGTGTGCGCAGAATGCTGCTGCATGGCGTGGTCCACGATCGACTGGCACCCGGCTCGGATGAGGTCTTCCTTCGAGGCGAAGTAGTGCTGTATGCGGCCCACGGAAATGCTCGCGGCCTCGGCGACGGCCTGATAAGTGACCCCTTCGATCCCTCGTTCGCTGATTACTTGCCACAGTGCGCGCGTGATCTCGATGCGACGTTGCTGGTGGTCCACAATCTTCGGCACCCCTTTACGATACAGCCATACTGTGAAACTATGGAGTATGGTCATATTGCGAAACCCAGAGGTGTCGGACCACCCGGAACCGACGCTACGCAGAGGGCGTCTGCGGCGTTGGGGCAGGAAGCTGGGCATCGTGCTGGTCGCCATCCTCGTCGTGATCGGTGCGTTGAGCGTCTACGGTTTTTTCACAGGTGCTCCCGGTGTTGGTCACTTCCGGTCCGCGGGCGGCCGCGCGGACTACGTGGGTTTCTATGAGGAGGCGATGCGTCAGCTGCCCGAGCCTGCAGCGACGCACGACGTGGCCACGAGTTATGGCATCGTGAGGGTGTACGAGTGGAGCACTCCGGCGACAGCCGACGAGGTCCCCGTCGTGCTGCTGCCAGGTCGTTCGTCCGGGGTTCCGATGTGGGCCGAGAATCTTCCGGGCTTCGTCGAATCGCATCGGGTCCTCGCCTTCGATGCCCTCGGCGATGCCGGTCTTTCCGTACAGAGCGCGCCGCTCTACGGCTTCGACGACCAAGCGGCGTGGATCGACGAGGTCATCTCAGAACTCGCGCCGGAGGGGATACATCTCGTCGGGCATTCCTTCGGCGGAGCCACTGCCGCAACCTATGCACGCCTCCATCCGGAGCGGGTCCGTTCGTTGTCGTTACTCGAACCGGTCTTCACTTTCGCCTATCCCCCGCCGGCGATGCTCTGGTGGGCGACGGTTGCGTCCCTCCCGGGGATTCCCGACGGTGTTCGGGAACATGCGCTGAGCAGGATCGGCGGCACCGATGAAGAGTGGGCGGAGGGTGATGATGCCGACCCGGTCGCGCTGATGATCGCCTCGGGCACTGAGCACTTCAATGCGGTACTTCCCACTCCGTCCGTGCTCTCGGATGAGCAGGCCGAACGGCTGACGATGCCGGTCTACGTCGCGATCGCCGGTCAGGACTCACTGGCGGGTGGAGCAGAACTTGCCGAAAAGGTCAGCGGTCTCCTCCCCCACGCCCAGGTCCAGCTCTGGGAAGACGCCACGCACTCCCTGCCTATGCAAGAGGCTGATGAACTTCGGGCGGTACTCGAAGAGTTCTGGGCCACCGCATAACGCATAACGCCGAACCACAGGCTCTAGATCGCGTATCCCTCGACGGGGCCTTCCCCGTTGGGCTTCCATCCCAATGCCGGCGCGACGTGGGTCGCGAACGACTCCAAGATGTGCAGGTTGTAGTCGACGCCAAGCTGGTTCGGGATGGTGAGCATCACGGTGTCGGCCGCCATGACGGCGGAGTCGGCCTTCAGCTGCTCGATTAGCTTGTCGGGGGCATCGGCGTAGGTCTTGCCGAAGGTGGAGCGGAAGTCGTCGATGATGCCGATCTGGTCGTTGCCGGAGCGGCCGTCGCCGAAGTACATGTCGTCGAGCTCGTTGACGATCGGGAAGATGCTGCGGCTCACCGACACCCGCGGTGTCCGCTTGTGACCTGCGGCTCGCCAGGCGTCGCGGAACTGTTGGATCTGCTCGGCTTGGAGTTCGTGAAATGGTTGTCCGGTGGCCTCGGTGAGCAGGGTGGAACTCATCAGGTTCAACCCCATGCTGCCGGCCCACTCGGCGGTGGCTCTGCTGCCGCTCCCCCACCAGATCCGGCTCGGTAAGCCTGAGGATTGCGGTTCGATGGCCAGCTTGCTGCCGGCTGGTGCCATCCGCGGATCGGCATCGACCACGCGCGCCCCATTGATCGCCGCCCAGAACTGCGCAAACTTCTCCCGGGCGATGTCGGCGCCTCGCGGATCGGCGGAACCGGTGTAGCCGAAGGCTTCGTAGCCGCGCAGCGCGGTCTCCGGGGATCCCCTGCTCACGCCCAGCGCGACGCGTCCGTCGGCGATCAGATCGAGAGCTGCCGCCTCCTCCGCCAAGTACAGCGGATTCTCATAGCGCATGTCGATCACACCGGTGCCCACCTCGATCCGGGAGGTTCTGGCAGCCATAGCTGTCAGAACCGGGATCGGGGATGCGGCTTGGCGAGCGAAATGGTGGACGCGCACATAAGCGCCGTTGACGCCGATCTCGTCGGCTCCCTCCGCGATGGCGATGGTCTGCGTGAGCATCTCGCCCGCGGTCCGCGTTGCCGAGCCCGGTACCGGAGAATAGTGTCCGAAGGAGAGGAATCCGAAAGCCTTCACATCCCCCATAACGAATCAGACCCGAAACTGATTCCCGGAGAGGAGACCAATACGGGTGGAGACTCGGTCGCCGGCCAGAGCAGGCTTAAGCCGCCAGGGCGTCGGTGCGCGCGCGCTGCGGAGCAAACATCCACACCCGCATGAGCGTGAAGCGCAGGATCCCCCCAAGCATCCCGCAGAGGACCACGGCGACCGCCTCCAGGTTTGTCGACAACGCCAGCGGCTCGATCAGTGCCAATCCTGCCTGCTGGAACCCCCAGGTGATGCCCAGCAGCAGCACTCCTTGAAGCTGCGTGACGAGGGTGCCGCGCGACTGCGTCTCGCCGAAGGTCACCGCGCGATTCATGGCGGTATTGGCCATCGTCGAGAGGATGAGCGAGACGGCCGATGAGACCGAGGCCGATGCCACCACCCGGACCAACAGATAAATGCCCGCCTGCAGGATCGACGAGGCCAACCCCATCGCCGCGAACCTCGTGGCCTGCCGGACCAAAGCCTCGTCCAGCAGCTTCGCCGGTACGAATCGGCCCAGGAATCCGACGATGTGTCGGTCGATCGCGCTCATGAAAGTACTCTCGCCACCGATTTCCGGGATGCGCTGTGCCGAAGCTGTGCCCAACCTGTGAGAGGTGACGGTGTGCGGGAATAAGCTTCGTCCATGGCCGAGAACAAGACCCAGCCGACGACGGCGAGCGTCGATGATTTTATTGCCCAGCAAAGCCCGCGTCGCCAGGGCGAGGCGAAGATCCTCATCGACGTGATGCGTCGGATCACCGGTGAGGAACCCGTTTTGTGGGGTCCCAGCATCATCGGTTTCGGATCGATGCATTACCGCTACGCCAGTGGGCGTGAGGGCGACATGCCGAAGCTCGGGTTCAGCCCGCGCAAGGCCAAGCTCACCCTCTATTTCGATGGTTTCGAGCAGTACGCCGATCAGCTCGCCAGGCTGGGCAAGCACACCACCAGCGTCTCGTGTCTGTATGCGAACTCGCTGGCAGATCTCGATCTCGACGTTCTCACCGAGATGCTCGAGATCTGCTACCGCAACTGTTCGGACAAGTGATCGCTTAGGGCTGGCGGCTCTCCACCGCGACGGGCACCGGCGCGGCGCTTTGTCGCGCGGCCTTGGCCCGGTCTGCGAAGTAGTGCCAGAGCGACACGGTGGCGGTGCCTGCCACCGCGATCAGCAGCACGATGTCCAGGTACTCGGTGACGAACCACGCGACGGGCGGGATGTAGGCCACCAGGTAGCCCAGCATCGTCAGCCCGAATCCCCAGAGGACAGCGCCGATCAGGTTGTAGAGGGTGTAGCGCCGACGAGGCATGCGGCCCACGCCCGCCGCGACCGGCGCGAAGGTGCGCACGATCGGTACGAATCGCGCGAGGATCACGGTGATTCCGCCGTAGCGCGTGAAGAATGCGTTGGTGCGTTCGACGTTGTGGACGCTGAACAGCCCTGATTGTTTCCGCTCGAAGATGGTGGGACCGGCCTTATGGCCGATCAAATAGCCCACCTCACCACCGACGAAAGCCGACAACGCGATGAGGATCGCCACCCACCAGACACTCACGCCGAAGACGCCTGCCTCGGCGTAGGGCTGGGGGTGGGACAACAGCCCCGAGATGATCAGGAGCGTGTCGCCCGGAAGGAGAAACCCGACGAGCAATCCCGTCTCCGCGAAGACGATGCCGCAGACCACGAGAAGCGCCCAAGGCCCCGCCGCGGAGATGATGACTTCGGGATCGAGCCAGGGAATCAGGCTCTCCATGAGCGTCATCGGCGTCCCCATAGTGGCGGGGTGGGTCTCTTCATTGGACTCTCATTTACAGCGCTGCCTCTTCGTCGATTGCTGTGCACACCCTACCTGGCGTGACGGCCGAGCTTTGAGGCGCGTCTCGGAAACGAGTGTCGTCTTATCCGCGCCCGCGTTCGATCCGGGTGGCGAGGGAGGTCTCCTTCACGAAGAGCAGCACCACGAAGGCGATGACGGCCAGAGGGATCATGAACAGGAAGATCGGCAGCAGTGCTTCGTTGTAGGACTCGATGATCGGCACCCTGATTGCCTCCGGCAGATGTGCGACGGCGTCGGGGGTGAGAGAGTTCGATCCTCCCCCGCCGAGCTGGGCGGCGTCGGGCAATTTCTCGGCGATCAGCTCGCCCAGGCGTTGCACGAACATCGATCCGACGATCGCGGAGCCGATAGTTGCGCCCACCTGACGGAAGAAGTTGCTGGCCGCGGTGGCGGTGCCGACGATCTTGTTCGGCACAGAGTTCTGCACGATGAGCGTCAAGATCTGATTGGACAACCCGATTCCGATGCCGAAGACGCCGAGCACGGTGCACATCCACCAGATCGGGCTGTCGACCTTCAGCATCGAGATCAACCCGAGCCCAAGGCCCATGATCGCCGAACCGATCAACGGGAACCTCTTGTACCGGCCTGTGCGGGAGACGGCCCGGCCGGACAGGATGGAGGCGAGCAGCAGCGTGCCCATCATGGGTGTCATGAGAAGTCCGGCCTGAGTGGCGCTGACGCCGGTGACCATCTGCAGGTACGTCGGGAAATAGCCGATGGCGCCGAACATCATGACACCGATCAGCAGCGCGGCCACGGTCTACAGCGTGAAGTTGCGGTCGGCGAACAGCGACATTGGGATGATCGGCTGAACGGCGGCGCGTTCGGCGATCACGAAGAGGGCCGCCAGGGCAACCGCAGCGGCGATCAAGCCGATGATCTGCGGGGACGCCCAGTCGTAGAGGTGACCACCCCAGGTGCACACCAGCACCACCGAGGTGGTGGCCGCGGCGAGGAGCGACATGCCGAGGTAGTCGATGCTCACCTTCTCCGCGGTTCTGCGGGGCGGCAGCTTGAGGAAGAAGACGGTGGCCAGGATCGCCGCCGCGCCCAGCGGGAGCGTGAGCCAGAACGCCCAGCGCCATCCCGGCCCTTCGGTGAGCCAGCCGCCCAGGAGAGGTCCGGCCACGGAGGAGACGGCGAACACCGCGCCCATGTAGCCCATATAGCGGCCGCGCTCCCGCGCCGGGATCACGTCGGCGATGGCGGCCTGGGACAGGATCATCAGGCCACCGCCGCCGATGCCCTGGACGACACGCGCCGCCACGAGCCACCAGATGCTGTTGGCGACGCCGCCAACGACGGAGCCCAACAGGAAGATGAGGATGGCAGCCAGCAGCACGGGCTTGCGCCCGAGCAGGTCGGAGATGCGTCCGTAGATCGGCATCATGATGGTGGACGCGAGAATGTAGCCGGTGATCACCCAGCTCATCTGGTTCACTCCCCCGAGCTCACCGACGATCGTCGGTAGCGCCGTGGATAGCACGGTTTGGCTCAGGGAGGCCAGGAGTTGGGTGACCATCAGGCCGATGAACAGCCACAGGATCGTGGAACGCCCCGGCCCCCTGGTGGAGCCGGGGCCTGGTTCAGCCAGGGTCTGCGGGGTGTTGGTGCTCATGGGTCTCCTCTAAGAAAGCCGTGGGGTTTCCGGTTAGATGCTCGCGGCGCTCGCGCGCCGGCGACTCTCCCCACAGGTGAAGTTCAAATTCAAACTCAGTTATCTTATCCCGATTGAGTTCGAATTCAAACACCTCGGTTTTTCTGGTTACCATGGGCCCATGCCGGAGACTGCCGACACCGAGTTGACCCCCGAAGAGAACGCCGCGCTCGCCGCGGTGGCGAAGAGCTTCGGTCTGCTTCGGCGTGCCGCAGAACGCAACCTGGCTGAGCACGGCGAGCTGACTCGCGTTCAGTTCGAGATCCTCAACCAGCTCTGCAACGCGCAGGAGGGACTGCGCATGTACGAGTTGGCCGATCGCCTCGTCGTGTCACGCAGCGGGCTCACCTACCAGGTGAAACAGTTGGAGAAGGCGGGGCTACTCACTCGCGAGGAAGGCGCCGACGGACAACGTTCGGTGAGCGCGCGCATCACCGATGCCGGACGAGAGCTTCTGACGATTCGCCGGGCCGCTTACGCGCAACTCATCCGTTCACACTTCATCGATCGCTTTACGCCTGAGGAATTGGCGACGGTGACCGCGGCCTTCACGCGCGTCGTGGAGAGTTTCGGCACCGAGGGGACTCCCTCTGCCCCGTGACACGCGCGACAACTCCGTCTCGACGAGACCTTTTCATCGCCAATCGGCATTCCGAGACCCTGCTGTGGCGGGAGATCTGCTCGTACTCTCGGATCGCGGCCATCATGGGCAGCAACACCCTCCGGGTGCTCCGTGAGGTGTTGCCGGAGTAGGCGTTAGGCAACAATGGGTTGATGCTGCTCACTGTGACGTCGACCGCATCGTCCGCGACCGATCTCGGCTATCTCCTGCACAAGCATCCCGACCGGGTGCAGAACTTCGACCTGCCGTTCGGGCGTGCCGTCGCCTATTACCCCGAGGCGGGCGAACAGCGCTGCACTTTTGCGTTGCAGGTGGATGTGGATCCGATCGCGTTGCTCAAGCGCCGGGGCAAGCAGCTGCATCCAGCCACGATCGCCGGCTACGTCAACGACCGCCCCTACGCGGTGGGCTCGATGCTGGCCGTGGCGATCGGCCGGGTATTGAGCACCGCTCTGCGGGGACGCTGCGACGCCCGTCCTGAGCTGGTTGCCGAGACGCTGCCGCTGACGGTGCGGGTGCCGGCCCTGGCTGCGCGCCCCAGCCGCGTCGATGATGGTGGCCCCGAACTCGTCGAGCGGCTGTTCGGGGCGCTGGGGTGGCATGTCCAGGTCGAGGCAGAGCCCTATCCCGTGCCGGAATGGAGCGACTCCCCTTACGTCACCCTCACCCTCTCCGGCGAGCAGCGGCTGAGCGATGCCCTCAATCATCTGTATGTGCTGTTGCCGGTTCTCGACGGCAGCAAGCACTACTACGTGAGCCCCGACGAGGTGGACAAGCTGATCCGCCGCGGTGAAGGCTGGTTGGCTGCACACCCCGAGCGCGACCTCATCACGCGGCGCTATCTCCTGCGAGGCAACTGGGCCGACGACGCGCTCGCCCGGCTGAACGCCGTCGACGATGTCGAAGGTGAGACCCCGGAGGTGATAGACGACGAGTCCCCCACCCCGCTGAAACAGCAGCGGCTCGATGCCGTGCTCGGCGTGTTGCGGGAAGCGGGTGTGCGTAGCGTCGTCGACGTGGGCTGCGGCGAGGGCGTTTTCCTCCGAGCCCTGCTCGACGATCCCTCGTTCACCCGGATCCTGGGCGTCGACGTCTCGGCGCGCGAACTGGATCGCGCTGAACGGCGGCTCAACCTGGATCGCCGCTCCGATACCCAACGCGAGCGCATCCACCTGCGCCAATCGTCGGTGACCTATCGGGACGACGGCCTGCAGGGTTTCGATGCGTTGCTCTTGGTGGAGGTCGTCGAGCACGTCGAACTGAGCCGGCTCGATTCGCTGGAGGTCAACGTGTTCGCTCACGCCCGGCAGAAGCGCGTGATCGTCACCACGCCGAATGCCGAATACAACGCCGTCTACGGGCTTGATTCCGACGAGATGCGCCATCCGGACCACCGCTTCGAGTGGACGCGCGGGGAGTTCCGGGAGTGGGCCGGCGGGGTCGCGGAACGCCATGGGTATGCCGTCGAGTTCCGGGATGTGGGAACGCCCGACGAGGAACTCGGCCCGCCCACCCAACTTGCCTTGTTCACCCGCCTGGAGGGAGCCTCCGCATGACCGAACTGCGCATCCCCGAACTCTGCCTCGTGGCCCTGATGGGTGTCTCCGGTTCCGGAAAGTCGACCTTCGCCGCCACCACGTTCGCTCCTTTCGAGGCCGTCAGCTCCGATTTCTGCCGCGGCCTTGTCTCCGGCGACGAGAACGATCAAGGCGCGTCCGCTGATGCTTTCGACGTGCTGCACTACATTGTCGGCACCAGGCTGCGGCGTGGTCTGCTCACTGTGGTCGACGCGACGAACACCTCCAAGGATGCCCGTTCCGCTCTGGTGGCGCTGGCGAAGGAGCACGACGTGCTGCCTGTGGCCATCGTCCTCGACGTCGGCGCGGAGACCGCGATCGAGCGCAACACGCATCGCCCTGACCGCGAGTTCGGCCCCGGTCCTGTGCACCGCCAGCAGAATCAGCTGCGACGCTCGCTGAAGGGGCTGCAACGCGAGGGGTTCCGCGTCGTGCATGTGCTGAACTCCGCGGAGGAGATCGATGATGCGACGATCGTGCGTGAGCGTCTACTCAACGACAAACGCGACCTGCACGGCCCCTTCGACATCATCGGGGACGTGCACGGCTGCCTGCCGGAGTTGATAGACCTGCTGGGTGAACTGGGCTACGCCGTCGAATACGACGAACAGGGGCGTGCGGTGAACGCCGCGCACCCAGAAGGTCGCACGGTGATCTTCGTCGGTGATCTCGTCGATCGCGGTCCGAGCAGCATCGGGGTGCTGCGCCTGGCCATGGGCATGACCGCAGCCGGTACCGCGCTCGCCGTGCCGGGCAATCACGAAGCCAAGCTGATCCGCGCGCTCGACGGCGCCAAGGTGAACATCGCCTATGGGCTTGAGACCACTCTCGCGGAGCTGGAACGGGAGTCCCCCGAGTTCCGGCGGGAGGTGCGCGATTGGTGTTACTCGCTGATCTCTCATTTGGTGCTCGATGACGGCAAGCTGGTTGTGGCCCACGCCGGCCTCAAGGAGGCCTACCACGGGCGAGCCTCAGGGCGCGTGCGCTCCTTCGCGCTCTACGGCGACACCACTGGGGAGACCGATGAGTTCGGGCTGCCGGTCCGCTATCCCTGGGCCGACGAATACCGGGGCAAGGCGATGGTGGTCTACGGGCACACGCCCACGCCGACCCTCGACTGGATCAACAACACCCTCTGTCTCGACACCGGCTGCGTCTTCGGTGGCAGGCTGTCCGCTCTGCGTTATCCGGAGCGGGAGACGGTGCAGATCGACGCCGCCGAGGTCTACTACCAACCGGCCAAGCCCTTCACCACGTCCACCGACCGCGAGGCGGAAGAGCTCCGATTGAGCGATGTGGTGGGCGCGCGTCACGTCGAGACAGGCCAGATGGGGCGGATCGCGATCTCGGCGGATTCGGCGGCGGGTGCGCTCGAGGTGATGAGCCGCTTTGCCCTGCACCCTCGCCTGCTCCCCTACCTGCCTCCGACGATGTCTCCTGTTGCCACGTCGAAGCGGCCTGGCTACCTGGAACACCCGGACGAGGCTTTCGCACAGTTCGCCGAGTGGGGCGTCGACACCGTGATCTGCGAGGAAAAGCACATGGGATCACGTGCCGTGGTGATGCTGCACCCCGAGCGCGGCGCCGTCTACACCCGTACCGGCCGGGCCTTCTTCTCCCCCGATCTCCAGGCCGAGTTCCTGGCGCGACTGACCGCTGCGGCGACGAAGGCCGGGCTGTTCGACGATCTGGGCACCGACTGGCTGCTGTTCGATGCCGAGCTGCTGCCCTGGTCGCTCAAGGCCGGGCCGCTGATCCGTGATCAGTACGCCGCCACCGGCGTCGCCGGGCGCTCTGCGCTGACGGCTGAGGTCGAGGCGTTGAGCCGGGCCGCCGAGCGTGGGCTCGATGTGGCCGGGCTGCTCAACCGTGCCCGCGAGCGCAGCGCGGCGATGGATGCCTACAACGACGCGTGGGTGCGCTACGTCTGGCCCACCGATGGTCTCGCCGGAGTGCAGATCGCACCGTTCCAGCTGCTCGCGGCAGAGGGATCGACCTTCGCCGATCGCGACCACCTCTGGCACCTGGGCATCGCCGACCGCCTGGTTGCGGCAGATCCAGAGTTGGTGCGCCCAACCCGCCGGTTGGTCGTCGAGACGGGCGATCTCGACGCGCGTGCCGCCGGCGTCGCTTGGTGGGACGAGCTGACCGCCGACGGTGGTGAAGGCATGGTGGTTAAGCCCCTGGCCAACCTGTCACGCAATCCGAAGGGCGGACTGGTGCAACCCGGTTTGAAGGTGCGCGGCCGCGAGTACCTGCGCCTGATCTACGGCCCCGACTACCTGCTGGAGGAGAACCTGGCCAAGCTTCGCGACCGTAACCTGGGCAAGAAGCGCTCCCTCGCCCTGCGCGAGTACGCCTTAGGCTTGGAATCGGTGGAACGTGTGGTCCGCGGCGAACCGTTGTGGCGCATCCACGAACCGGTCTTCGCCGTCCTGGCCCTGGAATCTGAACCCGTCGACCCCCGCCTCTGAAACGTCGGCCAGATTCAACCATCGAGCTGGGTGCCGCTCCTAAGACTGACTATATGGCGCGGCCTGTGCCTATTTTCCGTGCCCGCGCCAAATAGCCAGTCTTATGTTGCCGCCTCTCTAGGTTGCGACTACTCGTGGGAGAAAATGGCGCACGGACGTGCAGAGTGTGACCGTCGGGCTCCCCGTGAGCGACCTGAACCGAGCCGTGGAGTGGTACCGACGGGTGTTCGCCCTGACGAACCCCGACATCGCTCCCGCGGAAGGGGTGGTGGAGTTTCGGATGGGGCCTATCTGGCTGCAACTCGGTGAAGAACCGACGGCTCGCTCTGGAGCGGAGGTGGTGACGCGGTTCGGAGTCGGTGATGCTGCGGCGGAACGGGAGCGCCTGCTTCAGGAAGGCATCGACGTCGGGCCTCTTGAGCACGTCCCAGATGCCGTCGACTACTTCGACTTCGTTGACCCCGACGGCAACATGCTCAGCTTCTACTCCGAGGTGTAGTCCAGGCCTGATTGGGGGTAAAAATACTCGTTTATCAGGTCTATCGATGTCTCACACGAAGTGAGTTAAGGATGCCGTTTGTCAGGTCCCTGAGGAGCGAGGAACGAGTGTCTCGAAGGGCTCGTTCCTCGCACCTCAGCTTCCGGGCTGCTTCGCTGCCACGGGGCAGGAAAGTGAGCGAAGAAAACCCTTTGTCAGGTCCCTGAGGTGTGACGAAGCTCTGCGAGGAGCCTCGAAGGGCGTTGACTAGGGCTTTGGCAGAGTCTCTACCCCTTCTTACGTTTAACGCCCTCGAGGCTCCTTCGTCGCACCTCAGGGACCTGACAACGAGATTCCGCCACACACTTTCGCATCACAGGAACCCACACATACTTTCGCATCAGGGGCCTGAATGAGGGTCACTTCCGTTTCAGGTCGTAGTAGATCAAGGTCTTACTCAGTGCTGAGGAGGGCCAAGGTTTCCAGCAGGTAGTCGTCTTCGGCCTGGTTGCCGGGGAGGGTGAGGGCGTGGCGGTAGGCGTCGGCGGCCTCGGCATGGCGGCGCAGTTCGCTCAGGGTGACGCCGCGGGCGACGTGGAAGGCGCGCAGCCGGTCGAGGGTGGGGTCATCGGCCAGGGCGTCCAGGCGGCGCAGGCCCTCTTCCAACCCGAGTGCTCTGCCCAGCGCGACGGTGCGGGCGAGGCGCACCAGCGGGCTCGGTTCCAGCCGCTCGAGCATGCCGTAGAGCACGGCGATCTGGGGCCAGTCGGTGGCCTCGAAACTGTCGGCCTCCGCGTGCAGCGCGGCAATGGCGGCCTGGATGGCGTAGCTCCCCGCCCCGGTACCGCCGGCCGCCACCTCGGCCAGGCCGATCCCCTCCTCGATGAACCGCGGATCCCAGAGCCGACGGTCCTGATCCGCGAGCGGAACCGGCCTGCCATCGGCACTCATCCGGGCGGGCCGACGCGCCTCGGTGAGCAGCAGCAGCGCCAGCAACCCGGTCACCTCCGCCGATGCCATCAGCCGCCGTAGCAGGCGCGCCAAGCGGATCGCCTCCGCGGTGAGATCGTCGCGCACGTGCACGTCGCCGCTGGAACGAGCAAAACCCTCGGCATAGAGCAGGTACACCACCCGCAGCACTCCGGCTAGGCGCTCCGGGAGATCCTCTGCCCGGGGCACGTCGAAGGGAATACCCGTCGTCCGGATGCGCTTCTTGGCCCTGGTGATCCGTTGCTGCATCGTCGGGATTGGAACCAGCAACGCATGCGCCACCTCGGGCGTGGCGAGACCGGCGACGAAGCGCAGAGTCATCGCGACACGATCCTCCGGCTTCAACGCGGGATGTGCGCATGCGAAGTAGAGCCCGAGCCGGTCGTCGGGCACGGAACTGGCGCTGACGGCGGACTCGGCAGGATCCTGGAGCATCTCCGGCACCGGGCTCCGCTCTTCTTGGATGCGCAGCGTGGCGAGCTTTTGCGCCAGCACCCCGTCGCGGCGCACCGCGTCGAGGGCCTTGCGTTTAGCGGTGGTGGTGAGCCAGGCCTCAGGTACTCGCGGCACCCCATCGCGCGGCCACGCTTTCAGCGCCTCGGCCATCGCCTCCTGGAGCGCGTCCTCGGCGAGGTCGAGATCACCGAAGCGCCGGGCGAGCACGGCCAGGAGGCGGGTGACGCCATCCCGGCCGAGCTCCGCGAGCGCCTGGCGGGCATCGTCGTCCGACACCGTCAGTACGGCGCCACCGGACGGATTTCCACGTGGCCACCGGCAGCCGATCCCGGGCTCTTCTTCGCCCAGGCGATGGCCTCGTCGAGGTTCTCCACCTCGATGATGTAGGTGCCGCCGACGAACTCCTGTGCCTCGGCGAAAGGCCCGGAGGTGATCACCCGCTCGCCGTCATCGCCGGATCCGACGTAGACAGCCTGGTCGGGGTCTTCGAGGGCGAATGAGTTGATGACCACTCCGGCGTCGGTGATCTCCTTGTCGAAGGCGAAGAACTCTTCGGGGTTGGCCCCTCCGTCCTCACCGCATGCCGGATCGTTGATGTGACCCATGAGCAGTAGTGCGTATCGCATGATTCCTCCTTGGTATCGATGCCGAACCGATTGGCCCGACATCATCATGACGTACGGCGGGGACGAGAATCGACAGCTTCTTCACGACGAGTTTTTCCGACCCGTAGCGGGACCCTCGTCGCTGCCCGTCGGAAGGCCAGCAGAGCCACACCTGCACCGACAGCCGCGATCGAGGCCAGAAGCAACGCGATGCCGGGCAAGCCGAGTGCCGCTCCCCCGGTTCCCGCCAAGGGATAGGCCGCCAGGAAACAGGCGTGCGACAGGGAGAACTGGGCCGCAAAGATCGCCGGCCTGTTCTGCTCGGTGCTGTGCCGGCGCAACAGCCGCGACGACGGCGTCAGCACCGCGGAGGTGGCTGCTCCCAACAGGAACCACATCGCCAGCAACGCCGTCCACCGCGCGCCACCGGCCGACCACGCGATGGTGGCGGCGCCCCCCAGAAGCAGGAGCGGCAGTGTGAGGCCGCCGGCGAGCATGACGCGACGATCCGGCAGCCTCGTGAGCAGCCGTGGGACCGCGAGCGCGACCATCATCGATCCCGCCCCGTAAGAGCTGAGCAGAATGGCCACGTCGGCCTGGGACATCCCCACCTCGCCCCTGACGAGCACCACGGTGTTGACGAGCACCATCGCGGAACTCATCGCGACGACGAGGTTCAGCGCCATCAGCGCGCGCAGTTCGCGGGCCGCCCAGAACTCCTTGGTGCCGCGGGTGAGGCGCTCGAAGAACGGCGCGGGCGGCGGAATCTCGATGCGTGGCATTCTCGCCCACAACACCAGGAGGCTGGAGACGACGAAGCCGATCACGGTGCCTACGAAGAGGTTGTGGTAGCTGATCACGGTCAGCAGGGCGGCGGCGATCGTCGGGCTGAGCAGCGCTTCCAGGTCGTAGGCCAGGCGCGATAGCGACAGCGCTTGGGTGTAGTCGTCCTCGTCGGGCAGCACCGACGGGATCACCGCCTGGAAAGCGGGGGTGAAGGTGGCAGAGGCGGACTGGAGCAGGAACACCAGCGCATAGATCTGCCAGGCCTCGGTGACGAATGGCAGCGACACCGCCACCAAGGCCCGGGCGAGATCAGCGCCGATGAGCAGGGGCTTGCGCGGCACGCGGGCGGTGAGCGCGGTGATCACCGGTGCCACGGCGACGTAGGCCACCATCTTCACCGTGAGAGCGAGCCCCAGCACCATGCCGGCGTCGCCACCCGCGATGTCGAAGGCCAGCAGCCCCAAGGCCACGGTGAGCAGCCCTGTGCCCAGCAACGCGACGACCTGCGCGGCGAACAGCTTCGCGTAGGTGGGATGGCGCAGAATGGCGATCACGAGGATGCCTCGTTACCGGACGTGATGGTGGGGTGGGATCTGGCCGTTGGCCACCGCGTGTTCGGCCTGCTTGATGGCCTCGACGACGACGGCCAGGGCGTGCTCATCGGCGAGCCGGTACAAGACGCTGGTCCCCTCCTGCCGGGTGGTGACCATGCGAGCCATCCGCATCCTGGCAAGGTGCTGGGAGACGCCGGAGGGCTTCTTGCCCACGATCTCCGCGAGTGCATTGACGGGAAGCTCGTCGGCCTTGCGCAGCGCCAGCACGATCCTGATCCGCGTGGGATCGGAAAGGATGCCCAACACTTCCGCGGCGAGGTCGACGTACTCGGAAGACGGCTCCAAGCCACAAATATTCTTATCCGCGTTCATACGCAGATAGTAACAAAGATCTATCCCAGATTGCGCAGGGGGTCAGAAACTACGACGAAGAGGAATCGGTTGCCACCACGACGCCAAGCCGTTGCCCGGCCGTGCGGAGCTGCGCGTCGGCGGTGCGACGCAGATGGTTCTGGAACTCGATGAGAACCCGGACCACGTCATCGCGTTCGGGAGGGGCCTCGAG
Source organism: Tessaracoccus sp. (assembly GCA_041393555.1). Taxonomy (GTDB): domain Bacteria; phylum Actinomycetota; class Actinomycetes; order Propionibacteriales; family Propionibacteriaceae; genus Arachnia. The sequence continues at coordinate 81,629 of JAWKJW010000005.1, read as the reverse complement.
ATACTGCCCGACGGTGTCCAAGGCCACCGCGGTGTCCTGCAGATCTCCGAGAGCGGATCCGGCCGTCTTCCAGTCCGTAGCGCACGCGCGATCGTCGTCGTCGGCAGCGGGCAGGGATGCGATCAGTTCCCAGGCATAACGCGTGCTCTTCACGGCCTTGCGCACCTCATGCCAGAGGTGCAGATCCGCGGGGTTGCCCTCGGCCCGAGCGAGCCTCGATCGCACCTGCCGCTCGACATACCGGTGAATCAGGTCCCGGAGAACATCCCTCGGGTCTTCCTGTGGACTCGGCGGCAGCGGCGAGTCCAACACCTGTGTGGCCAAGGCCTTCATCGCACTCCATCTGGGATCGTCCAGCGCCTCGACGCCGCGTGCGTGGTCCAGGCTGTGCCGCCGAGTCAGGTCGTCGGCGATCCACTGCGAGGCGGAGCCGACGGGAAGCTCCTCCCCGAAGCGCTCCCGCAGCACCTCCAGATCCCGCGCATCCGCGAGCTGACGGCCCGCCCAGCGCAACTCGCGACGAAGCGGCGCGAGATCCACGTCTGCAAGAGCAGGACCGAAGATGGTCAGCACGGCGCGCATCGTTCGCAACGCCACCCGTACATCGTGCACCGCGTCGGGCTCATCGGTGCGCACCGCGTTCTCCAGCCTGCTGATATCGCTCAGCGCATCCCGCAGGGCTCGCTGTACCGCAGCCGGGGCCTCGCCATTGTTCGCCATGGTGACTCACCCTAGAGGTCCCGCGGGTAACGTCGCCGGGAAGCGAGAAAGGTCGGGTCCCCATGGAACCCGACCCTTCAGCCGCAGTAGGGGCTTACTTGCCGTTCGCGGCGCTGCTCACGGTGGCGTGGTGCTCCATGAGGCGCTTCTCGTGGGGCCCAACCAGCATGAGCAGGACGACAGCGAGAACGACGAAGCTGGTCAGCATCGCGTAGGTGGCATTCCACCCGTAGTTCTGGATGACCCAGCCGGTTCCGGTGGGAAGCCATGGTGGCTCCGATGACATAGCCGAATAGGCCGGTGAACCCGGCGGAGGTGCCTGCCACGTTGCGCGCGGACATGTCCAGTGCCTGAAGTCCGATCAGCATGACCGGGCCGTAGATGAAGGCGCCGATGAAGAACAGGTAGACCATCAGCAGCGAGTACGGGGTGCCTACGGGCGAGAGCCAGTAGAGCACCAGGAACACGCCCACGCCGAGCATGAATACGATGCCCGTGATGGTGCGGTTGCCCTTGAAGATCTTGTCGGAGACCCAACCGCAGGCCAGGGTGCCGAAGATGCCGGCCAGTTCGTACAGCGAGAATCCGGCGATACCTTCCACGATGGAGGCGTGATGTACCTCGGAGAGGTAGGTGGGCGTCCAGCTCAGCACGCCGTAGCGCAGGGCGTAGACGAACACGTTGGCCAGCGCCAGGTAGACCATCACCGGGTTCAGGACCACGTGCTTGAGGATGATCTGCCAGTACGACATGGTGGCCGTGGCGCTGATGTCGACGTCGACCTTCGCGGGATCGTTGCGGTACTCCTCGATGGGAGGCAGGCCCACTGATTCCGGTGTATCGCGCATGACGATGAAGGCGAAAACAGCGACCAGAAGGGCGAAGATCGCAGGCAGCCAGAAGGCGGCCTGCCATGCTCCACCGGTCAGCGAGAGGCCCCAGGCCGCGACGGCACCCACGGCCATGCCACCGACGTTGTGCGCGGTGTTCCAGATGGCGGTTTTCCAGCCGCGTTCCTTCGTCGAGAACCAGTGCACCAGGCTGCGTCCGCAGGGCGGCCAGCCCATGCCTTGGACCCAGCCGTTGACGAACATGATGGTGGCGAAGGGCCAGCGATGCCGTGACGGCCGGCACGAAGGCGACGATGAAGTTGCACACCGCAGACAGGGCCAGGCCCAGCGGCAGGAAGTACCTGGCGTTCGATCGGTCGGAGACCGTCGCCATGAAGAACTTCGACAACCCATAAGAGATCAGTACGGCATTGGCGACCAGGCCGATGCCCACCTTGTCGATCCAGCCTCTCCTGCTCGATGACGCGAGCGATGAGCGGGATGTTGTTGCGAATCAGGTAGAAGCCAGCGTATCCGATGAAGATACCCATGAACACCTGGAAACGCAGCCGCGGATAGGTTTTCGCGATCTGATCTTGGGGCAGCCGAGGCGCCGGTGGCGGCGCGCTCAACCACGAGCGACGGGGCGCTGCTGACATGACAAACTCCGTTGTAGTCCGGAGGGCTCCATCTGAGCCCACATGTTCTCCATCCCATCGACAAGGTATGGGAGAGCACTAGGACCCGACGGTGACACTTGGTAACAGTGCCGTTACTTTCGCGGCAGCACCCAGGCTCTGGCTGGATCGAAACCGATCACCACGCCGGATCCCAGCCGGATGTCGGTGTCCGGCGGCATGGCGATGGTGACCATGCCGGCATCCGTCTCGATGAGATAGTCGTAGCGAGAGCCCAGATACCAGGCTTCGCAGACCACGCCGACGTCGGCTTCGACCTCTGTCCACGAGCGTCGAGGCCCTTCGGGGAGGATGCGCATGATCTCGGGACGCATCATCAGGGTGGCTTCTCCGACGATCACGTCCGGGTGGGCGGGCACGACATGACGGGCGCCGAAAACGACGACCTCCGCCTCGCCGTCCCCGACCCGTTCCACCGCCACATCCAGCAGGTTGGAGCGGCCGAGGAAAGAGGCCACGAAGAGCGAGGTGGGCTGGGTATAGATCTCCTGCGGCGTGCCAACCTGTTCGATTCGACCGTCATTCAAGACGACGAATTTGTCGGGCAGGGAAAGCGCCTCGTCCTGATTGTGGGTGACGTAGAGCGTCGTGATGCCGAAGCGGCGCTGGGTGTCGCGAACCATAGCCGCGAGCTGGGCGCGGAGGCTGTCGTCGAGTCCCGCCAGGGGTTCGTCGAGCAACAAGATCTCCGGCCGCATGACGAGCGCCCGTGCCAAGGCGGCGCGCCGCTGCTGACCTCCCGACAGCTCGTGGGGAAGGCGTTGCTGGAGCGCCGTCAAGCCGAAGCGCAGCAGGGCGACGTCCACCGCTTCCTCGAGGCCTCCCTTCGCGCCTCCGCGGGCGGTCAATCCGAAAGCGACGTTGTCGCGGATGCTCAGGTCGGGGAAGAGGGTATCGGTTTGGAACACCATGGCGGTGGGGCGTTGCGCCGGACCGAGGCCGACCAGGTCCTCGCCATCGACCAGGATGCTGCCTTCGGCGGGCATCACCAGTCCGGCGACGGCTCTCAGCAGGGTGGATTTCCCACTCCCCGAAGGCCCTACCACCGCGACGAACTCACCGGGATCGGCGAACAAACTGATCTTCCGGAGCGCATCAGGTTTGCCGGGGTAACTCACGCTCAGACGATCTAGGCGTAGATCTCTAGGCATCTGCCGGCCTCCCCCACACCAGGATGGCTCCGAGGGCTACCAGCCCGCAGACCAGCACGCTCATCGCCGCGGCGGTTCCGAACTGTGCTGCACCCACGTCGATCAGCATACGAGCGGTCATCAGCGGCAGCAGCATGTCGCTGAGCAGCACCACCGACGAGGTGGCCGTCACGCTGCGGGCGACGCTCAACACCGCGGCGCCGCGCACAGGATCGCGGAGGCGAGGCATATAGACGAGCCTCACCAGCGTTCGTCCTTTCGCTCCCAGGGACATCGCGGCGCCGCGCAGATCAGGGGTCAGCCTGCTGGCCTCGTTCAGCAGAAGAAGCGCGTTGGTGGGAAGGCTGCGCAGGATCAGCACCGCCGCGATCAACGCGAAATGCAGCGCCGTTTGTGCGCCGACGCTGCCGACGCCCTGGGTGCGTGCCGCGATGAGTATCACGCAGGCGCCGAATCCCCACATGATGGGGGGAATCGTCGCCACCGCCCGGCAGAGCCGCTCCGCATGCGCGATCCATCGGCGATACGGCGCGACGAGCAGCACCCCGCCGATGGCGAGAAGGATGCTGACGGGAACGACCACGACCATCAACAGAACCGACCATGCCAATGCTTCGAGATGCGCGCCTTCCAGCAGCGCGCGGTAGTTGGCGATACCGATGCCGTCGGGGGTGACGAAGGAGGCCGTCACCACGGCGCCTAGAAGCAGGGCGATGAGGCCGCTGGCGACCCATGAGGTCGCCACGAGCCACCACCCGACCACGCCCGGAGATTTTTCCCATCCCCCGGAAGACCGGGAGATCACCGAGTCCCATCCCCGGATGGCACTTCGGCGCGAGACCAGCAGGTATCCGAGGCTAGGCACCAGGAGCAGCGCCCCGTAGATGGCGCCGGAGACCAGGTCGCCCTCGCCGGTCACCGCCTCGTAGAGCCGCGACGCCACCACGCGATGGCTGCCGCCGATGACGACGGGGTTGGCCAGGTCTGCCACCGTCTCCGCGAACACCAGGAGAAAAACAGTGAACAGCACCATCCGCAGCCGCGGCCATGCGATGACCCGCAGGGCCTTCCAAGGCCCCGCCCCCAGATGCTCTGCCGTGAGGAACAGGGTCGCGTCAAGGGTGCGATAGAACAGCCTGACCATCAGATAGGCGTACGGCAGACGGGCCAGCGTGCCGGCCAGCACCAGGCCCGGTAGCCCATAAATCTCGATATCGACATCCAGCGCACGCGCGGCCAATCCGTTGTGCCCCAAGATCACCAGCAGGGCCATCGCCAGAGTGAACGACGGCATCACCAACGGCACCAGGGCGAGCCAGTGCACCACCCGTCGCCCGGGGAAGCGATAGCAGTGCTGGACGTGCGCCATCGTCCAGGCGAGCGCCGTGGCCAGCACCGCCGTCGCGAGGCCGTATACGCCCGTGTCGAGAAGCACGCCCGATTGGGCGCTGATGATGGTGGTGATCTCGTGGAGTTGGGCTCGAACGATCAGGTTCACGGTCAGGGCGAGCACCACAATGCTCGGGATTCCCAGCACCAGCGTCCACCATCCCCAGGCTGCGACCCGACCCATCAGCGCAAGCCTCGGTCGAGCGCCGCTTGGGTGAGATCGGATTTGGCGGCCGCGGCCTGCGCGGCCGTGTAGTACAGGCGCGGAACCTCGCTGCCTAGACGGGGATCCGCACTCACATCGCCGCGGGTAGGAAGTTGATTACCCAGGCTCTGCGCCGCTCGTGAGACCGCATAGTCGATATAGCTTCGTGCGGCGGCCGGGTCCCGCGCCTGGCTGAGCAATGCGACCGAACCCACCTCATAGCCGACGCCTCCCTCGGGATAGGACACGACCAGGTTGGTGAACCCCTCACGCTCGCGGTCGAGGCAATGCTGAGTGAAACCAACCCCCACTGCTGCTTCTCCCCTACCCGCCACACGGGAAGGCGCCATCCCCGAATGGGTGTATTGCAGGACGTTGTGGTCGAGGGCTTCCAGGTAGTCCAGCGTGGCATCGAGGTCGTCCAGGCGCACCATCGTCGTCCACAAGAGGTTGTAGCCGGTGCCGGAACTCACCGGATGAGGCGCGGAGACCAGGCCCTGGAGGCGAGGATCGAGAAGATCGTCCCAGTGTTGCGGGACGGGTATCCCCTGCCGCTCTAGAACGGCCTCGTTGGAGCAGAAACCCAAGATGCCCAGGTACACCCCGCCAGTAGCCCCTCGGGGTCACGGAAGGGCGAGGGCACCTCCTCGGCATCCACCGGCTGGTAGGGGTCCAAGAGCCCACGCCACTTGGCGAGTTCGTGGACCGCCGGGCCGCCGTGCCACACGTCGAAATCACCCAGTCCGTCGGCTCGGGAGAGCCGGGTGAGCGTCACCGGTGGACATGCGCACCATGCACGTCGATGCCGGTGGTTCAGGAATCCGCCAGCCCACTGCCTGCAAAACTTCCTCGATGGAGGAACAGACAATGCTGATGCCGGTGATCTGAGGTGTCGAGAACGACGCCGAGTTCAGCCCAGCATCGCGACGGACGATGACGGCGACGAGCCGTGGTGCTCGGCGTGTCATCGCTCAGCACGGGCATGAGATAGCCCGAGCCGCGCACCGCTGGGTACCAGGGCATCACCGTCCGGTCCCAGTCTCTGTCGCAGGCGATAGACGGTGGTCTTGACCGTGTCTCTGCCACTGGATGTCCGGGTTGGCGAAACCACACCTCGTTGAGCAGGTCGCGATAGCTGACCACCTGGCCCACGTGCCGCATCAGCATCGTCAGGAGCGCCAGCTCCATGGTGCCGAGCCGGAAGGCAGTCCCCGGAGCCTGGGCGTTCCTGTTCTCCGCATCGATCTCCGAAGGCCCGTTGACCAGGCGCGAGGATGGCCGGGAGCCTGGGTGCGTCGCACGATGGCCTGGGCGCGAAGCGCCAGTTCTCGGGGAGAAGGGTTTCGGGGAGATAGTCGTCGGCTCTGGCCAGCAGCCGCCGGAACGGTCGTCCTCGTCGCTGCGCGCGGTCATCAGGATGGGCACGTCGTTGGACGGCCTGCACGCGGCGCCAGCTTGATGCCGGGAATGTCCCGGTGCATGACGTCCAACACCAGCAGGTCATGATGTCCGGAGATCAGCTGCCAGGCTTGTCTGCGCTGCGCGCCGTCGTGGGTGAAAAGCCTGCGTCTGGCGCGAAGGCGACGATGCTCAGCATCTGGGTCTCATCGTCGACGATGAGCACGCGGGGCACGGATGGTGTTACGGCTCGCCTTCGATTCGTCGGAATGGTCAACAAGATGGTGGTGCCGTGGCCCGGGACGGTATCGACGGGCCAGGGTTGCCGTTGTGCTGAGCGACGATGCGCTGGTGATCATCATGCCCAGCCCGGTGCCGGCTCGGGAGCTTTCTCCCACCACGAAAGGATCGAAGAGCGATTCGCGTTGCCTCTGCGTCATACCGTCGCCCATGTCGGAGACGGTGATGATCGCGCGGCCTCGACCGGTGGTCGCGACGCGCACGATGGCGTGCTCCGCTGTGGGCAGGCACGGTCACCAGGTCCCGAAGGCCGGCACCAGATAACCGGAATCCCCAGCACGAGAAGCGGGCGGTTGCGCTCGTCGAACCGGATATCGGCCAGATGGATGCGACGGCTTCTCGGACGGCTGCCGCACCAGCGGCCGCAGATCGATGTGTTCGAGGTGCAGGTCGAAGAGTTCGGCTGTCGATCTTGGCCTCCGTCAGGAGGTTCTCCGCCGTTGTGCGACCACCTGGCTGCGCGTTCGACGAGATGGTGTGCACGAACTCGCGCTGGCGCTCGGTCAGCGGGCCAGGGCCTCGGCGAGGAGTTCCGCTGCCCGTTGATCAGCGTCAGCGGGTACGCACCTCGTGACTGAAGACGTTGGGGCGTTCCACGCGTTCTTGACCATGTTGCGCAAACGCTCGGCCTCTTCGAGACCGGCCTTCACCCGCGTTCCGCGCGAAATTCCCACGCGGCGACCACCGCCAGTGCACCGACGACCGCCACAAGAATCCACGCGATCATGGCCGAAGGGGCTCTACCCAGCCCCGTCGCACAGGCGGATTCGACCAGCGCCGTCCACGGCGAGAGCCTATCTAGAGATCCGCCGTATCTTACCGGCAGGACTTCTAGAAGCCGAGCGACCTCAGCCACTCGGACAGCCGCGCTCGCGTTGCTGCGCCTCTCGGGTTCCACGCCGGACTCGATCGAATCGACGAGCCGACCGTCTAACAGATAGACCAGCCGATCGGCGCGGGCTGCAGGCGGTCAATACCATCACCACCGTCGTGTTGCCGTGCGCACCTCGGTGAGGGCGTTCAGGACCTCCTCGGTCATGCTGCTGCTGAGGGCGCCGGTCGGCTCGTCGGCGAACACACGCCGAGCAGGCCGCCAGCGCCTGGCAGAGCGAGGCGCGCTGCAGCTGGCCGCCGGAGACCTGGGCGACGCGTGCTGCGCCACGTGGGATACGCCGAACCGCGCCCAGGAGAGCGTCGACGCGCTGTTCGGGCACGGAATCCTCCTTTCGATCGAACGAGCTTCGCCTTGAGTGCGGGGAGAAGCACGTTGTCGCGGATGGTGAGACGGGCCAGGAATGCGCCCATGGCGCTAACACAAACCCCATGCGGTGAGCCGCACCCGGCTCATCTCGGCGTCGTCGAGTGAGGTGAGCTCGCGCCCCCTCCAGTTCGATCGTGCCCCGCTCGGCGTGTCCATGCCGCCATGGCTGCACGTTTTTTTCGTTGGTGGTCGATTTTCCTGAGCCCGAGGTTCCTGCATGGCTGGCGGAACTCCCGGTGCGACGCTCAGACCGATGCCATGCAGCACCTGGGTGGGTGGCTCCGTGGTGGCGAAGCCGGTCAGCCTCCTGACCCGGTTAGGGTGCGCGGTGTCGATGGCAGGGATCATGGTGACGGGTCCTTCGTCATCGCAGCCACGGCCGGCCGCTGCGGTGCGAAGCCGGGCGGCCGAGGTGCGCCGGAATCACCCGGCGGCGAGAAGGAGCAAGGGGAAGACGGCGTAGACGATCCGGGTTGATGATGAATGACAGCTGCGCGATTCCCATGCTGCTCATCGAGATCAGTCCTCCCACCACGGCCTCGCCGGCGGTCGCGGCGAACAGCACGCCCAGCGGCAGCCGGTGGCGACGGAGACGGTGGTTTTCATCGATCTGCCTGGCGATCTCGCGGGTGGAGAACCCGATGGCGGACAGCACACCCATCTTCCTGCCGGTCCTTGGCGAGCCGGCTGCAGGAACAGCGTGGTGATGAGGCACGGCAGATCCAGGGCCGAAAGCGAAGGCGAAAGATGGTGGTGGAGACGGAGCGCATCGGTGGCATAGGAGAGGGTCTGCTGCACGTACTGCCGCATCGGGATGACGGAGGCGGTGGGGCTGGAGGCGTCGTACTCCCCCGCAACCGCAGACGGGTCGGCGCCGGCCGCAAGATCCGCATGAGCACCCATCGGTCGGTGCCGGAGGCGACCTCCCCGCATCTGGCCGTGTAGCCGCTGCTGGTGAGTCAAGTCTCTTGATAGATGCTGCCGACCGTCACCGTACCCGGGCCCCCGACGACATGCGAGCGGCCGCCCGGGCCTACCTGGTACTTGTCGGCGTTGAGCATGGAGAGCGCGATCTGGCCGGCTGCGGGGCGCTCGCTGCCGATGAACACCAAGGTGGTCCCGGAATAGTCGCCCACCTCGATGCGCAGTGCCTCAGTCATCTTTGCCCGGGCGTCTCGTAGATGGCGCGCCCGCGCGTATGCCTGAACGGAATCGACCTGGGTCGTGCGGAGTGCGGCGACCAACTCGCCGTGCACAACATCCACGGACGGCTCGTCGTCAGAGGCGAACTGGATATCGGCGCGTACGCGTCGGACTCGGGAGCGCCCATGTAGGTGACGAAACGAGGGCTCTCGAAAGTGCTCAGCAGGTTCATCGGCAACGTGATCAAGATGGCCGTCAGGGAAGAACACCGCGGGAAGCAGAGCCCACTGCCGCGCTTCTGCCCGCAGCTCGAGCACCGCGAGACGCCGGCCTACGCATTCGCGCGCTCCCGCCAAGGCGGGCGCCCCCGCTTCGGTGCGCGTGGTCTTCCGAGCCATGTCGGGGCGCCGGACCAGCGCGGCGATCATGTTCATCTTCCCGATGGCGCGCAGTACCGCGCGCAGATCGCCATCACCAGGGCGAACACGGCGAGCAGAGCGCCCACCGGAGCAAAGAAGGATGCGGCGCTCAGCGGCGGATCGGCGAAATTGGCCTCGATTCCGCTGGTGAGAGCAGGCACCGCGATCGCGGCGAGCAGTCCCCCGATCGATGCAGGCGAACAGCGTCATGGCGCCGTATCGCAGCAGGTACAGCCGGGCGATGGTGCGGCTGGGGATGTCGATCGCTTTCATCGCGCCGATCTCGTGGATGTCGTCCTCCAAGGTGCCTCGGATCACGAAGCGCACGTTCAGCAGCGCGATGGCGATGAGCAGCAGGCTGGCGAAGACGAAGGCAATCGCGACGAGCCCGTCGCTGAACATGTTGACCAGCCGGATCATCACCTCGGTGACGGCCTGGCCGTTCTTCGGCACGTCGGGATCCGATTCGTGCAGGCGCGCTGGAACTCACCGATCTGCGAGCGATCCGGAGAGCCGGTACTGACGATGATCTCGGGAGAACCAGCTCCAGTGGCGCGTATCACTGAAGTCGTCCTCAGAGATCAGGAATCGGGTTGCCGAGGACATCGACGAGGCCATCTGCGCGTCCCGCACGAAGCCCTTCACCCGAAGGTCTCGATACCCGCTCCGGGTGTTGACGAAGAGTTGGTCTCCTTCCCCCCTCGATCCCGAACTGCTGTCCCGAGGCCACCGGCACGTAGATCTCGCCGCCGTCTGGCCGTGGGATGTCGTCGTTCTGGTCGAGGAGGAAGTCGAAATCGGCGTTCTGGGCGACGAACAGATTGTCGATCATGCTCTCGGCGAGATCGTGGCGTTCACCGGTGCCCGGGCCCTGAAGGAGATCGCCTGACCGTCGAATCCGACCATCTCCTCGATCAGCCAGGAGTCGATCCCCAGGGTGCCCGGCGGCGAAGCCCACCAGAGCGGCCGTCATTCTCCCTTGTGCATCTGTAGGAAGTGCGGCGGCTTGGCGATGTCCAGGTAGCCGTCCCACCGAGCCGGACAGGCGTTCCATCACCATCGCCCCGCTGGCTATGAGGAAGGCGCTCAGGATCAGCATCACGACCAGCGCCGGACACCACGCCTTGTTGCGACGAAGATCGTTACGGAGATGTATCGCCCGTAGAGGGAAGAGATCATTGGCTGCTCCTGGAGGGCGGGCGCCGTGCGCGGCCAGCCCTCGATCATCGAGCGGAGCGCACGGTCGTACTGATGGTGGTCAGTACTGCCAGCCGCTGTTGAACACGGCGGCCAGGTTGGGGAAATGCAGGGGCGAGACGAGAAGAGCAGTGGTCCGCGTCGTGCCGTCCACAGGGTCTCCCGATTCCGCTAGGACGTGTCCGACGGTGTAGTTGACCAGCGCGTTCAGCAATCCTCGGCCGACCCGTCGTCGATCTCCATTCCTGCTGATACCAGCACGCCGATCAGCTTCTCCATGAGCAGGAGTTGTTCTCCGGTCCGGTGGCCGGGCGGGTGCCAACGATCGAGATCGCACGAGGGTGAGTGAGCAGCGTCGTGCGCAAGCCGTGCATGATGGCGGCGAGCTGCTCCTGCCAGGTGGGTCCCTGGGCGGAGGCTTCGATGTCGACGGAGCTCCAGATCCGCTCCATCACCCCATCGAGAACGGCTCCCTTGTTGGGGAAGTGACGGTAGATCGTCATGGGATCCACGCCGAGCTCCTGACCCAAGCGCCGCATCGTCAACCCATCCATGCCGCGACGATCGATGATGCTCAGGGCGGCATCGACGATCGACGCCGCGGAGACCGCAGATCGTTTGCCCTGGTCTGCGTCGGTCACTGTTTTCCTCAGTTCGTGGATATCTACGCCGTAGACTACAACGTAGACCTACGCTGATCCTCCTGCGTCTCAACCGCCCTGCCGTGGCAGCATTGCGCCTGTGACAGACGCCGCCTCCTCCGCCGGATCGCCCACCGCAGATGCGCGACGCTGGCGGGCCTTCTCCATGGTCTTGGCCGGCGGGTTCATGACCCTGCTCGACGTATCCATCGTCAACGTCGCCCTGCCTTCGATCCAGACAGTGCTCAGCGCGACGGCATCGCAGATCCAGTGGATCATCGCCGGCTATTCGCTCGCCTTCGGCCTGATGCTGGTGCCGGCGGGACGCTTCGGCGACATCTTCGGCCGGCGGCGCATGTTCCTGATCGGCTTGGCGGGGTTCACGGTCTTCTCCCTGGCCTGCGGATTCGCTCCCTCGGCGTCGGCGCTCGCGGTGCTGCGCCTCGCGCAAGGCGTGTTCGCCGGAATCATGAATCCTCAGATCTCGGCCCTCATCCAAGAACTCTTCCAGGGCGCGGACAGGGCCAGGGCCTTCGGAATGTTCGGCATGACCGTCGGCGTATCAACAGCAATCGGGCCGCTGCTCGGCGGAATCCTCGTCACAGGTATCGGGGCAGAGCACGGCTGGAGATCGGTGTTCCTGATCAATGTGCCGATCGGGCTGGTGCTGCTGCCGCTCGCGGCACGCAACCTGCCGTCGACGACGCGGCGATCGAGGGAGGATGGTGTGGGCCTGGATGTGCCTGGTCTCTTGCTCATCGCCACGATCGTGCTTTCGGTGATGTGGCCGTTCGTCACGGCCTCGTCGCATCCCGAGGGATTGGCGGGGGCGCCGTGGTGGCTCCTGCTCGTCGCTGCCGCGCTGCTGATCATCCTGGTGCTCTGGGAGCGTGCGCAAGACGGCCAAGGACGCCCAGCCGTTCTGCCCAGGGTGCTGATGCGTAACCTCGGTTTCGTCATGGGTGCGACGCTGGCCGCCGCCTACTTCGCGGGCTTCACCAGCATCTTCGTCGTCGTGACGATGTTCTATCAGGACGGATTGGGCACATCTGCCTTGATCGCCGGTCTGGCTCAGCTGCCTTTCGCTCTCACCTCAGCGATCGCCTCCCAGTGGTCGGCACGCCGCGTCATGCGGCTGGGGCGTCGGATCGTCGTGCGGGGTTTGCTGCTCATGTCCGCCGCGGTGGTGATGATGGCCGTCGTCGCGTCTTTCGCGCCCGTGAGCATCAGCCAGTGGGCGATCCCCGTGTTGATGGGCATCGGCGGCTGGGGCAGCGGATCGGTGATCTCTCCCAACCAGACGCTGACCCTGGCGGAAGTGCCCGTGCCGCTGGCCGGGACCGCGGCTGGTCTCATGCAGACTTTTCAGCGACTCGGAGGAGCGATGGGATTGGCCTTGCTCACCACCGTCTACTTCGCGCGGGTCGCGGCCGAAAACGATGGTCCTGAGGCCTACGCCCACGCCCTGGGACTGTCCTTGGTGTTCACCCTCGCGATTCTGCTGCTCGCGACGGGCATCGCGGTGGCCGATGCCCGGAGGCGCCGGTCTCTTTCTCAGGGAGACGGTGCAATAACGTAAGCGTCATGGCCGACGATCGTTCCCCCGAACTCGATGATCACGAGGACTCCTTGGAGCCCACCCAGCTGATCCGGCGCTCCGACGTGGTGCTTCGGGCCGGGATCATGATGTTGGGCGCTGGCACCAGTGGCTTGCGGGTACGGGAACTGATGCAGGCCGTGGCGAGTTCGGTTGGGATCAAACGGTTGTTCGCCGCCATCAGTTTCACGGCGATCACTCTGACCGTGGGGCGCCGGCGGATCTTTCGCACCCAGGTGGCGGAGATCCCCAATCCCGGCGTGAACGCGCACCGGATCGCGATGCTGCAGGCGATGGGAAACTCTCTGCCCACACGCGCGAGCGTCGGTGAGATCAATGCCAGGCTCGACAGGATCGAGCGCACTCCCCCGCTGTATCCGATGTGGGCATTGGTGATTCTGGTCTCCCTGGCCTGCGCGTCGATCTCCGTGCTCGGCAACGGGGGCTGGCGCGAGGTCGTGGCCGTCCTACCGGCGTCGGCGATCGCGTTCTGGCTACATCGAAAGATGGGTGCGGTGCAGCTTAACCACCTCGCCACCGTCATGATTTCCGCGACGGTGGCATCGGGGCTCTACCTGGGTTTCAGCAGCCTGCTGTCGCTCGCCCTCGGTGCACCCAGCCCGCGGATAGCGGCCGGCTTCGTCAGCGCCTGCATCTTCCTTATTCCCGGTTTCCCACTCGTGACCGCGGGTTTGGACCTCACCCGGATCGACCTGCACATGGGTATTCCCCGGATGGTCTACGCGGGCATGGTTCTGCTGGCCATCACCATCGGCGTGTGGCTCGTCGCGGCGCTATCCGGTCTTTCCGCCGACGCCGTACCGCCCATCACCGGCCACCCTGTGGCCTTCTGGGCGGCCACCCTCGCGGCGGGATTCTTCGCCGTCTTCGGGTGGGCGGCGATGTTCAACAGTCCACCCCTGACCGCACTCGCGTCGGGAGTGATCGCCGCCTTGGGCAATGTGCCGCGCGTGTTACTGCTCGACGCGGGCGTCGCGCCGCACGTCGCCGCTTTCGCCGCGTGTTTCCTGATGGGGTTGACCTGCGCCGTGGTGGCGCGAATCTTCCATATGACGAAGATCATCATGACCGTACCCGTGGTGCTGGTGGTGATCCCGGGATCCTCGGCTTTGCGCACGCTGCTCTACTTCGACCAAGCCGATGTGGTCAGTGCGATGACCGTGGGGGTCTCGACGGTGCTGGTGGTGATCTCGATGATCGCCGGTCTCGCTGCCGCGCGGATGTTGACCGATCCCGAATGGGCTTTCACTCGTCCGGAACCTCCTACGGTGGCCATGGCGAGGATGCGGCAGGCCCTCGCCTACCGCTGGCCGTTCAACACGAAGTAGAAGCGATCTCGTCGTCGGCAGTGCATAGAATGATGGGATGTCGGAACATTCGGGGCTGCCGCCGCAGCGGGAGCCATCGATACCTGCGCTTATCAGCTTTGTGTTCGGCCTGGCTGAGCGCGAGGCGATCCCGGGCCGGCACTCGTCGCGTTGCTGGGCGAGTTCGGCATCAGCGAAGGCGCGTCGCGCAGTGCGATTGCCCGGATGCGGGCCGACGGTGCGCTCGCCGGGGTTCGGCGCGGGCGGGTCACGGATTACCGCCTGGCGGGAGTGGCGGCGAGTGGTTTTCGGCATGCGCGGAGCTTGGGTCACCCCGAGCTGCCCGCCGAGCGACGCTGGGGAGGCGAGTTTGCCGGCATCCTCTACAGCGTGCCCGAGAGACTTCGGCGATATCGCGATCGGCTGCGCACCGCGGCTTTGCTCGCGGGATACGCGTCGCTGCGGCCTGGGTTGCTGATCGGGGTCATCGATCAGTGGAGTCAGCTCGAGCAGATGGTTTCCACCTTCCCCGCCGATATCACCGTGTACCCGGTGACTCTCCGGCTCCAGGCCGGCGACGCGCGATCTGCCGCTGTCGAAGCATGGGGGTTGATCGAGCTCGACCAGCATCTCAGGGGGCTGGCTACCACGCTGGAGAACGCTCTCCGCAACCAGAAAAAGCAGCCGCCGACGGATTCCGCAGCGTTGCTTCGCTTGGCCGAATTGACGCTGCCGGTCTACCACTCACTCATCGTCGTGCCCCCATTGCCACCCGAGTTGCTCCCGGCAGAGTGGTGCGGGCCCGACCTCGTCGCCCTGCTCGGCCAGGTTCATCAACGCTTCGGCGCTGCGGCGCAGCATCACCTCCACGAGGTGCTGGCCGCGTCGAGCTGATCGCGCTGGCGTCGATCTAACCCCTATTGTTTTTTCCTACGATCTGCGATGATTTCGATATGAATAAGTGGCGTGGGAACCGTGGGCAGGTCATCCTTGGAAGCAGCCTCGCGTTTGTGATCGGTGCGACGATCATGGTCTTTCTTCACGAGACCGTCCATGCCGTCGCCGCCGCGGTGCAGGGCTACCACCCCACGCAGATCCCCTTCGCTGTCAGCTACCACCCGCAACCATCGGTGATGGCGCACGTCATCATCGCTCTCACGGCGCCGGCGTTCAGTGTGGTGAGCGGCGTGATTGGCATTGTCATCGACTACTTGTGTGAGCCCTTCCGCGAGCGCCCGTTCTGGCGGATGGTATGGCTGTGGACAGTGTTCGCCAGCGTGCAAGAAGGCCTGGGGTACTTGCAGATCACTGCTCTGTTCCGCGCCGGGGATACCGCGCAGGCGCTGGAGTTGCTCGACGCTCCCCCGATGGCCTACATCATTCTGACGATCATCGGTTGGGCGACGCTGCCTCTCTTGGCGTGGATATTCGCGACCCGGATCCGTGGCCTCGCCTCGTCGGAATCAGACAAGACGGCACTGGCGGTGTGGCCGTGGATGATCGGCACCAGTGGGCTGCTGGTGCTGACGGCCATCTACGTGCTGCTAGGCCCGGTGCGCGAGCCCGACGTGATCATCGCTGTGCTCGCTCTTCCACTGGGGATCGGGGTCTATGCGCCGATCTCGATGATGTTCGCCACGAAGCGCTTCGGCGCCACCTCGCCACCGTCCATGACCTGGCCGCCGATCGGCGGGCTCATCCTGTTTGGGGCTCTGGTAGCGGTGAACCTGGCGATTCTTCCCGGATGGTTCTGGCCGCAACTCGCTGGATCCTGACCCGTCTCTACGCTGAGAGGCCCTGAGGGTAGGTCGCGATTCGCGTTCACCCGACCGGCGAACTCGCCAAACAGCATTCTTTTGATCCGAGCGGTGTTAGCTGTCGTGAGTCTCGATGCAGTAGCTTCGTAGCTCCGCGATCTTCGCCGTCTTTGAGGTGCTGGCAAAGCGAAAAGCGTGGCTGAAGTGGATGCGCTTTCCCTCAGCTTCCAGGTAGCCATCGCAGGAAGCGAGGCGACCGTGGGTGATGACCGAGATAATCTCTACGCGCTCGGGCGTGAACGGTGGGCTGGCCTTCCTTGCCGCCTCGGGGCCGCTGAGGGTGTCGCCTCCTATGAGCATCCAGTTGGCGTCATCGGCGAGCCAATCGGAGATAGCTGCTTCGTCTGCCTTGGCCCAGCTCACGGCGAAATCTCCGACGATGCCGATCCGTGGGGCATTGCCACAGTCGCTGGGTAGTTTGATCTCCATTGGTCTTCCTTTCAGATTCCCTGTCCCGCTACCGGGAAAGGCGACCTCGCTGGACACGGTGGCACGGGGTGCGTCTCATAGCTGGCCTTGGTGCTCGAGCTGATCCAGCCAGTCGGTCAATACACGGCGGGCTGAGCCCTCCAGCGTCGGGCCGAAGCGCTCGGCATCGGATCGGATAGTGGCAGGGTCGATTCGGGCCGTCGCGATCTCCTGTGCATGGCCGATGAGCCAGCGTTCGAGTTGTCGGTGATCGGCCTCGATATGGAACTGGAGCCCAAGCACGTTCTGGCCGAAGGAGAAGGCCTGATTGGGGAAACCCGGCGTTTCCGCGAGCCGGTGTGCTCCGTCTGGGATCGCGAACTCGTCGCCGTGCCAGTGCAGCACGGGAGTCTTGTCCAGTGGTGCGAGAACCGAGCTATGTCCCTCGTTCGTGAGAGTGAGGGGCGCGTAGCCGATTTCCTTTTTTCCCGTGGATCGTACCTCTGCGCCGAGAGCACGGGAGATGAGCTGCGCGCCCAGACAGATCCCGAGTGCCGGCCGGCCGACACTGATGCGCGTGGTGATGGCAGCCAACTCCTCGGCGAGGAAGGGGTAGGCGTCTTCTTCGTAGACTCCGATAGGACCGCCCAGCACGACGACGAGGTCGGCGTGCGCGAGCGCATCGGGGGTGATTGGGTCGATTCCGGCGTCGAGATAGGTGATCTCGTAGCCGTGCTCGGTCAACACGGGAGCGATCAATCCGAGGTCTTCGAAGAGTAGGTGTCTGATGGCGACAGCCGAGCGGATCACGCGTGATCTCCAATCCAGTCGATGGGTGCAGCCAGGCTTTGGTGCTGAGGTTTACTCCCGCGTAGATGTGGATAGCGCAGAGCGTATCTCAACATATGAGCGCCGCCCCGAGCATGCAGTCGACGGCGACAGCGCGGCCGTCGCCCTCCAGCGTCGCGACTACACAAAAGAGGTCACCCTGTAAGGGAGCAAAAGCATTTCTCGTCTTGATCAGCTAAATTCTGCGGTTCTCGGCTGAGGTGGCATCCGGTGACCGGGCACCGGATGCCACCCCAGCTTCCGGGCTGCTTCGCCGCCACCATGGACAGGAAAGTGAGGCGAAGGTACCCAACCACCGGTCCCTGATGCGAAAGTGTGTGGCGGGATCCCTTGCTCCGGTCCCTGAGGTGCGAGCGCCAGCGAGCCTCGAAGGGCGTTTAACTGGAACCCTTGGCAGGATCTGTGCCCATGCTCACGTTTAGCGCCCTTCGAGGCTCCTTCGTCGCACCTCAGGGACCTGACTACAGGAATCCGCACCTACTTTCGCATCAGCTTCCAGGCTGCTTCATTGCCGCCGTGGGGCGGGAAAGTGAAGATGAGATCACGCAATCACCGGTCCCTGAGGTGTGACGAGCTCTGCGAGGAGCCTCGAAGGGCGTTAAACGGAACTTTTGGCAGGGTCTGTGCCCATGTCTGCGTTTTACGCCCTTCGAGGCTCGCTAGCTCGTGGTCCCTGAGGTGCGAGGAACGAGCCTCGAAGGGCACCTCAGGGACCTGACCACCAGTTCCCTCCACTCACTTTCCTACCCCACGGCGGCATGAGCACGACGCCCGTACGGTAGCAAAAGTAATTGTGTTCTATTTTCGTCGTTTGGTGTCGTTCAAGCGTATCGAGATGGTTCAGGAGCTTTGCGCAAGCCGGAAGGCAGTCTCGGCGACTTCGCGCACATCAAGGCTGAGTGCAAGATCTCCATGGTCGAGTTCCTCGACCGAGAACCAGCGTGCTTCCAGCGCATCATCAGCAGCTACGGGCTCTCCCGCCTGCCAGTCGCATCGCACCGCGACGAGGACGAAGTGCTGGAGGAGGGTGCCGGAGTCATCGTGATGGAAGGCATCGACGGCGGTGAACACTTCGCGTGCTTCACCATGCACGCTGGTTTCTTCGAGTAGCTCGCGTAGGGCGGCTTGCTGAATCGTCTCGCCGGTTTCGATCTTCCCGCCAGGGAACCCCCAACGCCCTACATCTGGCGGGTTCGCGCGGCGCACCAGCAGCACCTCGCCACCACGGATGACTGCTGCGATCGTCGCGACGATCGGGCGGGGCGGAGACGATGAAGCATTCATTTGGACATTCCTTCGCTAGTTCGAACTAGAGCAGGTTCGACGAGTGTGTTCTCAGCCGCAGATCCCGTGCAGCACCCCGTGTCACTTCATGACAGTCTATCGACGCGGAGCCTGCCACCACCTCGTCGTTTACCCGGAGGAATGCACCCATAGGGGAGCAAAAGTAAGTAGTCGCGTCTTGGTCGGCGGTCTTCTTGGGTTTCTAGTGGGCATGCGCAGAAGAAAGCACCCCGTGCGGTCGCAAAAGTAATGCTGTCCAGTTTATTGAGTTCGTGCGGTTCCAACCTACTGTGCAGTCGCTACCAGCGACGCGGCGATTAGGCGATCAAGTGAGGCCCGTGGTGTCGGTGGCACAAACGCGGAGTCGGTGTCCGTCGGGATCGGTTGCGACGAAGGTGTAACCGAAGTCCAGCTCTGTTGGTTCCAGCGCCATCGGCACGTTGAGGCTCTTCCATTCGACATGGAGGCGGTCCACGGTATCGCGATCTACGTCGCTGAGCGATAGTTCACTGCCGCCGACATGAGGTTCTGCTGTGGGGTCGATCTGATCGGCGGCCTGCAAACCCAGGGTGATGGTGTCCGAAAGCATGAACACTGCGAAGCCCTCGAACGTCTCGACTGGATCAGAGCCGAGCACGCTCCGGTAGAACTCCGTGCTGGCTTCAACGTCAGAGACGTGCAGGATGACGCTGTTCGGAGTGAATGATGACATGCGGATTGTTCCTCTCTTTCCCACCAGCGAGTGACGGCTGGTCATTCCAGGCTAGGAACAGTTGATGACATCTTCTGTCATATATGTGCGAGCATGGTGTCATGCGCGCGGATCGGCTGCTCTCCATGATCTGGCTGCTGCGTGCCAACGATCGCCTCTCGGCCGCTGACCTTGCCGAACGGCTCGAAGTATCGAGGCGTACGATCCTGCGCGACGTCGAAGCACTCTCGGCGGCTGGGGTGCCCGTCTACTGCGAGCGAGGGCCGCACGGTGGTGTCAGCCTGCTGCCTGGCTATCGCATCGATGTGACCGCGCTCAGCAGTGAAGAGAGCCGAGCGCTGTTCGCGGGGGTGACGACCTGGGGAGCGGAGTCACTCGGCCTCGGAGACGCGCTCGCCTCAGGATTGCAGAAGCTCCTGGCCGCCGTGCCGGAAACCCATCGCAGTCAGTCGTCGGAAGTGTCCGACCGTATCGTGGTTGCCCCCCAGGGGTGGTTGCCTCAGCCGGAGCGCGAACGCATCGGAGAGACATTCCGCATCGTGCAAGGCGCGGTACTCGCTGGCCATCGTCTCAGCATGACCTTCCGGCACAAGACCCGGTCCTCGACACAGACCGCCATCGTCGACCCGCACGGACTCGTCAGCGCTGGAAGCAGTTGGTACCTCTGCTCATCCCGAACCGATGATGAAGAACTCACGTTCACGAAGCTTTCCCGTATCGACGTCGCAGAAGTCCTACCGGAAGCGTGTGGACCGAACACGGAAAATAGACGTCGCGACGGCATGGCGAGCGCAACGTGGAAGTTCCTCGGTGGCTTCGCTGCGGTCACAGCAACCACCTGGGTACGCGAGACCAGGTGGAGCGATGTACACGAATGGAGCATCTCTGCGACCGAGATCGAACCCATCGGCCCATCTCCGCCGGGTGACGGATGGGTGTTCATGCGGTTGGAGTTCGTCGACGACCTCCACGCCATGGCCATCATGCTCAGGCTCGGCGCTGACGCACGCGTCGAAACCCCTGACAGCCTCCGCGTAAACTTCACCAACTATCTCGTTGACGCACTCAGCCTCTACGCAGAGCCGAACCCCAGAGAGTCAGCCACGTACTTGCGTCATGAATCTGCGAAGCCGGGCCACTAGAGCAGAGCCCGCCTTACCCCGAGGGAAGAACCCCGCAGGGGCGCAAAAGTAGTTCAGTCCTGATCCCGAGACACAGAGACGCCCAGTGTGCTTGTCGGCCGTTCTACGTACACTTGAAGACATGACACGCGACACTGCAACTCTGATCCGAGACGGTCTCGCACTCGATCCTGATCAGCGTGCGGTCGTCGCTAACGCTCTCCTCGAGAGCCTCCATGATGCAGGCGACGCGGGCGAGGTCGATGCAGCTTGGCGTGCCGAGGCCACCCGGCGCTTGGCCGAGGTGCGTGAGGGTGCGGTCGAGTTAGTAGATGCTGACGAGCACTACGCCCAGCAGCGCCGCGAGCCCGGCTATTGACTCCACCGACTGAACGGCTGAGCAGCACAGTGGCGTAAAGGCAGCTCCGCCTTGATCGGTGGTTCTCTGCGGTTCTGATCTATCGTGCGACCGTCAGACTGGATCGCTCGGTGGCTGGTCGTCGGCGGGGAGTTCGGTGGTGAGCGGAGTCCAGGTGTTTCCGAGTTCATGCATGCGCTTGAGTTCGGCGAGACTGCCGAGCCACCCGGCTTCATGCTGGGCGGCGTTGTCCCACTCGTCATCGGTGTAGCCGCTCTGCACGAACGTGAGGAAGGTCTTGCCGCCCGTGCCTTCGAGTTCCCATCGGGTGATCGATCCCTCGTCGTCGGAGTAGGCCAGGGTCTTGTCGGGTTCGAACTCGAATATCTTGCCCTCGGCTCCGAGGGTGACCGCTCCGCCCAGGCGTGGTTGGATCTCGACCTCCCAGCCGAACCAGCGTGCGATCTGGGTGGGGTCGATCAGTGATTCGAATACCTCGTGCGGGGTAGCGTCGATCTCCATGCGTACCCGGATCTCAGGAGCCCGCTTGGGTCGGAAGTCGGCTTTGGGGGTGAGTGGGCGACCCTCGGTGTACTCGGCCAGGTTCGCCAGGGCCAGCCCCCAGAACGTGTGCATCGAGTGCAGGCCGTCGCGCCGACCGGTGGGTGCCATCAGTTCATCGAGCGTGGGCAGGCCGTCCTGTCGTAGACGTAGAACCGTCTGGCTGCCGTCCGGCTGCAACTCGATCTCCACCGTGGTCGGCGTGCCGTCGAGCGTCCAGGAGAACCGAAGTAGGCGATCCGGTTCGGCGCTGAGCAGCGTTTGATGCGTCTGGTCGCCCTGCGGGGTCGTGTCTCCCCAGAACCCGTAGTGCTGCTCGGGCAGTGAGATTGCGGCGTGCTCGGCGAGCCAGGTCGTCACGGCGGTTTCGTCGGTCAGGGCGTGAAAGACCTTCGAGGGCGTGGCCGCGATGCGGGCTTGGAGGCTGAGAGTGTCGCTCATGATCGGTGTTCCTTCTCTGGGTGAGTGTCGTCGGGTTTCGGGTAGCAGGCGACCGCGAGCCTGACGGTCTCGCCGTCTGCCCCGCCGTGGCGGGTGAACAGCTCCTGCAAGGTCTGTCGCAGATCGGACAGGAAGGCTGCACGGTTCTCCGGGGCGAGTGTGATCTCGCCGGAGACGCCCAGGGTCGCAAGGTCACTAGGTGCCGCGTCGTCGCGTCCAGGTGAAGAAGTAGAGCGACCGAGACGGGCCAGGTCGGATTGCACGTCTTCGACCAGTTGCAGCAGATACCCGAAACTCAACTCGTCGCGTACCGGACGCGGCCCGATCGAGCCAAGCAGGTGCGGGGAGAGCCAGTACGATCTCGCCGCCGCCTGGTAGATGCCCTCGTTGATTCCTCTGACCCGTCGCTCGTCCACCTGCTCGACCAACTCTGCGTCAACGAGCTTCTTCACGTGGTAGTAGACGCGCTGCGGCGACTGATCGAGAAGCACGCCCACCTCCGTGCAAGAGCGCGGCGCATCCAATCGACGCAGCACCTCGACCCGCTGCGGCTTGAACAGCGCATCCGCCTGCTCGAAACGATCCACGTGCAGCACATCCCTCATGCCACAATCCTTGTACGTAAAAGAATCCTTTGTCAATGCTCATCCGATGAGGCGCTTCGGTAACCGCACGCGATCACGCTCCTCGATCTGCGCTGTCGCGTAGGGGGTCGCGCCGAGGAGACATGGAGAGTGGCCCTCGCCGCACCGCAAGAGGCGTAATCGTCTGCCTGATCAGCGTCAGTTGTTTGTGACTACATGGAGTGCGAAACGCCGCGGGACTGCAAAAGCACGAGCGTCTGGATCGCCTTGTTGCTGCGGTTATCAACCTACCAAGGACTGCTGAACAACAGGCTCACTGGCACCATAGACGGACCGGCGTTCACCGCAACCAGCACATCAAGCATCCGCCGACCCAGAGGCCGTTGGCAAGAAGCAGCACCCACGGAACGAGACTCCCGAGCACCACGACACGGCAGCGCCCCTGGAACGCTAAACAGAAAGCTCCGACAGCGAATCAGGTTTCGAGGTCGAGATATTGTCGCGCGGTCAGTACCCGAGGATGTTCGTGTCCGCCAGGACGCGCCTGGTCACGGGGTGTGGTTCGTGCGACGGTCGTACCGGACCTCATCGACAAGCGCCTGAATATCATCGTCGTCGCGCAGCCCAGCAACATCCACCGCACCGCGAAATGCTCGCTGCGCTTCCAGGAGCGCAGCAACCGCCGGGCGTACCACCACGGTGTATCCCTGCTCGTTCTCGACGAAGACGACCTTATCCCCAGGACCAAGCTGGAGGCGCTTACGCACCTCGATCGGCAAGGTAATCTGCCCATTCGCGGAGATCGTCGTCATGTCCATGACCCCTCCCGATCTTGAGATTCTTGAAATCCTTGATTCGATGGTGCCAGGTGGCTCAAGCAACCGGCCGCGCACTCGCGACTACATTGAGTTAGGAACCCCGTGCGGCCGCAAAAATAGTCGCGTCTTGATTGGCTTGTTCTTTGCGGACTCAGCGTACGCCGAGTGATTTACCAGGTTAGCGGGTCGAGTCGGAGGTAGAAGTCCAGGCGATCGGGATCGAGGGTGACGCCGTACCGGGAGGCGAAGTCGTGATCCGCCCGTTGGGCGGTGTCGTCGTTGAGCCAGGTCTCGCGAGCGTTCGCCAGCAGGAGCGCGATGTCGGCGTAGGGGTCTGCCTGTCCGAGCCGGCCGAGGTCGATGAGCCCGGCGACCAGCGAGGTATCGGGGTCGATGAGGATGTTGGGGAGGCAGAAGTCTCCGTGGCAGACCACCCTGTCGGCGTCCTCTTGTTCCTGGCGGGAAGGGAGGTCGCGTTCCAAGCTTTCGAGGATCACCGCGGGCGGGGTCTCGATGAGGTGCTGGGGAAGGAACTCGGGGTGGACCCGGTTCTCGGCGACGGTCGCGCGGGCCAGGGTGATCATTTCGTCCAGCGCCCTGCCGTACGGACACGTACTGGCAGGAATGCTGTGCAGCCGGACCAGGGTGTCGGTGATCGACGGCCATGCCTGCGCAAGATGGGCCGGGTCGAGCCGGTCAGCCGGGACGCCCGCGACGGCGCTGGTGATGAGGCAGGCACCGTGCTCGGTGGTGCGCCACTCGAGCACGCTGGGGCTGGGGATTCCGGTGGTCGACAGCCACTCCATCCGATCGCGCTCGTCTTCTAGCGTGCTCGTATCAGCAACGGAGACGACCTTGGCGAACCGTTCCCCAGACACGTGACGCAGCACAATCGCGCCTGACTCGCCGTCGGTGACGCGCGCCCACACCGAGCCATCGGAAAGCAATCCTGTCAGTGGCACTGAGGGAGACGACATGTCTCTATCATCTCGCGTCGACCCTCCTTCACGTGCCCTGCGCCCGCCTCAATCCAAGATCGGACGAGCGCAGCGTCATCGCAACGACGGTAGCGCAACGCGCGCGGTGCTCGCTCACCTACTCCGGGTGACTGTCTCCATGCGAGTGATGAGCGCCGGCGACGGCTACAAATACCTCCTGCGCTCGGTCGCCGCAGGGGACGGTGACCGGTCCCTGTCGACGTCTCTGACGCGGTACTACACGGAGGAAGGTAGCCGTGGCGGCCCAGACGTAGTTCCGTCCTGATCTGCGGTTTTGTTCGGTTTCAGTCTACTCCCATCCGTGGACGACGACCTTGCCGGCCGTGCGGCCGCTCTCGACCGCCGCGTGCGCTTCGCGGAGCCTTTCCGGTGAGATCGGGTGAGCGTCATCGTAGCCGTGGTGTGGATGCGGTCCTCATCTATCAGGTCAGCGACGGTGTTGAGGAGCCGGTGTTGCTCGATCATGTCGGGGGTCTCCTGTATCGGTCGGGTGAACATAAGTTCCCAGTGCCAGGCGATGCTCTTGCCCTTGAGTGGGAACACGTCGCGGGGGCCGTCGTCAATGGCGACGATGTGCCCGAACGGGCGCAGGATCTGCGCATAGGTTTCGATCTGCCCCTCGGAGTGCGCGGTGAACAGCCAGTCCACCCCATCCGGGGCGACGGCGAGCACCTGCGCCGTCAGGTCGTCGTGGTGGTTCACGACGTGCTCCGCCCGAGATCCTGCACCCAGGAGGCGCGTTCATCGTCGGAGGCGGTGGCGATCACGGTGACGTTCGGCAGGAGTGCCTCGGCCAGTTCGAGCATGATCGAGCCGACGCCGCCAGTGGCGCCGATCACCAGCAGGGTTCCGGTCGAGTCCTCCGTGAGGGCGAGCCTCTCGAACAGGGTCTCCCAGGCGGTGATCGCGGTCAGCGGCAGCGCGGCCGCGTCCGCGAACGACAGTGTCTGCGGCTTGCGCCCCGTGATCCGCTCGTCCACAACATGCAGGCACTGGTTCGTGCCGGGCCGGTCGATGCTTCCCGCGTAGTACACCTCGTCACCCGGAGCAAAGAGCGTCACCGCTGAGCCGACCTCGCGCACCGTACCGGCGGCGTCGAAGCCAAGCACCTTGAAGCCATTCGCGGGAGCGCCTGCTCGCAGTTTCACATCTACCGGGTTCACCGACACCGCCTCCACGCCGACCAACAAGTCATGCGGCCCAAGTTCAGGCACGGCCACCTCGCGGGCGATGAGCGCCTCGGAGTCGGTGGAGGGGAGGTTCTTCTCGTATCCGATAGCAGTCGTAGTCGTCATGCCCACCATGGTTCTCTAACCCTACTGGTTACCGTCAAGGCCATCTAGTACCCATCGGATACCATGAACGTATGAGCCAGACCGTAGACGAATGCGACCGGAACGACGTGTACGCGGCCATGTGTCCATGCCGCGACATGCTCGACCTCCTCGCGAACAAGTGGAGCACCCTGGTCATCGGTGCGCTCGAAGACGGGCCGCAACGCAACGGGCAACTCAAACGACGCTTGGAGGGCATCAGCCCCAAGGTACTGTCACAGACCCTCAAACGCCTCGAAGACCACGGGCTACTCACCCGTACCGTGTACCCGGAGGTTCCCGCCCGCGTCGAGTACGAACTCACCGACCTCGGGTACAGCGCCGCCGCACCGTTGAAGCACCTGCGCGACTGGGTTGAACACAACATCGGTGCGGGCCAGTCGGAGAGCAAGGCGTAGCTTGGAACCGGAAGCAACCACGCTGTGGTTAGCGGCGTCAGAGGAGGGCGAGTGACGGAGTTCTGGCGAAGCACTGCGCTGCCTCACCTGGAGGCCAGGCGATCGTGCCAGGAGAACCCCTGTTACCGGCCCCACGCTCACGATGCGTTCTCGATCGGTGCCATCGACGCCGGAAGCTCGGTGCTGACCGGCCCGCTCGACGGCAAGACTCGACTGCAGCCGGGTGACGTCATCATCATCCCTTCCGGTCAGGTTCACGCCTGCAACCCAGACCGGGGCCGCTGGCAGTATCAGATGATTCACATGAGTCCGGCCTGGGCCGCATCGCTCACGCTACCCCGGGAGCCGAACCACCTGTTCGATGGGATCAGTGTGCTCCGTGAACCCGTACTGCATGCTCACGTCAGCAAGATCAACGATGCGATCTTCACCGACGAGGCGGCGGGGCTACTGGAAGCACAGTTTGTGGCCTTGTTCACTGAGATCGAGGGTGCCGCACCCGCGCATGTCGTGGCGAGCGAGACAGACCCCGAGCTGCTCGTCCGTCTCGCTCCGGTCATGCACCGGCTCCGCACCGATGAGTCGAACCCGGTCCTGAGCGAGTTGGCCGCAGTAGTAGGGATGACGAAGTATCAGCTCATCCGCGCGATGCGCCGCGCCACAGGTCTCTCCCCATTGGCATGGCGACAGAACGCCCGCGTGGTCAGGGCGCGGCGGATGCTCCAAGCAGGACGGCCGATCGCCGAAACCGCGCACGCGCTGGGCTTCACCGACCAGAGCCACTTCCACCGCGTCTTCCGCGCACACGTCGCCGCCTCACCCGGCACCTATCGGGGGTGACTGCAAGAACGTACAAGACCACGGCACACACGGCCCTGGATGCTAGACGAGTTGACCGTCACGCATCGAGGGAGAGATGGAGCAGTTCCTTGCCGTCGCCGCCGCGCACTTCCTAGCCTTACTGATCCCTGGCGTCGACTTCTTCCTCATCGCCCGCACCGCAATGACCAACGGGTGGCGAAGCGCCACCGGCGTATGCCTAGGCATCGCCACCGCGAACGGCATCTTCATAGCCGCCGCGTTCTCTGGCGTCTCACTCATCTCACACCCGCTCCTGCTGAGTGCGATTCAACTTGCAGGCGGAGGCTTCTTGATCTTCATCGGCATCGCGTTCCTGCGGTCAAGAGCACGCATCGGCCTCGAACAAGCACCGAACGCAAAACGCACGACCTGGTTGAGGAACTTCGGCCTCGGCATCGCCTCCGGCCTGCTGAACCCGAAAAACGCACTCTTCTATGTCAGCCTCGCCGCAGCAGTCGGGAACGCACCACCCATGACACTCACGCTCTACGGGGCATGGATGTTCTCCATCGTGCTGGCCTGGGATGTATTCGTCGCCGCAGTGCTCGGCTCCCGCCGTGCGCTCTCACGCATGGAACGATTCCTACCGTGGCTTACCAGGACCGCAGGAGCTTTCCTCATCCTCTTCGGCGGAGGCATGATCGCCTCCCTCATCGTCCAGTATCTCGAATAACCGGATCTAGAAGCCGCGTGATCGGCCTCATTGCGAAACCACGTCGAGGATAGAACGCTAGCTTGGAGGTAGTTCTAGGCATGATGAGGTCAGACTGTTATATGCGGGAATCTCGTTCCAGCGATTGCTGCGTAGCTGCCTGGGGTAGTCGCGGTGAGCACCTGCATCGCTGTGCCCCGCATCTGGTCCAGCCCAGTAATACCGGATAGACGCCCGGCAGAACTCCACGTTCTGTGGAACTGCACTGGACGCCCATCGTCGTTTGACCTGGTTATGCCGCCGCTGGGGCAACCACTATCGACCTCGACTCTGAATCATCCGGTGCTGATTTGGGCAGGCGAAGAAAGACCGCCAGGATGATTGCCGCGCCGAGCGCGATGGCGGCGTTGACGCCAATCGCGAACTGCAACCCCGGCAACAACGTGGCCGCGACGAGCCCAGTGGCGATGGCAGATATCACCGGGGTGCCAAGCGCGATGCCGACCTGCTGGCTCATCGTCACCAGCCCGGTAGCAAGGCCCTGCTTATCCGAGGGGACACCAGAGGTGGAGGCGACGACGTAGCCGACGATCGCGACGAGGTTCGCGATACCGCCGACGAAGGTGAGGATCAGCAGCGGCACCAGCCAGTCGCGGTTCTCTCCCGCGAACGCGAGCGGCGCGGTTGCGACGGCCTGCACGACGAGGCCGATGATGATCGCGGTCTTGGCGTTGGTCTTGCCGATGATCTGTGGCGCGACAAGCCCGCCGATAACGGTGCCGATGCCGAGCACGCCGAGGATCAGACCGGCGGTGATAGCGGTGTACCCGAGGACTTCCTGCAGGTACAGGGTGAGCAGGAACACGAGCGAGGTGAAGGTGCTGAACGCGAGCAGCCCAGCGGTGTTGCCCCACCCGATGTTCGAGCGCTTCAGCAGTGACGCAGCGACCAGCGGTTCCTTGACACGGCCCTCGATCTTCAGGAACACGGCGAACAGGATCAGGGCGGTGAGGATCGGCCCCCAGGTGCCGGGGTGCGTCCAGCCGTTGTGCCCGGCGGTGTCGATGCCGAACACGAGGGCGACGAGCGCGATGGTGATGGTGAACGCGCCGGGAACGTCGAGTTTAGGTCGTGTGCCTGCGGCAGGTTCGCGGAGCACGAATGGGGCGATCATGATGACTGCGACTGCGACGACAACGTTGATGAAGAACGCCCACCGCCACGACACGGCACCCGTGAGCAGGCCGCCGAGTACCGCGCCAGCGGTGAAGCCGGCTGCCATGAGCGCTCCGTTGAGGCCGAGCGCGCGGGAGCGGGCAGGGCCTTCGGGGAACATCGTCGTCATGAGCGACAGCGCCGCCGGGGTGACCATTGCGGTCGCGATGCCCTGGCCGACACGGGCGAGGATCAACAGCACCGGCTCAGTCGCGAGACCGCCCGCGAGGGAGGAGATGCCGAGCAGCACGATGCCGATCATGAACAGGCGCTTGCGGCCGAACAGGTCGGCGACGCGGCCGAAGAAGAGTGTGAACCCGGCGGCGCACAGTGCAAACGAAGTCACGATCCACTGCAGGGCGGAGGTGGCGAAGCCGAGTTCGGTGCCGATGTGCGGCAGGGCGACGTTGAGGATCGAGAAGTCGACCGCGAGGGTGAAGTTCGCCGTCAGCAGGACGGCCATCGCGATCTTCTGCGCCGGGGTGAACCTTTCTGCCACGGCGGGCGTCGATCCGGTCTGGGGCGGTGGCGCTGTATCTGTTGTGCTCATGGCATCTAGATTCGTGCCGCACGAGAAGGGTAGCCAGAACCCCGGTGTGACGAGTCTGGCGTTGCCTAGCACTGACAGGGATAGGCTCCGCACGCGCAGGTGCAAGACAATGGGTGCATGGCAGCATCACACCCCCTCGACATTGACAGCCCGGTCACCGAGTTGGGAGAGTTCCTGCGCTCGCGCCGCGACCGCATCACTCCCGAGGATGCCGGGATCAACAGTTACGGACGCCGCCGCGTGCCCGGCCTGCGCCGAGAAGAACTCGCGCAACTGGCCGGAGTCTCCGTCACCTATCTCACCCGGCTCGAGCAAGGGCAGTCGCAGAACGCTTCCGATGCGATCATCGACGCCCTCGCCCGAGCACTGCAACTCGACGCCGATGAGCGCGTGCACCTGTATGCGCTCGCGCATCCGGCCCCGGAGAAGCGGCCCGACACCGAGGCCCTGCCGGAGGTCGCCAAGCCCGGCGCAGAGCGGCTGCTGCACTCGATGGGCGACGTGCCCGCCGTGCTGCTGGGCCGCTTCAACGACATCCTCGCCTGGAACAGAGCCGGGCACCTGCTGCTGGCCGGGCATCTTGGTTGCGATGCCCCGGCTAATGCTGAGGAACGTCCGAACCAGTTGAAGCTGCTGTTCCTCGACGAGCACGTCCGCGACCTCTACGTCGACTGGGAGGACGAAGCAGCCCTCGCCGTCGCGTCGCTGCGCTACATCGCGGCGCAGTTCGCTGATGACCGTCGTCTTGCCACACTTGTTGGTGAGTTGAGCATGAACAGTCCCGAGTTCGCTCGGCTCTGGGCTGGTCACGGTGTGCGGCTGTGCACGAGCGGCAGCAAGCGGTTCCGCCACCCGGAGGTCGGCGAGATGGAGTTGAATTATGAGGTGCTGCATCTGCCCGAGGGGAACGGACAGCGCATCCTCACCCACATCGCCGAACCCGGCAGCCCGTCCTTCGCTGCGCTTCGCCTGCTGACCTCGACCACGTAGGCGCCCGCTCGCACAGTATGAAAGAAGCGCTCCAAGGATCCTCTGAGCGCTTCTTTCATGTTGTCAGTGGGTAAGACGTTCGGCCAGGAGCCGGTACGAGATAAGCCGATCCCCGGAGTCGCTGGTGAGCGTGTTCACCATGACCTCATCGACGCCGTGCGCTGAGGCCAGGGCTTCCAGTTCGCTCGCGACCTGATCGGGGTGCCCGCGATGATCGCCTTGGAGCGGGCTTTCACGCGCCATCGCTCGCAACGGTTTCAGCGAGTGCCGTCCCGGGAGTGGTGAGCTTAGTCATTGTGTGTCTGTTCAGATCTGACGCAGAGCGCCGCCGTCGACCGACCATTCCGCCCCGGTCACCTGCCCGGCCCGAGGCGACAGCAGATACGCGATCACTCCAGCCACATCCTTGGGCTGGCCGATCCGGCCGGACGGAAGGCGGCGCTCGTCACGGATGAAGCGGTCGACCGCCGTATCCGGGTCGGTGTCGAAGCGCGCGGCCAGTTGCTCGGCGAATCCGCCCGGCGCATCGAACAAGGCGGTTCTGGTGGGGCCGGGCGAGACGACGTTCGAGCGGATCCCGATTGGGCTGAACTCGGTCGCCAGTGACTTCGACAACGACAGGACCGCCGCCTTCGACGCCGCGTACGGGGCCATCGTCGGATCAGGCATCCGTGCTGCCTCGCTGCCCAGATGCACGATGCTCCCGCCCCTTTCGGACATGGCGGGGATCACCGCGCGAACGAGCCGGGCGGGTGCGAACAGGTTCACCTCGAACGTCGCCCGCCACAGGTTGTCGTCGAGTTCAACGAACGAGTCGCGGGTATCGAACAGGGCCGCGTTGTTCACCAGGCCGTCGATGCGGCCATGACGCTCCAACACGTCGAACACCAGTCGCTCTGCTGCGTAGGGGTCGGCAAGGTCGGCAGCGATGAAACCGGCCGACTCAGGTAGCACTCCATCGGCCGGAGCGTTGCGAGCGATCGCAACGACGTGCGCGTCCTCACGGGTGAGTTCGTGGACGGTCGCGAGGCCGATGCCGCTGGTGCCGCCGGTGACGATAATGACGTTGCCATTGAGCTCGAGTTGCATGAAGGGGTCTTCCTTAGAGAGTCGAAGTGGGGTGAGCGTGGGCGGTCTTGCATCGAGCGGAGACCCGCACGGCGACGATGAGGGCCAGGCCGATTATTGTGAGGCTCGCGCCGACGACGGTGGGGCTGATGAGTCCGTATCCCGCGGCGATGGCGGCTCCGGCGAGGCTGACGCCGATGGTGTTGCCGAGGTTGAATGCGGCGATGTTCGTCGCTGACGCCAGCGTCGCCGCGCCCTGCGCATGCCGCATCACTCGCGCTTGCAAACCTGGCACGGTGGCGAAGCCCACCAGCCCGAGCAGGAACAGCAGAATGGCAACCGGCACCGGCATCCCAGCCACTGCGCCCAGCGTCAGAATCACGATCGGGAGCAATAACGACAGAATCAGCACTGCGTTGTCGGCGTTCTTATCGGCGGCCTTCCCACCCAGAATGTTGCCTGCGAACAGACCCGCCCCGAAGATGACCAGCAGCCACGGGATCGCAGATGCCGCGTAGCCGGTGACCTCACGCAACAGCGGTTCGATGTAGGTAAACACGCCAAACATGCCGCCGAACACCAGCGCCGTCGTCAGCAGCGACGCGAGCACCTGCGGGCGAGCCAGCGCCCGGAACTGCTGCGCGATTGGCAGCTGATCCTGTTCCGGTTTCGTGCGAGGTACCAAGGTGATGAGGCCGACGAGGGTGAGCGCGCCGAGGGCGCTGATGATCCAGAACACCATCCGCCACCCGAACTGCTGCCCTATGAGAGCGCCGGCAGGCACCCCGAGCACGTTCGCGATCGTCAGCCCGGCGAACAAGGCTGCAACGGCTGATGCCTGCTTGTTCTTCGGTACGAGCGACCCTGCGAGCACGGCTCCGATACCGAAGTAGCCGCCGTGCGCAAGAGCAGCGATGATCCGCCCAGCGAACATCACCTCGTAGCTTGGCGCCCACTCCGAGAGCAGGTTCCCGGCGACGAAGAAGCCCAGCAGCAGCACGAGGGCATATTTCGGGGATCGCCGCATGAGAAACGGGGTGATGATGAGCGCACCCGGCACGACCGCTAGCGCATACGCGCCGACGAGATGCCCAGCCTGACTGATCGTCACACCCAGGTCGGTGGCGACCTCCGTGAGCAGCCCGGCGATCACGAACTCGGTCAGCCCAATGCCGAAACCGCCGACACTGAGCGCCACGAGCGCCAGCGTGGCCTTACGGCCTGATGCAGCAGGGGCCGTGGCGGTGTTGGGCTGCAATGTTGTCGCCATCCGGCGGCCTCCTTGAACAGTCTGGTCGACCGTGGGCACGCTCCTCGTGCCGGTCATGCATCCAGATTGCTCAGGTCTCGGGAGGGTAGCCAGAACCCTCAGTTGCCTAGTACAGACAGGGGTACCCTCCTGATGGCTAACAGCTCTTGCTGGCCACTCACGGTTCCGGCATTTCGGCGTGCTGCCGACAAGAGGCCGCCGCCATCAATGGCCGCGGTTGCTGACGAAGGTACCCAACCACCGGTCCCTGATGCGAAAGTGTGGGTTCCTGTGTTCAGGTCCCTGAGGTGTGACGAGGCCTGCGAGGAGCCTCGAAGGGCGTAAAACGCAAGCATGGGCACAGACTCTGCCAAAGGTTCCAGTCAAACGCCCTTCGAGGCTCCTCGCAGAGCTCGTCACACCTCAGGGACCCGACAAAGGGTTCCCTTCACTCACTTTCCTCCCCCACGGTGGCGGCGAAGCAGCCCGGAAGCTGAGGTGCCCTTCGGGACCTGGATACAGGAATCCACACGTACTTTCGTGTCAGGGATGGGCAAGCTCATCCCCGTGGCGGGGAGCCGAGTCCCCCGCCACGGATGCGTCGTACCGACAGCATGGAATTCGGTGACTGCTGACTATGAAGGTTCCGTTGCATCCGTAAAGGGATGGCTTCGGAGGCCGAATCGAGACCTCCTTCTCCGGTTTTCTACGGACGAGTGGCCGGTGACTGGGTCTTGGAGGGATCGCGCTCGACGATCTCGCCGAGCACCTCGTCGATCCTCGTCATGGTCTCCGCGGGGATCTCGACACCGCTGGCCTTCACGTTCTCCGCGATCTGCTCGGGGCGTGAGGCACCGATGATCGCGGCAGCAACGTTCTGGTTCTGCAACACCCACGCCACGGCGAGCTGCGCCATGCTGAGTCCCAACTCATCGGCGATAGGACGCAGGTTCTGCACGCGGGTGAGCACATCGTCGGTCATGAAACGGCTGATGGTCTGCTGACCACCCTTGGCGTCCGTCGCCCGCGAACCCTCGGGGGCGGCCTGCCCGGGCAGGTACTTGCCGGTCAGCACGCCCTGGGTGATAGGAGACCACACGATCTGGGACACGCCGGCTTCCTCAGAGGCGGGCACCACCTGGTCTTCGATCACGCGCCACAGCATCGAGTATTGCGGCTGGTTCGAGACGAATGGGATGCGTAACTCCTTGGCCAGGGCAGCGCCCTCACGAATCTGGTCGGCCGTCCACTCGGAGACACCGATGTAGAGCGCCTTGCCTTGACGCACCACATCGGCGAAGGCGACCATCGTCTCCTCCAGTGGCGTTTCGACGTCGAAGCGGTGCGCTTGGTAGAGGTCGACGTAGTCGGTGCCCAGCCGGCGCAGCGATCCGTCGATGCCTTCCATGATGTGCTTGCGCGACAGACCGGCATCGTTGGCCCCCTTGGGACCCACCGGCCAGTAGACCTTGGTGAAGATCTCCAGCGACTCGCGGCGTTGACCCTTCAGGGCCTCACCCAGCACCTCTTCCGCGACGGTGTTGGCATAGACGTCGGCGGTGTCGAACGATGTGATGCCCGCGTCGAGTGCCGCGTGCACACACGCGGTGGCCGCATCGTTTTCCACCTGCGAACCATGGGTCAGCCAGTTGCCGTAGGTGATCTCGGTGATCTTGAGGCCGGAGTTGCCGAGGTAGCGATACTTCATGTGCCCGAGCCTACTCGCCCTCGAACAACCCAGGCGCGGCGTGCCCTCCAGTCCGGTTTTGCAAATGACCTAGCCATAAGAGACTCTTCTCTTGGCTCACCCCCAAGGGAGCCACCACATGTGGCCCTGCTAGCCTCATCATGGCTTGGAGTTAGGAACCCGGTGAGAATCCGGGACGGTCGCGCCACTGTGAGAATCCGCAATGCGGATTAAGTCAGGAACTCATCCAAGCCGTTGTTCACCACGGACGCGTCATCCGAGGGGGGAATTTCCCATGCCTTGTCGCGTCCAAAAAAGACGCGAGGAGTGTCCATGAGGAAGAGATTTATTTCACTAGCCCTTACCGCGCTGCTTGGTGCCGGCGCCCTGATGGGGTGCGCTGGAGAAACCGAGCCGGGTACGCCCACGCAGTCCGTGGGAGAAGCAACCGAGGCGACGAAGGATTCCCTTGTGGTCTCAGTGGGCACCGCTGCGGTTGATGGTAATTTCGATCCCACCACCGGCTATGGCATCTATGGATACGGCTTGTTCCATACCGCTCTCCTCACGATCAACAACGACATCCAAACCGAGCCGGATCTTGCCACCGAATACACCGTGAGCGACGACGGTCTGGTGTACACCTTCACCGTGCGAGACGACGTCGTTTTCTCCGACGGCGAGCCGCTGACGCCCGAGGACGTGGTCTACACCTACGAAACGGCCAAGAACAGCGGTTCCTCGGTGGACCTCACCGTCCTCGACAAGGCAGAGGTGATCGACGGCAAGGTGCAGTTCACGTTGAACAAGCCCTTCTCCCCCTTCGTCCGCACCGTCGCGCTGCTGGGCATCGTTCCCGAGCACGCCCACGGCGACAACTACTCGCAGAATCCGATCGGCACTGGTCCGCTGAAGCTGAAGCAGCTGGACGTGGATCAGCAACTCATCGTCGAGCCCAACGAGCACTACTACGGTCAGCCGACCCCGTTCGAGCAGATCACCTTCCTCGCCATCGACGAGGAATCCGCGCTCGCCACCGCCGCGTCCGGGCAGCTCGACGTGGTGATGATCAACCCCGAGTACGCGACGGAAACGGTCGAGGGCATGCATCTGGTAGCGCTGGACACCGCCGACAACCGCGGTTTCAACCTGCCCACCGTGCCCGAGACCACCAACGCCAGCGGCGTCACGGTAGGCAACAACGTGACGGCCGATCCCGCCATCCGTGAGGCGCTCAACATCGGCATCAACCGGCAGGAAATCATCGACAACGCCCTCAACGGCATCGGTGAGCCCAGCTGGGTGCGCTTCACCGGCCTGCCGTGGGCGAACGAAGAACCCGGACTCACCGACGGCCAGGTGGACGAAGCTACGGCGCTCCTGGAGGAGGCCGGCTGGACGGACAGCGACGGCGATGGCGTCCGCGAGAACGACGGGCAACGCGCTGAGTTCCGGATCTCCGGGCGCTCTGACGATCTGATGCGCTACAACCTGGCCGTCGCGTTCGCGGAGAACGCCAAGCCTCTCGGGATCGAGATCACGGCGGAATCCCCCGACTGGACCACCGCCAAGGAGATGGTGCGCCACGTCCCCACGGGCCTCGGCACCGGCGAATACACCTTCCTGGATCTCTACAACGCCTTCCATTCCGATTTCGCCGGACCCGATATCGAGGGCCTCAACAACACGGCCATGTACTCCAATCCCAAGGTGGATGAATACATCGACGCGATGCTGGCTGCCACCACTGAGGAAGAAGCCATCGAGTTCGCCAAGCACGCGCAATACGACGGGGAAACCGGCGTGAACGTCGACTTCCCCTATATCTGGATCGCGAATATCAAGCACACCTACTTCGTGCGCGATGGTCTTGATCTCGGCGAGCAGAAGGTGCATCCGCACGGTCATGGCGTCTCCGTCATTCAAAATGTGAACGAGTGGAGCTTCGAGGGCTAGATCTCTCATACGGCCAGGGGTCCAGCAGCCAGTAAGGACACACATGAGGCGTCTTCTGAGATATTCAGCGAGCGAGATAACCCGGATGCTCCTGCTCCTCGTCGGAGTCAGCATCCTGGCCTTCTGGCTCATCATCTCCTCACCGATCGATCCTGTGGACGCCTACGTCGGCTCCGAATCGAGCATCTCCCAAGAACAACGCGACAACGTCGCCGAGTACTGGGGGCTGAATGATCCGGCGCCCGAGCGCTACGCCACCTGGGTAGGCCACATGTTCGAGGGCGATATGGGCACCTCGATCGTGTTCCAGAAGCCCGTGATCGACGTGATCGGCGAGCGTTTCGTCGCCTCCGTCGCGCTGCTGGCCGTGGCCTGGCTCCTTTCCGGCGTGCTGGGCTTCCTGCTGGGTGTGGTGAGCGGTGCGATGCAAGGACGCGTGGTTGACCGGATCATCAAGACGGTCTGCTTCGTCTTCGCCTCCACGCCGGTGTTCTGGGTGGGATTGATCCTGCTGATGGTCTTCGCCGTGTCGTTGGGCTGGTTCCCGATCGGCCTGGCCGTGCCGATCGGGAAGGCGGCCGGGGACGTGACGTTCTGGGAGCGGTTGCACCACTTGGCGCTACCTGCTTTGACGCTCAGCGTGACGGGCATCGCCAACATCGCCTTGCACACCAGGCAGAAGATGATCGACGTGCTCAAGAGCAACTACGTCCTTTATGCGATGGCTCGCGGCGAGAGCAAGTGGACGATCGTGCGACGCCACGGACTGCGCAACATCGCGCTGCCCGCCCTCACCTTGCAGTTCGCCTCCTTCAGCGAACTCTTCGGGGAAGCCTCCTCGCGGAGACCGTGTTCTCCTACCCGGGATTGGGCAGCGCGGTCAGCTCGGCCGCCCACCACGGGGACGTTCCGCTCCTGCTCGGCGTCTCACTGTTCGCAGTGCTGTTCGTCTTCGTCGGCAACCTGACCGCCAATCTGCTCTACGGCGTGTTCAATCCACAGATCCGGATGGGGGAGAAAGTCCAGTGACGACGACAAAAGCCCTCTCCCCCACGCAGCCGGTGCGACGACGAATGAACATGCGCACCAAGACCATCGTGTTGATCGCATCGATGGCGCTGATGCTCACCGTGATCGCGATAGTGGGGGCCACCATGGACCCGCAGGCCTACGCGCCGGACTACGGCGCCAAGCGCCTGACCCCGTCGATGGAACACCTGTTCGGCACCGACTTCCTGGGCCGGGACATGTTCATGAGAACCATCAAGGGCTTGTCCACCAGCATCCTGATCGGAACCCTCGCCGCGACGGTCAGCGCCTTGCTGGCGCTCGTGCTCGGGCTGATAGCCGCGTCGATGGGAGGACTCGTCGACAAGGTGGTGTCGTACTTCATCGACCTGTTCATGGGCATCCCGCAGATGGTGCTGCTGATGCTGATCTCCTTCGCCTTGGGCGGGGGCATGAAAGGCATCGTCATCGGCGTGGCACTCACCCACTGGCCTCCTCTGGCCCGTGTGATCCGGGCCGAGGTGCTCGAGGTGCGCCAGATGCAGTTCGTCAAGAGCGCCCGCAAATTCGGGGTGAACCCGATCCAGGTGGCCTACCGCCACATCGTGCCGCACGTGCTGCCGCAGTTCATCGTTGGGCTCATCTTGCTGTTTCCGCATGCCATCCTCCACGAAGCGGGCCTGACCTTCCTCGGCTTCGGCCTGCCCGTCGACGCGCCCGCGATCGGCATCATCCTCTCGGAGGCGTTGAAGCACATCGCGACGGGCATGTGGTGGCTCGTGGTTTTCCCTGGACTTGCCCTGGTGACGGTGGTCATGCTTTTCGACAAGCTCGGCGACAACGTGAAGCGCCTGCTCGATCCGGCGAGCGCACAGGAGTGATGAGAAAGATGTCCAGCGACGTGATACTCGAAGTCGATCGGCTGTCGGTCTCGTTCCGCATGTACGAGAAGGGGCTCGAGCAGAAGATCCTTCGGGTGATCAACCACCTCAGTCTGCGCGTGAACGCCGGCGAGATCCTGGCCGTAGCCGGTTCTTCCGGCTCCGGCAAGAGCCTTCTGGCACACGCCATCCTGGGGATCCTTCCCTCCAATGCCCGCGTCTCCGGTGAGATCCGATATAGCGGCGAGAATCTCACGCCGAAACGACAGCAACAGCTCCGGGGTAAGGAGATCACCTTGGTCCCCCAGTCGGTGGACTATCTCGATCCGCTGATGCGGGTGGGCGAACAAGTGCGGGGACCCGAAGGATCCAGGGAGCGCCAGCGAGAACTGTTTCGCCGCTACGAACTGGATCCTGCCGTCGAGGATCTGTTCCCGTTCCAGCTATCCGGCGGCATGGCTCGTCGTGTGCTGTTGGCCAGCGCGATGATCGGCGACGCGAAGCTGGTGATCGCCGACGAACCCACCCCTGGCTTGAGCCCCGAGATGGCGGCGAACGCGATGAGCCACTTCCGCGATCTCGCCGACCAAGGCTGCGGTGTGCTGTTGATCACCCACGACATCGACCTGGCGCTGTCTTATGCCGATCGGCTGTCGGTGTTCTACGCGGGGACCACCGTGGAGACCGCTCCGGTGGAGGATTTTCGGCGGGGTGCGGAGAATCTGCGCCACCCCTATTCGAAGGCGCTGTGGCGTGCGATGCCCGGCAACGAGTTCCTCTCGATTCCCGGCGTGCAGCCCTATCCCGGATCGTTGCCGGGCGGGTGTCTGTTCGCCCCCCGCTGCGAGATGAAGACCGCGGAGTGCGACGAGCGCCCGGCCGTACGCGAGGTTCGGGGCGGAGAGGTGGCCTGCTGCCATGCTTCTTGAGGCAAAGAAAGTGTCCTTCGCCTATCACGGCGGTTCCCGGATCCTCGACGACATCACCTTCGGGATCGACGCTGGCGAGCGCGTGGCTCTGGTGGGGCCGTCGGGGTGTGGAAAGAGCACGCTGTCGAAAGTGCTGGCCGGCTACCTCCCGCCCGCATCAGGCCAGGTGCTGTTCCAGGGCAAACCGCTGCCGAAGAGGGGGTATTGCCCGGTGCAGCTGATCTACCAACACCCGGAGAAGGCCATCAATCCCCGCTGGAAGCTCGGCCGCACGCTCACCGAAGCCTGGCAACCTGACGATGCCTTCTGGACGACATGGGCATCGAGAAGGAGGCTATCGCGCTTCCCCACCGAACTATCGGGTGGGGAGATGCAGCGCTTCTGCATCGCGCGAGCGTTAGGCCCTCAGACGCAGTTCCTGATTGCCGACGAGATGAGCACCATGCTCGACGTCATCACCCAGGCGCAGATCTGGGACCTGCT
This sequence comes from Tessaracoccus sp., assembly GCA_041393555.1. Taxonomy (GTDB): domain Bacteria; phylum Actinomycetota; class Actinomycetes; order Propionibacteriales; family Propionibacteriaceae; genus Arachnia. The sequence continues at coordinate 42,140 of JAWKJW010000005.1, read as the reverse complement.
GCTCAGCATCGTCACGAGGCGCAAGCTGGGCATGCTGGTGGTGACCCACAGTCCAGAGCTCGCCGAGCGGATCTGCACCAAGGTGGTCCGTTTCGACGAGCTCTGAGCTGTGATCGTTTGGGTTAAGCGTCGGTATCCACCATCACCAGCTGCATGTGGCAGGCGCTGGTGGCTCGCAGGGCGTGATTGGCGCCCGGCGCCATGTAGAGCACGTCGCCCGCCGCCATGTGGGTCTCCCCTCGATGTCGAAGTCCATGGTGCCGCTCAGCAGGGTGACGACGACGGCCCGGGGGCTGCTGTGCTCGGTGAGGAGTTGTCCCTCGTCGAAGGCGAAATCCACCACGCGCAGCAGCGGATTGTTTACCAGCACGCGCGACGTGGTCGCCTCCTTGGTGACGGGCAGATCGGTGAGGACATTCAGGACGGGGACGGACTGATCGAGCTCGGTGGTGGCCATGTGATCTTCTTTCTCGAGAGGTAGGTGCGTCAGGGCTTGCGGGCCACCAGGGCGATGGCCGCGAGGTGATCGGAGTGGGTGCGAAATGCCGCGCGCATGGTCTTGAGACGTGCACGTGCCTGGGGGTTGCGGGCCGCGTTGACGGCGAATCGGGCCGCCCCCAAGATTCCTTCGTCCGCGATGAGGCGAGACGGCTCCAGGAGCCGCATCGGATTGGTCGCTGTCCACTCGACGACGAGACCAGCCTCCTGGATCAGCGCGATCCAGGAGGGCGCGGTGAGGGGGACGGGCGCCAACCTTGATGCCGCGCGACAGCGCCCGGGACACCTCGGTGGCAACGTCCTCCGGGCAGTCGTCCGGGGTGAGGCTGAGTTCGTGGATGGCATACCGGAGCCGCCGGGGGCCAGGAGGCGCGTGGCTTCGGCGATGATCAGCAGCGTTTGGTGTGCTCTGGCTGCATGGTCAGCATCGCTTCGCCGAGCACGATATCGGCCTGGCCGTCGGGAAGGCCTGTCTCCGCCGCTGAGGCTTCGATCAACTCTGCCTGGGGGTACTTGTCGAGCACGTTGCGCAGCTGCGTGGCGACGTGCGGATTGGGATCGACGCCCCGGTAGGACGCGGGTCTGGGCTGCAGCAGCATCTCGGCGGTGCGTCCGACCCCTGGCCCGAACTCGACGATCCGGTCCGGCGAGGTGGGAGCCGCCGCGGTCACGAGACGCCTCGTCAGCTCGATACCTCCGGGCCGCAGCACGCGCTTGCCGAGCTTGGCCAGAACCCAGTGCCCTTGCAGCCGTTTCATGTCGCTGGTTTGTTCGCTCATCTGCGCCACATCCAAAATAGAAACTAATTCGTTGTGAATTATAGGAACGGGGTTTTGGGTGCTTTCGTGGGGGTGGGTTAAGCTCATTTAATAGGTAGACTGATCTACCTAATCATGGCTGAAGGAGAGTCCTGTGTCCCCGAGAACCCCAGCGAGACAGCGGCTGCTCGACGCGGCCTCCCGATTGTTCTATGCCCAGGGCATGGCGGCCACGGGAATCGACGCGATCATCGCCGATGCCGGCGTAGCGAAGATGAGCCTGTACAACAACTTCTCCTCCAAGGATGACCTGGTGCTGGCCTACATCGAGGCGCGGCACCAGGAATGGCTGGGCCTGTACCAGCGACGCGCCCAGCTGGCCACCACGTCGGAGCAGAAGGTGCTCGCCGTCTTCGATGCCTACGCCGATCACGCGAACGCGGCGTATGAACACGGTTTCCGTGGGTGCGGTCTGCTCAATGCCGCGGCGGAGTTGCCGACTCGGTCTCCGGGGCGGAGGCGGTGCGACGGCACAAGGAACAGGTGGAAGGGCTTCTCGCCGAGCACCTGGAGGAAAGCGGGCGGCCTGACGCGGCAGCCATCGCCGAGCACTTGTCTTTCCTTCTCGAAGGCGCGATGAGCCGGGCTGGCCTCGAGGGCCGGGCCGATCGGATCCTGCAGGCCCGCCGGTTGGCCTCGACCTTGCTGGGTCTCGAGTGAGCAAGGCGCGCCTCGCCGGAATCGGAGCCATCACCATCACCTCCATCCTTTGGGGGACGACGGGAACAGCTGCCACCTTCGCACCCTCCGTCGGCCCCCTTGCCACCGGTGCCGCGGCGCTGGGGTTAGGTGGGCTGCTGCAGGCGGCGATCGCCGTCGGAGCGTTGCGGGCGGCGCGTCCGCACCTGAGCGCTCACCGAGGACTGGTTGCGCTGGGAGCGTTCGCCGTCGCGATCTATCCCCTGGCCTTCTACAGCTCGATGCATCTTGCCGGGGTGGCGGTGGGCTCGGTGGTATCGCTCGCCTCCGCTCCCCTGGCCTCCGGTCTGTTGGAGCGCCTCGTCGAGCGTCGACGCCCAGCAGATGGTGGATGCTGGCGCAGGCATCGGCGTGGTCGGCAGCGCACTGTTGTGTCCTCCAAACTCGGCGACTCCTCCGGCTCGGTTACCGCGACCGTAGCCGGCATGCTGCTGGCTGGCGGCGGCCGCCCGCTGCGACCTATCCCTGGGTGGCCGCTCGCCTGATGGCCGCAGGGATCGGCCGGGCAGCGTCGATGGGTGCGGTCTTCGGCTGGGGTGGGCTCATGCTCATGCCGGTGCTGTTCGCCACCGGCGCGCCGATCGTCGCCTCCTCCGAAGGGATCCTCGTCGCTGGTTACATGGCGATGGTGCCCATGTTTCTCGGCTATCTGCTCTTCGGCTTCGGGCTGGCGCGGGTGCCGGCGAGCACGGCCACGACGATCACCCTCACCGAACCTGCCGTGGCTGCGCTTCTCGCGGTGCTGATCGTCGGGGAACGACTCAGCCCGCTCGGCTGGCTGGGGCTCGGCCTGGTGGCGGTGGTGCTGTTGATCCTGGCCGTCGCGCCAGTGACGACCGACGAGACCCTCGAGCCTACGATTCCAACTGCGCGATCAGCTTCGCCGGCGCCGTCTGGCGGTACGAGTCTTCCATGAGCTCTGCGATCTCCTGCCAATCGGTGGCATCCGTCAGCCAGAACGACAGCCAGCCGTACGGGCCGATGTAGCCAGGCACGAAGGTGTCGTCGCGCTCGATCAACGCCAAGCGCTCATCCTCCGGCAGCAGGAACGAAACGGAGAGAGGGTTGCGATGCCACTGCCCATCGACCTTGTGCGACATGCCGTACCAGGCGAAGACCTTCTTGGTGTAGAACGTGGGGCGCCCGACGGAGACCTTCTCTTGGGCTCCCGGCAGAGCCAGGGCAAGCGCACGCACGCGCGCCAGGTACGGATCCTGCGGATCGAACATCGGTTCGTGGGCCATGCCCTATCGTCGCATCTCTCCTGATCCGAAAGTGGCCAGAGTCCGGCCCTTTTCTGCTCGATACAAAGCGGGTGAAAGATCCCGTTATCCAGCCCCTGATGCTGAAGTGTGTGATGGGATCCCGTATTCAGGTCCCTGATGCGAAAGTGGGACGAGGCTACGTAACCACTGGTCCCTGAGGTGCGACGAAGGAGCCTCGAAGGGCGTAAAACGGAAACCTTGGGCACAGACTCTGCCGAAGCCCTAGTCAACGCCCTTCGAGGCTCCTCGCAGAGCTCGTCACACCTCAGGGACCGATGATTGGCTCCTGATGTCTCACTTTCCTGCCTCATGGTGGCAGCGAAGCAGCACGGAAGCTGAGGTGCGAGGAACGAGCCTCGAAGGGCACCTCAGGGACCTGCCAAATAGGAACCCTCAGTAACTGCCGCATCAGGGATCTGGGACAGGGGTCGTCCCGGCGGCTCGTCGGTCCAGGTACAACCGCCGGGCGCCGGTGAGTGCCACCAGGATCCCGAGGCCGCCGATGGCGAAGCCCACGAACAGCGCCAGCTGGAGGGGGCTCATGTCGGCGGTGCGGTCCCCCGGCCCCATCGACGATCCGATGAGGAACCCGAACAGCGGGCCCAACAGAGCGAGCCCGGCGCCCAGGAGCAGCCGCCAGGAACCGCGGGGCAGCGGCACCAGCGTGATGGGTCGCCCGGGCGGGGGCGGCGGATCGGAGCGCGACTCAGGAACGGGCGCGGAGGTCATGGTTCCTCTCCTTCACGGGTGCGTGCTTAGCCTGGTCGGCCAGATCGAGCAGCGGGCGGACGATATCCATGGGCAGCGGGAATACGACGGTCGAGTTCTGGTCGGCGCCCAGCTCCAGCAGGGTCTGGAGATAGCGCAGTTGCAGCGAGGCCGGGCTCTCGCTCAGGGTGCGGGCGGCGTCGCGGAGTTCGGCGGAGGCCTGCAATTCTCCGCGCGCGCTGATCACCTTGGCGCGGCGTTCCCGCTCCGCCTCGGCCTCGCGGGCCATGGCGCGCTGCATGGCCTCGGGGATCTCGACGTCCTTTATCTCGACGATCTGCGCCTCCACGCCCCAGGGCTCGGTCTGCTTGGCGATGGTGCTGGCCAGGTCTTCGTTGAGATCGGCGCGGTGCGCCAGCAGGGTGTCGAGCTCGGCCCGGCCGACCACCGAGCGCAGGGCCGTCTGAGCGATCTGCGAGGTGGCCACCGCGTGGTTCTCCACCTCCATGACGGAGCGCACGGGATCGACGACGCGAAACAGCACCACGGCATTGACCCGCGCGGTCACATTGTCGCGTGTGATCACCTCCTGCGGTGGGATGGTGAGTGTCACGACGCGCAGATCCACCCGGACCAACCGCTCCAGGCCGGGAACGACGAACAGCACCCCTGGCCCCAGAGGCCCGCGAAGACGGCCGAGCCTGAACACCACCGCGCGTTCATACTCGCGCACGATGCGCACGCAACCCACCAGGATGACGGCCAGCACGGCCACGACGATGAGCACGATGACGATGGGATGCAAAGGCATCAGATCCTCCTGGGGCGATCGGAGCGGTAGACGGTGCGTCGCGTCTGCTGGCGGCGCGCCATAAGGAGACGTTCGTCGGCGTTGTCGTCCGACGACTTGAGCAAGACGCCGGTGGGATCGGCCGGTGTGCGGCGCAGGTGAGCGAACAGCGGCAAGCTGGCCACCACCGCCAGAAACGCGGTGCCGATGAGCACCCAGGCCTCGGTGTGGTCGGAGGTCGCGGCCGCGGCGGCGAGAGGCCAGGCCGCCCCGAGGACGCCCACCGTGCAGGCGATTCCCCGGTGGAACCGTGCCGACTCGGAGGCCGGCCAGGGATCCACTGCTCGCTGCACCTCGCGTCCGGAGTTCGACGTGGTGCAGGTGTCCTTCACTGGGCACGCGTTGCACACCGTCGGGAGGGCACGGTAGCGCATCACCCGGTTCTCGGGGTCGAATGATTGCGGCCAGAGCCACTGGTCTTCAGGGCACAGCCAGGCGTCGTGGCTCTCGTGATAGACGAATCCCCCACTGCGCTGCTGCTCCACCGACCGGGCCGCCCGCTTGGCCATCGCGTCGATCCCGTAGGCCACGCACACCAGCACCACCGCGTATCCGATGGCGAACCACGTCATCGGCCCCCAGTCCTCCAGCGAGGGCATGGCTCAGCTCTCCGGGTTCACACCGGTGCGGTCGAAGCGCGCGTCGGGATGCTCCTCGACGAACAGCGTCTCGGGCTCCAGGACGTGGGTGCGCTTGGTCACCGCGTGCCGAATGCCCATCCAGGCGATCCAGACGAAGGGCAACACGCCACCGACGATGAAGATGATGTCGCCGGGCATGCGCAGCCATTCGAGCACGGCGTTGCCGGGTGTGGTGATGTAGCCGAGAGTGCGGGCCTCGTAGTACCCGTCGTTGACGGAGTGCCACAGCTGCAGCACGCCCAGCGGCAGGAGGGTGGCGAAGACCATCCACGCTAGGCCGATGTTGAGCGACCAGAACGACCATTTGGCCATGCGTTCCGGCCATTTCTCCGGTTTGATGATGTAGCGCAGGGCGAATAGCGCCAGCCCGACGGCCAGCATGCCGTAGACGCCCATCATCGCCCCGTGCGCGTGATTGGCGGTCAGCGCGGTGCCGATCTGGTAATAAGAGACGATCGGCAAGTTGATGAGGAAGCCGAACACCCCGGCGCCGACGAAGTTCCAGAAACCCACCGAGACCAGGAACATCACCGCCCATCGATGCGGGAAGGGCGCGCTGCTGCGCGATTCCTGTCTGGCACCGAGCTGGAGGAAGGTCCAGGCCTCGACGGTCAGGAAGGTCAGCGGCACCACCTCGAGGGCGGAGAAGAAGGCGCCCAGGGCCATGTGCTCGACGGGGGTTCCCGAGAAGTACAGGTGATGCATCGTGCCCAGCACCCCGCCGACGGAGTAGAGGATGACGTCGAGGAAGATGATCTGGATCGCGATCTGGCGGCGCACCACGCCGAGCATCACGAAGATGTAGGCCACCATCACCGTCGTGAACAGCTCGAGGAAGTCCTCCACCCACAGGTGCACCACCCAGAACCGCCAGAATTCGGCGACGGTGATGTGGCTGTCGGTGCGGGCGAGCATGCCCACCGCGTAGAAGGCCGGGATGGCCAGGCCCGAATAGAAGAACAGCCACGGCATGTTGACCTTGCTCTCGGTGCGCAGCCGCGAGCGGATCGCCCGGAAGATGATGGCGATCCAGAGGAATAAGCCGGCAACCAGCGCGATCTGCCAGACCCGTGGCAGGTCGAGGTACTCCCACTGCTGATCGAACAGCGGTGAGCCCTTGGCCCACTCGACGCCGAAGGTGCTGAGCGTCGTGCCGACCAGGGTGCCGGCGACCACCAGGGCGAGCGCGCCGAGCAGGCCCGTGGCCAGCCACGACTGTCTCTTGGGCTCGCGCCCGGAGATGATCGGCGCCAGGAAGATGCCGGCGGCCAGGAAGGAGGCGGCCGTCCAGAACAGCGAGAGCTGGACGTGCCAGGTGCGGGCCAGGTTGAACGGCAGGATCCGCGCCAGGTCGAAGCCGAAGAAGTCGGTGATCTCGGCCCGGTAGTGCTCCAGCGCCGCCCCGAGCGTCGCCTGGATGAGGAACAGGATCGCCACCACGAAGAAGAACCATGCGGTGACCCGTTGCGACGGCGTGATGGCGACGTCGCCTGGTTGCAGGAACTTCAGGCTGGGGGTTTCCGTCGAATGCCAGCCGATCTTGCGCGACCAGCGACCGTAGAGAGCGAACAGCGCACCCAGCCCGACGAGCAGCGCCGTCAGCGACATGGCCGACCACACCAGGATGTCCGCGGTGGGTGTGTTGTCCACGCGGCTCTCCGGTGGCCAGTTGTTGGTATAGGAGTACGCGTGCCCGGGACGCTCTGCCGCGGCAGCCCAGGCGGTCCACGCGAAGAAGGAGGTGAGATCGTGGATCTCGCCGGGATCGGTGATCATGCGTGGGATGAGCCCGTATTTGGTGGAATCCTCACCGAAGAAATCGGCGTAGTAGCCGGTCAGGTACTCGAAGGCCGCCACCTGTTCCGGGGTGAACGTCACGGTGCCGGTCGCCTCGTCGTATCTGTTGGTGCGCATCAGTTCGACGAGCGCGGCAGACGGATCGGTGGCGCCGGCCGTGCGGAGTTGCTCGGCGATGTGCTCAGAGGAAAGGCGCAGATATTCGGCCGTGTAATCGGGGCCGAGGTAACCACCGTGTCCCATCACCGAGCCGTACTGCTGCAGGCCGCGGCGCAGGAAGATCTGCTGACCGGTGGTGATGTCCTCAGCGGTGAACAAGACGGTGCCGTCGGTGGTGACGACCCGTTCCGGTTGCGGCATCCCGTCGGTATAGGTGCGGTAGGCGAGGATGCCCATCACGAAGAAACCAAAGATGAACACCAGCGCGACCGCTTGCACCCATCCCTTGGAGATGGCGATGCTGGCTCGGCCTTCTGGATGGGTGTGCTCGTTCTGCTGCAGTGCCATGACATCTCCGTCCTGCCTCATGGGAACGCCGCGAAGGCGTGCGGGATGGCGTCATGGTAAGAGCGAAGTGTGGAACCGACTGCGGTTCAACCGTGTTTATTACGACTGCTTCTGATTTATTGCGTGTCGCTTCGCATGGGTGGCGCGCAGGCGCACCATGCAGGTGTATTCGTCGGTGAAGGGTTCCAGCTCATCCAGTTCGATGGGGCCGCGGACCTGGGCCAAGGTGTCACGCAGCAGCCGACGGTGCACCTCGCAGGTGAACTCTTGATCTTCGGAGACGATCCGGAAGAACGGGCACGGAGAGATCTTCACCTGCAAGACGTCGTCGGTGACCTCGGGCTCGAGCCCCGTATCCGCCAGGTGCTCGTAGACCATGTCGAGCTGCTGGGCCGCCTCCTGCCCCAGTCGCTCCCCATTCTCGGGCGCGACGATGACGGGCCGGAGACGCTCTGTGGTCTTCTTCGAGCGCGCCACGCGCTCCGAGGCGGCGGGATTGGTGGAGGGATCGACGACGGGAGAATACATCGCGGCGGGACGCCCCCGCCCCCTAGGTCGTTGGACGCCCACCGAGACCAACCCCTCCTGCACGAGGGTCTTGAGGTGGTCGCGCGCCGTGTTCACGTGCAGACCGGTGCGCCCAGCCAACTCCTTCAGGGTGCTTCCGGGGGCGTCTTGCACCGCGCCGAGCAGCCGCACTCGGCTTGTCTCCGCAAGACCCCGGAAGTCCGTCGTCCTTCGAGGCATGGGGCCATTGTCCGTCGATAAGCGGCCCACTGCCACCGGAACACGCTGTTCTTCGTTGCGAGAAGCCGTCGGTCAATGGAAATCGCGCGAGGTGTGCGGTACGGATACCGGCAGCGGCTCGACGTGTTCGGCCAGCAGGTTGACGACGCCTTCGGGTGATCGCTCCAACATGCCCCGCACGACGAGACCTCGGGCCTCCCGGATGAGCCGCCGATAGCGATCCCACACCCGCGCGGAACAGATCACGTTGATCATGCCGTGCTCGTCCTCGAGATTGAGGAAGGTAATCCCCGAGGCGGTCGAGGGACGCTGCCGGTGGGTGACCAGCCCGGCCACGCGTATCCGCCGGCCCGACTCCGTGGTGCGCAGGGCGGCCGAACCCAGCACGCCCTGCTCGTCGAGCTGCGCGCGGTAGTGGGCGAGCAGATGATCGGAGGTGGCGATGCCGGTGGCCCAGAGGTCGTCGGTGAGGGTCTCCATGTCGCTGGGCAGATCGAACAGCGGCGGCTGCAGCGGCTCCACCATGCCCGGCAGCGTGCCGGCCTGATCGAGGGCTGCGGTGCCGGCCCGCCACAATGCCTGTCTGCGGGTGAGACCGAGGCACTCCAGAGCCCCGGCGGTGGCCAGCGCCGACAACTGCTCTTCGTGCAGCCGCGCGCGTCGGGCCAGGTCTTCCATGGAGACATACGAGCCTCCCGCCTCTCGCTCGGCGACGATGCGTTTCGCCAGCTCCTCCCCGATCCCGCGGATGCCGGAGAGGCCGAGCCGGACGGCGAAGTTTCCGTCGCGACGATGCTGTGCGCCCAGGTCGGGAGCATTCACGTCGAACGCCGCCACCGGGGGCTGCTCGGTCTCGCCGCAGGCGTCGAGGCCGGTGGGCGTCCGACAACCGTCGAGCGGTTCCAGGTCGGCATCCACTGCTGAGCGCGCCAGATCGGGCCGCCGCACCTCGACGCCGTGGCGCCGGGCGTCGGCGGTGAGGCTGGCCGGCGAGTAGAACCCCATCGGCTGGGCGCGCAGCAGCCCCGCGAGGAAGGCGGCCGGGTAGTGCAGCTTGATCCAGGAGCTGGCGTAGACCAGCAGCGCGAAACTCAAGGAGTGCGACTCGGCGAAGCCGAAGTTCGCAAAGGCCTTGATCTGGGCGTACATGTGGTGAGCCGCGTCGCCGGTCAGCCCGTTGCGTGCCATCCCCTCGAAGAGTTTCTCCTCCAGCGACTCGATCCTCTCGACGCCTCGCTTGGAGCCCATCGCCCGGCGCAGCAGGTCGGCATCCTCTCCTGAACACTCCCCCACCGCCATCGCCATCTGCATCAGCTGCTCCTGGAAGACGGGCACGCCGAGGGTGCGCTTCAGCACCGGTTCCAATTTGGGGTGGGGGTAGGTGACGGGTTCTTGGCCCAGCTTGCGTCGCACGAAGGGGTGCACCGCGCCGCCCTGGATGGGGCCCGGCCGGATGAGGGCGATCTCGATGGCCAGGTCGTAGAAGCTGCGCGGGCGCAGCCGGGGCAGCAGTCCTAACTGGGCGCGTGATTCCACCTGGAAGATGCCGATCGCATCCGCCCGGCAGAGCATGTCGTAGACGCCCTGCTCCTCCTTGGGGATGGTGGCCAGCCCCCAGTCTTCGCCGGTGGCGTCCTTGATGATGGTGAAGCAGTGCTGCAGTGCCGCCAGCATGCCCAGCCCGAGCAGATCGAACTTCACCAGGCCCATCCAGGCGGAATCGTCCTTGTCCCACTGGATCACCGTGCGCTTGTCTTTGCGCGCATGCTCGATGGGCACCACCTCCCCGACGGGGCGTTCGGTGAGCACCATGCCGCCGGAATGAATGCCTAAATGCCGGGGGGCCTTCAGCAGTTGCTGGGAGAGCTCCAGCACCAGCGGCGGGATCTCCATCTGCTGGTCGGCGGCGGCAGCGTCGGTGCTCGGTAGCTCCCAGCGCTCCACCTGCTTGGCGAAGGCGTCCTGCTGGCCGGGGGAATAGCCGAGCGCTCGAGCCACGTCGCGGATGGCGTTCTTCGGCCGGTACTGGATGACGTTGCACACCTGGGCGGCGCGGTCGCGACCGTAGCGGTCGAACACCCATTGGATGATCTCCTCGCGGCGATCCGAATCGAAGTCGACGTCGATGTCTGGTTCTTCGTCCCGCATCGCCGAGAGGAAGCGCTCGAAGGGCAGGTTGTAGCGGATCGAATCCACCGCGGTGATGCCCAGCAGGTAGCAGACGGCGGAGTTGGCGGCAGATCCCCGCCCCTGGCACAGGATGCCGAGTTGATGCGCCTTGGCGACGATGTCATGCACGATGAGGAAGTAGCCGGGGAAGTCCTTGGTCTCGATCACCGTCAGCTCGCGCTCGATCCGGGCTCGGCCTTCGTCGTCGAGCCGGGGGTACTTGGTGGGCACCGCCTGCCACACCAAGTGCCGCAGCCACGACATGGGGGTATGCCCCGGCGGCACGTCCTGGGTGGGCAGCGCGGGTTTGGCGATCTGCAGCGGGAAGGCGATGTCGTCGGCGAGTTCCACGGTGCGCTCCACCGCGCCGGGGTAGCGGGAAAACAACCGGCGCATCTCCTCGCCCGAGCGAAGGAAGGCCATGCCGGCGGCCGGGAGCCAACCGTCCAGTTCGTCGAGGCTCCGGTTGGCCCGGATCGCGGCGACGGTCTGGGCGAGCGGGTGCTGGGCGGGGGTCGCGTAGTGCACGTTGCCGGTGGCCAGGGTGGGCAGTCCGCGCGTGGCTGCCAGCGCCGCCAGCGCATCGTTGTGCGTGGAATCCAGGGGGTTGCCGTGGTCGGTCAGCTCGACGTAGACCCTGTCACGGCCGAAGAGGTCGACGAGGGTGTCGAGTTCCCTTCCTGCCGCCTCGATGCCCTCCGTCAGCAGCGCGTGGCGCACCGTTGCTTTGCGGCACCCCGTCAGGATCCGCCAATGCCCGTCGGCAGTCCCGGCGAGGCGCTCGAGATCGTAAGTGGGCCGCCCTTTCTCTCCCCCGGCGAGCTGGGCGGCGGTGATCGCCCCGGAGAGCCGGTGATAGCCCTCCGGGCCAGCGGCCAAGACCAGCAGGTGGGTGCCGACGGGGTCGGCCTCACCCGTCTGCGGCGCCGGGAGCCCCAGCGACAGCTCGGCCCCGAAGACGGTCTTCACCTGCGTCGCGGCGGCGGCTTCGGCGAACCGGGATACGCCGTAGAACCCATCGTGATCGGTGAGGGCCAACGCGTACAGCCCCAGCCGCTCGGCCTCCACCACTAGTTCCGCCGGCGAGGAGACACCGTCGAGGAAGGAATACGACGAATGCGCGTGCAGTTCGGCATAGGGCACGGCCTCTTCCGGGCGCTCGACGGGAGGCGGCTTGTAGGGCCCGCGCTTGCGGGAGGAGGGAATGTCGCGCGCCGCCTTCTCCCGGTCGTTGGCCGCATCGGCCTGCGGCGCGTCCAGCGTCTGCACGAGTTTCGACCAGGTCTGCGCCGGGTTATAGAAGCCCATCGGTTATACCCCCCTCAGTCGTACCTCGCCTCGGCCTGCCAGTTGCCGTCCTTGTCGCAGAGCAACAGCCAGGCCGTCGGGGTGTCGTCTATCACCTGGAACCGGTGCGCCCGTCGCCGGCGCTCTGGATCCCAGGTGCGCTCATCCAGGGGCCACGGGCCTGCCCAGGCGGTGACCACGTGGCGGCGTCCCGCATCCACCAACGTCGCAGGCTCTCCCGAGACGGTTCCTCGGGCATCGACGCTCACCCCCGATCCGTCGGCGGCGAGCACGGCCATGGTGCGGGGCTCGGGAAACACCGTCGCCGGCAAGGGGGTGGGCACGTGTCCGGGCCAGGGACGCTCCGGGGACAGCGGCAGCACCACCCGGTCTCCCCACGGGACGAGCACCTGGCGTTCGGCCAGCGAGCGGCCGCCACCGATCGCCGCGGTGAGCACGGCATCGCCGCCCAGCATCGCCTGCACCCGGGACAAGGCGTGGTGAACCCGCTCGTCCGGGCCGGCGCCAAACAGCCCCGGGCTGTGATGGGCGGCGGCATCCACCGCCACCGGCTCCAGCTGGACCCGCACCACGCCGCTGTCGATCTGAGCGCCCGCCGCGGCTTGCAGCTGCCAGCGCACCCGGTCCACCACCGCCGCGGGATCGAAGGCGGAAGGATGCAGCCACACCCGCTCGGAGCGCTCCCCCTCTTCGGCCGTCAGAATGACCCGCAATTCGGTACACACCAGCTGTCGCTCAGCCAGGCAGGCGACGAATTCGTCGGCCGTCGTGCGGACCGCGAAGGCCACCTGCTCCACCAGCTCCAGCGCCGGGGAGAACTCGATGTGCCGGATCAGATCGGGGGGCACGGTGCGGGGCTGCACCGCGCGGGGATCCTTGCCGGCGGCCAAGGCATGCAGCCGCAGCCCGCGCTCGCCGAAGCGATCCCGGACCTGGGCGACGTCGAGGGCCGCGAACTCGCCCAACCGGCGAATCCCCAGCCTTGGCAGCAAGCTGGCCAACTCCAGATCGCCGAGACGGATGATCGATAGCGGAGCCAAGAACTCCGCGGCCCCACCGGGAGGGACGATGCATACCGGTTCGGGATCGTAGGCGGCTTGCTCCGCGGTGAACAGCCCGTCGGCCACCCCCGCCCGGAGATTGGCCATGCCGCTGCGGGACATGGTGTCTCGTAGCCGAGCGATGGCCGCGTCTTCCCCGCCGTAATAGCGGGCCGGGCCCCGCATACGCAGCGCCACGAGCCCTGGGCGGATCACCTGAATCCCGGGGGTCACCTCTTCCAGCAGATCGAGCAGCGGTGCGAACATCCGGTGGTCGCGGTCGATATCCGTGGGCACGATCCGCAGCGACGGGCAGCAGGCCTGGGCCTCTCGTCGGCGCTGGCCACGACGCACCCCCTCCTCTCTGGCGAGGGCGGAGCAGGAGTAGATCCTGTTGTTCTCGATGACCGCCACCGGAGCTTCGACACTGTCTCCTGTGGCCAGTGCCCAGGCCACCACCGGCCATTCGGGAAACCACAGCACACCGCTGCGCACCGGTTGCTGCTGCGTGGTCTCGGCCGTCATCCGACGGCCCTCAGATGACGAGCGGCCGGCATCTCGACCGGGGCCTGTGCGGCAACCGTGGCTACCCGACCGTCGGGACCTGGCAGCAACAGCCTCGTTCGCCGCGGCAGGGGGTAGCGCTTCGAGGTGGCGCTCAGCGTCACCTCGCGTTCCTCCAAGTGGCCGTAGCCGGTGCCCACCCCGGACCAGCGCGACGACTCGAGGAGCAGCGTCGCCTCAGCGCGCGGCCATTGCCCCACCACCAGGAGCGTCGCGTTGCGATCCCGGAGCCGGGAGGCCAGGCGGTTGGCGTCTGCCGGGCTCACCGATCCGGTGGGACGCACCGCGATCACGCCTAACACCTCGGCCAGCGCCGCGACCACCGACAGCCAGCGCCTGCCCGGCTCTGGGACCAGCACCAAGCGGTCGATGGCCACCCCGGCGTGCTGGGCCGCCTCCGCTCCCCACTCCGGGATGCCCACCACCCCGCACCATGCCCCGTCGTGAGAAGGCTCGGCCAGCAGCGCGGACAGCAGGGCTCCGGCGGTGTTCATCGCGTAGGCGGAACCTGGCCGCAGCCCAGGATCCGGCAGCACCTGGGCCACCCCGTCGGGCACCGCGAACAGCCGCGGCCGGACACCTGCCGGTCCGCTCAACTGCTGCTTCAGCTCCGACAGAGAAGCCGGGTTTTTCGAACGTGTGAACACATACTCATAATCAAACGCAAGACCGAATCTGTCAAGAGAATTGCTCCTCCGGAGCACCCATGGACACCCCTGGCCCCGTTGTCAGACCCGCGTGAAAAGGTCGTCGCAGGGACAAACCCCCGGACCCCTCGAAGGGCCGTTGAACCCGGAAAGTGAGCTATGCAGGATCCCACGGTCCGGTCCCTGAGGTGCCCTTCGTTCCTCGCACCTCAGCTTCCGGGTTGCTTCGCTGCCACCGTGGGGCAGGAAAGTGTGGGAGACGAGACTCAATCACCGGTCCCTGAGGTGTGACGTGCTCTGCGAGGAACCTCGAAGGGCGTTGACTAGGGCTTCGGCAGAGTCTGTGCGAATGCTTGCGTTTTACGCCCTTCGAGGCTCGCTAGCGCTCGCACCTCAGGGACCGACAAACGGGATCCTTCACATACTTTCGCATCAGCGATCAGACCAGGGAGTCGCGCGCTCATCATGGAAGGATCAAAGAGGTGGGCAGGAGCACATCAGGTTGCGGTCGCCGTAGGCCTGGTCGACGCGGCGTACGGGCGGCCAGTACTTCGCGGAGACCAGGGAGTGGACGGGGTAGGCGGCCTGTTCCCGGCTGTACGGATGCGGCCAGTCGTCCGCCAGCAGAGCCGCGGCGGTGTGGGGCGCGTTCACCAAGGGGTTGTCGTCGGCGGGCCACTGACCTGCCGCGACCGCGTCGGCTTCGGCCTTGATCTGCATCATGGCTTCGATGAAGCGCTCGATCTCCTCCAGGGGTTCGGATTCAGTGGGCTCGACCATGAGGGTTCCGGGCACGGGGAACGACATAGTGGGCGCATGGAAGCCGCAGTCGATGAGGCGCTTGGCGACATCGTCGACGGTGATGCCGGTTTCCTTCTTCAGCGGGCGCAGGTCGAGGATGCACTCGTGGGCGACCAGGCCGTCCTCGCCGGTGTAGAGCACCGGATAGTGCTCTGTCAGGCGCGCGGCGATGTAGTTGGCCGAGAGCACCGCGATTTCGGTGGCGCGACGCAGGCCGTCTGATCCCATCATGCGGATGTAAGCCCAGGAGATCGGCAGGATGCTCGCCGAGCCATAAGGCGCGGCGGACACCGGGCCGCCGGAGAAGACGTGACCGCCCGCATGCTTCTCACGCTGCGCGAAGGGGTGGCCGGGAAGGAAGGCGGCCAGGTGGGCCTTCGCCGCGACCGGTCCCACCCCTGGTCCGCCACCACCATGAGGGATGGCGAAGGTCTTGTGCAGGTTGAGATGCGAGACGTCGCCGCCGATCTCACCCAGGCGAGCCCAGCCCACGAGAGCGTTGACGTTCGCACCGTCGATGTAGACCTGCCCGCCGGCGGCATGCACGGCATCGGCGATCTCGCGCACCTCGTGCTCGTACACCCCGTGGGTTGAGGGATAGGTGATCATGAGCGCGGCAAGCGCCTCCGCATGATCGGCGATCTTGGTGCGGAGATCGGCGAGATCGACGTTGCCCCTCTCGTCGCAGGCGATGACGACCACGCGCATTCCGGCCAGCACCGCAGAGGCGGCATTGGTGCCATGCGCCGACGACGGGATGAGACACACGGTGCGCTGTTCGTCGCCACGGGAGCGGTGATAGCCGCGGATTGCGAGCAGCCCCGCCAGTTCGCCCTGGGAGCCCGCGTTGGGCTGGAGCGAGACGGCGTCGTATCCGGTGAGTTCGGCCAGCCAGGCCTCCAGCTGGTCGATGAGGCCGAGGTAGCCCTGCACGTCCTCGGCGGGAGCGAAGGGATGCACGCGGGCGAACTCCGGCCAGCTGATCGCCGTCATCTCGGCCGCGGCGTTGAGTTTCATCGTGCACGATCCCAGCGGGATCATTCCGCGGTCGAGGGCGTAGTCGCGATCGGCCAGCCGCTTGAGGTAACGCATCATCGCCGTCTCCGAGCGGTGCGCGGAGAACACGGGGTGGGTGAGGTATTCGTCGGTGCGACGCAGACCCTCCGGAACCCGGGCCAGGCCTTGGACTCCGTCGATCTCGATCTTCTCCGGCGCCTCGTCCTCGGGGGCGAGCGCCGCGACGACGGCCGTGAGGTCGCTCGCCGTTGTGGTCTCGTCGACGGCGATGCCGACGATGTCCGCACCGACGAGCCGCAGGTGGTAGCCGGCTGCGCGCGCACGCGCCACGGCTGCCGACGCGTCGGGGACGCGAACCTGAATGGTGTCGAAGAAGGAGTCGTGCACGAGCGGGTGTCCGGCGTGGCGCAGGGCGGCGGCCAGGGCCTCCGCCTTCTTGGCGGTCTCCATCGCGATCCGTCGTATCCCCTCGGGGCCGTGGTAGACGGCGTACATCGATGCCATCACCGCCAACAGCACCTGAGCGGTGCAGATGTTCGAGGTGGCCTTCTCACGTCGGATGTGCTGCTCACGGGTCTGCAACGCGAGGCGATAGGCCGGCTGGCCGTCGGCATCTTTCGATACGCCGACGAGGCGACCGGGCAGCTGGCGCTCCAGCCCCTTGCGCACCACCAAATATCCGGCGTGCGGACCACCGAAACCCATCGGCACGCCGAAGCGCTGCGTCGTGCCCACCGCGACATCAGCACCCAGCGAGCCGGGTGAAGCGAGCAGCGCCAGAGCCAGCAGATCGGCAGCCACGATGGCAAGACCACCCGCCGCATGCACCGCGTCGATGACGGACGAGGGATCCCACACCCGGCCGGAGCCTCCCGGGTACTGCACCAGGGCCCCGAAGACGTCGTCCGGCAGGTGTTCGCCGGCCTGGAAGTCGACTTCGGCGATCTCGATGCCGAGCGGCTCCGCACGAGCGGCGAGCAATGCCTTGGTCTGCGGCATCGCATCCGCATCGACGGCGAACACGCCGCCGCTCTTCGTGGCACGACGGCCACCAGCATGCCTTCCACCGCAGCCGTGCCTTCGTCCAGCATGGAAGCGCCGGCGGTGGCCAACCCGGTGAGGTCGCTGATCATGGTCTGAAGTTGATCAGCGCTTTCAGCCTGCCCTGCGAGATCTCCGGCTGATATGGCGTATACGCGGTGTACCAGGAGGATTCTCCAAGACGTTGCGCGCGATGACGGCTGGGGTGATGGTGTCGTAATAGCCCAGCCCGATCATCGCGCGGACCTGGGCGTTCTGCCCTGCCATCGCGCGCAGCTCGGCGATGGCCTCACCTCGCCGGCCGCTTCTGGAATGAGGCTGGAGGGCACCGGAGTTGCCGTGATCGACGCTGGAATAGCGCGGGTGAGGAGGCATGGACGCTCTCGAAGCGAGCGCGGCCAGCATCGTTTGCTCCGCGGCAGCGTCGAGGCCGATATGGCGTTCGGTGAAGAGGTCGCTCGCCATGCGGCTCAGCCTTGCGTGAGAGCCGCGTAGGCGGCCCGGTCGAGCAGACCTTCGGCGGCGCCCGGCGCGACGGAGACCTTGATGAGCCATCCGCCCTCGAAGGGCTCGGCGTTCACCACGGCCGGATCGTCGACTGTCGCGGCATTGACCTCCACCACGATGCCACTCACGGGCGCGTAGAAGTCGCTCACCGACTTGGTGGACTCGATCTCGCCGACGACGGTGTCCGCCGTCAGCTCGGTGCCCACGGCGGGCAGTTCGAGGAACACCACGTCGCCCAGGCTCTCGGCGGCGAAGTCGGTGATCCCGACGGTGGCCACGTCACCCTCCAGGGCGACCCACTCGTGTTCCTTGCTGAAGAGCAGCGTGTTCAGATCGGTCATTTCTTCCTCCGGTAGAAAGGCAGGGCGGTGAGGGTGGCGGGAATGGACGTGCCGCGCACGTCGACGAACAACTCGGTCTCACGGGCAGCCGGTGAGACGAAGGCCATCGCGATGGGGTGGCCAAGGGTGGGGCTGAGAGCGCCGCTGGTGATCGTGCCGACGACCGCGCCGTCGGCGTCCAGCACGGCGTACCCCGCGCGACCGGCCCGTCGGCCCTCCATCGCGAGCCCGATCAGTACCGGCGCCTCCGGCGGGGGTGCAATGCCTCGTTTGCCGACGAAGTCCTCCTTGTCGGCGGCCACGACGCGGCCCAGCCCGGCCTGCGCGGGGACCACGTCGAGGGAGAGCTCGTGGCCGTACAGGGGCATTCCTGCTTCCAATCGCAACGTGTCGCGGGCGGCCAGGCCAGCGGGGAGCATGCCGTGAGGAGTTCCCGCCACCAGCACCGCATCCCACAGCGCGCCGGCCTGGGGCGTCGGCACGAGGAGTTCGAAGCCGTCCTCCCCCGTGTATCCGGTACGGGCGATCAAGAGCGGTTGCCCCTGGAACGAGGCGTCGGTCCAGGCGTAGTACTTCTGTGCCGCCCAGGACGTCGACAGCTCGGCGATGCCCTCGATCTCGGCCACGATGGTCTCGGCCTTCGGGCCTTGCACAGCCAGGAGTGCGTACTGGTCGGTGACGTCTGTCACCACGGCGTCGAAGGCTTCGACGCGTTCGCGTAGCGCCCGCGAGACCGCCGCGCGGTTGCCGGCATTGGAGATGATGAGGAAGCTCTCCTCCCCCAGGCGATAGACGATGAGGTCGTCGACGATCCCCCGCGGCTCCGCGAGGAGGAGGGAGTATTTGGCCTTGCCGGCCCGCATGGCCGACAGTCGGCCGGCCAGCGCGTAATCGAGAAAAGCGGCCGAGCCGGGACCATCGATCGTGAACTCGGCCATATGCGAGATATCGAAGAGCCCAGCCGCGTTGCGTACGGCGTGATGTTCCGCGAGATCCGAGCTGTAGCGCACGGGCATCTGCCAGCCACCGAAATCGGTGAACGCGGCACCCAGCGCCTCATGACGGTCGCGGAGTGGGGTGGATAGGGATTCGGACATGGAGTTCTCCCGGTCTGTGTGGATCGGCGGCGCACGCTGGCGCCGGGGAACTCCCCCTCTGTCGTAAGCCTGAGAGTTTCGCCGGACGAGCCCGGGTTTCACCGTCGGCGGATCTCGCGTTGCACGCGGAATCACTTTCCAGAGTGGCCTGTCCTGAGCGGTGCGCATACCTGAGAGATTGGCGGGGAGGCTTGCTCCTTCGGTGCCCGGCGTTACCGGGGCTCTCCCGCACAGGTCGTATCGGCCCGTCTTCAGTTGTCCTGCGGCTCGGGGCCACGCCTACAGCTTAGCCCCGAGTCGTTTCGCGACGGTTACGTAACGCAAGATTCGCTGGCCTTAGGCACTGATGGTGGCTGCGTCGATCACGTAGCGGTAGCGCACCTTGGAGGCTACGACGTTGTCGTAGGCCTCATTGATCTGTGAGGCCGGGATGATCTCGATGATCGGCGCGATGTCCTTCTCGGCGCAGAAATCGAGCATCTCCTGAGTCTCGCGGATGCCGCCGATGTTCGAGCCCGCCAGCACCCTGGCCTGGCCGACGAGACCGCCCAGAGCTGAACGTCGTGAGGTGCTCCGGAAGGCCCACGTTGACCATCACCATGCGCCTTGAGCAGCCGCAGCATGGCATTGAGATCAACGCCGTCGGAGATGGTGCTGAGGATGATGTCAAGCTGCCGCGCAGATCCCGCATCGAGCCCTGTCCTCGGTGGAGACGTAATCGACGGCACCCAGCTTCAGACCGTCGTCGCGCTTGGCGAGCGTGCGGCCGAACACGATGGTCTCCGCCCCGAGTGCTGCGGCGAACTGCACCCCCATGTGACCGAGTCCGCCCATGCCGACGACGCCCACCAGGTGCCCGGGCCAGCGCCCCAGCGCTTGAGCGGACTATAGGTGGTGATGCCGGCACACATCAGTGGTGCGGCGTGCTCGAGAGACATCGAATCGGGCACGCGCATCAGATAGTCCTGCTCCACGGTGATGCCCTGGGAGTACCCGCCGGCCGTGGGCAGGCCGTCACGGCCGATGTCGTCGTAGGTGAACACCGCACCGGCTTCTCCCGTGCAGAACTGCTCCTCGCCCTGCTCGCACATCCCGCATTCACGGCAGGAGTCGACGAAGCAGCCGACGCCCACGCGGTCGCCCACCTGGAACTTCGTCACCTCGGCGCCGACCTTGCTCACCACGCCCGCGATCTCATGACCGGTCACGATCGGATAGTTCACCTGCCCCCATTCACCGCGGGAGGTGTGGATGTCGGAGTGGCAGATGCCGGCGTAGTGGATGTCGAAATAGACCTCCGTCGGGCCGGGCTCGCGCCGGGTGATGGTGGTCTTCTCGTAACGGCCGCTGGGCGAATCGATGGCGTAGGCGGCAACCTCGGGCATGAGACTTCTCCTAGATGATCGGGTCTCTCCGAACTCTAGAGCAGTGACCTCCGCGGAACCCCCACTTGGCCCGCATTGACGGCGTCGCACCGGCGAATACGAGGTGATCGAGGTCCGGTCCCTGATGTGTCCTTCGCTTCCGGGCCGGTGCCGGCCCGCGGTGGGGCAGAAAAGTGAGTGGAGGGAACCTTTTTCGGTCCTTGACGCGGAAGTGTGGGAGGGATATCCCATTGTCAGGTCCCTGAGGTGTGACGAGCTCTGCGAGGAACCTCGAAGGGCGTTAAACAGAACCTTTGGCAGAGTCTGTGCGAATGCTTGCGTTTTACGCCCTTCGAGCCTCGCTGGCGCTCGCACCTCAGGGACCGGACCAAGGGATTCCGCCACACACTTTCGCATCAGGGACCACCCTTCGAGGCTCGTTCCTCGCACCTCAGCTTCCGGGATGCTTCGCTGCCACCATGGTGCAGGAAAGTGAGACATCAGGACCCAATCACCGGTCCCTGAGGTGTGACGAGCTCTGCGAGGAGCCTCGAAGGGCGTTGACTAGGGCTTTGGCAGAGTCTGTGCCCAATTTCCGTTTTACGCCCTTCGAGGCTCCTTCGTCGCACCTCAGGGACCTGACAGAGGGTTTCCCGCCCGCACTTTCGCATCAGGGACCTGACCATGAGAGACAACACACACTTTCGCATCAGGGTCCTGACATTGGGTTTACCCATACTCACTTTCTCATCAGCCACCATCAACCTCCGCCCTAGCGGAGACGAAGGCGGCGATCGCCGTGTCGAGTTCGGCTCGGGTGAGCGCGGCCGAGAGCTGGGTGCGAATCCTGGCCTGCCCTTTCGGCACCACGGGATAGCTGAATGCCCGCACATAGACCCCGCGAGCCAGGATGGCGTCGGCCATCCGCGAGGCCAGCGCGGCGTCCCCGATCATGACCGGAACGATCGGATGATCCGACTCCGGCACGGTGAAACCCTCCTCCACGATGCGGCGCCGGAAGTACGCGGTGTTCTCGCGCAGCCGGTCCAGCAGCTCAGGCCGGGACTCGATCAGGTCGAGCACCGCCATCGCCGCGGCCGTGATCGACGGGGCCAGCGAGTTGCTGAACAGGTACGGCCGCGAGCGCTGACGCAGCCAGTCGACCATCGGTGCCCGTGCGCAGGTGAAACCGCCGGATGCGCCGCCCAAGGCCTTGCCCAAAGTGCCGGTGAGGATGTCGACGCGGTCGGTCACGCCGAACAGCTCCGGCGTGCCTGCGCCGGTTTCCCCCATGAACCCGACCGCATGCGAATCGTCGACCATCACCAGCGCGTCATACTCGTCGGCGAGCGCACAGATCTCATCCAGCGGGGCGACATAGCCGTCCATGGAGAACACCCCGTCCGTGGCGATCAACCGGTAGCGCGCCGATGAAGCCTCCTCCAGTTGAGCCCGTAGGTCGTCGAGGTCGCGGTTGCGGTATCGGTAGCGCCGGGCCTTCGACAGCCGGATCCCGTCGATGATCGAGGCGTGGTTGAGCTCATCGGAGATGATCGCGTCCTCGGGGCCTAGCAACGTTTCGAACAAGCCACCGTTGGCGTCGAAGCAGGACGAATAGAGGATCGTGTCGAACCCGTCGGCCCCACGGCGGAGGAACCTGGTGAGGCGCGATTCCAGCTCTTGGTGCTGGGTCTGGGTGCCGCAGATGAAACGCACGGAGGCCATGCCGAAGCCCCAGCGATCGAGCGCTTCTTTGGCGGCAGCGATCAGCTCCGGAGAATCTGCGAGCCCCAGGTAGTTGTTGGCGCACAGGTTGATCACCTCGCCATTGAGGGTGCCGACGCGCGCCGCCTGCGCCGTGGTCAGCGGGGCCTCGTGTTTGTACAGGCCTTGATCCCTCAACTCCTGAAGCTGTGCGCTGAGGTCATCGAGTATGGTCATGCGGTTTCCTCCGCCTTCGTCTTTCTTAACTGGTGTTCTTGCGGGATCATTCCCAGGTCAAGATCACTTTGCCAGAGGTGCCGTCGCCGGCGATGGCGAAAGCTTCCTCGTACTCAGTGAAGGGGAATCTGTGCGTGATCACGCCGCTGATGTCCAAACCGGAGCCGATCAGGGTACTCATCGCGTACCAGGTCTCGAAGATCTCTCGCCCGGTGACGCCCTGGATAGTGAGCATGTTGAAGATGATGGTGGCGAAATCGACCGTCAGCTCCGCACTGGGGGTACCGAGGAGGGCGATCCGGCCCCCGTGGGCCATGTTGTCGATCATCGAACGCAGCGCTTGGCCCGAGCCGGACATCTCCAAGCCGATGTCGAAGCCTTCCAGCATGTCGAATCGCGCATAGGTGTCCTCGAGCCGCTCCCGGCCGACGTTGATCGTCGACGTCAATCCCAGCGAATGCGCCAACTCCAGGCGCTCATCGCTGAAGTCGGTGATGACGACGTGCCGCGCGCCTTGGAACTGGGCGACGAGGCCCGCCATGATGCCGATCGGCCCGGCACCGGTGACGAGCACGTCCTCGGCCAGCGCGGGAAACTGCAGCGCCGCGTGGACGGCATTGCCGAAGGGATCGAAGATCGCCGCCACATCGGGGTCCAGTCCTGCCGGGTGCACCCACACATTGGCGGCGGGCATCGCGAAGTATTCGCAGAACGCGCCATCGATGGCGTATCCGATGCCCTGGGTATTGCGGCAGAGGTGACGTTTGCCGGCCAGGCAGGCCCGGCAGCGGCCGCACACGTAGTGTCCCTCGCCGGAGACGAACTGGCCCACCTCGAGACCGGTCACCGACGACCCAAGCTCGACGATGGTGCCGCAGAACTCGTGTCCGATCACGCGCGGGGTGCGCACGACGCGTTGCGCCCATCCGTTCCACGTCGCGATATGGACGTCGGTGCCGCAGATCCCGGTGCGACGCACCTTGATCAACACCTCATTAGGACCGGGGGCCGGGACCGGTAGCTCGATGAGCTCCAGTCCCGGCCCCGGGTTCGTCTTGACTAATGCCCTCATTCAACCCTTGATTCCGGACGATGCCAGGCCTTCGATCACGCGCTTCTGCATCGAGAAGAACAGGACGAAGATCGGCGCCATCGCCATGATGGACGCTGCCATCATGATCGCATAGTCGCTGGCGTACTGTCCGGCCAGAGTGGCGATACCGACGCTGAGCGGCATGGTCTCTTCGCGGGTGGTGACGATCAGCGGCCAGAGCAGGTCGTTCCAGCTCCACAGGATCGTGACGATCGCCACCGCGAACAAGCTGGGCTTGGCCAACGGCAGCATGATCTTCCAGAAGGTCTGCCACGGGTTGCATCCGTCGAGACGGGCGGCCTCCTCCATTTCCTTCGGCATCGACATGAACGCCTGCCGCATCAGGAAGGTCCCGAAGGCCGAGAAGATGCCCGGCATCACGATGCCCCACGGCGTCTCCAGCAGGCCCATGTTCCTGACGATCTGATACTGCGGGATCAGATAGGCCTGGCCCGGGATCATCAGGATCGCGAGCAGCAGACCGAACAAGAGGTTGCGCCCCCGGAACTGCATGCGCGCGAACGCATAGCCGGCCAGCGCGCAGAGCACCACCTGGCCTGCCGTTCGCGCCACGGTGATGAGCAGCGAGACGCCGAACTGGGACAGGAACGGGATCTTGGTGAAGACCTCCGCGTAGTTGCCCCACTGCCATACCTCGGGGATGAACTTCGGGGGAATCGACTGGATCTCGGCGTTGGTCGACAACGACATGAGGATCTGCCAGATGAATGGGAAGACCATCACGACGCCGCCGAGGAGCAGCAGGATGTGCGCAGGAAGGTAGCGCATCTGCCGTCGGGCCTCGCGCTTCAGATGCTTATTGTCAGCCATAGTGCACCCACCTCTTCTGTCCCCAGAACTGAATCGCGGTGGCGATGCCCACCAGCGCCACGATGAACATGGCGATAGCCGCGCCGCCGCCCCTGTTCTGCTGCACGAAGGCCTCGTTGTAGAACAGGTAAACCAGCGAACGAGACTGGTTGATGGCCGGGTTGCCGGAGCCCATCATCGCGTAGAGCGCATCGAACAACTGGAACCCGCCGATGGCTTGCATGACGGTGAGGAAGAAGATCGACGGGGTGAGCAGCGGGACGGTGATCCGCACCAGCTGCGACCACGCGCTCGCACCGTCGAGCGAGGCCGCCTCGTACAGATCGCCCGGGATCGACTTGAGCCCGGCCGAGAGGATGATCACGTTGAAGCCGATCGACGCCCAGATCCCGAAGATCGCGACGGCGAAGATGGCGAAGCCCGGGGTCGAGAGCCAATGCGGAGGGTTCGCCACGCCGATGGATTTGAGGAACTGGTTCAGCAGACCGAAGTTGCCGTTGAAGAACAACCGCCACACCTGCGCGATGGCGACGGGCATGGCCAGATAGGGCATGAAGAACAGCACTCTGTAGAGCGAGCGGCCCTTGAGCCCGGGCAGCTCGATGAGCGAGGCGATCACCACCGACAACGGGACGCCCAGCAGCACGATCCCCGTGTACAGCAGAGTGTTTCCCAACGCGCTCGGCAGGTCGGCGCGCGTCAGCAAATCGGAGTAGTTCTGAACACCCACGAACTCCGGGTTCCCGCCGAAGGCGTTGGTCTGCGTGAACGAGATGAACAGGTTGCTGATGATCGGGTAGTAGTAGAAGATCGCGACGCCGATGAGCAGCGGACCGACGAACAACAGCGGCCAGGCTCCCACGGACATGGGGTTTCGTCTCGAAACCTTCGGGCGCTCCGGGCGCCCCGTTGTGGTGACGGTCATGGGATCACTCCTTGGCCAGCAAGGCGTCCATTTGCTCAGCGAGCTGCGCGGCGGCTTCTTCCATCGGAACGTTTCCGGCGAAGGCATCGGGCAGGATCTGCGACTGCAGGTCTTCCCAGGCGGCCGTGTTCTTCGACACCGGGTAGGCCACGGAGTATTCCTCGGCCCCGGTGGTGAAGACATCCAGCTGCATGCCCGGACGCCCATCCACCCAGGCCTGCTGGGTGCCATTGAAGGCAGGGATGGCCGTGCCGTTGGCGGCTTCCGCCTCCGCAGCTTCCTGCGTCGTCATGGCCTGAACCAAGGCCTTAGCCGCGGCCAGGTTGGTGGACTTCGCGGAGGCGACGTAGGACAGGCCGTGGATGATGGTGCCCTGCTGCTGGTCCTGCGGCAGCGGCAGGATGATGACGTCGTCGAGGCTCTCCATCTGCTCGGCGAACGCGCCGACCATCCAGGATCCCGCCCAGAACATGCCGGCTTGCCCGTTGGCGAACAAGGTGGTGGGGGTGGTGTCCGACATCACCTGGAGGCTGGGGATGGTGCCGTCGGCCACCAGATCCGACCAGAAGGTGAGGCCCTTGATGGATGCCTCGTCGGCGAAACCAGACTTGCCATCCTTGATCACGTAGCCGCCGGCCTGAGCGATGGTGTTGTAGTAGCTGCCCTGGCCGTCGGCGGCGCCGATGGTGCCGACCAGGCCGTGGACGCCCGAGGCGGCGATCTGACGAGCGGCGGCATTGTGCTCTTCCCAGGTCCATCCGTCGGTGGGCAACGCCACGCCGGCATCCTCGAAGATCTTCTTGTTCGCGAACACGGCGATGGTGTCGTAGTCCTTCGGCACGCCGTAGTGCACGTCCTCCACGGTGTAGAGGTCGACGAGGGCCTCCGGGTAGTTCGACCAGTCGACATCCGTGAGATCGTCCAGAGGAGCGAGCATGCCGTTGGAAGCGTACAACTGGATGTTGGGGCCGTTCATCCAGAACACATCGGGCAGCTGATCGCCCTCGGCCTGGGTGCGCAGCTTGGTCCAGTAATCGGCATAAGCGGCGATCGAGGTGGTGACCGTGATATTCGGATAGGTCTCGTTGAATCGATCGATGTTCGCCTGGACGGTCGGCGTCTGGTTCTTGTCCCAGTAGAACATCGTCAGCGTGGCCTCGGTGTCCGGCGTGAGTTCGGCATCGCCGCCGCCGGGTTGCGGGGAGCTGTCGCCACCGCAGGCAGCGAGGGTTGCCGCGGCACCGGTGGCACCGACGGTGGCGAGGAAGCTACGTCGCTTCATGGGGTTCCTCCTTGATTTATTGGATGACTCTTGGGTGAGGTGCGCTCGATGCTAGGCATCGCGCATTTCGGAAGTGCTACGGCTCGGGAACGGCAGCAGGCCTGACCTGGTTGTTGGCGAAATAATCGATCAGGTCTCGTGGCAGCTCCGGGATATCGCGCGGAGCCGCGTCGGCGCGCAATGACTCCGTCGCCTGAATCGCCGCGGCGACGGCGTACCAGGCGCCGAGCGGCGAGGTGTCGGTGGGCACACCCTCGCGGATGAAGCGCACGAACTCGCCGATGGTCAGCTTGTCGGCATCCCCATGTCCTCCGGCATCGCCCTCGATGGGGAACTGGGCGTCGCCCTGGGGGTCGTAGTCGCGGCGACGATTCCACAACTTGATCACGCCGCCCTCGGAGTCGCCGAAGTTCTCGATCCGCCCCTCGGTGCCGATGACGGTGTAGTTGCGCCAGTAGTCGGGGGTGTAGTGGCACTGCTCGTAGGAGGCGAACACACCCGACTCCATGCGCATCAACATCATGGAGAGGTCCTCCACGTCGATCACCGGATTCAGGCCCTTCTGCCCCAGCGGCGGCCAGTTATCGAAACTGAACCAGTCACCCATCAGTTCGTTGCTCCGGTCTCGACGATCGGCCACCTTGTCGTAGACCGTCAGGGCGCCCATCGCGCTGACCCGCTGGGTGTGCGAGTCAGCCAGCCAGTGCATGACGTCGAGATCGTGGGCTGCCTTCTGCAGCAGAAGCCCGCCCACGCCCTCTCTGGTGGCGTGCCAGTCCTTGAAGTAGTAGTCGCCTCCGTGGCCGACGAAATGCCGGCACCAAATGGCCTTGACCTCCCCGATCAACCCGCGGCGGATGATGTCGCGCATGCCCCTCACCACGTTCATGTGGCGCATGTTGTGGCCCACATAGAGCTTGGTGCCGGTCTCGTAGGCTGTGGTCAGGATGCGCGTGGCTCCCTCCAGCTCGATGGCGATGGGCTTTCGAGATAGACCGGAATGCCGGCTTCCAGCAGTTCGCAGGTCACCTCCGCATGCGTGTTGTCCGGTGACGTGACCAGGGCCACGTCGATGCCTGCGGTGACGAGTTCGGCGACGCTCTGCGTGGCGACGATGTCGCCACGGCCAAGCCGGCTGGCGATGCGCTCCCGGGCATCCGGATGAGGTTCGTAGGCCGCGGTGATGCGGCCTCCCAGTTCCGGCTCCTCGAAGTGGCGGGCGATCGCGGAGCGCGCGCCGACCCCGACGACACCCACTCGCAAGGTTTCGGTCTTACTCGGCTGATAGCGATGCATCGGCAGGTGCTTCCCTTTCGAAATGGCCTCACGGATGGGCGCGATGCCCGATGGATTGAGAATGGTGGTTGCGGGATGCCCGAGCAGCCGCTCCTGCGCATCGGCGAACGCGAGCGCCAGGGCCCCCACGGTGGCGGCGCTTTGCCCCAGACGAGGACCCTCGAAGGTCAGCGGGGTGGCTCCGGCGGTACGCATCTGGGAGAGGTGCTCGTTGATCTCCGCGATCGCCTCGGGGAGCTCCGTCACCGGCAACGAGCACGATCACCGTGGGGTCCAACACGGCTGCGGCCGAACCGATCACTTCGGCGGCACGCGCCAGATGGCCTCGCTCGGGCCTGATCCGCCCGTCACGACGATGCCCACCTCGCCCGCGGTGAAGCCCCGGCCGCGATGGAGCTGGCCTCGCAGCACCAGCCCGCTGAGCACACCGCGGGAGAGCGCGACGAACAGCAGATCCGCGTCGTTGCTGAGCACCCCGTCTCCGCAGCGGGCCGCGAATTCGCCGTAGGCGGAGGCGTTGATGTCGTTCTCGACCCGCACCGGCAGGCCCAGCCGTTCACTCAGCATCCGCCCCAGCGGAAAACCGGACCAGTCGCGGACGGCCACGCTGTTGATGATCGTGCCGGCTCCATCCACCAGGCCGGTGGTCGAGACGGTGATGGCCCGCACCGGACCGGCTCCGCGGGGCAAAGTCTCTTGGTGGGAGCGAATGAGCCCGATCAACGCCGACAGCCGCGCCGGCCCTCGATGGGGATGTTGTTGACCAGTTGCGCACCGATCACCTCGCCTCCCAGCCGGGCCGTGGAGATGAGGGCACTCTCGGGCAGCAGGTCTACCCCACGACCACCCCGGCGTCGTCGGCAACCCGCCAGGTGCTGGCCGGCCGGCCCGCCGTGACCGTCTCGGCGTCATTGCACGACGCCAGCCCCTTCTTCTCCAGCTTCGCGAGCAGCGACATCACGGTGGGCCGCGATAGCCCCGTTTCCGCCACCACGCTGCGCACCGTGGGCGCACACCGAAGCGATTCGAAGACACGGGTCATATGCGCCGAGCGCGCCATCTGGCCTCCATCGCCATCAATCCCGACCCCGAGAGGAGCAACCTGCCCACGGAATCTCTTAGTAACGAAACTAGCTTAACTAAGGAAGAGGTCATGTCCAGTGCGTCTTATGTGCCCGCCTAGCCGTGCCTGTTTGTCGGTACGCAGAAGAGGGGTCCAGCCAGCGGCTGACCCTCACATCTGCGATTCCTCGCTCGCGATTACGCGGAGCGGTTAGGGCCTGTTGCGGAAGTGGTGGCCGCGTATGGTGCGTAGATGCAAGGCGCAGGAGGATGAGCCAGTGGTGCCTACTGACGAGTGCAACGAAGCAGGTGGCGTGCCAGGGCGTCGCGTGAGTCAAGTCATTTCCACTTTCGCAACAGGCCCTAGTCCTTCAACAAGAGCGTGGAAACGCCTGCGCCGCCGGCGACCACGAGCGCAAGGACCACCGCGACCGTCGTTCCGGTGCGGGCAGGAGCGCTGCCCTCGTCTTCCGCGGGGTCTGCGCCGTCGGGAGCTGCATCCGTGGCGGAGCCTGACGGTTCGGCAGACGACGCCTCGGGGTCGGGCGCGACGGGTTCGACCGTGGTGGTCACGTCGCTCGTGGGAACCGCCGACTCCCTCAGCCCGGCTGCTGATCCGACCACCAGCGCACCGTCCTGTGTCACCGCCACCACCTCGTCATCGGCGGCACCAACGAGCGTTTCCGTGGCCAAGGTGTCGAATCCGAAAGCATTGATCACCCGCAGCCCCTCCGCCGTGCGCAGCACAATGGTGGATCCATCGGCCAGGAACACTCCGTCCGTGACGCCTTCCGGCGCATCGGCTACCCGGGTCAGGCTGTTCACATTGGTCCGCGACAGCTCCAACGACGAGTTATAGATGCCGGGGTCTTCACCACCTGTGATCACGTAGATCCGCCCACGACCGGACACCATCATGGCGGTCGCGTGCTGCGGACCATCGGAGAAGGAGAGGTCGTAGGCCTGGTAGCTCTGCCGGCCACCGGTCGTCTCCGCCAGCCGATAGACGACGATGAAGTCGCGGCTGGCATTCTCGTCGCCGATGTCGCCCACATAGAGATATCCGTCATGGAAAGCGAGGGCCTGCACGGAGGTCAGGTCGTCGGCGAAGGACAGTTCGGTGTGCTGCCCGTCGTCATCGACGCCTACCAACACGCCGTCATCGGCACGATCGCCTGCCAGCCAGAGGGTCCCCGTGTCTGGATCGACCGCGGCTCCCACCAACTTTCCGACATCGTCCGGCACGGCCGGCGGTTCGGCCGCAGCAGGCAGCGAACCGGCGCCCAGCACGAGGAAGACGGCGGCGGCGCAGGCTGCCACCAAGCGGCGTAGTCTCATCATCGGCTCCAGTCTTTAAGATCTCTCCACGATCTCTACGTGCGCGAGCCGTCGAGGAGGTCGAACCCACCCAGCGCGCCGCCGATCACTGCGGCGAGGAGGACGATCAACAGCACAAGGCTGACGATCAGCCGCCTACTTCTGGGGTTCACCCGTCCGATGATACGCGCCTGGATAGACTGGCTTCGTGCAAGCGGTGGAGCTTTACGCACTCGGCATTGACCAGGTGCGCGACATCTTCGGGGCCGATGACCAGCTCGCCGACGAGTTGCGGAAAGTGGCCTCGACGGCATTTCCCGCGCCCCAGCGGCGGCGCAGCGCATTCGGTCCCCTGATGCGACGCGACCGCGCGCTTGCACTCGATCCCACGCTTCCCCAGCCGGCCGACCTCGATGCCATCTTGTCCGGCGGATTCATCGCGCCGGATCGTCTGGGCGCGTGCTGGAGCCTGTTCGAGACCTTTCTGGCCCATTTGTCGCACAACCAGTTGACGGTATTGCGGGATGCCGCCCTGCTGGATCGTGTCGAGTTCGACTTGGCGCGCGGCGGCCTGTCCTCAGATTTCGCCCTGCGTCGGCTCGCCGAATTGCCCCTCCAGATCCCCCTGCGCCCGCTGCCTGAGCAGTTGGCAGGCTACGCAAAGCACCGTCACGCTCAGGAAACGGCCCTCGCGCTGAACGAGGTACTGACCTCCCCCATCGACGAGCAGTCGGCGCTGACGGAGGAAACAAGGGCGTTCGTCGCCCGCATCGCGGCATTCCTCTCCGCACTGCAGCCCGACGAGGACGTCGTCGTCATCGGTCATTCGTCGGCGTGATCTCGCCGTTACGCAAGCGAAACCCCCGTGTAAGTGTGCATTGCACGCGAAACACCGAGAAATAGTTCGAAGACCAGAAACTGATACGCAATCTCGTGTGCATGGCACATGGACTGCCGCCATCCTCTCTGCATCGCCTCCGGCGGGGCTTACCTTCATCGCATCGCATGGCACGCGTGGCGCTAGCGGCGTGTCGCGGAACTACCCCGAGGAGGGCAAAAATGAGGAAGATCGCTTTGATTGCGATGTCACTCGCACTGGCGGCCGCAACGGCCTGCGCACCACCCCAGGCGAGCAACCCCGTCAGCACGGCAGACGAAGAGACCGGCACCCTGAGGGTCTGGCTCTTCTCCGAGGTGAACCAAACCCCCAAAGAACAGGTCGTCAACGAAGCGATCAGCGAATTCGAGGGTGCCCACGACGGCGTCACCGTCGAGGTGCAATACATCCCGGTGGATACCCGCTCCGAGCGCTTCCGCGCAGCCTTCAACGACCCATCCTCCGCACCGGACGTGGCGGAGTTCGGCAACACGGATCTGGCCGGATACGTCGACGCTGGCGGCCTCGCCGACATGACGGCACACATCGCCGATTGGGACGAGGGTGCAGACCTCGACGAGGCAGCGCTCGAGACCACCAAGATCGACGGCGTGAGCTATGCCGTGCCCTGGTACGTCGGAGTTCGTGCGCTGTTCTATCGCACCGACCTCTTCGACCAGCTGGGACTCAGCGCACCCACGACACTCGCTGAGGTGGAGGAGGCGGCCATCGCCATCCGGGCCGCAAACCCCGAACTGGTCGGCATTTCCACCGGCGGCAGCGCACAATTCGCCTACATGCCCTATCTCTGGGCTCACGGAGGCGAGCTTGCGGTCAACGAAGGCGGCACCTGGACCTCCGGAATGGACTCCCCCGAGGCCAAGGCGGGCCTTGGCGCCTACACGCGACTGATCTCCGACGACATCTGCCCACCCACCACATGCGCGGAGTGGGGCGGCAACGCCTCGGTTCAGCAGTTCGTCGCCGGTGGCGCGGGCATGACCATCGGCGGCAACTTCAACGTGGCCGCCGTCGACGAGTCCGATATCGGCGATTCTTACGCGATCGTCCCTCTCCCAGGCGTGGAGGCTGAGAGCATCGCTCCAGGCTTCGCCGGAGGCAACCACCTGGGTGTGTTCAAGTCCAGTCAGCGCAGCACCTTGGCAGTGGAGTTCGTGAAGCTGCTCGCCGGCAAGGAGTACCAGGCGAAGATGTTCGAAGCTATGGGCAACCTCCCCACCTTCGTGGACGTGCAGGCCTCGGTGGCCGAGACCAACCCCGAGATGGGACCCTTCATCGAGACGATCGCCGCGGGAACCAAGTTCGTTCCTGTGACGGCCTCCTGGAACACCATCGACGCACAGGGCGTGATCCCCAGCGCCATTCAGAACGTGGTCACCGGCGCAGCAGACGTCGACACCGCCTCCGCCACGGCGGCGACGACGATGAACGACATCTTCGCAGGACAGTGACATGACCACCCATTCGATACAGGGAGTGGGAGAGACCCTCTCTCCCACCCCTGCGGGGCGTCCGAAGCGGAGCCGTCGCGCGGGCTCACCCTGGGAACCGTGGCTGTATCTGGTTCCCGCGGTCGTGGTGCTGGGGGCGTTGCTCGTATATCCGCTCTACCAGCTCATCGTCATTTCGCTCTACGACTACCGGCAGCCACAAGTCTCAGGCAACGCGCCCTTGACCTTCATAGGGCTGGAGAACTACACCAAGCTGTTCTCTGACCCGAAGTTCTGGCAGGTGCTGCAAAACACTGTCTGGTTCGCCGCGGCGCTGGTGATCGTCACGATTCTGGTAGGCGGCGCCCTCGCGGTACTCGCGACGCGGCTGAAGCCCTGGGTACGCAACGTCTTGTTCTTCGCCTCGCTAGGCGCCTGGGCCACCCCGGCGATGACGGGGTCGGCCGTGTGGATGTTCCTCTTCGATCCCACGCTGGGCCTGGTGAACAAGCTCCTCGTCGGGATCGGTTTCGAGCAGTTCTTCGGTCATTCCTGGACCTACGACAAGTTCTCGGCCTTCGCGCTCGTCGGCGCCGAAGTGGTGTGGTGTTCATTTCCGTTCGTGATGGTGACGCTATATGCAGGAATCATCGGAGTACCGACGGAGGTGATCGAGGCCGCTCGTCTCGACGGTGCCAGCACCTGGCAACTGGTCTGGCAGGTCATCGTTCCTCTTCTGCGTCCGATGATCATCGTCGTGACCATCCAGTCGATCATCTGGGACTTCAAGCTCTTCACCCAGATCTACGTGATGACCAATGGCGGCGGCATCAACGGCCAGAACCTCGTGCTGAACGTGTACTCCTATCAGCAGGCCTTCGCGTCCTCGCTCTACGGTCAGGGCGCGGCCATCGGCGTGGTGATGACGCTGCTTCTCTTACTCGTCACGATGGTCTATCTCCGGGTGCAACGACGGTCAGGAGACTTCATATGAGCACCACAACTGTTCCTCGCCGGCGGCTGCGCCCGAGCTCGTTGATCACCAACGGCGCCGGTATCGTCATCGCGCTGCTCATCGCCTTTCCTCTCTACTGGATGGTGCTGTCAGCGCTACGCCCCACCGTCGAACTCAACGCGGGCAACGCGTTGCCGTGGACGACACAACCCACGCTGGACTCTTTCGTCAGGGTCTTGACGGTCAACAACTTCTGGCAGTACTTCCTGAACTCCGTCATCGTCGCGGCCGTGTCGGTGGTGGGAGCGATCGCATTGGCTTTCTTCGCCTCCGTCGCGCTGACCCGGTTCCAGTTCCGCTGGCGCACCAAGCTGCTGATCATTCTGCTCGTCGCGCAGATGGTTCCGATCGAAGCACTCACCATTCCGATGTTCTTCATGTTCCGCAACTTCGGAGAGGTGATTCCTGCCATCGGGTTGAATCACCTGGGTTCGCTGATGGTCGTTCACATCGGCTTCTCCGTTCCTTTCGCCGTCTGGATGCTGCGCGGATTCGTGGCAGCCGTTCCCGTCGAACTCGAGGAAGCCGCAAAGCTGGACGGCGCCACCGGTTTCCGATTCACCTGGTCGATCCTCTTCCCGCTGGTAGCGCCAGGCTTGGTGGCGGTGAGCGTGTTCTCGTTCATCTCGACGTGGAACGACTTCCTCTTCGCCAAGACGTTCATCATTTCCGCCCAGGAGAACCAGACCCTCCCGCTGGCGATCTTGAACTTCTTCAAACCCGATCAGAACGATTGGGGCGCCATCATGGCCGGGTCTGTCATCATGACCATTCCGGTGCTGGTGTTCTTCGTCGCAGTCCAACGGCATCTGGTTTCAGGTTTAGCAGGCGCTGTGAAGGGTTAGTGGTGTCCAACGGGGCGATCGCCATGGGAGAAGGGCGCAATAGCTCCGCCACGCTGAGAAGGGGCGTGCGACTGCTGGAAACAGTCGCCGCTTCTTCCGGTGGTGGACGGGGAATCACCGCCACGGAGCTGAGCACACACCTGTCCGTCCACGTCTCCACGGTGTTACGACTGGCAGCCCCGCTCGTCGAGGCGGAGCTATTGCGCCGTGACGAGCACGGCCACTTCTACCTGGGCAAGGGGACGCTGAGGCTGGCAAGCTCCTACCTGGCCGATCTCGATCTGCGCAGCGTCGCGACGGGGGTGCTAGCAGGGCGGGAATGGCCGGTACGCGGAGCCACCGCCTCCGTCAGCCTGAGGGACGGTACGAACCTGGTGATCCTGGCCGAGGTGCGGGAGCCGGGCAAGGCCAACGTCGAGGTGATCGCCTCCGACGAACGGCGCCCGCTCTACTGCACCGCCGCCGGCAAGGCCCTGCTGTCGGCAGGCGATCCCACATGGATCGACCACGTGATCAAGACCGGACTCGCCGCCATCACCGCCCGCACCATCACCGATCCCACCGAACTGCGCAGCGAACTGACCCGGAGCCGAGTGCGTGGTTATGCCATCGAGGACCGCGAGTTCGATCTCGCACTGCGGGCCGTCGGCACCCCACTCTTCGGCGCCTCCGGCCGGGTCGTGGGCGCCATCCAGGTGACCACCCGCGCCGAAATCCTTACCCCCACCCTCCTTCGACCAACCGCACAGGCCGCCGTCGACGCAGCCCGCGAGATATCCGCGGCGATGGGCGACCTCGTCCCCACCCGCTCCAGAGAAAGGCCTGACCCTTGGCTTCCCATCCGTCGTTCGACCTGATTCCCGCACCGTCGACAGTTCTCCCGGGAGACCAGTCCTTCATCCTGCCTAACCCGGTCACCCTCAGCATCGATGAGCCGCTTTCCGAAGCCTGGGCCGTCGCCATCGACATACTGTCCCGGCGACTCGGGTTGGTGCCGAGCATCACGCCGGACGAGGCCGACCTGATGCTGCGGCTCGACCCCGAACTCGCGAAAGGCGCCTACCGGCTTCAGGTCTCGCCCTCGATTCCCCACGCAACCCCCACGCCCTCCGGCCGGGTGACGTTGACCGCCGCCGGACTCGAAGGGACGATCAACGGCCTGCGTACGCTCCAGCAGTTGATCGGCGAGCCTGCGTTCCGGCACGCCCCGGCCGGGGCAGAGGTAGTCGTGCCTGAGGTTTTCATCGAGGACACCCCCCGTTTCCAGCACCGAGGGGTGCTGCTCGACGTCGCCCGAAACTTCCTGCCGAAGGACCAGGTGATGCGATTCATCGACCTGGCCTCGATGCACAAGCTCAACGTCCTCCAGCTGCACCTGACCGACGATCAGGGCTGGCGGATGGAGGTGCGGGCCTTTCCGCGCTTGACGGAGGTGGGATCGTGGCGCACAGAGTCCCAGGTGGGATCATCGCGCTCGACCTTGTACGACGGCCAGCCTCACGGCGGCTACTACACCCAGGACGATCTCCGCGAGATCGTCGCGTTCGCACGCAGCAGAGGGATCACGGTGGTCCCGGAGATCGATGTCCCCGGCCATTCCCAAGCGGCGATGGCCGCCTACCCGGAGCTGTCCGCGGCTGGCCTCACCTTGCCGGTGTGGACCAGCTGGGGCCTGAACCGAAATGCGCTGGACACCTCCGAATTCGTGTTGGACTTCTACCGCACGGTGCTGGACGAGCTGATGGAGATCTTCGACTCCACGATCATCTGCATCGGCGGCGACGAGGTGGACACCGAGCAGTGGGCCAAGAACGACCGGATCGTGCGTCAGGCCGCAGACCTCGGGCTCGAGGATGTCGACGAGTTACTGCCGTGGTTCTCCGCGAAACTCGCGGACCATATCCGGGAGCGAGGACGCCGAGCGAGCGTCTGGGACGAGGTTGGGGGCTCTCGCGTGCCGCGCGACATCATCGTGAACTCGTGGCGCGGATACCGGGGAGGGCTCGATGCGATGCGCGACGGTCACGACATCGTCGTGTGCCCGGAGCACCAAGTGTTTCTCGATCACCGAGCCGCCCCCGGCCTCAACGAGCCGGCGCCCGTCGGCACGGTGCACACCTTGGAGGAGGTCTACCACTTCGAACCGGTCACCGACGAGATCGCCGAGACCGCGGCGGAGCCCGGCGCCGGCGCGGTGCTGGGAGCTCAGGCCCAGGTGTGGCGGGAGCAGCTGGCGGATGCCCGTCGCACCGACTACGCCACCTATCCCCGGCTGTGCGCCTTCGCGGAGGTGGTGTGGACCGCGCGGGAGGATCGCGACTGGGAGGACTTCCATTCCCGCCTCGAAACCCATCTCCGGCGTCTGGACGCCGCGGGTGTGGAGTACCGGCCGTTGGATGGACCCAAGCCCTGGCAGCGCCGCCCCGGAGTGCCCGGCTACCCGCTGAAGTTCGACGAACTCGGCAATCTGGTGCCGGCACCGCACGGTGAGAAGTAGCGCTCAAGCACCGATCGCGGTGAGATGCTCATCGATCTCCGCCGGTGACAGGATGCCCTTGGCGACGGCCGCGATGTCCCCCTCTGCGTCGATGAAGAAATGCGTCGGCACAGAGGTGGTCAGATAGGCCAGCGAGATCTCACCGATGGGGTCCGGGACGCTGCGCATCTGCAGGCCCAAGCGCTGCACGTAGTCGTTCACGATGTCGCGGTCTTCCCTCATGTAGATCGAGATCACCTCAACCCGGTCGAGGGAAGCCTCGACATCGGGCAGTTCCGCGCGGCACGATGAACACCACGTGGCTTGGATGAAGAGCCACACGGGCGCGCCCCGATAATCCTCCAGCCTGACCGGCTCGCCGGCGATGTCGAGCGCACGGAAATCTGGTGCGGCCATACCGACCCGCGGTCCCGCGGGTTCGTCGGCGGCCGCCTCACCGATCTCCGGCATCCCCTTCACCACAATGACGAGGGCGAGAATCAGCACCGTGACGACCGCCACGCCCGCGACCGTGATCAGCGAGGAGCGCTTCGAGTCCGCATGCCTAGGCATAGGAGTGCAGACCGCCGAAGAAGTGGTTTCCGAAGTAGGCGAACAGCACGGAGATGAAGCCGATGATCAGCATCCACGCGGCCTGCCGGCCCCGCCAGTTGCGCACCACTCGCACGTGGAGGAAAGCGCCGTACAGCAGCCAGGTGACCAGGGCAGCGGTCTCCTTCGGATCCCATCCCCAATAGCGTCCCCAGGCGGTGTTCGCCCACACCGAGCCCAGCACGATCATGATGGTGAGCAAGGGGAAGGTGACGACCGCGGCCCGGTAGCCGATGTCATCGAGCACGTCCAGCCTGGGCAGCGGAAGCCTCTTGGGCAGCACCGGGTGGAGCAGGTACAGCACCGCCGCGCCGAAGGAGACGCAGGCGGCACCGTAGGCCACGATCGCGAATCCGACGTGCAAGGTCAACAGCAGGTTGTTCTGGAGGGCCGGGATCAACGGTTTGATGCCGGTCTCGAGGCTCAACGCGTACACCAGCATCGCCGCCACCACCGGCAGCACAGCCAACGACAGCATCCGAATCCGGTAGCGCAGCTCGAAGAAGAGATTCACCAGCAGGATGCCCCAGGCAAAAGCGACGGCGAATTCGTGCTGATTGGAGAAGGGGCCATGGCCGGTGATACTCATCCGGATGCCGATATAGGCGGTGAGCAACACCAACGCGGCGATCTCGAAGCCCGTGGCCCACCCCGCGAGCGCGCTGGGCTTGCCGGCCGTGGCCGCCTTGCCCCGCGGCCGGGCTGTCGTGCCGTCCATATCGGCGGGGCCAGCGGCTCCACCGACGCTCACCGTCGCGCGGCTCCGGCTCCCCTGCACGCTGCGGTTCCGAGACGAGGCCGTGAGTGCGACTCCGGCCAGCAAGCCGACGAGAGTACAGATCATGGCTGCGGTGATCAGGTATTCAGCGAACTCAAGCATCGATCAGCTCCTTGCCGTGCGACGGGGTATTTCCCTGGAAGGTTTCGGGGGCGGTCTCGTCGATCTGCGCGATGAGAGTTCGGAAGTGACGCTCGAAGGTGGTGTCGAGCTTCTCCGCGGAGGCAATTCTCAGTCGGGCGCCGTCGGACACCGGCGAGATCCGCACCCAAAGGCGGCGGTGGCGCAGCGTGAACGTCATATACATCCCCAGCACCAACAACGTGGATCCGACCCACATCCACATGGCGCCAGGGTCCTGGCGCGCGATCAGCCCGGTGTACCGCAGTTCGCGCTCGAAGGTCAGCACGAGATTGCCGCTCTCGACCACCTCGCCTTGTTCCGCGCCCACCACGTCGAGTCGTTCCCCGCTTTCCACGTTGTAGACCTCGAACACGGCGCTGCCAGCAGCGATGGCGGCCTCCGTCGCTCCAGAGGCGGGGGTGACGACCAGCACCTCCAAGCCCGTGCCGGGGGGCTCGATCTTGCCGATCGCATAGAGCCCGTCATTGCTCTGCCATTTGAGCGGCACCGGGCCCTGGAAGAGTTGCTCGCCGTCGACGATCGCGACGGTGATGGCTGCGGCGATCCCGAAGGATGCCTGGTGAATGGTGGTTCCCTCCGCCTTGATCGGCTCGTTCACCCGCGTGTCCTGCTCCGCCACCACCTGGCCATCGCGCTCCACCACGAGGTAACTCACGTAATCGGTGGGCCTGCCCAGTTCGTCGTACTCGTCTTTGAAGGACTCCGCCGTGACCGTCAACCCGGTGCCGTGCCCCACCTCGGCGCTATCACCGATGGCGATGTCGAGGTACTCTTCGAACCCGGTGAAGGCGGAGACGCCGAAGGCCATCAGGATGATCACCATGGCACCATGGGCGATGGCGGTACCGAAGGGTCCCCAGCGGAAGCGGTCGGCGTACCAGCCCACCGAACCATCGAGTTTCTCGTCGGGCAGCCTTCGGTAATGCTGCTTCTTGAGTACCGAACCCGCGTGAGCCGCAGCGTCATCGACGCTCATCGGCAAGACCAGCTCAGCCCGGTACTGGGCACGATCGAAGAACTTCTCGGTCACATGCACCCGGGGCTCCGTGGCTCGTCGCCACAGCTGCGGGATACGGTGCACGGTGCACGCGATGATCGACAGCGCGAGCAAGACGGTGACGCCGAGGAAGATCGGGGAACTCCAGAGCTGGTACAAACCGAGCGCATCCAGAATCGGGGTCCAGCCGCCGTAACGCGGACGCACCGACTCCAGGAAGGCGGCGTAGGCCTGCTCGTCAGCAGAGGCCGGTGCCTGCGCGATGAGAGTGCCGAGCAGGGCCAGCACCGCCATCGCGATGATCACCACGGCGCCCAGCATCTTCGAGCGAAGGATGCGGTAGACCCAGTCGAATAGTTCGCGCACGGCTCATTCCTCCTCGACCGACGGGTCGCCGCCCATGGCGCCGTCTTCTAGGGCCGCGATGTGGGACTTGACGGTGGCCGCCAGGTCGGAATCCGGGGCCACGTCGAGAACCTTCTGCCAGTCGGCTTGGGCTGCATCGAGATCCATGGGTTCTTCGGCCAAGTGCAGGAAGCCCAGGTTGTACCAGGCTTGGGGGTTGCGCGGATCGGCATCGGTGGCGCTGGTCCACAGCTCCTGGCCCGCTCCAGGTCGCCCGCGTTGAATGCGAGCACACCCAGTTCCAGGTTGGCCGCCACGTCCTCAGGGGTATCGATGAGCCTGGCCTCCAACTCAGCCATCCTCGCCACATCGCTGGTCGTCTCACTGGGAGCGGGCACATCCGGTACGGCTTGTTCGGTCTCGGGCAGGCCGATGCGAAGATGCCGTAGACCAGCACGGCGACAAGAGCCACGCTCAGCAGCGGAACCAGGCGGGAACGCTGCCTGGTGCGGGGAACCGTCGTCACCGTCTTGTCCAGCGGCGTATGCACTTTGGGCTGGCGGTTGAGCTCGTCGTGGTCCTCCTCTCCCAGCTCAGCCAAAGCGAGATCCGCGGCTTCCGATGCCTGGCTGGGGGCTTCTGGCGGGCTGGTCGGCGCGTCGCCCAAGAGCGCTAGCTGCGCGTCGGCCCACTCGCGCAGCGATTCGGGCGCGCCGGCGAGATACGCCCTCAGTTCGGAATCGTCATGAGGCTGGGGCCCCGGCTCAGCTGATCCCGGGGCCCCGCGCCTTGCGCCGTCATCAGCGCTGTTCGTTGTGCTCACGATTGGCCTTTGTGATCTCGGATTCCTCTAGCGACGCCGGGTCGACGCCCTGTAGCACCAGCTGCCCCTTGCGCGAGGCATCCAGCGAATCGGCGAGGATGCGCTGGATATAAGCCGGCGCATGGAAGCCGTAGGAGTTCTCGGAATAGACGTAGTCGAGGTAGAAGCTCGCCTTGTTCTGGTACTCGCGGGCCAGCTCGATCGCTTCCTCCGAGGTGCCGTCCTCCAGCGCGACCTCCAAGGCCCTGATGAGCTGCACGAGCGCGTCGAAGGACTGGTCGCGGCTGCCGATGAACTCGTCCTGGATGTTGACCACCCGCTCGGTCATCTCCTCCTCGGTGGCGTTGTGGCACGACATACACGAGGCGTTGATGTTGAGCAGCGGCGACTGGATGTGGTGGTTGGTCACCTTCCGGGCACCCTCGGCCTCATACGGCATGTGGCAGTCGGCGCAACTCACACCGTTTCGGCATGGATCGAGTTGGACCAGAAGATGTCGAACTCAGGATGCTGGGCCTTGACGATCTCCGCGCCGGTGGTGGCGTGGGTGAAGTCGCGGTGTCCGTCTTCCTGCATGTAGTGCTGCCAGATCTCGTCGATATCCAGACCGTAGGTCCAGGGGAAGATGAGTTCCTTGCTCTCGCCTGCGAAGTAGTACTCGACGTGGCACTGGCCGCATACGAAGCTGCGCATCTCCTGGCGCGTGGCGTCGCGATGGACGTCGTAGTCTTCGACACCCTGGCTGGCCATGTAGAGGGCGATGCCCTTCTCGAATGCCGGCCGGGTGATCCTCAGCTCCATGGTTTCGGGGTCGTGGCAGTCGATGCAGGCCACCGGGTGCTCGGCCAGCTTCGTGACGTCGTTGTACGACATCTGGTTCATCTTCTCGTAGCCGAGCTGGCGGTCGCCGTCGCCCAGCTCGTCCATCACACCGACCGTGGAGGCATGGCAGTTGAGACACGTGCCAGGCTGGTCGAACTCGAGCACGCGGAGCGTGAGCCGCTGATCCTCCAGCATGTAGGCATGGCCCCGAGCATGTCGGTAGTCGACCGAGAAGGGGTAGCCCGCCCACATGTCTATGAGCCGAGGATCCTCTTCCAGCCGGCTGGTGGACACCACGGTGCGCGGGTCTTCCTCGGTGGGAGTGCGTTCCTCCGGCGTAGAGCCGAGATGAATCGTCGGGGTCATCTCCTGCGAGCGAAGATACGCCTCGTATTGGCTGGGGAAGTTCTGGCCCCACACCGCGGGATCGGTGACGGTCTCGTCAAGATCCACCACTTTGGTGTAGGAGTCCTTGGCTTCCTCCATCCGCTGAATGACATTGGCCAGCACTGCTGTGGCCCCCGCGGTCACCACCGCCGTCAGCGCGATGGCGCCGACGATGATGGCCATCTTGCGGCGGCTCCACTTCTTGCGTCCCGGTTTGGGATCCGGCTGCGGCGCGTCATTGTTCGCCATGGTTCTCACCTGCTCCTGTGCCCAACATCGGCATGACAACGAACGCAATCAATCTGCTCGCTGCCATGGGTCATGCGGATATCACTCGTGAAGTCGGAGTGGCAGTAGAGGCATGCCTCGTTGGTCACCTTGAGGTTGGACTCGCG
>JAWKJW010000004.1:0-332593 GCA_041393555.1 Tessaracoccus sp. | reverse complement strand
GGGCGTAAAACGCAGCATGGGCACAGACTCTGCCAAGGTTCCCGGCCTACTCGTCCCCTTCGTGGGTGTGATAGGTGTCTTGTTCCTCGGTGAACTGCTTGACGGGCGCGATGAGATCGATGGTCTGACCGTCGTCGAAGGTCAGCGTGCAGGAGATCTCCTCGGCGCCCGCGGGTAGCTCGCGGGTGAGGCCCATCAGCATGACGTGCGGACCGCCGGGTGCGAGGTGCTCGTGTGAGCCAGCAGGCACCACGATGCCCTCCTCCGCCTCGCGCATCAGCATCTGCCCGTCCTGCGTCACCATCTCGTGGATCTCGATGCGCTCCGCCACGTCCCCGCATTCCGCACCGGTCAGAACCGCGTCGGCGTCCGCGGGGTTGGTCAGGTTGACGAACAGCGCCGTCATGTCCGGACGCTCGGCGCCGTCTGTGGTGCGTACCCAGGGGTCGGCCGCCAGCACACCTGGCGTCTCAGCCGAGTTCCCTCCCCCGCAACCCGCCAGCCCGAAGACGACCGCAACACTCACAACAAAGACGCGCTTCACGCCTCAAGAGACTACCCTCTTGCACACGGAGCACGGCCAGTAAGAGCCCCTTCCCACCCCCACCCCCATTCCTGGAAAATCGGCCAATGGCCGATTCTCGGCATGAGACACCGGAAAATCGGCCACTGGCCGATTTTCCTGGGGTCTGGGCCAGGTTGGGGTTCGGGACAGGGTGGATAGACTGTCGCGCATGTCTCCGGTGTCTCGTCGTGGCCTCTTCGGCTACGCGGGCGCCACAGGGGTGGGCGCTGCGGCCGGTTTCGCCGGTGGGTGGATGACCAAACCCGATCCGGAGCCGGAACAACACCAGGTGCTGAATCAGCGCTACTCAGCTTTTGGCGCCCACCAACCGGGCATCCTCACTCCCACCGCCGCAGCCAACCAGTTGGTCGCCTTCGACCTGCTCCCCGGCACCGACGCCGCAGCTCTGGGTCGCTTGATGCGCGTATGGTCGCCGGTGATCGACGCCCTGATGTCCGGGCGTCCTGTCGCCGGCGACACCCTTCCGGATATGGCTCAGGAGGCCGTGTCGATGTCGGTGCTCGTCGGTTACGGGCCGAGGGTCTTCGAACTACCCGGTCTCGAAGCGTATCGGCCAGCCGGTTTTCAAGACATCCCACCCATGACCCACGATCAGCTCCAGGAACGCTGGAGCGGCGGTGATCTCCTCCTTTGGATCTCGGCCGACGATGGCACCAGCCTCGACTACGCCGTGCGCCGCCTGGTCGCCGACGCCGCCCCCTTCGCGCGTCGTCGCTGGACCCAAACGGGCTCGTGGCGCGGTTTCGACGCCGACGGCAAGGCCGTCACCGGGCGGAATCTGTTCGGCCAGGTGGATGGCTCGGCCAATCCCGATGGAGACATGCTCGCCGAGGCGCTGTGGTCCACCGACGATTGGCTGGCCGGAGGCACTCAGCTAGTGATCCGCCGCATCGAGATGAACCTCGATACCTGGGACGAGGCCACCCGCGACCGTCAGGAGGCAGCCATCGGGCGCGATCTGCCGACTGGAGCCCCCCTCACCGGCGGGAGCGAAG
Source organism: Tessaracoccus sp. (assembly GCA_041393555.1). Taxonomy (GTDB): domain Bacteria; phylum Actinomycetota; class Actinomycetes; order Propionibacteriales; family Propionibacteriaceae; genus Arachnia. The sequence goes on along the minus strand of JAWKJW010000004.1, from coordinate 331,012 downwards.
CGGACGATCTCGATCTCCAGGCCACCGTCGACGGTGTCCCGGTGATCGCCCTCGATGCACACGCTCGGCGATCCCACCCCGACGCCAACAACGGCCGCCGGATGCTACGTCGAAGCATCAACTACACCCACGAAGAGTGGGTCGATGGGGAGCCGCGATCCACCGCCGGCCTCATCTTCTGCGCTCTCCAAGCCAGCATCGCTAACCAGTTCATCCCTGTGCAGCGCACTCTCGACGAACTCGATGCGCTCAACGAGTGGACCACCGCGATCGGCTCCGCGGTCTTCGCCATTCCCCCCGGCATCCAGCAGGGCGGATGGATCGGCGAGGGATTACTGGGCTCTGTGTGAGAACTCTCTCGGGACCCTGATACGAAGGCGTGTGGCGGATCCCATTGTCAGGTCCCTGAGGCGCCCTTCGAGACCTCACCGATCACCTCGGCAAAACGGGCAGCGAGGGCGTCGGGGGTAAGGGGGCCCGGGTGACGACGAGCGGTCATCGCCTGCAGGCTGGCCGCCAGCACACCGGCCTTCCAGGGTTCAAGGCCCGCGGCGAGCAGCGATCCGGCGGCGCTGGCTAGCACATCGCCAGAACCCGCCTGCGCCGTCCACGCGGGGCCAGGGACAGCGAAGGTCACCCGGCCGTGGGGTTCGGCAACGCATTGCGTGGCGCCCTTCAGCAGCACCGCCGCGCCGGTCGCTTCAGCGGCGGCACGGGCATGGGCGACAGGCTCTGCCGTCACGGCGGCCCGCTCCACGCCCAGCAACCGCGCCAGCTCTCCGGCGTGAGGCGTCAGCAGCCAGCCGTCCAACGGCGGTTCGGGTAGCGCCGTCAGCGCGTCGGCGTCGGCGACCACCGGCAGCCCGGAGTCATTCAGGCGCGCCAACAGCTCTGGATTGGGCTCACCCCATCCTGAGCCGACGACATGGGCCTGCACCCTTCCGGGCGCGGTAACCACGCTGGGGAACCGCCCGAGGATCAGCCCCTTGCCGGATGCTCCGAGGTAGCGCACCATCCCAGCGCCGGCACCGAGTGCGCCCGCGCAACTCAGGATGGCGGCACCGGGATACAGTCTGGAGCCGGCATGTAGCCCCACCACACCCCGCGAGTACTTGTCGCTAGACCAATCCGGAACAGGCCACCACCGGGCGACGTCGCCCTCATCGATGTGGTGAAGACCGGTCTCTGGCACGGGCACGCCGATCTCCGCGACGATCACCCGCCCACAGCGGCTCCTCGCGGGTTCCAGAACATGGCAGCGCTTCGGCGCGGCGAAGGTCACAGTGCGGCTGGCGCGGAAGCTCGGATGGGCTTCACCAGAGTCTGCGTCGAGTCCGCTCGGCAGGTCCACCGCCAGCACCGGGACGTCCAGCACCTCGCAGGCCTCGGCCAGCACGGCAGCTTCGGGACGTAGGCCCGGCCGCCCTCCGATCCCGACCAATGCGTCGATCACCACCCCGACCTTGACGAGGCTCGTCACGGCACCGGCAGCATCTACCTCGCGGCATCCCGCCGCCCTCGCGGCAGCAAGCCCTTCGGGATGCACCGCGGAACCGGCCAGCCAGATGGATACTGAACGCGAGGCAGCGAGGTGAGCCGCGGCAAACAGCCCGTCTCCCCCATTGTTTCCGGACCCGACCAGCGCCAGCACCGGGCCGTCAGTCATAGCCTCGACGGCCTCCGCCACGGCCCCAGCAGCCCTTCCCATCAGATCGACACCTGGCTCAGCGGCAAAGATGGCCTCTTCGGCCGCCCTCATCTCGTCCGCGCTGACGACGGGCTTCATCGTTCGCACACCACCATCGCCGTCGCGAATCCTCCGTCATGAGAGATGGATAGGTGAATGGTCTCGATACCCAGCGCGTCGATCCTGGCCGCCACGGAACCGTATGTGCGGAAGCTCGGCACTCCGGCCTCTGTCTTGACCACTTCACAGTCGAGCCATCGCATGCCCCCAGGGGATCCCAGAGCCTTGGCCAGCGCCTCCTTGGCTGCGAATCGCGCCGCCTGCGACTCGACGGAGAGCGCCCGCTCACCATCAGTCAGGAGGCGTTCCGCGAGGCCGGGCCGACGGGCCAGCATCGCCTCGAATCGTTCGATGACCACGAGGTCGGTGCCGATGCCAACGATCATGGGGCCACCTTACTCCGACAGATTTCGGACCACCCTCCCTCAGGTCCCTGACGCGAAAGTGGGGAGGGACCCCTTGATCAGGTCCCTGATGCGAAAGTATGTGGCGGAATCCCATGGTCCGGTCCCTGATGGGAAATTGAGTGGCGTCTCCCATTGTCAGGTCCCTGAGGTGCGAGCGCCAGCGAGCCTCGAAGGGCGTAAGACGTAAGAAGGGGCAGAGACTGAGCCCAAAGGTTCCAGTCAAACGCCCTTCGAGGTGGTCCCTGAGGAGGGCGCCCCGCGCCCGTCTCGAAGGGCTCCTCGCAGAGCTCGTCACACCTCAGGGACCTGACAACGGGATCTGTCACACACTTTCCCATCAGGAACTGACAACGGGTTTACCACCGCCCACTTTCCCATCAGGAACCTGAACACGGCGTACCCCATGCTGAGCCCGGCAGGAGGCTGAGGTGCGTATGGGTTTCAGGAGAGCCATCTACTCCCGATGCCCCATTCAGCCTTCGAGCGGGCCGAACATCTACTGGAACCATACGTCGGCCTCCTCACCCGATAGAACCAGGTGAGGAGGCCGAAAGGTTAGGTGGCGGAAGAACTACTCGACGGTCACCGACTTCGCCAGGTTGCGCGGCTGGTCGACGTCGTGGCCCAGCAGGGTGGCCAGCTCACAGGCGAAGATCTGCAGCGGAACGATGGCTACGAGCGGCTGCAGCAGCGTCGAGACCTTGGGCAGCTCGATGAAGACCTCGGCGGCATCGCGCGCCGCCTGATCGCCTCCCTCCGCCAGCACGATGGTCTTGGCACCGCGGGCGCGCACCTCGGCGATGTTGGAGACCACCTTGTCGCGCAGCTGATCGCGACCGTGCGGCGGCACGACGACGAACATGGGCAGGTCCTTGGACACCAGAGCGATCGGCCCGTGCTTCAGCTCGCCCGCCGCGAAGCCCTCAGCATGAAGGTAGGCGATCTCCTTGAGCTTGAGCGCGCCCTCCAGCGCGATCGGGTAGCCGACGTGGCGGCCGAGGTAGAGGAACGACGTGGCGCTGGAGAGCCTCCTTGGCCAGGTCGAGTACCTGCTGCTGCTCGTCGAGCATCTGCTGCATCAGCTCGGGCATGCGCTGCAGCCTCTTGAGATGGCCGCGATCTCATCGCCGTATTTCATGCCGCGCACCTGCGCCAGGTAGAGGCCCAGCAGGTAGCAGGCGACGATCTGTGCGGTGAAGCCCTTGGTGGAGGCGACGCCGATCTCAGGCCCGGCGTGGGTGTAGATGACGGCGTCGGACTCGCGCGGGATGGTGGCGCCGTTGGTGTTGCAGATCGCGATCACCTTGGCGTGCTGCTCGCGGGCGTGCCGGATGGCCATCAGCGTGTCGGCGGTCTCTCCCGACTGCGAGATGGTCACCACCAGCGTCATCGGATCGACGATGGGGTCGCGGTAGCGGAACTCGGAGGCCAGCTCCACCTCACAGGGGATGCGGGTCCAGTGCTCGATGGCGTACTTGGCCACCAGCCCCGCGTAGAAGGCGGTGCCACAGGCGACGATGACGATCTTGTTGACGCGACGCAGCGTCTCGGGGCTGATCCGGATCTCGTCGAGCACCAGCTCGCCGCGCTCGTTGAGACGGCCCAGCAGCGTGTCGGCCACGGCCTTGGGCTGCTCGAAGATCTCCTTGCGCATGAACCAGTCGAAGCCCTGCTTCTGTGCGGCCGCCAGGTCCCAGTCGATGGTCAGCGCCTTTGTTTGGGCAGGACCGCCCTCGAAGGTGGTCACCTCTACGCCGTCACGGGTCAGCTCGACGATCTGGTCCTGCCCCAGCTCGATCGCCTCGCGGGTGAACTCGATGAACGCCGCCACGTCGGAGGCGAGGAAGTACTCGTCGTCGCCGACGCCCACGACCAGCGGCGAGTTGCGGCGGGCCGCCACGACGCGATCGGGATCCAGAGCATCGACGGCAACCAGCGTGAAGGCCCCCTCGAGGCGCACCACCACGCGGCGCATCGCATCCACCAGCGACGTGCCGGTCTCGACCTCACGGGCGAGGAGATGAGCGGCGACCTCGGTGTCGGTCTCGGAGTTGAAGGTGACGTCGCCCAGTTCGGCCTTCAAGGCCGCGTGGTTCTCGATGATGCCGTTGTGCACCACCGCGATCCGGCCCGAGACGTGCGGGTGGGAGTTCTCGTCGGTGGGGCCTCCGTGGGTAGCCCAGCGGGTATGCCCGATGGCAACCGTGGACTCGGGCAGAGGATTGGCATCGATCTCCGCAGCCAGGTTGCTGATCTTGCCAGCCTTCTTGCGCCAGTGAATGCTGCCTTCGTACGGCAGCGCCACTCCGGCAGAGTCATAGCCGCGGTACTCCAGCCTCCTCAAACCGGCGAGCACCACCTCTAGGCCGTTGCGGTTCCCGACATATCCAACGATTCCACACATGGGAAGAAACGTACATCATGAGTGAGCGTTGTTTGACATTGCGAGTGAGGGATCGAAGGTGTTCACGGAACTTGCCGGATCACCGTCCTTTGTGCCTCACCGAGACTACCGTCTTGCAGAAGGTTCTTCATCCCTGGCCGCCTGGCAAACGGGGGCCGCTGTTACGATGACGCGGTGCCTCGCCCTTTCGTGACATTGCGCCGTCGAGCCTGGGCAGCGCTGGCTCATAACACCCAGATCGACCTCGATGAGGCGACTCTTGCCACGCTGCGCGGTATCGGCGATCCCACGGATCAATCCGACGTCGAAGAGGTCTACCGGCCGCTCACGCAGTTGCTGCATCTCTACATGGCCAACACCGGTCGCCTCTACGACCAGTCGAATCAGTTCCTTCGCCTCAGGGTGCAGCGCACGCCGTTCGTGATCGCGGTGGCCGGATCCGTCGCAGTAGGCAAGTCGACGGTATCCCGCCTGCTTCAGGAGCTGTTGCGCCGCGCTCCCGGCAATCCGAAAGTGGACTTGGTCACCACCGATGGCTTCCTCTACCCCAACGCGGAACTGGAGAGACGAGGACTGCTGGATAGGAAGGGCTTTCCCGAGTCCTACAACCGGCGCGCTCTGCTGAACTTCCTGATCGAGGTGAAGTCCGGCAGTTCCCCGGTGGAGGCCCCCGTCTACAGCCATTCCGTCTACGACATCGTGCCCGAGCAGAAGATCATCGTGGACGAGCCCGACATCCTCATCCTGGAGGGTCTCAACGTGCTGCAGCCCGCACGGGTCGAGGCCGACGGCACCGCAGGGCTCGCGGTCAGCGACTTCATCGACTTCTCGGTCTTCGTCGACGCCGACGAGGCTCACATCAAGTCATGGTTCCTCGATCGGTTCATGGAGCTGCGTCGACGGGCGGCGGACAAAGAGGACGACGGTTTCTTCTCCCGATACACCAGCCTCACCGACGAGGAGGCTCTGTCTTTCGGATCACAGGTCTGGGAGAGCATCAACGGTCCCAACCTGCGTCAGAACATCGCTCCCACTAGGGACCGGGCCACCGCAATCCTGCAGAAGGGGCCAGATCACATCATCTCCTCCATCCGGATCCGCAAGATCTGATCCTCAAACCCCGGCGAATCCCCCTTATCGCGTCCTCATAGGACCTCTTACTGCGCACGGGTAGGTGCATGCCGGTAGATTGTTCATTGGCATTGAAAGGACTTCACATGGCTTCCGGAGACATCGGTCACACGATCAGCGCGCTACGCGAAGAGCTGTCAGTATTCGCGGAGCGGGAGAAGGAACTCGCAGCCGCGGAACTCAAACCAGCTGCGAAGCACGCGGGTTTCGGCGCCGGGTACGTAGCGGGTGCCGCCGTATTCGTGGTGCACGCCCTGTGGATGTTGGTGATCGCGATCGCCCTTTTCGTCTGCTGGCTGCTCACCACGATCTTCAACCTCTCGCTCACCGCCGGTCTGGTGTGGGGATTCGCCGTCAGCGCGGTGTTCTCCGTCTTGGTGGCGGCTCTGCTGGTCAAGCTGGGCATGAACCGCTTCAAGAAGGTCAAGAAGCCCGAGGCGACGATCGCGGAGGCGAAGGCCACCCTCAACACGCTGGTCGATTCCTTCCTCCAGCCCGAGGAGACCACCGTCGCTGTGGCCAACATGACCCCGAGCACCGTGTCCACCACCGACGAGCATCCCTTCTCTCGCCCCTGACACCAGGCTGACTAGCGCGTTAGTCGCGGAGGAAGCGCTCCGGAATGGTGCTCGTTTGGCGAGCATCCCAAGGTTGGGCCCACCCTGCGAGATCGAGCACCCAATCCAGCAGGTGTGCCGTCAGGCCCCAGACGAACTCGTCGCCGAGCATGAAGGCCGGCCCGCGATAGCCACTGGGGTGAGTGGCGGTGACCCGCACCTGCGGCGAGACGAGCATCGATACGGGGTAGGCGTGCACGGCCTCGGTCTCGAACGAGTCCATGGGCATCAATTCGCCGCCCGGCCATACCGCCGGCACGGTGGTGACGTCGTAGTTGGAAGCCGGGACCCACACGGCAGGCAGCGTGCCGAGCACCTCCACCAGGGAAGGGTCGAGCCCCGTCTCCTCCTCCGCCTCCCTGAGAGCCGTGGCCACCAAACTCGGGTCTTCGGGATCCTGCCGTCCCCCGGGCAAAGCGATCTGCCCAGCATGACGGCGCAGGGAGGATGAGCGGGTCAGCAGCGTCACCTCGGGATCGAGCGCGTCGCTGAACAGCATCAGCACTGCGGCGGAGGCCTTCCCCCTGGGACTCCTGTCGAAGTCGACGATCCGGTACGGCTGCGGATTCCTCAGCGCACCCTGGAGACGATGAAATGTTCCGGGATACCTCATTGCACCCCCAGGTGCTCCGCGACGAGGCCCTCCAGTTGCTCGAAAGAATCGAGTTCGCCGGGATGTACGTAGGCGATCGTCCCATCGGCAGCGACCAGGAGCGTCGTGGGCAGGCCGGGTATCCTCAGCGAGGTCTGGAGAGTTTTGTCGAGGTCCTGGATATGCGGATAGGCCCATCCGACGGTGCCCGCGAACTCGATGGCCCAGTCGGCTTGAGGATCGTTGTAGTTCACGCCGAGGAAGTTGACGCCGGGGAAGGCATCCATCGCCTCGCGCAGCACGGGCGCCTCTTTACGGCAGGGTTCGCACCACTGCGCCCAGAAGTTGATCACCCACGGCTCTCGCGGCAAGCCGGCCAGGTTGACCGGCTCGTCGGTTCCAAGACACGGCAGGGTTGTTTGAGGAAGACCGCCGTCGAGGGCGGTGAGCGACGCGTCCGTCACGGGACAGCTGACGAGCCCCACTGCTTCTCGCAGCGCCGAGAGATCCTCGGCCTCGGGAGAAGGAGGGCTGGCGGGCGAGGAGGAGCAGGCCGCCAGCAGTAGCGCCACTGCGGCAAGCACCACGCGGACGCCTCGTCGCCTCACCCCTGCCCCCCTCACAGGGCGACGGTCAGTTCAACCTCTACACAGGCATCGAGAGGCAATGCCGCCACTCCGACTGCGCTGCGCACGTGAACCCCTACCTCGCCGAAGACATCCTGGAAAAGCTCGGAGGCGCCGTTGGCGACCTGTGGCTGGCCGGTGAACGAGGGCTCGCTCGCGACGAACACCACCGCTTTCAGCACCCGGGAGATCTGATCGACTCCGCCCGCCGCGGCGGCCGCTGCGGCGATGGCGTTGAGTCCCGCGATGCGGGCCGCGGCCTTGGCTTCTTCGGGACTGACCTCTGCGCCCACCTTGCCGGTCGCCAAGAGGGTCCCGTCGACGAACGGAAGTTGGCCGGAGGTCCACACCTGGCTATCGACACGCGTGGCGGGCACGTAGGCCGCCACGGGCGGAGCCACGTCGGGCAACGTGATCCCGAGTGCGGCGAGGCGCTGCGACGGGCTGGTCATTCAGCCCTCCAACGGGCGCTTGAAATAGCCGACGAGGGTATCCGGGTTAGGTCCCGGTGCCAGGGTGACGAGTTCCCACCCATCGGCTCCGAAGTTGTTAAGAATCTGCTGCGCAACATGAGACAGGATCGGCGCGGTGAAGTACTCCCACTTGGTCATACAGGCAAATGTACTATCCCCGGAGACCCAGCGATCAACACCTCGCCTACCCCCCGTCGACGACGGTGAGCTTCGTCTGGCCTCCTCGCCCTGAGCCGCAGAGCACTGCTCCCCAGGACGTGATATCCGGCCTGCTGCGTAGCAGAGCGCGCCGTTCTCGCTCTGTCATACCGCCCCAGATCCCCCACTCGATCCGATTGTCCAGAGCCTCCGCCAGGCATTCGGATCTGACCGGGCAACCCATGCACACTGCGCGCGCACGCTTTTGATCTTTGCCCTCAGGAAAGAGGGCATCGGCCATATTCTGGCATCGTGCCCTCAGTGTCCAGTCACTGAAATCCGCTAGTGACATCTACTGCCCTCCCTTGCGCAGCTGCGTGTATGAAGCACGTTAGCGCATATGTCCTAGTCCGCAACAGTCGGGACAGGGCAGCAGAGTCCGGCACGCGAGAATTCGGGTCGCTTTGTGCTATCCCGTAGACTGGCCGCCATGAAATCCGCCTCCTTGAGCAAGAAGGCCTACGCCCTGCTGATGTTCATCGCGGTGAGCGTCCTCTCCGGCCTGCTGGTAGCGGGGCTCGCCGTGCCCTTCACCGCGCTCGTCGGAGGCGGGGCGAAGCTGGCGTCCGAGAGCCTGGAGTACCTGCCGGCGGAGCTTGAGACTCCACCGCAGTCGCAGCGCTCCGAGATCCTCATGGCCGACGGCAGCAAGCTCGCGACGTTCTATGACGAGAACCGGATCTACGTGGATCTCGCGCAGATTTCGCCTTGGATGCAGAAGGCACAGATCGCGATCGAGGACCATCGGTTCTACGAGCATGGAGCCATCGACCTGCAGGGCCTCGGCCGCGCGGTCATCAAGACACTCTCCGGCGACACTCAGGGCGCATCGACCCTGACCCAGCAGTACGTCAAGCTCGTGCAGCTCGAGGCCGCCATCGTCCGCGACGACCAGGACGCCGCGCAGCGGGCCGTAGAAGTGACGATCGAGCGGAAGATCCGCGAGATGCGTTACGCGATGGCCGTCGAAGAGCGGATGAGCAAGGACGAGATTCTCGAGGGTTACCTGAATATCGCCTACTACGGCAATGGCGCCTACGGCGTGGAATCCGCCGCTCGGTTCTACTTCGGCGTGGCAGCGAGCGAGTTGAGCCTGGCTCAGTCCGCCATGCTCGCCGGCGTCGTGCAGAACCCCAATAGCTATAACGCGGTCACCAACACCGAGCGCACCCTTGAACGCCGCAACTTCGTGCTGCAGCGCATGGTGGGCGTCGAGATGATCACGCAGGAAGAGGCGGATGCCGCCAAGCAGGAGCCGTTCGACCCGGCGCAGGTGAACCGCACTCCCAACGGATGCACCTCGTCGGAGTTCCCGTTCATGTGCGACTACGTTCACCTCTCGCTGCTGGACACCCCCAGCCTCGGCGAGACCAGAGAGCAGCGCGAGAACCTCCTGCGCCGCGGTGGCCTGACGATCCAGACCTTGATCGATCCCGAGGCCCAGCGTGAGGCAGAGAAGGCCGTGGTGAACCGCGTCGCCCCCACGGACCCCGTGGTCTCCGGTGCTGTGCTGCTCCAGCCTTCCACCGGGTTGATCGTCGCGATGGCTCAGAGCCGTCCCAAGATGGGCACCGGCGAGGGCGAGACCTTCTGGAACCTCAACGTCGAAGAGAACATGGGTGGCCGCGAAGGCTACCAGGCGGGCTCCACGTTCAAACCCTTCGTTCTGGCTGCTGCCCTGAACATGGGCTATACCCCGAGCAAGCAGTACAACTCCCCTGGCCGAATGCAGTTCCGCGGCCAGCGGTTCAAGAACTGCGAAGGCAGTTTCCGCTTCAACCAGGACTGGAATCTCCAGAACCAGGGTGCGCGCGGTTATGGCCTGATCGACATGATGCGAGCCACTCAGAGCTCGGTGAACACCTACTTCGTGCAGCTCGAGCGCGACGTAGGCATCTGCGCCTCCATCGACATGGCCACCTCCATGGGCGTGAAGATGGCCGATGGCTCCGATATGCGCCAAGAAGCGAGCAACCCGTCGTGGGTGCTGGGCACCGCCTATGTGACTCCTTTGTCCATGGCTGAGGCGTACGCCACCCTGGCCAACAAGGGCGTGCACTGCCGGCCGATCATCCTGCAGTCCGTTACTACGGCCGACGGCAACTCGCTGGAGGTTCCCTCCGCAGATTGCGAGCAGGTGGTCTCCGAGGCCGTCGCCAACGGCGTCAGCTACATCCTGGAGAGCGTGATCCGTAACGGCACGGGCCGGCCCGCGCGAATGTCCGATGGCAGGCCTCAAGCGGGCAAGACCGGTACCACCAACGAGTACCAGGCGCTCTGGTTCGCTGGCTACACGCCGGAGATGGCAGGCGTGGCCTACATCGCTCAGGACACGGGACCTGAGTCCAAGGAGTTCTGGGAGAACCGCAGGAGCAAGTCCATTCGGAATCTTCGCCTGAGCACGGGTACGCGCATCGCAGGTACCGGTGGTGGAGACGCCGGCGCCATCTGGAAGGCGGCGATGACCTCGGCGCTCAAGGACAAGCCGAAGACCAAGTTCGACAGGCCGACCAAGAAGATCTTGGAAGGCGAGAAGGTCGATATCCCGAGCACGCGCGGAATGGGCTACCAGCAGGCGAAGCAGGTGCTCGAGGATGCCGGCTTCACCACGGTTCGCAGCAGGGAGTTCAGCAGTTACAGGGAAGGCACCTACCTCGGTACCTATCCCAGCCGAACGGCCACCAAGTTCTCGACGATCACGATGAGGGTCTCGAAGGGCCCCGAGCCGCCGCCACCCCCGCCGCCGCCGACGCGGACTCCTTCTCCGAGTCCGACCCAGTCTGCGGCCCCCTCGCAGACTCCTGCCCCACCGGCGAATCAGGAGAATCAGCCCGCCGCGTCGGCGCAATCTGCCGCGCCGGCTCAGCAGGCCCCGCCTGCCCAGGAGCAGCCTGATTCGGACGAGGACGACGACTAGTGCCACCAGCGTTGCCGTGGCGCCTGCTGCGTATAGCGGGCGCCACGGCCGCAGCTGGGGCCGCGTGCTTTGGCTGGGGCCTGATCGAAGCCCATCTCTACACGGTGCGCCGTTTCACCTTGCCTGTACTCCCGGTGGGCGCGCCGTCGATCCGGGTGCTGCACATCTCCGACTTCCATCTGTGCGCGAACCAGCGGCGCAAGCTGGAGTTCATCGCAGGCTTGGCAGACCTCAAACCCGACCTCGTCCTGAACACCGGGGATAACTTCGCCGAAGCCGCCGCACTGCCGCCGCTTCTGGAGGCATTCTCGACGCTGAAGGACGTCCCTGGAGCGTTCGTTTTCGGGTCGAACGACTATTTCGAACCGCGACGGGCGAAACCGCTCGGATACCTGACCCGTGGCCGATCGGACGGCGCCCCTGAGGGGCGCCGCGAACTGCCGTGGGAGGCTCTGAAGGCCGGTATGGAGCAGCTCGGATGGCGCGACGCCACCCACACGCGACTCAGCATGGACGTGCACGGCGTCACGATCGCGCTACGCGGCGTCGACGATGCACATCTGGATCGCGACGACTACGAGACCGTGGCCGGCCCGGCTGATCAGCAGGCAGATCTCAACGTCGGCATCATGCACGCCCCTTACCTTCGAACGCTCGATGCGATGACTGCCGACGGGATGGATCTCCTCATCGCCGGCCACACCCACGGCGGGCAGGTATGCCTGCCGTTTTATGGGGCGATCATCAGCAACTGCGACTTGGCTCCGTCGCGCGCAAAGGGAGTTTCGATTCACTCGGCGGGACGACGCACCGCGCCCCTCCACGTATCCGCGGGCCTGGGCACCTCCCCTACCGCGCCCTACCGGTTCGCTTGTCGCCCGGAGGTCTCCTTGCTGACGTTGACTCCGCGCGACGCCAGTTAGCGTTTCCGGCTCCAACTCGATAGTATTGCCGTCGGCTCACGAGCCATCGGGGTGTGGCGCAGCTTGGTAGCGCGCGTCGTTCGGGACGACGAGGCCGCAGGTTCAAATCCTGTCACCCCGACAAGTTTGCCGCAGGGACCACGGGTTTCTGCGGCATTTTTTGTTGGTAGAAGCATGACCCTCGATACGAACCCCTAGGAGGGTGCTGAATAAGGCGTGGTCTGGCGGGTGTGATGGTGTGACTGGCCGGGGGAAACGATTCCAAGGCCCTCGAGGGTGTGGTTGAGTCAGTATTCGTGAGCACGGCCGTGGGGTTGGTCTGCCTGTCGGTGACTGCCTTGCGGTCGGCTGGCAGGCGGTGCGGGCCGGTAGCTGGACCCGTTCAGGCGATGGCCCAGGCTCCGTTCTGGATGGTGAGGCCCATAGCGAGCAGTCGACGCAGGTTGAGGGCCGCGACACGGTGGTGGAGCCACTGGTTGTTCTTCTTGACACCGCGGTAGGGAACGCGGCGGGCGCCCCGGGTGAGCCAGGCGATGGTGCGTTCGACCATCGGGCGGTACTGGCGGTAGACGGCTATAAAGGCCTTGTCGGTAGCTCGTTGGCGGTGCTCTCGGTGAAGCAGATCGTGCTCGTGAAGCACCAGTTTGCGTCCCCTCTTCGCGGTAGTGCATCGTGCTCGGAGTGGGCAGCCCGTGCAGACCGTTTCGAAAGAGACCGTGTTGTTCGGACTCACTGGGCGGGTATTCCCGGCCGGGCAGGTCACGGTTCCCGCATCGGTGTCACGGATGAAGTCATCGAGAGTGAACCCATCAGGAACAGCGGGTCGTAGTGGCCAGGGCTTAATCACCGGGACGTGACCCTTCTGATCGAGATCATGGAGCATCTCGCCGGTGCCGTAGGCCGAGTCGGCCAGTACCTCGACGGACTCGCTCTCGACGATCGTGACATCTTGTGTCACCAGTCTCGAACCGACCGCTGCGTCCGCGTTGGCCGCACCAGCAGCCTTGGTAGCCTCACATTCAGTGGCCAGTCCGGTGTCAGGCTCGACCACCACATGGGCCTTGAACCCGTCCTGGCGGCGTTGGCGGGTCTTGTGCGCGTGCCGGGCGTCGGGATCCACGGTCGAGATAACCCGGTCTGGAGCGGTATTGCGCGCGATCCTCCACCGGCCGTCAGTGCCATCGGAGTCCTCGGCCGGCTCAACATCCTGACCGGCCACCAGCGCCAACAAGGCGATGGCTTCGGCAGGCTTCCCACCCGCCTCAGTGATCGCCTCGACATCCAGCGCGGCAAGCAACGCCAGCGCGTCACCGACCAGCGCCGAGACGAGCTCATCGCGGGCTGCCTGATCGTTCCACGCGATCTGCGGCTTCCCCGCAGAGTCGTAGCCTTGCCCGGTCAACGCCTCAAGTCGGGTACACACAGCGGTGATGAGATCCTTCGCGCCAAGCACCTCTCGGCCAACCCGGCGAATCTGGGCGATCAGCTGGGTCACAGTGTCCTGACGGGCGACCGCGTCATCAAGGACCGTGGAATCCAGTGCGCGTCGAGTCTTGCCCGCCACCGCGCCGGTCTCGACGATCACCTCGCGGACCACATCGAAGATCCGCTGCGGCCGGTCGCTGGCAGCCAGCCGAGCCCGCCAGTACGTCAACGTCGAGGGATGGAAACCCTTCGCGTCGATCGCATACCCGCACGCCGCCTTCCACCGCAGATCGAAAGTGAGCGCATCGACCGCTTCACGGTCCGAGTGCCCGTACAACACCTGGAGCACGATCACCGAGGCGACCACCTCACCCGGGATCGAAGGCCGCCCCCGTCCCGAGGGGAACAAGTCGGCGAACAACTCACCCGGAAACAACCGATCACGATGCCCGGCCAACAGCGCATACACACTGCCCGGCTCAAGCAGATGCCCGGCCACCGACTCCACATCCAGCAACTCACGCTGCCGATCAGCCTCACCCTGCACACCCACAGGATCTCAAGACCCACCGATCAGCGCACCACGCCGCGCGGATTATTCAGCAGGCTCCTAGGGCTTGGAACCCTTGCTCAAGAACCCGGAGCGAAGTTATCGAGGTCCGAGCAAGAGCGCCAAGACAATTAAGAGCAACTTCAAGTACAGCACAAAAGGGGGACATGACTGGAAGAATGTTCCCGTGGAGCACCGGCAGAGATAGGGTGCCTGCTACCGTGGGCTGTTCGGCTGGCTTGTCTTACGGTGTGTCTCGAGAGAGCGGACGAGCGAGGTAGGCTAATGGGCAAGCTCTATAGGCGAAGGCATGTTCCGAGACGGATAGGCTGCCTGCGGGAGGCGCGCCTCTGGGAGGGGGCGGCAGAGGTAGATGCCCAGTTTGCCGCATACTTCTCTGCGCCGGTCGCTGAGTGGAGCCGCAAGCTGGATCCGGCACCGCAGATCGTGTTCAGCAAGGGTGATGACGAGTACTTGGACTTCATCCTCCTTGATAAGGCGTCGCTACCCGGGCTCGCCACTGGTTGGTACGACCTCGGCGATGGAATGCGGTGGAAGTTCTCGGCGCCATCTGTCAAGATCGCCGCTCTTGCGGCGGCTTCCGAGCATTTCACGATATGGCGGAAGCAGGAGCCTCAGGTGACTTGGGGGGCGTTCATTCACCATTGCGAATCGCTGGGTGGGTGGTGATCAGTCGCCGAGGTGGGATTGGTGATCTCTCAAACATTGTGGATCCGATCAGAAAGAGGCGGGCGCACCTCCTGAAATCTACCAAGAAGAACTGGCGGGGCTTGTGAGCGACATGAGGAAATATAAAAATCTGTACCGCCAGCCAAAAATCGTACCCTTTTCCAGGTATTTAAACCTGGCTGACGGAGATTGGCCGGACCTGCGGCCCCTTCTTCCGATCCGCAGGCGGCTGGAGGGGCTTCTCTTGAACTGCCGTGTTCACGATATCTCACTGGTGGGAGAATTCACCTCCCTTCGTGATCTCGGGATCTCGGAGTTCGTCACTGGTGGGTTTGATCTTTCGCGTCTCACGGTACTAACCGAGCTTTTCCTCGATGTTTCCCGGGAACGTCTGATTGTTCCGGCCGGTGACGCACTCCAGGCGCTCGGGCTTGTCAGATGCGATTCCCTGTGGGCCGAGTGGATTTCGAGCGTCGGCTCGATGCGCGGACTGCGGCTGATCCGGCCGCGAGTCTTTCCCGCAATGCTTCCCGGATCGGTGCGCGATCTTGAAGTCAGTACCGCCAAGCTGCGTAGCTCTCTCGGGTGGGATGGGGCCACAGTTGATAAGCTGAGTGTCATCGACGTTCGAGGAATACAGGACCTGTCCGCCTTTTGCTCGTTAACGATCATGAAGGAGCTTTACATCGAAGATTGTAATGAGTTGGAGAGCCTTGACGGAGTCGAAATCTCACCGGGTGCCATTGTCCGACTCGTTGGACGAAATCGGCTCAAGTGATAAACTTGACCGGCGGGCGGTTTGAGGGTTCATCTGAGTCGCGATTGGGGGCGGAAGTTCACTCGACTTGGGCCAGATTAGTCAGGTTTCTGCGAGTCGGTGGATGAAGCTCTGGATGTCTGCTGGAAGTGGTGCGGCCGTTGACGTTGAGTTCGAAGGTTCGGTAGCGATTCAGGGTGCGGGCCAGCCGACGCAAGGAGAGCCCAGTGCAGTGTTCGAGTTCATGTCCAACAGCCCAGTAGATCCGGGAGATCGTGGGCTGCGAGACGCCATGCATGTCCGCGGCCACCATCTGTGGCATGTTCTGGCGCAGAACCTGCGCCCTGCTGGAGAGCGTGCTGGTCACTCCGACCAATCGGATGCGGTAACTCTCGGTTTTCCGCACGGACTGCTCAGTCCCACGTCTTCCTGGGGCCTTGGTTAGGGGCAAACCCCAGCCTTGTGTCCATACCAAGTTTTGTATAGTTACGCGATGGCAAGACTCCTGGTGGTGCGCGCACACCCGTTGACGAGCAAGGTGTCCAACTCGATGCGACTCACCGACGAGTTCGTTCGCATCTACAGGGAGACACATCCCGATGACGATATAACCGACCTCACGTTGTACAACGTGGCGATCCCTGAGATCGACCTCGATCTGCTGAACGCGTGGAAGCAGTTGCGGGCCGGGGTTCCTTTCGTGCATCTGCATGAGGCCGAGCAGAACAAAGCCACCCTCTTCGACCACTACACGGAGCAGTTCCTCGGGGCGAGCAAGATCGTGGTCGCGAATCCGTTGTGGAACCTGCAGGTGCCGACAAGGCTCAAAGCCTGGATCGACACGATCTGCGTCGCCGGTCGAACCTTCCGCTACAACGAGACCGGCGGGGCGGTAGGCCTTGTACAAAACAAGCGGGCGCTTCACATCCAGACCGCGGGAGGCATTTTCTCCTCGCAGGATCCGGCCAGCGCCTATCTAAGAACGGTGTTCGGGTTCATCGGCGTCACCGACTACCAGCAGATCACGGCAGAGGGCATGGACCATGACCCGGCCAACGCGGAGACGATCGTCGACGATGCCATGCGCAGGGTTCGTGAGCTTGCCGCTTCCTTCTAATTTCTGCACGGCGATCCGTGCGCTCCGGCCTCAGCCAGAGCCCAGCACGGCCGGCGGCAGACAGTAACCCGTTATGTTGGGTTGATGGACAACCGATCACCACGTTCCCGTCCACGCATCCTCGCGGTCGCAATGCTCGTGGTGGTGCTCGGTCTTCTGGGGCGCCAGCTGCCCGGGATGGTCGGCGACCTCGCGGGCGGCCTGCTCTACGCGGTGCTGCTCTACCTGGTGTTCGCCTTCGTGATGCCCCGTGCACGGCCCGTGGTGTTGGTGGTGACGGCGGCTCTGGTCGGCTTGGGCATCGAACTGTTCCAGCTCACCGGTATCCCAGCGCAGATCGGCTCAGCCTGGCCACCTGCCAGGCTCGTGCTGGGTTCCACCTTCGTGCCACTGGACCTCGTCATCGCCGCCGCGGGCGCAGCATGTGGTCCGCTGACCGATGTGTTGGTGCGCGGTCAACGATTCCGCCGGCTTCCCGCCGAAGAGCGGCCAGGCGAATAGCCAGGCCCGGAGAATGCTGCATCACGCGTTCATCGTCGCGCTTCCGGGGCATCGACGTCGGTCGCTGTCTTCTGAGGACTAGGAGACGAGTCCCTCGTCTGCGCCAATGCGCCTGACACACTGTTGCGCATGGTTCTGCTCTGGATAGTGCTCAGCGTCATGCTGCTCGGGTTGGTGGTGTGGGTGCAGCGGAAAACCCATCAGATGTTTGCCGACGAGATCTTCGATGGGCTGACCCCCGGCATGCTTCCGGCAACTGGTTCCGACGCATCCCGTCATCTCCTTCCCGCGCGCGTGTACAAGGGAGAGATCGCGGTGGCGTTCAACCCACCCCGGGGCGTACGGCCAGGACTAGCCGGCATCATTACCCATGGGCATGCCCTCCCCCGCGACGTGATCGCCACGATCGTCGACCTCGCCGCTCGGGGCTTCCTGACCATCACCATCGTGGAGGAACCGACGAGGCACTCCGGGCGCGACTGGCTACTGCGTCCCACCCGATCGTCTCAACCCGGTCCGCTCGAACCTGCGGAGAAAGACCTGCTGCGAGAGCTCTTTCACACTGGCTCTGAAGTACGACTCTCCGAGCTGCCAAGGATGGATAACACCGTCGTCGAGGATCACTGCGACGCCTTGACCTACGAGTTCCACGAACGCGGTTGGTCCCGGATCACCAAAGACAAACCACCCGTTCTCTGGCTCTGGCTCGCATCCGGCGGGTCCATCCTCGCCGGAATGATGGCGCCCCACGCCATTCCGCTCGTCAGCGGGTTCCTCGGTCTCGGCGCCGGCATCGTGATTTCCTGGAAGACGGGCGAACGTCCGGCTCTCAGTGCCGAGGGCACGGCTGTCCGCATTCAGATGCTCGGCTTCAAGAAATACTTGGAGACCGCGGAGAAAGAGCAATTCTCTTACGAAGAAGCAGCCGGGATCTTCTCCAAGTACCTGCCCTACGCCATCTCCCTCGGTGTGGCGAGGCACTGGACGAAAGTCTTCGGTGAGCTCGCCACTCAGGCGCGAGCGGATGGCTACGAGATGGATTTCGCCATGCCCTGGATAGCGGTCCAAGGGTGGGGATTGCAGGAAACGATATTCGACATGACGATGTTCTCCTCCCTCGAAACCATGGACGGCACCGATCTGGGTGACTTCGGCGACGCCTTCGACCCCGGCACCCTCGACTCGTTCGGCGACTCGGGTTTCGGTGCGGATGGTGGCTTCGGAGGTTTCGAGGGCGGCGGCTTCGACGGCGGTGGCGGTTTCGACGGAGGAGGTGGCGGAGGGGGTGAATGAGAACCTCCCTCTCAGGAACTCACTTCTTCGAGGCGTCCGCGATGATCGACGTGTTCTGGGCCGTGCGGATCATGGCCACGGAGAACTCAAGGCCGATACGCACGATCACGACGTAGAAGGCGGCGATCAGGCCTCCCAGGATCAGTGCTCCCAGGCCGGGAAGGAAACCACGGTTGAAACCCGTGACGATGAAGGTGAGCCAGGCCAGCCCGATGAGGGCGAGGCCGATGCCGTAGATCACCGAGGCGAACTTGATGGTGACGAAGCTGCGGAACGAGAAATCGAACAGCGCCTTGAAGAAAGGCGTGTCGTCGCTCGAGGGCGGAGTGGGCGCCGCGTACTGGTATCCCGGAGGAGTCTGCCCGTACGGCGCTCCCGGAGGGGTCTGTCCATAGGGATCTCCGGGAGGCGTCTGCCCATACGATCCCCCCTGGGGCGGGACCTGCGAGGAAGGCGGGCCGTAGAACTCGGGCTGCTGGTCATCGGGCGACTGGGGAGGCTGCTGGGTCATGATGGGATCTCGTCTCTGGACTCGAAGGATGAAGAGGGCCGGCGGATACTCCGGGATGCGAAAAACGTACCAAGACACGAAGATCCTCGTCTAGGTTTTCCACAGCCCCCACCCATCCCCGTAGTACCTCAGCGCAAGAACAGTGCTTTCAAGCGTCCCGTGGCCAGGATCACGCCGAGCACGATCATCACGGCGAAATACCCCAGATGGCCCCAGATCGAAGGCTGGATCAACCCGGTGGTGAGCTGCCGGATCAGGTCGACGCCGTGCCAGAGCGGCAGCGCCTTGATCACAGACTGGATCGCCTCGGGGTAGACCTCGATGGGGAAGAAGGTGGCCGACAGCAGGAACATCGGCATCATCACGAACCACACCATGTCGAGCTGCTGGAAGGTGCGCAAGAAGCTGGTCACCGCCAAACCGAGCGAGGCGAAGCCAAGCGCGATCACCAGGGCCGCCGGGATCGCGAGAAGCGCCGTCCAAGAGAGGTTCAGCCCCAGCAACGTGGTGACGGCCATGAAGCCCAGCGCATACAGCAAGCCGCGCAGCATGGCGAGCAGGATCTCCCCCAGGGCAACATCCATGGGGCCGAGCGAGGTGGACAGCATCTGGTCGTAGAGCTTGGCGTAGCGCATCTTGAAGAAGACGTTCATCGTCGAGTCGTAGACCGCACCATTCATGGCGCTGACCGCCATCAGAGCCGGCGCGATGTAGGCGGCATAGGTCACCTCATGCCCGTAGAACTGCACGGTGCCGATCAGCGCACCAAGCCCGAGCCCCATCGACAGCAGATACAACACCGGCTCGAAGAAGCCGGTCACGACGATCAGCCAGTTCTGGCGAGCGATCACCCGGAGGCCCCGCGCAACGACCGAGCTGGCGTTGCCGGCATAGATCCCCCGCAACGGTCCGGGCTTGAGACGCACCGTCGACGGGATCGGATCACTGTGGGTCATGTCGTTCACTTGTCCAACCTCTTGGCGAAGTGACGTGCGGAGAGCCAGGCTCCGAAGGCGGCCAGCACAACCAGGTAGATCACATGAACCACCAACAACCACGCGGGCGAGGCCGCGCCGTACAGTCCCCAGCGCGAGAGTTCGACGGCGTGCCACAGCGGTGAGATCCAGCCGATCCAATGAAGATAGGCCGGCAGCGTCTCCAGCGGATAGTAGGTTCCAGAGAACAACGTGAGTGGCATCACGACGAAGCGCTCGACGAAGGAGAGTTGGCCACGGTCGTTGTTTTGAGTGGAGACCCAGGCCATCACACAGAACCCCACGGCCAGTGCCAACAGGGCAGCCACGGGGAACAGCACGAGCACCCGCAACGGATCGGCCAGTCCGAAGACGACCAAGGCCACCATATAGATGGTGGCCGCAGGCAGCACGCGCGCGAGGAGCGAGATCTGGAATCCCACCACCATCTGTCGCGCGGTGACCGGGGAGGAGTTCATCGCCCAGAACGTGTATTGCCACCGGAAACCGCCGAACACGCCGAACGTGGATTCCTGGCTGGCTTGCTGCATCACACCCGCCAGCACGAGGGCCGGCGCCAGGAACACCAGATAGGGCACGCCGTCGACGCCCTGGCCTCCCTGCGCCTGATCGACCATCACGCCCAGCCCGGCTCCGAGACCCGCCAGGTAGAGGAAAGGCGAGCCCAGCGCGGTGACGAAGAAGGTGGTGAGGTAGGCGCGCATGGCACGAATGCGATGTTCGGCGACGTACCACCAGCCCCAACGACGGGAACGCTGGAGCATACGAGAACGATCGATGGCACCCGGATCCATGATCCCGGTGCGCCTGCATGGCCTGGCGGCCGCTCATTCGATGAGGCTCCGTCCGGTAAGTCGGAGGAAGACATCCTCCAACGACGAACGTCGCACCAGGCTGGTGAGCGGCTGCAGACCGCGTTCAAGCACCGCTTGCAGGGCCGCTTCTCCGTCGGAGGCGTAGATCAGCACGCGGTCGGGAAGCACCTCCTGCCGATCGCCCAAGCCCTGCAGACGCTCAGCAGCCCGCTCATTATGGGCGGAGCCGAAACGCACCTCGAGCACTTCGCGGGACGAGTATCGACGGATCAGCTCGGAGGGTGATCCCTCAGCCACGATTGCGCCATGATCCACGACGACCAGACGGTCGCACAGCTGCTCGGCCTCGTCCATGTAGTGGGTGGTGAGCACCAAGGTGGTGCCCTCCTCCTTCAACCGGAACAGCCGGTCCCAGAGCACGTGCCTGGCTTGGGGATCGAGGCCGGTGGTGGGTTCGTCGAGAAGCATCACCTTGGGGCTGTTGATCAGCCCCCGAGCGATGGTGAGGCGCCGTTTCATACCGCCGGAGAGCTCGTCCACGCGGGCGGTTCGTTTGTCCTCCAGCTGCGCGAACTGCAACAGCTCCTCGGCACGTTTACGAACGTACGCCCGAGGCAACCCGAAGTACCGTCCGTAGACGATGAGGTTGTCGACCACCCGCAGCTCCTCGTCGAGTTGGTCGGCTTGGGGAACGATGCCCAGCTGCGAGCGGATCTCGGGCCCATTGCCGGCGGTGTCCAGGCCGAGCACCGTGAGCGACCCGGAGGTCTTCGTAGAGACCGCCGAGATCATCCGCATGGTGGTGGACTTGCCCGCGCCGTTGGGGCCGAGAAAACCGAACGACTCACCGGGCGCGATGTCGAAATCGATGCCGTCAACGGCGGTGAAGTCGCCGTAGCGCTTGGTCAGCCCACGGGCGGAAATGACGTATTCTGACACGTCTCCAGACGCTACCAGTAGCGTCCGACAACCTGGTTCGCGGCAACGCACGCCGGGTTACGGCGTGCTGCTCACCACCGCTGAAGGCTCATACATCAACCGGCGTCCCTCCAGCGCGCGTCCCAACGTGACCTGGTCGGCATATTCGAGATCGCCGCCGACGGGCAATCCGCTGGCCGGACGGCTGACCGTCACGCCGAAGTCGCGCAGCATCCGGCTGAGGTAGGCGGCAGTGGCTTCGCCCTGAGTGTCGGGATCCGTCGCGAGGATGACTTCCTGAACCACCCCATCGGCGAGCCGTTGGAAGAGCTCGCGGGTACGCAGGTCGCCCGGGCCTCGTCCGTCGATGGGAGAGATGGAACCGCCCAGCACGTGATAGAGCCCACGGAACTCGTTGGTGCGCTCGATCGCCACCACATCCTTGGATTCCTCGACCACGCAGAGCTTGGTGTGATCGCGCCGAGGATCTCGGCATACCCGGCACCGCGCCTCTTGCGACACGTTGAAACAGACCTCGCAAAACCTCGCAGCCGCCTTCACCCGACGCAGCGTGTCGGCCAGGGAATAGACATCCTCCTCCGGAGCATCGAGCAGGAAGAAGGCGATCCGCTGCGCGCTCCGCGGCCCGATACCGGGGAGGCGGCTCAGCTCGTCGATCAGGTCCTGGATGGGGCCTTCGTACACGAGGGCGTCACATTCCCATGCCGGGAGGGAGCTGCGGCATGGCCTCTTGCGCCGCCTGGTCGACCGCGTCTTTCGCCGCCCGGAAGGCTGCGACGATCAGGTCTTGCAACGTCTCCAAGTCTTCCGGATCAACCGCATCCGGGCTGATCTGCACCCCGGTCAGATCGCCCTTGCCGGAGAGCGTGACGACGACGAGGTCGCCCCCGGCGCTGCCGGTGAAGCTCTGGGACGCCAGATCTTCCTGAGCCTGCAGCAGGTCTTCCTGCAGCTTCTGCGCCTGTGCCATCAACTGGCCCATGTCAAAGCCGTCGAACATCATTCACCTTCCGATCGAGACTGCTCTACTTTACGTCCTCCCGCCAGGATCCGGCGTGTCACATCGCCGGGCTCGCCGTCTCAACGACCGGAAGCGGGACCGCCCAGTTCCTCCACGGAGATGACCTCGGCATCGAACGCGGCGGTGAGCAGCTCTTCCGCATTGTTCGCCGCATCGAGCTCGTCATCGTCTTGCGACACCTCGTCGAACTCGGGTGCCGGTTCGCGCAACGGCGGGGCGGGTGCAGCCGGCGCAGCCTGACGGACCGGGCGCTGCGGCGACTCGTCTGCCGGCGGGGGCTCCGGAGAGCGTCGCTGCGACGCGGGTTGCTGACGCTGCGGCGCGGAGGGTTGCGTGGCTCCCTCGTCGGCCAGCACGGCAGCGATGCGCAGCTCGACGCCGATCACCTCGACGATGGAGGCCACCAAGTCTTCCGGCCCACCGCTGGATCCGAATCGGTCTCTCGCGCCGGCGCTGGCAAAGCCCAGCCGCAACTGTCCTTCTGCCACTTCCAGCACCTGGGCGTTCTGGGAAAGCAGCATGTAGGTGAAGCGGCGATGGCGTTGGACGGCCTCCAGCACACTGGGCCAGACGCGACGCAACTCAGCGGTGGTGAGCTGGCCGCCGGGCGATGCAGCCGCTGGACGCGGCGGAGTAGCGCTCTGTTGCGGAGGTGGTGGCGTTGACTGAGCCGAACCCGCACCTGCCCCCGTGCGAGGGGGCGCTCCGGCGGGACGGCGTCCCTGAGCGGGGCGGCTCGGCGCGGAAGGCGCCGGCTCCGGAGAAGCAGGGCGTCGCTCCTCACTCCGAGAGGTCGAGGCGGCCGAGACGGTATCGGCCGGCGCGACGGCAGGCTCAGGGGCTGCCGCTTGCGTGGAAGCGCTGCGATCCGGAACGGGCGCCGCTGTACCGGGAACGTCGTTCCAGTTGGCGGGAGGGGGCGGAACGTCGGAGCCGGATCCCATCATCCCGACGCGCCGCTCCAGCCGGTCCATCCGCGCATGCAGGCCACGTTCGTCTGTATCAGCGCCTGGGAGCAGCACGCGGGCGCACATCAGTTCCAGATGCAGACGGGGCGCGGTGGTACCGCGCATATCGGTGAGGCCCGTGGCGATCACCTCGGCGGCACGAGTCAGTTCCCCGGCTCCCAAGCCGGCAACCTGGGTTTTGAACCGCTCGGCCTGATCGGCCGAAACATCGAGCAAACCGGTATCTGCCGCGTCGGGCACCGCGGCCAGGATCACCAGGTCGCGAAGACGGCGCAGGAGATCCTCGGCGAACCGGCGGGGGTCCTGCCCTACCTCGATCACCTTGTCGACGGCGCGGAACACACCCGCCGAGTCTCCGGCGGCGAAGGCATCGACGACCTCGTCGAGGAGCGAATCGGGGGTGAAGCCGAGCAGCGCAGCAGCCTGCTCGTATTCGACGCCCTGCTCGCCGGCTCCGCCAAGGAGCTGGTCGAGCACCGACAGCGAATCGCGCACCGAGCCGGCGCCCGCGCGCACCACGAGCGGTAACGCGGCAGGATCGACGTTCACGCCCTCTTGGGTGCAGATCTCGGCCAGGTAGTCGCCCAGCACCCGCGGGGGCACCAACCGGAATGGGTAGTGATGGGTGCGGGACCGGATGGTGCCGATGACCTTTTCGGGCTCCGTCGTGGCGAAGATGAACTTGGTGTGCGGCGGCGGCTCTTCCACCAGCTTCAGCAGCGCGTTGAAGCCGGCGGTGGTCACCATGTGCGCCTCGTCGACGATGTAGATCTTGTACCGGCTGGCCACGGGAGCGAAGAAAGCGCGTTCGCGAAGGTCGCGAGCGTCTTCCACGCCGCCGTGCGAGGCCGCGTCGATCTCGATCACGTCGATGGAACCCGGCCCGCCACGAGCCAGGTCTTGGCACGACTGGCACTGGCCGCACGGTTGAGAGGTAGGTCCTTGCTCGCAGTTGAGGCAACGGGCGAGGATGCGGGCGGACGTGGTCTTGCCGCAGCCACGCGGACCCGAGAAAAGGTAGGCGTGGTTGACCCTGTTGTTCTCCAGCGCGCGACGCAGCGGCACTGTGACGTGATCCTGGCCGATCACCTCGACGAAGGAATCGGGACGATAACGCCGGTACAGGGCCAGCGGAGCTTCGGGGGCCTCGTCTGGACGGGCCACCGGAGCACGCGACGGCGGAGGCGGAGGGGCCAGCGCCTCAACGGGTTCGTCGGCGGCAGGCTCGTCGTCGAAGAGCCCGGGGCCGTCCATGGGCTCGAACTCGGGCAAGCCGTCATCGAACGGCTCGTCGCCGAAGAGATCCTGATCCGCGTCGTAGCTCTGGTCCACGTCTTCACCCTATTCGACGGCACTGACAGGGGATGAAAAAAGGCCCCTCGCGCACCCGACAGAGCTCACTTACCCTTGCTGCCTTCCGACCCTGGGGGAGTTGGGCGAGATAACGCCGCGCGAGGAACCGGGCCCCACTGTACTAGAGGTCATACAGACTGCCCAACCCGCGCCCCGACAACACCCCCGAAACATTGCTCCGGTAGCCTGCCCTAGCCGGTTCTCTCCATTCCAAAGGACTCCCGATGAACGCCGTCCTGCTCGCCGTCCTGGTCATGCTGTTACTCGCCCTCTTGCGAGTGCACGTGGTGCTCGCCCTTTTCCTCGGCGCGTTGGTCGGCGGCCTCTGGGCAGGGCTCGGCCTCGACGCCACGATGGTCGCCTTCCAGGACGGACTACAAGCCGGCGCCCAGATCGCATTGGCCTATGCCCTACTCGGCGCCTTCGCCATGGCTGTGGCCCACTCGGGGTTGCCACAGCTTCTGGCCGACTGGATGATCACCAAGCTCGACGCCGACGACGCCTCCAAAGGAAAGAAAGCTGCCGTCTGGGCGACGTACGGCCTCCTGGGAGGGGTGCTGGCGATGGCCATCTCCAGCCAGAACATCATCCCGGTACACATCGCCTTCATCCCGCTGCTTATTCCGCCGCTGTTGGTGGTGATGAGCCGGCTGCGTATCGATCGACGCGCGGTAGCCTGCGTGCTCACCTTCGGCCTGGTGACCACATACATGTACCTGCCCGTCGGATTCGGCCGGGTTTTCCTCCACAACATCCTCTACGCGAACATCGAGGCATCAGGCCTGACCGTCAGCCACATTCCGCCCACCCAAGCCATGGGCATTTCCGCGCTGGGCATGGTGATCGGTCTCCTGGTGGCGGTATTCGTCACCTATCGCAAGCCTCGCGACTACGACGTGACCGCGGCCGACGGCGACCGCGAGGCCGCGAAGATCCACCCTTACCGGATCGCCATCGCCATCGCGACTGTGGTGGCCTGCTTCGGCATCCAGACCTGGCTGAACCAGGCTGATTCCGAGGCCGACCCGCTGCTGGTAGGTGCGCTCATCGGCTTGCTCATCTTCATCGCGTCCGGCTCCGTGAAGTGGCGCGATGCTGACGCCGTCTTCACCGGCGGCATGCGGATGATGGCGCTGGTGGGCATCATCATGATCACCGCCCAGGGGTTCGCCTCGGTGATGCGAGCAACCGGCCAGATCGAAACCCTGGTGGAGTCGAGCGCTGCCATGTTCGCAGGTAGCAAAGCGATGGCTGCGCTGGTCATGCTGCTCGTCGGGCTACTGGTCACGATGGGTATCGGAAGCTCGTTCTCGACGCTGCCGATTATCGCCTCGATCTACGTGCCACTGTGCGTATCGTTGGGTTTCTCCCCCGTCGCCACCGTGGCGATCATCGGCACGGCCGGCGCGCTCGGCGATGCAGGCTCCCCGCCTCCGACTCCACGCTCGGCCCCACCGCGGGTCTCAACGCCGACGGCCAGCACGACCACATGCGCGACAGCGTGATCCCCACCTTCATCCACTTCAACATCCCGCTGATGATCGCGGGATGGACCGCCGCGATGGTGCTCTGATCGCTGATTTGGGCCCCCATCGAAAGCTCCGGTAGAGTACCTGGCGGAGGATTCGCCTAGAGGCCTATGGCGCTCGCTTGGAAAGCGGGTTGGGTTCACGCCCTCACGAGTTCGAATCTCGTATCCTCCGCCGCCGAGAAGCCCGCCCCATCCGGGGGCGGGCTTTCGCGTTCCGACCCTGTACTCGCCGGACTGAGATTTTTTGACCGTAACAGGGCCTTATTGGCACAGCACGGCCAACAAGGCCCTGTTACGGTCAAAAAATCTCACTCGCTCGGATACCCCTGCTCCGTTGGTCCCGTTGACGCACGACGACACGAATGAAGTCCAACGTCTCTTCCGGGTAGTCGGTGATCTGGGTGGGCATCAGCACGTAGGAGCGCCACCCCGCAGCCAGCATGGCGTTGGCTCGGCCCGCATCCCGCATCATCGCCTGCTTCGAGCTGTGGAACTCGAAGCTATTGATCTCGAAGGCGACTTTCGACCGTGGAAAGGCAAGGTCGATGACATACCGACTTCCCTGGAGCACCACGGGATAGTTCCCAACCCAGCCCGTAACCCCAGCCCCACGCAAGAGCCGGTGCGCCTGCACCTCGGCCACCGACCACGGGTTGCCGCTCAAATCACGGAGCACTTCGCTGACGCGGATTCTCGGACGCACGCGCAGCCGCCGCGCACACTCAGTGAGGTCACCTACCTTCGTCAGCGAGAGACGCAACGCCGCCGTCGCCGGCTCGAAGTCGCCATCCAACGCTGCCGTCAGCCCCGTCGCTGCGGGCGTGGTCACGCGGAGGTCACCAACCCACGCCGTCAGTTCCGATTCAAGGGCGTGATGACGGAATCGAATTGGCCCGCGATCAGCCAACCGGGAATCCGTGTAGACGCTCACCAGGGTAACGGACAACCCGGGCGCGAACGTGAGGCTTGCTGCGGCTCGTCCTGCGACGACCGCGTTGGGATCCCAGGCGTACACAGCACGCATCCATGCCACCGGATCGCGCACCAACGCCGCATCTACCACCACCCCGGGCAACGCACGAACCACCTTCTTCAACTGAGCCTGTCGACTCCAGGCACTACGCAGTTCTGGGTAGTCCGCGACACGAACCACGCCGTCGTGCCGCAACATCGCTTCCTCAGCCCTCATAACGACATTCGGTCACACCGCAGCCCCGCCCACCAGCGATCCGGCCCAACGGACAACACCTACCGCCAGTTGGACAACACCGCCCCCTCGATCAGTCGTCTGTCGCTGTCATCACCCGCCTAGACTTCGGCCATGTCAACTGGTCCGATCGCTATGGCACTGAAGACTCCGGTCCATCCCGGCGAGATCCTTCGCGAAGACGTGCTGGCCGACCTCGGCTTGACCGTCGGGGAGGCCGCATCGAGGCTCGGCATCTCGCGCGTCACGCTGAGCCGGGTGCTCCACGGCCACTCCGGCATCAGCCCGAACCTGGCGCTACGCCTGGAAACCGCAGGCGTCAGCACCGCTCGCACCTGGCTCGCCATGCAAGCCGCCTTCGACCTGGCTGCAGAGCGGGCCACCGGCACTCCGCAGGTGACGTCGTTGATCGAGGTCGCCTGACAGCCCAGCGACGCGCCAGCAATCTCGGAGCTGTTGCTCCCTCAGGGTCGCTTTGGGCTTGGCGTATTCAACCGGGGTCTGCGCCGACTACTCGTCGTCGTCTTCGGCGGAGCAGTCTTCGGCGATCGAGAGCTCGATCAGTGAAGTGACCGTGCGGTTATAGAGCTTGCCGTCCGGGCGGTAGCTCACGGTCTGCGACGACACCTCCGCCACCTCCACCCCTGGCAACCGTTGAATCTGCAAAGCAACCGCCACCGTCTGACCCGGTTCGATGACAAAACCATCGACCGGTTTGCGTGCCGCCCATTGCTCTGGGCTGTCTTCCGCCAGATCTACGGCAGACCCCAGCAAGAGCGTCGTCCCATCGCTCTCCACTATTTCAGGGATGACGATGACATCGACAAGCTCCGCCCCCGTGGACTCATCAAGCTGCGCACCGGCCAGGATGAGGGGCTTCGATGACTCGTTCGTCGCATCGACACCGAACCATGCCGGGCCGCTCGTTTGGACGCAGACGGCGTTGCCTTGCGGCACTCGGAGCGTGGGAGAAGATCCGACGCATCCCGTGAGAACCACTGCCGCGGACATCCCGACAAGCAGCGCACGACGCCACGAACCATCACCCATGACGCAACGCTATCGGCTGGTCGGCGACTTGGACGTCACCGGGACGAATGCGCGACGAGGTCACACCAGCCTTCTCTGGCGTTCCGGCATCAACGAGAAGATGATCTAGAACGCTCTTACGGAGGAACCGGAACTGGTCAAGTCCACACACTTCGGCACTCTGCAACCGACAGCAGCCGGAGCCTGCGACATTCGACGGCTGGACGAGCGAGAGCGGGCACTGGGAAAGAGGCGCACCTGAGCCCCCATCGGTGCGAACCTCAAGGCCCGCGACACTGAGCATCGACCTATCTGAGGCAACCTTGGAGCTCCGTACTGAATCGGGTAGTCAACGCGACGCGGATGCTGGGTAGTCCAGGTCGAACGCCGCCTGGATCGCCGCTGCGAGCTCCATCTCCTGGCGATCGTGCAGGAAACCTAGTTGACGGCCAAGCTGCTCGGCCGGGATGGTCTGGATATTGTCACAGCTGATCACGCTGGTGTGATCGAGACCGTTGGCCGGCCCCACCTCAACCTCCGTGGACAGGCCTCGAATAGTGCTGGTGATGGGCGCCACCGTCACGCGACGGAGATACGGCCTCACCGCCTCACGAGTAAGCACCACCACGGGCCTGGTCTTGTCCAGCTGAGCGGCATGAATGGGACGCATGATCAGTCGATGTCCAGCGAGGTGGAAGCCGCAAACTCCGCAAGTCCATCCAAGTCATCGTCATCGGTTGCAGCCGCCAGAATGGAGGCATCTCGCTCCGCGACGCGGCGCCGCCGCTCACGCTCAAGCGCACGCGACACCACAGCGGCCCGACTAGGAGCCAGGTCAGCTTTCACCTCGTCATCCAGAAACCCGACGAGTTCGTCCGGTATGCGAACGGTGATCTGCATAGTCATACCAAGATAATACCATTTTGGGATTCAAACTACGCTGCGCCAAGGAGAACAGGAGACGACAAAATGTCACATCCGCGAAGGCGCCGGTTAGACGGCAAGGTAGCGCTGGTGACGGGGGCGTCGCGGGGGCTGGGGAGAGCCATTGCGCTGCGGCTCGCGGATGACGGGGCGCGCGTCGTCGTGAACTACGCGCGTTCGGCTCGGCAGGCTGAGGAGGTCGTTGAGCAGATCCGGCAAGAGGGCGGTGAGGCCATCGCGCTGCGGGCTGACGTCACGGACGAGCGGCAGGTGCGCGAACTCGTGGACCAGGCTGCCAGCGTCTTCGGGGACATCGATGTGGTGGTGAACAACGCGACGGGACCGCAACCGGAGCTGCGCATCGAGGACAGTAGCTGGCAGGACTATCAAGACCAGCTCGACTTCTTCGTCAAGACGCCCTTCCACATCATGCAGGCGGTACTCCCAGGAATGCGCCGGCGCAGTGCCGGGAGCGTGGTGAACATCGGCAGCGAGGTGGTGCTACGCGGCGCCGCGCCATTCGCAACATATGCTTCGGCGAAGGCTGCGATGATCGGGCTCACCCGGTCATGGGCCAGCGAGTTAGGCCGCGATAACATCCGTATCAACCTGGTGGCGCCGGGTTGGATCCCCGTCGAGCGGCATACTCAGTCGGACACCAGCGGATACCAGGGCCTGGTACCGCTGGGGCGCATGGGCACGCCTGAGGAGATCGCGAACACCGTCGCTTTCCTCGCCTCAGACGAGGCAAGTTTCATCACTGGCCAGTGTCTCACCGTGAACGGCGGCCTAACCTTCGAGTGATGGTTCCCTAGCCAGCGCATTCTCAGCACAGCAGGACACGCGAGCGGATGGAACCACCCTAAGCTAAGCGGATGGTGGGCGAGGAGTCAGAGGATGAGGAGCTGACCATCGCCTGCGAGGACCGGGACTTCACCGAATGGCACGGCGGCCACACCCACGCGGCGGTCTGGGCATTCGAGCTGGATCTACCGGAGGTGCGCGACATGCTCGCAGCGGCGCACGAACGTCTCGGCCATCTCCTTCTCCCTCGATACCAGCGTCAACCGCACGTCACCGTGAGCTTCGCCGGGCTCCTCTCCCCCACGGATTTCACCGACGAACGCCTCGACGCAGACCTCACGATCCTACGAGGCCTGCTCTCCGGACCGGTGACCCTGACCGCCACCGGCTGGAGCAGCTTTCCGATGGTGCCGTATCTGCGCATCGACGCCAACTGGCCACATGCCGCCCGGGACGCGCTGAACCTCAGCCGGCCCGACGCCGCCAAGAACTACCAGCCGCACGTGACGATAGGGCTGTACGGCACGAGCGTTCCTATCCAGCTCGCCGTGGAGCGCATCACGGATCTGCCCTTCGGTGGCTCATGGGTGCTGAACAAGTTGTCTCTGCTGCGCTACGAGACCGCCGACATCGCCGGCCCGCTGGAGGTGATCGGGCGCTTGGACCTGACCACGGGGATCTTTACCCAAACGAACGTCCCGATGAGTGGTGCTTGATACAAAAGTGAGGGGAGGGAACCCGTTCTCAGGTCCCTGATGCGAAAGTATGTGCGGGTTCCTGTGTTCAGGTCCCTGAGGTGCGAGCGCCAGCGAGCCTCGAAGGGCGTAAAACGCAAGCATGGGCACAGACTCTGCCAAAGCCTTAGTCAACGCCCTTCGAGGCTCCTCGCAGAGCTCGTCACACCTCAGGGACCGGTGATTGGGTCTTGTCTCTCACTTTCCTGCCCCACGGCGACAGCGAAGCAGCCCGGAAGCTGAGGTGCGAGGAACGAGCCTCGAAGGGCACCTCAGGGACCGGGTGGGTTCATCCCAGGGTGACTATGACCTGGTGAGATCCTTCGGAGAGCGGGAGGCGGGCGACGTGGCGACCGGTTGACTCGTCGAAGACCGGGTTGAGGAGCATGCCATCGAACTCGACGCTCACCACACCGGCGCTGACGCCGCTGGGGTTGCGCACCCCGATGGCGTAGGTGGCGCCGCGCCACCGACGAGTAACGGTGAAGCCGGGCCAGTCGGTGGGGACGCAGGGGTCGACGATCAACTCGTCGAAATCGGGACGCACACCCAGGATGTACTTCGTGGCGGCAGTGTACATCCAGCCGGCGGTGCCGGTCAGCCAGGGATTCTGCGCCTTGCCGTACCACTCGTGGTCGCGGCCGTAGAGGAACTGCGCATAGACATAAGGCTCGGTGCCGCGCACGTCGGCGGTGTCATTGGCGTGGGAGGGCGCCAACGCGTCGTAGTAGGCCATCGCCCGTTCGCCGCGCCCCAGCATGGTCTCGGCGATGATCGGCCACGCGTTGGGATGGCTGAAGATGGCCCCGTTCTCCTTGACGCCCGGGTAGACGCGGGTGACGTAACCGATGGTGTCGTCCACCTGGGTATAGCTGGGCCAGCACAGGTGCGTGCCGTACGGGCTGGCGAGGTGCTCGTCGACGGAGTCCATGGCCCGCAGGGCTCGCTCACGAGGGGCGACGCCGGAGATCACCGCCCATGCCATGTGCTCCAGGAAGATCTTGCCCTCCGGGCTCGCCGCGGAACCGACCTTCACCCCGTCCCGGGTGAAACCACGGATGTACCAATCACCGTCCCAGAGCTCGCGGTTGGCGGCCTCGCCCACGGTCGCGGTGACCTCGGTGAGCCGCGCGATCTCTGCCGTCCAGCGCGCCGTCTCATCTGGCGTGGAGGCGCGGGCCGCCCGGCGCCGCGCCACGTCCTCCAATGCGCTCGCCGCCCACACATGCAGGAACGTGACCAACGACGTCTGCCCACCCCCCAGGTTCAGGCAGTCGTTCCAGTCAGCACGCAGTCCTTTGGCGATGCCGTTGTCGCCCACCTGCTCGGCGGTGAACTCGATCGCCCGCCGCAGGTGCTCATAGACCGTGGCCGGGGCCGCGTCGATGCGGGCAGCCACCTCGTCGCCGATCGTCGCGGCGCGGTCCTCGGGTGACATGTCTGAGTCGGCGAAGGCGATCACCTCGTCCAGCAACGACAGCTCACCGGTCTCCTTGATGTACTCCAGCACCGACGGCACCAGCCACAGGTGATCGTCGGAGCACGCATCGGCCAGGCCGTGCACCAGATCTCCGGCCTCGCCGGGCACGACGGTGGGCAGCTTGACCCCGACGGGGATATCCGCGCGTTGGTTCTCCTCGAACAGCAGCGGGTTGAAGAGGTGCAGGCCGTAGCCCCACGACATCTGGCCGCGCAACAGTTCCAGCATCCGCTGGCGCACCTTGCCGGGATTGGTGTGCGGCACGCTCATGATGTCCTGCGCGGTGTCGCGGTAGCCCAGCCCGACGCGGCCGCCCACCTCGACGAAAGAGGCGAACCGCGACCACACCACGCAGGTCTCTGCCTGCAGCAGCGTCCAGGTGTTCAGCAGCGTGTTCATCGCCTCCGACGGCGTGGTCAGGGCATACACCTCGCGCTTGCGGCGCCAGTACTCGGCGAGTTCGGCGATCGCGGCGTCCACCGCCGCCGGATCGGCATAGGTCGCGCGCAGCCGGGTGCCCTCCTCGCGGCGGCCGTAGCCCAGCACGTAGGCCAGCCGCACCGTCTCCCCCGGCGCCAGCGTGATCCGGTGGTGCAGCGCACCGCAGTGGTTGCTCGTCGTCGCGGCCGAACCGGAGCATTCGCCCTTCTCAACAGCGATCGGGTTGGTCTCCGTCCGGTAGGCGCCGAAGAAGGAGTCACGCAGGGTGTCGAAGCCCGCGGCGTCGCGCGTCGCCGTGAAGTAGTGGTAGGTCCAGGGCTCGTAGTAGAAGTCGTACTCGACGACGTCGTCGGCATAGTCGGCGCCCGACGCGTACAGCGACATCTGGAAGTTCTCGTTGTCGATCTGCACCGAGTGGAAGGAGAACTCGACGTAGCCGAACAGGCTCAGCTCGCGCGCGGACTCATCCGTGTTGGTCAGCGTGACATCCCAGATCTCGGCATCCTCGCCGATCGGCACGAAGACCCGCTGGCTGGCCTCGATCCCGCGATAGCTGGACTCGAACACCGAGTAGCTGAGCCCGTGGCGCGTGCGATAAGTGGCCTGGTCGAGCGGCTTGCCCACCGGCTGCCACGACGCTGACCAGTAGTCGCCGGACCTGTCGTCGCGCAGGTAGAGGTAGTGGCCGGGCCGGTCCATCGGCACCCCGTTGGGGCGGAACCGGGTGACCCGGCCCTGCTGGCTAGAGCGGTAGAAGCTGTAG
Organism: Tessaracoccus sp.; assembly: GCA_041393555.1. Lineage (GTDB taxonomy): Bacteria > Actinomycetota > Actinomycetes > Propionibacteriales > Propionibacteriaceae > Arachnia. Next base: position 297,129 of record JAWKJW010000004.1, on the reverse strand, counting down.
CCGCCGGCATTCTGGTTGATGACGGTGCACCAATCCTCGACGCCCAGGTAGTTGATCCACGACGCGGGCACGTCGACGCGGTCGATGACGTACTCAAGATTGTCGTTGTCGAAGTGGCCATAGCGCATGAGAGTTCAGTGTCTTCCTCGAAGTGTGCGGACGATGCGTGACGATTTCGGCCCGGATGCTCGGCCGGGCGGTCAGCCCTTGACGGCGCCAGCGACGAGGCCGGAGGTGAGCCGGCCCTGCACCAACAGGAAGAAGATGATGACGGGAATCGCGACCAGGGTCGAGGACGCCATCACCTGGCCCCAGTCGGTGGCCCGGTTGGCGCTCTGCAGGATGAAGGTGCGCAGCCACAGCGGCAGCGTCATCGCATCCTCCCTCTGCAGGATCACCAAGGCGACGGTGAACTCGTTCCAGGCCTGCAAGAAGGCGTAGACGCCGGAGGCGATCAGACCGGGAGCCAGCAGCGGGAAGGTCACCGTGAAGAAGGCCTGCGTGCGGGTGCACCCATCCACCATGGCCGCCTCTTCCAGATCCGCCGGAATGCCGGCCACGAAGCCCCGCAGCATCCACACCGTGAACGGCACCACGGCCGCGATGTAGATCAAGGAGACGCCGAGGAAGTGGTTGAGCAACCCGACGGTGCTCATCAGTTTGTACTGGGCGATGAACAGGCCCTCGGCCGGCAGCATCTGGATGAACAGCAGCGCCAGCACGAACGACTTGCGCCCCCGGAACTTGAACCGGCTGATCGCCAGCGCCCCCAGGAAGGCGAACAAGAGGGCGACGGCCACGGTGAGCAGCGTGATCACCAGGCTCATCTGCAGCGCGCCGAAGAACTTGCCGTCGTTGATCACCGCGGTGAAGTTGCGCAGCGATCCCCCGAAGGGCAGCAGACGAGGCGTGACGGATTGCAGCACCGCATTGGGCAGAAGGGACGAGTTGACCATCCAGTAGACCGGGAAGATCCACACCAGCGCCACCACAACGGCGAGAACGCTGAACAGCAACCTCCCGACGCGGAAACTCCGGCGAGAAGAAACGGGGCCACTCATGTCACGCCCCCTCTCGCGGACAATCCGAGGAGCACACGCCGGAATGCCCTTGGGCGGCCGTCTTCAGCACAGGCATGTCAGTTGTCCTCCTTGAGGAGCTGGGCAACGTAGAAGGCGCTCATCGCGATGGTGAGCACCAGCACGAAGATGGACATCGCAGACGCCATACCGAAGTCGCTGGACCCCACGCCGATCCGATAGATGTAGGTGCCGAGCAGATCGGTACTGCTGGGCGGAGCGCCCGAGTCCTGCAACATCTTGATCTGCGTGAATACCCGCAGATCCCAGATGATCTGCAACAGCAGCACGATCATCAGCACCGGACGGATCAGCGGAAGGACGATGTAGGAGAACCGCCGCGGCCCGTTCGCCCCGTCGAGCGCCGCCGCCTCGAGCACCTCGTCGGAGACCTGAGTGAGCCCGGCATAGACGGAGAAGGCGACGAAGGGCACCGACATCCACACCACGATCACGGTGGCGACGAAGTAGAAGCTGAGCGGCTCCGCCAGCCAGTTGTGGTTGGTGAATTCAAAGCCCATCTTGGTGAGCAGCCAGTTGATGAAGCCGCGCCGCCAGTCGAACAGCCACGTCCAGATGGTCATGGCCGCCACCACCGGCATCGCCCAGGCCACGAGCATCGCGATCTGCAAGATCAGGCGCACCGCTTTCGGCACCACCGTCATGAGCAGGGCCGCCAGCACGCCGAAGACCACCGTGAGGATCGCATTGACCAGGCAGAACGCCACGGAGCGCAGCACGATGCTCCAGGTCTCGCTGCTGGTGAAGACGGCGATGTAGTTGTTCAGCCCGACGAACTCCGGCGGTTGGCCGAACTGCTGCGCCAGTCCGAAGGATTGCGTGGAGGTGACGAACTGCCACACCAGCGGATAGCCGAGCGCAAAGATCAGGATCACGACGGCGGGCAGGATCAGCAGGTAGGGCGCCAGGCGTGACAGCCTGCGCGAGCGGGCGGCGGCCCTGTCTCGTTCACTTTCCTCGGGAGGCGAGTGGGGCGTAAGCGTCATGGTGGGTTCTCTCTCGGGCATCGGCGCCGCAGACACCAGGGAGGTGATCCTTGTGGCGGGGCCTGATGGTGGGGCCTGCCACTCGGCGAGCCCCACCATGGGCATCGGTCAGCCGTTGAGCATCGGGGTGAGCTCGGCATCGTACTGGGCGGCGAGCGCGGCGATGTCGCCACCTTCCGCCACGGCGGCGAAGAACTCCTCCAGCTTCAGCGAGGCCTCGACGGCGGCCCAGCCGGGCGCGGCCGGAGTCAGCTTGGAGTTGCTGGCCGACTCGATCGTGGCCTGGGCGAACTGGTCGGAACCCAGCGCGTCCATGTAGTCGGAATTGGCGGGGCCGAGACCGTTTTCACCGAGCATCGTCTGGTATTCCTCGGAGAAGATGATGCGCAGCAGGTCGCGGGCACCCTCCTGGTTCTCCGAGGAGGCGGAGATGCCGACGTTGGAACCACCGGCGAACACCGGGGCAGGGTTGCCGTCGTTACCCGGTAGCGCGAAGACGCCGAAGGTATCGTCGTTCCACTCACGGACTTGGTCGCCATCGTCGTTGGTCACCAGGTCGCCGATGGACCAGCGAGCCCACCCGGGAGCCATGATGGTGGCCGCGGCCAGGGAGGTTTCCTCGGTACTGCCGTCGTCGTTGGCCGCCGAATCAGCGTCGTTGATGTAGAGCCATGGGCTGGCGTCACGAGCCGTGGACGGCGCCTTCGAGGCATTCTGCTGGATGTCCTGCAGTTGTTCCAGGCCGGCGATGGTGTTCGGGTCGGACAAGGTGGAGACCCACTCGCCATTCTCGAAGGTGGCCAGGTCGCCGCCGTTGGCGAAGATCCAGGAGATGGCGTTGCGCCAATCCTGGCCGCCGAGGAAGAAACCGGAGAAGTCGGCGATGTTGCGGGGGTTGGCCTGGGTGATGGTCTTCACCGCGGCGTTGAACTCGTCGAGCGTGGTGGGCACATCAACACCGGCCTGCTGCCAGATGTCTTTGCGATAGAACATGTAGCGGGAGCCGAAATAGTACGGGAGCGTGTAGTTCTTCCCCTCGACGGCACCCACCTCGACGAACGACGGGAGCAGTTTGTCGCCTCCCAGCTCGTCGTACATGTCGGAGATGTCGGCAAAGGCACCGACATTGGTGAAAGTAGGCGACTGGGTGTTGCCGATCTCCGTCACGTCGGGGGTGTTGGCCGAGTCGGGCAAGGCCGTGGTGAGCTTGGCGATGACGTCACCCCAGGTCTGCTCCTCGATGGTCAGCGCGCCGCCGTTGACCTCCGCATATTCAGTGACGAGGTAGTCGCGCAGGGGTTGCGGGGTGTCGGCGCCGATCAGCCAGAACGTGATGTCCTGGGTCGCGGCGCTGCCGGTAGGGGTGTTGGTAGGGGTTTCCGTGGGCGTCGCCGCCCCGCCGCAGGCGCTCAAGGCCATCGCGGACGCAGCGAACATCGCCGCTGCCAGCTTCTTGTTCATGGATTTCCTTTCGGTACAGAGCCGATGCCTGGGCTCGTCGAATGCGCGCGCCGAAAGTCGCGTACTGCGGGTGCGCGTCGTTGCTGCATAACTATTAGTAAACCTAACGGTTATCGAGGGCGCAACCTTACTGGAAAGTTTGTAACCAATTTGTTATCTGGCCGCGCGACGCGGCTCAGAGGCTGCTGAGAAGGAGTGCGGCGACGACCAGGAAAGCAGCCTGGGTGACTTCGATCAGGGAACCGAAAGTGTCTCCCGTCATGCCCCCGAAGCGCGCACGCAGATGGTTCTTCCACCACCAGCCGGCGCCCCCCGCCACCACAGCGGCGACGCCGAAGGCGAGCACACCCGCGCCTCCCCCGGCCACCCAACCGGCTCCCAGGGCGACGACGCCCACCAAGACGGACGTGAGGGACAGCCCGAGGACCGTCGTGACACCGTCGAACAATGCACCGAAGCCGCCGGGCCGGGCCGTGGGGATACGCACGGCGAAGCCCACCATCAGCCGCCCGAGCATCGCAGCGACGGGCAGAGCGAGAGCGGGGGCGAGGATCCCGGCATTCCCCAAGGCATTCAGCGCAGCCACGTCGAACAGCAGCACGAAGAGCAGCGTGATCACCCCCATCGGGCCGATATCGGAGCGCTTCATGATCGCCAGAGCGGCGTCGGCGGGTTTGCGCGACCCGAGCCCATCGGCGGTATCGGCCACCCCGTCGAGATGAAGGGCGCCGGTGAGCCACGCCAGCACCGCCAATCCCGCCACCGCGGGCAGCAGCGGCGCCCCGGTGAAGGAAACCAGCGCGAGCACCAGCCCTCCGAGGCCACCGACGATCACCCCCACCCACGGCAGGGCCAGCATCGCGCGACCGGCCAGGCGACGGTCGATGTCCGCGACCGGAGGCACGGGAATGATGGTGAAAAGGCCCAGCGAGGCCACCAGTGCATTCGGCATCGCGTCGCTCCTACGAGAGTCGCCGGGCGATCCCGGCGATGCAGAACCAGGTCTCGTCAGCTGCCGCGGCGACCGCGGCGTTGAGCCGTCCGAGTTCATCGCGGTACAGCCGCCCTGAGGCGGTGGCGGGCACCACTCCCATACCCACTTCGTTACTGACCAGGATCACCTCGCGGCGCGACTCCGCCACCGCATGAGCGAGTGCTTCGATGCGAGTCCGCAGGGGATCGCGCCACGACTCGTCCGAGGCATCCCAGGCACCCACCTCGTCGAGGACTCGAGCGAGCCACACGGCAAGGCAGTCCACCAGCACCGGCCGAGGGTCCCGCGTCCGCAGCACGCCTTCCAGGTCCATGGTCTCGATCGTGCGCCACGAGGCCGGTCGCCGCTCGCGGTGCAACGCCACGCGATGCTGCCACTCCGGGTCGTCCACGGGAACCTCCGAGGTAGCGACGTAGTCCACGGCGTCGCGGTCGAGGAGCTGCGCCTCCGCCCACGACGACTTTCCGGAACGCGCGCCGCCCAGCACCAGCGCCGAGCCCGTCCCCCGGGTCAATGGCGTCACCTCCGCACGAGCGGACAGTTCCGTCAGGAGCCTGGCGGCGGTTTCATCGCCCGGCCGGATACGCACCTGGAACTCGTTCATGAGCCGGCGATTCCGGTGTCCGCGAAGGTCGCCATCTCACCCAGGATCCGCGCGGAGGACTGCACCAGGGGCAGCGCCAGAGCGGCGCCGGATCCCTCTCCGAGCCGTAGCCCCAGATCGACGAGCGGGGTGAGGCCCAGATGCGTCACGGCTACGCGGATGCCGGGCTCGGCACCGGCATGGCCGGAGATCAGGTAGCCCGCGGCATCGGGCGCCAGGGCAACGGCGGCGAGAGCGGCGGAGCAGGCGATCACGCCGTCGAGGATCACCGGTATGCGATGGGCCGCGCCGCCCAGGATGAAACCGGCGATGGCGGCATGCTCGAGACCTCCGACCGCAGCCAAGGCTTCCAGGGGGCGATCGGGCACGGGGCGGTGGAGCGCGAAAGCGCGCTCGATCACGTCGACCTTCCGCGCCAGCATTTCATCGTCGGCACCGGCGCCACGACCCGCGACATCGGCAGGCGAGGTTCCGGTGAAAACAGCGATCAACGCGCTGGAAGGCGTGGTGTTGCCGATGCCCATCTCGCCGGTCATCAGGCAATCCGCTCCGCCGGCAATGGCCTCCTCCGCTGCCTCGATGCCCACCTCGAGCGCGGCACGAGCCTCGTCGACAGTCATGGCGGGCTCGACGGTGAAGTCGCGGGTGCCGCGGGCGAGGTTGCGAACCCGAATGGCATCGTGAGCGGGGTAAGTACCGGCCACGCCCACGTCGGTGATCATGACGGCGCCCCCCACCTGACGGGCGAGCGCGTTGATCGCCGCTCCACCGTGAGCCATGTTGACCAGCATCTGCACCGTGACCTCTTGCGGCCAAGGGGTCACCGACTGGGCGCAGACGCCGTGGTCCCCGGCAAACACGCCGACGGTGGCCCGTTGCGGGATCGGCGGAGGGCACTGACCGGCGATGGCGGCGAGCTGGATGCCGATCTTTTCGATCACACCCAAGCTGCCGGGAGGCTTGGTCAACTGCCCCTGTCGATCCTCCGCCGCCGCCCGAGCCTCGAGGGAGACCGGCCGAATGGTCTCGATGGTGCGCTCCAGCGTGGATGCCGTCATAGCAGTCTCCTTAAGGTTCGTCCCCGAAGTGGTTGGATGGGCGTGTGATCGTGATCCTGGGTGGCACCGCGGAGGGCCGCGAACTGTCCGCGGCACTCACCGCGCGGGGCCGACCCGCGGTGTTGTCGTTGGCGGGCCGGACGCGCGCGCCGTCGACCTCCGGTGAAACCCGGACGGGTGGTTTCGGCGGCGTCGAGGGCCTCGTCGACTACCTGAACGAGGTGAGCGCCGACTATGTGGTTGACGCGACGCACCCGTTCGCCGCCCAGATGTCGACCAACGCCGCAGAGGCCTGCCGGATCGCCAAGGTTCCTCTGGTGCGACTTTCCCGTCCCGGCTGGGAAGACCACCCGCTCGCAGAGACGTGGTGCTGGGTTTCGGACCACGCCGAAGCCTCTCGCGTTGTCGACGAGCAGGGCGCCGAGCCCGTGCTGCTCACCGTCGGCAAGCAGCATTCGCTGGCCTATGCCGAGCGTCTCGCGAACCGTCGCGTCGTGGCCCGGATGACGGAGGAACCCACCGGAGTGATCCCGGAGAAATGGGAGATCCTGCTGGCGCGAGGCCCCTTCTCCCTCGACGACGAACTCCAGCTGTTTCGCCGGCTGGAGGTGAGGGCGCTGGTCACCAAGGATTCCGGCGGCGCCCACACCGCGGCCAAGCTGGAGGCGGCGAACACCGTCGGCGCCGCCGTGGTGATGATCGGGCGTCCCGCCGCACCGGAGGGCATCGAGACCGTGGCCTCGGTGGCCGAGACCCTGGCTTTTCTGGGCTACGCCTGACACGACGACCCGTCCCGCGGCAATCCGTGGGATACAAGCGACCAGTATCCGAGAATCAGCACAACTGAAGACCCGCGACCTCGCCGATAACGACCGTGGCCGGGGGCGTGACGTGCTCACTGGCCGCCACCGTCGCGACGTCTCCCAGCGTGGTGAACAAGGTTTTCTGCTGCGGGGTGGACCCTTCGCAGACCACAGCGGCGGGGGTCTCCGCCGACATACCCGCGTTCTGCAGCCGCTCGGCGATGATCGGAAGATTCTGCACCGCCATCATGAGGACCAGCGTCGTGTGCGATCCGGCCAGCGCCTCCCAGTTGACGGTGCTGCGTCCGTCATCCGGACCGACGTGTCCGGAGACCACCGTGAAGCCTTGCGACAAGCCCCGATGGGTGACGGGAATCCCTCCTAGGCCGGGCACCGCCACGGCCGAGGTCACTCCCGGGATCATCCTGACCGGCACGCCCGCTTCCACGCAGGCGAGCCATTCCTCGCCCCCGCGCCCGAAAACGTAAGGGTCGCCGCCCTTCAGCCGCACCACCCGCAAGCCGCGCTGAGCGCGTTCGATCAGGATGCGATTGATCTCCTCCTGCGGCGTGAATGCGCCGCGGGGGATCTTGCCCACGTTGACCAACTCCGCGTTCGGCGCCTCGTCCAGAGCATCGAGCGGCCCCAGACGATCGTGCACGATCACGTCGGCCTGCTGGATGGCTCGAAGGCCCGCGACGGTGAGCAGGTCGCGGTCACCGGGTCCGCCGCCCACCAGAACCACCTCGCCGGGTGTCAGCTCATTCTTCATGTGTCTGCTCCAATACGGTGAGCGCCTCGACGAGGCGGCGGTGGGTCTCGGGTCCTGACGGCAAGGCGCAGCCGGGTAGGCCCCAATCCTGGGAAGGTTTCGCCGCGTCGCACGGCGAGCCGAGCTTCGCAGAAGGCTCCCGCAGAACGAAGGCGAGGTCTGTGAAGTGTCCACCAGAACGAAGGGGGCCTCTCCGTCGACGGGGTCGAGACCGATCGACCTCAGGCGAACGACGAGGTCCGCGCGGTTTTCCCGGGCCTCCTCGGCGAGGTGGTGGGCCTCAGCCCGGGCGTCGTCGGTCAGGACGGCGTGCATCGCGACGATGGCCGGCGACGACACCGACCATGGCGGTTGCTGCGCCGCGAGGGCCTCGATCAGAGCGGGGTCGCCAACGACATAACCTGCCCGCACCCCAGCCAGTGCCCAGGTCTTGGTGAGCGAACGCAGCACGAGCCGTCCTGGCATCTGAGGCGCGATCAGGGTCTCGGGCTCGCCCGGAATCGCGTCGAAAAAGCCTCATCGACCACCAGCGTCTTGGCCGGCAGCCCGAGGAGATCATCGCGCGAATGCAGTACCCCCGTGGGGTTGGTCGGATTGCCCACGACGACCAGATCAAACGGCCACCCCTCTCGAAGGGTGGTCCCTGAGGGATGCCCGTCCCCTGCAGGATCGTGCGCTTGGACGCCGGAACCACGGGCATCGTCTCGAAAGGGGGTCCCTGAGGAGGGCGCCCCGCGCCCCTCTCGAAGGGTGGTCCCTGAGGGATGCCCGTCCCCTGCAGGATCGTGCGCTTGGACGCCGGAACCACGGGCATCGTCTCGAAGGGGGGTCCCTGAGGGGACCGTGAGCGAAGAGATCCCTTGGTCAGGTCCCTGATGCGAAAATGAGCGTGGGTAAACCTGTTGTCCGGTCCCTGAGGTGCGAGCGCCAGCGAGCCTCGAAGGGCGTGAAACGCAAGCATCCGCAGAGACTGAGCCCAAGGTCCCGTTTAACGCCCTTCGAGGTGGTCCCTGAGGAGGGCGCCCCGCGCCCGTCTCGAAGGGTTCCTCGCAGAGCTCGTCACACCTCAGGGACCGGTGATTGGGTCTGATGTCTCGCTTTCCTCCCCGCTGTGGCAGCGAAGCAGCCCGGAAGCTGAGGTGCGACGAAGGAGCCTCGAAGGGGCGGTAAGGCGACCGTGGGCGCAGACTCGACAACGCTTCGGTCGATGCTCCTTCGACGGGCGCGCGCAACCGGAAGCCGGACTCCGGCGTCAGCACGATCCTTTCCACCTCGCGACCGGCGGCGCGTAGGGCTGCTTCAGGTTCGGTGAATTGGGGTGCACGATTGCGGCCGTCCCCGGGATCGCTCAGGCAATGAGGGTGAAGCCCTCAGCGGCCCCGGCCAGCGACAACACCATGTCTTCGGAGACGCCGTGATACGCGGCGATCGGCGGCGAGCAGGGGCGCGTCGGATAGGAGGCCCAGTCGGTCTCGTTGATCAGTCGTTCCCGCAGCCACTCCGGGGATGAGCCTGACGCAGGTTTACCGCGAAGTCGACGAGCCCGCGCCGAGGTCTTTGTCCCCGTGGTGGGCAAAGATCAGGCCTCACCATCTACCCTCCCGCTTTCCCGGAAAATCGGCCAATGGCCGATTTTCAGTGTCTGATGCCGAAAATCGGCCATTGGCCGATTTTCCAGGCAAACGACGGGAGGTGCGGGGTTCTGGGCGGCGAACGCATGGACCGCGTCGGCGAACCGCTGAGCGAGCTGCGGGTGTCCTGCCCAATGGACGTGGAGGTAAGACGCGTGCAGTGAGTCGGTGGCGACGCCGTCTGGACGACCATCCAGCAGCCACGCGGGTGGCTCGCCCGGCTCGGCGGCGGTGCGATGGAACTCGTGCCCCGTGATCACCTCCCGGGCCTGCCCAGCAACGACGACGACGGCGCCACACCGCCTCCCGGTAGCCCATGGTGAGCCTCTTTGTCATGGCCGAGGTGCCCGCCAGCGCGCCAACCATCGGCCGCCCATCGAGTTCTCGGCACAGATACAGCAGGCCGGCGCACTCGGCGACGGTGGGCATGCCGTCGGCGATCACACGACGGATCTGCTCCCGCAGCGTCTCGTTGCCCGCGAGATCCGGCGCGTGCACCTCGGGGAACCCTCCCCCGATCCACAGGCCGGCGGTGCCGTCGGGGAGCGCGTCATCCCCCATCGGGTCGAAGACCACGGGTTCGCATCCAGCGGCACGAAGCAACTCGTCGGTCTCGGTATAACGAAACGTGAACGCGCGCCCCCCTGCGACCGCGATGCGAGGCCGTGCGGCCGACGGCGGCCAGACAACCGTAGACGGGTCCCACGGCACGGCCTCTAGCGGCGACGCCGCTCGCGCGAGACGGATCACGGCGTCCACATCCACGTGTTCCGCGACGATTTCTCCCATCGCGACGATGCCCACGTCGTCGCGTTCGGCGGCCGGCACCAGCCCCAGGTGGCGGGAAGGAGCCTCGACGTCGAGATTGCGCGGCATGGCACCGAGCACCGGAATGCCCAACGACTCAACGGCAGAACGCGCCTCGGCCTCATGTCGGGGGCTGCCCACCTGGTTCAGCACCACACCGGCGACCTGAACCGACGGGTCAAAGGTCGCCATGCCCTTGACGAGGGCACCAACGGTGCGCGAAGTGTGCCGCACATCGACGACGAGAAGGACCGGAGCGTCGAGCAGCGTGGCGACGTGCGCGGTGGAGGCGAACCCCTCCGTCCCCAAGCGTCCGTCGAACAACCCCATCACGCCCTCGATCACAGCCACATCCGCGTCTGCCATTCCGTGGGCGAAGAGCGGAGCGATCAATTCCTCCCCGCAGAGGAAGGGGTCCAGGTTTCTGCCCGGCCGTCCGGATGCCAGGGTGTGATAGCCGGGGTCGATGTAATCAGGCCCCACTTTGAAGGGAGCGACGCCTATCCCCCGGGCGGCCAGGGCTGCCATCACGCCCGTCGCCACGGTGGTCTTGCCATGGCCTGAGGCGGGCGCGGCGATCACGATGCGCGGTCGGACCCCCGGACCCCGGCGCTCGGCCTGGGCGTCGAGTTGATCCTGCCCAGCAGAAGACGGCGAATCCTCGTTCACAGGGGGCTGAGTCACCATTCGATGCCTGCCTGTCCGCGCTGGCCTTTGTCGAAGGGGTGTGTGACCTTGGTCATCTCAGTGACCAGGTCTGCCGCGTCGATCAGTCGCTGGGGGGCGCGCCGCCCGTGATCACCACATGCTGGGTACCGGGGCGGTGGGCCAGCGTCTCCAGGACGTCGTCGAGATCAGCCAGCATCCCCAATCGAGATGAGTGAACTCATCCAACAGCCAGAATCGGTGCCTCTCGGCGGCGAGGCCTTCCTTGATCCGGCTCCAGCCCTCTCGAGCGAGTTCGGCGCCGTCGTCGCTGGTCTTGCGAATCCAGGACCATCCGGCCCCCATGCGCTCCCAGGTGACATTGCCCTTGAGCTCACCGAGGGCAGCGAAGGCCTCGACCTCGCCGGCTTTTCCAGTTGGCCGATTTCACGAACTGGTAGACGCCCACCGGCCAGCCCTGCGCCCACGCACGCAGCGCCATGCCGCAGGCCGCGGTGGTCTTGCCCTTCCCGTCGCCGGTGTTCACGATCAGCACGGGCCGCAGCCGGCGCTGTTTCGTGGTGAGTCCGTCGTCGGGCGCGACGGGGGTCTCGCCGCGGCTCATCGCGGGGCCTTGGTGTGCATGTGTCCTCCCAGCAGGTCCGCGCCCGCATTCGGTGTGGGTATGCCAAATGGCTCGCCGGTGAGAGATGCTCTGGCTCGCGTCGAGACGCTCACAGTGGCGGGACCGCTCCGGATTCACACCGGATTCTTCTCTCCCCGACCTTCCCATCCTGGCATACCGTCTTTGGCCCGCAGCAGCCTGCCCTCCCTTACCGGGTGCCGAACACAAACCTCCGTTTTTCGGGAGGTCTCGCCTCCAGCGAGGCCTCCCCAGATCGCAAGATTTGTGCCCGCACGACGACGAGCCTGGAAGAGTTGGATACTCTCAGCGGAGATCCGCCGAGCCCAAGGAGACTCATGCCCTCACTCATCGTCGACCGCGACGGATCTCTGCTCGGGCGCGCACCCGGGTTGCCCGACGATGTCTTCGAACACGACGGGCTGGTCACCAAACGCGTCATTCGCGCGGCGGCACTCGCTCATCTGCGTCCGATGCCCGGCGAACTGCTGTGGGACATCGGGGTGGGTGCCGGATCCGTGGCCATCGAGTGGTGCCGCGGCGCCGACGGCGCCCGAGCGATCGGGGTAGAGCGCCGCTCGGACCGAGCGAGCCGCGCGGTCGCCAATGCGGAACGACTGGCTCCCGAGGGCAGCTTCGAGTTGGTGGAAGGCAGCGCCTCCGACGTGGTAGCCACTCTCCCCCCGCCCCACGCCGTCTTCGTCGGCGGCGGCGGAACCATCACCGTCCTGGAGACCGCGATGAACGCTTTGCGCCCTGGCGGCAGGATCGTCGTGCACGGCGTCACCCTCGAGGCGGAACTGCTCGCCGCCGAAGCCCATCGTCGCTGGGGCGGCCAACTGGCCCGCATCCAGGTGGAGACGGCCGAACCGCTGGGCAGGCTGACGGGCTGGAAACCAGCGCGCACCGTCATCCAGTGGCATCACATCATCTAAGAGATTCGCGGGTACGTGGTTTCCCTTGGGCGCCCGTGCTAAACCTCGCGCCTTTCCACCTTTTTCACACGGTTGCTACTGATTCCCACATCCTCGGCTCTCCCCGAGATAATCGCCCGCTTCTCTCGCATGCAGCGCCGTGGCGACGTCTTCTACCGTGCGCAACGGAGGGTCTATGGCGAGGCCGAGGCGACGCGCCAGGTCGAGTTGCCAGGGCATCCGCAGCCTGGCCCGGCTGAGCACATCCTCGTCGGCCATCAGACCCACGCCGCCCTGACGCACCCCACCGTCGGCGACAACCATCACGACATCCGCCCAGCTGAGCGCCAGGTCGACGTCATGGGTGGCTAGGACCACGGTGGCATCCAGGTTGTCGAGCGTGGCCATCAACTCGGCCACTCCGGCGGGATCGAGACCCGCGGTCGGTTCATCGAGCAGCAACACGCGAGGGCGCATGGCAACGGCGCCGGCGATGGCGACGCGTTTGCGTTCGCCGTAGCTCAGCTGGTGCGTCGGACGCTCAGCGAGGTGAGTGATCGCCAGGAGATGCATCGCCTCCTCCACCCGGAGCCTGGCCTCGTCTTCGCCAAGCCCCAGATTGAGCGGGCCGAACGAGATGTCTTGCGTGACGTCGGCCGAGAAGAGCTGATCATCGGGATCCTGCAATACCAACTGCACTCGGCGACGATGCCGTCGCAGTCCGTCTCGATTGCGCCTCAGCACTTCTCCATCGAAGACCACATTTCCCGCGAGCGGCGTCAGAGCGCCGGAAAGACATCGCAACAAGGTGGTCTTGCCCGAGCCGTTGGCACCCAGAAGTGCTATCCGTTTTCCTTCCTCGATCTGCACCCCCACGCCATCGAGCACCGCCGGGCGGCCACGGAATCCCGCGGTGAGTTCTCTGGTCTCCATCAGCATGGTCACGATGCCGCCCATACCGCGCCCCAGACCGCAGCGACGCTGAGGGCCGTCGTTCCTATGAAGCGCCAGTCGCGCGGTCGCTCGGGGGCGAGCGTCAGGAGGGCTTCCTCGTAGCCGCGCCCTTCTAAGCCGTCCTGGAGCCTTCGCGCGCGCTGCCAACTGCGGATCAGAATGCTGCCGGTGGTACCGGCCGTGGCCTGGAAACGACGACGCAGCGAGGCCGCGTCGCCCAACCGGGCCTGTTGGGCATCGCGTACCGCCAGCGCCGTGCCGAGGAGGACGAACAACAGGCGGTAGGTCAGTGAAGCGATCTCAAGCAGAGCGTCGGGGATACGGAGGGTTCGCAGCCAGGTGAGCAGGTCCACCAGCGGGGTGGTGGTGGCCAGCAACAACAGCGAGACGGTGCCCGCCACCCCGTGCGCCCACAATCCCGCCGCCTGGACCAATCCCGCTTCCGAAACCCGGAAAGGACCGAGCCCCCACCCGTCGCCACCGATATGCACGGCCACGGGGATGGTTCCGATCAGCAGGAAGAGGGCCGGCGGGACCAGCACCATCGCGAGCAGCCCCGGCCTGATGCGCGCCGGGCCGAGGATGAAGAAGGTGGCCATCGCGGCAACCAGCACGCACCCTGGCCACGGCGGAGTGAGCAGCGCCGTCAGCACCAGCGTGATGCTGAGGAGCACCTTCTCCCCCACGCGACGACGCCGCCAAGGAGAATCCCAAGCGGCGTCGTCGATAAAGGCATGGTGGCTAGCCACGATCCTCTGCCGTGGCTACCTGCTCCTTGCGCTGCACCGCGCGGCCGCGCAGGTTGCCGAGCGCGAAGCCCAGGATGCCGGCTCCCAGGCCCGCTTGGATGGCGAATAGCCCAGACTCGATCTCGCCCGAGCCGGGCTCGAAGATGGGATCGAACCAGGGCTCGACGCCGTGTTCCTCCTCCAGCACGCCCGTGACCACGGAATCGGAGCCGGCGAAGCTCTCCTCGCCGTCGGCAGGCGCGGGGGCCATGATGAAACTGAAAGCGAAGATGCCGACGAAGGCGGCGATCAGGAGACCCGCCCATCCCCAGTGCTTGGACTCAAACATTGACGGCCTCCTTCTTCGGGGCGGTGATGCCCAGCTTGACGAGCTGTTCCGGCACGACGCGCATGAAGAATCCGAACAACAGGACGCCGAGGATGCCCTCGGCAATCGACAGCGGGATCTGGGTGACGGCGAAGATGCCCAGGAACTTGCCCAACGCGCCGATGAAACCGGTGGTGGCGTCGGGGTAGGCGATGGCCAACTGCACCGAAGTGACGCAGTAGGTCACCAGGTTCGCCACCGCCATACCGAAGAAGACGCCCACCCAGGTGGGTGCCTTCGCAGCACGCAGCAGCTTCCAGATGGCGAAGCCCGCCCACGGGCCGACGATGGCCATCGAGAAGACGTTGGCACCCAGCGTCGTCAGGCCGCCGTGCGCCAGCAGCAGGGCTTGGAACAGCAAGACGATGGTGCCTAAGAACGCCATGACTGGTGGTCCGAAGAGGATCGCTCCCGCACCGGTACCGGTGGGGTGCGACGACGAACCACTGACCGACGGCATCTTGATGGCCGACAGCACGAAGGTGAACGCACCGGCCGCGGCGAGCAGCAGCTTGTTCTCGGGAGATTCCTTGGCTTTGCGGACAACTTCGCGAGCGCCGTGGATCACGAAGGGCGCCGAGGCGGCGAACCACAACGCGCATTGGACGGGCGGGAGAAAGCCCTCGGCGATATGCATCGCAAACTCCTTGTCTCGGGATTGCGCGTCCCGAATCAGGCGCGGAGGGGGCAGTTCCTGACTTCCGCCGATCGTGTGATCGAGCGGCTCACAGTGGCGCGACCGTCCCGGATTCGTCCCGGGTTCCTGCCGATGTCCCGAACCGAAGCTGTTCGGCAGAAACGGCGTCAGATGAGGCGTATCGCAATGCGTCGTGCCGGCATTGCGGGCCGCCTTAGGTGGCGTCGGATTCTGCAACGATTCTTCGGTGCGGGAGATATCCCATCCGACTATCTATATGTGTGAAGCCAGTGTCACAGACGCGGTATCGCGGCCTTCCACCGGGGTCCCCTAAGAGCTCCAGATGCCCGTGGATAGGGTGTGTCCGTGGGACAGCAAAGATACTTGAGCGACGGCGCAGACATCTACCGGGAGTCTTTCCGGATCATCCGGGAAGAGACCAACCTGGAGCGTTTCCCCGACGATGTCAGCCGCGTCGTCGTACGCATGGTGCACGCGGCAGGAGCGACGGATATCGCCGACGACGTGGCGTTCACTCCTGGGGTGGTGCGTGCCGCCAACGCCGCGCTGCGAGCGGGCGCGCCGATCTTCTGCGACTCGTCCATGGTGGCCACCGGAGTTATCAGGTCTCGTCTGCCGAGGGACAACGATGTGGTGTGCCACATCAAGGATCCTCAGCTCGCCGAGATCGCCGCGGCGCAGGGCATCACCAAGACCATGGCCGCCGTCGATCTGTGGCTCCCCCGGCTGGAGGGTGCCGTCGTGGCCATCGGCAACGCTCCCACGGCGTTGTTCCGCCTGCTCGAGGTCGTACGGGAAACGGGCGTGAAGCCCGCGGCCGTCGTCGGCATCCCTGTGGGTTTCGTCGGCGCGGCCGAGTCGAAGGATGCCCTGGCGGACAACGACCTGGGCCTGGATTACCTGGTGGTGCGCGGACGCCGCGGAGGCAGCGCCATGACGGTCGCCGCCCTCAACGCCATCGCCAGCACCGACGAACTCACCAACACCTCTCGACAGGACTAGTTGACCCCTTGAAACGCGGTACCTCTGTTTTCAGGTCCTTCATAAAAGAGCGACCGTAGACAAAAGCCCCGATGCGAAAGTTTATGAGGATGCCGCTTGTCGGTCCCCGATACGAAAGTGCGTGACGGTATCCCTTGGTCAGGTCCCTGATGCGAAAGTGTGGGCGGGAAACCCTCTGTCAGGTCCCTGAGGTGTGACGAGCTCTGCGAGGAGCCTCGAAGGGCGTTAAACCGAACCTTGGGCAGAGTCTGTGCCCATACTTGCGTTTTACGCCCTTCGAGGCTCGCTGACGCTCGCACCTCAGGGACCGGACCAAGGGATACCGTCACGCACTTTCGCATCAGGGACCACCTCGAAGGGTGATTCAGCTGCCGAAAACGGCCTCCCTGACCGTCGGAGCCCTGAAGATGGCCTGACGAATGGCCGTGGTGCGTTTCGGATCCCGGTTGCCGAGCACAGCGATCGACACACCGCCCATGTCGAGCGACGCCGGCGTCCAGGCCGAGCCTGCGAATCCATCGTCGGCGCGCACGCAGAAGGTGTGATTGGCCTCTGCCTCCGCCCCCACTCGCGCGTTGACCTCAGGGTCCGGGGTGGCCGCCATGACGTACCAGGCCCCGGCCAAGTCACCGTCGGCGTAATCACGACGCACCCATTCCAGCGCACCGGTCTCCGCGAACCCGGCAAGACGATCGGTGGCCTCAGGGGCGATGAGACGCACCTTGGCCCCTGCCTCGATCAAGGCCGGCACACGGCGCGAGGCGACGCAGCCGCCGCCCACGACCACCACGTCGCGATCCCGCAGAAGCAGGCCCGCGGGATAGGCCGGCGAGCCCTCGCCGCTCTCCTCCGGCAACATCTCGCGATAGCGCTCGATCACCACCTGGGCCAGTTCGTCGCAGTCGCCGATCACCTCGGCGATGCGCACCTCGGCATCTGGGTGGCGCGCGGCCCATTCAGAGCTCTGCTGATGGGTCCAGGTACGCAGCACCCCCGGGAAAAGCCAGTGCCCCATCACGAGAATCTGACGGGCGCCGTTGGCATAGGCGCGATCGAGCCCCTCGGGCAGGCTGGGCTGGGTGACCTGGATGAAGCAATGCTCCACGTCACGCCAGCCGCCCTCTTCGTAATGCATCCGCGCCAGGCGCACGTGATCGGCGTTGGCCTCGGGCACCAGGGCGCCGCGACCGAGGAAGACCAGCGTGGTGTCGGCGGCCTGCCAGTCACCTCTGGCCGCAGCCATCCGCTCTCGCACCGCGCCGACGAGCCGCGGGTCGGGGCCGAGGTGGCGGGCGTAACGCACCGAGGCGTGCGGCACCTCGTCGAGAGCCTCCTGGATGAACTCCGGGATATCGACGCGCACGTGGCCACCGGTGCCCAGCATCAGCGGCACCACACGGCGGAGCAGGATCCGGTGCGTTTCACGGCGTCGGCCAGCGCCCGCGGGATCCCCGGTTCACTGAGTTCGACGAAACCGACGGAGACGTCCACCCCGTCCAGTATCCGTCCGACGCGCTCGGTCAGCGCCTTGCAGACTGCCTCACCCTCGGCGTTGCGGGTGCCGTGGGCGGCGATGATCAAGGGGGTGCTCATGCGGTGTGCTCCTCGTTCTCAGGCATCCATTTGTAGTCGCGGGGAGTAACGATCATGCGTTCTCCCCCACCGGTGGTGACGAACTTCGTCGTCGAAGAACCCACCACCACGAGCGAGTTCATATCGACCCATTCCGGCTGAAATTCTTCCAGAGTGCTCATGATCACCTTCTGGCGCTTGCGGCAGGCCTGCTGCACCACCGCGACGGGGGTCTCTGGGCTTCGCTTGGCGCCAAGGATCTCCAGGGCGCGCGGCAGGTGCTTGACGCGGGTGCGACTGCGCGGGTTGTACAACGCGACGACGTAGTCACCGTCGGCGGCCGCCGACAGCCGCTTCTCGATGTTCTCCCACGCGGTATGCAGATCGCTCAGCGAGAGCGTGACGTGATCGTGACCCAGCGGTGCCCCCAAGATCGACGAGACCGCGAGGCTGGCGGTGACGCCGGGCACCACGTCGATGTCGATGCCCTCGGTGCCTTGCTCCAGCACAGGGCTGGCCATGGCATAGATCGCAGGGTCTCCACCACAAACCAAGCAGACGTTCTCGCCCGCGCGGGCCGCGTCGATCGCGGCGGCGGTGCGCATCTCCTCCGTGCCCATCTTGGAGGCGAGCACACGGGTTCCGGGCCGGATCAGGTCTCGGATCTGCTTGACGTAGGGGCCGTATCCGACGATGAAGGTGGCCTGCCGCAGCCGGTCGATGGCGCGCGGGGTGAGCAGGTCGCGGGAACCGGGGCCAAGGCCCACCACCGACAGCCGTCCGCGCACCGGCAGCCGCCCGATGGCGCAGGTGGCGTCCGTGTTCTTCTGCTTGGGCACGATCAGTTCGGCCCCGCGAGCCATCACGGATGCCTCAGACACCGACGGGGTGCTCACATGGCCTTGCACCATCGCGCTGGGAGTGGGCACGTCCTGCTGCGCGAGCTCGTCGGCCGGGTAGTCGATCAAGGGAACGCCCAGCTGTTTGACGAGTTGCAGGAAGCCGATCTCGCCCGCCTTCAGGTCGACGGTGGTGATGGCCGCTACCGACTCGATGGCCAGGTTGTTCTCGGCCAGGGTCTGCTCCAACAGTTCGCGGATGACCTCGACGGAGGTGCCGCGGTTACCCAGCCCATGCCGACGATCAACGACTTGGGGTGCAGTACCACGGTGGGCACGTCAGAGGACTCTACGGCGGCGCGGTCAGTAACCACGATCCGGGCGACCGCATCCTCCGCATCGACGGAGACATTGCCCGGCAACGGGGGGTAGTGCCCAAGGGTGTTCCTTCTCGACGCGCACCGGACGACCGTCGATGAGGGCGCGGGTGACGCCCGCCACGTCGCGGGTACGCCCAGCCCAGCGTGTCCAGGGCGGGCAGATTAGGCGCGTCGGTGGCGGTGGTCCAGCACCGCGGTGGAGCCGGTGCCCTCGGAGGATCCGACCCAGGCCAGGTCGTTGGCGCCGCCGGCGCACCAGGCCGCCCACCAGCGGCACAGACGGCGGCCTCGTCGACGACCACCACTCCGAGGTCGGTCTTCTTGTCACGCAGCAGCGGGGCGACGATGCGAGTGGTGGCGCCCAGCGCGAGGTGGCTGACGATGAGGTCGCACTCCTGCCACGCGACGGGCATCCGGGTGGCCGCGGGGCCGTCGTAGCGCCACGCCGATTCCACACCCAGCGCCTTGTCGATCTCATCCGCACGGCGACGAGCGGCCGGCGAGTTGACCGGATTGGCCAATCACCGGCTCGCCTGCCTCGTACCGGATGGGCGCCGTGGCGGCGGCGATGAGCGATTCGTCATCGGTGTCGGGGATCGGCACGACGTTGGGCTCAGCCACGTCGTCCAGAGCAATGGCCTCGTCGCGGCTCAGGATGCGCACGCGCTCATCCGATTCGCCCAAGCGCTCTGCCAGCACATGGGTGCGCGGGACCTCGATGGCGGCTGCAGCTCGCGGATTCCCGCGCCCGGCCCGGTGAGCACAGCGACCTTCCGGTGCCAGCGGGCGGCAACGACAGCCTCATCGACAGGCTTGCCGTGCGCGGCGATCGCTAGCGCGTCGTCCCAGGGAAGGGCGACGGAGGCGAAAGCAGCAACGATCGAACTGACCGCAGGGCTCACCGTCACGCGGTGGTCAGCCGGGCGGATGCGGCTTGCGATGCCGTGGAAGCCGGGATCACCGCTGGCGACCACCAGCACGTCGGCGTCGGGGCCGGCTTGGGCGATCCACGCTCAGCGCGGGCGTCAAGGCGCCGAGCACCACTGACGTTCTTCTTCGACGCCGAGGTCGGCGAGATGACGGCGACCCCCACCACGAGCGTCGCCGTCTTGGCGAGTTCGCGGGTAGCAGGGCTCAGTTCGCCGAGATAACCATGGACGTGGATCACTTCGCCTCCTTGGCGTGAACGGCGCCGGCGCCGTGGGCGCGCAGCTCTGATTGGGCTTGGGGGTCGGCAGCCCGGTATTCGTGCCGGAACCCAGGGTGGTACAGGTGGGAACGCGTGCCGCTGTGCCCCTCGGCCAGGGCCGGGCCTACCATCACGATGGTGTGCTTCCACAGCTTGTGCTCGCGCATGGTGGCCGAGAGGTCTTTCAGCTGGCAGCGCATGATCATCTCGTCGGGCCAGGTCACCCGGTAACCGACGATGCACGGCGTCTCGGGCGCATAGCCGCCCTCCAGCAGGGCTGCCTGCAGCTGCTTGTTGCGGGCAGCGGAGAGATACAGCGCCATGGTGGCGCCGTGCTGGGCGAAGCCGGCCACGGTCTCCTTGGGCGGCATCGGCGTGCGGCCGCCCTCGAGCCGGGTGAGGATGAACGACTGGCAGACCTCGGGGATGGTGATCTCGGAGTTGGTACGCGCGGCCGTTGCGGAGTAGGCGGAGATACCGGGGATGGTCTCGAACTCGACCCCGATTTGCCGGCACAGCTCGTACTGCTCGCCGGTGGCTCCGTAGATGGAGGGATCACCGGTATGCACGCGGGCAACAAGGAGGCCCTCTTCCGCAGCCCGGCGGTAATGCGCCTCCGTGTCCTCCAGCGCCTCTCCGGCCGAGTCGACGACCAGCGCCCCCGGCTTGGCATTCGCCACGATGCCCGGATGCACCAGCGAGGAAGCCCAGATGACGATGTCGGCTTCGGCGATCACGCGCGCGCCGCGCAGCGTGATGAGATCGTCGGCGCCCGGCCCGGCTCCGACGAAGACCACCTTGCCTTTCTTCGGTTCGCTCACAGTCGTCCTCCCGTCTCTCCGGAACGCTTGGCCGGCGCCAATACCGTCGAGAAGTAGGGCGCTCGCTGGTCGTCGTCGAGCTCGCTGAGCGTGAAGATCTCTTGACGTTCGAGACCGATGTTGACCCCGAGCACGGCGTCGCGGTCCTTGCCGCGGATCGTCGCGGCAACCTGCGGCATCTTGCGTCCGCCCTTGTATGCGACGACGGTGTCCACCACGTCGAGGAGTTCGCCCAGCTTGTCCAGGCCGGCGGTCACCGGAACCAGGGCCAGCGTCTCGGTGCCCTCCACCAGCGGGGTGCTCTCTGCTGCCAGCGCCTGCATGGCCGTCACCCCGTGGGCACAACCTGGATCCCCACCTGGGCATCATCTGAGAACGTGCGCCGCCAGGTAGGAGAAGGTGGAGAAGACGCTGGGATCGCCCACCGTGGCGAACACCACCAGCTGGGCTCCGTTCTGGAAGGCGTCAACGGCGGCCTCCGCGGAGGTCTGCCAGGCTTCCTTGCGTCGCTCGTTGACGCCCTTGCGGCAGGCCATGGAAAACGGAATCCGAACGATGCGCGCGCTCGGGCAGTTGGCGACGACGATCTGCTCGGCTCGTCCCGGACCGTCGCCGGATTCTTCCGTCGCCGGGACCAGCACCGCATCGGCTGTCGCCAGCAACCTGACTGCTTTCACGGTGATGAGTTCCGGGTCTCCCGGGCCGACGCCTATGCCAACCAACTGCGGAGTTGCATGCACGTTCAACCGAACCTGCCTTCCTTGAGTCTCTCGCCCATCGAAACGGCGCACGAGACGAGTTCCTGACTTCCACGTTGTCCCCGTGGTCACAGTGGCGGGACCGTCTCGGAATTTAACCGAGTTCCTCGTGCTCTCGTGCCTGTCGCCGTTCAGTCTGCCAGGCGCCCTTCCGGCACTCTTCGGCGGGGTCGGTCAGTCTCTTCCCGAGCCTCCCACCCTCCTCACCGAGGGATCTTCCGTCCCCTTCGCAGGAGCGAAAACGAGCCGCCACCCACCCCGATCAGCGCAGCGAACCGTCGATCCAGATACTCACAGACGAGGCAGGATCCGTTCACAGGAACCCCACAGACTCCGACGGCTGAATAAGAGCACACCCCACCCCGACCGAGGAGTCCCGATGACCACGCTGATCCCCATCGCCGCCAACCTGGCCGCCATCGCCATCCTGATCTTTGGCGTCTACTTCCCCCGCCACCACCGCCGCGACCTGGCCGTGGCCTACCTCGGCGTCAACGTCGGCGTGCTGGCCGTGGCGACGGCGCTGAGCGCGCAGGCGGCCACCACCGTGGGGCTCGGATTGGGGCTGTTCGGGGTGCTCTCGATCATCCGGCTCCGCTCCGACGAGCTGGCCCAGCACGAGGTGGCCTACTACTTCGCCTCGCTCGCCATCGGTTTGATCGCCGGGATCGGCACGACGTCACTCTGGCTCACCGTGGGCCTGATGGCCGCGCTGGTGGTGACGATGTTCGTCGGCGACCACCCCAAGGTGTTCGGCTCCTACGGCCGTCAAGTGATCCAGCTCGACCGCGCGATCGCCGATCCTCAGGAGCTCACGGCGGAGCTGTCCACCCGCCTCGACGCGGACGTGCAGAGCGTCTCGGTGCAGCGCCTGGACCTGGTGAACGACTTCACCCTGGTCGATGTGCGGTACCGTCGCCGCGCTCTCCTGCCCCGCACCGTGGTGGTCGCACGATGAGCGCGCTCACTATGGATCGTCTAGCCCCTGTGAGTCTCGACGAGCTGAACGCCACCTCCGCCCTGCTGACCCGGATCGACCGCAAGTACGTCCTCGACGAGGCCTCCACCAGTGCCCTGCTCGACCGTCTTCCATCCCACACGAGGCAGTTAGAGATCGACGGGCGTCGGGCCTTCGGCTACCACTCGCTCTACTTCGACACCCCGTCGTTGGAGGCCTTCCGAGGGACGGCTCATCGCCGTCGTCGCCGCTACAAGGTGCGGATCCGCAGCTACGACACCGGCCTTCGTTTCCTGGAGGTCAAGACCCGGCGAGGTGCGCACACCGTCAAAGAGCGCACCGAATGCGAGCACCTGATCCTCGACGGCGACGGCGCGGCCTTCGTCTTCGACCGTCTCGCCGCGGCCCGCATCGTCCCTGACGGCCCGCTAGATCCGGCCCTCACCACCGAGTACCGCCGCCGCACCTTCGTTCTCGGCGACGGCGCCAGGCTCACCGTCGACTCCGACCTCACCTGGCACACCGCCGCCGATGAGCTCCGGGTGCCGGGCCTGGTGATCGTCGAGACCAAGTCGGGGGCGCGTCCCTCCGACGCCGATCGCTTGCTCTGGGCAGAGGGACATCGTCCCCAGACGATCTCCAAGTACGCCACCGGCCTCGCCGCCCTCCGGTCCCATCTCCCCCGCAACCGCTGGCACCGGCTGCTCACCACAACCCTGGTCTCAGGCATGTGATCGCTGAGACAGATTTATAGCTGGCTGGGTTCCTCGCAGTGTGCAATACGTACACTGCGAGGAACCCAGCCAGTTATATGTGAGGGACGGAGGCGGATGACCGGCTACACGCACGACACGCCGGGGTGGGCCACCATCCAAAACGGCCCCGAGTGGTGGCGGATGGGGTTCTGGGCGCTCCCGAAAGCCTCCGCCGTGCTCCTGGACACAGAGTGGCACTACCCGGAGTTCGAATGGACGCACTGGGCCCCCGGCCTTGAGCTGACTCATCGCGACGACATGCAGATCCAAGAGGTGTGGCTTCGCACGCCACAGTTCGACGACCCCATACACGAGGTTTTTCGCGGCTGCGAGAACTGGGAGGAAACCTTCGACGCATTCCGCGCGCTGCGGCTCCCCGGAACGTTGGACCCGTCGACGGTGCGGGGGTACACAGTGGTCGGATACGAGGAGTACGGAAGCATGTCGTCGCTGGCCGACGCGATATTGGGCACTCCCCTCGCCTCCAGGTTCGATGAAAGGTCCCTCACCACGCTCGGCACGCTGGAGGAAGCCGAGAACCTCCTTAACCTTGCGGCGCAAGTCTCCGATGAGATGAATCTTGCACTGCTGGACGAAGGCATCATGTGGTGCATCGCTGCGATACGAGACGTCACTCAGAGTCGGCCAGGAGACAGCTCTCTCGACGCGCAGGTGTCCGAGCTACGCGACCTGGCTTCGGCGGCCGGTTTCGATGTGGGCGGTGTGATCGCCAGCTACTCCGGCATGTCCTTCGCGCTCGGCGATCTGGCCAGGGACGTGGTGGCGGATGTGGGGTTGGGACGGCAGAACTGGGGAGCCTTCGTGGCTCACGCCGGTGAAGTGTGGTTATTCACCTGGCGGCAGTGGAGCGATCGATCAGCGCGCTTCAAGACGATCATTGCGCTGCTCTCCACGCTGGCCTCCGGGTCGTACTCGCGACGCTGCAGGCGACTCTCGGTGCCAGAGCTCGGCGTCGGCCGACGGCAGCGTCGCCCACCCACGGCCGACGCAGTCCAATATCTCTACGGGGATGACACCACCGAAAAGATGGGCTTCGCGGTGCGAACCAACTTGTTGTAAACCCTAAGTATGAGCAGATCGTCTCAGATAGGTGGCATACACCACCGAGACGATCTGCTTCTCTACTGACGCGCCAAGCCCAGTAGACCGTCGACGTCGACGTGGTTCTCGATGGCATCAGCGACCGTCTCGATCATCAGCTCGCGGCCGGCGGAAAAACCCGGGGCGCTGCTGCGTGGGTCCCATTGTTTCCCCGCTTGGGCTGCAACTTCCTGAAGCCAGGCGCGACGGAACTCGTCGTTCTCCAGCGAGCCGTGCCACATGGTGCCCCACACCGAGCCGGAGCGGACGCCGTCGAGGAAGGGCTCATGCCCCTGGTCGACGACGCACCGGCCGTGGTGGATCTCGTAGCCGTCGACGTACAGGCCTCGCCACTCGCCCTCGGGGCGGGCCAGCACCTTGTCGGGATGGAAGCGCACCTCGACGGGCAACAACCCGAGCCCAGACCCGAATTCCTGGCGGTTCTCCACCCCGTCGACGATGGTTCGGGCCAGCATCTGGTAGCCGCCGCAGATGCCCAGCACCGGGCGCCCCTTGGCGGCGCGGCGCTCGATCTCCGCAGCGATGCCGGTCTCGCGGAGCCAGGTGAGGTCGTCGAGGGTGGAGCGCGAGCCGGGCAGCACCACCACATCGGCTTTCGCCACCTCGGCGGGATCGACGGTCACCGTCACGGTCACGCCCGCCTCATGAGCCAACGCATCCACATCAGTGGCGTTGGAGATCCGAGGCAGCCGCACGGCTGCGACGGTCAGCTCAGGCCCGTCGGCAACCGACCCGTCGTGTCGCCACCGGCCGACTTCCAGCGCGTCCTCGCCGTCAATCCACACCCCGTGCAGCCACGGCAGCACGCCGTAGTTGGTGAGTCCGGTGCGTCGCGTGATCTCGTCGAGGCCGGGGTCCAGGACGGACTGATCGCCTCGGAACTTGTTGATCACGTAGCCGGCGAGCAGCGCGCGGTCCTCGTCCTCGAGCAACGCCCAGGTTCCGTAGAGCGACGCCAACACGCCGCCCCGGTCGATGTCGCCGACCATCACGACGGGCAGGTCGAAGCGCCTGGCCAGGCCCATGTTGGTGTAATCCCCGTGGCGAAGATTGATCTCCGCCGGCGACCCCGCGCCCTCGCAGATCACCAGCTCGTGGCGCTGCGCGAGCTCCTCGTAGGCGGCGTGGGCGGCGTCGGCCAGGTGCCGTCGGGAGGTGGCGTACTCCCCCGCCTCCAGCCTGCCGGCGGGCTGCCCGCGTAGCACGACGAAGCTGCGTCGGTCGGTGCCGGGCTTGAGCAGCACCGGGTTCAGGATCGACTCCGGCGTCACCCCTGCCGCCATCGCCTGCAGGTACTGGGCACGCCCGATCTCGGAGCCGTCGACGCAGACCATCGAGTTGTTGCTCATGTTCTGCGCCTTGAACGGCGCGACGTCGATTCCCCGCCGTCGCGCCACCCGGCAGAGTCCGGTGACGAACAGCGACTTGCCCGCATCCGACGACGTTCCCGCGATCAGCAGTCCGGTCATTGCGACCTCCCTCTCTCGCCCCTCACATCAACCTCCACACCACAACCCCCGCCCCCAATTCCGGAAAATCGGCCATTGGCCGATTTTCAGGACCAGACACCGAAAAATCGACCACCGCGCGATGTCAAGCTGTGTGGAGTCATGGCTTTGTTTTCTGGTTTCTCGTTTGGCAGGTTGATCCCGACCGTGTCCGCGGGTGCCGGTGTTTTGCGGCGGCCCGGAAGCGTTCGGGGTGTGCGTCGAAGTAGCGTTGCAGCGCGTGGTCCCGGGTCTGCCAGGCCTGACGCCAGGTGCCGTCGTGGACCTGGGCTGGGGAGAACAACGCGATACTGGAGTGCTTGTGCTCGTGGTTGTACCAGGGCACGTACTCGCCAAGGTAGGCGGGCCGCATCAAGGTCCGGGAAGACTTTCGGGTAACCGGGACGGTACTTCATCGTCCTAAACCCTGCCTCGGAGAACGGGTTGTCGTCAGACACGTAGGGCCTGTTATGCGACAACTCGACACCGTGCTCGTTGGTAGGAAGTCCTGCAGCAGGTTCGATTTCATCGAGGGACCGTTATCGGCGTGCACGACACGCGGCGCGCCGTGCACGGCGATCGCCGCCGCGAACATCTCAACGGCGAGGTGGTCGGCCTCACCGTCGTCAACCCGCCATCCGACGATCTGCCGGGAGAAGATGTCAGTGATCTTGTATGCCTTGAACACCACCCCGCCACGGCGAGTACAGGTCGGTGATATCCCGCCTCCATACCTGCTCTGGCCCGGTCGCTTTCAGCACCGGCTTGTTCCGCGGCGCCCGGCGTTGTTTGCTGACGGGAACAGCAGGGCGCAGCATCTGTTCTTCGATCTCGGCAGCGATCCGCCACCAGGAACGGCGGGCACCGAGCATGATCCCCTGATCCCATGCCGTCGCGAACGCGTGATCAACAGAGTTACCAGCTGCCCAGCCGGCGAGGATGAACCCGGCGATCTTCTCCCCGATCGGTCTCACTGATCCGAGACTGGTAGGCCCGGTCTGCCTGATGCACCGGATCAGCCACCCGCCCACGCGGGTTATGACGGTAGTACCACGTC
The DNA here is from genome assembly GCA_041393555.1 of Tessaracoccus sp. Lineage (GTDB taxonomy): Bacteria > Actinomycetota > Actinomycetes > Propionibacteriales > Propionibacteriaceae > Arachnia. Next base: position 270,043 of record JAWKJW010000004.1, on the reverse strand, counting down.
GATCGTGCCACCCCGCGATCGTCAACCGCTTGGCGTTGCGAACCAGTGATCCGGTCAACTCGACGACGAGGTCGTTCTCCATGGTCAGGAACCAGACGGATCGGTCGTCGTCTGGTTGACGGCGGGCTCGTGCTCGTTCATCGCGTGCAAGAGCCCGATAGCTTTTCCCAGCGCATCGTTGACCCCTCCAGGCTCCGCGATACGGTCGCGTAACCGGGCCAGCTCGACCTCGTGCGCGGCACTCTCCGCGGCTCGTTGCTTCTCCAGCGCGGTGCGTTTACTCGGGGGAACAGTCACACCACTAGCCTCTCGCGGAACCAGCCCCCGGTCCAGATCACCGGCGTACACCGCATCCCGCCACCGCTGCAGCCGGTCGTACGACACGCCCCGCGCGGCCAGCCACGAGCCCTTCTGCCCGTACGGCTGCAACTGGTACTCATGCACGAACTCGCGGATCTCCGCCGCCGTGACCCCAACACTGATCGTCATCTAACTCAACTCCCAATCTCTCACCAACCGACTCACAACCAGCTTGACAAAGAGGGCACTGGCCGATTTTCCTGGAATGGCGTGCGACGGGCAGTGGCCGATTCTCGGGAATAGACACCGAAAAATGGGCCATTGGCCGATTTTCCTCGATTGGCGGGGTGGGCGGTGGGCAGGCGAGAGGGGGTCATGAGGGGCGTCTCCGGGAGCGATTGACGAGGGCTCCGACGGCGATACCGGTCGCGAGGGTGGTGACGGCGGTCACCAAGCGGGCAGCCTTGCGGAGTTTGCCCGCATCGGGGCGCGGGCCCTCGCCCAGCAGCGGACGCTCCTCCGTGCGGGAGAAGTAGACGTTGGTGCCGCCGAGTTGCACGTCGAGGGCGCCGGCCCAGGCCGACTCGCACCAGCCGCCATTCGGGGACGGGTGCTTGCGGCAGTCTCGACGCATGATCCCGTACGCACGGGCAGAGTCGCCCCCGACGACCCAAGCCAGCCGGCACGCCAGATCGCCGGTGATCCGGGCGGGCAGGTAGTCGAGAGCATCATCCAGACGTGCTGCGGCGGTGCCGAAGCGCGCATAGCGCTCGTTGAGATGACCTACCATCGCGTCCAGCGTGTTGACGGCCCGATGCACGAGCAGGCCTGGTATTCCCGCGATCGCTCCCCAGAACAGCGACGCCACCACGGCATCAGCGGTGTTCTCCGCCATCGACTCGACGGCGGCGCGCGCGAGCTCCGGCTCATCGAGGTTGCTGGGGTCGCGACCACAGAGATGGCCCAGACGTCCACGGGCGCCATCCAGGTCGCCCGCCTCCAGGTGATCCGCCATGGTCTCGCCCTCCTTGGCGAGGCTCCGCGCGCCGAGCACGACCCAGGTGCACATGGCCGTGGCGGCCACATGAGCGACGGGATGAGTGCGTGTCGCCCGCTCGATCGCCAGGCCTATCAGGGCGACGGGGTCACCGTCGCCGCGACGTAGACCGCTCCATGGGCGCGATCATCAGCGTAAGAGGAGGCTCTACCTTGCTGGCGAACGTCCCGAACCACGCGACGGGGTGGTGCTTCTTCGGATCGCCCAGCACAGCGTCGGCAGCAACACCCAACGCAATCCCTAAGGCCCTCGTCATCGACACATCGCACAACCTAGCAGGGCGGTACGGGACGACGGAGACCACCCGGACGTTGCCCACTACCCCCGCTCACCACCTCGAGGGGCACCTCAGGGACCGGGCTGCTTCACTGCCACCGCGGGGCAGGAAAGTGTGGCAGACGAGACCCAATCACCGGTCCCTGAGGTGTGACGAGCTCTGCGAGGAACCTCGAAGGGCGTTGACTAGGGCCGGCAGAGTCTGTGCGAATGCTTACGTTTCACGCCCTTCGAGGCTCGCTAGCGCTCGCACCTCAGGGACCGGACAACAGGATTCCGCCACATACTTTCGCATCAGGGACCTGACAACGGGATCCGTCACACACTTTCGCATCAGGGACCACCCTCCGAGGCTCGTTCCGGTTGCTGAGGTGCGAGGAACGAGCCTCGAAGTACGCACCTCAGCTTCCGGGCTGCTTCGCTGCCACCATGGGGGGAAAGCGAGACATCAGGACCCAATCACCGGTCCCTGAGGTGCGACGAGCTTGCGAGGAGCCTCGAAGGGCGTAAACCGGGACCTTTGGGCTCAGTCTCTGCCCATGCTTGCGTTTAACGCCCTTCGAGGCTCGTTCCTCGCACCTCAGGGACCGGACCATGGGATTCCTCCACATACTTTCGCATCAGGGACCGGACAGAGGGTTTCCTCCGCCCATTGTCGCCCCAGGCACCCGAGAGAGGGCGCCCGCCTACTTTCGCGTCACGGACCTGACGACGGGTTTCACTGCTCGTTTGAGACCTGAAAGGCTCAGCCGCGAGTGAGGGAGGAGTGGAGGGGCCAGCCGTCGTCGATGTCCTCGAAGTCGCGGGTGGTGCGCTGGCGGGCGCCCCATTCGCGGAAACCACGCTGGTCTGCGGCACGCCATGTCTGTTGTGTGGCGAACAGGGCATCCGGGCCGAGACCGGAGACCAACGGCTCCGTATCCAGGATGGCTATCGCCAGGAGGCCCGCGCCGACGGCATCCGCGGTGGCGTCGTGCGATTCGGTGAACTCCACCCCGTAGCGCACGCACAGGTCGGGCAGCCGATACTTGCGGCCTTTGGCGAACGATTTCTGTTCCATATCGATGCCGCGGCAAATCACCATCGGGTCGATCACGGTATGCCACCGCGACGACGGCACCCGTGCGGTCAGCGGCGGCAGGCCGTGGCGCAGGAGCTCTGCCTCCAGCAGAGAAAGGTCATAGGCGGCGTTGAACACCACCAACGGATGCCCCGAGTGCAACACGCCGGCGACGATGCGGGCGATGTCGGGCACCTCCGTCGCAGGGTCCTTGCCATGCTCGCGGGCATGCTGCGTGGTGATGCCGTGCACATCGGTGGCGCGCTCGGGAATCTCCACGCCGGGATCGACCAACCAGGATCTCGAATCGACGTGGCGTCCACCTTCGATCTTGGCCACGGTGGCCGTGACAAGACGGTCGCGGCGCACATCGGTGCCGGTGGTTTCGCAATCGAAACTGTAGAGGGTTCGTTGGCTCCAGGTCATAGTGAAATCACGAGTTGAAGCGGTTCTGCGTGGCGACCAAGCCGTCGCGCACCAACACTTCGACCGCATCGCCGGCAACCGCGGCGTCGACGCGCATCGTGTCGAGGTCTGAGGGACGCAGCTTGGACAACACATAATCGGCCGCGGACTGGCGACCGGGCGGGCGGCCGATACCGACGCGCACGCGGTAGAACTCGCCGGTGCCGAGGTGCTGGCGGATCGACTTCAGGCCGTTGTGGCCGTTGTCGCCACCGCCGAATTTGACCCGCAACCGGCCGGGATCGAGATCGAGTTCGTCGTGGATGGCGATGACGTGCTCGGGGGCGATCTTGTGGAATGCCGCGACGGCCGCCACAGTGCGCCCCGAATCGTTCATGTAAGTGGTGGGCCGCACCAGCACCAACCTCACGGCGTCGATTCCCGGCGCGGGCGGCAGGCTCACCGTCGCCACCTGGCACCGCTGCCGCGAGTTGAGCACGAAGGAGGAGCCGTAGCGGTCCGCGAGGTCCGCTACGGCCCAGTACCCGACGTTGTGCCGGGTGGGTTCGTAGGCCGGGCCCGGATTACCGAGCCCGGCCACAAGCCAAGGGGTTGCGGGGTTCGTCACTCCGCGGCGGCCTCGGCATCCTCTTCGCCCTCGGCATCATCAGCGGCGACCTCAGCGGCCGGGATGATGATGTTGAGCACCAGGGCCTCCGGATCATCCTGAGCGGTAGCGCCCTCGGGGAGGGTGACATCGCTGACGAGGATGTGACCGCCGACCTCCAGGCCGGTCACGGACACCTCGATCTCGGTGGGGATGTTGGTGGCGGAGGCCTCGACGGAAAGGGTCTGCACCTCCTGGTTGACGATGCCCTCGCGGACCTCGCCGATGACGATGATCGGGACGTCGACGGTGACCTTCTCGCCGGCCTTCACCAGCAGCAGGTCGACGTGCTCGATCACCGGCAGGATGGGATCGCGCTGCACCTGCTTGGGCAGAGCCAGAACCGTCTTCTTCTCGCCCTCGATGGTGAGCGAGAACAGCACGTTGGCCTGGCGCAGGGCGAGGAAGGTCTCGCGCCCCGGCAGGGTCAGGTGAACGGGGTCGGTGCCGTGGCCGTACAGCACGGCGGGGATGTCGCCGGCGCGGCGAATACGACGGGCAGCGCCCTTGCCGAACTCTTCACGACGGGTGGCGTTGAGCGAATGATCAGCCATGTCTTCTCCTCAAATCTCATATGGGCATACACAGGCCGAGCGAAGAGAAGCTAGTCGATAACGGACTGATCGAGAGATGTCGCGGACAGGTCGTTCCGCTGGTTCTCTCGTGTCCCTCGCCAGGCGCCCGGCTAGTTTAGCCCATCACCACCGGATCGCCCCATTCTTGCCGGGATCTAGGGGTTCAGTCGATCGCGAGTGCTTCCGTGGGGGTGGCGTTGGCGGCTTTGCGCCCCGGCAGCACCGACGCCAGGCAGGCGGCCACCAGGCACACCCCCACCAGCGCCGCCGTGTAGCCGGCGTCGATGGAGAACCGCATGTCCACGCCGGCGTCTCCCATCGCGGCGATCGTCGACGAGACCCCGAGCCATCCGAAGAAGGCGCCGGCGGCCAGACCGATCACTGTTCCGACGCCCACCAGGGCGATGGCCTCGATGAGCAGCATCCGCCGCAGACCGGCGCGCTGCATACCGAGCGCCCGCAGCAACGCAGACTCGCGCTGGCGTTCGATCACCGACAATCCGAGGGTGTTGCCAACACCCACCAGCGCGATCAGCACGGCAACGCCGAGCAAGGCGGTAAGCACGATCAGCATCACGTCGAGCACCTGCTGCAGGATGCCGGCCATCACTGCTCCGCCCTCCACCATCACCTCGGGATAGTTTCCGAAGATGCTGACCACCTCGTTGAGCTGGGTGGCGGAGGTGCGGTCCACCAGCTTGATCCAGGCGCTCATGGTGAGGGGCTCCCCCGCGAGACGATCGAACGTCGCGCTGGTCACGCCCATCTCCGAGTAGCCCATCCGCTCCGAGGTCACCACCTTCAGTTCGACCGGACCGTCGACACCGGGCAGTTCCAGGGTGCCGCCTGGCTCCAGCCCTTCGTAGGGAGAGACGTAGACGGTGTCGTCTGCCAGTTTCGTCAGCGGCTCCATGCCCCACTCCGCGAACGCGCTCTGGGCGTCGAAGGCACGACCGGAGAAACCCATCCCGTCCGGAGAGGTCTCCACCATCTTGGATGCGATCAGGATCAGCTTGTCCACCGATGGCGACTCTTCCAGCTGAGTGATCGCCCCATCCGGCAGTTGTTCCCACGAGGTCGCGGAGATATCGATCGGCACCTGTTCGTCGATGGTGGCCATGCCCGTCGTGCGGGTCGTGGCCAGCGCCACCTGCAGCGTGACGATCAACCCGACGGCGAGCATCAAGGCGGTGGCGGTGGACGCGGCTCGCGCGGGATTGCGGGCGGCATTGGTGAAGGCCAGCCGCACGGTTGGGCCGATCCGGCCGAAGATACGGCCCAGCAGGCGCAGGATCGGCGCGACGTACAGCGGCGCCATGCCCAGCACGGCGACGGTGAGCAGGGCGCCTGCCCCCATCGCGACAGGCAGCGCCCACTCGGCCAGGCTGCGACTGTAGATCACCAGCGCGATGCCCACCACGAGGGCGAGGGCACAGATCGCGATCCGCACGATGCCCGCCCGCTTGGCCTGGGATTCCGTCGGCACGGTTTGCAGCGCTTCCAGCGGTTTCACCCGCGACGCTCGGAGCGCGGGCGCCACGGCCGATATCACCGTGGCCAGCACCCCCACCAACAGCGCGACGCCGAGTTCGACCCACTCCACGTCGAAGCCCCAGTAGATCGCCCCCGTCACGTTGGCTCCGATCGCGGCCACACCGAAGCCCACGCCGATGCCGAGCAGCGAACCGATCAGCCCCAGCAGCATGGACTCCGCCAACTGGCGCCCGATCACCTGTCTCGTCGATGCGCCCACGGCCCGCAACAGCCCCACTTGGCGACGGCGCTGCGCCACCAGGATGGTGAAGGTATTGGCGATGGTGATCATGCCGATCACCAGGGCCAGGCCGCCGAAGCCCCAGAGCAGATACTTGAACAGGTCGAGGTCGGCGGTGAGACTGTTGAGCTGGGTGGCGCGCTCCTCGTCGCCCGTCCGCACGACGAACCCTTCGGAGGTACCCAGGGCCTCTCCGATGGTCTGCACCAGTTGTTCCGGAGTGACACCCTCGGCGGCCTTGATCGTATAGGTGAACGCCGGTCCCGCGTCGGTGGCATCGATGTAGCCCACCTCCTGGAACAGCGAACGGGGATCATCGGTGAGACCAACGATGGTGAACTGCCCGTCGCCGCCTTCGATGGCGATCTGGTCGCCCAGCCCGACGCCGAGACGATCGGCGCCGGATTGGGACACGGTGATCTCGTCGGACGACTCGGGGAAGCGACCGTCGGTCACCTCAGACCAGCGGAAGTCCTCGTCCGGCACGCCGTGCAGCGCGAAGAAGAGGGTTTCGCCGTTGTTGGTCAGCATCGTGCTGACGGACTGGATGCCCTGCGCCGCGGCGACGCCGTCGATGGCCTCCAGCGTCGCGTGATCGACGGGTGCTTCGTCCTCGTAGTAGTCGATCGTGACCACGGCATCGGCGTGCGAGACGCCCAGCGCATTGGACCGCGAAAGCGCGGATTGTTGGGTGCTGACGAAGATCGAGATCGCGGAGATGAAGCCGATGCTGATCGCGATGGCGATCAACGTGGCGGCGAAGCGACCCGGATGCAGCCGGATCTCGTTGGATGCATCGCGCAACATCAGGAAAGCTCCCCCAGCCGAGCCATCACACCGTCGGCGGTGGGGTCGGCGATGTCATCGACGACTTTGCCGTCGAGCAGCAGCAGCACCCGGTCGGCGTAGCTGGCAGCCTTTGGGTCGTGCGTGACCATGATGATGGTTTGTCCCTGCTCGCGCGCGCAGCGTTGCAGGTAGGCCAGCAACGTGGCCGAGGTCTTCGTGTCCAGGGCGCCTGTGGGCTCGTCGGCGAAAATCACCTCGGGTTGCGTGATCAGGGCACGGGCAACGGCGACGCGCTGCTGCTGACCACCCGAGAGTTGGCTGGGGCGATGGGTAAGCCGGTCGCGCAGCCCGAGCGAGTCCACCACCTGGGCGAACAGCTCCTTGACGACACGACGACCGGCCAGGTCCAGCGGCAGCAAGATGTTCTGCTCTGCCGTCAGGGTGGGCAACAGGTTGAACGATTGGAAGACGAAGCCCACCTTGTCGCGACGCACGGTGGTGACGACGCGTTCCGGCAAGGCCGCGATGTCGTGGTCGCCGATGAAGATCTGCCCACGGGTGGGCTTGTCGAGGCCGGCCATGCAATGCATCAGCGTCGACTTGCCTGAGCCGGACGGGCCCATGATGGCGGTGAACGACCCCTTCGCGATGCTGAGCGACACGTCATCGACGGCCACCACCGCGCGATCCTTTTCTCCGTAGATCTTGGTGAGTCCGGCCGTCGCGCACGCGGTGCGGCTGGTGGGTGGGGCGATGCTCATCGATTTTGACCTCTCTCAAACGCGGTGCGCAGAAAGCCTAGGCACGGCCGACCGGCGGAACATCGGTCGGCGCTCCTTCCCTGAGGCGCCCACTATGAGACCTGAGTCGCGCCCTCCTGGGGTGCGACCCCGACCCTGGATACGGGCTGGATAGGGTCAGGAGTCTCTGGGAGCCAGCGCTGGCGTGTCCTCGCGAGGCGCGTGGGCGCGGTTGCCGAGCACGGCCACGAGCACTGCCAGCACCGCCGCGATGAGGCTCACCAGCATGCCGCCGACGTGTCCCTGCGCGTCGATCATGAAACCCGCGGCCGCCGAGCCGACGGCCGCACCGACGAGTTGCCCGGTGCCGACCCATCCATAGGCCTCCGTGGAGTCGGAGAAGTCTACGTTGTTGGCGATGATCGTGAACATCACCGCCAGCGCTGGCGCGATTCCCAGGCCGCCCACCACCAGGGCCAGGGTCAAGGTGAGGGCACCGGTGGTTCCCAGCGCCAGCCCCATGCCGACCACGACGATGACCAGCCTCAGCGTCAAGCTCCATCGCCGCACCGGCAGGTGCCCGAAGGCCAGCCCGCCCACCAGCGACGCGGCAGACCAGACCGCCAGCACCAGTCCGGCCTGGTAGCCCCCTTCTCCGAACCGCGCGACGACGCTGGCCTCCACCGACGCCAGGGAGGCGATCATCATGAATCCGACCACCGTCACCAACATCACCGAGGGGCGCAGCAGCACACGGCCGAAGCGCTGCTTGCTCGCCACCATCTCGACGTGTCCCAAAGCCGGCGCGGAGATGAACCAGGCGCCGCCGGCCACCAGAAAGAAGACGCACACGAGCAGGCCAGCCACCGGGGAGACCTGCCCGGCGATCAGCGTGATCACCACGGGGCCGGCCACCCAGATCAGCTCCTGAGCCGAGGCATCCAGCGAGAACAGGCGGCTGAGTTGCGTCGACTCCACCAGCTTCGGATAGAGGGTTCGTACCGCGGGCTGGACGGGCGGGAAGCTCAGCCCGCAGATCGCGCCCACGACGAGGAATCCCCACAACGGCAAGGGTGTCAGAGCCATCACGGCCAGCGCCCCGGCGCAAAGTAGCGTGGTCACGATCAGCACCGGGCGCGCGCCCAGTCGCCCCATCAGGCGGCCGGTCACCGGGCCGGAGACCGCCTGGCCGATCGACGATGCGCCCAGCACCAAGCCCGCCGATCCGTAGGAGCCGAAGATCGACTCGATATGGATCAACAAGCCCAGCGAGATCATGCCCGTCGGGAACCGGGCCACCAACTGCGAAACCAAGACGCGCGCAACGCCCTGCTGACGTAACAAAGACCCGTAGCTGCTCACAATCGAGCAATACTACGGGCCTTTTGTCAGGACTCAGAAGCCGAGGTGTGGCTGGTATCAGAAGCCCAAGTTGACCAGTTCGCGCTTGATGGTTTCGCCGCTACGACGCAGGGCTGTCAGCTCGTCGTCGGTGACATCGAGTTCGAACGGCTGAGCGGCACCGTGCCCGCCGACCAGGGTGGGGACCGACATGGTCACGTCCTTGATGCCGAGCCAGTCCTCGAGATGCGAGGACACCGGAAGGATCCGGTTCTCATCGCGGATCACCGCCTGCACGATCTCGGTGGCGGCCAGGCCGATGGCATGGTTGGTTGCGCCCTTGCCTTCGATGATCTTGTAGGCCGCGTAGATGGTGTCGTGGGCGATCTTCTCGCGCACCTCCGGCCCAAGAAGACCGGTCTGGCGCTCCCAGTCGAGCAGCGGAACGCCACCGATGCGAGCGGCCGACCACAGCGGGGTCTCCGTGTCGCCGTGCTCCCCCACCATGTAGGCGTGCACGTTGCGTACCGCCACCTTCGTCGCACGGGAGACCTGGTAGCGCAGACGGGCCGAATCGAGCACGGTGCCCGAGCCGAACATCCGCTCACGAGGCAGGCCGGTGATGTGGATCGCAGCCTCCGTCGTCACGTCGACAGGATTGGTCACCATGATGAAGCGTGCGTTCGGGGACCGATCGACGAGCGGCGGCAGGATCTTCTTGATCAAGCCGACGGTGGCACCGGCCAGATCCAGACGAGACTGACCAGGCTGCTGCTTGGCGCCAGCGGTCACGACGATGACGTCGGAGTTGGCCGTCGCGTCGACGTCGGCGGTTCCTTCGATCTGGGCGGCGGGGTAGAACGCGCTGCCGTGCGCCATGTCGGCGGCTTCAGCCGACGCCTTGGCCTCGTTGATGTCTTGCAGCACGACCTGCTGCGCGGCGCCCTTCAGCAGGATACTGAGAGCGACCGAGGAGCCAACGGCTCCGGCGCCGATGACGGAAACTTTGGTAGGGGTACGGTCTACTGACATTTACGAGACTCCTCCGAAGAGCGATGTGACGGAACCGTCGAGGAACACCGCGCTGATCGCCTTTGAGATCAGCGGTGCGATCGACAGCACTGTCAGATTACTAATCGACTCGGTCGTCTTGATGGGCAGGGTATTGGTAACTATGACCTCATCAATATCCGCGGCGTTGAGACGCTGGGCGGCGGGGCCTGAGAACACCGCGTGGGTGGCGGCCACGATGACCCGTGCGGCGCCCCGTTCGCGGAGGGTTTCCGCGGCCTGGCAGATGGTGCCGGCGGTGTCGATCATGTCGTCGACGAGCAGGCAGGTCTTGCCGGCCACGTCACCCACCACCTCGCGGACCTCGACGGTGTTGGCCTTGTTGGGATCGCGGCGCTTGTGCACGATGGCTAGTGGGCAATGCAGCATGTCGGTCCACACGTCCGCCAGCCTCACGCGGCCGGCATCGGGCGAGACCACCACGATCTCCGAGAGGTCGTAGTTGGCCTTGACGTGCTCGGACAGCACCGGATGTCCCCACAGATGGTCGACGGGTCCGTCGAAGAAACCCTGGATCTGCGAGGCATGCAGGTCCACCGACATGATCCGGTCGGCACCGGCGGCGTGGAACAGATCGGCGACGAGACGGGCTGAGATGGGCTCGCGACCCATGTGCTTCTTGTCCTGCCGCGCGTAGGGATAGAACGGCGCCACGACGGTGATCCGCTTGGCCGATGCGCGCTTGAGCGCGTCCACCATGATCAACTGCTCCATGATCCATTCGTTCACCGGAGCGGTGTGCGACTGGATGACGAAGGCGTCGCACCCGCGCACGGACTCCTCGAACCTCACGTAGGTCTCGGAGTTGGCGTAGTTGAGCGCCCTGGTGGGCACCAACTCCTGCCCCATCAGCTGCGCCACTTCCTGGGCGAGTTCGGGGTATGCGCGCCCCGAAAAGAGCATGAGGTGCTTGTCGTTCTTCGCGATCTGATCCATCGACTACGTCACGCCTTCTTCTTCGCTCGGGATTCGGCCACAGCCGGGTGGATGGAGCCGTCGTGTTCCTCGGCGGAATGCGCGGCTTTGGACTCCGGGCGACGATTGACCACCCAGCCCTCGACGTTGCGCTGCCTGCCTCGGGCCACAGCCAGTTCGCCCGCGCCGACGTCGTCGGTGATGGTCGAGCCGGCTGCCACGAAGCCGCCGGGGGCGATATCGACCGGAGCCACCAGGACGGAGTTGGAGCCGACGAACGCGTTGGCCCCCACCCTGGTTGTCGATTTGTTGACGCCGTCGTAGTTGGCGAAGATCGTGCCCGCCCCGATGTTGGCGCCCTCTTCGATGACCGCGTCGCCACAGTAGGTGAGGTGGGGTACCTTGGCGCCCTTCCCGATGGTCGCCTTCTTCACCTCGACGAAGGCCCCCACCTTGGAGTCCTCTCCGAGCTCGGCGCCGGGACGCAGGTAGCTGAACGGCCCGACAGACGCGCCCTTGCCGATGACGGCGAAGGAGCCGTGCGTGCGCACCACCTCGGCACCGGGTCCCACTTCGACATCCATCAAGGTGGTGTCGGGGCCGATGATCGCGCCCTCTCCCACCGTGGTGGCCCCCTGCAGGATCACGCCCGGCATCAGGATGACGTCGGGGGCGAGGTCCACGTCGATATCGATCCAGGTCGAACGCGGGTCGATCATGCTGACGCCCTTGAGCATCCAGGAGTCCAGGATGCGCCGGTTCATCTCACGCCCCATCTGGGCCAGCTGGACGCGATCGTTGACGCCGATGGTCTGCCACACGTCGTCGGTCTGGAATCCGCCGACGTTCAGGCCTTGCGCGTGGGCGTAGTGCAGCACATCGGTGAGGTACATCTCGCCTTGTGCATTGTCGGTGCTGAGCTGGGCGAGCCCTTCGCGCAGCAGGTGCGCGTCGAAGACGTAGATGCCGGAGTTGATCTCGCGGACGGCCCGCTGTTCGTCGGTGGCGTCCTTGTGCTCGACGATGCCAGTGACTTTCTCGCCGTCGCGCAGCACGCGCCCATAGCCGGTGGCGTCTTCCACTTCGGCCGTCAGGACGGTGACGACGTTGCCCCGGGCGCGGTGCACGGCGACCAGGCGGCGCAGGGTGTCGCCGGAGAGCATGGGAACGTCGGCGTAGGTCACCACGACGTCGCCGGTGAGGTCATCGAGACCGTGAAGGCCGCACTGCACGGCGTGTCCGGTACCGAGTTGCTCGTCCTGGACCGCCACGGTCACGCGCTCCGACAACTTGTCGAGATGGCCGATGACCTGCTCGCGCTGATGCCCGACCACCACGACGAGGTGTTCGGGATCGAGGGCTGCCGCGGCGCTGACCGCGTAGCTCAGCATCGGTTTGCCTGCCACTTCGTGCAGCAGTTTCGACTTACTGGATTTCATGCGGGTACCGCCACCCGCGGCGAGGACCACCACCCCGGCTACGGGAGCAAGGTCGGATTCCGGATGCTGAGTTGACACTGCTCTTGATCCCTTCCGCAGATGCGATCGGTGAAACGCCACGACGAACCGGTGGAATCGCGCGACGCTCGGCCGCTCCCCGGGTAGGAGTCGAACCTACTTCGCTTATCCTGATTCAAAGTCAGGCGGGCCCTGCCGAAAGACCAACCGGGGATCGGCCCCGAGGGGCCGCCGCTCAGTCTATTGCACTTTTTTGATCGATGGCCACCGCATCGATTTCCCGTCCGATCTGCCGTTGTGGATGACTTTCTTCGTTGTCCACCGTTCTCGCTTTCCTGCTTCCGCACGTCGGAGCGCGCTTCTAGTGTGGGCGCCATACCTGGGCGAGATGCCTGCGAGGAGGACACCGATGGACACACTCATTCGCTGTTTCGGCAGCGGCGACGAGACCTACGCCCGCTACCACGACGAGGAGTGGGGCAGGGAGATTCACGATTCCGACGACGAGCGTGAACTCTTCGAGCGGCTCTGCCTGGAGGGCTTCCAGGCCGGGCTCAGCTGGATCACCGTCCTGCGTAAACGCGAGGGATTCCGCCACGCCTTCTCGGATTTCGTGCCCGCGGTTGTGGCGGAGTTCGATGACGACGATGTGGAGCGCCTGATGTCGGACGTCGCCATCATCCGCAACCGGCTGAAGATCCGCGCCACCATCGGCAACGCCAAGGCGCTGCTCGCCATGCACGAGGCGGGCGAGCAGCTGCGCGACCTGGTGGAGGCGCACCGCCCGGAGGAGCATCGTCGGCCGTTGACCTTCGCCGATCTCCCATCCGCCACCCCGGAGTCCGTGGCGCTGTCGAAGGAACTGAAGAAACGAGGGTTCCGGTTCGTCGGGCCTACCACCGTCTATGCCCTCATGCAGGCGCTGAACATCGTCGACGATCACCTGGCTGGGTGCTGGGTCGCCCAGGAAAGGGATGCCGTACGGTAGTTTCTGGGGATGACCTCTTCCGTCCGCGTCCGAGTACCCGCCAAGGTCAACCTGGCGCTGCTCGTCGGCGAACTGGACGACCAGGGCTATCACGAACTGGGCACGATCTTCCAGGCGGTGTCGCTGGGCGACGAGATCCTGGCTGAACGCGCGGCCGAGTTCTCACTGCGCAATCGGGGCGAGGGATCCTCCTTCCTTCCCGTCGACGACACCAACCTGGCCATCCGCGCCGCCAAGCTGCTGGCGGACAGGCACGGCGTCGACGAGGGCGTGCGGCTGCTGATCCGCAAGCGCATACCGGTGGCAGGCGGCATGGCCGGTGGGTCGGCAGACGCCGCGGGCGTGCTGGTTGCCTGCAACGCGCTCTGGGACTTGGGGCTCAGCCGATCTCTTCTCATCGAATACGCCGCAGAGTTGGGAGCCGACGTGCCGTTCCTCCTGCTCGGCGGCACGGCCATCGGCACCGGCCGCGGCGATATCCTGACCCCCACTGTCACCCGGGGTGTGTATCACTGGACCTTCGCCCTGGCCCATGGCGGGCTATCGACGCCCGCCGTGTTCCGCGAGTTCGACCGTCTCGGCGGAGGTCGTCCCACCGATATCCCCACCGACCTACTCGCCGCTCTCGCCGCGGGCGAGGTGCCTCGGGTCGGCGAACTGCTCACCAATCATCTCACCCAGGCGGCGATCAGCCTGGACCCCACGCTCACCCGTACCTTGGACTTGGGGCGCGAAGCCGGAGCGCTCGGTGCCATCATCAGCGGGTCGGGACCCACCTGCGCTTTCCTGGCCGGCTCCGAGGGCCATAGTCAGGAGTTGGCGCAGACGCTCAGCCTGTCGTCGGGGGTACGTGCCGTGCGGTGCGCCTTCGGACCGGTGGCGGGAGCCCAGGTGACGCGGAAGTCATGAGTGCCGCACACGAGGACGTCGAGTCCGGCACAGGGCTCGCACCCACCACCTCGCGAGACGAGGTGGATCTGGTGGTGGGAGCGTGGAGCGAGGCCCGCCCCGATGTGGATCTCGCCCCCATGCAGATCTTCTCGCGCATCGACCGGATCGCCCAGCTCCTGGACCTCCATCGCCGTCGCACCTTCCAAGCCCACGAACTGGAGCCCTGGGAATTCGACGTGCTGGCCGCACTGCGCCGGGCAGGCGCGCCGTATCGTCTTTCTCCCGGGCGACTGCTGCGCGAAACCCACGTCACCTCGGGCACCATGACCAACCGTGTAGATCGGCTGGCCGCCAAAGGGCTCGTGCACCGGGCACAGGACCCTCGGGACGGACGCGGCGTGCTGGTGGAGCTGACGGATGACGGACTCGCCCTGGTGGATCGAGCCCTCGTCGCGCTGGTAGATCTGGAGGCACGACTCTTGAGTCAGTGGTCACCCACGGAGCGCGACGAACTGGCCAGCTATTTGCGCCGGCTCCTGCTGGCGTCGGATCCCGCCTGATCCGCTTCCTCTCGTAGACGTCTGCGTTCGTCCACGCGGTCCATCAGCAACGTCGGTTCCGTCGCGAGATGAGCCATCCCGTTCCACGCCAGGTTCACCAGGTGACTGGCGACGACATGTCGGTCCGGCGTGCGGTTCTCCAGCCACTGTTGCCCGGTCATCGCGACCAGGCCCACCAGCGCCTGCGCGTAGAGCCCGGCGAACTCGGGATCCTGCCCGGCCTTGCGGAACTGGGCCGCCAGCAGGTCCTCCACCTGCACGGCGATATCGCTCAGGATCGAGGCAAAGGAGCCCGCGGGCTGGGTGATCGAGGAGTCCCGCGCCAAGATCCGGAACCCGTCCGGGCACCGGTCGATGTAGGTGAGCAGAGCCATGGCACCGCGCTCCAGCAATTCCCGCGGCCCCGCGCCAGGCGTGGTCAACGCCGTGCGGATGTCGCCGTGCAGCGCCCGGGTCTCGCGGTCGACCACCACGGCGTAGGCGCCCTCCTTGCCGCCGAAATGCTCGTAGACCACCGGCTTGCTCACCCCGGCCCGGGCCGCGATTTCCTCCACGGATGTGCCCTCGAACCCGCGCTCGGCGAACAGCTCGCGTGCGATCACGATCAGCTGCTCGCGCCGCTCGGCCGCGCTCATCCGGGTTCGGGAGCGCCTGGCGCGAGTCGGGGAGGTCATAGCCCCATCCTGGCCCATGACCTCACGCACCACCCAATCCCACTCCCCAACCCCCGTCCCGCAATCCAGGAAAATCGGCCAATGGCCGATTTTTCGGTGTCTGATGCCGAAAATCGGCCACCACCCTCCGTGTGGCGAGACGAGCTCCGAACAACGCGACGGCACCCTCTTCACCTTCGACAGGAAGCTCGCCACCCAGCTCTCTGCCGCCAACCTCGTGCCGAACTAGATCCTGACGGCGAAGCACCGCATAGAAGTGACTACCCCAGTTGGGCGGCGATGGCGGCGAAATCTTCGACGGCCAGAGCCTCGCCACGAGCGGTGGGGTCGAGACCGGCGGCCTGGATCGCCTCGGAGGCCGCCGTCGCCGAGCCGAAGAGACCCGATAGCGCGGAACGCAGCATCTTGCGGCGCTGGGCGAAGGCGGCGTCGATGACGGCGAAGGTCTTCTTCCGGTCGCCGGAGGGCGGGTCGCGACGTTCGATGCGCACCAATCCGGAGTCGACGTTGGGCACCGGCCAGAACACGGTGGGCGGCACCGTGCCAACCCGGCTTGCCGAGGCATACCAGGCCATCTTCGCCGACGGCACGCCGTAGATCTTGCTGCCAGGGGCCGCCACCAGGCGGTCGGCCACCTCGAGCTGCACCATCACGAGGCCTCGCCGCCAGCCGTCGAACAGCTCCAGCAGCCGCAGCAGGACCGGCACCGAGACGTTGTACGGCAGGTTGGCCACCACCGCCGTCGGCTCGGGACCCGGCAGGGCGTCGACCTGGAGAGCGTCAGCCGTGACGACGCGCAGCCGGGCTGCCGCGTCGTCGCCCAGTCGTTCGCGGGTGGTCTGCGAGAGCCGCTCGGCCAGCCGCTCCTCGATCTCGATGGCCGTGACGGAGGCGCCGGTCTCCAGCAGGCCCAGGGTGAGCGAGCCCAGCCCGGGGCCGATCTCCAGCACCACGTCGTCGGCGGTCACGTCTGCCAAAGCGACGATGCGGCGCACGGTGTTGGCGTCGTGCACGAAGTTCTGCCCACGCTGCTTGGTGGGTTTCAGATCCAGTTCGGCGGCGATTCGGCGCACCGAAGACGGATCGAGCAGACCGGTATCAGTCATCGCTGCCCCATTTCCCGCCGTAGGCAGCGAAGGTGTTGGTGGTGATCTGGTCGCAGAATTCGGCCAGGTCCAGATCGAGGAGATCGGCGAGGAAGCGCACGGTGTGCGGCAACAGGTAGGGCGCGTTGGGGCGCCCGCGCACCGGCTTGGGCGTGAGATACGGGGCGTCCGTCTCGACGAGCAACCGATCCGGGGGCGTGGCCAGCGCGGCCTCCCTCAGGTTGGGCGCCGACGGGTAGGTGGTCACACCGGGAAAGCTCAGCCAGGCGCCGCGCTCGACACAGGCCTGCGCGAAATCGGCGTCGCCAGAGAAGCAGTGCATGACGACGCGCTCAGGCCAGCCTTCGTCGTCCAGCACACGCAGGATGTCATCGTGGGCATCGCGGTCGTGGACGACCAGGGCCTTCCCCGCCGCCTTGACCCAGCCGATGTGCCGCCGGAAGGAGGTCTCCTGCATCTCGCGCGCGGCAGCGTCGCGAGTGCGGTAGTAATCGAGCCCGGTCTCTCCCACCGCGCGCACCACGAGCGAGGCGATCAGCGGCTCGATGGCGGCCAGATCGGCTTCCAACGCTTCTTCACCACCAGCCAGGTATCGCCGGGCGGCGTCGTTGGGATGCATCGCCACCGAGGCCACCACCCGCGGGCTCCGCTCCGCCAGTTCGACGGCGTAACGCGACGACTCGACGTCACAGCCCACCTGCACGATCCGGGACACCCTCACCGACGCCGCCGCCCGCAGTGACAACTCTGCGGAGAGCGACGAGACCCTCGTGGTCTCGTCGGCATGGGTGTGGTTGTCGATCACCGGGCGCGGCAGCGCCTCCGGCAGCCCGGGCAGGCCGAGTGCGTCCAGTTCCTGAGCGATCGTCACGAGTTCCCGTCCTTCACCTTCAGCGCGGCCTGATAGAGCTGCTTGCGGTTGGCTCCGGTCATCGCCGCAACCTCGCTCACCGCCGACGACAGTTTCTCACCATCGGCCATGCGTCGGCGAACCAGATCGAGAGCGTCCTCCGGCGAGGCGGTGTGGGGCTCGGCACCAGCGATCACCACTGTCACCTCTCCACGCACCCCGCCGTCGCACCAGGCGACCAACTCCGCGAGGCTGCCACGCACCACCTCCTCGTGCGGCTTGGTCAGCTCGCGGCAGATCACGCCCTCACGGTCCCCTCCCAGCGCATCGGCGGCATCGGCCAGAAACTCCGCCAGTCGGTGGGGCGCCTCGAAGAACACCATGGTGCGTTCCTCCGCCGCCAACGCGCCCAGGCGCCGCCGACGCTCCCCGCCTTTACGGGGGAAGAATCCCTCGAAGCAGAACCGATCCACTTTCAATCCGGAGACGGCCAGCGCGGTGAGCACGGCCGACGGTCCGGGCACCGCCGTCACACGCAGCCCGGCCTCGATACAGCCGCGCACGGCGAGGTAGCCGGGGTCGCTGACCGATGGCATACCCGCGTCAGTGGCGATCACGACGGATTGCCCCGCCTCCACGGCCGCCACCAGCTCCGCGGTGCGGGCCTCCTCGTTGCCCTCGAAGTAACTGACGATCCGCCCCTCCGCACGAATACCCAGCCGGCGCAGCAGCGTCGTGAGCCGCCGGGTGTCTTCGGCGGCGATCAGGTCGGCGTGGGTGAGCACCTCGCGGAGCCGCTCGCTCGCGTCGGTGCTCGATCCGATCGGCGTGGCCGCGAGAATCAGGGCGCCGGTGGAGAGTTGATCCATGCCGCCCACTTTAGGGCTAGTTACGGAAGTCGACGTGGCGTCGCAGGCCCCACTGAGCACCGCGCTACTCGGCAGAGTGAGAGTTTTCGACCGTAACGGGGCCTTCATGGCCGAGCCGTGCCACGGAGGCCCCTTTACGGTCGAAAACTCTCAGCGGCGCCGGAAGACATGTCTGAAGGAGCTATCACGAGAGCCCATAGACTGGCCGGGTGCCGACCACGATCCAAGCCCTCGACGATGGGCGCGTGACCGACCGTAAGGCGGGATGGATCGTCACGCTGTCGATCACCCTGATCGCCTTCCTGCTGCGCCTGTACCAGGTGGGCTATCCCAACGAGCTCGTCTTCGACGAGACCTACTACGCCAAGGACGCGTGGGGCATCCTGCAATCCGGATACGAACGCGAGTGGGCCGAGGGCGCCAACGAGCAGATCGTCCAAGGAGACCTGTCCGGATTCCAGGAGACAGCCGACTTCATCGTGCATCCCCCATTGGGCAAGATGATGATCGCGCTCAGCGAGTGGGCTTTCGGCATGACCTCCTTCGGGTGGCGATTCGCGTCGGTGATCTTCGGCACGCTCCTGGTGTTCTTCACCATCCGGCTGGCTCGGCGTCTATCCCGTTCCACCCTGGTGGGGGCGATCGCGGGGATTCTGCTGACCTTCGACGGGCTCGCCTTCGTGATGAGCCGGGTGGCGCTGCTCGATATTTTCCAAGCCACCTTCGCCGTGGCCGCCGTCGCTGCTCTTCTGGCAGATCGCGATGGGTT
The DNA here is from genome assembly GCA_041393555.1 of Tessaracoccus sp. Taxonomy (GTDB): domain Bacteria; phylum Actinomycetota; class Actinomycetes; order Propionibacteriales; family Propionibacteriaceae; genus Arachnia. The sequence goes on along the minus strand of JAWKJW010000004.1, from coordinate 250,909 downwards.
CCGGCACAAACTCGCCGACCATCTTCGAAGATCGGGACAGCCAGACCTGAACGGTGCTTTCGGGCCGCTTCTACTGTGGCGACCCTGGCGGGTGACCGCAGGCCTCTTGATGGGTGCGTCATGCGCCGTGAAGTGGAACTCGATCTATCTTCTCGCCGTTCTGGGCATCCTGGCGGTTTTCTGGGATCTGGGCGCCCGGCGCCTGGCCGGCGCGCGACGAATCTGGCGATCCATACTGATCGATGCCCCGGCGGCCTTCGTGCAGCTCGTGGTGGTGGCGATACCGGTGTATCTGGCGTCGTGGTTCCGGTGGCTGCAGACCTCCGGCGGCTACTACCGGCAATGGGGCGTGGAGAATCCCGACGATGCGGTGGTGCAACGGCTCGGCGCGCCGCTAGGCGCGCTATGGAAGTACCACCGCGCCATGTACGAGTTCCATACCGGCGACGGCATGATGGTGGATGCCACGCACACCTATGAGGCGCATCCCGCCGGGTGGTTGCTGATGGTCCGTCCCATCGGCATCTTCGCGGAGAACGGAATCGAGCCCGGCGACCAGGGATGCGAGGCGGTTGGCACGACCTGCCTGAAGGTCATCTCCGGCATGGGCACGCCCCTGCTGTGGTGGGCCGCGGCCGCCGCGGTGATGTTCGCGTTGTACCTGTGGATCATCAAGCGGGACTGGCGCTACGGCCTGCCGCTGATCGCCATCGCCGGCACCTGGCTGCCATGGTTCCAATACGCCGGCCGGCCGCTGTTCTTCTTCTACGCCATCATGATCGTGCCGTTCACGGTCACGATCCTGGCGCTGGTACTGGGCCGCCTCCTGGGGCCGGCCGACTCCCCCAGACGCCGGCTGCGAGCCATGATCGTGGGCTCCGTCCTGGGCCTGGTGATCCTCAACTTCGCCTTCATCTACCCCGTGCTCACGGGCGAACTGATGACCCGCACCGCCTGGATGATGCGGATGTGGTTGGGCACCTGGATCTAAGACATCCTGCGGTAGGTGCCACCTACTGGCGGATCTCTGCCCTATGTCAGGCTGAGTCGCTCCCGCAGCCGGTGGCTCAGTTTGCGCGACTGCGCGCGCATCCGGGAGGCTAGCGGCAGGGGCCGGCCGGCATCGCGCCAACCAATCAGGGTCTGGGCCAGGTAGGTACCGCTGGCGGTGCCGTTCATCAACTCCCCGCGCCCGTTTCCGCGGGCGTAATACCCGCCGGGGATGGCGGAGGCGCCGACGAGGGGGCGTCCGTGATCCGAGGGGTCGATGGCGAGGCGTCCCACCCGGTCCACCTTCCAGCCCTGTTCCTTCACCCACTTCACGAGCGCGCGGGTGGCGGCATCCACGGCGGATAGCGTCGCCTTCTGGCCGAGGACGAGGTGCTGATCACCATCGGCGCGCACCATCCAGGCCGGCCCCGTCCCGATCAACTGCACCTCGTCGAGGGGCTCCACGGGGGTGCACCGAACCGACGGCACCCACTGGGCGGGGCCGATACGCGCGGCGCGCCCCCAGGGACTGATTCCCAGGGTGTCGATGACAGCCAGCCCGGAGGTGATCCGAAGATCGGCCGCCCACGCGATGTTGTCGCGGTACAGCACGTCGGTGAGGCCCTCTCGTCGCCGCAGATGAGTGACGGTGACGCCATGGGAGACACGCACCCCGGCGCGTTTGGCCTGTGTCAGCAGCTGGGAGGCGTAGTCGACCGGATTGACCATCAACGCGGTGGTGAGCAGCGTCGCCCCCAGGGAACCTCCGACGCCGACGGAATACTCGGCGCCCTCGCCTTCGAACCAGGAGGCGATCTCTTGGAAGTCGAGGGCTTCGTTTCCGGTGGTATCCACCAGCATCCGCTCGTCCGGCTCCTGCCCCGCTCGGGACAGCACCTTGCGGATCTGGGCCATGCCCTCCAGGTTGCGGCGGATGTGTTCGCGCGCCGCACCACCGCCATAGGCATGTCCCATGTTGGCGACCGTGGACACGTGCCCGCACGCCGCCACACCGTGGCCGATGCCGGCACTGCGCAGCTCTAGGTTGGGATCGAGCACCATGGCATCGAAGCCCGCCCGGGCCAGGATCCTGGCCGAGGTCAGTCCCGCGATGGTCGCTCCGAGAATCACGACGTCGTGCACCATGCCACCAAGTCTACTGCCCACCCATTACGCACCCGCTGCGGGGACGACCGGCGCAAGGCTCTATCATTCCCGCGGACGAAAGGTGCCTCACATGCTGGGTTGGAAGCTGCACAACAACGGGATCCTCGAGCCGGGGGCCGTGGTCACACCGACGGAGAGGCTGGGCTGGGGACGCACCGTGGGGCTGGGTGCCCAGCACGTGTTCGCCATGTTCGGCGCCACCTTCGTCTTCCCCCTGTTGATGGGTCTGAATCCACAACTGGCAGTGATGATGTCGGGCTTCGCCACCCTGGTCTTCCTGGCGGTCGTCAAGCACCGCGTGCCCAGCTATGTGGGCTCATCAGCCTCCTTCGTGGGCGTCGCCACCGCCATCTACGCCGCAGGCGGTAACCCCGCGGACCTCACCGGCGCGCTGTTCGTCGTAGGCCTCACGTTGTTCATGGTGGGCCTGATCATCCACTTCGCTGGGGCGCAGGTGATCCACCGGGCGCTGCCGCCCGTCGTAACTGGCGCCGTGGTGATGCTGATCGGCTTCAACCTGGCACCGGTGGTCGCCGGCGTGTACTGGCCAGTGGACCCCTGGTTGGCCTTCACGGTGATGCTCATCGTGATCGCCCTCTCGGTGGGGCTGCGCGGATTCCTCGGCCGCATCGCGATCTTTCTCTCGCTGGTGATCGGCTACCTGCTCAGCTGGATTCTCGACGTTATGCTCGGGCCCTTGGAGAGCGGCGCGGCACGCGTCGATTGGTCGGCAGTAAAGAGCGCACCCTGGCTGGGCCTTCCTCCGCTGACGGACTTGGAGAGTTGGACCTTCGGCGCCACCGGCAATGTGGTTGGACTGCACCTGCCCGCCTTCCACTGGACCTTCATCGTCATCGCCCTTCCCGTCGTGATCGCGCTGATCGCGGAGAACACCGGCCACGTCAAGGCCGTGGCCGAGATGACCGGCGAGAACCTCGACGGCTATATGGGCCGGGCCATCGCCGGCGACGGCGTGGGCTCGATGCTGGCCACCGCGGTCGGCGCCGGTCCCACCACCACCTACGCGGAGAACATTGGCGTGATGGCGGCCTCCCGGGTGTACTCGACGGCGGCCTATGTGGTGGCGGCGATCGTGGCCATCCTGTTCGGCTTCTCGCCCAAGTTCGGCGCCGTGATCTCAGCCACCCCGTCGGCCGTTCTGGGCGGCATCTGCGTGGTGCTCTACGGCATGATCGGCCTGCTGGGGGCGAAGATCTGGAAAGAGAACAACGTCGACCTGGGCAACCCCATCAACCTGATCCCTGCCTCCGCCGGCATCATCATCGGCGTCGGCGACGTGAAAGTGCCCTTCGGCGACACCTTCGAGCTGGGAGGCATCGCGCTGGGCACCATCGTGACCATCGCGATCTATCACGTGGCGCGGGCGATCGCGCCCGAAAGACTGCGCCGCGAGGCCGATGGAGCAGCCCTCATCTACGACGCGCCGGGCATGTATAAAGACGACGACACGTAGCAATCACTTCGGACATGCGCGGGCAGGAAGCCGGAGGTGGTAGGTATCCTCACCCGCGTGACTGTTCCGCACGCTCAGCTTTCCGAAACATTCCGCGAGTCGATGGCCCGTGTGCCTGCGCCCGTCACGGTCATCACTACCCAGATCGATGACGTCGCCTACGGCGTCACCGTGTCGGCCTTCGCTTCGCTCTCCGTTGATCCCCCCATGGTGTTTTTCGCACTGGACAACCGGGGATCCATGGTGGATCACCTCCGACGAACCGGGCGCGCCGGGGTGAATCTCCTGGGGGCGGGACAATCCGAGGCCGCTATCGCCTTCGCCCGCAAGGACCTCCGCGACCGCTTCTCCGTCGTTGATTGGTCTTCAGACCATGGGCTTCCCCGGCTCTCCGGCATCGCCGCGTGGCTGCGCTGCGACCGGTTGGATTTCACGCCGGGTGGCGACCACACCATCGTGCTGGCGACGGTGGCCGCCGCTGAGCCCCTCGCCGACGTCTCGCTGTCGTACCACCTGCGCACCTTCCAGGAGATCTCCGCCCCCTGAGCCCCACCCCCGCTCGCTGAGGTGCGAACGGCGTAGGCGATGAACGAGCCTCGCGACGGAAGCCTCGAAGGGTCTATCTCACGGACGAAAGGCGGAACCCGGCCCTAACCGTCGAGATCAGCAGACATTTTCTGAAATTACTACCTTGATGGTAGTATTTCCAGAAATTAAGGGGGTCGTGATGGTCGCACTGGCAGTTCCAGAGCAGATTGCGGGCGCCCCTCTGCGCACCGTGCGCCCGCTGATGCTGCGCGAGATCTACGCCAACCCAGAGAAGGAAGTCGTACGCATGCGACGCAGCGGACGACTGGTCAGGATCGCCCCCGGCACCTACACGGCCAAGCCCGACACCATTCCCCCAGACACCGCCTGGTTCCCCGACTTCGAGGAAGCAGCCATGGCCTACGCCACTGGCCAGTACGGGCCCCGAATCCCCGTGCTGTTCGGCATCGGCGCCGCCCGGTTCCATCACGCGATCCCGCGAGCGATCGCAGTAACAGTGATCGCCGTCCCGGAACCACACCAAGCCGTAACACTGGCCAACGGCGGGAAGGTGATCTTCACCACCACCGACGTCAACAAACTCGACGCACGACGAGAACGAGGCGAACTAGGCACCTTCCTCGTGACGACCAAGGAACAGACCCTCATCGACCTGATCGCCCGGCCACAACTCGGAGGATTGCCAGGCGAGGCAACCGCAGCCGCGCAGGCCTTGATTCCAAAGGTTGATCAGGATCGGCTCGACGAGCTACTCACCACAAGACCTCACACCATCCAGAAGAAGGTCGCCAAGGTGATGCGATGACAGCCCACCCAGCAGGTCCGCGCGGTCGCATCAGGCGTGCAACTCCCCTCCCCCACTCAGACCCCTACACGTTGTCCTCGTCCGACCTCGAACGCCAACAGTCGCACTTTGGAGTGACCGCAAACCAGGTCGAGCACGACTTCGCCGTCTCACACATCCTCCACGCCATCTCCCCCCTATCCGACAAATTCGTCTTCTACGGCGGGACCGCACTAAGCCGAACCCACCTAGCCGGTCTTCGACTCAGCGAGGACATCGACCTACTCGCCATCAGCGCGCGCAGCAATACGGCCGCCCTGATTGACCTGGCGATCGTGCGCTCCTTGGAACGTCACTTCGACGGGGTGGCAGGAAATCCCTCGCTGCAAGACGCACGAACCGACACCGAAGCCTGCATCTACCAAGTGGGCAACAGCCAAGTGAAGATCCAACTGATCGATGGGCGCGACTACGTCGCATGGCCCACGCAACAGTCGCACGTGTCCATGCGCTACGACGGCATCAACGACGTAACCATGACCACACTCACGCCAGACGGTTTTGCCTGCGCCAAACTGGCTGCCTGGAGCGACCCCACCAGGAACGCCCCGCGCGACCTCTACGACCTATGGGCCATGTCCGACCGTGGTTTCATCACCGCCGAAACAGCCCGCCTCTTCAAAACGCACGGCCCCACAGGCGGGTACCCGAGAGAGTGGATGCTTCCGCGACACGCTCCCACGAACGACGAATGGCACGGCTCCCTGGGCCACCAATGCCTACCAGAGGTCGGCCCCGACGAAGCCCACGAGCAAGTCACCGCTGCCTGGCTAGAGGCAACGGCAGAAGCAGAATCCAGCAGTGGGAACAGTTCTTCGATGGTCGGATAGTCGCTTAGCTCGTCATTTCACCCGGCAATGCCATCCCGCCTGCATAGGTGGGTGTTTCTTCGAGGCTCGCCAGTACCGCGTCGAGCGCCTCCGCCCGGTCGAGTGAGGAGAACTGGACCGCCTTATCGATGTTGCCACTGATGCAGGCCGTGGAGTTGAGCGCCACAACGTCGATCTCCCAGGTCTCAGCCGGATCATCCCACGCCGCCAGGCGAGCGGTGGTCCCGGCCTGGCGAGCTGAATCGGCTGGTGGATTGCCGTATCGTTGGCGGATTGGACAGAAGGCAGGCGTCTTTTGGCCCAGAACCGGGTCACGGACGGTTCTCGCTCGTTTCCCAGAGAACCGAGACAGGCAACCCCCAGAGACGATCACCCATGCTGATGCCTCGATCGGACAGACCCAGGACGTAGCCCCCGAGGAAACGGTCTCCCAGTCGATCGCGCAAGAAACGCAGCCCGGAGAAATGCTCCGACCGATAGGTGCTACTCGCTTTCACCTCGATCCCGACGACGTGGCCATCGCCGAACTCGAGCACGATGTCCACCTCAGGGCCGGTGCGATCGCGGAAGTGGAACAGCTCAAACTCTTCCTCGCTCCAGATCCGCTGTTTGCGCAGCTCGCTCACCACAAATCCTTCGAGAGCCGGCCCCAGCGCGTCGCTCGGTATTGCGGTCAGTTGCTCTTCCCGCAACCGAGCCAACCTCAGTGCAAGGCCAGGATCGTTGACGATCACCTTCGGCCGCGACGCCTCCCTTTTCGTCAAGTTCGGAGTCCAGGGCTTCAACGTCGACGTCAAGTACAGCGTCGACAAGAGGTCGAGACATGCTGTCACGGACGACTCGGAAATACCGGCGTCCCTGGCAACGCGCGCCTTGACCAGTTCTCCCGATTGATTCGCTGCCAGTAGCCGCAGCACGCTGGCCACCCGACCAGAGTCAATCCGGCTTTCAATGTCCACCAGATCCTTTTCGAGCAGCCTCACCACATACCCGTCGAACCAGACGTTCGTCATCCGCGTCGTGACATCGCGAGCCTCGGGATAGCCCCCGCACGTGATCCGGGCGGCATACCCCGCTCTGGTTATTCCGCTCTGCCAGCGTGCACCATCGATTCCCTGCCGCAGCCGGGCCGGCAGGTCGTCCAGAGTCCCCTCCAGTTCGCCTTGGCTGAGGCCTTGGAACTCAAGGTCCACGGCCCGACCAGCCAGGCTGTCCGGCGTCTTCGACAATGCGAGCAGGTTGCTGGACCCAGTCAGGAGGAACCGCCCAGGACGGCGATCACGGTCGATCTCCGCCTTGATCGCCAAGATCAGCTCCGGGGCTCGCTGTAGCTCATCGATCACCAAGGTGCCATCCGGCCGCTGCCCAACGAATCCTCGGGGATCAGCCAACGCCGCGAGACGCATATCGTCGTCATCCAGCGTGACGGTCGTCGCCGGTAAACCCTCGACGAGCTGTCCAGCAAACGTGCTCTTTCCCACCTGCCGCGCCCCTTGGACGATCAGCGCAGGGAAGGTCGCCATAATCTCGCTGGCTAGCCCAAAGGCGTGTCAAGGAATGAGGGGGCGCATGCCCTCATCCTATCTTCCCAGGGATTCGCAGGTACCTTGCCCACGGATTCGCAGGCATCTTGCCCACAGATACGCAGGCCTCGACGGTCTTAGCCGTGGTCTGCGGGATCACCCATCCTGAGTTCGTGCTCTTCGACCCCGGCGAGCAGGAACGCCGCGTCACCTCCTGGGGCCGCGTGCTGGCCACCGCCTGCCGCTCCGGTCGCGGTCACCGAAACCTGGGGAAGATTGCGCGCCGATGAGCCGCGCAGTTCGCCGCGTCCGCACGGTGCTTACGCACGGGCTTCACCGAACCGAAGCATCGACACGGGAACGGGCGCGTTTGGGGTCTTCGGCAGGTCGACGACAGGGAGAACGATCTTCGCGTCAGCCTCATCATCGACACCGAGATTCAACCAGTCGGTGCAGTCGAGATGTGGCAAGGATGCCACGAGCTGGCGATCAGCCAGCAGCAGACTGAATGGGGCGAAGTGGATGACGGCAGATATCGTCGGTGCGGTCTCCGTCTTCCATCCGGAGCCGTCTTCATCGCCGAACGACATCTTGAGCGCCAGAGCTTCGTGCGCACCTTCCACGGTGGCTGCTGCTCCGTCAGGCGCAACAGCCACCAAGAAACGGAGGTCATCATCTGTAGGCGAAGATGGTGTGCCCTGCCGAACTGCCCGGACGAGGTCAGGATGCGAGTCGAGCAACTTGGGCGCCAGCGCGGTCATCCCCGCGAGCGCGGAGCGTATGAATCTACCGGGGCGCACGCTACTCAAGGTGCCCACTATCTGCGTTCGCTCTCCCTTCAATGGTGAGTTGACCAGGACGTTCGCGAAGGAGTAGGCCCATCGAATGTACTCGTCGTCCCAAGGTGACGTGGCCACTCGGCGGGGCTCACAGTGGGCGTATAGGTTGGCACCGCCAAGGCGCGGCCTCCCGTATACGAGCTGGCTATCAGCAGTCGTACCACCCCACGAGAAGGACCTGTTGTTGAACGCGGCCTTCGGCGGTACGTGCGCCTTGGTGAGCTTTGCCCTGGCCCCGCACAACGTACATCGACCGACCTTTGATCGCTGACCTGTCGGCCTGAAACCTTCTTGTTCGGTCAAACTTGTCATTGGCAGAATCTCTAGGAGTCCGCTGCTGGGAGCTGTTCAAACGTTGCCGGAGCCGGGACTGCGTGGGGGCTCGCCTCGGAGAGGACAGCGGCCAGGCTGTCTATGTCCTCGTGGGCGGCGACATCGGGGAACATCCAGTGCAGATCGCGCTCCTCTGTGGCCACGTCGATGGTGGGCCGGATACCCGCTCCGCGGGACGATCGACCGCGCACATTGCGCACCTCATCCAGTGAGTAGATCGGGCCCAGTTCGCCTCGTCGTAGGAGATTCCCTGGGTTGGCTGTGACGATCCGTCGGTCGGTTACCGCTACGAAGGTGCCCGACGCGAACTTCCCAACGATGGCACTGGCTCTTCCTGGCATGAGCGCGTCCCAGGTCGCGTCAACCCGTTTGGCGAGAATCGCTGGCACGACTCCGGCGAAGTTGTGAGCTCCTACTTCGTAGGGGAACGCCAGGCCGCGAAGCGTCTCACCGTCTGCAAGGAACCACCGGAGGATATGCAGGTAGGGATCGAGTTCGAGTCCCTCCGGTGCGCACACGGTCGTCGGTACCGCTGGCATCTCGACTGCTGGCTGAAGCATGTCGGCCAAGGGCCCGATGGCTTCGAGGAGCTGCCTGCAAGTGAGCTGGGACGCCGTTGCGTCCTTCCGCTTCTTCGTGAGTGGCATGGTGGCGCGACCGGGGAGCTCGGCGATGATCCGCAGCTCGCGCACGAGGGACTCGGTCAACGAGCGGATTTCAGTGAGCGACTCGTCGATCTCGGCGGGCGTCTTGCTGGCGATCAGGTCGAAGAGTTGAGCTTCGCTTTCGTCGTTGGCCCCTCGGGTTCTGGCGAGCGCTGCCCGGACACCCTGATACTCCGCGTAGGTCTTCAGCGAGCTGAGAAGCGCGTAGGTATCGAAGACGATTGCTTCGGCGTTGGATTCGAGGTACTGGCGGCGAGCGCGACCCTCCAACTTCCCGATCTCCTGGATGTGGCCCGCCACGTTCTTGCGGTACAGCTTCAGTTGCTTGCGGATGTTGTCGCGACTGGGAGCGATGGGCTCCCAAACAGAGTCTGTGATGGCGTCGAGTTCGCGGGTTTCCTTGACTGCTTCATCGACTGACTCCGCCAGGCCCTCAAGCTCCGCCCATTGCTCGTTTCGGATGGCCTTGAGCGTCTGCGTTGTGAGCTGGATATTGGAGCGGACGAGACCCGAAATCTCGCCGAGCTGCATTTGGAGTGCGATCATGGCCACGGCCGGGCCGATGGCGGCGATCGCCGTGGCGGCCGTCATCGAGGCGGGGATGAAACGCGCCTGGGCGACCAGTTCACCATTCTTGAAGATCGCCCCGAGCTTGGCGCCGTCCTTCGCCGCCATCTGCCCGCCGCTCTTCAACAGCGACAGCGTCGCATCGTTGACACGGAAGAGGCCCTGCGCGCTCGACACAGCCTCCGCAACGTTTCCGATGATCGTGCCTGCGTTACCGAGCGAACCCAGAGCGGTTGAGAGCTGAGCGCGATCGAAAGACGGCACCATGTCAAGGCTGATGAGTTCAAGTCCGTCGGGGACTTCGCCGAACACGACTGCGACACCGGGCGTCACCTCGACGAGGGTCGTGGACGCAGCGAGTTCAAGCGCGACGGACCTGATCTGACCGTCGTCCTCGGCCTGCCCGCCGACGGCCTCGTCGCTGCCGGGCTCGTCGCGCGCGTCGTCCATGTGGGCTCTCCTTCTCGCCGGTGACTGCCTCGTGCCTCCCTCCGACGCCTCCACCAAGTATGTCAGCCACCTCCGACAGCCTCCGGGGCGTTGCCGCGCACCTCCTCATCACACGACTTGCGAGGAGGCCGACCATGCCCACGTTCTTCGATGCCACCGCCGACGCCGCAGAGGCGTCCGAAGCGCTGTGGGTCTCGCTCATGCGAGCCGCACGTTCGATCAGCCCGCGCAGATGTACGGGGTTATCGGTGACCTGTCCCAGGGATGAGGTCGCTCCACCAGGTGCCCGCACAGCTGGCCGATGTGCACGAGCGCTCGGCCGCGCACGCATTCAACGACGACAGCAACCGCAGACGTGTGCTCGTGTTCGCTGGCTGTGAAGGAAACGGGCCTGACCAGCGCCGGCGGGCCGGCTTGTGCAACACTTCCCTCAGCGGCTGGTTCGCCGCGCCCATGATGCCCACGGCGAGTGATCGTCAACGGCGGGTGCGGCGTCGACGAGGTCTCCCACAACCGTGGGGATCTTCAAGAGGGAACCCGGTGAGAATCCGGGACTGCCCCGCAGCGGTATGCGGAAACGACCGCCGGCATCAGCACTGGGCATCAGCCTGGGAAGCGCCGGCCACTAGGAATCCCACCTCCGGGTGGGCCTGTCCGCGAGTCCGAAGACCTGCCACCGCGCCGTGCCCATCCGGGCGCGGTTGGTCTGCGGTCCTCGTGGGAGGGACCATGACGACGGGGTCCCGCGCCCCGCAGTCATCCCTACCCTCGTGCGCCCTCAGGCCTTCTCCACGACGAGCTCGCGAGGGATGAGCAATGACCACTACCTACCCACCCATAGGCGCCACGGCGCTGGGTTTCCCGCGCATCGGCCGCAACCGCGAATTGAAGAAGGCACTGGACGCCTACTGGTCCGGGAAGATCGACGCGGCAGCGCTGGATGAGGCGGCTACCGCCGTGCGCCTGGACGGCATCGACTCCATGGCCGCCGCTGGCCTCGACTCCGTGCCCGTCAACACCTTCAGCTGGTACGACCACGTGCTGGACACCGCCGTCTTGGTGGGCGCTGTGCCGGCGCATTTCCAGGCGGTCAGCGGCGACCATCAGCTGGCAGGCTTCGATGCCACCCGCTACTTCGCGATGGCCCGCGGCAACGCCGAGGTCGCGCCGTTGGAAATGACTAAGTGGTTCGACACCAACTACCACTACCTGGTGCCGGAGATCGGCCCGGAGACCGTCTTCGCCCTCAACGCCGCCAAGCCACTGGCGGAATTCGAGGAGGCGCGGGCCCGCGGCATCAACGCCCGTCCCGTCATCGTGGGCCCTTACACCTTCCTCGCCTTGGCCAAGGCCTCCGATCACGCGCCTGAAGGCTACGACCCGCTGGATCGGTTCGATGATCTCATCGCCGTCTACGAGGAACTTCTGGGCACCCTAGCCGCGGCTGGCATCGAATGGGTACAACTCGACGAGCCCGCCCTGGTGCGCGACTTCACGCGGGAGGAGAAGGCGACCTTCCGCCGGGCTTATCACCGCCTCACCGATCTCTCCACCCGCCCGGCGATCCTGGCCGCGACCTACTTCGCCGATCCCGTGGAATCTTTGCCCGCAGTGGTCGCTTCCGGAGTGGAGGGCATCGCGCTGGACCTGACCAGCGGCATCGACCCGAAGAGGGTTCGCAACATTCCCGGCATCCAGGAGCGACAGCTCGTGCTGGGCACCATCGACGGCCACAACATCTGGCGCGCCGATCTCACCGCCCGTCTGGAGGACCTGGACTCTTGGCGCGGTATCGGTCGCGACTGGAACATCTCCACCAGCTGCTCGCTGCTTCACGTCCCTTACGATTCAGAGCGCGAGACGGCGCTCGATCCCATTCTTCGCCAGAATCTCGCTTTCGCGGATCAGAAGCTGGCCGAGGTCGTCGCCCTCCAGCGCGCTCTCGATGGTGGACAGGCTGCGAGCGCTGACGCCTTCGCCGCCTCGGACGAGGCGCTCAGCCTCAGGCCGCAGATCCCTGGCTTGGTCAACGATTCGGTGAAGACCCGCCAGGCCGGCGTGACCGATGATGATCGTCAACGCGAGTCGCGCACCGAGCGCACCGCCGCCCAAGCGCAACGCCTGAATCTACCGCCGCTGCCCACCACCACCATCGGTTCCTTCCCGCAGACGCGGGAGCTGCGCGCCGCGCGCGCCGCACACCGCGCCGGACGGTTGGACGAGGCGGGCTACGTCGAGGAGATGCGGCGCGAGGTGCGCTCCGTGATCGAACTCCAGAACGCCATCGGCCTGGACGTCCTGGTGCATGGGGAGCCGGAGCGCAACGACATGGTGCAGTACTTCGCCGAGCAGCTCGACGGTTACGCGGCCACCGAGCACGGTTGGGTGCAGTCCTACGGCTCGCGATGCGTCCGCCCGCCGGTGCTCTACGGCGACGTGCATCGTCCGCACCCGATGACGGTCGAGTGGGCGACATTCGCCCAGAGACTCACCGACAAGCCCGTCAAGGGCATGATGACTGGTCCGGTGACCATGCTCGCCTGGTCGTTCGTGCGCGACGATCAGCCGCGTTCGGTGACGGCAGACCAGGTGGCGCTCGCCCTCCGCGACGAGGTCGCTGATCTGGAGGCCGCCGGCATCGCCGTCATCCAGGTGGACGAGCCGGCCCTGCGCGAGACCCTGCCGCTGCGCAAGGCCGAGCAGGAGGCTTACCTCGCCTGGGCGGTCGCCTCGTTCCGGTTGGCCACCAGCGGGGTGCGCGCCGACACCCAGATCCACACCCACCTCTGCTACTCGGAGTTCGGGGAGATCATCGACGCGATCGACGGTCTGGAGGCTGATGTGACCAGCATCGAGGCCGCCCGCTCCCGAATGGAGTTGCTAGCCGACATCAGCCAGCATGGCTTCGGCGGAGCGCTGGGCCCGGGCGTCTACGACATCCATTCCCCCCGGGTGCCCGACACCGACGAGATCACCGGCCTGCTCCAGGCGGCCCTCACCTCGCTGCCTGCTGAGAAGCTCTGGGTCAACCCCGATTGCGGTCTGAAGACCCGCGGCTACGCGGAGGTGGAGCCGGCGCTGCGCCACCTCGTCGAAGCCGCCGTTTCCGCGAGGACCGCAGTAGACGCCTAACGCCGAAAATCGGCCAGTGGCCGATTTTCCCGTGTCTCACGCGGAAAATCGGCCACTATGGCTGTAATTAAATAAAACCGGCGTGTCGATCTGTCTAAAACTGTCTAATTGAACATAATTCATGTATGCCGATCGTTGAGGTAACAGAGAACGAGAAAAACGTGTTGATGGCCTGGAAGAAACGGTCGGACACGTTGATACTGATCCGACTGAAAGCGGAAGCGGTCTTATACGTTTCCGAAGGTGTGGCCCCGGAGATTGTTGCGAAACTGGTGGACCGTTCGGTGAAAACAGTTCAGGGCTGGCTTCGCGATTGGCAGGAAACCAGGTTGTGTTCGGTAGTGACCGGGGCACGCGGGAAACGAGAACGCTGCGAAACTCACCCGGACCCAGAAAGCAGAAGTGAAAGCCCTGCTCGCGAAGGAACCATCCGAGTCCGGCATCGAGGCCGAGTTCTGGGACGTGCCGGCGTTGCGTGACGTGGTGAAGATCTACTTCGACATCGAGTATGCCGCCGACTCGTCCTACCATCTGCTGATGCGGTTGTGCGGGATGAGTTTCAAGCTCCCCGACCCGTTCGACAAGCGGCGCGATGAGACCGCGATCACGGCACGGATGGCCGAGGTCCGGGCTCAGGTCGCCGGGCTGCTGGCTGAAGGCTACGAGGTGTACACCATCGACGAGGTCAGGGTCGAACACGAAGCCGAGACCCGGCGGATGTGGCTCCCCAAGGGACAGCGCACCAAGCTCTACGTCGACCGGAAACGGGCAGCGTGTTCGTTCTTCGGGGCGTTGAGTCTCACCAGCGGCACCATGCGGGTCTACCCGATCAACGGCCAGCAAAACGGTGAACAGGTCATACTCGCGCTGGAACGCCTCCAACGAGAGACCACCCAAGCCAGGATCGCGGTGGTGTTGGACAATGCCGGGTTCCACCACGCGAAAGCGGTCACCGCATTGTACAAGCCAGGCGAGTTGCTGGACCGGATCACCCCAATCTACCTCCCGCCGTACGCACCCGATCATAACCCGACCGAGCACGTATGGAACGCAGCGAAAGGACATATCGCGAACCTACAACACGCCACCCCAGACGAAACCTTCACCGCATTCATGGACTACATCAACAACCGGGAGTTCGACTACGACTTCGAACACCTCCCCATCACCCGAAAAACCGATTTTGTTTAATTGCGGCCATACTGGCCAAGACATGGCTCGAGAAGATCGTGACGTGTGTTCTCTATATAGACCTCCCGCGGATGGGTGGCACCTCTTAGCGTCGTCGCATCGAAAACTCCAAAATTGATGGAAAAAATTATGACTAGGGTCTTGACAATTGCGTCAGACCTTATGCGACCCCGGGCGAAGCGATGCGACCACCCCGGGCTAATCTCGATATCGCGAGCTGGTGGTACCTGGCAACAGGCACCAGGAACCCGGTGAAAATCCGGGACTGACGCGCAGCGGTAAGGGTGACGAACCCGGCATTCATGCCACTGGGAGCACTGCTCCTGGGAAGGCAGCCGGGTGAGGAGGATCCTAAGTCCGAACACAGCCGGCTCGCGCGTTGGCGAGCCTCGCGATTGGGCCACGGAGCGACACCCTCGATGTGGGCTACACTCTTTGACCACATCGTTTTCGGGACAGTGTCGAACGTTCACCGACGAGCGTGTCAGTAGATCACACATGCCTATCCAGGCGCCGGTTCCGAAAGGTTTACTGGCCCATGTCCCGACCACTTCCCCGCATCCTCACCGCCTTGGTGGCTGCACTCACTCTGGTGCTGACCGCGTGCGGCGCCGGCGGAAACCCCGCTGGCGACGGCACGGGTAACGACGAGAAGACGCTTCGTTTCGTGACCGTCTATCCGCCGAACACCACCGACGCCCACATGATCAACGCCGCGTTCGTGCTGAACTCCGGCACGGTGGAAATGCTGATGGGCATCGATCCCGAGACCCTCGATGCCTACCCCTGGCTCGCCGAGAGCTACGAGACGGAGGATGCCCAGCACTGGAGCTTCACGATCCGCGAGGGAATCAGCTTCCACAACGGCAACCCCCTCAATGCCGAAGCGGTTCGCGCGAGCCTGCAGAACGCGATCGACGTCAACCCCGGAGTGGCCACCGCGTTGAAGATTCAAGAAATGGAAGTCGTCGACGAATACACGCTGAACATCACCACCGAGAGCGTCTATCCAGCACTGATCTCCAACCTGATCCACCAGAATGCGGTGATCGTCGACGTCACCGACGAGGGCGATCTGCCGATCGGCACCGGGCCCTTCAAGTTCGAAAGCTTCGATCCCAACACCGAGGCAGTGCTGGTGCGCAACGACGAGTACTGGGATGGTCGCGCGAAGCTGGACAAGGTGATCATGGCCTCCAACGAGGACGCCAACGCCCGCATGCTGGCGATCCAGGCCGGCGACGCCGACGTGATCTACCGCCCCTCCACCGAATCCATCGAGACCCTCTCCCAAGACCCGAACATCACCGTCGAGTCCGTGCCCGGCAACCGCGTCTATCACCTGCTGTTCAACTTCGCGGGACAAAACGCTGAGTTGTGGAACAACATCGAGTTCAGGAAAGGCATCGACGCGCTGATGGACCGTCAGGCCATCGTCGACGGCGTCATGGCAGGCGAGGGTACCGTCGCTTACAACCCGTTCCCCGGAGAGTGGCCGTTCTCACCCGCCCCGCTGGAGCATGCCACCGGCACCGACGCCGCACTCTCCCACTTCGAGGCCGCTGGGCTGGAGGTCAACAACGGCATGGTCACCCGGGATGGGCAGCCCCTGACCCTGACCGCCGGCACCTACATTGCCCGCCCCGAGCTCCCGCTGATCGCTCAGCTGCTGCGCGATTCGGCCGCCAAGGTGGGCATCACCGTGGACATCCAGGTAGCCGACAACATCGACGAGTACGCGGCAACCGGCAACTTCGATCTGCTGACCTACTCCATGCTCACCATCACCCGAGGCGACGGTTCGTTCTATCTCAACGGCACCTTCGACGCGGGCGGCGCCCAGAACCATGGCCACCTCGAAGATCCGACGCTGACGGGCATGCTCGAGGAGTTCAACACCGAACTGGACGCAGATGTCCGCAATGAGAAGGCCAAGGAGATCGCGGCCTACTTGGAGGAGCAGGCCATCCACTCCTATCTGGTGGTCCCGAACGAGAGCTCGGCATACAGCAACCGAGTCACCGGCTGGACCACGCCGGTCAACGAGTTCGAGTTCCCGATGATCACCAAGGACCTCGACATTGAGTAAGACGCTCACCACGGTTGACGCCGGCGCGGAGCAGGCGGCACCCCCGACGCAGGGAGCCAGCTGGCTTCCTGCTGTCGGAAAGTGGTTGCTCCAAGGCCTCGGCTTCTTCTTCGTGCTCAGCTTCATCGCATTCCTGATCGTGCAGTTCGCTCCCGGCGACGCGGTCTTGTCACTGCTCAGGATCGACACGGTGGCCGTGACCCAGGACGAGATCGAGGCCCTGCGCACCGAACTGGGCCTAAACGACCCGGTGTGGCAGCAGTACTGGCGGTTCCTCGGTGGTGTGGTGCAGGGCGACTTCGGTAACTCGCTGATGACCGGCAAGCCGGTCATGGCGGAGCTGAGCCGGGCGTTCCCTTACACCCTGCTGCTGGCAGGCGTCACCATGCTCGTGGTCATCGTCATCACCTTCGGGCTGGGCGGGCTGGCCGCGCGCTATCAGGGTGGAATCGTCGATCGCCTGGTGGCCATATTCTGCCTGGCTGGTGCGGCTGTGCCCACCTTCTGGCTGGGCCTGCTGCTCATCGACCTCTTCGCCGTGCGACTGGGGATGGTTCCCTCCTCCGGCCTGGCCAACCCCACGGGGCTGATCCTGCCGACCGTCGCGCTGGCCGTCGCCATCGCGCCGCCGTACATCAAGATCCTGCGCAACAGCCTGATCGAGGCGTCGCAGCGCGAATTCGTTCGCGCCGCCCGCGCCCGCGGCGTCAAGGACTCGGTGATCTTCGCCAAGCACACGCTGCGGGATTCATTGATCCCCCTGGTGACAATCTTGGGCGTCAGCCTCGGCAGCCTGCTGGGCGGCACGGTCATCGTCGAGATCACCTTCGGCATCCCCGGCGTCGGCAAGCTCGCCGTTGAGGCACTGGCCCGCCGCGACTATGGCATCATCCAGGCCTTCATCATCATCATCGGCCTGGCCGTATTCGTGATCAACATGCTGGTCGATCTCTCCTACCGCATCCTCGATCCGGCGATTTCCTTGAAGGGGGCGGAACACCGATGAAGAAAACAACCACACGATGGGGCGTGATCGGCACGCTCATCATCCTGGCCGTGCTGATGCTCGGGCCGGTGCTGGCACCGCAAAACCCCGAACTGGTGGACCTGCCCAACCGGCTGGCGGGACTGTCCGGCGCCCACTGGCTGGGCACCGACAACCTGGGCCGCGACATCTTGTCCCGCATCCTGACCGGCGCCCAGGTCACCGTGGGTCTGAGCCTGCTGGCGCTGGGCCTATCGATCCTCATCGGAGTGCCGCTCGGACTGATCTCCGGATGGGTCGGCGGGCGCTTCGACTGGTTCATGATGCGCATCGTCGACACGTTCATCGCGCTGCCCGACTACATCGTCGCGATCATCCTGAGTGGCCTGCTCGGGCCAGGCTTCGTGAACATGTTGATCGCGATCCTCGTGGTCAAGTGGGTGGGATATACCCGCCTCACCCGCAGCCTCGTGATGCAGGAGAAGACCCGCGACTACCTGATGATCTCCAAGCTGGCAGGTGCACGCCCCCGACGGGTCCTGCGTCAGCACATGATCCCGCACATCGTCGGCCCCACCCTGGCGCTCGCCACGATGGACATCGGCAAGGTGATCCTGCTGGTGGCATCGCTGTCGTTCATCGGCATGGGCGTGCAGCCGCCCTCGCCCGAATGGGGCGCGATGCTCAACGACGGACGCATGTATTTCGCGGAGGCTCCGCAGTTGATGATCATCCCCGGTCTGGCCATCTTCATCGTGGTGGCACTGGCCACCTGGCTAGGCGATCAGCTCATGAAGCGCTACTCCCTCAGCGCCGAGGACGAAAGGCTGGCCAATGCCACTGCTTGATGTCGCAGACCTCCGTATCTCGACCAGAAGCGGTCGCGAGGCTCGTCAAAGGTGTCGACTTCTCCGTCGAGCAGGGGGAGTGGTTCGCCCTGATCGGCGAGTCAGGCAGCGGCAAATCGATCACGTCGAGCGCGCTGACCAACTTGCTGGCCCGAAACCTTCGTCGCACCGCACACTCGATCGCCTTCGATGGCGAAGATCTGATGGGCATGAACAAACATGCTCTGAGGAAGGTGCGGGGCGAACAGATCGCCTACGTCTTCCAGGATTACCAGAGCGCGTTCACGCCCTACTACACGATCCGCAATCAGATGCACGAGATGCTGAGCTCGCACCGCACCCTGTCGGCGCAGGAACGCGAGGAGCTGATCGTCTCCGGCGTGGAAGCGGTCGGGCTCGATCCGCAGCTGATCGGCCGGTATCCCTTCCAGGTCTCCGGCGGTCAGCTGCAGCGTCTGGCACTGGCATCCGCGGTACTTCTCCGGCCGAAGCTGCTGGTCGCCGACGAGCCCACCACCGCGCTCGATTCCTGGAGCGCCAGCGTGGTACTCGACCAACTGGCCGAGATCAAGGAGACCACCGGCGCGTCGATTCTGTTCATCACCCACGACCTGCGGATCATGAGCCGCTATGCCGACCGCGTGGCGATCATGCAGCAGGGCGAGATCGTGGAACGTGGATCGAAGAACGACGTGGTGTTGCGCCCGCAGCACCCGTACACGCAGAACCTGCTGGCCTCCATCCCCCCTCTGCGCAGCACCGCGAACCGGCTACCGGTGCGCGGCGAGCCCGCGAGGATCCAGGTGTGCCAAACCACCACGCCTGTTGCAGCGGGGGCGGAGGCACCGCCGGTGCTGCGCGCAGAGCGTCTGGTCAAGATCTACGGCAGCGGCACCCGAGCCGTCGACGACGTGAGCCTCACTTTGCCCAAGGGTTCTTGCCTCGGGGTGGTGGGCGAGTCGGGCAGCGGCAAGTCGACGCTCGCCAGGTGCCTGCTCAGTCTGGAGCGGATCAATGGCGGAAACATCTGGTTGCACGATCAGCAGCTCAACACCTTGAGCGGTGAGGCGCTGCGCAAAGCCCGTCAGCAGATGCAGCTGGTGTTGCAGAATCCGAACGCCTCGTTCAACGAGCGACTGCCGATCATGACCTCGCTGATGGAACCCCTGGAGTGCATCGGGCGCCGCTCGCCGAGCTTCCTCGATGTCGGGGACGACCCGCACGCAGTGGCCAAGGCGCTGCTCGAACTGGTGCAACTGCCCGGCGAGTACCTGAAGAAGCTGCCCCACCAGCTCAGCAGCGGGGAGAAGCAGCGGGTATCGATCGCCCGTGCGATCAGCGCCGAGCCCAGCTTCATCGTGCTCGATGAGCCGACCGCAAGCCTGGACGTCTCCACCCAAGCCAGGGTGCTGAATCTGCTCAAGGATCTGCAGGAGGCCCTGGGCTTGTCCTACATGTTCATCTCACATGACCTCAGCTCCGTGCATTTCATCAGCCAGCACCTGATGGTGATGAAGCATGGCGTGGTGGTCGACGACTTCGACCGCTCTCAGCTCTTCGCCCCAGGAAGGCACAGCTACACCACACAGCTGATCGATCTGTTCGAGGACCTGCCTCGGCAAGCTGCGTGATCAGTACCCTTCTTCACTCTTAGCTCTCAGCGTCGCCGGTTGCCGAAGATCGAGCGAGTCAACTCGCGGCCCAGCTGGGTGCCGGCGGAGCGGATCACGTTGCCCAGCGCTTTCTCCACCTGGCTGCTGCGCTGGGCAGCCTTCCGTTCGGCCTCCCGGGCTTTGCGCTGCTCCTCCTTCTCCAACTCCCGGAGCTGCCGCTGGTATTCGGCTTCCTTGCGTTTGCGTTCCTTCTCCGCCTCCGCGGCCTGCTGCTTGGCACGCTTCTCGGCCTCCACCGCGGCAGCTGCCTCGGCAGCGAGCCTGGTGCGCTCCGCCTCGGCTTCCTCGGCACGCTGCTGGAGTTTCTCCTCCGCCGAATGCGGGTTCACCGCCTCCGCATACTTCGCCACCAAGGGAGAGATCCCGACGATGCTGTGCGCCGTGGTGGGCTGAGCCGGACCCATCACGGAGGCCGGTGCCCAGATCTTGACCGGAGCAACGGGCGTCGGGCGGCCATCGGGACCGAGCACCGTGACCACAGCCTCACCGGTGCCGAGGGTGGTCAGCACCTCGGCGAGATCGAGTTCAGTGCGGGGGAAGGTGTCGACGGTCTGCTTCAGCTTCTTCTGATCCTCGGGAGTGGTGGCCCGCAGGGCGTGCTGAACCTTCGAACCGAGCTGGGCAAGTACATCGCCAGGGATGTCTTTAGGGGTCTGGGTGACGAAGACGATGCCGACGCCCTTCGAGCGGATCAGCCGCACCGTCTGGATCACCTGATTCACGAACTGCTTGGTGGCATTGGCGAACAGGAGATGCGCCTCGTCGAAGAAGAACACCAGCTTGGGGCGTTCGGGGTCGCCCACCTCGGGCAGCGCCGCGAACAGGTCAGCCAGCAGCCACATGATCATGGTGGACACCAACGCGGGGCGGCGCATCAGGTCTCCGACGGCGAGCAGCGAAACCACTCCCCTGCCGTCGAGCTGACGAATCAGGTCTTGCGAATCGAATCCCGGGCTGCCGAAGAACTGGTCGCCGCCCTGCGCTTCCAGCGCGGTGAGGGCCCGCAAGATCACCCCGGCGGTCGCCTTCGACACACCACCGAGACCGGCCAGCACCTGCTTGCCGTCATCGGAGGTGAGGAAGGAGATCACCGAGCGGATGTCGGCCAGGTCGATCAGTTCCAGATCCTCGGAGTCCGCCCAGGCGAAGATCAGCTGGAGGCACTGCTCCTGGGTGGTGTTCAGGTCGAGGGCACGCGCGAGCAGGATGGGACCGAAGTCGGAGATGGGAACGCGCACCGCTGCCCCGGGCCGCTGCTCGTCGGACCCGCTCAGGGTGAGCAACTCGACGGGGAACGATGTCCCTTGCCAGGTCTGACCGTTGGCGGTGGTGCGGGCCAGCAGCTTCTCCGACGATGCTCCGGCCTCGGCGAGCCCCGTCAAGTCGCCCTTCACGTCGCACAGCAGCACCGACGCACCCGCTGCGGAGAGCCCCTCGGCAAGCAGTTGGAGGGTGCGAGTCTTGCCCGTTCCTGTCGCGCCGGCCACCAGCATGTGCCGATTGAATAGCGACAACGGCATCCGCGCCGTCACTCCCAGGACGGGCGTCCCCTCGTCCATCACGGTACCGACGGTCACCGAAGGCGCATCGAACGAATAACCGGAGCGCACCGTCTCCACGAAGGACGAGAGCTGCGACGCGGTGGGCTCGGCCGGCTCAGCGGACCCCGTCGCCGCCTCCGCGGGCATAACCGCCGGCTCTGCGGTCTCCGCCGGCTGTTCTTCGGGGCTCGGCGAGGTCGCCGACTGCGGGGCCGCGTGCGCGGACGCCCCCGCCTTGCTCGCCGCCAGTTCCAGCGCGGCCTTCGCCGCTTCTGCTTGGGCCCTCGCCGCCTCCGCCTCCGCGGCCTTCGCGCGTGCCTCTGCCTCCGCCAGTTGCAGCCTCAGCGCTGCCAGATCCTCGCTCATGGGCACACTGTAGTAGCCGACCAGCATCTCCCGTTCCAGGGCGAACGAGGTTAATTCCATCATGTGTCGACGGCGATCCAGGTCGATTCCGTCAGCTCTTGGGGCTGTGTGGGATGAGCGAGGCTGGATCCGTCAGCATGCTGACGTCCACAGCCTGGCTAATGCCAGATCGCCGAGTAGCTGAACGAAATCAACCTCGATACCCTCGATAAGCCGTCTGGCTCCCCGCAACCACCGCCCGATTGATCAGCGCTACGCTGAATTTCGTCATGTACGCATCACGCGAGGAGGCCTCGTGGAAATTCTCTTCGACACTGCCAACCTGGACGAGATCGAGAGGTTCACCCCGATCTATCCCGTCAGCGGCGTCACCACCAACCCGTCGATCGTCAAAGCCGAGGGCCGGATCGACTTCTACCCGCACCTTCGGCGTATCCGCCAGATCATCGGCACCGAACGCACACTGCATGTGCAGGTGCTGGCGAAGGACACTCAGGGCATCCTCGACGACGCCCACCGCCTCTTGGACAAGATCGACGATCAGGTCTACCCGAAGATCCCCACCACGGAGGCGGGCCTGCACGCGATGCGGGTGCTGAAGGACGAGGGCATCAACGTCACCGCGACCGCCATTTACTCTCAGGCTCAAGGCATGCTCGCCATCGCGGCCGGCATCGACTACCTCGCGCCCTATTACAACCGGATGGAAGCATTCGGTATCGACGCGGCAGGCACGCTGGAGGCCATGGCCGGCTTCATCACACGTTCGGGTTCGCCCAGCAAGATCGTCGCCGCCAGCTTCAAGAACGTCTCCCAGGTGACCCGCGCCTTCGAGGTCGGCTGCCAGGCGGTGACCGTCGCTCCAAGCCTCCTCTCCCAGGCACTCGCCGCCCCACACATCACCAGCGCGGTCGACGCCTTCGTCGCCGATTGGGAATCGGTCTTCGACACCACCACCCTCCCCTGACTTCTGGCAAGCATTCGCACTCGTTAGCATGTCGCCATGAGCCCGGAACTTCTTGCCGCGCTAGCAGCGATCGCTGCCGCAGCTTTCTCGCTGCTCACCCTCATCGCCACAGGTCGTCGCGAGCGTCACCGCGATGACAAACTGTGGGTTAGGTCCAATCTCCTCGACGCTTCCATCGCGTATCTCGACTCCTCGTGGTTGACCAGGCAACACACCCGGCTCGCCCTCACCAGTGCGTCGGCCATTGACTCTTGGACGCATACCCGCATCACCGATCGCGCAGGATCTGCTCCCAGTCTTGTCCCGCACTGAAGATCGCGATGATGTGGATATCGTCTGCCGTCACGAGAAAGCAGACAACACGGCGTCTCTCGAAGATGCGTGTGCGTAAGCCGAGCAGGAGGTCATCGCGATGATGCCCGGCGAAAGGGTCGGTTGCGATCTCGTCGCAGAAGTCGAGCAGACGGTCGAGGTAGGCGTCTGCAACTGACGAGCCGGCACGCTCGATCAGATAGGTCTCTATCTCTTCGAGTTGAGCGAGGGCTTCAGGAGAGTAGCGCGGAGAGGTCATGCGCGAGTAGCGCGCCGGGCCGCGAAGTGCGCACGCACGTCATCTGCCGGAATCGACCGGGAGGGATCCCTCAAGGTCTCCTCGGCGATCGGCACCGCAACCTCATGAAGCCACCGCTCGACCTCGGGGTCATGGGTAAGACTGTCTTCTTCGATCAGCAGCCGTAGGCCGTTACGGATCACTTCATCCTGATTCGAGTACTCACCCGACGCCACCCGAGCGTTGATCGCGTCCGCGACATCACGGCGCACCACGAGGGGGACCATGTCATTGGCGGGTTCGACGGCGTTCATACTCCCGATTCTACGTCCATCCTCCCCTCACTCACGAGGGTTTTCCACAGGCCAGGGTTGCTCCGGTATTACCCCCGTTTTCACAGCAAATACCCAGGTTGGACCTGAACGCGCTTACCCCTCGGCTACTCTTTCCGGGTGCTGGGTACCGTCGTTCGCCGTACGCACGAGATCCTGATCTCGCTGCGTGACGCTTTCCTGACCCAGCCGCACGCCGCGTTCACCATGGACACGCTGCGTGAACTCCCTCTCGACCCCGCGCTCGTGCGGCAGGCTGCGCGGGTGCAGCGCCTTGCTGAGCTGGGGCCTCGAGAGATTCGCGAGATCACGCCCGCCATCCTGCGTTCGCCCTCGAAACTGGCCAAGGCCGCCCGTCGTGCGCTCGAATCGGGCTGCCGGCTATGGGTCCTGTCCATCGACGACGACACCATACTGGCGGCATTCGACGACCAGTTCGGCAACGCTCTCGTCGCCCTCGGTCCGCCCTCCGAGGAGGGGCGCCGGGCCTACGGTATCGCTCCGGCTGACGCGGTCCGTCGTCTCCTGCGCCACCACCCGGAGGAGGCTGCCGCGTTCGAAGGTGCCGACGCCACCGGTTTTCCCCACGACATCGTGAGCCGGCTCAGCGAGTTGATGATCCCGGTGCGGCACCGCTCCGCCATTTCCCGCTTCCTGCGCAATCCCCGCGTCTACGTGTACCTGGTGGTATTCGTCTATTCCGCGCTCAGGGCGCTGCCGGTGGTCTTCGTCAAGGAGTTCGAGGGCAGCGTGCTGGTGCTGTGGTCGATCGACATCATCACGGCTGTCCCCTACACCTGGGGGGTGATCGCCATGGTCACGGGGCGCACGCGCAAGATCCGCGTCCTGGGCGCGCTCACCACCGTGGTCACGTTCGTGGCTCCCTACGTGTATTTCGGGTTACACGGCCGCGACTATCCCCCTTACGTGATCATCGTGATCGCGATTCTGGTGCTGAGCGGCTTGGGACTGGAAGTGGTCAAGTTCCGCCAAGAACGCCGGTTGGAGCGCCGCTACGAGACCGCCTCAGGACGCTTGTTCACCAGCTCCTGAAGGGTACGGAAGGCGCTGAGCAGCATGAGCCAGCCACCGGTGATCCACCAGAGAATTTCCACCACCAGCCCCCGCTCCGGGTGCTGGGCGACGAGCACCGCCGTCGTCGCGATCCAGCCGAAGGCGGCCACGACGTTGACCGGCATCAGGCGCGCGACCCGGAACGGATGCACGAACGTGAGCGGCGCCACGGTCAGCACCGAGAGCACGATGGTGACGATCACGTTGAAGGTGGCCCCGGTATCGAGAATCCACATGACGACGGCCACCACGTTCCATGCCGCGGGGAAACCCATGAAGTAGTAATCGTGCGTCTTGAGGCTCACGTTGCAGTAACAGAACACCGACGACGCGCAGATCAGGACGAACATCGTCACCGCGACCCCCACCGATCCCAACGGCAGGTACAGGTACATGAAGAGGGCCGGGATGAAGGTCCAGGTCAGGTAATCGACCATGACGTCCAGTACCGTGCCGTCGAAGCCAGGGGCGTAGGTTTTCACCTCGGCCTTGCGAGCCAGCGTCCCGTCGAGCCCGTCGACGATCAGCGCAATCCCCAGCCACAGCCACATCCGTGCGATCTGGCCCTCGAACAGCGCCACCACAGCCAGGCACGCCCACACCACCCCCGTCATGGTGAAGAGATGCACCAGCCAGGCTAAGGCGATACGCGCGGGACGGTGCGTGGATTTCGGTGTGATGGTCATCGTCTCGTTTCAAGGGAGATAGGAATACGGCGTATCCGCCGGAAAAACCCTGGAGGTCCGCGTCTCATTGTCGTGGAAACCGCCTGTCAGACCAAGATCACCGCCGTCTCGTCGCGATAGGCCCAGGGTTTCACCCGGGTGAGGAGCGTCCTGATCGCCTATCTCCAGCGGAAGGGGTTGAGGGAGAAACGCTGCTCCTCGCCGCTGCTGTCCGCGCGCTGGCGGCGCAGCACCAGATTCTTCAACAGCGCGGCACTCTGCTCGGATCTGCCACCCACCACGCGGCCCTCCTCCGTCACCCAGCGGATGTCGTCGGCGGTGCGCTCTCCCGCTCTGAGATCGGCGAGATCGCCCAGGTAACGCAACACCGCCGCGAAGGTGGCGGCCACCGGCACCGCCAAGAAGGCACCGAGGATGCCCGCCCACGCCGCGCCCAGGAACACCGAGAGCAACACCACCACCGGGTGCAGCTTCATCACCCTCGACTGCAGCACCGGCTGCAGCACATTGCCCTCGATCTGCTGCACCGCCAGCACCAGCACGAGCACGGCCAGCGCGATCCATGCCCCCTTGAACACCAACGCCACCAGTACCGCGATCGCTCCCGCGGTGACCGCGCCGACGATCGGGATGAAGCCGGCCATGAAGGTCAGCACGGCGATCGGGAAGGCCATCGGCACTCCCAACAGCCAGATGCCGATGCCGATCAGCACCGCATCGAGCAGACTGACCACCGCCTGCGTGCGGATATAGCCGGAGATCGTCAACCAGATCCGGGCAGAGAGTTCGGCGACGTGGAAACCCGCCCGTCGGCCCACGATCTGGCGCGACCACCCGACGAAGCGGTGTCCGTCCTTCAGCATGAAGAAGGTCACCATCAAGGTGATGATGCTGGTGGCGGCGATGGAGCCGAGGCTGCCGCCCAGGCTGATCACCGTGGTGGCGATGTCACCCACCTTCGTGCGCAGCCAGAGGCTTATCTGCTGCATCGCCATGTCGATCTGGAGGCTGCTGATCTCGAGCGGCGGCCCTGCCGCCCAGTTCTGCAGCCGTCGCAAGCCTGCCAGCGCCGAGCGGTTGAGCGCATACCACTGCTCCGCGAGCGCAGGCAGAACCAGGCTGAGCAGCAGGGCGATCAGGCCCACCCCGGTCAACAGCGAGACGAGGGCACCGAGGCCGTAAGGGAGTCCGGCGCGATTCAGCAGCTTCACCAGCGGCCACAACACCGACGACAGCAGGATGCCCAGGAGCAGCGGGATGGCCGCCCCGGACACCTGACTCAGACCCCAGCCGATGACGACCGCGGCGGCGACGATGAGGAGGAAGCGGGCAGCCCAGGCGGCGGCCCACCGCCACGCCTCACCGATCACGTCCGATTTATCGACCGGGTGTTGGGGATCGTGCATGGGGAGGGCGGCGAGCCCTTCCATGGACAGCGAAGAACCCGCCGTCGCAGTGTCCTGACTAGGTGCTTCGGCGGGCTCATCTCCCAGGGACGGCACCGACTTCTCGTCGTTGGTCACGGCACTCCTTCATCTCGAAGCTCCCTGACACGATACCGCCGACGCCCGGGGGTGGAGCGGTCGGACCGCGCTGCTACCGCCCGCGCTTGAAGGGGTTGATCCGGTTCCAGAGTTCCGTATCCAGGGAGCGCCGACGAACGAGATCCTTGAACCGCACCGCGCTCTTCTCCGTCTCGCCGCCGACGACCTTGCCGTCCTCCGTCGCCCACGCGATCTCTTCCGCCCGCACATCCCCGACACGCAGGTTTGCCAGGTCTCCGAGATAGCGGAAGATCACCGCGATGGTGGCGGCCACGGGTACCGCGAGGAAGGCACCGAGGATGCCCGCCCACGCCGCACCGAGCAGCACTGCCAACAGCACCACCACCGGGTGGAGCTTCATCACCTTCGACTGCAGGAACGGCTGCAGGACATTGCCCTCGATCTGCTGCACCGCCAGGATGACGCCCAGCACCGCGAGCGCCGTCCAGAAGCCATTGACCACCAGGGCGACGAGAACCGCGAGGGTGCCGGCGGTGAGCGCACCGATGATCGGGATGAATCCGCCCATGAAGGTCAGCACGGCCAGCGGGAAGGCCAGCGGCACGCCCAGCAGAGCGATGCCGATGCCGATGAAAACGGCGTCGACGAGGCTCACGACGGCTTGGGTGCGAATGTAGCCGGCGATGGTGTTCCAGATCCGGGCGAACAGCTCGGCGGCATGGAAGCCCACGCGGCGGCCGATGATCGACTTGGTCCACGGCACGAACCTGTGGCCGTCCTTCAGCATGAAGAAGGTCACCATGAGCGTGATCAGCGTGGTGGCCACGAGGCTGCCGATGCTGCCGCCGAAGCTGAGCAGCGTCTGGGCGATGTCCCCGGCCCGGCCTTGCAGCCAGGTGGTGGCCTCGCCGATCCAGGCCTGGATCTGATCGTCCCGGATATCCCAGGGCAGCTGGTCGAGCCAGCTCTGAATCTGATTAATGCCGGCCACTGCGCGCGAGGCCAGCTCATCCCACTGCCCTGCGACGGCGGGGGCGATGAGGGAGAACAACCCGACGATGATGCCGAGTCCGGCCAGCAATGCGATGAGCGCGCCCGCGGCGAACGGCACCCCGACCTTCTTCAGCAGCGCCACCAAGGGCCACAGCACCGAGGCGATGATCAGCCCCATCAGCACGGGAATCATGGCACCCGACACCTGCCCGAGCCCCCACCCCAGCACGGCGGCGGCGGCGGCAATCAGGAGGAAGCGTCCCGCCCAGCCGGCGAGCCACCGGCCGGCTTCACCGATCACATCGGACTTGTCCACCGGATGATCCGGGTCCGGCATCGGCAACGCACTCAGCACATCGCTGGACACGGTGGCCCCCGTCGGGGACGGCGAAGGTTGCTCAACCGCCGGGTTCTCGTCGTGCGGCGTGGTGTCGTCTTGGCTCATGGTTCTCCCGTCACATGATGGGTCGCGGGACCTGGTGCGGTCCCGCCTTTTCGGATCACGATACAACTCGCGCCGGGTGCCCCTTCAAGGGAGGCACCCGGCGCGAGTCGTCGGATGGGGTACTGGCTGTTCCTCAGAGGTTCCGCAGGGAGGTGGCAACCGCCTGCAGAAGCACTGGCGACCCTGCGGCGCTAGACCTCGATCAGGGCCTGGCCGCCTTGGACGGCGTCACCGGGCTTGACCAGGATGGCAGAGACCGTGCCCGCCGCGGGGGCGGTGATCTCGGTCTCCATCTTCATGGCCTCGAGCACGAGCAGCACCTGCCCGGCCTCGATCTCCTGGCCTTCCTCGACGAGGATGCGGGCGACGGAGCCGGCTAGCGGCGCGACGACAGCATTGGAGCTGACGGCCGACACCGAGGCCTTGGTCGGGATCTGGTTGGATCCGGCGTTGACGCCGATCACGATGGGGCCGAGGCTTTGACGCTCCTGCTCCTCGACTTCGACATCGATCTCATATTCCGTCTGATTGACGGTCACCTTGAGCTTCATAAGGTTTTGAACTCCTTGTCAGACGGTTAGCGGACGTGCGGGACGGTGCGGTCATGCACGCGGGTACGGGTGGCGGCAGCCCAACGGGTCTGAGAGCCGAAGCGCACCGCGCGGACCCTGGCCTTGTGGCCGAAGTACGCGGCGACGGCGGCGCCGATCAGCACCAGGTCTTCCTCGGGCACCTGCTGCTTGGCCTCCAGGACAGCCAGCCGGGCTTCCAGCGTGGCGACCCTCTCGGTCAAGGCGAGGAGCTTTTCGTCGAGCTCTGCCATGTTCACTTCACTCATTACCGTGTCCGATCAGGCCGGGCCGAGGCCGTGCTTCTTGGCGGGCCGCACTTCGCGCTTGCCGACCAGCAGCTCGAGCGCCATGGCGATCTCGCGGCGAGTATCGGCCGGGTCGATGATGTCGTCGACCAAACCACGGCTGGCAGCCATGTATGGCGTGGAGAAGGTCTCACGGTACTCCTCCACCAGTTCTGCCCTGCGGGCGTCCTGGTCGTCGGCGGCCGCGATCTCTCGACGGAACACCACGTTGGCCGCGCCCTCGGCGCCCATCACCGCGATCTCGGCGGTGGGCCACGCGAGCACCTTGTCGGCGCCCAGGTCCTTGGAGCACATCGCCAGGTAGGCGCCACCGTAGGCCTTGCGCAGCACGACGGTGATCTTCGGGACGGTGGCCGCGGAGTAGGCGTAGAGCATCTTGGCGCCGTGGCGGATGATGCCGCCGTGCTCCTGGGCCACGCCGGGCAGGAAGCCGGGCACGTCGACCAGGTTCACCACCGGGATGTTGAAGGCGTTGCAGAAGCGGATGAACTTGCTGGCCTTGTCGGACGAGTCGATGTCGAGCACACCCGACATGACGCTCGGCTGGTTGGCGATGATGCCCACCGTGCGGCCCACGACGCGGCCGAAACCGACGACGATGTTGCGCGCCCAGCCGGCTTGGACTTCGAGGAAGTCCTGGTGGTCGACGATCTCCGCGATGATGTCTCGGATGTCGTAGCCCTTGTTGCCCTCGACGGGGATGATCTCGCGCAGCTTCTCGTTGGGCTCCACCACGTCGTCGGGATCGACGATGGGGGCGTCCTCGGTGTTGTTCTGCGGCAGGAAGCTCAGCAACTTCTGGGCGATCAGGATGGCCTGCTCGTCGTCGTCGGCCACGAAGTGCACCACGCCGGAACGGCCCATGTGCGCGTCGGCACCGCCCAGGTCGTCCTGGGTGACGTCCTCGCCGGTGACCTGCTTGATCACGCCCGGGCCCGTGATGAACATGTGGGCCTTGCGGGTCTGGATGATGAAGTCGGTCAGCGCCGGGGAGTAGGCCGCGCCGCCGGCGCAGGGGCCGGAGATGATGGAGATCTGCGGCACCGCGCCCGACAGCAGGACGTTGGCGTAGAACACCTTGCCGTAACCGGACAGCGAATCGATGCCCTCCTGGACGCGGGCACCGCCCGAGTCGTTGATGAAGACGAACGGGGTGCCGGTCATCAGCGAAGCCTTGAGCGCCTCGGCCACCTTGATGGAGTGGGCCTCGCCGGCGGAGCCGCCCATGACGGTGAAGTCCTGGCTGGCGATGTGCACGGGACGGCCGAATACCGACGCGGAGCCGGTGACCACGCCGTCGGCGGGCATGTCGGCCTTGTCCATGCCGAAGGTGGTGGTGCGATTACGACGGAAGGCCCCGGTCTCCTGGAAGGTGCCCTCGTCAACCAGAGCGGAGACCCGCTCGCGGGCGGTCATCTTGCCCTTGTCGCGCTGCTTCTGCAGCTTGTCCTCACCGCCACCGGCCTCGACGTGGGCCCGCGCCTTGGCGAGTTGTTCCAGGCGCTCGGCCATGGTGTGTTGCTTTGCCATCTGGGGTGCTCCTTAGGCCGGCTCGACGACGACGCTGTGGGAGCGTCCGGCGAGGGTGACGTTGTACTTGACGGGGGCGGTGATGCCCGTGGCCGGTCCGGCGGCGGCAGCCTTGGCAGCGGCCAGTTGCTCGGGGGTCTTGGCGACGGTCTTCGGTCCCTCGGCGCGCGAGGCCAGGAACTTGGGCGCGACACCGGGGAACATGGCGTTGGTGAGCACGTCCTCTTCCGAACCGTCGAAGCCCTCCAGCGCGGAGGCCTGCTCCACCAGCTCGTCCCATTCGGGCGTCAGCAGGTCTGCGGGACGCTCCGTGATGGGCTCCTTCTTGGCCTGAGTCTGAGCCATCGCGACGACCTCTTCGTCGCGCTCGCCCAGGCATTCGCCGTAGTAGCCGAGCATCAGGTCGGCGAACTCGCCGGTCATCACCTTGTAGCGGCCCATCAGCACGTTGAACACGGCCTGGGTGCCGACGATCTGCGACGAGGGGGTCACCAGCGGCGGGTGGCCGGCGTCGGCCTTGACCTTCGGGACCTCTTCCATCACCTCGCGGATGCGGTCGCCCGCGCCCTGAGCCTTCAGCTGCGACTCCATGTTGGAGAGCATGCCGCCGGGGATCTGGGAGGAGAAGATGTCGGTATCCACCAGGGTGGCCGACTCGAATTCGGCGTACTTCGGGCGCACCGTAGCGAAGTGGTCGCGGATCTTCAGCAGGCGCTCCATGTCGAGGCCCGTGGTGTATTCGGTGCCTTCGAGCATGGCGACCAGCGATTCGGTGGGGTTGTGCCCCGGGCCGAGCGACATCGAGGAGATCGCGGTGTCGACCACGTCGGCGCCGGCCTCGATAGCCTTCATCAGGGAGACCAAGGTGACGCCGGTGGTGGAGTGGCAGTGCACGTTGATCTGGATGTCGCCGTAGGTGTCCTTGATGCCCTTGACGATCTCATAGGCGGGCTGCGGCTGCAGCAGGGCGGCCATGTCCTTCAGCGCGATGGACTCGGCCCCCATGTCGAGCAGCTGGCCGGCCAGCTTGATGTAGCCGTCGACGGTGTGCACCGGGGAGACGGTGTAGCAGATGGTGCCTTGGGCGTGCTTGCCGACGGCCTTGACCGCGGCCATGGCGCGGGCCATGTTGCGCGGGTCGTTGAGGGCGTCGAAGACACGATAGACATCCATGCCGTTCTCCGCCGACTTCTCGACGAACTTCTCCACCACCATGTCTTCGTAGTGGCGGTAGCCCAGCAGGTTCTGGCCGCGCAGCAGCATCTGCAGGCGGGAATTGGGCATCAACTCGCGGAAGGTCCGCAGCCGCTGCCAGGGGTCTTCGTTGAGGAATCGGATGCAGGAGTCGAAGGTCGCTCCGCCCCAACATTCGACCGACCAATAACCGGCCTTGTCGATGTCCTCGCACGCATCAACCATGTCTTCCATGGCCATGCGGGTTGCCATCAAACTCTGATGCGCGTCGCGGAGAGCTAGCTCGGTGACGCCGATCTGTCGCGCTGTCATAGGTCTATACAATCATGCGCGCTTTGGGGGCACGGACCCGCCCCCGCGTTAACCTCCGACGCCCGTGCTGTCTATCCTGACGCTCCCGAGAACGGCGGTGGATCAACCGCGACGCCGCGCATTCGACGGCGCCCCGGCGCCCCGATCAGGCTTCCCAATGTCGCGCCCACGGCCAGGGCGATGGCGATCATCACGGCGTGCGCAAGAAGGTCGATACCCACCATCGTGCTGTCCACCGTGTCAGAGGTGGCCACCTCCAAGAGCCCCCGGAAGACCATGGCTCCAGGGACCAATGGGATGATGGCGGCCGTCGTCACCGCCACGGACGGCACGAACGAGATGCGCGAGATCAGGGTTCCGGCCAGAGCCCCGATCGTTGCTCCTGCGGCACTCGCCGCAACCACGCTCAGATCGAAGGCGATCCCCACGTTGTAGCCGGCGGCCGCGCTCACGCTGACCAGCCCGCTGATCAGGACCAGTCGCCCGTCTCCGCCGTTGGAGATCGCCACCGCGATCGCCAGCAGGAACGAACCCACCAGAATGTGAGCCAGTGAGCCGTGCGGCAGCGCCTCCTCGGGGAGGGGGATGCTGTAGCCGAGCAGGCGGCCCGCCTCCAAGCCCACATAGATGCCCAGCACGACACCAACGGTCTGCAGGATCAGGTCCAAGATGCGACCGCCGGCGGTGATGGAGAAGCCGTCGATCGCATCCTTGACCGCGCCGACGAGCGCCAGGCCTGCAAGCATCACCACGATGCCGGAGGAGACGATGATGGCGGGGCGCACGTTGCTGAAGGGTTCGATATCCGCGGCCCCCAGCGCGGAGACCACCACCGCGACCGCGGTGATCATGAAGGCCCCGGCGACTTGCCGGAAGAACGGCGGCAAGCCCACCCGGGAGAGCCCAGCCTGGGTCAGCGAAGCGGCCAGCGCGGCGACGAAGGTGAGGGCGAGGATGGTGCGCGAGCCGTCGTAGGTGATGCCGACGCCCACCGCGACGAACGCGCGCGCGAGCGCCACCACCAGGCTCCGATACCGGAAGGGGGTGCGGCGGATGCCGCGGATGCCGGCCAAGGCCTCGGCCAGCCCCATACCCGCGTCGATCCTGGCCAGCAGCAACTGGATTCGCTGGAACTTGGCGTGGTCGGGGGTGAGATTCTTCACCACCCGCATCATCGTCATCGGTCGCTCCCCCGGCCAATGATGAGACACCGTGACCGAGTTGAAGGTGACGTCCACATGCACCTTGTCGAGACCGTAGGTGTTCGCCACGTTCACCATCGCGACGGTGGCCTCATGGGCGGAGGCCCCCACGGCCAGCAGTTGCTCGCCGATCCGCATGGTCAGCTCCAGGATCCTCGCCACACCCGTCTCGTGGATGGCGACTTGTTCACCCGTTTCCTCGAACTGGGTCGGATCGGAGTAAAAAGCGCGCGCAAGTCCCCGCCTGCGCCGTCGTTGTCTGGCCATCAGTCCATTGTGCCGTCCCCAGGGGATCTCGGACGACTCGATGACTTGCGATTCGTGCGCGCAGAAACGGTACTCAGCCGACCACCTCCGTCAGGGTCTGATCGCGCCCGAGTTCAAGGGTCAGATCCGGGCCGATCTGCTCGAGGAACCCATCGTCATGGCTGACCACGAGCACCGCCCCACGATAGGCGCGCAACGCCTTCACGAGCTGATCGACGGTATCCAGGTCGAGGTTGTTGGTGGGCTCGTCGAGCACGATGAGCTGTGGTGGCGGGTCGGCGAGCAGCATCGTCGCGAGCGCCAGCCGGAAGCGCTCACCGCCGGACAGCGATGCGACATCGCGGTCCATGGCCGAACCACGGATCAGGAAGCGGGCAAGCTGGTTGCGCAGTTGCTTCTCCGGAACGTGAGGAGCCGAGGCGCTCAGGTTCCGGATCACGGATGCCTCATCGTCCAGGCCGTCGACGCGCTGCGCCAGATAACGAATCCGATCGGTATGGGCCTCGGCCGTCAGTGTGGCGGGAAGCCACGGGTTGTCGTCGCCCAGCAGCCGCCGCAGCAGGGAAGTCTTGCCTGCCCCGTTCGGTCCAACCAACGCGACGCGCTCTGGCCCCTGCACGATCCACTGGCGCTGCCCGTCGCCGAAGGTCACGATGCGACGCGAGGCCGAGACCTGGGGGTCCGGTAGCTCGATCGACATCCGGTCGTCGTCGCGCACCGCACGCCCGGCATCGTCGAGAGCCTGGCGGGCCTCGCTCTCCTTGGCCTGCACCTCACCGCGTAGCTTGCCGGCCGAGACCTGGGCGGAGCGGGCCCTCAGTTTCATGACCGCCCTCGGGACGCGCTTCTCCTCATAGGCCTTCTTCGCAACGCGGACCCGGTGGGCGAGCTTGGTCTCGGCCTCGATCCGTTGTCTCTTCTCCTTGCGCAGCGCTTGGGTAGCGTCGCGTTCGGCCTGGCGGGCGGCCTCTTGCTCCGTCTCCAGCCAAGCCCGCCACTCGGAGTACGGCCCGCCGAAGACGCTCAGCTCGCTGCCGTAGAGCTCGGCGGTGTTATCCATCAGCTCGAGTAGCGCGGTGTCGTGGCTGACCACGACCAGCGTGCCCTTCCAGGAGCGCACCATGTCGGCCAGGCGCGCACGGGCGTCGCGGTCGAGATTGTTGGTGGGCTCATCGAGCAGGGTGATGGGGGCACGCCGGAGCCGGATGCCCGCCACGGCGACGAGCACTGCTTCTCCACCGGACAACTCGCCGACGGTGCGGTCGAGGAAGCCCGGATCCAGGCCGGCCTCGGCGAGGGCCACCTCCGCGCGTGCTTCGATGTCCCAGTCGTTTCCGACGGCCTCGAAGTGGGCGGGATCGGGGTCACCCTCCTCGATGGCGCGCACGGCATCCAGCGGTGCGGCGATACCGAGCAGCTCGGCGACGCGACGGTCTGTAGCCAGCGTGAGCTGCTGCGGCAGGTAGGCCACCTCGTCGGTGATGGTCAGCTGGCCCGACGTGGGCGTGAGCTCACCGGCGATCAGCCGCAGCAGAGTGGTTTTGCCGGATCCATTGCGCCCGACGAGGCCGGTGCGCCCGGCGCTGAAGGCCCCGGAGACGCCGTCGAGCGCGACGCTGCCGTCCGGCCAGGTGAAGGTGAGGCGGTCGAGCACGACCGCGGGAATGAATGACATAGCGACTCCCGGAAAGATGTAGGGGATGCGCTGATGCCGAGCGTCGCGGTCAGGGCATGACCGTATGCACCAAAAAGGGCAGGTGGATTCGTCGGATCAGCGCGTGGATGGATAACGCGGAAGACGACGAATCAGTACAAGGAATTAGTCCCAACTTCGGGTGTAGGTCGCCACCGATAATAACCCCCGCGGCCCTGCCACTCAACCCCTGCGCGAGGACACCTCCTTCTCGGGTCCCTCATGCGAAAGTGTGTGACGGTATCCCTTTGTCCGGTCCCTGAGGTGTGACGAGCTCTGCGAGGAACCTCGAAGGGCGTTAAACGGAACCTTGGGCCGAGTCTGTGCCCAAGGTTTCTGTTTTAGGCCCTTCGAGGCTCCTTCGTCGCACCTCAGGGACCGGGCCAAGGGATACCGTCACACACTTTCGCATCAGGGATCATCCCTCGAGACGCTCGTTCCTCGCCCTCAGCTTCCAGGCTGCTTCACCGCCATCATGGGGTAGAGAAAAAGTGAGCAGGGAACCCTTTATCAGGTCCTGAGGAGTGTGACGAGCTCTGCGGGGAGCCTCGAAGGCGTGTGACTGGAACCTTTGGCAGAGTCTGTGCCCATGCTTGCGTTTTACGCCCTTCGAGGCTCGCAAGCTCGTGGTCCCTGAGGAGCGAGGAACGAGCCTCGAAGGGCACCTCAGGGACCGGACCAAGGGATCCGCCACACCTTCGCATCAGGCACCGGTAATTGCGCACCTTTGCCACAGCTTCCTGGTCCACGGTGGCCGGAACCGGCCAGGAGGCTGAGAAAGAAGGGCATAGCCCGCACACAGCTTCGACCCATGGTGGGCACAGGCGGGGTTTCCAGGATGGACGACGTATCCAACCGGATACCAAAAGAGCCAGCCGGAACCAGCCCACGGGTACGCGCGGATGACCATCTGCGTTCGGTTTCCCGGGCAGATAGGAGACTCACATGAACGTCGACATCATGAAACTGGACGTGACCTTCGCCGCACTAGCTGCGATGGCCGAGGCGCAACTCGCCGTCGCCGCTACTCAAGAGAACCGGAAGCCGGCCGAGGCGCTCACCGACGAGCACACCGCGCCATGATTCGACTCGCTTTTTCGCTGATCGCACCCCCACCGAACAGCTTTCGCGCGGCGGGATAAAAGAATCCCCGCTGAAAATTCAGAGGCCCCGTCGACGATCGACGGGGCCTCTTGCTTCTTAATTTATATCGCGATGGGGGGCTTGCCGCAAGACCCCCCATCGGGTGCAAAATCGGTCTTCCTCGCCGCGGTGAGGCGAAAAGCAGCCACGCTTTCTGCCGCGCCGCGACGGCCGGACCTGAGCAGAAGCGGCCGCCCACCGCTTCCGCAGTAGACCCATGATCGGAGCCCCATGTCCAGCGCCTTCGTCCTGTCTGAGCAGCTCGCACCCAAAGCCTCCCCGGAACTCATCTCGCGCGACGAGGAACAGTTCTGCCTGATCGATGCCCGCTTACGCGATCAAATCTCCGCACTCTCCGCACGCCTCGACACCCTCAGGCTCACTCCCGCAGGACTCGGGCAGGGGGCGCTCGAGCGTGACCTCGAGATCCACCGGGTGAGCAACCAGCTTCGGATACTGCGGACCCACGGGCTCGATCTTTGCCTCGGCCGTATCGTCCGCGCAGACGGGGAGCACGTTTACATCGGCCGCATCGGCCTCGCCGACGCCCACGGCACGCCGTTGCTCGTCGATTGGAGAACCCCGGTGGCCGAGCCCTTCTTCGCCGCCACCTGGGCCTACCCCCTGGGGTTGATAAGCCGACGCCGCTACCGGTGGACGGGAGGAAGAATCAGCGACTACTGGGACGAGGTGTTCCACCCCGATGGCGACACGGCGCCGTCGATGGACGGCGAATCGGCCTTCCTCGCCAGCCTGGCTACCAGCCGTTCCCGCAAGATGCGCGACGTGCTGAGCACCATCGCGGCCGACCAAGATGCGATCATCCGGGCGGACGCTCGCGGCACACTCGTCGTCGACGGCGGGCCGGGAACCGGGAAGACGGTCGTTGCCCTGCACCGCGCCGCCTATCTGATGTACGCCGATGCCCGCATCGCACACGGAGGCGGCGGGGTGCTGTTCATAGGTCCACATCGGCAGTACCTGGATTATGCGGACGATGTCCTCCCCAGCCTCGGCGAAGACCGCGTGCAGATGTGCACCCTGCGCGACCTCGTGCCCGAAGGAGCGACGGCCGTCGACGAGCCCGATCCCGCCGTCGCCCGGCTCAAAAGCAGACTCGATGCTCCGGCGATGATCGAGGCGGCCGTGCACTTCTACGAGGAACCGCCGACCACCGCGCTGACGCTCAGCACCCCCTGGGGCGACGCGACGCTCACCCTCGCCGACTGGGCAGAGGCTTTCGATATCGAGTCTGGCATGCCGCACAACGATGGTCGCGACCGCGCGTTCGACGCCGTGCTGGAGATCCTGGCCGACCAGATCCCCACCGACGACGAGGCGGATCCCGCGACCCTGCGCCGCTGGCTCCGGCGCGACGAGGATCTGGCCGAGGCTTTCGGCGACGCCTGGCCGGTGCTGGATCCGCAGGAGGTGGTCGCCGACCTATGGGCCGTCCCCGCCTACCTTCGGCTCGCCGCACCGGCGCTGTCGACCGACGAGCGAGCGTTGCTTCGCCGGCCCGAGAACAACCCGTGGACAACGACCGACCTTCCCCTCCTCGACGCCGCTCGTCGCCGGATCGGGGATCCCGACGCGGTGCGTCGCCGGCGCCTGCGGGAGGCCGAACTCGAGCGCGAGGCCGAGGAGCGAGCGGCCGTCGCCGACCACCTCATCGCCGCCGACCACACCGAGATGCAGGTGATGTCGATGCTGCGCGGCGCGGACCTCCGCAGCGTCCTCACCAGTGCCGAGGACACCACCCACGATCCCCTGACCGGGCCGTTCGCCCACATCATCGTCGACGAAGCCCAAGAGCTCACCGACGCCGAGTGGCGGATGCTGCACGAGCGCTGCCCCTCGGTGAGTTTCACCGTGGCCGGCGACCGGGCGCAGGCTCGAGCCGGCTTCACGGGATCCTGGCCCGAGCGACTCGCCGAAGCCGGCCTGCCCGGAGCACGGGTCGCCTCCCTCGCCATCAACTACCGCACCCCGCAGGAGGTGATGGATGCCGCCGAGCTGGTGATCCGCGCAGCCTTGCCCGATGCCAACGTCCCCACCTCGATCCGCAGCTCGGGCATTCCCATCCGTCACGGCTCTGTGGACGACCTCGACATCATCCTCGACGACTGGCTCGCCACCCACGACGGCATCGCCTGCGTGATCGGCGCCCCCGCGCTCACCGCACGCCCACGCGTCTCTTCCCTCACCCCAACCACCGCGAAGGGTCTGGAGTTCGACCTCGTCGTCCTGGTCGACCCAACCCAGTTCGGCGCCGTGGACCGTTACGTCTCGATGACCCGGGCCACCAGCCAGCTGGTCCAGCTGACCTCGTAAGGTCAGGATCATGGAGACGAAGACACTGCTGCTGCGCTACCTGCGCGCATCGCGCGATGCTCTGATCTGGAAAGCGGAAGGGCTGAGCGAACGCGATCTCCGGCGTCCCCGCACACCGACCGGCACCAACCTGGCGGGCTTGATCAAGCATTGCGCGTTCATCGAGCACGGCTACTTCGTAGAGTGCTTCGCACAATCCTCTCCGCTGTCGCTCCCATCGTTCGACTTCGACGCGGACCCACAGGCCGACTTCTACCTCACCGCCGAGGAGTCCGCCGCGGACACCATCAAACTGTACCGACAGGTGGGAGAGGTCGTGGACGAGATCGTCGAGCGGTTTCCCCTCGCCGCCGCAGGCTACGTTCCGTGGTGGGGAGAGCGGTCGCACACCACCCTCGAAGCGGTGCTCGTCCATGTGCTGGCCGAGGTGGCACGGCACGCCGGCCACGCCGACATCATCCGAGAGGGCATC
The DNA here is from genome assembly GCA_041393555.1 of Tessaracoccus sp. Lineage (GTDB taxonomy): Bacteria > Actinomycetota > Actinomycetes > Propionibacteriales > Propionibacteriaceae > Arachnia. The sequence goes on along the minus strand of JAWKJW010000004.1, from coordinate 211,277 downwards.
GACGAGTCGGTCGGTCTCCGGCCGGCTGTGCCCAACACCGAGGCTCCGCCTGGAGGTTGGCCTGCCCACGTACGAAAGCTGACCGATCTGGCCGACGGCGGGGCGCGCTGAACCCATGACCGGGGCAGGTGGCCTCGGCAGATCGTCGACTCGGGACGTCGACTGCTCCAGGGTAATCTTGGCGGCGATGACGAAGGAGATCCAGACCCTCCCCCCGATCGAGGTACTGCACGTGGCCACGCCCGTCAGCCCTCGCACGGGTGAACCGCCGCGCACCGCCGAGCTGTGGGGCTCCTCCATCGCTCTCCATCTCGCCGCGGCCGCACTGAGCGGGGCCTACGCCTGGCACTGGTGGCTGGCCGCCCACCCCGAGACCTACCCCACGTCAGCGCGGGTGATCGCCTGGCTGGAACCCGATCCGGGCAAGTGGCTTTCGCTGCTCCTGGAGGGCCTGTTGGCCTTGGCTCTTGTACTCGCCGCAGGGGCCTGTTCCGTCGTCGGTCTCCAGGTGTGGAACGGGTGGCGATGGGCGCGCACGGCATCGCCTGTCGTCGTGTTGCTGGCCGGTCTCTTCGCGCTCGCACTGAATCAGCCCGCCCTGATCGGGGTGGGCCTCGCCGCCCTGGGCGCCGGCCTGCTGTGGCTCCCCGGCGTGACAACCTACTTGGCACGCTGGGACGAGATACGCGCTCAGCAGGTGGAGGGATACCGCCGGCCGGATGCCATCTTCTACGGGCGACTGCCCCGTTTCCGATAGACAAGGACGACATGGACTTCCTGGGACTCGCCCGCCAACTGGGCCGACTGTTACTCGTGCCGTCATCGCAACGGGCACCTCAACCCCCCAAGGACTCGAAGAAGAAGCCCACGGCCACCTTCAAGCCGCAGAACGACCCCGCCCCCACGGCCGGCGCCGGTTACCCCGGTGACTACCGGCAACGTCCCGAGATCGTCTACGACCCTCACACCGACGGCCGCCCCGATCCCGGCGAGATCGTCTGGACCTGGGTGCCGTATGAGGAGGACCACTCGCAGGGCAAGGACCGCCCGGTGCTCCTGATCGGCCGCGACGGAGGCTGGCTGCTAGGCCTCCAGATCACGTCGCAGGACCACGATCGCGACGCCGCCCAAGAGGCCCGCGCCGGACGTCTCTGGATGGATATCGGCTCAGGCGAGTGGGACCAGAAACGCCGCCCCAGTGAGGTCCGCGTCAACCGGATCATCCGGATCGATCCCGACACGGTGCGGCGGATCGGCGCCATCCTGGACCGGCGCGTCTTCGACGCCGTCGCAAAGGAAGTACAGCGCCACTACCGTTGATCGGCCGCCCCGACGCCGAATCGTGTTGGGATGACGCTCTTTGAGGTGTGAGCTTGCGAGCCTCGTAGGACGACAAGCTGGGGAGAGTGAAAGGTGGCCGGTCCCGAATCGGGACCGGCCGCCTTTTGTTGCCTAACTCAGCGAAGTGAGGTCACTTGCCGATCGACGTTCCGGCGGAACGAAGGTTCTGGCAGGCCTCGACGATGCGAGCGGCCATGCCGGCCTCGGCCAGCTTGCCCCACGCGCGGGGGTCGTAGGTCTTCTTGTTGCCGACGTCGCCATCAACCTTGAGCACGCCGTCGTAGTTGCGGAACATGTGATCCGCGACGGGACGGGTGAAGGCGTACTGGGTGTCGGTGTCGACGTTCATCTTGATGACGCCGAAGTCGACCGCGTCGGAGATCTCCTGAGCGGTGGAGCCGGAGCCGCCGTGGAACACCAGGTCGAAGGGCTTCTCCTTGCCGTACTTCTCGCCGACGGCGTCCTGGATCTCCTTGAGCACCTCGGGGCGCAGCTTCACGGCACCCGGCTTGTACACGCCGTGCACGTTGCCGAAGGTGAGCGCCGTCATGTAGCGGCCCTTCTCGCCCAGGCCGAGGACCTCGGCGGTGCGCATGCCGTCCTCGACGGTGGTGTAGAGCTTCTCGTTGATCTCGGCGGTCACGCCGTCTTCCTCGCCACCGACGATGCCGACCTCGATCTCGAGGATGATGTTCGCGGCAGAGGTGAGGGCCAGCAGGCTCGTCAGCGATCTGCAGGTTCTCCTCCATGGGAACGGCCGAGCCGTCCCACATGTGGGACTGGAAGATCGGCAGACCGGTCTTCTTCACCTGCTCCTGCGACAGCGCGATCAGCGGGCGCACGTAGGTGTCCAGCTTGGGCTTGGGGCAGTGATCGGTGTGCAGGGCGATCTGCACGTCGTAGTTCTTCGCCACTTCCTGGGCATACGCAGCCAGGGCAACGGCGCCCGTCACCATGTTCTTGATGGTCGATCCGGAGGCGTACTCGGCGCCACCGGTGGACACCTGAATGATGCCGTCGGAACCGGCCTCGGCGAAGCCCTGGATGGCCGCCGTCACCGACTGCGACGAAGTGATGTTGATCGCCGGGTACGCGAACTTGCCAGCCTTGGCGCGGTCCAGCATCTCAGCATAGATCTCGGGAGTTGCAATGGGCATTGTTGCCTCTTTCCTTATTCCTTGGTCGAGACTCAAACTCTCGAACGCCAGCCTAGCGCCTGTGGATGCCAGATCGGCCGGTACCCCCAGTTCTGGAAATCAGGTGCTGCTGCTACCTGACGAGGCAGCGGCGACGCGCTGCTCAGACCAGCTTGTCCAAGCCAGCAGCATCCACGCGGACACGCCCCATCGAGTTCGCCTGTACCGCCAAGTCGATCACCGACGCCGATGCATCCAAGAAGCTCAGGGGAACCGAGACGGCTTCTCCCCCCTCGGTCTGCAGCACCAGATCGGGCCCCGCCCCCACATGACGACCGCCGATCTTCAACGCCTCGACCGCCTCCCAGGCCACCACGACCCGCGTCGGCCAGACGAACTCCATGCCATAAGGATCGACGAAGAACACCGGCCCTTCGCCGATGCGCGCCAAGTCCCGCTTAGCCCTCTTCAGACCAACGGCGGAAACCACCAGCCAGAACACCGTCGAGAAACCCCACAAGACCCCGACCAGCACGTAGACCCAGGTATCCCAGTTGGGCGTGAGCCAGAGGAAGAACACCACCAGCAGGAGCAGCGACACGAACGTCGACCCGATCCTCCAGCGCAGCACCGATCGCTGCCTGGCAACCCGGCTTGCCGTCGGCAAGGGGGTCAAACCAACGGCGAATCGCTCTGACTGCATGGGCTTCATCATAGGAGGGCTGAGACATCCCCCGAGTTGCTGGAGGCCACACGGTGCTGCAGCGACCAGTGGTACATCGCGATGGCGGCGGCAGCCCCCGCATTCATGGAGCGGGTGGATCCATACTGGCTGATGGCGACGAGGCCGCGACACCCGGAAACGATGTCGTCGGTGAGACCAGGCCCTTCCGAACCGAAGATGAGGCAGCACTTCTCCGGCAGCCTCGCGGTCTCCAGGGGCACGGATCCGGGCAGGTTGTCGACCCCCACCGGAACGACCCCCTCTTCCGCGAGAGCATCGAACAACGCGTGCGCGCTGTCGTGATGGACAACGCGCAAATAGCGGTCGGTGACCATGGCGCCCCTCCGGTTCCACCTCCGCCGTCCGACGATGTGCACGGCGGCCACGTTGAAGGCATTGGCCGTGCGCACCATCGAGCCGATATTGAAGTCGTGTTCCCAGTTCTGGATGGCGACGTGCAATCCGGCTCGACTCTTGTCGAGCTCGGCCACGATCGCTTCGAGCTTCCAGTAGCGGAACTGGTCGAGCACATTGCGGCGGTCGCCGTCACGCAGCAACTCGGGATCGAGCCGCCCATCGTCGGGCCATGGCAGCGGATGCGGCCCGACACCGACGGTGGGTGCGGTGGGATCGTGCTGGTCGGAGGTCACCCAGGGAGAATACGCCGCGGGGAGAAACTCAGCCATCTACCGAACCCGCGGGCCCCGCTCCCGCCCCCAGGCTCCACTCGCCTCCCCGCCATCCCGGGTTCTGGCCCATTTTCCGGCGTCTCACGCCGAAAATCGGCCAGTGGCCGATTTTCGGGGATTGGGGTCGGGGGTGGCCTGGGTCGGGATTGGCGACGGGGAGGCGTCAGGCCTGCTGGATCGCAGGAGACCGCAGACTCAAGGGTGACCTTGTCGGAGACGAGGAAGCCGCCGGTCTCAGCGCCGCGTTCCAGGTCAGCCCGAAGTCCGAACGCTGCACCTGTACCGAGCCCTCGATGCCGACGCGCGTGTTGCCGAACGGGTCCTTCGCGGTGCCGCCGTACTCGAACGGGATGGTGATGCTGCGGGTCACGTCGCGGATCGTCAGGTCGCCGGTGATCTCCACCACGTCGCCCTTGATCTCGTAGCTGGTGCCGACGAAGGTCATGGCCGGGAAGGTCTCCGCGTCGAAGAAATCAGCCGAGCGAAGGTGGGCGTCGCGGTCGGCGTTGCGGGTGTCGACGGAGGCGACATTGACGTCGACCTTCAACTCGAAGGACGACCGGTCATCCTTGTCGATGACCGCCTGTCCGCTGAACTCGGTGAAGGAGCCGCGCACCTTGGTGACCATCGCGTGACGGGTGACGAAGGAGATGGTGCTGTGGGTGGGGTCGAGCACGAAGGTGCCGGAGAGATCGGTCAGAGACATGGGATACCTTTCTGAAGAAGATAGTTTCATCTTAAACCAGTTTGGTTCATACTTCAACTACTAGACTATCGCCCCGGCCCAACTCCCGGGTTCTGGCCGATTTTGCCGCGTCTCACACTGAAAATCGGCCAGTGGCCGATTTTCCTGGATAGACACCGGAAAATCGGCCACTGAGAGGACGCACTGGCGGGAGGGCGGGGCTCAGGAGTTGGCGGCGGCCTCCAGCGCCTCACGCTGAGCGGCGACGCGGTCCTCCAGCTTGCTGAACAACCAGGAGGCGACGATCCCCGCGATCAACAACGCGATGGCGAACGCGATCGCCCCACCCAGGCTCAGGCCCATCTCCGTCAGACCCGCGGGTTCGAAGGCCGGGAAGACCACCGTGGGGAAGATCGCCAGCGAGGAGCCGATCACCATGCCGAGGATGAGGTGGTACATGCCGGCGTAGTAGTTGTCGAACGCCCACGCGGCGGCGCGGCCGAGCAGCAGCACGCACGCCAGGACGCCGAGGAACAGCGGGATGGCCACGCTCATGTCGAAGTCCTTGATGCCCGCGGCCATCTTGTCGTAGAGGCCGAAGTAGATGAGGAAGTTCGACGGGCTGAGCCCCGGCACCACGACGCCCAAGCCGATCAGCGCGCCGGAACCGAACCACACGGGGATGCTGGGCGGCACCTCGAGCAGGGCGGAACCACCGAGCAGCATGATCACGAAGATCGCCGCAGCACCGATTGCCATGATCGCCCAGTGGCGCGGCCCACGGCCCTTCTTGCCCGCTTGGCGGAACAGCGACGGGAAGGTTCCGATCACGAAGCCGATGAACAAGCAGATGAACTGCGGGGCGAAGCGTCCGAACGCGGCGTCCACCACCACGGAGAACAAGACGATGCCCGCTATCGCGCCCACGCCGATGGGAACGAAGTAGCGCACCTGCGAGACGAAACGATGCAGAGGCTTCGAGAGGAAGCGGATGATCGGATCGTAGATCCGGAAGATCACGGCCAGCACACCACCCGACAGCCCGGGCAGAATGAACCCGATGCCCACCATGATCCCCTTGAGCATCCGCGTGAACCAGGCCCCCACAGACTCGCGCTCATCGAGGTAGGCCATCGGATTATCGACGACGTCGGACTGGGGTTCACTCATCAAAAAACTCTCTCGGTGCTGTACGTGACAATGGCCCCCTCCGCTGGGGAAGTGCTGATCAGCGCTTCCTTAGAGGTTCCGCAGGTAGGTAGTGCCGTGAGCTAAGGACGTACTGGATGGATGACATGGCAAGGCGGTAGATCCGAAACTGCCATCGGGTCATGCCAGTGAGTTCGTGGGCGTTGCCAGGTCGCCATCCAGTGCGCCGCAGTAGGTGCCACCTACCTGCGGGATCTCTTAATCAGACGAGGGGCCGACGGTGGCTGGGGGTGGACTGGGGTTGAGGACTACTGATCCGAGCGGGGCTGAGGCTGAGCCTGCTGCTGCGGGTTGATCTGCGGCGCTTGGTAGGGCTGCGGGGCCTGCGTCGGCGGAAGCTGCTGCGTCTGCCCGGGCTGCTCCCCCGCGGGACGCTGGCTGATCTCGCCGAAGTTGACGGTGGGCGCTTGACGGATCTGCGCGTCGTTGACCTCGAAGTAGGAGGCCTTCTCGAATTTGCCGAAGCCGGCGATGATGTTGCTCGGCACCGACTCGATCCGCGTGTTGTAGTCGCGCACGTTGGCGTTGTAGAAGCGTCGGCCGGCGGCGATCCGGTCCTCGGTATCGGTCAACTCGCGCTGCAGTTCCAGGAAGTTCACGTTCGACTTGAGCTCCGGGTAGGCCTCGACGGAGACCATCAGCGAGCGCACCGACTGCGAGAGCTGCGCCTCGATCGCGGCGCGCTGCTCGGAGGGTTCGCCGTGGTCGTGATTGGCCAGTGCCGCGGCCTGGTTGCGCAGCGCGGTGATCTGCTCCAGCGAGTTGCGCTCGTGGGCGGCATAGCCGCGCACGGTCTCGATCAGGTTGGGGATCAGGTCGTAGCGACGGTTCAACTCCACGTCGATCTGGCGCCAGGACTCCTGGATCACGTTGCGACCGCGAATGAACTTGTTGTAGGCGGACACGCCCCACCCACCAACGAGCAGCACGATCAGGATCGGCACGATGAGGAGGATCAGAATAAGGTCCATGAGGTCTCCTAGAACGGGAAGGCTTCCCAAGTATCCCAGAACGGGCAAGTTCTACAGTCCCAGGTCACTGAGGCCGACGGCGTAGCGGTACTCAATGCCCGTCTCGGCCACGCGCTCCGCAGCGCCCGTGTCGCGGTCGACGATCACCGCCACGGCGACCACCTCGCCCCCGGCTTCGCGCACCGCATCGACGGCGGTCAGCGCGGAACCTCCGGTCGTCGAGGTGTCTTCCACCACGAGCACCCGGCGCCCCTTCACCTCCGTGCCTTCAATACGACGCTGCAGGCCGTGGGCCTTGGATTCCTTGCGCACCACGAAGGCGTCCAAGCGCCCACCCGCGGCGGCGGTGGCGTGCAGCATGGCGGTGGCCACCGGGTCTGCCCCCAGGGTGAGTCCGCCCACGGCATCGAAGTCCAGATCGGCGACCAGCGCGTTCATCACCCAGCCGACGAGCGGCGAGGCGGCGCCGTCGAGGGTGACGCGGCGCATGTCGACGTAGTAGTCGGCCTCCTTTCCGGAGGCCAACGTGACCTTGCCGTGCACGACGGCGAGGTCACGAATTTGGGTGATGAGGGCAGCGCGATCGGTGTCGTTGGTCATTGTTTGATCTCCGTGTTGATGAGGATGCCGAATCCGACCGAACGGTCGGAGGAACGAATGAAGTCTTGGCCGGTGGTGAGCGTGATGACGGCCTGATGCGGCGGCACGTCGGGCTGGCCGGGCACGGGGAGCAGCACCCAGGAGTCGGTGTCCTGCACCGTCACTTCTCGGGGTGCCGAGTTGATCTCATAGGTGAAGATCGCGCCCTGAGTCTCGATGACGATCTGATCGCCTACATCCAGCTCGAGGATATGACGGAAGGGCTCTCCCCGGCTGATCCGGTGGCCGGCGAGCGCGAGGTTTCCCACCTCGCCCGGCAGCGCGGATTCGGGATACCATCCCACCCCTCGCTTCAGGTCGTCTGAGCCTATGCCCGCGACGATGGGCTTCTCATAGTCGTCGCCCAGGCGCGGAATGCGCAGCAACCATGCCGCCTCTCCCGGAGTCGGCGGCGCCACGAGAGGAGCCTCCCCCGCGTCCGGGTCCGCTTCCGCAGGTGAGGCCTGCCACTGCTGGCGGATGGCCTCGACCTCGCGTTCCGCAGCACGCTGCGCGAGCACCGTCGTGCCATAGAACTCCCACGTGGCCGCGCCCAGCGCACCCACGCCGGTCACCAGAAGGACGATGCCGAGCACCGCCAATGGCGAGGCCCTCCGTCGCCCTCGCCGTGGCTCCTGCTCGTCGCTCATGGTGCCCCATTCTTCCCTACCTCTGCGGCTATGGCCTCTTCTACCGGAACCAGCTGCGAGGCGGAGGCGGAGAAGGCTGCGTATCGGCATCGCTCCATGGCTCGGCTCCGCCGATCCAGCCGGCCAGCTCACGGCCCTCCATCCACCGGTATCCATGCGGCAGCTTGGCGGACTCTCGACGAACGCCCGCCACATCGACGCGCTGCAGACCGGCGGCGAGCACCAGGTTGCCCAATCGGCGCCCCTTGAACACCGGCGGCTCGGCGCCAATCACCATTCGCGGCCAGTATTCGGCCAAACCGGCGGCGACGCGTTTCGTCCATCCGAAGGGCGCCGTGTCAGTGACGTTGGCGATCAGCAACGATTCCTCGCGCTGAATGCGACGCACCTGTTCGAAGAACTCGATCGTGACCAGTTCGGCGGGAACCCGGCCCTCGTCGAAGGCATCCAGCAGCACCACATCGGCCCAGCCGTCCGCCATGGCCTCCACCCCCGTGCGCGCATCCACGTCGCGCACCTTTATCCCCGATCGTTTGGCCAGCGGAAGCTTCCGGCGCACCTCCGCCGTCAGCTCGGCGTCGGGTTCGCACACCACCTGGGCCGTGGCGGGGCGACGCCATTCCACCCAGCGCGGAAGGCTCAATCCGCCTCCGCCGAGGTGAATCACCCGCAGGCGCCGGTCAGCCGGCGCGCGCAGCACCGAGTAGTCCAGCAGCATCGCGATGTGCTGAACGTATTCGAAGAGAAGGTAGTCCGGACGATCGGGATCGACCCATGACTGCTGCATCGGCCCGAATTCGACGAGGAAGGCGCCCGGCACGATGCCATCGGGATGCACACGATCGCTCACCCGGTCGAGCCTACTGGCAGGTTTCTCGAAGTGGCACACGAATCTGCGTCTGCGCCGAAGCGACCCGCCCGGTGAGGCTCGGCCCATCCGCGACTGCACGCGGGGAGGGAGCCGATGGCAGAGGGAGCGACAGGAGGCGTAAGGTCGGGCGCGCTATGCACTTGACCAGACGGATCCTCGCCCTCGCCATCCCCGCGTTCGCGGCCCTGATCGCCCAGCCGCTGATGCTGTTGGCCGACACCTGGGTGGCCGGTTATCTCGGCACGGCATCGCTCGCCGGGCTCGGCGTCGGATCGGGTCTGCTGACCACCGTCACCGGTTTGATGATCTTCCTGGCCTACGGATCAACCTCCGTGGTCTCACGACAACTCGGAGCCGGCAACCGCACGCGCGGCTTAGAGCTGGGTGTGCAGGCGATGTGGTTGGCGTTGGTGCTGGGCATCGCCCTCAGCACGGTGGCCTGGGTGGCTGCCCCCTGGCTGGCTTCCGGGCTGGGCGCCACCGGCACCGTCCTGTCGGAGGCGACGGCGTACTTGCGATGGTCCCTGCCGGGTCTGCCCGGGATGCTGGTCATGCTCGCGGCCACCGGCACCTTCCGAGGATTGTCGGACGCACGCACACCCCTGGCGCTGTTGATCGGCAGCGCCGCGGTCAACCTGGCGCTGAACATCGCCTTCGTGTTCGGCTTGGGCACGGGGCTGGGGGGCGTCGGTCTGGCTCTCGCCTTGGCGGAACTGCTGCTGGGCGGAGTGGCCTGGTGGCTGGTGGCTCGGCGATGCCGCGCGGCGGGCGCGCGTCTTCGGCCCTCGCTCACAGAAATGCGCCACAGCTTGGCAGTGGGCACGCCGTTGCTGCTGCGCACCGTCACCCTGCGCATCGCGCTCCTGATCACCACCTATGTGGCAACCGCACAAGGCGCCGTGGCGCTGGCCTCCCACCACATCGTGATGCAGGTGTGGGGGTTGCTGGCCTACGCTCTGGACGCCTTGGCGATCGCCGGGCAGACGATCATCGGGCTGGCCCTCGGCGCCGGCGACAAGGCGGAGGCCCGAGCCTCAACCCGGCTCATGACGATCTGGGCGGTGGGCGGCGGCGCACTGCTCGGCGCCGTCGCGATCCTCGCGCGCGGCCCGATCGCTGCTTTCTTCGCGCCCGAGGAGGCCGTCGCCACCCTCGCGGCCAGGTTGCTGATCATCGTCGGGCTCACTCTGCCGCTCGCCGGCTATGTCTACCTGCTCGACGGTGTGCTGATCGGCGCCGGCGACGGCCCCTATCTGGCCAAGGCGGGGTTGATCACCCTGGCCATCTACGCTCCCGCTGCGCTCACCGCCTTGCTGGCCGAGTCCGGCACTCCGGGGCTGACCTGGCTGTGGATCGGTTTCACCGTCGGGTTCATGGGCGCGCGGGCCCTCACCTTGGGTGTGCGGGCACGCGGCGACGGCTGGATGCGGCTCGGCGCGGCGTAAGGAAGCTGCCGGATGGGTGGCATCTCCGAGCCACCCTGCACGACCGGCGAGATCTCTTATGCGGACCCCCTCCTGAGGCGAACCTGCCAGGTGGTTTGATGGTGCCTATGAGCAATCTGCATTCCGTTCGGTCCGACTACCACGGCGATCCACTACCCGAAGATCTCACGGGCATCGACCCCTGGGCGCTCTTCGATTCGTGGGTTCAAGAAGCACTTGACCATGCGGCGGAGCCCACCGCCATGGTCTTGAACACCGTCGATGCCGACGGCCGGCCGCAGTCTCGCGTGGTGCTGCTCAAGGAGTACTCGCCGGAAGGCCTGACCTTCTTCACCAACTACGACTCCGCCAAGGGCCAGGAGATCGAGAACAACCCGACGGTCGGCGCCCTGCTGTGGTGGCCGTCGACGATGCGGCAGATCCGGGCTCTGGGCACGGCGGAGAAGGTCTCCCGCGAGGAGTCCGAGGCCTACTTCGCGTCTCGCCCCCGCGGCAGCCAGATCGGCACCTGGGCATCGACCCAGTCCAGCGTGCTCGATTCGCGCCAGGATCTCGCCTGGGCAGCCACGGAAGCAGAACAGCGCTTCGCCGGACGCAGCGTCGAATGCCCGCCGAACTGGGGCGGCTACCGGATCACCGTCACCGAACTGGAGTTCTGGCAGGGCCTGCCCAGCAGGATGCACGATCGGGCTCGCTTCATCCTCACCGATGGAACCTGGGAGCCCCGCCGCCTGGCACCGTAAGACCGGTTCGGGCCGAGAGGAGATTCCGCAGAGGGCGAGGCCCCTGCGGAATCTCTGACGTCAGCGGCCGCCTCCCAGGTCGCGTTCCCAATTGTCGATCGAGTTCTTCGCCGTGCGCAGATCTGCGCCCGTGATCTCGCGGTAGCGCTTGATCGCGTCGATCTTGTTGCCCGCGCGGATGGCATAGCTGATCTCCTGCTGCTCCGGTGCCGTCAAGTACCGGGGCGGACCTGAGGAATCAGGCTGCGACGCCTTGGGTTTGAGCAGACTGAAACCGACGAAGGCGATGATGAGAAGAGGAAAGGGGCTTCCCCTCATCGCGGCGAAGACCACGGCGATCACGATGATCACCCACCACCACTGCGCCCACCAATTCTGGTTCTGGGGCCGAACGGGCTGATAACGCAGATACGGTGCCGGCGACATGTTGGGCAGCGGCGCGACTTCGGCGGTCGGATGATTCGGATGATTCGGGAGATCGATGAAAAGCCGCGAGAGGTCACCGCGGGTGCGCGCCTCGAGAGCCTTTCCCATCCGATCCGAGAATTCATCGGCGCTGAGCCTGCCTGCGGCGGCATGCTCTTGAAGCCTTTCCACCGCATCGTCCCGCTCGGTATCGCCGACGCGGATGTTGGCAGGGTCGCTCATGACGGCAAGTCTATCGCCGCACCGCGCACCTCTCGTCACGTGGACCACTCGGTGCACACCGAGGCGCGCGGGACGTGGGCATTCTCAGCAATCGCGTACGCTCGATAGCGACACGAACGAAAGGACTGTCTATGAAGCTCGCCACGAGATTCTCTCTGGCTGCCGCTGCGGCGGTGGCGCTGGTCGCCACCGGTTGTGGAGGAGATACCTCTTCTCCCGACTCCACCGAGACCACGCCGCAATCCCCGGTGTCATCGTCACCCGGGGTCGATGCCAGCACCCCAGAGACGCCTGAGGGCGAGACCACCGCGGCGCCGACGGCCGATCCGGCTGCCGCCGAAGACTGCGCGCTCATCGAAGAAACCACGAACGCCCGCATGGCCTCCTACGAGGAGACCCCGCCCACGAGCGCGGAAGAGAACGCCGCGATGATGGAGGACATGGGGAGCGTCATGAGTGAGCTCTCCGGCCAGGTCTCGCACCCCGAGCTGGTGACCGCTCTCGACCAGGTCTCCACCATGTTCGCCGGACTGGGTGAGCTCACGGCCGAAACCGAGGAGCTGATGGCCCAGGAGTCCCCCGATGAGGCGGCTCTGGCAGAGCTCACCGGCAAGCTTGAGCAGATCAGCCAGCAGGGTCAGGAGGGCGCGACCGCGCTCAGCCAGCTCTGCGGCTACGAACTGCCGTAACCCGGAGGGTTACGCGTCGTCTCCAAGAGACACCGGCCGTGGTTTCCCCGAAGTGACCTTCGGGGTAAACCACGGCCGTCGCGTATCTTGCGATGCGCCGATTAGTTCAGCGCGAGTCCATCGCCAGCGCGGTCGATGCGCACCGCCTGGCCGTCGTGGATCTCGCCGGACAGCAGACCACGCGCCAGCATGTCCTCGACGGTGGACTGCACCAGGCGTCGAAGCGGACGTGCACCATAGACCGGGTCGAAGCCCACGTCAGCCAGCCAGGCCTTGGCCTCGTCACTGACCTCGACGGTGATCCGCCGGCTCGCCAGGCGACGGTTGAGCCGCGCCAGCTGGATATCCACGATCCGGGCCAGCTCCTCCTCCGTCAGGGGATCGAAGAGCACCGTGTCATCGAGCCGGTTCAAGAACTCCGGACGGAAGTTCTGCCGCACCACCACCATGACCTGCTCGCGTTTCTGGTCTCGACTGAGCAGCGGATCGGCCAGGTATTGACTGCCCAGGTTGGAGGTCATGATCAGCAGCGTGTTGCGGAAGTCCACCGTGCGCCCCTGACCATCGGTCAGGCGACCGTCGTCGAGCACCTGCAACAGGATGTTGAACAGGTCGGGGTGAGCCTTCTCCACCTCGTCGAGCAGGATCACGGAGTAGGGCCGGCGGCGCACCGCCTCGGTGAGCTGCCCACCCTCCTCATAACCCACGTAGCCGGGAGGGGCACCGACGAGCCGGGCGACGGAGTGCTTCTCCGAGTACTCGCTCATATCGATGCGAACCATCGCCGTCTCGTCGTCGAAGAGGAAATCGGCCAGGGCCTTGGCCAGCTCGGTCTTGCCGACGCCGGTGGGCCCGAGGAACAGGAACGAGCCGACGGGACGGTTGGGGTCCGAGATCCCCGCGCGCGAGCGACGCACCGCGTCGGAGACGGCCTTGACCGCCGCGAGCTGCCCGATCAGGCGGGAGCCGATGCGCTCCTCCATCTGCAGCAGCTTCTCCGACTCGCCCTGCAGCATCCGCCCGACAGGGATGCCCGTCCAGGCAGAGACCACCTCGGCGATGTCGGTCTCGCTGACCTCCTCGGAGACCATCGACGGCGTGGCGTCGGAGGCCTCGGCCTCAGCCAGCTCCTTTTCCGCGGCGGGGATCTCGCCGTAGAGGATGGCGGAGGCGCGCGTCAGGTCGCCCTCGCGTTGGGCCTTGTCGGCCTCGGAGCGCAGCTGGTCGATCTTCTCCTTCAGGTCGCCGACGGCGTTCAGCCCGGACTTCTCCTGCTCCCAGCGGGTCTCCAGGCCGCGCAGCTTCTCTTGGCTGTCGGCCAGTTCCTTACGCAGCGCAGCCAGCCGTTCCTTCGACGCGTCGTCGGCCTCCTTGGCCAGGTGGAACTCCTCCATCGTCATCCGGTCCACCTCGCGACGCAGCATGTCGATCTCCTCCGGGGAGGAATCGATCTCCATTCGCAGCCGCGACGCGGCCTCATCCACCAGGTCGATGGCCTTGTCGGGAAGCTGTCGCGCCGTGATGTAGCGATGCGACAGTTCCGCGGCGGCCACCAGGGCGGAGTCGGTGATCCGCACCTTGTGGTGAGCCTCGTAGCGTTCGCGCAGACCGCGCAGGATGGCCACGGTGTCGTCCACCGACGGCTCGCCGACGAAGACCTGCTGGAAGCGTCGCTCCAGCGCCGGATCCTTCTCGATGCGCTCGCGGTACTCGTCGAGTGTGGTGGCGCCGATCATGCGCAGCTCACCGCGAGCCAGCATGGGCTTGAGCATGTTGCCCGCGTCCATCGCGCCCTCCCCCGAGGCGCCCGCCCCCACGACGGTGTGCAGCTCGTCGATGAAGGTGATGACCTGCCCCTCGGCCTCCTTGATCTCGTTCAGGACCGCCTTCAGGCGCTCCTCGAACTCGCCGCGGTACTTCGCTCCCGCCACCATGGAGGCCAGATCCAGGGAGACCAGACGACGGTTCTTCAAAGAATCCGGCACGTCGCCGGCGACGAGGCGCTGCGCGAGTCCTTCGACGACGGCGGTCTTGCCGACGCCGGGCTCGCCGATCAGCACCGGGTTGTTCTTGGTGCGCCGCGCGAGCACCTGCACCACGCGGCGGATCTCGGCGTCGCGGCCGATGACGGGGTCGAGCGTGCCGGAGCGGGCGCGCTCCGTGAGGTCGATCGAGTACTTGTCCAGCACCGACTCCCCGCCTTCGCTCTCGGCCGAGGTGACGCGCTTGCCGCCGCGCGAGGCCTCGAACTGATTGGTCAGCTCGTCGGCCGTCACGCCACCCCGCTCGAGGATCTTCTTGGCGTCGGAGTCGACGGTGGCCAGCGCGATCAGCAGGTGCTCCGTCGCGACGAACTGGTCGCCGAGCTTCTCGGCAAGGGTCTCGGCGGAGGCCAGCACGCGCGCGAACGGGCCGGACAGGGCGGGCTGGGTGACCGACGACCCGCTCGTCGACGGCAGCTTGGCGATGGCGGCGGTGGCGGCCTGGTCCACGGTGGTGGCGCTCGCCCCGAGCGACTCCAACAGGGGCCCGACGGTGTTGTCGGGGGTCAGCAACAAGCCGTGCAGCAGGTGCACGGGCTCGGCGTTGGGGTTTCCTCCTGTGAGAGCCTGGCGTACCGCCGCGGTCACGGCGTCGCGAGACTTCGTGGTCAGCTTGTCAGTGTTCATACAGTCTCCTTCAAGACCTTTCAAAGATTGAGTCTACCCCGCTCAACGTTCGACGCAAGGAGAAAATTCCCCATACGGCCAAGAGTTGAGCCTTACTGGCTCAACTCTTCCTCGTCTCGTGCGCGCGACGATCCTCCGGAACAGCCACCATCGCCCAGAGATAGGCAATAGCATCGGGACAAGGGAGCGCCTGCGTCGTCGCAGCGCGCGTCTCTTGACGGACTCCGAGGTTCCGGAAGACCTCGGCCGTTCGTTCAGCGTCGACGAGGAGAGTCATGACCATCCAGCATCCCCCGGCCGCCTCCCACATCCCCGGATTGATCGATTGGGTCGAAGAAGTCGCGAGCCTGACCACACCCGATGCCGTCGTCTATTGCGATGGTTCCGAGGCCGAGCGCGAGGCACTCACCGAGTTGCTCGTCGAGAAGGGCACCGTGATACGGCTCAACCCGGATCTCATGCCCAACTCCTTGTATGCGCGCACGGACCCCGAAGACGTCGCGCGGGTGGAGGACCAGACCTTCATCTGCTCCGTCGACGAGGACGATTGCGGGCCTACCAACAACTGGATGAACCCTCAACAGATGAAGGGCATTCTCACCAAGCTCTACGACGGTTGCATGAAAGGGCGCACGCTGTATGTGATTCCGTTCTGCATGGGACACCTCGATGCCGAGGACCCGAAGTTCGGCGTCGAGATCACCGATTCCGCCTACGTGGTGCTGTCGATGCGGATCATGACCCGGATGGGCGAAGCCGTGCTCGAGCGGATGTCGGCGCTTCAGGCGTCGTTCGTGCCCGCGTTGCACTCCGTCGGCATGCCGTTGGACGAGGGGGTGGAAGACGTGCCTTGGCCCTGCAACGACATCAAGTACATCGTCCACTTCCCCGAGGAGCGAATGATCTGGAGCTACGGCTCCGGCTATGGCGGCAACTCCCTGCTGGGTAAGAAGTGCTACGCGCTGCGTATCGCTTCGGTGATGGGTCGTGACGAAGGCTGGCTGGCCGAGCACATGCTGATCCTGCGCCTCATCTCGCCCGAGGGACGCGCCTATCACATCTGCGCCGCGTTCCCGTCGGCCTGCGGCAAGACCAACCTGGCCATGTTGCAGCCCACCATTCCCGGCTGGACCGTGGAGACGCTCGGCGACGACATCGCCTGGCTGCGCCCAGGACCCGACGGCCGGCTATGGGCGGTGAACCCGGAGACGGGGCTCTTCGGCGTCGCCCCGGGCACGGGGACCAAGACCAACCCGCATGCGATGGACGCCATCGAGAGGGGCAACTCCGTCTTCACCAACGTCGGCCTCACTCAGGACGGCGACGTGTGGTGGGAGGGCCGCACGAAGGAGCGGCCTGAAAGCCTCACCGACTGGCACGGCAAACAGTATGGCCCCACCGACGAACGGCAAGGACGCAAGGCCGCCCACCCCAACAGCCGGTTCTGCACTCCGATCGAGCAGGTCTCGATCCTGTCGGACGCCTACCACGACCCCCGCGGAGTGCCCGTCGACGCGATCATCTTCGGTGGTCGCCGCGAGAACACCATCCCGCTGGTGTCGCAGTCGCGCAGCTGGGCCCACGGCGTCTTCATGGGCGCCACCTGCTCGTCGGAGACCACCGCCGCCGCCAAGGGAGCGGTGGGCGTGCTGCGCCGCGACCCGATGGCCATGCTGCCGTTCATCGGCTACCACGTAGGCGACTACCTGCAGCACTGGATCGACGTGGGCAACGAGGTGGGTGCCGACAAGCTGCCCAAGATCTTCTACGTCAATTGGTTCCGCCGCGACGCCGAGGGGCGTTTCATGTGGCCCGGCTTCGGCGAGAACTCCCGGGCGCTCAAGTGGATCGTCGAGCGCCTGGAAGGCAAGGTCGATGCCGCCGCGACACCGGCAGGTCTGCTGCCACTGCCCGGCGACCTGGACGTCGACGGGCTCGACATCGATGAGAACGATCTGAACGCCGTCATCTCCTACAGTCCCAGCGAATGGGCCGACGAGTTGCCGCGGATCCGGCGGTGGCTGCGTTCCCTGGGCGGCAAGGTGCCCTCCGAGATGGACGACGAGCTATGGCTGATCGCCGAAGCCATGGCCCGCCACGGTCTCTAGGAGGTTCCGCTAGACTCGCGAGTGACGCCGGGGTGCCTTGAAGAGCGAGGCTGAGAACACACCCGTCGAACCTGATCTGGATCATTCCTGCGAAGGGAGCGACATCTTGTCTGCCTATACCCACATCCTTTCCGCGCTGCGCGAGACCCAGCCGCTGGTGCACTGCATGACCAACACCGTGGTGCCGGAGATCACGGCGAACGTGCTGCTGGCCGTCGGCGCGGCTCCCGCCATGATCGACCTTCCCGAGGAGGCGGAGGCCTTCGCCGCTGTCGCATCCGGCCTGTTGATCAACGTCGGCAACGGTTCAGCGGAACAACATGAAGGCATGCGACGCGCCGCAGCCGCGGCACACCGCGCCGGCACACCCTGGGTGCTCGACCCCGTCGCGGTAGGCGGCCTGCCCGTACGGACGGCCCTGGCCCGTGACGTGCTCGCCCATCGCCCCACCGCCGTCCGCGGCAACGCGTCCGAGGTCTTGGGCCTGGCTGGGGATTCGGCCGGAGGGCGCGGAGTGGATGCCACCGACGACGTAGAGGCCGCGCTGGGTGCGGCCAAGCACCTGGCCGAGCAGCACGACACCGTCGTGGCCGTCTCCGGCCGGGTCGATGTGATCGTCTCGCGCGGCCGCATCACCCACGTCACCGGTGGCAGCGCCCTGATGCCGCTGGTGATCGGTACGGGATGTTCTCTGGGTGCCGTCGTCGCCGCCTGCGCCGCGGCGAGAGGGGACGAAACGACGCACGACGCTGCCGTGGCCGCGCACGCGCTGTTCGGCGCGGCGGGACGGGCAGCCGCGCGCGAGGCGCAGGGGCCTGGCTCCTTCCGCACGGCATGGATCGATGCGCTCTACACCCTCTCCGTCGACGAGATCTCTCGGCTCGTCGAGGTCACCGAGCGCTGATGCAGGCCAGGAAAGGGCTGGCCGATTCCGTCGACTGGCGGCTCTATTTCGTCACCGATACCGCCCTATGCGGCGGGCCCGACCGGGTGCCGTGGGTGGTCGAGCAGGCCGTACGCGGCGGTGCCGGCGTCATCCAGATACGCGACAAGCACCTGTCGGACGACGAGTTCCGTGAACTCACGCGCGATTGCCTGGGCACGCTCGATCTGCTGTACGACCAGACCGGGCTGCGGGCACGAGTGGTGGTCAACGACCGGCTACGAGTGGCAGAGGAGCTCGAGACGGATCTGCATCTGGGCCAGGACGACGGCGATATCCGCCGCGCCCGCGAGGCCCTGGGCCCGGAGGCTCTGATCGGGCTGTCGGTGAGTTCCCTCGCCGAACTCGAGACTGAACTCACCCACCCGACGGCTGACGTCGTCGGGCTCTCGCCCATCTGGGCGACGCCCACCAAGACCGATACCCAGCCGGCGCTGGGTCTGAACGGCGCACGCGAGCTGGTGCGAGCGGCGAGAGGCGGGGTGAAGACCGTCGCCATCGGGGGGATCAACCGCGGTAACGCCCGCTCCGTGATCAGCACTGGGGTGGACGGGATCTGCGTCGTCTCGGCCATCGCCACCGCTGACGACCCGGAGGCCGCCGCCAGGCAACTGCTCTCGCTATGGAGGAAGCCATGACCGCCGCTCCCACTCCCCCGGTGGTGCTCAGCATCGCGGGCTCCGACCCCAGCGGCGGCGCCGGGATCCAAGCCGACCTGAAGACCTTCTCTGCGCTCAGTACCTACGGCTGCGCCGCGCTGGCCGGCCTCACCGTGCAGAACACGCAGGGGGTTCGCGCTGCGGTTCCCGTGGATCCCGCGTTGGTGCGCGATCAGGTGGTCGCCGTGCTCGACGACCTGCCGGTCGCCGCTACCAAGCTGGGGATGCTCTCCAACGCGGAGGTGGCCGCCGCGGTGGCGGACCTCATCGAGGAGCGCCGCGCCGATTTCGGTGTGATCGTGCTGGACCCGGTGATGGTGGCCACGTCCGGGGATCGCTTGCTGACCGAAGATGCGATAGCGGTGGTGCGCGACCGGTTGATGCCGCAGGCCGATCTGATCACCCCCAATCTGCCAGAGGCCGCCGTGCTGCTAGGCGTCGATCCGGCGACGGATGCCGACGGCCTGGAGGCCCAGGCACGGGCGCTGGTGGCCGCCGGCGCGCGGGCCGCCCTGGCGAAGGGCGGCCACCTGGGAGAGGGGCTGGTGGACGTGCTGGCCACGCCCGAGGAGGTGTTGGTGCTGCACGGCACGCGCATCGAGACGCGCAACACCCATGGAACGGGGTGCACGCTGTCATCGGCCATCGCCGCTTCGGCCGCCCGGCTGGGCGACACCGTCGCGACGGGCATCCGGCCACCCAGCGTGCTCGCTGCCCGGGACTATCTCGCCCAGGCGATCGCCAGCGGGGCCGAATGGCGGCTCAGCCGCACCCCGGATACCGGCCACGGCCCCGTCAACCACCTGGTGTCCCTCTGACCCTCGCTGACGAGCATAAATCTCCCTACCTCGCGAGGCCTCGCCTATACGGGAAGCCTCACGAGATAGGGAGATTTGTGTCCGCATAGGTGCGAGAGGAAGGTCGTAGGGTGGGACCATGAGCGCGAAGTTCCTGGTCACCTACCCGTGCCAGAACGCGTGCGGCGCCATGAAGACCGACAAGGTGGTCGACGACGCCCCGGTCTACGAATGCCCGGGTTGCGGCTCCGAGTGGATCGAGGTCGAAGACCCTCCCCGTCCGACGCGCACCCCGGAAGAGGAAAACCCGTTCCTACGACCGCGCTAGGGAAGTACTGATTAATGGGGTGCCGAGCGAGGACGTGCCACACGGGATGAGATACGTCGACTACATCTTGGGTGTGTATTGGACATACTCGCCCAAGATGTAGGTGTCGTAGGTCGCCCGTGTGGTGCGCCGCAGCCGGTGCCTTCATTGATCAGTGCTTCCCTAGCACTATGGAGATGGCAGGGCGAGGCGACGGCGGATGCGGACCCGGCCGTGGTGCACGGCACCCGTCGATTCCGCGGTGAAGATCCGCGAGGCGCTGTGCTGCGACTGGATGCGCTGGAGCATCTCGTTCAAGCGCTCCACCTGGCCTTGCAGCGCGTCCACCTGCTCCTCGAGGGCGAGGATCCGACGGATGCCCTCCAAGTTGACGCCCTCCTGCTGGCTGAGCTGCTGCACGTGGCGCAGCTTGGCCACGTCGCGCAGGCTGTAGCGACGACGCCCGCGACCCGCAGCCCGCTGGGGGACGACCAGGCCAAGCCTGTCGTACCCACGCAGGGTCTGCGGGTGCATGTCAGCCAGCGTGGCCGCCACCGAGATCGGAAAGACCGCGGCATCCGGGTCGTAGGGCTGGGGCAGCTGGTTCATCGCACTCACCCTGTGAACAACGACGACCGGGGATCCGGCTGCTTCGCCTTGGCGGCGAAGTCGCGCAGCGCCTCCTGTGCATCCGCACCCAGGGCGCCGGGCACCTGCACCTGGAAGGTGACCAACAGGTCACCGACGGTGCCGTCGGACTTGCGCACACCCTTGCCGCGGACGCGGACGGTCCGGCCGCTCGGTGTGCCGGCGGGCACACGCACCTTCACGGGTGCGCCGCCCAGGGTGGGCACGAGCACCTCGGCTCCCAGGGCGGCTTCGTCGAAGGTGAGGGGCACGTCGATGGTGAGGTTGTGTCCGCTTCGGCCGAAGAGCTTGTGCGGCTCCACATCCACCGTCACGTACAGATCACCGGGAGCGCCGCCGTTCTCGCCGGCCGCGCCCTTGCCCTTGAGTCGGATGCGCTGGCCATCCTGCACGCCCGCGGGAATGCGGACCTGCATGCTCTTGGCCGCGCGTCCACGTCCGGAGCCATCGCAGTCCGGGCACGGCGTATCGACGATGAGGCCTCGCCCGAGGCAGTCGGTGCACGGTTCGCTGATCTGGAACACGCCCCCCGAGGTGGACGAGCGCATGCCCGAGCCCTCACAGGCCGGACAGACGCGAGGGAGGGTGCCGGCCTTCGCCCCGGTTCCGCGACAGGAGGAGCAGGGCTCGTCGGAAACCGTGCGCATGGACACCGTGGTTCCCTCCACCGCCTGCTCGAAGGTGAGCTTGGCCTCGGATTCCACATCGGCGCCCCGCCGAGGGCCCCGCTGCGTGGAACGACGCTGCGCGCCCGCGCCTCCGCCGAACAGGCCGCCGAAGATATCACCCAGGCCTCCGCCACCAGGCGAGGCATTGCGGAACAGATCCTCGAATCCAGGACCAGCACCGGGCTGCCCGCCGCCCTTCGGGAAGCGGAAACCGCCCCCGCCGAACATCGAGCGGGTGTCGTCGTATTCCTTCTTCGTGGCGGCATCGCTCAACACGTTGTAGGCCTCAGAGGCCTCCTTGAACCGCGTCTCGGCTGCCTTGTTGTCGGGGTTCTGATCCGGGTGGTTGTCGCGCGCGATCTTGCGAAAGGCTTTTTTGATCTCGGACTCGGAGGCGTTCTTGGACACGCCGAGCACCTTGTAGTAGTCCTTCTCCATCCAGTCCTTCGTGCTCAATCAGACCACCTCCTTCTTCGTCTTGCGTTCAGTGCCCTCATCTTGTGCCGCGGGGTTCCCGAGGGGCGTCGCACAGGACGCCGCCCCGGGATTCTCCCGAGCGCCAGCCCGCGAGGCAGGGGCCTCAGGGGTTGGCAACAGCGACTCGCGCGGGGCGGATCACTCGGCCGTTCAGCTGATAGCCCTGCTGCATCACCTGCGAGACGGTTACGACGGCGACGGGCTCGTCGAACGGCACCTGCATCAAAGCCTCGTGCTTGACCGGGTCGAACTCCTCGCCCTTGGCGCCGAAGGCCGCGAGGCCCCACTTCCCGGCAACCTTGGCCAACTCGTCGGCGACCATCCGGAAGCCCCCGCCGAGATCATCGTGCTGGCGGGCCAGCTCAATGGAATCCAGCACGGGCAGCAGGTCCAACAGCACGGCCTCGACGCCCGCCTGGCGGGAAAGATCTCGGTCGCGGTCGACACGCTTCTTGTAGTTCACGTACTCCGCTTGGAGCCGCTGCAGGTCTGCCGTGCGTTCGCGGATCAGCGCCTCGTAGTCGATCTCCGGCTCGATGGGCTCCTGCGGAGCCTCCGCGGTGCCTCCAAGGTTGCCCTCGCCAGCGTCCCCCTGGGGGGCCGCAGGGGCGGCCGCCTCGTCGGCGACCACCCCCTCAACCTCTTCGTACGCGTTCGCGTCGCTCACTTGTCTTCCTTCTCATCGTCGACGATCTCGGCATCCACCACGTCGTCGGCATTGTCCTCAGTCGGCTGCGATTCCGCACTGGCCTCGGACTGTGCGGCCTGGGCGGCGGCGTACATGGCCTGGCCCATGGCGGCGGCCTTCGAGTTGAGGTCGTCCATCGCCGACTTGATGGCGTCGGTGTCCTCGCCCTTCAGAGCCTCCTTCAGCGCATCGACGGCCTCCACGACCGGAGCCTTCACGTCGTCGCCGATCTTGTCCTCGTTCTCGGACAGCAGCTTCTCGGTGCGGAACACCAGGGCGTCGGCCTCGTTGCGGGTATCGACGGCCTCGCGGCGCTTGCGATCCTCCTCGGCGTGGGCCTCGGCGTCCTTGACCATCTTGTCGATGTCTTCCTTGCCCAGAGCCGAGCCGCCGGTGACAGTCATCGACTGCTCCTTGCTGGTGGCCAGGTCCTTGGCGGAGACGTGCACGATGCCGTTGGCGTCGATGTCGAAGGTCACCTCGATCTGCGGCACCGAGCGGGGCGCCGGCAGGATGCCGGTGAGCTCGAAGTTGCCCAGCGACTTGTTGTCGCGGGCGAACTCGCGCTCGCCCTGGTACACCTGGATCATCACGGCGGGCTGGTTGTCCTCAGCGGTGGTGAACACCTCGGACTTGCGCGTCGGGATGGTGGTGTTGCGCTCGATGATCTTGGTCATCACGCCGCCCTTGGTCTCGATGCCGAGGCTCAGCGGGGTGACGTCGAGCAGCAGCACGTCCTTCACCTCGCCCTTCAGCACGCCGGCCTGCAGGGATGCACCCAGAGCCACAACCTCGTCGGGGTTGACGCCCTTGTTGGGCTCCTTGCCGCCGGTCAGCTCCTTGACGAGCTCCGCGACGGCGGGCATGCGGGTGGAGCCGCCGACCAGCAGAACCTGGTCGATCTTGTTCACCGAGGTGCCGGCGTCGGAGATCACCGCGTTGAACGGGGCGCGGCAGCGATCCAGCAGGTGCTGGGTCATGCGCTGGAACTCGGCGCGGGTCAGCTTCTCGTCGAGGTGCAACGGGCCCTCGGCGGAGGCGGTGATGTAGGGCAGGTTGATCGAGGTCTCGGAGGCCGAGCTCAGCTCGATCTTGGCGCGCTCGGCGGCCTCCTGGAGGCGCTGACCGGCCATCTTGTCCTTGAGCAGGTCGACGCCGTGCTTGTTCTTGAACTGCGTAGCCAGCCACTCGACGACGACGTGATCCCAGTCGTCGCCGCCCAGGCGGTTGTCGCCCTTGGTGGCCCGCACCTCGAACACGCCGTCGGCGATGTCGAGCAGCGAGACGTCGAAGGTGCCGCCGCCGAGGTCGAAGACCAGCACGGTCTGCTCCTGATCGGCCTTGTCGAGGCCGTAGGCCAGGGCGGCCGCGGTGGGCTCGTTGATGATGCGGTCCACGGTGAGGCCCGCGATCTCGCCGGCCTCCTTGGTGGCCTGGCGCTCGGCATCGGAGAAGTAGGCCGGGACGGTGATCACGGCGTTGGTGACCGACTCGCCCAGGTAGGCCTCGGCGTCGCGCTTCAGCTTCTGCAGCACGAAGGCCGAGATCTGCTGGGGGCGGTAGTCCTTGCCCTCGATGGAGGTCTTCCAGTCGGTGCCCATGTGGCGCTTGACGGAGCGGATGGTGCGGTCGACGTTGGTGACCGCCTGGCGCTTGGCGACCTCACCGACGAGAACCTCGCCGGAGTTTGAGAACGCGACCACCGACGGGGTGGTGCGGGCGCCTTCGGCGTTCGGGATGACGGTGGGTTCGCCACCTTCCAGAACGGCGACGACGGAGTTGGTGGTGCCGAGGTCGATACCTACTGCACGTGCCATGGGTTCCTCCTACGAGTGGTTGGTGTCACGCTTGATACTCACAGTCATGCCCCTTGAGCGGGGACGACTCAAGTTAAGCACATGAGTCAAGCGGACTCAAGTTCAGGTTGAGCCTAGGGCGCTCAACCCTGCGGAGACCCACTCCCGGCCACCCCTCCGCTCCCCCAATCCAGAAAAATCGGCCACTGGCCGATTTTCGTCGCGAGACACCGAAAAACCGGCCACGAGGTGGGCGTTGAGGACTCCGGGGATCTCTTCGTCGGTCGTTGGATAGAGTTGGCGGATCGTAGGAGCGAAGGGGCGCCGTGGCCTCATCACACGAACCAGACCGCTGGGAACCCAAGGAGTGGAAACCGCAGGAATGGAGCCTCGGTCAAGACTGGAAGCCAACCTCCTGGAGCACCGAGAACGCCGGCGCCGACGAGACTCGCACCGACGCACCACCGGACGCATCAGCGCCGACGCCTCCGCCACCGACGCCTGCGGCGAAGACACCTCCTGCGCCACCGGAAACGAGAGGCTCCTGCTCCACGGACAGGCACGAGCCCCACGCCTCCCGCCACTTTCCCGCCTCCGACGACCACACCTCGCGCACCACAAGCACCGACCACCACTCCGGCCGCGGCGACGGACCCATCGACGCCCGCCACTCCCGGCGCAGCACCCGCACCGGGGCGCGGCACGTCAGCTCGCCCGCCGGCACCCCGTCGTCCCCCCACGCCCAGACCAGCGCCTTCCTCGCACCGGCCATCAGCTCTGCCGGCGCCGCGCTTCTCGTCGGCACGCAAGAAGTCCCATCCGCTGACTTTCGTGGCCGTCGGCATCGTGGCTCTCCTCGCACTGGGCCAGTTCATCTCGGCGACCACCACCGTCAACGACTACCCCTTCGACGTCTTCTCCGACGGCGACGACGTGGAATGGATGCCCGACGATGACGACATCGAGTATCTCGATTTTCCTGGCGCCACCTCCGAGGAGGCCTTCATCGGTCCTGCCTGGTTACCCGTTCCTGACGGCTGGGGGCAGGATCTCGTCGTGACGGAGATGGGGAGCGAGTATCTGACGCTGACCCCGGCCGACTCGGCCGGCTCGCAGCTTCGTTACGTCTGGGAACCCAACGGCGAGATCTTTGATGTCGGCGAACTGTGCTCCTCGACATTGGCCGATCTCACGGCCGAGTTCCCAGAAGCCTCGATCGGCGACAGTCTTGAGGTCTTCTTCTACGAGACCCAGTTCGAGGCCTCCACCTGCTCCACGACGGTCGTCGAGAACGAGGCAGCCACCGTCTACCGGATCACCGCCTTCCTCGACCCGTCCGCATGGACATCGATGACCGCGATTTCTCAACGCCACAGCGACGAACCGGCGGGCGAGGACTTCGACGCCTGGGACCGCTTCCTCACGTGCTCCGTCGGCGATCAGCTGGGCATCTGGTTGGACGACTGCGAATACTGAAAGCCCCCGGCCGATACGCCGGTTCCGGTTCAGCCGCAGCCGAGGGATTTCCTGGTCTCAGATACCGGGCGGCGCGGGGAGCTGGGCGACGGGGGCGGGCCTCCCGTTCTGCTCCCACTTCTCCAGGGATCGACGGTCCCACCAGTTGGGATGCCGGACCACCACGGATCCCGCGAAGTTGCCGCGCAGGATCAATCGCGGCAGTCCGCGCTCAGGGCGCGTGCGCACGCTGGAGTTCATGCCGGCCACCTGACCGTTGTCGGCGGTGAGCCCCTCGCTTTCCACGCCCCACCCTTCGGGAACCACGATCCGGATGCCTCCCCTGCCGGTGAGCACGATGTCGATCACCGGGGCTAGCGCTTTGGCCTTCACGGCGTTGAGGATGATCTGACCGCCGCCCGCCACCAACTCAATGAACGGCGGCAGCACCCATTCCCCGATCTGGCGCACCGTGTCGTACCTCGTCTGGATCACCCAGGGCTCTTCCCAGGCGAAACCCACGCCAGACCCGATCGGCGCCTCGATACCAACCACGGAGTCCATCCGCGCGGCCGGCACCAGATCCTTCAGCACCGCGATCAGGTCTCCACGAGTCTTCGCGGCGAACACGATGGGCAACCGCGCCTCGAGTTCGTCGAAGTTGATGCGCTCGTCCGCAGCGGCTTCCCTCAGCTCCGCGGCAGCATGATCGCGTTGGGCAGCCGTGACTCGCAGTTGCGCATCGGGATAGTGCTCGCTCATCGGGTTCATTCCTCGCCCTTGGACAGACGCACGGTGCTACCGGCCCAGAAGATGAGTCCTCGAAGAATCAGGGTGCCGTTGGAGCCATCGCCCCGAGCCTTCTTCTTGATCTCATTGCCTGCCATGATCGCTATCGACTCGTCGAGCACCCTCACGCCGGGGGGCACATACACCTCGTAGCCACCCATGATGGCGTTGAGCGTGAGCGTGAAGGTGACGCCGGGGCCCATGGCCCGGGTGAGGTCCACGGTGTCACCGCCCCAGAAGGCGAATCCCGCGGCTTCGGTGGTACCCGGGTCGAAGACTCGTTCCCGGCCAGACATGATGGCGATGGACATGCCGCCGTCGGGAGGTCCGACCGGGACCGGGGCAGAAGAAGACAGCGGGGCGGGTGGGGAATACGGCGAACGGGGCACGGGCGCCAAGCCGCCTCCCTCGGGCAGGTCGGCGACCAGCGCGACCATCTCGTCGACGTAGACCATCTTCAGCGCCCGATCCTGGCGCTCGCCCATCTCCTCCAGGCTCAGCCGCCCGGCTTCGAAGGCGCGCTGCAGGACCTGTAGTACCGCCTCGCGCTCCGCGTCGCCGGCTCGCAGCCGTCGCTCGGGAGGTTGCGCCGTCATGATCCGTCCACCGCCTCTGAGATCACCCGGCGGATGGCATCGGCGGAGTTGGGCACGTCGACGACCCGCCGGGGAAGGTCCTCGATACCGTCGAATCGGTCGGGACGGGGTGGCACCAGCCCCGTCGCCTCGGTGATCGTCTCGGCGAACTTCACAGGCAATGCCGTCTCCAGAACGATCACGGGACCCTCGAGCCCCAGGGCGCGCGCCGCTTGCACCCCATCGGCGGTGTGGGGATCGATGAGGCGCCCGTCCTCGGTCCAGATGCGCCGGATCTGCGCCAGCCGATCGGCATGCGTCGAGGTGGCGGAGACGAATCCGAACCGTTCTCGTTGCGCCAGGAAGGCCGGGTCCTCGCTGAGGTCGAACTCGCCCTCCGCGCCGAGCCGATCGACGAAGAGTTCCCGCACCCGCCCGGCATCGCGGCCCAGCAGGTCGAAGACGAAGCGCTCAAAGTTCGACGCCTTGGAGATATCCATCGAAGGCGACGAGGTGGCCAGCGTCTCGGAAGCGCCGCGCACGCGATAGACGCCGGTGCGGAAGAACTCCTCCAACACGTTGTTCTCGTTGGTGGCCAAGACCAACTGGTCGATGGGGAGTCCCATCTGACGAGCGATATGCCCGGCGGCGATGTTGCCGAAGTTGCCCGACGGCACGGCGAAACTGACGGCCTCGCCATCTGAGACCTGCAGCCATGCCGCGAAGTAGTAGACGATCTGGGCCATCAGCCGCGCCCAGTTGATGGAGTTCACCGCTCCCAACCGATACCGCGCCTTGAACTCGGCATCGTTGTTGAGCTGCTTGACCAGGTCTTGGCAATCGTCGAACACACCATCGACGGCGAGGTTGACGATGGCGGGATCGTCGATCGAGAACATCTGAGCCTGCTGGAAGGGCGACATCCGGCCCTGGGGTGACAGCATGAAGACCCGCACGCCAGGCTTACCGCGCAGCGCGTATTCGGCCGACGATCCGGTATCGCCACTGGTGGCCCCCAGGATGTTCAGCTCCTCCCCCCGCCGCGCCAGCTCGTAGGCGAACAGTTCCCCCAGCAACAGCATCGCCATGTCCTTGAACGCGGCGGAGGGACCGTTGGAGAGGTGCGCCAGCCACGTGCCATCGGAAAGCGCAGTGACCGGAACGATGGCGGGATCGGTGAAGTTCGAGGCCGAGTAGGCCCGCTCGCACACGCCGCGCAGATCGTCAGAGGGGATGTCGTCGACGAAGAGGGAGATCACCTCGAAGGCCAGCGCCGCATACCCCTGCGAACGCAGCATCTCCCGCCACCGGGCCAGCGTGGCTTCGTCGACGGTGGGGTAGGTTTCCGGCAGGTACAACCCTCCGTCGGGCGCCAACCCCTGTAGGAGAATGTCGCTGAAAGGCAGCGCTGCACGGCCTTCGGTATCGCGGGTCGAGACATATCGCACCCGACCAGCCTACCTACTCCCTATTTCTCTCCGATTTCGGTGCACGGATCGCGGATCCCTCACCCTCATCCGGCGCGCCATAGCATCCTTCCGAACCCGGCCGGCTGGGTTCCGGTGAGATTTCAATCTGATATCGATTCGCCCCAACTCCTCCCGCAAGAGGCCTTTTACATGGTTGTATGGCGCCATGGAACCGTTGGTTGAGATCTCGCACGTCGACAAGCACTTCGGCGATTTCCAGGCTCTGAAGGACATTAACCTCACGGTAGGACGTGGGGAAGTGGTGGTTGTCATCGGGCCGTCCGGCTCCGGAAAATCGACCCTCTGCCGAACGATCAACCGGCTGGAGACGATCTCCTCCGGGTCGATCAAGATCGACGGCAAGGAGCTGCCCGCAGAAGGCAAGGCGCTCGCGAAGCTGAGGTCCGACGTCGGCATGGTCTTCCAGTCATTCAACCTGTTCGCCCATAAGACGATCCTCGAGAACGTCACGCTCGGCCCCATCAAGGTGCGGGGCATCAAGAAAGCAGAGGCGGAGGAGCAGGCGCACCAGCTGTTGGAACGCGTCGGCGTCGCGCAGCAAGAAGCAAAGATGCCCGCGCAGCTTTCAGGCGGCCAGCAGCAGCGCGTCGCCATCGCCCGGGCGCTGGCCATGAAACCCAAGCTGATGCTCTTCGACGAGCCCACCAGCGCACTCGATCCCGAGATGATCAACGAGGTACTCGATGTCATGGTGGGGCTGGCTCGCGATGGCATGACCATGATCGTGGTCACCCACGAGATGGGGTTCGCCCGCAAGGCGGCCGACCGGGTCGTGTTCATGGCCGACGGGGAGATCGTCGAAGAGGCGGAGCCCGAGCGATTCTTCACCAAACCCACCACCCGACGGGCTCAAGATTTCCTGTCCAAACTGATCACTCACTGACCAACCACATAGGAGAAGAAAATGAGTAAGTTGCGACGGTTTGCCACCCTAAGCCTGGCATCACTGACTGCCCTCGCCCTGGCCGCCTGCGCCGAGGGCGATCCGACCACCGGCGCCACCGATGACCCCGGTACTGGCGACGACAACGGCGGCACCGCCACCCAACCCTTCGAGGTCGCGGAGGGAGTCGCCCTGGAAGGCTCGCCGACCTTCGATGACATGACGGCCAACGGCGTGACCATCGGCGTCAAGGAGGATCAGCCAGGTCTCGGCTACCTGGATCCGATCACCGAAGAGTTGTCTGGCTTCGACGTCGACATCGCGCGCTGGATCGCCGCATCGCTCGGCTTCGAAGAGAGCGACATCACCTTCCAGGCGATCCCCTCGCCCAACCGGGAGCAGGCCATCGTCAACGGCGATATCGACTACTACGTGGGCACCTACTCGATCACGGACGAACGCAAGCAGCAGATCGACTTCGCCGGCCCGTACTTCATCACCGGCCAGGGCCTGCTGGTGGGCGTGGACTCAGAGGTCGCCAGCGAGGCGGATCTCGGCCCCGACACCACGGTGTGCTCGGTCACCGGCTCGACGCCCATCCAGAACATCCGCGAGAACTATCCAGACGTCCCCACTGAAGAGTTCGACACCTACTCGCAGTGCGTGGAAGCCATCATCAACAACCAGGTCGACGTGGTCACCACCGACGAGGCCATCCTCATCGGCTACGCCGCGGAGAACCCCGAGCAGCTGAAGATCGTCGGCGAGCCGTTCACCGAGGAGAGGTACGGCGTGGGTGTCCCGAAGGGCGACGACGTCTTGCGCGACCACATCAACACGCTGTTCGAGGAGAATCCCGACATCTGGCAGGCGATCTACGACCAGAACCTCGGCGACTCCGGGGTTGAGGGCAGCCAGCCTGAGGTCGACCGTTACTGATCTCTAGCAAAATCAGTAGCTCTGTGGTGGCGGCCAGCCGCCACCACAGAGCTCTCGGATAGGAGGGAGGGCGACGTGTGGGATGTGCTCGTCAATAACGGAGACCTATGGCGCGACGCGCTGATAGGAACCGTCATCTTGTTCTTCGGCGGCGGACTCATCGCCCTAGTTCTGGGGATCATGGTCGGCGCCATGCGGGTCTCCCCCGTGCCTATCGCCCGCGTCGTCGGCGCCGCGTACGTCAATCTGGTACGCAACACTCCCCTGACGCTGGTCTTCTTCATCTTCGCCTTCGCCGTCCCGGTCCTCGCCGGGACGCGACTCAACTTCCTCACCCTCGCGGTCTGGGCGCTCGGCATCTACACCGCGACCTACGTGGCCGAGGCGCTGCGCTCCGGCATCAACACCGTTCCCGTCGGCCAGGCAGAAGCCGCCCGGGCCATCGGGCTTCCGTTCACCAAGGTGATGACGCTGATTGTGGTGCCGCAAGCGGCCCGTGCCGTGGTGCCCCCCATGATGAGCGTGTTCATCGCGCTACTCAAGAACACGACCGTGGCCTCGGGGTTCTCGGTCTTGAACCTGGGCTCCGTCCGGGCCAACCTCTCGGAACGCGGTGAGAACGCCCTCATGGTGCTGGTGTGGGTGCTGATCATCTTCGTATTGCTGGTGCTGGTGCTGTCGTGGGTTCAGAACAGACTGGAAAAGCGTTGGAGGGTGGCACGATGAGCCAGGCATCCGTCCTCTACGATCTGCCCGGGCCGCGCGCAGTACGGCGCAACCGCATCATCAGCGCTGTCACCATCGCGGTGATTCTCGGGATCTTCGGCCTGATCCTGTACCGGATGTACGTCACCGGACAGTTCAGGGCCTCGAAATGGGACGCATTTCAATACCAGGTCATCTGGGAGCAGCTCTTCGGAGGACTCCTCAATACTCTTCGTGCTTTCGCCGTCGCGGCGGTGGGCGCCGTGCTCCTGGGCTTCGTGCTGGCGATCGCCCGCCTGTCGGATCACGCCATCATCCGGTATCCGGCAGCGGCGATCACCGAGCTCCTGCGTGCCGTGCCCGTGCTGATCTTCATGCTGCTGCTCTACTACGGCCTTCCCACCATCGGGATGCGGTTCAGCCCCTTCCAATCGGTGGTCATCGCGCTGATCGCCTACAACGGCTCGGTGCTGGCCGAGGTGATCCGCGCAGGCGTCGAGTCGTTGCCCAAGGGGCAGAGCGAGGCCGGCTATGCCGTCGGCCTCCGGAAGTCTGGCGTGATGCGGCTGATCCTGCTGCCGCAGGCCGTGCGGGCCATGATGCCGGTGATCATCGCGCAGCTGGTGGTCACGCTCAAGGACACCGCGCTGGGCTTCATCATCACCTACAACGAGTTGCTCTACATCGCGCGCCGCATCGGCAATGCGAACGGGCTGGACCGCCCCATCGTGCAGGCCGCACTGGTGGCAGGCGCCATCTACATCGCCATCTGCATGTTGCTGTCGTGGGTGGCCACGATGGTGCAGAAGCGCACCCAGTCTTCGCCCAAGCTTCCCAAGGGCCAGGCCCGGCCCCTCGGTAACGTCGACGGTCTCACCGACACGCAGATCATCGCTGCCCAGCGCATCGGTCCCGGCCCTGCCTCGGGCGGTGGAGGCTAACAGAGCCTAGTTCTTGATGTCGCGCCGAGTGAACCGGAAATAACCCAGCACCCCGAGGAGAGCCAGCCAGCCCAGGGCGATCCCGAAGGACTGCAGAAGGCTGACCTCGATGGAGTCGGTGTATCTGCCCGCATCCTGGTAGAACTCCACCACCACTGGCGGATCGAGGAATGCGGCATACGGGACCAGCGGGTTGAAGAGCGTCCAGTAGGCATCGGCACTGGTCTCGAGGTACAGGCCCCACGGCGTGGTGAACCAGGAGATCAGCACAGCGACGACCGTGACGGCGGCTGCGAGCCGGGCATCGCCGGCTAAGAAGACCACGAACGCGGCGGCAAGAGAGAGGATCCCCGCGAGCACGACGGCCCTGGCGACGCTCGGCACCAGCCCTTCCCAGGCCCCCACCTCTTGATAGCTGCGCTGAGCGATGAACCCCACGAGCAGGATCGATTGGCTCACGACGTGGGCGATCACCATGATTGCCATCCCCCCTGCGGAAACAACCAGAGATTTGGCCGCCATGAGCCGGCGCCGGTTGGGGGTGAAGGTCAGCTGCGTGCTCAGCGCGCCGGTGCCCGCATCCGAGCCCACCAAGAGCAGCGCGAAGCCCACCACCAGCACGGTCACGAAGATGGTCGTGGGCAGGGCCACCTGCTCGCTGAGCAGATCCAGGCTCATGAGTGAATCGCGCAGGATCGTCGTGCATTGCTGATCCACGCACGACACCTGGTAGTCGCCGGTCGAATAGACCCAGCCGCTGCCGTCGCTCGATCTCTCGATAGTGCCCGCCACCACGATGCTGTCGATCGCCGTCATGGTGGCCGCACCCCCAGAGATATCCAGAGCCTCGCTGATGCTCGACTCCGCGTCGACCATCAGCCAGTTCTCCTCGTAGGGCGAGGCATAACCAACGAACGTGGCTGCCATGCCTGCGCCGATCAGCAATGCCAGCACGAGCGCGGTCAGGCTCACCGGACTCACGCGCATCCGCTTCGACTCCGCGCGCAGCAGTCGGACGAAGCTCATGCGGCGTCCCCGTCCGCCAGCTCGTTCCTGGTGAGTTCCAAGAAGACCTGCTCCAGGTTGCGTCGCCGGCTGATCAACTCCGAGGGCCAGAGATTCGCCTCCCCCAGAGACCGAGCCACCTCGGAGGCATCGATCCCTGCCCCGCCACGGCCACGCACGACCAGCCCGTCGCATGCCTGCTCGACGACGAAGCCTGCCACGCGCAGCACCTCCGCCGCATGCAGGCGCTGAGCGACCTCGACGTAGACGTGCGGCGAGGCGTCCGCGAGGAAGGCCTCCATCCTGCCTTCGGCGACGATGCGCCCATGGGAGATGATGGTCACCGAATCCGCTACCTGCTCGATCTCGGCGAGCAGGTGACTGGAGATCAAGACGGTGCGTCCCATGCCAGAGAGGGCGCGCATGGTGGACCGGATCTCGTGGATGCCCGCGGGGTCGAGGCCGTTGGTGGGTTCGTCGAAGATCAGCACGTCGGGTCGCTTCAGCAGGGTGGCGGCGATGGCCAGGCGCTGTTTCATCCCCAGAGACAACGACTTGAACGGGCGCCCGGCCGCATCGATCAGGCCCACTTCCAGGAGCACCTCCGTGACCCGCCGGGTGGGCGCGCCGATGGATAGCGCCAGGATCTCCAGATTGTTCCAGGCCGAGATATTGGGCATGAACTTCGGGGATTCGACGATGGCCCCTACCCGCGGGATGACCTGATCCAGTTGCGCGGGCACCCGATGCCCCAGGATGCGCATTTCGCCTTGACCCTTGATCAGGCCGAGCAGCATCCTGATCGAGGTGGTCTTGCCGGATCCGTTGGGTCCAAGCAAGCCGTGTACGCCGCCGTAGGGTACGCGCAGATCCAATCCGTCCAGCACCCGCCTACGGCCATAGCGCTTGACCAAGCCTCGCGCCTCGATGGCCCACTCTTCGGGGCGGGCGCCCCACGCCAAGGTCGTCATATCTGCCAACCTACGCGCCCGTATCGCGCGGGAGAATCAGACCGCGGTCCCACAGCCCTCACCCCGGCGTCTCCTCGTTCTTAGGACGACACACGCACACCGTCGGACAAGGGCACGAACCCGGTGCGACGCCACCTCCACCACAGCAGCGCCAGCAACGCGGCGATGATCTCCATCGCGATATAGGGCGGGAGAAGGTCCTGCAGGGCCGGCAGGAGTGCGAACCCGAGAAGGACGAGCAAGGCGATCCGGTCCCAGCGGGGAGCGAATCGGCAGAACAGGTAGAAGGGGATCACCCACGTGAGGTACCAGGGCTGGAAGGCCGGGCCCAGCACGCCGAAGGCGAGCAGGCCCAGCGAGACGAAGGCCCAGGGGTTGCCCGGTTCGTCGGCACGGGGGCCGAAGCGCGTATACAGCCACACCAGCGCGGCGACGATGAACCCCAGTCCGACGGCGGTGACGATGGCGTTGACCGTGCCGAAATCGGCGAGCCCGTGATAGCGCCCGAACGAGGCCACCCACGACAGCGGCGCATTGCTCGTGGCCGAGATCGGGTTGCCTGCCGTTTCGGCATTCCAACCGAATCCAAGGCCGGTCGCCAGCGACGTGGCGGCGAAGACCGCGACGGTCACGAGGCCCTGCACGACGGCGATGCCCGCGAGCCGGCCCCAGCCTCGACGACCGGCAGCCAACTGGGTGTGCCACGTGAGCGCGACCAGGCCGAGTCCCGCCAAGGCCGCGGACTGCTTGAAGCTCATCGCCGAACCCAACGCGACGGCGGCCAGGACGATGCCCGGCCACTTCCTGGCGAGGGGTCCTGTCGCCAGCACGAAGGCGAGGGCAAGCAGCGCCACCATCACCGAATCGTTGTGGCCGCCCCCGATCCACTGCACGAGGATCACGGGATTCGCCACCGCGAGCCACAAGGCGACGCGCTCATTGACACCGAACCTGCGGGCGAGCCTGACCACGCACCATCCCAAGAGCAGCAGTGCCAGGACGCCTTGCAGACGCATGCCGGCCGCCGCCCAGAACAGATGGTTGCCGAAGAGTGCCGACGTGATGCCGAAGCTATCGACGGCCAACGCCGGGTACACCGAGGTGGTGTTGAACCAGTGCACGCCCACGAGCAGCCCGGGCAGGCCGGCCTCCCCGGACTCCACCAGGTACGGATTCAGTCCGTGGTTGAGCAGCCAGCCCTGCGCGGCATAGGAGTAGAGGTCGCGGCTGTGCATCGGCAACGCGAACAGCATGGGCAGTCCCCAGAGCACGGCCAGCCACCCGGGTCGTTCGCAGCCTTCCCGGCGACCATGCAACGCCGACGGCGCCAGGCGCCACCAGGAGTACATCAGGAGGGCGTGAGCAGGCAGGGTGAGGAAGGGACGCCACCATGCTGCCCTCCGCTCGAGAAGCCCGTTGGCGTCGAGCACCTGCCCGAGCATCACCATCAGGATGGCCATGAGCCCAACCCATGCCCACACCCATGAGGAAGCGGCTGGACGTCGCACAACGTCGGCCATCGGCACGGCGGCTTCCCCCTCACGAACGACTACTCCCCCACCCGAGAGATAGGGCGGTGACCCGGAAAGGGTACCGAAAGTCGGCTCCCGTCCGAGATCCCGCGGGTAGGTGGCGGCTCGTGCGGGCGCAACGGGTGCTGTTCATCCACCGAGCTTCATAACGCGACGGCGGCATGTCAGGACCGCGTGAAGGCGTCTCACGGGCGTCGCGGAACCCCGTCAATACCTTTATCCGAAAGGTTCGTGGAATAGGTGCTGGTCGGAGACCTGCAAGGCCGTTAGGCTGCCCGTATGCAACGTCACCGTACCGTTATCATCGGCTCCGGGTTCGGCGGCCTGTTCAGCGCGAAGGCGCTGGCTCGCGCGAACACCGATGTCACGATCATCGCGCGCACCACCCACCACCTGTTTCAGCCCTTGCTGTACCAGGTTGCAACCGGGGTGCTGAGCGAAGGGGATATCGCTCCTGCGACGCGAGAGATCCTTCGCCGCCAGTCGAACGCCGAGGTGCTGCTGGGCCTCGTCGAAGACATCGATCTGACCAACCGAGTGGTGCAGTGGCGGTTCCACGACGCCTACCACGAGACGCCCTACGACTCCCTGATCGTCGCCGCCGGCGCGGGCCAGTCGTACTTCGGTAACAACCATTTCTCCACCTTCGCTCCGGGCATGAAGAACATCGACGACGCGCTGGAGCTGCGCGCGCGCATCTTCAAGGCCTTCGAGATCGCGGAGTTCACCCGTCCCGGCCCTTACCGAGACGCCCTCCTGACCTTCGTCGTCGTGGGCGCGGGTCCCACCGGCGTGGAGCTCGCGGGCCAGATCCGCGAGCTGGCCTCGGGCACGCTGCATCGCGAGTTCCGTAACTTCGATCCGGCGTCCGCGCGCGTGATCCTCGTCGACGGCGCTCCGCAGGTACTGCCCCCGTTCGGGGCCAACCTGGGTAAGGCCACCCAGGACAAGCTGGAGAAGCTGGGCGTCGAGGTGGTCTTGAACGCCATCGTGACCAACATCGACGATCGTGGCGTCGACATCAAGCACAAGGACGGCAGCATCCAGCACATCGATTCGGTGTGCAAGGTGTGGGCCGCAGGCGTGCAGGGCAACAAGCTGGGCAAGACGCTCGCCGAGCAATCGGGGGCCGAACTAGACCGCGCGGGCCGGGTGGTCGTGAACGAAGACCTCACCCTGCCCGGGCACCCGGAAGTCTTCGTGGTGGGAGACCTGGCCTTCGTGCCCGGCGTGCCCGGCGTCGCGCAGGGTGCGATCCAAGGCGGCAAGCACGCCGCCAAGACGATCAAGGCCCGAATCGAGAACACGGGTGAACCGGGGGCATTCTCCTACTTCGACAAGGGCTCCATGGCGACCATCGCCAAGTTCTCCGCCGTGGTCAAGGTCGGCAAGCTCGAATACACCGGCTTCTTCGCCTGGGTGAGCTGGCTGATCCTTCACCTGCTGTACATCGCCGGCTTCAAGCAGCGCGTCACCACCCTCATCTCGTGGTTCATCACCTTCATGAGCAACGCGCGGCGTGAACGCGTGGTCACCAACCAGCAGCTCGTCGGCAGGCTTGCCATGGAGAGGCTCGGCGCACACACCTCCGGTTCCCTGATGAAGGGGGCGAAGGACGCCCCTATCCCGGGCGAGGACCACGAGGCAGAAACCAAGCCCGAGGCTCCGGCGGCGGAAGAAAAGTGAGGGCTTAACGCCGCACACAAGTAATTCACAGGTACGGGTGTCAGAGTGGGGTCATGTCTCACGCAGCCGAACCCTTGCAGCGCCCCGACGGCACCCCAATCCGGGTGCTCACCGTCGATGACGAACCGAGCTTGATCGAACTGCTCTCCATGGCCATGCGCTACGAGGGCTGGGAGGTCTCCACCGCGCAGGACGGCACCTCGGCGGTGCGTGTCGCCCGCGAGGTGAAGCCGGACGCGCTGGTGCTCGACATGATGCTGCCGGACTTCGATGGGCTGGAGGTGATGCGTCGCATCCGCACAGAACAGCCGGATGTGCCCGTCGTCTTCCTCACCGCGAAAGACGGCGTGCGCGACCGAATCCAAGGGCTCACGGCCGGGGGCGACGATTACGTCACCAAGCCGTTCAGCCTCGAAGAGGTGATCGCCCGGCTGCGCGGCCTACTGCGCCGCTCGGGCGCCACCACGGTGCGCAGCGATACCCAACTGGTTGTCGGCGATCTCATCCTCGACGAGGAATCACGCGAAGTGACCCGGGCCGGGGAGCCGATCTCCTTGACGGCCACAGAGTTCGAGCTGCTGCGCTACCTGATGCGCAACCCCAAGCGGGTGCTGTCCAAGGCCCAGATCCTCGACCGCGTGTGGAACTATGACTTTGGCGGCCAGGCCAACGTCGTCGAGCTGTACATCTCGTACCTGCGCAAGAAGATCGACGCCAACCGCGCCCCCATGATCCACACCATGCGCGGAGCCGGCTACGTGCTGAAACCAGCTGGCTCGTGAGCCCAGCTCGTCTCGGGGGCCAGACGCTGGCGCAACAGCTACAGCGGCGGGTGACCATCGCGGTGGCGGTGATGGCCATCCTGCTGTCCTTCATCACGGTGGTCACGGCACGCTCCTTGATGATCTTCTCGCTCGACCAGGAGTTGTCCTCGTTCCGCGGGGAATCCATCACCCATCCGGGCACGCCGCCCAGCACCGTGCTGGCGGTGCGCAACAACTCGACAGATGCGACCGTGATGGGCATCCTTCGTTCCGGCGGGGCACAACAGATCTCCGGGGAGGCAGGGCGTGCCCTGCTCGACGTTCCCGCCGACGGCCGGGTCCGCACGGTCGACCTGGGAGGACTCGGCCGCTACCGGGTGCAGGCGCGACAGAACGATCAGCAGATCGTCACGGTGGGCATGCCGATGCGGCGGATCGACGACGATCTCCGGCGGATCGCGACCTCCGCGGCCCTGATCAGCTTCCTGGCCATCATCATCACATCCTGGGTCACTCGATCACTGATCATCTCCTCCACGCGGCCGTTGAAGGCGCTGTCCGACGCAGCCTCAGAGGTCTCCCAGCTTCCTTTGGACCAGGGTGAGGTGAACCTGAATACACGCGTCAACGTCTCGATGCTGCCCCCCGAGAACGAGGTGGCTCGGCTCGGAGAGGCCTTCAACCACATGCTCAACAACGTGGAGGGCGCGCTCGTCTCCCGTGAGGCCTCTGAGCAGAAGCTGCGTCGCTTCGTGGCCGATGCCTCGCACGAGCTGCGCAATCCGTTGGCCGCCATCCGTGGCTACTCGGAACTGGCGGAGCGTTCACCGGAACAGGTCAGCCCGGATACCGCCTTCGCCCTGGGCCGGATCAGCGCCGAGTCGCTGCGCATGACGAAGCTGGTGGGTGACCTCCTCTTGCTGGCCAGGCTCGATGCGGACGCGCCCGTCGAACCACAACAGGTGGATGTTGTCGAGGTGGCGCTCAACGCCGTCAGCGACGCGCGCGCCGCCGACCAGGAGCACCGGTGGCAACTGGATCTCCCGGACGCCACCATCACCGTGCTGGCCGATCCCGATCAGCTGCACCAAGTGCTGGTGAATCTCCTCTCGAACGCCCGCGTCCACACGGCCGCCGGCACCACCGTGACCACTACAGTCACCACGGACGGCCCCCACTGCGTGATCGCGGTGCGCGACGATGGCCCGGGCATTCCGGCAGAGGTCCTCCCCCGTGTCTTCGAGCGGTTCGCCCGCGCGGATTTCTCCCGAACGCATTCCGCGGCGCAGTCCACCGGTTTGGGGCTGGCCATCGTCGACGCGGTGGTGCACTCCTTCGGCGGCACCGCTGAGGTCGCCTCCCGCCCCGGAGCCACCGTCTTCACCGTTCGCCTGCCGCTGCATCACCCGAATCCGGCCTGACTAGGAGGTTCTACGCACAGATCTCCCTATTCTGCGAGCCCCCGCTCTATGGCGGAGGCCCGCGCAGATATGGAGATTTGTGTACGCAGCCCGAGGAGCCCGAACGGATATAAGCTCATGCACAATCAAGGAGGCCCCATGACCATCACCCGCGACGGCTTGGCCCGCATGATCGACCACACTCTGCTGCGCACCGACGCAACCCCCGCGGAGGTCCGTGCCTTGGTGACCGAAGCGCGGGAGCTCGGCACCTATTCTGTGTGCGTGTCTCCATCGATGCTGCCGATCACCGACGATCTGGGCGAGGTGCTGGTTGCCACCGTGTGTGGTTTCCCGTCGGGCAACCACACGGCGGCCACCAAAGCGGCGGAGGCGGCCGAATCATCGAAGCTCGGTGCCGACGAGGTGGACATGGTGATCAACATCGGGCTGCTGAAACAAGGGCGCCCGGATCTGGTGGAGGCGGAGATCGCGGCCGTACGGGCCTCGACCACGGGCGTGCTGAAGGTGATCATCGAATCGGCCGCGCTCACCGACCAAGAAATCGTCGAGGCATGCACGGCGGCGGAAGCCGCGGGTGCCGACTTCGTCAAGACCTCCACTGGTTTCCATCCCGCCGGAGGCGCTTCGGTGCATGCCGTGCGTCTGATGGCCGAGACGGTCGGCGGCCGGCTGGGGGTCAAAGCCTCGGGGGGTATCCGCGACTTCGCCACCGCCGCCGCCATGGTGGAAGCCGGTGCCACGCGCCTCGGGCTCAGCGGCTCGCGGGCCGTCCTCGACGGTGCCCTCGCCGACGACACCTACTAACCCCACCCCACCTACCCCTCCACGCGACATTTCCGGAAAATCGGCCAAAACCCTGACCTTCCGAACCTCACACGCGCGAATCTGGGTCTGGGCTCAGAGGTGCCATAGAGCTCCTAAGACCAGAGCGTCCCGAAGTTTCGCACCATGACGAGGACCGATTGGGTGTAGCTCGCACGCTCCTCGCCGCTCTCGGGGTCGGTCCAGGTACAGGTGTAGTCACCGGGCCACGACAACGAGACCTCGGGTTGCTTCGTCGTATCCTCCGGTAACTGGACCTCCGCCTTCCTCTCCTCCGGAAGAGCCTCGTGGGTCCACAGGCAGAGTTGGTTCTGCCTGAGCGTGGTGAACCCGAAGACGGCAAAGGATCCGAAGAGCAGTAACACGGTCATTACGACGGCCAGGATCATGACCAGACCATTGAGCGCAGAACCTCTCCCGAAGATCACAGACAGGATGATGAGCACCAGCAGCACCACCAGTTGAGGGAGCAGAGGAGGGAAATACCATACCCAGTCGGGCTTCGCGTAGGCCAGCAACAGCTGCGCTATCAACAAGAGCAAACCGGCAAGCGTCACCAGCCGGATCGTCCGTGGCACTACCTTCTCCATTGTCCAAGATTAACCTCGGGTGCCCTGTGGATCGCGCAGGACAAGGCGCGCGGCGTCATCGAACCGTCGCGGACGAGAACGGCACCCCTCCTTTTCGACGCTCGACTCTTCAGAGACAACTCACGCCGCAGGAGGCCGTGCTAGCGTGATAGTGGAGACACGGGGTGCCCCGCCGGGGCTGAGATCACACCCGAGAACCTGATCGAGTTAGAGCTCGCGGAGGGATGTTGCGATGGGCCTTTTCGAGCAGCTGAAAGCCGACGGACAGCGCGAGTGGGACGCATATACCCGCCATTCGTTCGTCATCCAGTTGGGCAATGGCAGCCTGCCTCTGCCCGCCTTCCAGGACTACCTCGTGCAGGACTACCTGTTCCTCGTGCAGTTCGCGAGAGCCAACGCTCTGGCGGCGTACAAGAGCCGTAGCTTGGCTGACCTCAAGGATCAGTACACCGCACTCGGGGCCATCATCGCCGAAACCGATCTGCATATTTCCCTCACCGAGCGCTGGGGCATCTCCCCCGACGAGTTGGTCGCGGCACCGGAGAAGCAGGCCACCGTGGCCTACACCCGCTACGTGCTCGACTGCGGCATGACGGGAGACCTCCTCGACGTGAACGTCGCGCTGGCTCCCTGCTCCGTCGGCTACGCCGAGATCGGAGCAGCCCTCGCACCGGAACTCCACGACCGCCCGGACCACCCCTACCGGGAATGGATCGAGGAATATGCCGGCGAGGAGTTCCAAGCCGCCTCCCGCTCGGCCATCTCCCGCCTCGATACCCTGGCCGGCGGTCCGGTCTCGGAACGCCGCTTCGCAGAGCTCGCCCAGATCTTCCGCACCGCGTCGCGTCTGGAAGCCGATTTCTGGCAGCAGGCGCTGGATAGCGTCGGCTGATCCGAGGACGCGGGCGACCATCACCAGGTCCGTGCTGCGACGGCCGGCCTGGTCAATCCGCGAACTGCGTGGCATATAGCTTCGCGTAGGCGCCGTCCCGTGCCAGGAGATCAGCGTGCGTACCCCGCTCGATCACCCGACCGCCCTCGATCACCAGGATCTGATCGGCTTTGCGCACTGTCGACAGGCGATGCGCAATCACCACGGCGGTACGGCCCTGTGCGGCGGCGTCCAGTGCACGCTGCACCAGCGCCTCGGATTCGGAATCCAGGTGGGCGGTGGCCTCGTCGAGCACGAGGATAGGCGTGGCTTTGAGCAGAAGCCGGGCGATCGCGATGCGCTGGCGTTCGCCGCCGCTCAGCCGGTAGCCACGATCGCCGACGACAGTGGCCAGCCCGTCGGGGAGGCGCCGCACCATGGCGGCGACCTGGGCGGCCTCCAATGCGTCCCAGAGCTCATCGTCGGTGGCATCGGGACGGGCATAGCGCAGGTTGGCGCCGATGGTGTCGTGGAACAAATGGGCGTCCTGGGTGACGTATCCGACGTGATCGCGCAGCGAGGCGAGCCTGGCTTCCCGCACATCGGTGCCGCCGATCAGCACGGCGCCGGAATCTACGTCGTAGATGCGCGCCAAGAGGTGCGTGATGGTGGTCTTGCCTGCTCCCGACGCCCCCACCAAGGCGAACGTCTGCCCCGCCTCCGCACGGAAGCTGATGCCGCGCAGCACGGGTTCCGACGGCGACTCGCGCGTCACGCTGCCCGGCCCGAGTGAGGCCAACGAGACGGCAGACGCGGGCGGGTAGGTGAACCAGACATCGCGAAACTCAACGGTGGCAGGACCTTCGATCGCACGCGCATCGGGCGCGTCCTCGATCATGTGCGGCAGGTCGAGGATCTCGAAGACTCGCTCGAAGCTGACCATCGCGGTCATCACATCGACGCGCAGGGAAACCAATTGCATCAGCGGGCCGTAGAGCCGGGCCAGCAACGCCACCAGGGCCGTCAGCGTGCCGATAGTGAGTTGTTCCCGCACCACCGCCACGCCACCGAAGCCGTAGAACAACGCGGTTGCCAGCGCACCGACGAGCGTCATGGCCGTCATGTAGACCCGCCCCGTCATGGCGATCTTCACGCCGCTGTCCGCCACCTCGCGGGCCTGAGCCGAGAACCGGGCCAGCTCATCCTCCGGCGTGCCGAACAACTTGACCAGCAGCGCACCGGAGACGGAGAACCGCTCGGTCATCGTGGCGGACATCTCCGCATTGGACTGCATCCGGTCCTTGGTCAGGTTGGCCAGCCTCGCACCCACGAGCCGAGCCGGAACCATGAACAGGGGCAGCAGCACCAATGCGGCGAGGGTGAGCGGCCAGGACAGCAGCAGCATCGACCCCAGCACCAACGCCACCGTGATGCCGTTGCTCACGACCGATGACAGCGTCGAGGTGAATGCCTGTTGCGCACCAGTCACGTCGGATTGCAGCCGGGAGACCAGCTTGCCGGTGTTGGAGCGGCTGAAGAAGGCGATCGGCATGCGCTGCACATGGTCGTAGATCTGGGTACGCAATCGCAGGATCAGGCCTTCTCCAATCCGGGTCGCGCACCACCGCTCAAGGATGCCGAGTCCCGCGTTGAACACCGCCATGCCCGCCACCGCCGCCGCTAACCAGACGATCAGGGAAACATTGCCCGCGAGCACACCGTCGTCGATGATGCGTTGGAAGAGCAGTAGTGGCGCCACCGAGAGCGCACTGGTGATCACCATCACCAGCAAAAAGAGCAACAGGAGTCCCGTGAACGGCTTGCCGTAGGAGATGACGCGACGCAAAGTGCCCCGTGACAGCTTGTGATGCTTCAACTCCGGATCAGCGCTCATCCG
The DNA here is from genome assembly GCA_041393555.1 of Tessaracoccus sp. Classification (GTDB taxonomy): domain Bacteria; phylum Actinomycetota; class Actinomycetes; order Propionibacteriales; family Propionibacteriaceae; genus Arachnia. The sequence goes on along the minus strand of JAWKJW010000004.1, from coordinate 167,738 downwards.
GCCGAGCAACCGTCCACCGCCTCCGCGACCACCCACCGACATGCCGTCTCCCCTCGTCTCCCGTCCGGCTCAAACCTATCCGCGATTGCCACTAGGCTGCTGCCATGCTGCTCAGCGATCGCGACATCCTGGCTGAGGTTGCCTCCGGAGGCATCCACCTCGACCCGTGGGACGAGGCGATGGTCCAGCCCGCCAGCGTCGACGTGCGCATCGACACCTTCTTCCGGGTGTTCGAGAACCACCGCTACGCCACCATCGACCCCGCCGAAGAGCAGCCCGAGCTGACCCGGCTCGTCGAGCCCCCGGCAGGGGAACCGTTCATCCTCCATCCCGGGGAGTTCGTGCTGGCCTCGACGCTGGAGTTGGTCACGCTGGGAACGAGCGTCGCGGCGCGACTAGAGGGCAAGTCGTCGCTCGGCCGGCTGGGCATCCTGACGCACTCGACAGCTGGCTTCATCGATCCCGGCTTCTCCGGTCACGTCACCCTTGAACTGTCCAATATGGCGACGCTGCCGGTGAAACTCTGGCCGGGGATGAAGATCGGCCAGCTGTGCTTCTTCCGCCTCACCTCACCGCCGGAGAACCCCTACGGCTCCGAGAAGTACGGCTCGCGCTACCAGGGCCAGCGCGGCCCGACGCCGTCGCGCAGCTACCTCAACTTCCACCGCACGGAGATCTGACCGGCAGGACGTACGACGCCGGAGCGTAGAAACCCTAGGCGCCTAACTAAGAGATCCCGCAAGTAGGTGGCACCTACCTGCGGAATCTCTAACAGATTTCACACCTTGAACTAGGCAAATTTCACACTCTGAATCCAACAGATTTCACACGTCACCCTGAGAGCGACCGCCCATCTCCGACGGCCGCTGCCGTCAGAGCGTGCGGGCCATCCGGGCGACGGCCTCGCGGATCACGTCGGGGGAGGCGGCCAGGTTGATGCGCACCCATTGCTTGGTGTCGAGAGAGAAGTCGGTGCCCAGGTTGAAGCGCACGCGACCCTTCTCGTGGAACTGCTTGGCCGGGAAGTCCAAGCCGAGCGGGGAGCAGTCCACCCAGGCCAGGTAGGTGCCTTCGGAGGGCTCATAGGTGAGGCCCAGCTGCGCGGACAACTCGTCGGCCAGCAGCCGCTTGTGCTGCGCGACCTCGTCGGCCACCTGCAGCGGCCAGTCGCGCGCATCGTTGAGGGCTGCGGTGTGGGCGATGATGCCCGCGTAGCTCGCGCACTCGCTCACCATGGGATGCAAGGCATTGAAGACACGACGCGCACCCGGCCCCGCGACGATCAGGCCGGCCTTGTAGGCGGCAAGGTTCCACGACTTGGAGGCGGAGGTGACCACGTACGCGTTGTCGGCGCCAGGCACCTCAAGGTACGGGATGTGCGACGCGGGGGTGAGCGGAGCGTGGATCTCGTCGGCGATCACGACGACGTCGTGCTCGGCGGCCAGCCGCGCGACTGCCGTGAGCTCGTCCAGGGTGTGCACCGTGCCATTCGGGTTGTGCGGCGAGCAGAGCAGGTAGGCCGTCGGCTTCACGCCGCGCGCACCGCTGAACGCCTCAGCCAGGCCATCGAGATCCAGACGACCGGCCTTCGTCAGCGGAACCTCCAGCGTCTGACGCGCTGTGGCCTTGCAGATGCCGCGGAACGGCGGGTAGATGGGCGGGTTGATCACGACGTGGTCGCCAGGCTCGGTGACGGCGGCGAGCACGTCGCGCATGCCCTGCATCACGTCTCCGGCCAGCTTGATGTCGGCCCGGTCGATCTGCCAGTTCCAGGTGTCCGCCGCGTAGGAGATGAAGGCGTTCTGATAGTCGGGTTGCTCCGGGTAGCCGCTGTCCGACAGCGCGATCGAGCGCGTCAAGGCCTCCGCGATCGGCTCGGCCAGGCGGGCGTCCATCTCCGCGACGAACATCGGCAGCACGTCGGGCTCGAACCGGCTCCACTTGATGGAGCGACGACGACGCAGTTCCTCCAGCGGGACATCGAAGATAGCCATGCGCACCATCCTGCCCCCAAGCGAGGCACCGCCGCCAACGCCGTACGCGGCCAGAGGAAAATCGATGCGGGATCTCTTGCTTAGAGGTCAGGTGAGCACTGGCCAGGTCACCCACTGGGACGGTCTTGAGACAGACCTTCGGCGATGAACGATCTCACATGTGAACATTGACCATGGTTCGTCGACGAATTCTGCGTGCAGCCCCGGTGATCGCGGCTCTCCTCTTCTCACTCCTGGGGTGCAGCCAACCTCAAGATACGGAACAGTCCGCAGATGCGAGCCCGTCCCCAGAAGTGAGTCAGTCCCCGGAAGTAGAGACAGGACACCTGCCGACCGTGACGCTCGATGAGCTTTTCGACGCCTATCCGTCAGCGCTTGTCACCGGGACCCTCTCCGCCATCGAGTCGGACGCGACGGTGTACTTCATAATCGAGGCTGACGATCAACGATTCGGTTTGGTCTTTCCACCCGGCTTCACCGCCATTCCCGGCGACCCCATAGAACTTGCCGGACCCGACGGGGAGATCATCGCCAAAGCCGGAGACACCACCTCCTTCGGAGGAGGGGAGTATCCCCTTGGTCGGAGGTTGTGGGAGTCGGGCCCAGAGATAGACGAACCTTGGCTGGTTTCCCCTGAGAGCGCAAGATCCCGTAACGACTGATGCGAAAATATGTGAGGATCCCGTTGTCCGGTCCCTGATGCGAAAGTGTGGGAGGGATATCCCATTGTCAGGTCCCTGAGGTGCGACGAAGGAGCCTCGAAGGGCGTAAAACGGAACCTTGGGCACAGACTCTGCCAAAGCCTTAGTCAACGCCCTTCGAGGCTCCTCGCAGAGCTCGTCACACCTCAGGGACCGGTGAGTGGGTCCTGATGTCTCACTTTCCTACCCCGCGGTGGCGGCGAAGCATTCCGGTCCCTGAGGTGCGAGGAACGAGCCTCGAAGGGCGTGAAACGTAAGCATGGACACAGACTCTGCCAAAGCCTTAGTCAACGCCCTTCGAGGCTCCTCGCAGAGCTCGTCGCACCTCAGGGACCTGACAATGGGATATCCCGCCCACACTTTCACATCAGGGACCGGTGATTGGGTCTCGTCTCCCACACTTTCCTGCCCCACGGTGGCGGCGAAGCAGCCCGGAAGCTGAGGTGGGAAGATCCGACGACCTGGCCAGGGACACTCCTCTCGACGAAACTTGGTCCGGCGCCGCATCCTGACGCATAATGGCCGGTGCATCCGCAAGGCATCGATGAGGCCATCACCTCGGAGCTGCCGGAAGAACGGTTCCACTGGCGTGGGGCTCATTAGAACCGGCCGCGGGCGACAACTGAGCGGGACGCTGGCGCACGCCGACGTCCAAGGAGGGTGGTACCGCGGGGCTTCTGCCTCGTCCCTTCGCCGATGACGACGAAGAGGAACCCATGACCACTCAGTCCAGTTCTGTTACCCCTCAGTACCGGGCGGTCCCCGCACAGGTGGACTTCCCCGCGATGGAACACGACGTGCTGAAGCTCTGGCAGGAGCAGGGCACGTTCGAGGCGTCGCTGGCCAAGACCGAGGGCGGCCAGCCGTGGACCTTCTACGAGGGCCCGCCCACCGCCAACGGCATGCCCGGCACGCATCACATCGAGGCGCGCGTGTTCAAGGACCTGTTCCCGCGCTTCCGCACCATGCAGGGCTACCGCGTCGAGCGCAAGGCCGGCTGGGACTGCCACGGCCTGCCCGTCGAGATCGCCGTCGAGCGCGAACTGGGCTTCTCCGGCAAGCAGGACATCGAGGCCTTCGGCATCGAGCCGTTCAACGCGAAGTGCCGCGAGTCGGTGCTGCGCCACGTCGACGCCTTCACCGAGCTCACCGAGCGGATGGGCTACTGGGTGAACCTGGACGAGGCCTACGTCACGATGTCGACGCCGTACGTCGAGTCGGTGTGGTGGGGCCTGAAGCAGATCTACGCCTTGGGACTACTGGAGGAAGACTACCGCGTCGCCCCGTACTGCCCGCGCTGCGGCACCACGCTGTCGGATCACGAGCTGGCACAGGGCTACGAGGACGTCACCGACCCCTCGGTCTACGTGCGCTTCCCCCTCACTTCCGGACCGCACGCCGGCGCCGCCGACCTGCTGGTGTGGACGACGACGCCCTGGACACTGGTCTCCAACACCGCCGTCGCCGCGCACCCCGAGGTGACCTACCGCCTGGCGACCCACCCCGAACAGCGTTCCGTGATCATCGCCGAGCCACTGGCCGAGAAGGTGCTGGGCGAGGAGTGGACGCTCACCGACTCGTTCCTCGGCAGCGAGATGGAGTCCTGGACCTACCAGCGCCCGTTCGAGCTGGTGGAGTTCCCGTCGCCGGCTCACGTCGTGGTGCTGGCCACCTATGTCACCACCGAGGACGGCACCGGCCTCGTCCACCAGGCCCCCGCCTTCGGCGAGGACGACATGGCGGTGTGCCGTCGCTACGGCCTGCCGTTCGTCAACCCGGTGCGCCCCGACGGCACCTTCGAGGAGTCGGTGGGCCTCGTCGGCGGGCAGTTCTTCAAGGACGCCGACGCCGATCTGGTGAAGGACCTCACACACCGCGGCCTGATGTTCCGCGTCCTCGAATACGAGCACTCCTACCCGCACTGCTGGCGCTGCCACACCGTGCTGATCTACTACGCGATGCCGTCCTGGTACATCCGCACCACCCAGCGCAAGAACGAACTGGTCGCGCAGAACGAGGCCACCAACTGGTACCCCGATTCGATCAAGCACGGCCGCTACGGCGACTGGCTGAACAACAACATCGACTGGGCGCTGTCTCGGTCGCGCTATTGGGGCACCCCGCTGCCCGTCTGGCGCAACGACGACGACCCCAAGGATCTGATCTGCATCGGCTCGCTGGCCGAGCTGGGCGAACTCACCGGCCGCGACCTCAGCGAGCTCGACCCGCACCGCCCGTTCATCGACGACGTGGTGATCGAGCGCGACGGGCGCACCTATCACCGGGTGCCCGAGGTGATCGACGCCTGGTTCGACTCCGGCGCCATGCCGTTCGCGCAGTGGGGCTATCCGCACGTGCCGGGCTCGGCCGAGCAGCTGGAGAAGAGCTACCCGGCGGATTTCATCTGCGAGGCCATCGACCAGACCCGCGGCTGGTTCTACTCACTGATGGCCGTCGGCACGCTGATCTTCGACGAGTCGAGCTACAGATCCGTCGTCTGCCTCGGCCACATCCTGGCCGACGACGGGCGCAAGATGAGCAAGCATCTGGGCAACATCCTGGAGCCCATCCCGCTGATGGACAAGCACGGGGCCGACGCGGTGCGCTGGTTCATGGCGTGCTCCGGCTCGCCGTGGATGGCCCGCCGGGTGGGTGACCAGACGCTCAGCGAGACGGTGCGCAAGGTGCTGCTGACTTACTGGAACACCGTCGCCTTCCAGTCGCTGTACGCGCGCGCCGCCGGCTGGTCGCCCGTGGGAGAGGCCCCGGCGTTCGCCGAGCGCCACGTGCTGGACCGCTGGCTGACCTCGGCCACCCAGGCCCTGATCCGCGACATCACCGCCGCGCTCTCCGATTTCGACACCCAGCGCGCCGGCGTCCTGCTGGCGGGCTTCGTCGACGACCTGTCGAACTGGTACGTGCGGCGCTCCCGCCGTCGCTTCTGGGCCGGCGAGCCCAGCGCGCTGTGGACGCTGCACGAGACCCTCGACGCGGTGACCCGCCTGCTGGCGCCGATCATGCCGTTCGTCACCGAGCGCGTCTGGCAAGACCTGTTCCACGCCGCCGACCCCGAAGGTCCGGCGTCCGTGCACCTGGCCGACTGGCCGGTGGCCGACGAGTCGCTGCTCAACCCGCAGCTCGAGCAGGCGATGCAGCTCACCCGCCGCGCCGTCGAGCTGGGCCGCGCAGCACGCGCCGAGTCGAAGGTGAAGATCCGCCAGGCACTCAGCCGGATCCTGGTGCCGAGCGCCATGATGGAGCGCCTCTCCGACGAGCTGAAGGCCGAGATCAAGGCCGAGCTGAACGTGGAGAACGTGGATTCCTTCGCCTCCGCCGGCGACCTCGTCGACTACTTCGCCAAGGGCAACTTCCGCTCGCTGGGCAAGCGCTTCGCCAAGCGCACCCCGCTGATCGCCAAGGCCATCGCGGAGCTCGACGCCGCCCAGTTGGCAGCCGACCTACGCGAGGTCGGCAAGGCCAGCTTCGAGTTCGACGGCGAGACCATCGAGGTCACGGCCGACGACGTGGTGCTGAGCGAGCGGCCGCGCGAGGGCTGGTCGGTGATCAACGAGCAGGGCGAGACCGTCGCGCTCGATCTGGAGCTGACGCCGGAGCTGATCAAGAGCGGCCTGGCCCGCGAGGCCATCCGGTTCATCCAGGACGCCCGCAAGAAGGCCGGACTGGAGGTCACCGACCGCATCGTGGTGCGCGTCGAGGCCTCGGGCGAGCTGGCCGACGCGATCGCCACGCATGCCTCCGTGATCGCCGACGAGGTGCTGGCCGTAGAGCTCGCCCAGGGCGAGGTGGCCGAGCCCACGGGAGAGGACTCCGAACTGGGCATCAGGATCACGCTGCGCAAGGCCTGAGGCGAGCACAGACGACACCTGTGGGGCTGTGCGCCGCACCGCGGCCCCACCCCCCCACGTCGCTACCCCTGGGGAGGCACCGTCGCCCCGCATCGCTGCCGCTAGGGTGAGGGGATGCGGAAGTTGAGTGTGGAGGCGCTGGTTGACGGGCTCACGGAAGGCAACCGCGGTTGTATCGCGCGGGCCATCACTTTGGTGGAGTCGACGAAACCGGCGCATCGGGAGCAGGCGCATCAGCTGTTGCAGACGATCGCCCCGCTGACCGGCAAGGCATTCCGCGTGGGGATCTCAGGGGTCCCGGGAGCTGGCAAGTCCACCTTCATCAACGCGATGGGGCAGAAGCTGATCAACGAGCACGACCACCGCGTGGCTGTGCTCGCCGTGGACCCCAGTTCCACGAAGACCGGCGGCTCCATCCTGGGCGACCGCACCCGCATGGGCGAACTCGCCACGAGCGACAAAGCGTTCATCCGCCCCTCCCCCACCTCGGGGCATCTCGGCGGCGTGGCGCGCGCGACCCGGGAGTCCATGCTGGTGCTGGAGTCGGCCGGCTACGACGTGGTGCTGGTGGAGACCGTCGGGGTCGGGCAATCGGAAGTCGCCGTCCACGGCATGGTGGACACCTTCCTGATGCTGCAGGTGGCGCGCACCGGCGATCAGCTGCAAGGCATCAAACGCGGGATTCTGGAACTCGCCGATGTCATCGGCATCACCAAAGCCGACGGAGACAACCTGCAGGCTGCCCGCGTGGCGGCCCGCGAGCTCTCGATCGCGATGAAGCTGATCTCCTCTGATAATTCCAAGCGCCGCGCCCCCGTGCTCACCTGCTCCAGCTATACCGGCGACGGCCTCGACGAGGTGTGGAATGCCGTCACCACGCACCGCGCCGAGCTGGAGGAATCAGGGGGCCTGGCCCCGCACCGCCTGGAACAGCAGCGCGACTGGATGTGGAACATGGTGCGCGACGAGCTGGTCGAATCGCTGCGCACGACACCGCAGGTACGCGAGGCTACGCAGCGCGTCAACGCGGAACTGGCCACGGAATCGCTCAGCGCCCTCGAAGGCGCCGACGTGATCCTCCGAGCCTTCGCCGAGGCCGTGCCCAGCCTTCGCTGGGCGAGGCCCAGCGAGACGCACTGATCAATCGACGCCGATCACTCGCCCCACAAGATCTTCTTCTGACGCGAACGTCGCGCAATCCGACGGAGGATCGTCCTGCCTGCAGCGGTACACGGAGTCGTCGGAGCGGCTGCGATGGTCTCCCATCATGAGGTAGGCCCCCTCCGGCACCACGATGGGATCGAAGCAGCGCAGCGAACGCGGCGATGTGGTGCAGTCCTCCAGCCCATCTGCGAGATGGTAGTCCTCGTAGATGTAGGGCTCGTCCAAAGGCTCGTCGTTGACGGTGACGCGGCCCTCCGCATCGCAACAGGCCACGGTGTCACCGCCCGCAGCGATCACCCGTTTGACCAGCGCATGCTCCAGGCCCGGACCGAAGCCGAGCTTCCCCAGCCCCCACTTGGCGAAATTGGCGGGCCCATCGATGGCGGGTTTCGGCTCACCGAGCCAGGCCTCATTGGCGTTGAAGACCCAGATCTCGCCGCGCTCCGCCGACCCACTGTTGCGGTTCACGGCGAGGAACTGCCCCACTTCGAGGGTTTGCTCCATCGATCCCGAGGGCACCCGGTAGAGCTTCACGACGAAGCCCTGCAGGAGCGCGAGCGCCAGCACCGCGATCAGGAAATGCGCCCAGACGGGCAACCCTCGGCGACGCTTCTCCGCCTGCTGTTCAGCCATGGGCACAGCGTAACCGCTTGTCATACTGGGGACATGAGAGACGCTGCCATGTTGTCGTACGACGGTGTCACAGCACCCACCACCCACCCCTGAGATCCCTCGTCCGGCCGGTCGCATGAGCACCAATTGGATGCCGCCGGGTAAGGTGGCGTGTGCCATAGTGCCGTCTGGTGTGTGAAAGGAGGAGCATGGGAGTCTTCGACAAGGCCGAGAAGAAGATCGGGTCTGCGGTCGGCAAGGTCTTCGCGCGCGCTTTCAAGGGCGACGTGCAGCCCGTGGAAATCGCCGCAGGGATCCAGCGGGAGCTGGACGCCGAGGCGAAGTTGCTCAGCAAGGGCAAGCGTCTCGTTCCCAATCAGTTCGCGATCGGGTTGTCCTCACACGACTACGACAGGCTCTACCCCTACGCCAAGACGCTCACGGCGGAGATCCTTCCGGGCATTCGCGAGCACGCGGCCGATCGTCAGTACGTGTTCAACGGTCCCATCTCCGTCACCTACTACTGCGACCAGACACTGCCCACAGGACAGTTCACCGTCGCCAGCGAAGCCACCGAATCCGGTTCGCCCAGCAAGTTGTTGCCCTCGGACGCGGGTCGCCGACTCGTCTTGGAGGTCAACGGGGTACGCCATCCCCTCACTCCTCCTGGTCTCCTCATCGGTCGTGGAAGCGAGGCGGACCTGCGCCTCAACGATCCGGGTATCTCCCGCCGTCACGCGATGATCTCGGTGACAGGCAACGGGAATATCACCATCGAAGATCTCGGTTCCACCAATGGTGTCCACGTCAACGGCGTGCGGGTCACCAAGACCAGCCTTGGCGAGGGATCGCGCATAGAGCTGGGGAACACGCGACTGCTGGTGCACACGCCATCGGAGACTTAAAGCCATGTCAGACCTCATCACGCTGACGATCAAGATCGTCTTCCTCGCCGTCGTATGGCTGTTCATCCTCTTCGTCGCCAATGTGGTGCGCACCGACATGTTCGGCAAGCGCGTCCCGGTCTCGTCCCTAGCTGCAGTACCCGCCGACCGCGGGCGACCCAAGAAATCGAAGAAGGCGCAGATTCCGACACGCTTCGCCATCACCAGCGGCGCACAACAAGGCATGTCAGTTCCCGTCTCCGCCACGATCAACCTGGGGCGAGCGGCCGATAGCACGCTGCTTCTGGACGACGACTATGCCTCTGCGCGTCACGCCCAGCTCGTCCAACGAGACACGACGACCTGGATGGTACATGACCTCAACTCCACCAATGGCACCTATGTGAACGGCAAGCCTGTGGCGGAACCCGTTCCCATCACCATCGGCGACGTAGTACGCATCGGCAAGACCTTGATGCGCCTGGAGGCGTAGCGCATGGTCACCGCCGGCAGCTCGTCCGCCCGTTACTCCCTCCGCACCATCGCGCATTCCGAGGTGGGCCGAATCCGCAAGAACAACCAGGATTCCGGCTACGCCTCCCCCACGATGCTCCTGGTGTGCGACGGCATGGGCGGCGCAGCGGCCGGCGATCTGGCCTCCGCGGTGGCGGCGACAGAGGCCTGCCGCGCCGACCGCCTGATCCCCGACGGCGAGGACATGCTGAGCGCGCTATCCGGCGTCATCTCGCGCATCAACTCCCGGTTGGGGGACCTGGTCTCGGAGGATCTTTCTCTTGACGGGATGGGCACCACCTTCTGCGGCGCGATGTTCAACGGCTCCCAGCTGGGCATCGCGCACATCGGCGATTCCCGCGGTTATCTGCTGCGAGACGGCGAACTGACCCAGCTCACCCACGATCATTCCTGGGTGCAGCAACTGATCGACGAGGGGCGCATCACGCCGGAGCAGGCTGCTGTCCATCCCCATCGCTCTTTGATCCTCAAGGTGCTCAACGGGCAGATCGACTGCGTCCCGATCTCCTGCTGTTCGACGTGCAACTGGGCGACAGGTTCCTCTTCTGCTCGGATGGGCTCTCTGGCCTCATCGACGACGAGGCCATCGAAACCCTGCTCTCCGGTGCACGATGTCGAGAAGGCTGCCGAGGTGTTGGCACGCGCCGCAAACGCCGCAGGCGGACACGACAACATCACCGTGGTGATCGGCGACATCGTCGCCCAGGATGACGAGCTGGATAAGGCCGATCCCGTTCTGACCGGATCGGCGGTGGAAATCGCCATCCCTGCGCTCAGTGGCACGGGAAACGACCTGGACGGCCCCTACCCCGTCCATCCTGACCCCCGAGCCAGCGAACTCACTCCCGACGAGGTGGCGCGCTACGCCCCACGAGAAGCAAAACGTCGTTGGCCCGGCATTCTCGCCGCCGTCATGACCATCGTGCTCGTCGTCGGCGGGGCCACATGGGGGGTGATCGCCTTCGCACAGACGCGTTACTTCATCGCCTCTCACGACGGGAAAATCGCGATCTACAACGGATTACCCGGTTCCCTCCTGGGCCGCGAACTGCATACCCTGGTGGAGCACACCGATATCCAGGTCACCGACCTCCCCCGCTACTTCCAGCGCACCGTGAACAACACCATCGGGGTCAACAGCCTCGACGCCGCGCACACCACCGCCTCGGAGCTGAGAGTGAAGGCCGAACAGTGCGTCGCGACGCGTGAGGCCAGGGCGCAGGCGAGCGCCTCCCCCTCACCCCCCAAAACGCTGAGCCCGGATTTCCCGGAACTCCCCTTCGCTTCGCGATCGCCCGGCGAAGTCTCCGCCGACCCCGCCCCACCCATCGACCCTGTGCCCTATCCCACCAACCTCGCCCCGTTGTCCCCCACGGATTCGTCCGAACTCGACCCTGAGGCCTGCTGATGTCGGTCAGTCTGCAACCCGAATTCTCCGGCGACGTCATCGTCTATCGGCGTCGTCGAAACGTGGAGTTGGCGCTCATCGTGCTGGCTCAGAGCCTGGGCTTCGCAGGCTGGATCATCACCAGTCTGAGCCTGGACGGCGTCTTCCCCAACAACATGCCGCTGGTGGCGAGTCTGTGGTTCGGCATCGGCGTGCTTGCGCACCTCGTGGTGCGTTTCGTGCTGCCTTACGCGGATCCGTTGATCCTGCCCATCGTGCTGCTCCTCAATGGCCTGGGCCTGGCGATGATCTCTCGCCTGGATCAGGCCACAGACCCGGTGGGGACGAGCGCCAACATGCAGTTGATCTGGACCATACTGGGTGTGCTGCTCTTCGTCGGGGTGATCATCTTCCTGCGCGATCATCGCCGCTTGCAGCGCTATCCCTATCTGCTGTTCATCGGCAGTGTCTTCTTGCTGCTCCTGCCGTTGGCCCCAGGGATCGGCCACGCGGCCGGGGGCGCACAGATCTGGATCAGGGTGGGTTCGTTCTCCTTCCAGCCCGCGGAACTCGCCAAGATCGGCCTCGCGATCGCCTTTGCCGCGTATTTCTACGAGAAGCGCGATGTTCTCGCCCTCGCCGGGCGACGGGTCCTGGGCTTGACGCTGCCCCGGCCACGCGATCTGGGCCCGATTCTGATCATGTGGGGCGTCGCCTTGGTGATCATGGTCTACCAGAACGACCTGGGAACCGCGCTGCTGTTCTTCGGGCTCTTCACCGTGATGATCTACATCGCGACCGAGCGCCCGGCCTGGCCCATTCTCGGCGGTCTGCTCTTCCTCGCCGCAGGCACCATGGCCTATTTCTTCACCAACCACGTGCCGCGTCGGGTGAGTTCCTGGCTCAACCCGTTCAGCGACTACGACGGCAACTATCCGATCATTCCGGCGCAGTTCGGCTTCGGCTGGGGAGGCCTTTTCGGACGCGGATGGGGCGAAGGCCGCCCGCAGCTGACGCCGTTGCCGAAGAGCGACTTCATCGCCGCCAGCCTGGGTGAGGAACTGGGCACCCTCAGCTTCATAGCCATCATCACTGCTGTACGCGCTGCTCACCGCGCGCGAGCTGAAACGCACTGATCGTTCCCGACGGCTTCGGCAAGCTGCTGGCCGGAGGCCTCAGTTTCGTCTTCGCACTGCAGGTGTTCTCGATCCCTGGGCGGCATCCTCCCGGCTGCTGCCGTTGACCGGGTTGACCACACCCTTCATGTCGCAGGGCGGCTCGTCGATGATCTCAACTGGATCATCGTCGCCTTGCTGATGCTCATCTCACATCGCGCGGATGCCGCAGGCCGCCACGGCCACGCCCATCGACGCCCGCGCCATGAGCGACGAGACGACGGTGATCCAAACCATAAAGACGGCCCCGCGCAAGGTCAGCATCTTCGTCGCCCTCCTGATGGCGGCGCTGATGATCAACACCTGGATGGCGATAGCCCGCACCGACGAGATGAACCAGCACTCCGCTGAACCGTCGCGTCCGGGACGCCGACTTCGCCCGGGATTATCGAGGCGCCATCCTCATCGGAAACGGAGATCCCATCGCCGGTGAGTTCTCGGACGGAATCCAAACGTTTCCCCTGGCAGCGCTCCTATCCCGACGGCGAACTCTGGGCCTCGGTGACCGGATGGTTCGCCTACGAGGAAATTCCTGACCGCTCAGGCCTCGAGGCCAGCTACGCCCCAGACTGGCCGGCACCGCCTCGTCGCTCTCCGTGACCAGGGCCCTCGACATCCTGTGGTGCAACGCAGGGCGCTAACATCTCCACCACGCTCAATCCCGCCGCCCCAGCGCCGCCTCGACGCCCTGGGCGATTACCGAGGGCCGTGGTGGCCATGAGCTACGAGACCGGCGAGATTCTGGCTCTGGTCTCGACGCCCACCTACGATCCCGAACAGCTGGCGTCGCTCGGTCAAAGAGCAGGTGCGCGAAGTTGGTCCACCCTGCTGAACCATCCCGACGAACCGCTGAAGAACCGGGCGACCCGCGAGATCTATCCCCGGGATCGACGTTCAGAAGAAGCTGGTGGTGGCGGCCGCGGCCATCAGGACGGCGCGCTGCCCAGCTTCGAGCTGGGAGGCACCCACGTCGTTCCGGTTGCCGAACTCGTCGCGGTCTATCGGCAACTCCACCAACTGCGGCAGTACCACCGTCTCGCTGGAACAGGCGCTGAAGACGTCGTGCAGCACGGCGTTCGCCAACCTGGAGACTCGAATTGGGCCAAGACGAAGATCCGGGAGATGGCCGAGGCCTTCGGGTTCAACCAGGAGCAGACCATCGACATCGCGGCTGCCACCAGCTCCTACCCACTGGAGATGGACGAGGCACAAACCGCGCTGACGGCCATCGGGCAGTTCGATGTGACCTCGTCTCCGCTGCAGATGGCACAGGTGGCCGCCGCCATCGCCAACGACGGGGTGGCCATGAAGCCCTATCTGGTGAGCACCGTGACCAATCGTGACTTCACCGTCGTCAGCTCCCGCCAGCCCGAGCGCATGTCGCAGCCGCTGTCCAGCACCAATGCCCAACTGCTTCAACAGATGATGGAAGCTGTGGTGGCTGACGGCACCGGCACTCCCGCGCAGGTGAGCGGGGTCACCGTCGGGGGCAAGACGGGCACCGCACAAACCGCCCCTGACCGTCCTCCTTACGCCTGGTTCATCGGCTACGCGAAGGAGCCCAAGGTAGCGATCGCCGCCTTCGTCGAGAACGCCGATGTCGAGCGCGACGATATCTCCGGCGGCCGGTTGGCTGCCCCCATCTTCAAGGCTGTTGTGGAGGCATTGCAGTGAGGTGCTTTGCTTCTCGCCCCAACACGGCACAATATGTTGGGTCAACTGTGAAAGGAACCGTGCGATGACTGAGCCTGGAGCGCTCCTCGGCGGCCGCTACCAACTCGACCAGATCATCGGTCGTGGTGGCATGGCTGAGGTCTGGCGGGCGCACGACACCCGCCTGAACCGCGACGTCGCCGTGAAGCGGCTGCGCGTGGACCTGGCCAGCGATCCCACCTTCCAGGCCAGTTCCGGCGCGAGCGCAGTCAGCAACAGGGCTGAACCATCCCAACATCGTCGCGGTCTACGACACCGGCGAGGGTCTCGATTCCAAGTCCGACGTCATGGTTCCCTTCATCGTGATGGAACTCGTGGAGGGGATCACGTTGCGCGAGGTGCTGCGCGACGGTCGCTTCGGATCGTGCCCGACCGCGCGCTCGGGTTCGCCTCAGGTGCTGGACGCCCTGTCCTACAGCCACCGCGCCGGCATCATCCACCGCGACATCAAGCCCGCCAACGTGATGCTGACGCCGCAAGGATCCATCAAGGTGATGGACTTCGGCATCGCGCGAGCCGTTGCCGACACGTCTGCCACGATGACGCAGACCGCCGCAGTGATCGGCACCGCGCAGTACCTCTCCCCCGAACAGGCTCGGGGCGAGAAGGTCGACAGCCGCTCCGACATCTACTCGGTCGGCTGCCTGCTCTACGAACTGCTCGTCGGCGAACCGCCGTTCAAGGGCGATTCGCCGGTCTCCGTCGCCTACCAGCACGTACGCGAGGAGCCCGTGCCACCGTCGCAGCGCGACTCCGAAGTGACGCCGGAAATGGACGCGATCGTGCTCAAGGCACTCGCCAAGGATCCGCGTGACCGCTACCAGGACGCCACCGAGTTCCGCGAAGACATCTCGGCCGCTCTGAACGGCCAGACCGTGATGGCGCTCTCGCAGTCGAGTCCTGCCGAGGCGGCTACCCAGGTGATCGGGAGCGATCCGCTCACCACCACCGTCCGTCGCCCCACCGTCCCCACCGCCGTCGTACCAGCGGAGTCACAGGATCAAGACGAGGACATCGCTGAGGAGGAACGGCCCAAGCGCACGGGGCTGAAGGCCACCTTGATCGTGCTCACGGTGCTGCTCGTCGGTGCTCTCGCCGGCGCGGTGTACATGATCATGAACCCCAGCGGTCCCACGACCACCACGGTGCCTTCCGTCGTCGGCTATACCGAGGCCGCCGCCGTCGCGGCCATCGAGGACGCCGATCTCGTTCCCGAGGTTCAGCAAAGGGCCGACGCGGAGGTGCAGGAGGGCGATGTCATCGAGACCGATCCTCCTGCCGAGACCTCTGTCGAGGTGGGCTCCCCGGTAACGCTCTACATATCCATCGGCCCGGGCGAGGTCGAGATCCCCACGGGCTTGGCGGGGCTCTCCTACGAGGATGCCGCCCAACGTCTGAGAGACGCCGATCTCGAGCCGGTGAGGGCCGACGAGGCCAGCAACGACGTGCAGGACGGCCGCGTGATCCGCAGCGACCCCGAAGAGGGCGCCACCGCCAAGCCAGGCGACGAGGTGACGCTGGTGGTCTCCAGCGGGCCGGATAACGTGCAAGTGCCCGAGGGTCTGGCAGGCCTTTCCTTCAACGAGGCAGCAGCTGCGCTGAGAGAGGTCGGGTTGGTCGCAGAGTTGATGGAAGAGCCAAGCGACAGCGTCCCCGAAGGGGAAGTCATCCGCACCGAACCAGGTGAGGGGCAAACCGCTTCGCCTGGATCCACCGTCAGCGTTGTCGTCTCCCGCGGCTCTGATCTCAAGACAGTCCCCTCTTTGATCGGTCTGACCGAGCAGCAAGCAGAGGAGGCTCTCCAAAGAGCGGGGATAACGAGCCAGCTCGAAGTCTTCGACATCCTGACCGAGAACGAGACCATCGGGGTGATTTTCGCGCAGCAACCCAACGCCGATCAGAGGGTGCCGGCCGATACGACGATCCAGGTCAACGTCGCCGTCAGTGCCACGAGCCCAGACCCGGATCCCACGGAGAGCGAGACCCCGGATGCGAGCGAGTCGCCGTCCGAGGCCGAATCCGAGGCGACTGGTGAGTAGCGCATCGTCGACCGCCATCCTGGTGATCGACAACTACGACTCGTTCGTCTACAACATCGTCCAGTACCTGGCCCAGATCGGCGCAGAGGTCACGGTGTGGCGCAACGATGACCCGCGTTTCGCGGAGCCAGGGTGGTATGAGTCCTTCGACGGAGTGCTGCTGTCTCCCGGCCCCGGCACCCCGGAAGAGGCTGGGGTGTGCGTCGATGTCGTGCGCCAGCTGAGCGGAGTGACGCCGCTTTTCGGCGTCTGTTTGGGCCTGCAGGCCATGGTGGTGGCCTTCGGGGTGTCGTCGGACGTGCCCCCGAACTGCTGCACGGCAAGACCTCTCCGGTACTCCATACCGGCGCCGGTGTTTTCCGCGGCCTCGATTCGCCCGTCACCACCACGCGCTACCACTCGCTGTCCGCCGAGCCCGACACCCTGCCCGATGCGCTGGAGGTGACGGCACGCACGCAGGATGGCACGATCATGGCCATCAAGCATCGCGAGTTACTCGTCGAGGCCGTCCAGTTCCATCCGGAGTCGGTGCTCACGGAGGGCGGGTATCAAATGCTCGCCAACTGGCTGGCCGATTGCGGCGACCCCGACGCTCCTGCTCGTGCCGCGGGACTGGCTCCCTTGGTCGCCGTGTCCGTTCGCTGAGCCGGCGCGCTCAACCGCCCGAGATCGCTTCTTCAGGGTCGACCTAAGGAAGCACCTGAGCGTGGCTCACGCCTGTGGGGCCGTTGAACCCGGGCATCTCGGCGTTGGCGACCTGCTCCACGTGGTAGCCGAGGCCGTAGGCGGTCACGTACTGACGATAGATCTGCAGCGCATTGCTGTTCTCGAGTTCCTGTTCCATGGCACTCTGATCGCCGACGGCGACGATCACATACGGCGGAGCATAGGGAACGCCGTGCAGCACGACGGTGTTGCCGACGCATTTGACGGCCGTGGTCGAGATCACCCGCTGTCCCTGGATGGTCATGGCCTCTGCGCCGCCCGCCCAGAGCGCGTTCACCACGGCCTGAATGTCCTGTTGATGCACCACGAGCGCGTCATCGTCCACGCCCGGCGGCTTGACGTCGATGGGGGCGTCGTTGAGGGTCACCCGGATACCGGGCCCGCTGGCCGGCAGCGTCGAGGCCGCCGCGGCGGCCTCATCGATTTGTCCCTGCAGGTGTTGCGTCGCGGGCTGTCGTCCGCCCAGGCTCTCCACCTCGTCGCGGAGCTGTTGGGCCTCGCTGCGCAGATCCGTCACACGCAGATGCTGGGACTCGACGAGCGCCCTCAGATCAGAGGCCCGATCACCGCGAAGGTCGTAACCACGAGCGGCAATCGCCGAGACGGTGATCATCATCCCCGCCACGACGCACACAGCCACGGTGACGATCCGACCGCGCGTGGTGCGCCGCCGCTCCTGCCTCGAGCCACGCGCGGATCGCTGCTTGATCCGCTCCACCATGCTTGCCATCTCCCCAGGGTAACCGGATCCACCCACACAGTGGCGACGCGAGCCCGGGGAGAGCCTCAGACAACGAGAAAAGGGGGAACGAGCGCCAACAGGTTATGCTGGTTCGCGACCTAGGAGGGATCAGTGCCCGAATCCAAGACGCGGAAGACCGCGGCCGAGAAGAAGAAGCAGAAGCGCACCCACGATGCTGCCGAAAAGCAGCAGGGCAACAGCACGAAGCTGGTGGCAGCCGACCGTCGCTGGGTGCCTATCACCGCGAGTGTGCTGGCCCTGATCGGCGTGCTGTGGTTGGTTGTCTCCCAGCTGGCCGGCCAGGACATCGGCTTCATGCGCGCCATCGGAAACTGGAACATCGGTGTCTCCATGGTTCTGATCGTGGCCAGCATGGGCCTGTTCACCCAGTGGAAGTAGCTACCGCAGCAGGACAAGCGGACATGGGCAAGCCACGGCGACACCCCTGACCCAGTGACCCAGGCCCCACCGCAGCGACCCGCACCCAATCCAGGAAAATCGGCCAATGGCCGATTTTTCGGTGTGTAAACCTAAAAATCGGCCACTGCCTCGTTCCACCGCCTCATAGCGGGGCTCCACACTGCGCTGCGTTCGGCCCTGCCGGATGGTCGCCGGTATGATGCCGTGCGTGACTGACGACGCCCTCCTCCCCACCGATTCCGAGCAGACCGCCGTCCGCAAGGAGAAGCGTGCCCGCCTGCTGGCCGGCGGCACCGAGGCCTACCCTGCGGATCTGGTGCGCACGCACCGGTTGAGCGAGGTGCGCTCCGGCTGGGACCAGAAGCTGCCCGAGGCCGGCGACGAGAGCCAGGACGTCGTCTCCGTCGGCGGCCGCGTCGTCTTCATCCGCAACACCGGAAAGCTGGCCTTCGCCACGCTGCAGGATGCCTTCACCCCCGACGACAATGGCGAGCGCTTGCAGGTGATGCTGTCGCTGGCCGAGGTCGGCCAGGAGGCGTTGGCGGCCTGGAAGACCGACGTCGACCTGGGTGACCACGTGTGGGTCGAGGGTCGCGTGATCCGCTCCAAGCGCGGCGAGCTGTCCGTCATGGCCACCTCGTGGCGGATGGCGTCGAAGGCGCTGCGTCCACTGCCCGTGCTGCACAAGGACCTCTCCGAGGAAGCCCGCGTGCGCCGTCGTTACGTCGACCTGATCGTGCGCGACGAGGCCCGGCAGATGATCCGCACGCGCTCGGCGATCACGCAGTCGATCCGGCAGACGCTCTACGGCCAGGGCTACCTGGAGGTGGAGACCCCCATCCTGCAGCTCGTGCATGGCGGCGCCGCCGCGCGTCCGTTCGAGACGCATCTCAATGCCTTCGACATCGACATGTCGCTGCGCATCGCGCTGGAACTGCACCTGAAGCGCACCATGGTGGGCGGCGCCGACCGCGTCTTCGAGATGGGCCGGGTGTTCCGCAACGAGGGCATCGACTCGTCGCACTCCCCCGAATTCACCATGCTCGAGGCCTACCAGGCGTGGGGCGATCAGGCGACCATCGCGCGCCTCACCCAAGACATCATCGTGGCGGCGGCCGACGCGATGGGCTCCCGCCAGGTGAACACGTCCAAGGGCGAGGTGAACCTCGACGGCGAATGGCCGTGGCTGTCCTTCTACCCAGGCCTCTCCGATGCCGTGGGTGAAGAGATCACCGTCGAGACCCCGGTGGAGCGGCTGCGTGAGCTGGCCGACGAGCGGGAGATCGA
Organism: Tessaracoccus sp.; assembly: GCA_041393555.1. Taxonomy (GTDB): domain Bacteria; phylum Actinomycetota; class Actinomycetes; order Propionibacteriales; family Propionibacteriaceae; genus Arachnia. Next base: position 148,494 of record JAWKJW010000004.1, on the reverse strand, counting down.
GTACAACCCCCAGTGGGACGCCGGCAAGCTGGCCATGGAGCTGTTCGCCGAGATCGTCGAGCCCACGCTGCTCCAGCCCACCTTCGTGTGCGACTACCCGTCGCTGGCTCAACCCCTGGCCCGCCCGCATCGCACGGATGCCGGAAAGGTGGAGGCCTGGGATCTGATCATCGCGGGCATGGAGTGCGGCACCGGCTTCACCGAGCTGATCGACCCCGTCGTGCAGCGCGACGTGCTGGTGGCGCAGTCGTTGAAGGCCGCCGCAGGCGATCCCGAGGCGATGCAACTCGACCACGACTTCATCGAGGCCCTCGAATACGGCGTTCCCCCAATGGGCGGCATGGGACTCGGCATCGACCGCCTGGTGATGCTGCTGACGGGAGTCGGTATTCGCGAGACCATCCTCTACCCCCTGCTGCGCCCCACCCAGGGCTGATTCTCCCTCTGCAGGACCCAATCACCGGTCCCTGAGGTGTGACGAGCTCTGCGAGGCCCTTCGAGACAGGCGCTGGGCGCCCTCCTCAGGGACCACCTCGAAGGGCGTAGAACGGAACCTTTGGCACAGACCCTGCGGATACTCACGTTCACGCCCTTCGAGGCTCGTCCCTCGCACCTCAGGGACCTGAATACAGGAATCCGCAGGTACTTTCGCGTCAGGGACCGGACCAAGAGATCCCGCCACACACTTCCACCTCAGCTTCCGGGCTGCTTCGCTGCCACCGTGGGGGAGGAAAGTGAGATATCAGGACCCAATCACCGGTCCCTGAGGTGCGACGAGGCTCTGCGAGGAGCCCTTCGAGACGGGCGCTGGGCGCCCTCCTCGGGACCACCTCGAAGGGCGTCGACTGGGGCCTTTGGCAGGGTCTGTGCCCAAGGTTTCCGTTTTACGCCCTTCGAGGCTCCTTCGTCGCACCTCAGGGACCTGACAGAGGGTTTCCGCCCACACTTTCGCATCAGGGACCACGAGCGCCAGCGAGCCCTTCGAGACGCTCGTTCCGGTTGCTGAGATGCGAGGCACGAGCCTCGAAGTACGCTCCTCAGGGACCACCTCGAAGGGCACCTCAGGGACCGGACCATGGGATCCGTCACACACTTTTGCATCAAGGACCTGATGACGGGTTTGCCCACGCCTGCTTTCGCGTCAGGGAGCAGCAGTGGCGATCGCATCGGTAGCAGTCACGCAAATGGTCAGACCCTCGGCGTAGCGTGATCAGCGGACGAAAGGAACCACCATGACCATTAGCCTCAACCCCTACCTGAACTTCGCCGGCAACACTCGGGAGGCGATGGAGTTCTACCAGTCGATCTTCGGCGGAGAGCTCACCATCGCCACATTTGAGGAGTCCGGCGTGGGCGACCCGATGCCCCCCGAAGGCGTGATGCACGCCCATCTGCAAACCTCGTCGTTCTCGATCATGGCCTCCGACGCGATGCCGGGCGCAGAAGAAACCTGGGGAGGCACCCGTAACTACCTTTCGCTGAACGGCGAGGCAGCAGACGCGGAGACCTTGACCAGCTGGTTCGAGAAGCTCTCCTCCGACGGCGGCTCCGTCGGGATGCCGTTGGAGAAGCAGATGTGGGGCGACGAGTTCGGCATCTGTAAGGATCGCTACGGCTTGGAGTGGATGATCAGCTTCCCTGCCAGCTGAGAGGCCGCCCCTCGGCCCGGATTTCTTCACTGGCAAACAGTTCTCGTGCTCTGCCATGTTGTCGGTCGGTGGCGAAGACGTACCATTCGTCAGCCACACCCTCCCGGTTGATCAGGTCGCGGAAGCGCCGGAATGCTCCGCGTCCCTCGATCGCCCATTCCAGCCGCTCCCGAAGCTCGGGATCAGCCTGTCGGGCCGCGAACGCTGCCATGTCCTGCCAGCCGGGTCGCGACCCGGTGTTTTCCAGGTAGAGCCAACGTCCGGGGTCGGCGTCGATATCCACGACATCGTCCTCTCCGACCATGGCTTCATCTGTCAGGAATTCCGGAATCACCTCACCTGTGTGGAGATCCAGATATCCGCCGGCCTCGAACTCGCTGCCGCCCTCGACCACGCCACTCAGCGCCTCGAGGTCTATCGGCAGCACGCGGCCGGGTAACTTCTCGCCACGTAGATGTGCCAGGAGGTCGTCGGCCAGTTCTTGGTCGCCGGGGAAGCCTCGGCTCATAAGCCGGTTGATGACCGAGAGGGCGATCGGCTCAGCTTCCTGTCTTCGCTGTTCCAGCGCCATCGGAACACCGGAACCAACTTGCTGAAGCGCATCATCGATCTCCCGGCCAACGACAGCCGCAAGGAACCGATGGGCATCGTCGGTTGCGATGGCGACGCGTACCTCGGTCATATCCAACGGCGGCTGCTGATCCTCATGCGGCCAGCCAGGGCTGAGCATCGGGTGAGGCTGCGACGGCTTCGCTGGCACCGTCCCCTCACCGTCGTCGCCGTCCCAACGCCGTCCGTACTGGTCCGGGATCGTCCCCCACCCCCAGCGAGGCAGGGGTATCTGCGGGGTGACGCCAAGCTCCTCAACCGGATCGACTGTCTCTGCCTCGATGATGCAGCGGTGGGTCCAGTTGTCGCCGAGGTCGAATACATACCTGAACTCCACGTCCGGTTCCACGGTCTGAGTCACTATCGCCGCGCTGATCTCCAAAGTGTCAGGGATCGTGCCTAATGGCGCCGCAACCATCTCAGCGGCGGTCTCGTCATCGGTGATCACTCTCCCATCCGCGAGCGTGAACACCGACAGGTGCGCGTGATCCCAGCGAGCAAAAGCCGTGTTGATTGCCTGAGCCAAATCAAGGAACGTGTGGGAAGGGCCTACCATAAGTACTCGACCGGGCGGTGGCCACAGCGCTTGGCCTCGCCCCCCGAGTAGCTCGACGGTTACCAACCTCCACGTCTTCGCCATACTGCGAGGATGCCACGGCGGCTGAACGTTCCAAGGCCCCACGGCAAAATAACAATCGTCTGCCCCGCCGCCTCCGCAACAATCCAGGAAAATCGGCCATTGGCCGATTTTTCGGTGTCTGTTCCCGAAAATCGGCCAATGGCCGATTTTCCTGAACAGCGGAGTTGCGCGAGGCGGCTCCCGCAGGGCGCATCCGTCTTAGGATGTGGCTCATGACGCCCGGAGATTCTGCCTACCGCATCGCCCAACGAGCTGACCTGCTGCGCTTCGCTGCGGGCTCCCGACACGAGGCCGGGTTCGGCTATCTGGACGAGGACGGCCGCATCACTCCCGACCGTCCCGTGGAGCTATGGATCAGTTGCCGGATGACCCACGTGTTCGCCATGGGTCTCTTGGCCGGCGAAGACCCCGCCCCCGGCGGTCCTGACGCAAACGGTCTCCGGGAACTCGCCCAGCACGGCGTCGACGCGCTGCTCGATGGGCCCTTGCGCGACACCGACAACGGCGGCTGGTTCGCCGGCGTGAACCCCGACGGTTCGCTGCTCCCCACCAAGATGGCCTACGCCCATGCCTTCGTGATCCTCGCGGCCACCAGTGCCAAGGCCGCCGGCCTCGACCGGGCCGACGAGCTGCTGGATCTGGCCCTTTCCACCCAGAGCGAGCGATTCTGGGACGAGGACGCGGGACTATCCGTCGAAGAGTGGGATGCCAGTTGGACCGTGTTGAGCACCTACCGCGGCGTGAACTCAAACATGCACACCGTCGAGTGCTACCTGGCCGCCGGCGATGTCACCGGCGATGCTCTGTGGCACCGTCGTGCGGGTCGGATCGCAGAAACAGTGGCCGGCTGGGCCCGTGGCAACGACTGGCGTATCCCCGAGCACTTCACCTCCGTGTGGGAGCCCATGCTCGAGTTCCATGCCGACGAGCCCGCACACCCCTTCCAGCCGTACGGCGCCACGGTGGGCCATGGCCTGGAGTGGGCACGGCTGTTGGTAGCAGTGCACGAAAGCCTGGGCGACGATGCCCCCGAGGGCCTGGTGGAGGCCGCCGTCGCGCTGACCGAACGCGCCATCGCCGACGGCTGGCACGCCGACGGTGCCGACGGTTTCGTCTACACCACCGATTGGGAGGGCAAGCCCGTCGTCGGAGCCCGGATGCACTGGGTGCTGGCCGAGGCGATCAACACCTCCGAGGTGCTGCGCCGCGTCACCGGCGACGAGCGCCACGCCACCGACGTGCAGCGCTGGTGGGACTACGCCGATCGCTACCTCATCGACCACGAGCGCGGCTCCTGGCACCACGAGTTGGGAGCGACGAACGAGGTCCAGTTCGACACCTGGCCCGGCAAACCCGACGCCTACCACGCCTACCAGGCCGCCTGGATGCAAGATCTCCCAATCACCCCGTCCTATGCCTCTGCTATTGCACAGCGGAAGTTGTAGCAGCCACGAGTTCCTCACCCCGCCCACGATGTTCGTCAGATCCCCTGATGCGAAAGTGTGTGCGGGTTCCGGTGCTCAGGTCCCTGAGGTGCGACGAAGGAGCCTCGAAGGGCGTAAAACGCAAGCATTCGCACAGACTCTGCCAAAGGTTCCGTTTAACGCCCTTCGAGGCTCCTCGCAGAGCTCGTCACACCTCAGGGACCTGAAAACAGGTTTACCCATGCTCACTTTCGCATCAGGGACCGGACAAAGAGTTCCCTCCACTCACCTTCCTGCACCACGGCGGCCCGAAGGCTGAGGTGTGAGCAAGTTACGCAACCACCGGTCCCTGAGGTGCGAGCGCCAGCGAGCCTCGAAGGGCATAAAACGCAAGCATTCGCACAGACTCTGCCCAATGTTCTGTTTAACGCCCTTCGAGGCTCCTCGCAGAGCTCGTCACACCTCAGGGACCTGAATACAGGAACCCACACATACTTTCGCATCAGGGGCCTGAAAACAGGTTTACCCATGCTCACTTTCGCATCAGGGACCGGACAAAGAGTTCCCTCCACTCACCTTCCTGCCCCATGGTGGCCGAAGAGTGGCGATACTTTCGTATGAGGGGACTCGGGCGCCAGGACTACATCCGCTCGGGGGCGTCGATTCCCAGCAAGTACAGGCCCTTGGCCAGGACCTGCTTGGTGGCGGCACAGAGGGCCAGGCGCGAGGAGCGCACGTCGCCTTCGGACTTCAGCACGGGGCAGGCCTCGTAGAACGCCGACAGCGCCACCGCCAGGTCGTAGAGGTAGCCGCAGAGCTTGTGCGGCTGCAGGGTGTGCGCCACCTCGTCGACCACCTCGCCGAAGCGGCTGAGCATCAGCGCGAGGTTCTGCTCGGCGGGCTCGGCGAGCACCGCGACGGAACCGTAACCGATCTTCTCCGCCTCGGCCTTGCGCAGGATCTGGCTGGCTCGGGCATGGGCGTACTGCAGGTAGGGGCCGGTGTCGCCGGTGGTCTGCACCATGCGCTCGGCGTCGAAGACGTAGTCCTTCTGCAAGCCGGTGGACAGATCGGCGTACTTGATCGCGGCTAGCGCGATATTGGGCGCGGCCTCCTCCTCTGCGGCGTCCAGCAGCGACTCGAGCGTGGCGGCCGAGCCATCGCGGGTCTTGAACGGCTTGCCGTCGCGTCCGAGCACCATGCCGTAGCCGACGTGCTGGGCCACCACGTCGTCGGGCAAGAAGCCTGCCTTGCGGGCAGCCGCGAACACCTGGGCGAAGTGGCCGGCCTGGCGAGCGTCGGTGACGTAGATGATGCGGTCGGCGTGCAGCACACCCACCCGGCGACGAATGGCAGCCAGGTCCGTGGTGGCGTAGCCGTAGCCGCCGTCGGACTTGCGCACGATCAGCGGCGCGTCGAAGCCCTCGACGAACACGCACAGCGCCCCGTTGTCCTCCACGGCCACGCCGGAGTCTTCGAGTTCCTTGGTGAGCACTGGGAGGTCGTCGTTGTAGGTGGACTCGCCGGCGATGTCATCGTCGGTGAGCAGCACGCCGAGGCGACGGTAGGCCTCGTTGAATGCGGGTTTGGAGATCTCGACGAAGTTGGCGCCAGATACCCAGCGACTGCTCGTCGCCCCCCTGAAACAGCGCGACGCGGGCTCGGGCGCGGGTGGCGAACTCGTCGTCCTCGCGGAACCGAGCGGCCGCACGCTTGTACAGCGCGTCAGCGTCGGCCAGCGTCAGCGCTCCGGCGTCGATGCCTTCGTCGAGCACCTCCTCGATCAGCATGCCGAACTGGGTGCCCCAGTCTCCGATGTGGTTCTGCGGCACGACGGTGTGACCGATCGCGCTCAGCACGCGGTTGAAGCAGTCGCCGATGATGGTGGTACGGAGATGGCCCACGTGCATCTGCTTGGCCACGTTGGGGCACGAGTAGTCGATCACCACGCGCTGCGGGTACGCGGCGGGGTTGATGCCGCCGTGGGGGTCCTCCAGCACCGCGGTGGCCGCGCCAGCCAGAACCTCGGGCTTCAGGCGGAAGTTGATGAAGCCTGGGCCGGCGATCTCCAACGGCTCGCACAGGTCGCCCACATCCATCTGGTCCACGATCTCTTGCGCGACGACGCGGGGAGGCTTACGCGCGTCCTTCGCCAGGCGCAGCGCGACGTTGGACTGGAAGTGGCCGAACTGAGGCTTGGTGGCCGGACGCATCTCGGGGTCGACGCCGGTGACGGCGCGCACGCGCGAGTCCAGCAAGGCGGGCAAAGACAGCATGGGCATCATTCTTTCACGTATCCGCATTGACTCCATGTCGCCTTCCCTGCACAGCACCTCCGCGGTGGTACGAGGGAGGGAGAGGCCACTCACCCGGTCGGCACGAGAGGTGCCACCTATCTGCGGGGCCTCTAGGATATGGCTGGGTTCGCCCCGGAGAAGACAGGACAACACATGAGCGCAGTGCCCCAGATCACCCTCAACGACGGCAACACCATCCCGCAGATCGGGCTGGGGCTGTGGAAGGTGAGCGACGAGGAGGCGGAGGCCGCGACGCTCACAGGGCTTGAGGCGGGCTACCGGCACCTCGACGATGCGTTCATCTACGGCAACGAGGAAGGCGTCGGGCGCGCGATCGCCGCATCCGGGATCCCGCGCGATAAGATCTTCGTCACCACCAAGCTCTGGTTCGAGTCGATGACTCCCAAGGCGGCCCGCGAAGGTATCGAGACCAGCTTGACCAAGCTGGGACTGGACTACGTCGACCTCTACCTGATCCATTGGCCTGCCGCTATGCGCGGCCCCGGCTACATCGACGCTTGGGGCTCATTGATCGATTTCCGCAGCGAAGGGCTGACCCGCAGCATCGGGGTATCCAACTTCCTGGCGGATCACCTGGATGCCGTCATCGACGACACCGGCATCGTTCCGGCCGTCAACCAGATCGAGTTGCATCCCACCTTCCAGCCGCATGACCTCCTCTCGCACTGCGCCGATCTGGACATCGCCATCGAAGCATGGAGCCCGTTGGGCCACAGCCAGGATCTGGCGCACCCCGACGTCGTCGCGATCGCCACCGAGCACGGTGTGTCTCCGGCCCAGGTGATCCTGCGCTGGCATCTGGATCGCGGCTTCATCGCGCTCCCCAAGTCGACCAACGCCCAGCGGCAGCGCCAGAACCTCGATGTCTTCGACTTCCAGCTCACCCCCGCCCAGCGTGCGGCCATCGATGCCGCCAATACCGGGGTGCGTGTGGGCCCGGATCCGCTGGAGATCGGCGTATAGAGCTCCCGCGGGTGGAATCTCTTAAGGTTTTCATGTGATGAGTCGTCAGCACACACCCGAACAGCAGGAGTCGGCCCGTTGGGTGGAATACCCACTGAGCGTGCCGGGAGAGTTGGCGGTAGCACTCACCCGCACGTTACTTCCGGTGCTGGCAGGAGTAGGCATCTGCTTCGGCCTCATCATCGTGATCGGCCTTCTCGGCGAGGAGCAGCTCATCCCCAGCCGCGAGCTCACCAAAGCACTCGACCTGTTCAGCCGGTTCTCCATGGCTCCGATCCTCCTGGGCGGAATGGCGGCATGGTTCTTGGTGGCGCTGATCCAGGTCGGTAAGCAGGTGGCGACCAGCCGGGCACTGGTTCGCGCGGCCGAGACCCACACGCCCCGCACCTGGGTGCCGCATCCCAACCAGCTGAGGCTGGGAACCGAGCGTCCCGGTTCGATCTACCGGAGCCTGTTTCTGGTACAAGGCTCGGTATTGGGACTCTTCGTGGTGATCGGTCTGCCCGTGCTGGCATTCGACTACTTCGAGGGCGGCTGGCTCGTGATCGCCGTGCCGATGGCCTGGCTGGGAATCCTCGGCCTGGGTTACGGGGCGCTGCGCGAGTTCGTCGTGCCGGCGCAAGACGAGCGCAAGAACCGCATCCTGACCCACTGGTCGTCTCGGTATCGCGACGAGGCGGACGAGGCCGCGCGCGAGGCACAGGGGGAGATCCGGGATGGCGCCGTACCGCAGCAGGGCGGAGACAGAACCTCATTGCAGAAGGTAGCCGGGACTCTGGTGGCGGTGAGCGGACCGATGGCCGGGATCGGCACGCTCCTGCTCTACGGCGCCTTGCTCATCAGTCATCCCAACGCGCAGCGCTGGCCAGGAGGGCGCGCGGGTGAACGAGCGGATCTCTCCGACGAGTTGGAGATGCTGGTGGATCAGCTCGTGCTCTGGACCGCGATCCTCGTGATGGCCGCTGTTCTCACCGGTTTGATCGGCACCGTGCTGCAGGTGGTGGCGAACAATCGGGAGAAACGCACGATGTGGAATGCCGTCAAAGACCCCACCGCCGAACGCCCCGCCGAGCCGATCCTTCGTCGGCACTCGTCCATCCAGCCAGAGCTCCTCGCGCAGATCCTCGCGGCGCTGGCCGGCGGGGTCCTCTGCCTCGGCGTCACCGGCACCGTGCTGGCGACCTGGGATGTCGAGAGCTTCGCCAGCATCTACCGCGATGCCAACGAGATCTTCGGCCCGATGGTCGGCGTCTCCAGCGCCCTCGTCAACGCTGGTCTCCTGCTCCTCGCCGGCGCCATGGTGGTCAACTACGTCACCTCGCTGGGAGGTCGTGACCTGCGCAACGCCCTGCAGGCCCGTTGGCCGTCGACGCCGCTGAAGCGAGAGAACGCGAAGAACTGAAGATCTGACGAAGTGGGTCCCGGTGGTGGCCAGTTTACTGGCCACCACCGGGACCCACTTACTTCAGAAACGTGTCCGGGTCAGTTCCGGTTCTCCAGATACCAGCTCACCAACGACTGCGTGGAGGCGTCCTGCTTCACCAGAGCCTCCTCGTCGCCGAAGACGGCCGGAGCGATCTCCATGGCCAGCTTCTTGCCCAACTCGACGCCCCACTGGTCGAAGGAGTCGATGCCCCAGACGATGCCCTGTACGAAGGTGATGTGCTCGTACAACGCAATCAGCTGGCCCACCACGGACGGGGTGAGCGCGGGGGCCATGATCGAGGTGGTGGGGTTGTTGCCCTGGAACACGCGGGCCGGGACGATCGCCTCGGGGGTGCCTTCAGCGCGGACCTCGTCGGCGGTCTTGCCGAAGGCCAGGGCCGCGGTCTGCGCGAAGAAGTTGGCCAGGAACAACCCGTGCACATCGGTATCGCCGTCCTTGAGGGGACGCGCGGGGTTGGCGACGGCGATGAAGTCGGCCGGGATGATCCGGGTGCCCTGGTGGATCAGCTGGTAGAAGGCGTGCTGACCGTTGGTGCCGGGCTCGCCCCAGAAGATCTCACCGGTGTCGGTGGTGACCGGCGAGCCATCCCAGCGCACCGACTTGCCGTTGGACTCCATGGTGAGCTGCTGCAGATACGCGGCGAAGCGGTGCAGGTATTGCGCGTACGGCAGCACCGCGTGGCTCTCGGCGCCCAGGAAGTTGACGTACCAGATGTTGAGCATGCCCATCAGCAGCGGCACGTTCTCTTCGGCGGGGACGGTGCGGAAGTGCTCATCGACCGCACGGAAGCCGCCGAGGAACGCCTCGAAGCCCTCCTGCCCGAAGGCGATCACCAAGGGCAGGCCCACGGCGGAGTCGACGGAGTAGCGCCCGCCCACCCAGTTCCAGAATCCGAAGGCGTTGACGGGATCGATGCCGAACTCGGCCACCTTGTCGAGCGCCGTCGAGACCGCGACGAAGTGCTTGGCGATGGCGTCGGCCTGCTGTGCGTCGGAGCCGTCGATGGCGCCCTGCGCAGCCAGCTGCTCGAGCGTCCAGGCCTTGGCCAGACGCGCATTGGTCAGCGTCTCCAGCGTGGTGAAGGTCTTGGAGGCGACGATGAACAGCGTGGTCTCGGGGTCGAGGTCGGCCGTCTTCTCATAGATGTCGGAAGGATCGATGTTGGAGACGAAGCGGCATTCGATGGCCTCGTGCTTGTACGGCTTCAGCGCCTCGTAGACCATGACCGGCCCTAGGTCGGAGCCGCCGATGCCGATGTTGACGACGGTCTCGATCCGCTTACCGGTAACGCCGACCCACTCGCCCGAGCGCACCCGCTCGGCGAAGGCGTACATCTTGTTCAGGACCTCGTGCACGTCGGCCACGACGTTCTGGTCACCGACGACCAACTCGGCGTCAGCAGGCAGTCGCAGCGCCGTGTGCAGCACCGAACGGTCCTCGGTGACGTTGATCCGCTCGCCGGTGAACATGGCCTCGCGGCGCCCGGGGAGGTTGATCTGCTCGGCGAGGCGCAGCAGTGCCTTGACAACGGCACCGTTGATCAAGTTCTTGGAAAGATCGACGCGGAGGTCCGCAACGTCGAAGGTGAGATTGGCGACGCGATTCGGATCGGAGGCGAACCAGCTTCGCAGATCGGGATTCAGGGATTCCTTGAGGGCCGCCAGTTCGGCCCAGGCATCAGTGGCAGTGGCATCAACCGGTGAGTTCATGTCCTTAGCCTAGAACCCCGAAGCGGCCTACTTGGCTTCGGTCCCAGTCTTGGGCACCGCATTGCGAAAGGATCCGCACCGGTCGCGGAGTTTGGCCAGGTCCCCGCCCTTGGCGGCATCCGCCAGCAAGGTGCCGCTGACACAGGCCGCCGGCGCACCGGCCTTCATCCACTCCCCAGCCGCGTAGGCCCCCAAACCACCGACGGGCACCACACGATCCACCATGCCCAGGCCGCGCAAGTGCCCGGCCATCGCGTGCCCCACTACGTCGGCGGGAGCCAAGTTCACTCCGGTGACCGGCAGCTGCAACACGGCACGCACCTCGGTGGGGGTCATGGCCGGCGCGTAATTCGCCACCCCGGCCTCGTTGGCCGTTTCGATCAACTCCGTATCGACGCAATCAGCCAGGATGAATCCCGCACCGCACGCCACCACATGCCGCACCTCGTCGGCTCCGACGACCGCCGACGCACCGATGCGGGCGCGGGCGCCGAAAATCGGCGGCAGCACCTCGATGGCCTCCGCGCCTACGGGAGCGGCGAAGGAGTGGAACCCCTCTTGCACGAGCACTTCGACCACACCGACGAGGTGGTCGACCAGGGCATCGGGCAGACAAACGACGATTCCACTCAGTGGCGCTGCTGACATACCCCCATCATGCCCGCCTCCTCCCCTCTCTGCCCACTCCCGACCCATGCGCCCCAACGCCTGCCACCCCACCCCGCCAGTCCCGGTTGCGTCAATCCCGGAAAATCGGCCAATGGCCGATTTTCTTGAGTAGACACCGAAAAATCGGCCATTGGCCGATTTTCGGACGAACCGGGCTGGGCCCTACTGTTCCCCCATGTCAATCACATTGACCCGCACGGAACGCCTGGATCGGCTGCCGTACACCCGCAAGCACAACAAGCTGCTGTTCGGCTCCGGCATCGGGTGGGCGCTCGACGCCATGGACATCGGCCTCATCTCATTCATCATGGCCGCACTCGCGGCGCAGTGGCAGCTCAGCTCCGGACACTTGTCGTTGCTGGGTTCCATCGGTTTCATCGGCATGGCCGTGGGCGCCTCCCTTGGTGGTCTGCTCGCCGACCGGATCGGCCGGCGCTCCGTCTTCGCCCTCACCCTGCTGGTCTACGGCATCGCCACGGGCCTTTCGGCGCTCTCCACGGGGCTCGTGATGCTGCTGGCGCTGCGCTTCGTCGTGGGTCTCGGCTTGGGGGCGGAACTGCCCGTCGCGTCGACGCTGGTCAGCGAGTTCGCACCACAACGGATGCGCGGCCGGGTGGTCGTCGCCCTGGAGTCGTTCTGGGCTGTGGGCTGGCTCGCCGCCGCGTGCATCGGGTATTTCCTGGTGCCGATCTCCGACAACGGCTGGCGCTGGGCCCTCGCGCTAGGCGCCGTGCCCGCGGCCTACTCGATCATCGTGCGCTTCGGACTACCGGAATCAGTGCGCTTCCTGGAGCGCAAGGGCGATCATGTCGAGGCCGAGCGCGTCGTCACCGATTTCGAAGCGAGCGCCGGTCTCACCACGCCCGACGAGCAGAAGGCCGACGTCGTCTCCCCAGCCGCGACGGTGGCCCCGAAGGCCGCCCGCCGAGAGCTCTGGGGTCCGCGCTTCCGCACCCGCACCGTCGCGCTGTGGCTCACCTGGTTTGGCATCAACTTCGCCTACTACGGCGCCTTCATCTGGTTGCCCACGCTGCTGTTCAACTCGGGCATGACGCTGGTGAAATCGTTCGAGTTCACCCTGTACATCACCCTGGCCCAGCTACCCGGATATCTGGTGGCCGCGATCCTGGTCGAAACCTGGGGCCGGCGCCCCACTCTGATCACCTTCCTCGGTGGCTCAGCGGTCGGCGCGCTGCTGTTCGGCTTCGCCCCGCAGATCGCCGCCGCGGCAGCCCCCGGTTCGGAGAGCTTCGCCTACTGGTTCACGCTCGCCTCCGGGTGCACGTTGTCGTTCTTCAACCTGGGCGCATGGGGCGCGCTGTATGCCATCACGCCGGAGGTCTATCCCACGACGATGCGCGCCGGCGGCGCGGGCGCAGCCACTGCCTTCGGTCGGATCGCTGCCATGGCCGCTCCCCTGCTGGTGCCGCTGATCAACAGCGCCGGGCTCGCCGTCCTGTTCTCCGTCTTCGGCGCCATGTTCGCCATGGCCATGATCGCCAGCTGGTTCCTCCCGGAGTACACCTCGAAGGCCCTCGACGAAGCCTGATCCCCTCGCTCTCCTCCAACCAGCTGCCGTCCCATCCCGAACCGCTCCCCCTATCCCGGAAAATCGGCCAATGGCCGATTCTCGGCATTAGACACCGGAAAATCGGCCATTGGCCGATTTTCCGGGATAGGGGCGGGAGCCAGAGAGCGGGGTAAGAGCCGGAGATGGGGCACGAAGCGGGAAAGGTGAGCCAGAGGCTTGGTTTGGACCGCCGAGGGGTGTTCAATCTAGGAGGTTTCGCGGATAGGTGGTGCCGTGAGCTAAGGACGTGCTGGATGGATGACATGGCAAGGCGAAGAACGAAACTGCCATCGGGTCATGCCAGTGAGTTCGACAACGAAGCCAGGTCGCCATCCAGTGCGCCGCAGTAGGTGCCACCTATCCGCGGAACCTCAAAGCTGCCCGGGCAGACCCGGGCCGCGTATCTCTTGGACGGAGTCTCGACAATGCCCAATCTGCACCCCGCCGACACACACACGATCATCAGGGTCCAGGGGGCCCGCGAGAACAACCTGCGTGACATCTCCGTCGACCTGCCCAAACGCCGGCTCACCGTCTTCACCGGCGTCTCCGGCTCCGGCAAGTCGTCGCTGGTGTTCGGTACCATCGCCGCCGAGTCGCAGCGCCTGATCAACGAGACCTACTCCACCTTCGTGCAGGGCTTCATGCCCAACCTCGGCCGGCCCGACGTGGACGTGCTGGAGGGACTGACCACGGCGATCATCGTCGACCAGGAGCCCATGGGCGCCAACCCCCGCTCGACGGTGGGCACCGCCACCGACGCCAACGCCATGCTGCGCATCCTGTTCAGCCGGCTGGGCACGCCCAGCCTCGGCTCGTCGAAGGCCTACTCGTTCAACGTCGCGACGGCCAGCGGCGGCGGCGCGCTGACCGCCACCAAGGGCGGACGCGAGATCAAGAAGGTCAAGCGGTTCACCGTCACGGGCGGCATGTGCGAGCGCTGCGAGGGCCTAGGCAACATCTCCGACTTCGACCTCACCCAGCTCTACGACGAGAACAAATCGCTCAGCGAGGGCGCCCTGCTGGTGCCCAACTACTCGACGGACGGCTGGTACGGCCGGATCTTCCGCGACTGCGGCTACTTCGACCCCGACAAGCCCATCCGCGACTTCACGGAGAAGGAACTCGACGCACTGCTCTACAAGGAGCCCACCCGGATCAAGGTGGAGGGCATCAACGTCACCTACGAGGGCCTGATCCCCCGCATCCGCAAGTCCTTCCTCAGCAAGGACCGCGAGGCCATGCAGCCCCACATCGGCGCCTTCGTCGACCGCGCCATCGTGTTCCGCGCCTGCCCCGACTGCGGCGGCACCCGCCTCAACGAGGGCGCGCGCTCGTCGAAGATCAAGGGCATCCACATCGGCGACGCCTGTGCCATGCAGATCAGCGACCTGGCCGAGTGGGTACGCGGCATCGACGATGCCGCCGTCGCCCCGCTGAGGGCCAAGCTGCTGCACACCCTGGACTCGTTCGTCCAGATCGGCCTGGGCTACCTGTCGCTGGCGCGCTCGTCGGGCACCCTGTCGGGCGGCGAGGCGCAGCGCACCAAGATGATCCGGCACCTGGGCTCGTCGCTCACCGACGTCACCTACGTCTTCGATGAGCCCACCATCGGCCTGCACCCGCACGACATCGCGAGAATGAACAACCTGCTGCTCCAGCTGCGCGACAAGGGCAACACCGTGCTGGTGGTGGAGCATAAGCCGGAGACCATCGCCATCGCCGACCACATCGTCGACATCGGCCCCCTGGCCGGCACCGCCGGTGGCGAGATCCGCTACGAGGGCGACTACGCCGGGCTGCTGGCCAGCGACACCCTCACCGGCAAGCATCTGGAGTACAAGGCCCGTCTGAAGGACGAGGTACGCACCCCCACCGGCGCCATCGAGATCCGCGGCGCCTCCAAGCACAACCTGAAGGATGTCGACGTGGACGTGCCGCTCGGCGTGCTGTGCGTCGTCACCGGCGTGGCCGGTTCGGGCAAGACGTCGCTGATCCACGGCTCGATGCCCTCAGACGCCGGCGTGCTCACCATCGACCAGGGCATGATCAAGGGCTCGCGCCGTTCCAACCCCGCCACCTACACCGGCGTGTTGGAGCCCATCCGCAAGGCCTTCGCCAAGACCAACGGGGTCAAGCCCGCGCTGTTCTCCGCCAACTCGGAGGGTGCCTGCCCAACCTGCAATGGCGCCGGCGTGATCTACACCGACCTGGCGATGATGACCGGCGTCACGACCCGCTGCGAGGACTGCGAGGGCAAGCGCTTCATGGCCGAGGTGCTGGAGTACACGCTAGGCGGCAAGAACATCGCCGACGTGCTCGGCATGCCCGTCGAGCAGGCCGAGGCCTTCTTCGCCGACGGCGAGGCCCGCACCCCGGCCGCGCACACCATCTTGAAGCGGATGGTCGACGTGGGCCTGGGCTACCTGACGCTCGGCCAGCCCCTCACCACCTTGTCCGGCGGCGAGCGCCAGCGTCTCAAGCTGGCCACCCGGATGGGCGACAAGGGCGGCATCTACGTGCTCGATGAGCCCACCACCGGCTTGCACCTGGCCGATGTGGAGAACCTGCTGAAGCTGCTCGACCGGCTGGTGGACGCCGGCAAGTCCGTGATCGTGATCGAGCACCACCAAGCCGTGATGGCGCACGCCGACTGGATCATCGACCTCGGCCCTGGCGCCGGCCACGACGGCGGCCAGTTGGTCTTCGAGGGCACCCCGGCGGCGCTCGTCGCGGCCAAGTCCACCCTCACGGGCCAGCACCTCGCCGACTACGTGAGCTGATCCCCGAGCCAAGGCGAGAGCACAACGGCAGGCCCCAAGGCCCACCCTGGTGGCCGATTTTTCGGTGTCTCATGCCGAAAATCGACCATTGGCCGATTTTCCTGGTTTGCGGGACGTGTCGGTCGGTCGTCGGGCGTTCCGGCAGGCCGCATGGGCTGGGGCTTGCCTGGGGCTCGCTGCCCCACCCGGAGCACGGTAACGGGTTCGGGATTTGGGGAGTGAGTATTCACTCACTAAGGTGAGACGACGTGACTCGCGCCACACCACTGCCCAGAGACAAGCGCCGAGCGGCCATCGTCGAGGCGACGATCCCGCTCCTGCGCCAGCACGGACACACCCTCACCTCTCGCCAGATCGCGGAAGCCGCAGGCATCGCCGAAGGCACGGTCTTTCGTGCGTTCGACTCCCTCGACGACGTGATCCAAGCCACGGTGATGGAGGTGCTCTCCTCCGCACGACTGGAGCGCACCATGGCCGAGACCCGCTTCACGGGAGAACTGCGCGACGATTGCCTCGCGGCCGTCGAGCTGATGTCAACCTACGTGGGCACCGTCAAACCCCTGATCCACCTGGGGCACTCCGCCGCCAACCGCGGCCTCATGCGCTGCGCCCGCGAAGAGATGACCGGCCGCCAAGCCGAGCTGTTCACCTTCCTCGAAGCCCGGTTCGCCCCTCACGAGGACGAGCTCGCGCTGGGCCCCGGCCAGTTCGTGAAACTCCTCGAACTGCTCACCGTGGGCCTCGAAACCCAGTTCACCCCGCAGATCGTGGCGATCAGCCACACCCAACTCATCGACTTCGCCCTGAACGGGGCTTTGAGAAGCGAAACCCCGAGAAAGGAACACGCGTGATTCGCATGCTGGGGCGGTTGATCAACCGCTACGTGCGCCCGTACTGGTGGCTCTTGTCCATCGTGGTGGTGCTGCAGATCATCGCGACGATCATGTCGCTCTACCTGCCCACCATGAACGCACGCATCATCGATGACGGCGTCGCAGTGGGCAATACCGACTACATCTGGAACGCCGGCGGGATCATGTTGGCGCTATCCGCTGTGCAAGCCGCCGCCCAGATCGGTGCGGTGTGGGCGGGCGCCAACGTAGCCATGTTGCTTGGGCGCGACGTGCGTGCGGGCATCTTCAACCGCGCGCTGTCGTTCTCCACCAAGGAGATGAATCAGTTCGGGGCACCGTCGCTGATCACCAGAACCACGAACGATGTACTGCAAGTTCAGACGCTGGTCCAGATGACCTGCGTGATGCTGGTCGGCGCGCCGATCACCATGGTGGGCGGCGTCTTCATGGCCCTGCGCGAGGATCCGGGACTTTCGTGGACGATCCTCGCCGCCGTCGTGGCATTGGGCATCGGCATCGGAGCCCTCTTCACCCGATGGGCCTGCTCTTCCAGCAGATGCAGACGCGGATCGACGACCTGAACCGTGTGCTGCGCGAACAGATCACCGGCATCCGGGTAGTGCGCGCGTTCGTGCGCGAGCCTCACGAGGCCGAGCGCTTCGAACGCACGAACTCCAATCTGGTGTGGACCACCACCAGCGTGGGCAAGCTGATGGCGTTCCTGTTCCCCTTCGTGGGGCTGGTGATGAATCTCTCCAGCGTCGCGGTGATGTGGTTCGGTGCCCATCGCATCGAAACGAACGACATCCAGGTGGGCCAGCTCACCGCCTTCCTGTCCTACCTGATCCAGATCCTGATCTCGGTGATGATGACCACGATGCTGATGATGATGGCGCCGCGGGCGGCGGTGTGTGCCGACCGCATCATGGAGGTGCTCGACACGGAGTCGTCCGTGGCTCCGCCCGCCGAGCCCGTGCGTCCTGGAAAGACCCACGGTCATGTGGTCTTCGACGATGTCAACTTCTCTTATCCTGGCGCCGAGGCACCCGTGCTGCGAGGCCTGAGCTTCGAACTCACGCCCGGCACCGCCACCGCGGTGATCGGTTCCACCGGTTCGGGTAAGACCACCATGGTCAACCTGATCCCGCGCCTGTTCGACGCCACGGAGGGCTCCGTGCTCGTCGACGGCGTCGACGTCCGCGATCTGGAGCCCGACGATCTCTGGTCCCGCATCGCGATCGTGCCCCAGCGCCCGTACCTCTTCACCGGAACCGTGGCCAGCAACCTGCGCTACGGCAAACCCGACGCGGACGAGGCCGAGCTCTGGGAGGCGTTGACCATCGCACAAGCACAGGATTTCGTCGAGGGCATGGACGACCAGCTCGATTCACATATCGCCCAAGGGGGCACCAACGTCTCCGGCGGGCAGCGCCAGCGTCTGGCCATCGCGCGGGCACTGGTCAAGAAGCCGGAGGTCTATGTCTTCGACGATTCCTTCTCGGCCCTCGACGTCGCCACCGACGCCCGGCTACGCGCGGCTTTGCAGCCGGTCACCGCCGATGCCGCCGTCCTGGTGGTGGCCCAGCGGGTTTCCACCATCACCGAGGCCGATCTGATCCTGGTGCTGGAGGACGGCGAGATCGTCGGCCGCGGCACGCACGACGAGTTGCTGGCCTCCAATGACACCTATCGGGAGATCGTCACCTCCCAGCTGAGCATCGAGGAGGCGGCATGAGCGAGAACACCACCCCGAATCACACCCCCGATCCCGAGGAGACCACCACCGGGGAGGGCGCGGTGCCGGTGAAGGCGAACGAACGCCCGAAGCACGGACCCGACCGCGTGGGCCATGGCCCAGGCGGACCGGTCGGCACCGGCGAGAAGGCCGCCAACTTCGGCGTCTCCGTGCGCCGGTTGGTGCGCACCCTGCGCCCACAACGCACGCGCGTGATCGTCGCCATCATCTTCGGCACCATCTCCGTGGCTCTCGGCGTGGTGGGGCCGAAGATCCTCGGCCGCGCCACCGACCTGATGATGGCCGGGTGGTTCAGCAGAGAGATGCCCGCCAACCTGACCAAGGACCAGGTCATCGACGGGATGGTCGCGGCCGGCGAGACGCAGATGGCCGACATGCTGCGTCGCCTCGATTTCGTGCCCGGGCAGGGCATGGACTTCGGCGCGATCGGCGCGGTGCTGCTGAGCGTGCTGGTGCTGTACCTGGCGTCGTTCGCCCTCAGCTACGCGCAGGGCTGGGTGCTCAACACCGCGGTGCAGCGCACCGTCTACCGGCTGCGCCAGCAGGTCTCAGCGAAGTTGGATCGCCTCCCCTTGTCCTACTTCGACAAGCAGGCGCGCGGCGAGCTGCTGAGCCGCGTCACCAACGACATCGATAACGTGTCCCAGTCTCTGCAGCAGACGTTGTCGCAATTGCTCAACTCGTTGCTGTTGCTGATCGGCGTGCTGATCATGATGTTCTGGATCTCCCCGCTGCTGGCCATCGTGGCGCTGGTGAGCGTGCCGATCGCGATGATCGTGGTCTCGGTGATCGGCACGCGCTCGCAGAAGCTGTTCGCGCAGAACTGGAAGTCGACGGGAGAACTGAACGCGGAGATCGAGGAGGCCTACACCGGCCACGCCCTGGTCAAGGTCTTCGGCCGCCAACGCGAGGTGGAAAAGGCGTTCGCGGAGAAGAACGAGGAGCTCTACCGAGCGGGCTTCGGCGCACAGTTCATCTCGGGCATCATCATGCCGGTGATGTTCCTGGTGGGGAACCTCAACTACGTGGTGATCGCCGTGATCGGCGGCCTGCGGGTGGCGTCGGGACAGATGAACCTGGGTGACGTGCAGGCCTTCATCCAGTACTCGCGCCAGTTCACCCAACCGCTGACGCAGGTGGCTTCCATGGCCAACCTGTTGCAGTCGGGCGTCGCCTCTGCCGAGCGGGTATTCGAGCTGTTGGACGCCGAGGAGATGAGCGACGAGCCGGAGGGCTCCCTGCCCGCCACATTGCGGGGCGAGGTCGTCTTCGACGACGTCGACTTCTCCTACTCCCCCGACCAGCCGCTGATCGAGAGCCTGAACCTCACCGCGAAACCCGGCAGCACCGTCGCCATCGTCGGCCCCACCGGGGCGGGCAAGACGACACTGGTCAACCTGATCATGCGCTTCTACGACCTGGGCGGTGGCCGGATCACGCTCGACGGCGTGGACATCGCCTCCGTACCGCGCGGCGATGTCCGCGGCAACATCGGCATGGTGCTGCAAGACACGTGGCTGTTCGGCGGCACGATCCGCGACAACATCGCCTACGGCAAGCTCGGTGCCACCGAGGAAGAGATCATGGAGGCCGCGAAGGCGACTTTCGTGGACCGCTTCGTGCATTCCCTTCCGGACGGCTACGACACCGTCATCGACGAGGAGGGCTCGAACGTCTCCGCGGGCGAGAAGCAGCTGATCACCATCGCCCGGGCGTTCCTGGCCGATCCGTCGCTGCTGATCCTCGACGAGGCCACCAGCTCTGTCGATACCCGCACCGAGCTGCTGCTGCAGAAGGCGATGTCCGCGTTGCGGACCGGCCGCACGTCATTCGTGATCGCACACCGCCTCTCCACCATCCGCGACGCGGACCTGATCCTGGTGATGAACAAGGGCAGCATCGTCGAGCAGGGCACCCACGACGAGCTCCTCGAAGCCAAGGGGGCGTACTACGACCTCTACCAGTCGCAGTTCAGCGGCGCCATCGAATGACGCACAACGGGCCGGGACTAACGTCCCGGCCCGTTGGTTGTCTCAAGACCGATTTCGGTGACTGGAAGGATCAGTCCTTGGTGAACTTCTCCTTGACGCCTTGTACGGCGTCTCCCAGCTTGTCCGATGCGGCCTCGGCGGCATCCTTGACTGCTTCGGCTGCCTCGTGGAGCTTCTCCTTGACGGCGCCTGAGATCTGGTCTGCCTTGCCTTCGGCCTTCAGCTGATCGTCGTCTACGGCGTCTCCGACGCCTTCCTTGACCTGACCAACCGCCTGTTCGGCCTTTGCCTTCATTTCGTCTCCCAAAGCCATGCGGTCTCCTTTCGGTCGTCGGATACAACGCCTTTTACGCTACCCCCTCACCCTGCTCAACACCAGGGTTTTCCGCAACAGACTTCACACGGGCTGCTCGCTCAACCCCATTTTTTGACTCATCGTGGACTCCTCATGCTGGTAGGAACAGGGGCAAGAAGAGACCCCACTCCGACCGAAAGGTGCTGCCATGGCGAAGGACGATTGGGCGGCAGATCCCCGTGAGAGCCTGCGGGTGAGCACAGACTTCGACCTCTCAGCCATGGACCGGCGCAACACCCCCGGCTGGGCGAGCAAGAAGAAAGCCGCGACGGCCCTGATGGCGGAACGGGGCAAGTTGCTGGCCGAGCTTCAAGAGCGGATGTACGCCGAGGGCCGCAGTGGTGGCCGAAAAGCGGTGCTGTGCGTCGTGCAGGGCCTGGACACCGCGGGCAAAGGAGGAATCGCCCGGCATGTGATGGGGATGGTGGATCCTCAGGGCGTGGCGCTGCGCAGCTTCGGGCCGCCCAGCGCGGAGGAGCGCTCGCACCACTTCCTCTGGCGAATCCACCAGGCGCTGCCGCCCTACGGCAAGATCGGACTGTTCGACCGCTCCCACTACGAGGACGTGCTGGTCGCGCGCGTCGATCAGCTCGTCCCCGACGAGGTGTGGCGGGCGCGCTACGACGAAATCAACGCCTTCGAGAAGGGGCTCGTCGACGCCGGCATCGTGGTGCTGAAGTTCGCCATGATGGTCTCCTACGAAGAGCAGGGCCGGAGGCTGATGGAGCGTTTGGACCGGCCAGACAAACGCTGGAAGTACTCGATGTCGGACCTGCCCACCCGCGCCAAATGGGAGGCCTACCAGGAGGCCTATGCCGACGTGTTCCGCCTCACCTCCACCGAGCACGCCCCCTGGTACGCACTACCGGCCGACAAGAAATGGTATCCGCGCCTGGCTATCACGGAGATCCTCACCCGCACCATGAGCGGCCTGGGCCTACGCTGGCCGCAGCCCACTTACGACATCGCAGAGCAACGCGCCGGGCTCGCCGCCACCATGTCGACCGAATCCCTGCAGACCTCCTTGGAAGACACGAAGGCGCTGGTGAACAAGGCCAACACCTCCACCCTGCTCGTCCGGGAGGAGGCTGCCCGGATGAGCTACGGCGACGCCACCGACGAAGCCCAGTCCTCAGCCAAGAACAATCTGGCGCAGGCGAAGCGCTGGCTCGCGGCAGATCTCAACGTCACGCTGGAACACAAGCAGCTTCTGCTCGACGAGCGGCACTGATCCCTGCCGCGCTGCTCTCACTCGCCTCACACGGAGGGCGTCGCCTCGCTCAGGATCTCTTTATCCTCGGTGCTGAGCACGGCGACGAGTTGGCGCAGCGCCTCCGCGCGGTCACCGGGGTTGAGTTCGCTGAGGGCCGCGAACATCTTGCTCGCGACGTAGGTGGGACGCGGGGTGCTGGGCACGTACTGCCACGCGCGTCCGGCCATGGTGCGCGTGACCCGGTGCTTCTTGGCCAGCCTGTCCAGAACCGTCATCACGGTGGTGTAGGCGAGTTCCCTTTCCAGATTGAGCTCGGCATGCACGTCGGCAACGCTTCGCGGCTCGTCGGCCTGCCACAGCACTTCCATCACGCGCTTCTCGAGCTCACCCCTGGTCGTCATGCGCACATCCTAGTGACGTTCGTGTAGCAACAAGGGCATTTGTCCGTCCTGATGTAGTAGCGCATCCATCCACGGGGAGGAAGATCGGCTCGATACCGCCGATCAACCGACGAAATACGGTGAGGATCTCCCAGTCGGTGGAAGGGGCCGACGCGCCGTAGTACTGTCACGGCATGGACCCAGTCGTTATTGGCCGGTGGCAATTCGGGATTACCACTGTCTATCACTATTTGTTCGTCCCCATCACCATCGCGCTGTCCATGATGGTCGCGGTGATCCAGACCCTCTGGGTACGCACTGGCAAGCACCGATACCTCCAGCTGACCAAGTTTTTCGGCAAGCTCTTCCTCATTAATTTCGCCCTTGGCGTCGTGACCGGAATTGTGCAGGAGTTCCAGTTCGGAATGAACTGGAGCGAATACTCCCGCTTCGTCGGTGACATCTTCGGCGCGCCGCTGGCACTGGAGGCGCTGCTGGCCTTCTTCCTGGAGTCCACCTTCATCGGGCTCTGGATCTTCGGCTGGGACAAGCTGCCGAAGAAGATCCATCTGGCCGCGATCTACATGGCGGCGTTCGGCACCATGTTGTCGGCCGTGTTCATCCTGGCCGCCAACTCCTGGATGCAGAACCCCGTGGGTTCCGTGCTCAGCTTCGAGAACGGTCGCGCGGAACTCGACGGGGTGTCCGGCTTCTTCGCCCTGCTCACCAACCCTGTGTTTATCGCCACCTTCATCCACACCATCACCGCCGCCTACATGGTGGCCGGCGGCCTGGTGGCCGGCATCAGCGCGTGGCACCTGGCCAAGGTGAACAAACGCGTCGCCGACGGCGATCTTTCCCCAGAACAAGGCTCGGAGGAACGCTCCACCTGGCGGTGGTCGGCTAAGTTCGGTGCCTGGGTGCTGCTGATCGCCTCCGTCGGCGTGATGCTCTCCGGCGACATGCAGTCGAAGGTGATGACCGAGG
Source organism: Tessaracoccus sp. (assembly GCA_041393555.1). Lineage (GTDB taxonomy): Bacteria > Actinomycetota > Actinomycetes > Propionibacteriales > Propionibacteriaceae > Arachnia. Next base: position 125,177 of record JAWKJW010000004.1, on the reverse strand, counting down.
TGCAGCCCATGAAGATGGCCGCCGCCGAGGGACTGTTCGACACCACCGAGAACGCGCCCTTCTCGATCCTGACCATCGGCACTCTGGACGGACGGGACAAAGTTTTTGCCCTCGAGGTTCCGGGCTTGCTGAGCATGCTCTCCGGCCACGACACCGTGCACGGCTTCAACGACCTGGAAGCCGAGTACATCGAGAACGGCTTCAGCCGCCACGACGGCACCCGCCTCCCGCTGCAGGAGCAGCTGGCCCAAGCCGTCAACGAGGGCACGCTCAACCCGGATATGGCCCAGGCCTTCGCGCAGATCGACTACGTGCCGCCGGTCGTGGTGTCCTACTGGGCGTTCCGGCTCATGATCGGGCTCGGCATGATCGGCATGGCCATCGCCGTATTGATCCTGTGGCGGTTGCGCAAGGCGGAATTGGTGCAGCCGGCGTGGTGGTGGACCGGGCTGATGTGGGCGATCCCCTTGGGTCCGCTGTTCGCCAACTCCTTCGGCTGGATCTTCACAGAGATGGGTCGCCAGCCCTGGCTGGTGGCGGGCGTGATGCCCACCGCAGCGGGTATCTCCCCCTCGGTGACGGCCGGTGAGATGCTGACCTCACTGATCGTCTACACCCTGCTCTACGGCGGCCTCGCCGTGCTCGAGGTGTGGCTGTTCCTGAAGTTCACCAAGGCGGGTCTCCCAGAGGTCGAAGAACCTGTGGTCCAAGAGGATCCCGACGCCCCGATGACGTTCGCGTACTGAGTAAGGCGATAAAACATGCACCTTCTTCTTGAGACCGTCTCCGTTCCGTTCCTGCCCACGCTGTGGTTCCTGCTGGTGGCGGTGCTGTGGATCGGCTTCTTCTTCCTCGAGGGCTTCGACTTTGGCGTGGCCATGCTCATCCCCGTGCTCAGCAAAAACGACAAGGACCGCCGCGTCATCGTCAACACCATCGGCCCCACTTGGGACGGTAACGAGGTGTGGCTGCTCACGGCGGGCGGCGCGATGTTCGCCGCCTTCCCCGGCTGGTACGCATCGTTGTTCTCGGCGCTCTACTTACCGCTCCTGTTGGTTCTGGTGGGCCTGATCCTGCGCGGCGTGGCATTCGAGTACCGCTCCAAGCACCACACCTCGCAGTACAAGCGGATGCTCGACGCGTTCGCCACCTGGGGTTCCTTCATCACCACCCTGGTATTCGGCGTGGGTTTCGCGAACTTCGTGATCGGGCTGCCCAACGACGGCCTGCTGTTCAATGGCAGCTTCTTCGGCCTGTTCAGCCCGTTCGCCCTGCTGGGCGGCGTGCTGCTGCTGGCGGTCTTCCTCACCCACGGCGCGGCCTTCATCGCGTTGAAGACCAAGGGTGAGATCCACGACCGGGCCAAGGCCTTCGGCGTGAAGTCCGGTGGGGTGAGCGTCATCCTGCTGGCCATCTTCGTCGTCTCCCAGAACCTCGCGTGGCCCGCCAGCTCGGAGTTCGGAGACTTCAGCCTCTTCGCGTGGATCGCCGGAATCGTGTCCGTCGTCGCGCTCGCCGCCGGCGTGCTGATGATCAGCCGCGGGCGCGACGGGTGGGCGTTCGTCTTCACCGGAGCTTCCATCATCACCCTGTTCGTGGGCATCTTCATGAAGATGTTCGGCAACCTGGGCTTCGCGCAGGACGAGACCGTGGCGGTGGGCGAACGACTCACCGTCCTTTCGGCTGCCTCTTCCGAGACCACCCTGACCATCATGTCGTGGGCTGCCCTGGTGTTCGTGCCGCTCGTGCTGGGTTACCAGGCCTGGAGCTACTGGGTGTTCCGCAAGCGCCTCAGCACGAAGAACATCCCCGACGAGGTCGCGCACTAGTTGCGAGGTAGGGGAGACTGGAGCCGATGCCAGGCCCCGTTCATCCTCGACTGATCACGCGCGCAGGGGCGACCAGGAACTACCTGGTCGCCTCTGTGCTCGTCGGAGTGCTCACTGCCGGCCTGCTGATCTGGCAGGCCGACCTGATCTCAGAGGCGGTCACCACCGTCTTCGCCACCTCTGCCCTGCCCCCCAATTGGGTGGTCCTCCTTCTCCTTCTGCTAGCTGTGTTCGCGGCTCGAGGAGCCTTGGCATGGCTGAACTCCTGGCTGGCCCACCGCTGCGCGGCGGCGGTGAAGTCGCAGCTGCGACGCGACGTCATGGCCGCACGGGTCGCGATGCCCGTGGGCGGTGCCTCGTCGGCGACGGTGATGCGCGTCGTGACGCAAGGTCTGGATGCCCTGGACGGCTATTTCTCCAAGTATCTGCCGCAGCTGGGGCTCGCCATCACGGTGCCGTTCATCGTCGGCGGCGCGGTGCTGCTGGCCGATTGGCCCTCGGCGATCATCATCGCCTTCACCCTGCCTCTCATCCCGATCTTCATGGCCCTGATCGGCTGGACCACCCAGGTCGCCACCGCGAAAAGCTTCGCCCAGGCCGAGCGCCTCTCCAACCACTTCGCCGACCTGATCGCCGGCCTTCCGACGCTGCAATCCTTCGCCCGTGCGAGGGCGCAGAGGAAAGGAGTGATCCTGGGCGAGGAGGCGCATCTCACGGCCTCCATGCGCACGTTGCGGATCTCCTTCCTGTCCAGCTTCGCGCTCGAGTTGTTGGCCACCCTGTCGGTGGCGGTGGTCGCTGTGACGGTGGGCTTCCGGGTGGTCTACGGCCACGTCGACTTCCCCACCGCGCTCTTCGTGCTGATCCTGGCACCGGAGGCTTTCCTTCCCGTGCGCCAGGTGGGGGTGCACTTCCACGATTCCGCCGACGGGGTGGCCGCCGCCGACGCAGCCTTCGCCATCATCGACGCGGCCCCCGCACCCGGCGGAACGGCACCGGCACCCACGGCGGGCGAGATCCGCCTGGAAGACGTCTCCTATCGTTATCCCGGGTCCGAGACCGATGCGGTCGGCGACTTCTCCCTGGCCCTCGCTCCCGGCGAGGTGGTGGCCCTCGCCGGCCCCTCCGGCGCAGGCAAGTCGACGGTCCTCGCGCTGGTGGCGGGTTACCTCCGTCCGACGACGGGGCAGGTCCGCATCGACGGGATGGACATGGCCGAGATCGACCCCGCCTCTTGGCGGAAGCGCCTCGCATGGGTGGCCCAGGAGCCCGGAATGGTCAATGGCACCGTCGGCGACAACGTCGCGCTGGGCAGCCCCGGCGCTTCGGCGCATGACATCACGGCGGCTCTGCACGATGCGGGCGCCGACTTCGATCCCGCGAAACCCATCGGCGACGACGCGGAGGGACTGTCCGCGGGAGAGCGCCGCCGCGTCGCCCTCGCACGGGCCCTGTTGCGCATCCGCACCGGCGGCGCCACCACGCTGCTGCTCGACGAACCCACAGCCGGGCTCGATTCCGATACCGAGGCGGCCGTGATCGACGCGGTGCGCTCTTCGGGTGCGGGGGCGCTGATCGTCTCCCATCGCCCGGCCGTCCTCGCCGCCGCCGACCGCGTGGTCGAATGGCCCTCCGCCACCGTCGTGTCGACGCCCGGCGGGGAGCAGGAGGGGGACCGATGAGGCAGACGCTGTCCTTCACCCGCGTTCTCCTGGACGCCATTCCCCGCGGGCGTTGGCGCCTGATCGCCGCGATCCTGTTGGCCTTCGCTGCCTCCGCGGCGTCCGTCGCACTCATGGGCGTCGCCGCCTTCCTCCTCAGCTGGGCGGCGCTGTTCCCCCCGGTGCTGTACCTCCAGGCGCCCGCCGTCGGCGTGCGGTTCTTCGGCATCTCTCGGGGGGTGCTGCGCTACGTGGAGCGTCTCGTCGGTCACGACCTGGCCCTGCGCATGCAGGGGGCGCTGCGTCTGCGCGTCTACGACAAGCTCTCCGGCACCACGCTGATCGGACGCCGCCGCGGTGACCTGCTCACCCGCGTCGTGGCCGATGTGGATGCCATCCAAGACCTGGTGGTGCGGGTCATCATCCCGATCACATCCGCCACCCTGGTGATCGCCACCACGACGGTGCTGCTCGGGCTGTTCAATTGGCCATCAGCCCTGGTGCTGCTGGCCACCGCCCTCCTCGGCGGGGTGCTACTGCCATGGTGGGCGCAGCGGGCATCGCTACGCGCCGACGAGGCGTCGGTCGAAGCACGCGGGCGCTTGGCGGATGAGGTCCGCGAGCTGAGCCGCGTGGGCGGCGATTTGGTGGCCAACGGGGCCGATGCAGAGGCCCTCAACAGGCTGCTGGCGGTTGACGACGATCTGCGCCGTCACGAGAGCCGGGGGGCGGGAGTTCGCGGCCTCGCCACGGCCGGACAGATCGTCGCCGCCGGAGTGGCGGTGGTGGCGGCGTTGGCCATCGGCGCACCAGCCCTCGTCGCCGGCACCCTCGACCCACGTTTCCTCGCGATCCTGGTACTCACCCCACTGGCCCTCCACGAGACCTTCGCCGCGTTCACCCAGGCGGCACAGACCTACACCCGCTCCCGCACCGCATTGAGCCGTATTGCCGCCGAGTTGGATGCGCCTCCCGTGGGGGAAGGCGACGTGACCCCGGGGGCGGGCTCCCCCACGCTCGAACTCGACGGGGTGAGCGTCGGCTGGCCCGGCGAGCCGGTGGTGCAGCACGATGTGTCTTTGAGGGTCGCGCCGGGCGAGCGCGTCGCCCTGGTGGGCCCGTCAGGCGTGGGCAAGACCACGATCGCGGCCACCGTGATGGGGCTCATTCCGCCGATCGCCGGACGGATCGAGCGGGTCGGCCGCGTCGGCTATCTCGCCCAGGATGCGCACATCTTCGCTACCACCGTCGCCGAGAACGTACGAATCGGCAATAAGGATGCCACTGACGACGAGGTGCGGGACGCACTGGCCAAGGCCGGTCTCGCACTGCCCCTCGATCGCCTGATCGGCGAGGCCGGATCCACGCTCAGCGGGGGCGAACGACGACGGCTCGCTCTGGCCCGGATCCTCGCCGGATCACGCGACCTCCTGATTCTCGACGAACCCACCGAGCATCTTGACCACGCCACGGCCTCAGCGCTGATCGACGATATCTGGGAGGCCTCCGAGGGACTCCCCATCCTGGTCATCACGCATGACCAGGGCCTCGTCGATCAGTGCGACCGGACCGTCCGCCTCTCGCGCTAAGAGGTCCTGCATCAACGGGACGAGCCCCGCTGCCTCCCGGTAGTCGCACCGCAGCACCGGACCTATCTGCGCCAGCAGGTCCGCGAGCAGATGGAGGGGGCGCGGCAGTTTGCTCAGCGAAGACGTCTCCGGTGCCAACGCCACGATCGCGTCGGGGATATCCAAGGGCGTGAACGCGGGCGGATCGTCGCGGGTCGGGTCTCGACGCAACAACACGATCCGGCGCAACCGCGCCTCGGCCGGAGCGGGGCGCAAGCCGAGGTGATCCGGCGATACCTCCGCTTTCGGCCCAGCCCCTTTACTCGGTCGCTTCGAAAGGGGCTTGGGATACGGTGCAACCGTTCCATCTGGGCGGATCCCGACGGTCTCGTCGGTGAGATATCCCCACTCACTGGCGAACACTTCGGCCAAGGTGGTCTTTCCGGTTCCTCCCGGAGCGACGAAGGCCACGGTCGATCCTGTCACCGGATCGGCGCAGGCTCCGGCGTGCAGCATCAGCAATCGTCCGGCCTGGGCGGCGATAAAGGCCCGCGTGACGGTCTGCGTGGTCTCCTGCATCACCGCCAGGAGATCCTCGCCGCTCACGCCTCGATCCGCCAGCATCGACGGCTCACCGGCACTTCGAAGCTCAACCGGGATGTCTCCCGCCTCGATGGCCAGCCCCACCGGCTCCAGACAGCGCGACCACGATCTCCGCAGCGCGTCGTGGAGTTCAGCCGCGCGAGATCCCCTCAGCACCAGCCGAACGCGGGAATCCAAGCCGTGGATCGCGAGGGTGCGTTCAACAGGCATCAGGACTCCGTTCGTCGCAGGCCAGCAGGACACTCACCTCGGTCAGAGTAGCGCCTGCGCATCCGCCCAACCATCTCGACCGCGCTGGTCGGCGAACGCGTAACCACCAACGCCTTCGATAGAGTGAGCGAGGTGAACCTCGACCCCTCCCCCGCCACGTTGCGCGTAGCCCAGTTCACCGACAACTACGGCCCCGGCAGCAATGGCCTGACGGTGGCGGTGCACTCCCTGGAAGGCAACCTGCTGGACGCGGGACACGAAGTGATTGTCGTCGCCCCCGCCGCCAAGGGAGCCAACCCCCACAAGGGTCGCCCGGGACGCACGGAGCTGCGGCTGCCGTCCACCTGGGTGCCTCGGGTGCCCACCCGTGTGGCAACAGGACGTCACTTCGAGCGCACCATCGCGCGCTTGGCCCACCTGAAGCCCGACGTGATACACGTCCATGGCTTCGGCACCGTGGGAGCGTTGGGCACCATCGCCGCGCAACGGCTGGGGATTCCGCTCCTCCTCACCTGGCACACCGACTTCGACGCCTACGCCGAGCACTACAGGCAGTGGCTGCCCTTGCTCGACTGGGTGCTCAAGGCCTTCGTGAAACTGAGTCGCGGGGCACTCGTTGACGAGGAGGAGATGCGTGCCGCCCAGATCAAGTTCGAGGACCGCGGCTACGGCGCGTCGCTGATCGGGATGTGCGCCAAGATGCTGGAGCTGTCGCATCTGGTCACCACGCCTTCTCCGAAGACGGCGGCACACTGCCGGCAGATCGCCCCCGGCGCGAATGTGCGAGTGGTGCCCAACGGCGTCGACGCCTTGCCCGACGGACCAGAACCATTCCCCCGGCCGGATGGACCGTTGGTGATGTACGCGGGACGCATCGCTCCCGAAAAGGGCATCACCTTGCTGGCCGAAGCCTTCCAATTGGTGGCCAACCAGCGCCCCGACGCGAAGCTGATGGTCGTCGGCGATTGGGACAACAACCCGACCATCCGGCACGCGCTCGAGACCGGCCGCGATCAGGGCCTGTTCATCCTGCCGGGAGAACAGAGGCGCGATGACCTTGGCCGGTTCTACGGCATGGCCGATGTCTTCGCCTTCCCCAGCCAAACCGATACCCAAGCGCTGGTGCTGCACGAAGCGGCGCTGGCTGGGCTCCCGATCGTCAGCGTCGATCACGAACTCACCCTCGTGATCGATCCACCGGTCAACGGCGAGATCACCCGCCCCACGCCTGCCTCGCTGGCCGCGGGAATCTTGCGCGTGATCGACCGGCTCGATAATCCCGCCTGGCGCGAGGGGGCCGCCCACCGTTCCAGGGAGCTGGCATCCCAATGGACCATCGCGTCGCAGGCCGCAGAGATGCTTCAGATCTATCGCGACCTGGCGGAACAGGCTTAGAGGTCCTGCGAATACGGAATGAAAAGCCCGGCCCGACGCCTTGGGGGGAGGCGACGGACCGGGCGGTCTTTTGGGGCTTAACGCCCCGTTTCACCAGGATGGGCGAGGGCTAGCTAGCTGACGACTTCGTAGTTCACGGTGATCACGCCAGCTTTGGTACCGCCGATGGCTTCCATGGCGGCACGCGACAGGTCGAGGCAACGACCGTCGATGTAGGGACCGCGATCGTTGATCCGAACGATCACGGACTTGTCGTTCTTCGGGTTGGTCACCTTCACCTTGGTGCCGAACTTGAATTCCTTGTGCGCGGCGGTCATGTCATCGGGATTGAACTGCTCGCCGTTAGCGGTCATCTGGCCCTGCCAGTAGTAAGAGGCCTTACAGCTGGAACCGCTGGCCGGGGTGAGGCTGGAGTCGGACCCGGAAGACGACGACGAGGAGTTGTTCGACGACGAAGACGAACTGCGCGAGGAGGACGACTCAGACGACTTGGGCTTCGACGACGCCTTGGGCTTCGGAGACGACGAGGGCTCGGGCGACGACGTGGACGTTGCCGACGGAGAAGGCGACGGCGACGGCGCAACCACCTCGCGGGTCCCCACGGTGGTGACCTGAGCGACCGGCTTCTTGGTCACGGTCGAGCTCTTCAGCTCGGAAGACTTCAGTTTCCCGTCGTGGTAGACCTCGGTGTACACCTCGGTCTTCGATCCCTTGACCCCCTTGGTGGTGACCTCGGAGGTTCCCTTGTCCATCCTGTCGGACTTGGCTTCCTTCTTCTCGAAGGGGATCTCCACCTTCTTGGAGGCCTCCTTCACCTCGACCTCCACGAAGACGATCTCCATGCCATCAGCGAGGAGCGTGTCCACGGCGGGGGTGACGATGTCGTCCTCGTCCGGGGCGATGTCGGCGTTGCTCAGCAGGTCACCGACGGTGCCTGCGAGGGTGACCTGCGAAGGAGCGCCGGCCACGGTGAGCGTGACGTCCTTGGCGGTGATGATTTCGAGATCGAGACCCTGACGGGCAATGCCGGTGGAGCGCGTGGCCGACAGCTTGGAGTCGGCCTCGTCCAGGTCCAGTTGACGCAGGGCGTCACCCACGCTGCGGGCGGTGGTCCAGACGGTGCGGGTCTCCCCATCTACCGTCAGCTCAAGCGGACGACCGAAGGCAACATCCACTTCGAGGCCATCGACGATCTTGGTGTCGACATCGGGCAGCACCACGTCGTACTCGCCGAGTTCGACGCCCTGGCTCTCCAGGAGCGCGCCGACGGTACGCTCACGCACCGTCAGATCTTGCGAGGCGCCGTCGACAGTGAACTCGATGTCGTTGGTGCGCAGCACCTGGGCCACTCCCACGGCTCCGACGAGACCGAGGGCGGCGACACCGGCGACAACCGGGATCAGGACTTTCGCCATAAGAGGTGAACTCCAAAATGTCGAGGATGTGACCCTTACACTCTAAATCAAACCTGAACAAATCCCAAAAGCTTCCTGAGAATCTTCAGTTTGAATGATCAGTTAGGACGTGAACGGGTCGGTAAAGCGGCTGTAGTGCCCCTGGAACAGGGCATCCACCTTTCCGGTCTCGCCGTTGCGGTGCTTCAGCACGTGGAAGGCCGCCACGCCCCGCTCCTCATCCGTGGGGTTGGGATTGAAGGCCTCGGGGCGGTGCAGCATGACGACGATGTCGGCGTCCTGCTCCAGCGATCCCGACTCGCGAAGGTCCGCCAGCTGCGGCACGCCATCCTTGCGCTGCTCGGCATTACGGCTGAGCTGGGACAGCGCGATGACGGGGATCTCGAGTTCCTTGGCCAGCAGCTTGATCTGGCGGGAGAACTCAGAGACCTCGACCTGGCGCGACTCCACCTTCTTACCGGAGGTCATCAGCTGAAGGTAGTCGACCACGAGCAACTGCAGATCATGCTTCTGCCGCAGTCGCCGCGCCTTCGCCCGGATCTCCATCATGGTGAGGTTGGGCGAATCGTCGATATAGAAGGGCGCCTCCCCGATCTGACCCGACTTATCCGTGATGCGCTGCCAATCCGACTCGTCCATCTTGCCACCGCGGATACGCCCCAAAGACACCGAGGACTCCGCCGAGAGCACCTTCATCACGATCTCCGTGCGGCTCATCTCAAGCGAGAAGAACGCCGTGGGGAGATGGTGCTTGATAGCCGCGGCGCGGCACACATCGAGCGCGAAGGTGGACTTGCCGATGCCCGGGCGCGCGGCCACGATGATCATCTGCCCGGGGTGCAGGCCATTGGTCATCTTGTCCAGCCGCTGGAAGCCCGTGGGCACGCCGGCCAGGGCATCGCCCGACGCCTCGATGGCCTCGATCTCGTCGAAGGTGGGCTGCATCAGATCTGCCAACGAGCGGTAGTCCTCAGAGGCGCGCTTCTCAGTCACCTCGAAGAGGGTCTGCTGCGCCTCGTCGACGATCTGCTCCACCTCACCCTGCCCCTGGTAACCCAGTTGGGCGATGCGGATCGAGGCATTGACCAGGCGACGCAGGATGGCCTTTTCGCGAACCAGTTCCGCGTAGTACGAGGCGTTGGCCGCGATGGAGACGCTGGCCAGCAGGTCGTGCAGGTAGACGGCGCCGCCCACCTTGTTCAGCTCGCCCTGCTTACCCAGCTCACCCGCGACGGTGATGGGATCCGCCGGCTCGCCGCGACCGTAGAGGTTGAGGATGGCGTCGAAGATGGTCTCGTGAGCCGGGCGGTAGAAGTCGACCCCTCGGAGGTTCTCCACCACATCCGAGATGGCATCCTTGCTCATCATCATGGCGCCGAGAACGCTCTGCTCCGCCGCCAAGTCCTGCGGTGGTGTGCGATCCAGTTCTTGCGGCGCATCAGGCACAGCGCTCAAAGACATTCCGAGACACCTCCAACCATCCGAGGACGACACTGCCAAACCATGGCTGAACCAGTGACAATAAACCACGCCACCGACACTCCCCACCACCGCCTCCTTCAAGGCCGGTGCACAAACTTCCCCCAGCCTGGGGAAAGTTCTGTGGATAGTTGTGCACAAACCGCGGGAAACAGTGGCTGCGGGCTGTGGAGGAGGTTTCGCGGGTCTTGCGACAGCCTGTGAGCTAATCGTTATCTTCGCCGCGAATCCCTCCGGCGCGTCTTCTCTCTCCGTTCGAAAACTCTACCCCCAGGGGGTATACTCGGGCAGACAGGGACAGGAGCGGAGATGACAGACACCACGATCCAGGCCACATCGGTCGTCGAGGACTGCCATGGCACGAGCACCCATGGCTATACGCCCAATAAGGACGCCTACCTGCGTCGGCTCAAGCTGATCGAAGGCCAGACCCGCGGCATCGCGCGCATGGTCGACGAAGACAAGTACTGCATCGACGTGCTCACCCAGATCGCGGCCGTCACGAGCGCGCTGAAGGCCGTCTCCCTCGGGCTTCTGGAGGATCACCTCGCACATTGCGTGGCCAACGCCGCCGCCAACGGTGGTGCCGAAGCCGAGGAAAAGATCGACGAGGCCATCCGCGCCATCCGCCGGCTCGTCAAATAGGTCACGCTCCACCTCCCCGTCCCTTGATATCAACGAGAAACGAAGGAAAGACACCATGCAGACCACCTACACCGTCAGCGGCATGACCTGCGGACACTGCGCCAACCACGTCACCGAAGAGGTCCCGGCCATCGACGGCGTCAAGGGCGTCTCGGTTGCCGTCGAGGGACCGATGGTCATCGAGTCGGACGAGCGACATCCCTTCGATGCCGTCATCGCCGCGGTCGCCGAGGCCGGCGACTACACCGTCGTCGAGGCCTGAGCCCCTCAGCTTCCGCTTGGGCAGAAGAACGAGATATCAGGACCGTCACTAGCCCCTGATGCGAAAGTGTGCGAGGGATCCATGGTCCGGTCCCTGATGCGACAGTAAGCGTGGACAAACCCATTGTCCGGTCCCTGAGGTGCCCTTCGAGGCTCGTTCCGGTTGCTGAGGTGCGAGGCACGAGCCTCGAAGTACGCACCTCAGCCTCCGGGCTGCTTCGCCGCCACCGTCGGGCAGGAAAGTGAGTGGAGGGAACTCTTTGTCGGGTCCCTGAGGTGTGACGAGCTCTGCGAGGAGCCTCGAAGGGCGTTTGACTGGAACCCTTGGCAGGGACTGTGCCCATGCTTACGTTTTACGCCCTTCGAGGCTCGCTGGCGCTCGCACCTCAGGGACCTGACAACGGGATTCCGCCACCCATTTTCGCATCAGGGGCCGGACAGAGAGATTCCTCCGCACACTTTCGCTTCAGGTCCGGTGATGACGTCGTCTTGGCCCTTCGCCCGACCCCTGGAGGGGACACAAAACAACCCAGATGAACGGCACGGCGATAGAGTGAGTTGATCCGCCAACGTCGAGGAGCATCATGCGTATTGCCGTCCCCCGGGAGATCAAGAACAACGAGTTCCGGGTCGGGCTGACCCCGTCTGGCGTTCTGGAACTGACACATCGACACCACACGGTGAGCATCGAAGCGGGGGCCGGCGAAGGAGCGGGCATCTCAGACCAGGACTATCGCGACGCAGGCGCCACCATCGTCGATGACGTCGACCAGCTGTGGGCCGACGCTGAGCTCGTGGTCAAGGTGAAGGAGCCCATCGAGAGCGAGTACCGACACCTTCGCTCCGACCTCACCCTGTTCACATACCTGCATCTGGCCGCCGACCGTCCGCTCGTCGACGCGCTCCTGGCCTCTGGCACCACGGCGATCGCCTACGAGACCGTGCAGCTCCCCGACCGCTCCCTCCCGCTGCTGGCACCCATGTCGGAAGTCGCGGGATCCCTGGCCCCTCAGGTGGGCGCCCACGCGATGATGAAACCCACCGGCGGGCCGGGCCTTCTCCTGGGAGGAATCGCGGGAGTGGCCAACGCCAAGGTCGTGATCCTGGGCGGCGGCGTCGCGGGGCAAGATGCGGCACGGGTGGCCGCAGGCATGGGGGCCGACGTGACCCTCCTCGATACCGACATCGCCAAGCTGCGTCTCGTCGAGGCCCGCCATGGGGGTGTGGTTCGCACCCGGGCCTCGTCGAAGATGTCGGTGCGAGAGCAGGTGCTCGGAGCCGACCTCGTGATCGGCACCGTGCTGATCCCCGGAGCCAAGGCGCCGAAGCTGGTCACCGACGAGATGGTGAGCAACATGAAGCCGGGGTCCGTGCTGGTCGACGTCTCCATCGATCAAGGCGGCTGCTTCGAGAACAGTCGCCCCACCACGCATGCCGATCCCACCTTCCCCGTGCACGGCTCCACGTTCTACTGCGTCGCGAACATCCCGGGCGCGGTCCCGATGACCTCCACCGCGGCCCTCACCAACGCCACCTTGCGCTACGTCCTGGCCCTATCCGATCACGGATGGCGCGACGCCGCGCGAATCGACCCCGCCCTGGCCAAAGGCATCAGCACCCGCGCGGGCCAGCTGACCTCCCGGCCCGTCGCCGATGCCTTCGATCTTCCTTACTCAGCCATCGATTGGGCTCGGTAACCCTCATTGGACGGGTGCTCTTCGGTACGCGACATCCGCCGCGGTATGTTGTCTGCCTGCGGCGACCTCGGGTGTCTTCACGGGTGCTGAGGCAGTAGGTTTGGGGCCGTGAGCGCGGAGTTGCTGAGTACCCTGGTGTCCCGGATCGACGCGCAGCTGTCGGAGACGTCATCGCTGCGCCGAATGATTCACGCCGACCCGCATCTGAGCGGCGACGAGGGCGACACCCGCGATGCCATCATTCAGGCCGCCGATTGGCTGGACTGGATACCGATGGTGGAGACCGGAGCCTACGCGCGTACCGGCCCGGACGGCCCGGCCGTCGGCATGCGTGCGGAACTCGATGCGCTGCCCATCCAGGAAGCCACCGGCGTGGAATGGGCGTCCCAGCGGCGCGGCATCATGCACGCTTGCGGCCACGATGTCCATATGGCCGCCCTGTGGGCGGTACTCTCGGCTGCCCGCGGACTCGACCTGCCCGTGGCGATGGCGCCGATGCTGCAGCCCCGCGAGGAGTCCAATCCCCCAGGCGCCACCGACGTGGTGGCCTCCGGAGTGCTGGACGACCTCGACGTCCGGGCGATGGTGGGCGTGCACGTCCAGCCGCAGGTGAAGCGCGGGGTGATATCCAACGGTTCCGGCCCGGTCAATGCCGCCTTCGACTCTTTCGAGATCACCGTGACGGGCAGGGGTGGACACGGCGCCTACCCGCACGCGGCCGTCGACCCCATTCAAGTGCTGGCGTCCACCGTCGCGGGGCTGGGCGACATCTCCGCTCGCACCATCAACCCCATCCATCCCACCGTGGTCTCGGTCGGCATGTTCCACGCGGGCACGGCGGCCAACGTGATCGCCGACAGCGCCACCTGCACGGGTTCGATCCGCACCTACCACGAGACCGATCGCACGGCCCTTCACGAGGCGATCGCCCGCTTCGCCGAAGGCACGGCGCTGGCACGGGGAGCGACGGCCACCAGCCAGTTCATCCGCGGGGGTCCCGCGCTGGTGAACGATCCGGCGATCTCGGCTCGCGCCGACGCGTTGTTGAACGGCCTGGGTGTGCCCGTCGCCACCACCCCGTTCCGGTCATGCGGATCCGACGACTTCTCTGAGTACAGCACCGTCATGCCGTCCCTGATGAGCTTCATCGGCACCGGCGCCGAAGGCGGGATCGGGCTTCACCACGCCCATTTCCTCCCGCGCCGCGACGCGCTGCGCCTCTCGGCGGTGGCCCTCGCCACCAACTATGTCGCCGCCGCCGACCGTATCCTTCGCGAGCTGTAGCACGACCCGGTGCCTGCAACGCGGCGCCGGCATCTGACCAAAAGGAACTGAAGTGACCAGCCTGTTCGAAGGCGAGGAGGGGCAGCGAGCGCTCCGGGCGAGAAACGGATTGTTCGCGGTGTTCGCCATCAACGGTTTCGCGTTCGCGACGTGGATGTCGCGGGTGCCCGACGTGAAGGACGTGCTGAGCCTGAGCCCGGGCCAGCTCAGCCTGCTCCTCCTCTCGATCTCGGTGGGGGCGCTGATCGGGCTGCCTGTCGCCGGACGGATCAGCAGCAGGATCGGGGCGAAGAACACCGTCCTGCTTGGCATGGGGGTCTTCACTCCGGGCATCGTGCTGGCCGCCGCGGCCGTGACCTTCAGCACTTCGATGTATCTGGCGGTGCCTGGGCTGTTTCTCATGGGGCTCGGAAACGGCACCTGGGACGTGGCACAGAACTTCGAGGGCACCATCGTGGAAAGAGCCATCGCGCGGGCCATCATGCCCTGGTTCCATGCCGCTTTCAGCGGCGGCACCGTGCTGGGGGCGTTGGTCGGCGCGGCCGTCGTCGCGCTACGGGTCTCGGTGATGGCCCACGTCGCCGTGATCGCCGTCGTCGTGGTGGTCGTGACACTCTGGGGCACCTCGACCTTCCTCTCCCGCACCGGCGCCGACGACACGGAACCCGGCGCGGAGACGGCCGAAGGCGCGATTCCCCAGGGGTCGGCTTGGGCTGAGCCCCGCACGCTGCTCATCGGCCTCATGGTCATGGCCGCCGCCTTCGCGGAGGGCACGGCCAACGACTGGCTGGCGGTGGCCTTCGTCGACGGGCACGACATCGACAATGCTCTCGGCGTGGTCGCCCTGGCGGTGTTCCTCACGTTCATGACGGTGGGCCGGCTCGTCGGGACACGGCTGCTGGACACCTACGGGCGGGTGAGCGTGCTGCGCATCATGTTCGGCTTGTCCATTCTCGGCTGCCTCATGGTGGTGTACGGCAACACCGCCATCGCCTTCGTGGGCGCCGCCGTGTGGGGTGTGGGTGCCAGCCTGGGCTTCCCCGTCGGCATGTCCGCGGCCGCCGACGATCCCGCCCGCGCTCCCCTGCGGATCAGCGTGGTCTCCACCGTCGGCTACGGCGCCTTCCTCGGCGGGCCGCCCCTGCTCGGTTTCCTCGGCGATCAGGTGGGCGTCTTAAACGCCCTGCTCGCGGTTGGCACCATCTCCGTGATCGCCCTGTTCATCGTGCCGGTGGCCAAGGAACCCCAGATCACAGCGCGCTGAGGACAACGGCGACACGCTCTTGATTGCTACGGCAACCGTGAACAGGGTCCCCGAGTTATCCGTCCCCAACGCAGAAGTGAGCGGAGGCCCCCCGTGTTCAGGGACCACCTCAGCCTCCTGGCCGGTTCCGGCCACCATGGGGCAGGAAAGTAAGACATCAGGACCCAACCACCGGTCCCTGAGGTGCGAGCGCCAGCGAGCCTCGAAGGGCGTTTGACTGGAACCCTTGGCAGAGACTGTGCCCACGCTTACGTTTAACGCCCTTCGAGGCTCCTTCGTCGCACCTCAGGGACCTGAAAACAGGTTTACCCACGCTCACTTTCGCATCAGGGACCAGACAAAAGGTTCCTTCGCCTCACTTTCCTGCCCCACGGTGGCAGCGAAGCAACCTGGAGGCTGAGGTGCGTACTTCGAGGCTCGTGCCTCGCACCTCAGCAACCGGAACGAGCCCTTAGAGACAGGCGCTGGGCGCCCTCCTCAGGGACCACCTCGAAGGGCACCTCAGGGACCGACAAACGGGATCCGTCACGCACTTTCGCATCAGGGACCGGACAACAGGTTTGCCCACGCTCACTTTCGCATCAGGGGTCCAATAGCCAGGCGCACTCTCGCGAAGGGGCAAGCAACGGCACAAAGGAAGGGCCCGGACGAATCCGGGCCCTTCCTGTTAGTGATGGATATTGCTCAGAGCAGGTCGAGCAACGTGGGATCGGCGAGCCTGATCACGGCGGCCTTGGCGTCTGCCGCGGTGGGTGCGGCAACCGCGTAGGCGGCCATCTGCTGGCAGGTCCCGAAATCGTGCAGCCGCAGGGCGGCACGTACGGCGTTGACCTTGGTCGGTGCCATCGACAGCGACGTGACGCCGAGGCCGACGAGCACCAGAGCGAGCAGCGGATCGCCACCGGCTTCGCCACACACACCGATCGGCTTGCCCGTCGCCACGCCACCCTTGCAGGTCTCGCGGACCAGCTGCAGCAGCGCGGGCTGCCACGGGCTCAGCAGCGGGGCGAGCTCGCCCTGCATGCGGTCGGCCGCCATGGTGTACTGCGACAGGTCGTTGGTACCGATCGAGGCGAAGTCGACGATCGACAGCAGGTGCTCGGAGCGCAGCGCGGCGGCCGGCACCTCCACCATGATGCCCACCGTCGGCAGACCCGCGGCCCGAGCCCTGTCGGCAAACCACTTGGCTTCGTCCATGGTGGCCACCATCGGCGCCATCACGCGAAGGTCCGAGGTGCCGCCGGTGGCCTGGTAGGCCGCCGAGAGAGCCTGGAGCTGGGTGTCGATCAGGTCCTCACGCACCATGTTGAGACGAAGTCCCCGAATACCGAGAGCCGGGTTCTCCTCTTCGCCGAGATCGGCGAAGGCGAGCGGCTTATCGGCACCGGCGTCCATGGTGCGCACCACGACGCGCCGATCGCCGAAGGCATTCAGCACGGTGGTGTAGGTCTCGGTCTGCTCCTCGAGGCTGGGGGCGTCGTCGCGTTCCAGGAAGAGGAACTCGGTGCGGAACAGCCCCGAGCCCTCCAGATCGAACGCGGCGGCCTTGATCGCGTCATCGGACGTGCCGATGTTGGCGAGCAGCTTCACCTTCACCCCGTCGCGCGTGGCGCCTTCGCCGGAAGACCCGGCCAGGGCGGCGGCCCGGCGGCGCGAACGCTCCGCGAGCTGTTCCACGTCCTCGGCGGTGGGGTTGACGATGACCTCGCCCACTCCGCCGTCGAGCGCGACGATCTGGCCTTCTTCGACCCCCAGGATGCCCTTGACCTTCACCGCGGCGGGGATCCCGAGCTGAGCCGCGAGGATCGCGGTGTGGCTCGTGGGACCGCCGGCCTCGGTGAGGATGCCCAGGCAGGTATCGGGGGTCAGGGTGGCGGTTTCCGCCGGCGCGAGGTCGAGCGCAACCAGCACCGTCGGGACGCTGAACTCGGGCACACCGGGGGCCGGCACGCCGCGCAACTCGCAGATCAGACGATCGCGCACGTCGTACAGGTCAGTGGCCCGCTCGGCCATGTAGCCGCCCAGCGCCTTCATCATCTCGGCGTACTGGCCCACGGCCTCGTGCACGGCCTTGGTGACGCCCGTGCCCTTGGCGAGTTCCTTGCCGATCGCCTTGGCCAGGCCGCGGTCTCCCGCGAGCTGCGCCGTGGCGGTGAGGATGGCGGCGGCCTTCTCCGGGGCGTTCTCGGCCCTGGCGCTGAGGTTGGCCACCACGGCCGCGGTGGCCTCGGAGACGCGAGCCGCCGCAGCGGTGGCGTCGGTGGTGGCGGGCTCGTCGACATCGACGCCGGGCGCGGCCCGCACCACGGCGACGGGACCGGAGGCCGTACCGGCGGAAACGCCGCTACCGTTCAGGATCCTGCGTGTGTTGTCAGTCATGAATGAGCTCTCCAGCCTGAGCTGATCAGGCGTCGAGGTCGGTCTCGAGGAGCTCGACGAGCTTGTCGAGAGCCTCATCGGCACCTTCGCCCTCGGCGGCGATCGTGACCACGTCGCCGTTCTTGGCGCCCAGGGTCATGACCTCGAGGATGCTCGCGGCATCTACGGGCTCGCCGTCGCCCAGCGCGATGGTGACGTCCAGACCGGTATCACCTGCGGCAGCGGCGAAAATCGAGGCGGGACGAGCGTGCAGGCCGACGGAGGAGCCGATGGTGGCGGTACGAGTGGACATATATGTTCCTTTCGGTTTCTGTTGCCCCACGGTGGGACGTCAGTTGAGCCTGCTTTGGCCTCAACTGTTTGGACTTGTGAGTTCGAGCCTATCGGGGGTGACCCGCTTTTCGCGGGTCACCCCCGAATATGGAAGGCCCAGAGAGTCTCTGCAGAGATTCTCTTACTTCGTGATGCCGACGATCTCGTCGCCGATGGCGGCGCTGATACCCGTCTTGGGCTCGACGGCGGCGAGCTTCTTGGTGTTGGTGACGACCACGATGGTGGTGGTGGGGTAACCGGCCTCGTTGATGATGCCGAGATCAGCATCGACGAGGGGATCGCCCGCCTCCACCCGATCGCCCTTGGCGACATGGACGTCGAAGCCCTTGCCGTCGAGCTTGACCGTGTCGATGCCGACGTGCACCAGCACCTCGACACCGTCGTCGCTCTTGATACCGAAGGCGTGGCCCGTGCCGGCGACCATGGTCAGCGTGCCCGCCAAGGGCGAGCCGACCTTGCCGTCGGTGGGCTTGACCGCGACTCCTTCGCCCAGCGCCCTCGACGCGAACACGGCGTCACCGCAGTCGTCCAGGGAGATAACCTCGCCGTTCATGGGCGAGAGGATCGCGGTGGTGGGCTCGGCGTCCAGCACGGCGACAGCTGCGGGAGCGGCTGCGGCCTGAGTCGCGGTGGCGGTGCCGGCGGCAGCCGGGGTAGCGGCCGGGGCGGTCGAGCGACCCGCAGCAGCGGCCTCGCGCGCATCTCGCTCGGCCCGGAAGGCGGCCTTCTCCTCGGCGGTGCGGTAGTCGCTGAACAGGATGATGAAGAACGACACGAAGAAGGCACCGGCGATCGCGATGACGTAGAGCATCATCGGGGAGAAGATCGGGATGGTCAGCAGCGAGGTGAAGGCGAACGTACTGGCGCGCACGCCGTCGAGGCTCAGCACCCACGAACCGACGGCGATGATCGCACCGCCGGTGAAGCAGCCCACCAGCATCCGCGGATAGATCCGCTTGAAGCGCAGGTGGATGCCGTAGAGCGAGGGTTCAGAGATGCCGCCGAACAGGCCCGCCGCCAACGCGCCTGTCGAGGTTTGTCGCATTTCCTTGTCTCGTTCGCGCATGGAGATCACCAGCACAGCCGCGGTGGCGCCGAAGCAGGCGAAGTTCCAGGCACCCATCGGGCCCTGAATGAAGTCGTAGCCGAGGGTGGAGATGTTGGCCAGCATGATCGCGTTGAGCGGCCAGTGCAGACCGAGCGGCACCAGGAACGGGTACAGCATCGGGATGAAGAGCGCGAAGACGAACGGGGCCGCCGTGTTCAGCCAGGACAAGCCTTGGCCGAGGGTGGTGCCGATCCAGATGCCCAGCGGGCCGATCAGGAAGGCAGACACCGGAACCATGATCACCATGGAGATGAAGGGCACGAACACCAGGTGCACGTTCTCCGGGATGAGGCGTTGAGCGGCCTTGTAGACCAGCGCCAGCACCGCGACCATGATCAACGGCACGAATACCGCACCCGAATAGTCATTCAACAGCATCGGCACGCCGAAGATCGTCGCGGTACATGCCGGCGCGGCGCCCTCGATCACGTTCGGCACACAGACCGTGCTGGTGACCAGATCGGGGTTGGACAGCCGGACGAACTCTGGCGTCATAAGCGCCGCCATGACGCTGAAGCCGACCCAAGGATCGATGTTGAGCGCTTTGGAGGCGTTGTAGGCCACCGCCAGTGGCAGGAAGTAGAACACCGAACGCCAGATCGTATCGATGAAGATCCAGCCGGCCGCCTTGTCGTCGGCTCGGAAATCGACCGCACCGAAGGCATCGAGCACGGCCGCGGATGCGATCACCAGCGACGCGCCCAGCAGCACGCCCAGCAGCGGGCGGAAGCTGTTGGACAGGTACTCGAAGAAGGCGTCCAGCCACGCGTTCTTACCGCGGGCCTTCGAGCGAGCCGCCGCCTTGACGTCGGCGTCGCTCTGCCCTCCGCCCCCACCGGCGGCGCCGCCACCTGACATCGACGGAAGGTTCTGAATATCGGTGAACATGCCCTGCACGGCGCCACCGATGATGATCTGGAACCGGTCACCGCTCTGGGGCACGGAGCCCATCACGCCGGGGATCTTGTCGACCACGCTCTGGTCGACTCCCGAGGCATCATTGAGTTCAAACCGCAGTCGGGTAGCACAGTGGGTGAGACTGGCGATATTGCCGGGACCGCCAACCGCGTCAACAATCTGCTGAGCCGGCGATGCTCCGCCGGGAGTGGACGTCATAGTTCCTCCTTTATGCAGGATCAGGGCGTCTCGGCTGAGACGACCCTGGAAGCACCGCCAAAAGGGACGGCCTCAACCAAGGCGGTCCTCACTAAGCCGGGTGCTCGTTGCGAGACTAACATGCAGCACCGTCATGGCGCCGGGTTCTCCCACTCCGAGAACGGTGGCGATTCACGTCCTTCCGGGTGCCAACGAAACGCCGGAGAAACAGAATGAATCCGGGCACCAGAAGACCGGGCCAGCAACCGAGAATTCACGCCCGGAGACTCGCGAACCGCTCTTCGTAGCCGCGGGCTTAGATGGTCTTAGCTGCGGCGGTTCTCCGCCAGGACGGCGCGGACGACCCGTTCGACTCGTTCCACCTGGGTGTCGTCGTACCAGGCCTCCGTTACGCGCGCTATCGAATAAATGGCGTCCGACAACCGGTTGAGATAGGTGATCAGCTCGGCTCGCACGGGCTCCTCATCGGCCAGCGTGAGGGTACGTCGTTCCGCCCGGCGGATCACGGTGCGTGCGGTATGGAAACGAGCCGAGATCGGATCGGTACCCGGCACCACGAATGCGCGCTGCGGCCCGACGATCTCCAGACACTCGTCGACGAGGCGCTCGAGCCCATCGATATCCACGGCATCGATCTTGTTGTCGAGCTGGGCCGCGCCCTTCTCGTCAGAGGCGAGTTCAGCACCGAGAACAAAGAGTCGCTGCTGAATCTTATGGATGCGATCCCTCCACAGCAGAGCATCGGCGTAGTCACTCGCGGCGAGCGCGGCCTTCGCCTCCCCCAGGACGGAGTTGGCCTCGTCGACGGTGCCGTAGGCCTCCACCCGCAGGCTCTGCTTGGCGACGCGGGATCCTCCGAACAGGCCCGTGGTGCCCTTGTCTCCCGTTCGTGTGTAGACGGCGGGCATGTCACGCTCCTCGGCTGTCCGGCCGGGACACGTCGGTTCTCGTCACCCGCATGTCATCCCACCCTTTCGATCCTGATGTTCCGCTCCCTGGCGGTCTCCTTGGCCAGCGGGGTGATCACGGCGGACCGTCCGACGCAGACCACCGTGCCTTCGCCGATCTCGCGGAGCATGGCGTCATGGACCACCCGCTCGGTGAGCCCGATCGGAGGGTCATCCATGGTCTGGTCCGGGTAGTCGCCCACCCAGTCGGCGCAGACCCCGGTGGTCGCGCAGAAGACGGGCTCGCTGGGCACGGCGCGGAGCACTGGCGGCTGCGTGACCTCGGGCACGGCGCGTGGTTGCGTCTCCGGGGCTCCCAGCAGCAAGCGCACCTCGGCGTCGAGGAGCTCGGCAGTGGTGAGCGTCACCCCGAAGGATTTCAGCGCCGCGAGATTATTGCGCAGCACCTTCCGGTAGGGCTCCGGCGCGTTCGGGAACCAGCTGTGCTTGTCCTTGGAATCCGGGCAGGCGGCGTTGACGGCGGCGACGATGGGCCGTCCGCTCATGATGAATTCGGCCAGCACGTTGGAGGTGAGGCAGTCCCCGATGCCGTGGGCGATCTTCGCGACCGCGTTCACCGTCAGCGTGGGGACGATCAAGATGTCGTGCGATTCCACCAGCGACTGAGACACGGGCGTCATACCCAGCGCGGCGATCTTGTCCTGGTCCAGGATGCGCTGGGCGCTCGGGGTCTGGGTCCAGTGCAGCTCGATCTCGCCGGAGAGACGTGTCAAGGATTCGAGTGCGGCCTCGAAGCCGAGCAGCGCGCCGCTGAACATCACCAGCGCCTTCTTGCGCGGCGGAGCGGTCGGCGACTGCGTGTGGGCCTTCAACACCTCGGCCACGATGCTACGGATCAGGGCGCGTAGCTCGTGCTCGTTCACGATTCCTCCTCGTTGCAGGATCGAGCGATACGAGGAACCAGCATCTCATCTCGTCTCCGGGCCGCGCCAGCCGGGGTCCCCTTGCACGCGCGTTGCCGGTCCGACGCGGCTACGCGACGTATTGCAGGAAACCACGCTGGGCATCGACCGTCTCGTGGCTGGCTGCTAGGGCCGATGAACACTTCCCGTAGCTCTCAGGTGCTCAGAGCAGTTGGCGCAGGATATCCACCAGGTCTTCACGAGTGGGGACGACGGGGTTGCTTGGGGTGCAGCCGTCAGCCATGGCGATTTCAGCCAGGTCGTCCAGCGACGCCCGCAGGTCGGCAGGAGACACACCTGCGTCAGCAAGCCTGGAGGGAATACCCAGGGAGGCCCGCAGCTTGTCGACAGCGCCGATGAGGGAGAACACGCCGGCTTTGACGTTGCTCCCGCTGGAGCAGCCAACCAGATGCGCGAGCCACGCGTATTTTCGCGACGCCCGCTCCGAACGCTCCGCGTTGTAGGTCATCACGTGAGTCAGCAGCATCGCGTTCAGCCGTCCATGCGCGACGGGGTAACGACCACCCAGGGCGTGCGCCAAGCTATGCACGATGCCGAGGCCCGCGTTGTCGAAGGCGATGGCGGCCAGCGTCGACGCGTTATGCATGCGACGGCGTGCAAAGAGATCGCTGCCATTCGCGTAGCAGGCATGCAGGTTGGCGAACACCAGCTGCGCCGACTTCTCGGCGCAGGCGTCGGAGAAATCCCCAGCCCCGGTGGATACGTATGCCTCGATGGAATGGGTGAGCGCATCCATGCCGGAATCGACCGTCACCGTCGGCGGAGCCCCCACCACCGCACGGGGGTCCAGGATCGCCATTCGAGGTCTCAGGTCGGGCGAGACCATCGGGAGCTTGGCGTGCGTCTCCTCGTCGGTGATCAC
Source organism: Tessaracoccus sp. (assembly GCA_041393555.1). GTDB lineage: Bacteria > Actinomycetota > Actinomycetes > Propionibacteriales > Propionibacteriaceae > Arachnia. The sequence goes on along the minus strand of JAWKJW010000004.1, from coordinate 102,177 downwards.
GGCGTAGGAGGTGACTTCCGAACCGGACCCACTGGTGGTGGGAATCGCCACCAAACCCTCTCTGGCTCCCTTGCCTACCGTGAGCGCTGCCTTGTGCATGGCTTTGGCGGCGTCGATCGGCGACCCGCCGCCCAGGGCGATCACCACCTCGGGCTCAGCCGCCAGATAGCAGGCCGTGCCCTTGCCCACCAGGTGAATCGTCGGATTGGGTTCCACCTGATCGAACACGGTCACCGTCGAACCCAACCGCGCCGTCACGTCGCGGAACATCTCGGTGGTGGCGAGGAAGGCGTCCGTGACGATCAGCACCCGCATGTCTCGGAAACGCGCCAGCACATCGAACGCGTCGTCTCCCGTATGAATCTCCGTATGAAGAGAAAAGGTGGTCATGGCTCGCTTTGCTTCCTTCTGTATTCGCTGGGGGTGATCCCGAGATGCCTTTTAAATGTGCGGGAGAAATAATTGATCGGATGGAAGTCCAGTTCCGAGGCAATACGAGCAACCGTCTTGTCCGTATGCGTGAGCATCAACTTTGCCCGCTCCAACCGCCTTCCCGTGACGTAGGAGATAAAGCTCACCCCTGTTTCCTGCTTGAACAGCCGCGAGAAATGAGACTCCGACAGCGCCACGTAGGACGCAGCCTTCGCGACGGTGAGAAAAGCGGTGGGATCCTTTTCGATCTCGTTCAGCAAGGTGGCGATGGAGTGATCCTTGACGGCGAGCTTTGGTTCCACCAGATCATGCAAGCGGATCAGCAACCGCTCGCAGTGCACCTGGCACTCGTAACGGTTCATGGCGGCGCGGCGGTGGCGGCGGTTGCGCATCACCTGAACGATCATCTCGCGCCCGTACTGCACTCCCTCGCTGGTCGCGACGCCAATCAGAACGTCTTCGTAATCCTGTAGATCTTCCCGCGGAACCTTCTGGCTCCACCGGGGAAGCAGCTGGTCAAGATACTCGCCTAGAAGCTCGAAGTTGCCCGCCACATTGCGGCTGTGCAGATTGTCGACCACCCTCGTCGCATCGATCCGCGGCGCGGATTCGATCGGGATCAGAGGAAGGACCTTTCCGCGTCCGGTTGTCAAGGGCGCGTGCCCCGCCGTGTCGTCCGACGAGGGCTGCAGCGGCAATCGCCCCAGATACGGGCCGGCGGAGACCCTGGCCCCCAACACGAGGGAACGCTTGGTGAGGGTGTCGTTGGTGAGCCGCACGATCGCATCGGCGGCCTCATGGAGCTTGTCTATCTCAACCGTCCTGATCCGGCTGGTGAGGTGTTCGATCTCAGGATCGTCGCGCCAAGTGTCGTGCGTGACGACGAGGCTCTTGAGAGAGTCTTGGCCACGAGCCAGCAGCACCTGACCGGCCAGAACAGCACCCAGGTAGCGGCTGCCCATGGTGATGGAGACGGAGAAGTCCACGAGACCGGCGTGGCATTGGTACACGACGGGCTTGCCCTCGATCTGGCTCTGCAGCCCGCCATGGGCATCGCAGCTGTAGCAGAGCTTGCGGATCTTCGGGTCCCGCCGCAGCAGTTGGCACAGCGCGCTGAACTGGGAGGCCTCCGTCACGGGCGAGCCCATGGCGTCGACCGTGATCATCGCCAACCCGGTTTCGAGCGCGAAATCATCTTGGATCCGCTGCAATTGCTCGATATCCACCAGCTGCCGCAGATCCAAGACGTCGAATTCCTGGTCGCCCAGGCTTATGTTGGACACATTGCCGCCCTCATGCTCAGCACGGCATCACCGCCTCGTCGCTCACCTCCATGGTAAACAACCGATTCCACAACCCGACGGGCAGCCCCCGCGATAGCAGGATTGTGTAATAACGCGCTCATATCGTGTAGCGAATCCCTCCTTAGACTCTCAACAGGCTCGCCCGCAGGGCGACGAACAAGACGAAGGAGTCAACCATGCAAGAGGCACTCGGGCTCGTGGAGACCAAGGGTTTCGTGGGAGCCGTCGAAGCAGCGGATGCGATGGTGAAGTCTGCCAACGTGAAGCTCATCGGCAAGGAGCAAATCGGCGCTGGCTACGTCACCGTGATGGTGCGCGGCGACGTCGGCGCGGTGAAGGCCGCCACGGACGCGGGGGCGGCGGCTGCCGGGAAGGTGGGCGAGCTCGTTTCGGTGCACGTCATCCCTCGCCCGCACACCGACGTCGAGACGATCCTGCCGTCAGCGAAGTGAGCTGAGCGATGTCTGAAGAACTGATCAACAGGGTCATGGCTGAGGTCATGAGAAAGGTAGCTCCCACCAACGCGACAGCGCCATCTTCTGCCGCTCGACCGACGGTCACCGAGTTCGTGGGATGCAACCCGCTGGGTGACTCCATCGGTTTGGTGATCGCGAACGTCGACCCACAGCTGCACCAGATGATGAAGGTGGATACGAAGTACAAGTCCATCGGCATCCTCGGCGCCCGCACCGGGGCCGGCCCACAGATCTTCGCCGCGGACGAGGCCGTGAAGGCCACCAACACCGAGATCCTGACCATCGAGTTGGCCCGCGACACCAAGGGCGGCGCCGGTCACGGCTCCCTGATCATCTTCGGGGCGGAGGACGTCTCCGACGCACGCCGCGCCGTGGAGGTTGCGCTCGGCGAACTCGATCGCACGTTCGGCGATGTCTACGGCAACGACGCCGGCCATCTGGAGTTCCAGTACACGGCCCGCGCCAGCCTGGCGTTGCAGGCTGCGTTCGGCGCCCCGCCCGGCAAGGCCTTCGGCATCACCGTCGGCGCTCCGGCCGCCATCGGTGTGGTCCTCGCCGACACAGCCGTCAAAGCATCGACCATCGACGTGGTGGCCTACTCCAGCCCCGCGTCGGGCACCAGCTACTCCAACGAGGTGATCTCCGCCTTCTCCGGAGACTCGGGAGCGGTGCGGCAGGCGATCGTGGCGGCACGCGACGTCGGCATCCAGCTGCTGGGCGCACTCGGCGAGGTGCCCACGTCCACCACCACGCCCTACATCTAAGGACTGAATCGTGAGGTCCAAGAGATTCGAAGTACTGGACGCCCGTCCGGTCAATCAGGACGGGTACGTCACCGAGTGGCCCGAGGTGGGCCTCATCGCCATGGATGGCCCGAACGACCCCAAACCATCGATCAAGATCCTGAACGGCGAGATCGTCGAGCTCGACGGGAAGACCCGCGACGAGTTCGACATGCTGGACACATTCATCGCCACCTACGGCATCAACCTCGAGACGGCCGAGAAGGCCAACGCCATGGATTCGGTCGAGATCGCCCACATGCTGTGCGACATCAACATGCCGCGCCATGCACTGATCCCGCTCACCACGGCCCTCACACCGGCGAAAGCCACCGAGGTGGTCTCCAAGATGAGCGTGCTGGAGATGATGGCGGCGGTCACCAAGTTCCGGGCCCGCAAGACACCGGCCAATCAGGGTCACGTCACCAGCGTCACCGACAACCCGGTGCAGATCGCGGCCGACGCCGCCGAGGCGGGGCTGCGCGGCTTCGCCGAGGAGGAGACCACCGTCGGCATCGTGCGTTACGCCCCGTTCAACGCGCTCGCGGTGCTGGTGGGCTCCCAAACGGGGCGGCCCGGCATCCTCACTCAGTGCGCGGTGGAGGAAGCCACAGAACTGCAGCTGGGCATGCGCGGTCTCACCTCCTATGCCGAGACCGTGTCGGTCTACGGCACCGAGGCTGTGTTCATGGACGGCGACGATACGCCGTGGTCGAAGGCCTTCCTCGCCTCCTGCTACGCGTCACGCGGCTTGAAGATGCGCTTCACGTCGGGCACCGGCTCTGAAGTGCAGATGGGCTTCGCGGAGGGCATGAGCATGCTCTACCTGGAATCGCGCTGTCAGTTCATCACGAAGGCCGCCGGCTCCCAGGGCACGCAGAATGGCTCCATCAGCTGCGTCGGTGTGCCGGCGGCGGTGCCGCAGGGCATCCGCGCGATCCTGGCCGAGAATCTCATCGCCATGATGCTGGATCTCGAGTGCGCCTCCGGCAGCGACCAGTCGTTCACGCACTCCGACCTGCGTCGCGTGGCCCGCACCCTGATGCAATTCGTGCCCGGCACCGATTTCATCTGCTCCGGCTACTCGACGGTGCCAAACTACGACAACATGTTCGCTGGCTCCAACTGGGATGCGGAGGACTTCGACGACTGGCTGATCCTGCAGCGCGACCTCCGGGTCGACGGCGGGCTGGTACCAGTGCTGGAGGAGGACGTGGTGGCGATCCGTCGCAAGGCGGCCCGTGCCATCAAGCGGTGTTCAAGGAGCCGGGGCTCACCGAGATCACCGACGAGGAGGTCGAGGCGGCCACTTACTCCAACGGCTCGAAAGAGATGCCGGCCCGCAACGTGGTGGAAGACCTGAAAGCGGCCGACGAGTGATGAAGCGCGAGGTCACCGGCCTGGACGTGGTGCAGGCCTTGATTCGCAGCGGCTTCGAGGACGTGGCCGAGGCCGTGTTCAACCTGGTCAAGCACCGGATGGCCGGCGACTATCTGCACACGGCGGCCATCTTCGATCGTGAGTTCCACGTCGATTCGGCGGTCAACAACCCGAACGACTACGCGGGTCCGATGACCGGTTACCAGATCTCTGCGGAGCGCTGGGACCGCTTGAAGACGATCCGCCAGGCCGTCAGCCCGGAAAGCGTCTGAGGTGATCAGCATGAGCAACACCGTCATGGACCAGGCCACCTTGAAGAGCCTGATCGAACAGGTCATCCGCGAGGTGATCGCCGATGCGGGAGCCCCGGTGGCGGCAGGTCAACCGTCGTCGGCCCCCGCCCCTGCCTCCGCAGCGGCGGGCGAACTCCACATCGCCGAGACCGGCGAAGCCACCCGTGGTACGGATCCGAAGGAAGTGGTGATCGCCCTGTCACCGGCCTTCGGAGCCTCCCTGCACGAGACCATCATCGGCATTCCGCATGCGAGGGTGCTGAAGGAGATCTGCGCCGGGATCGAGGAAGAGGGCATGAACTATCGGTTCGCGCGGCTCCACAGAACCGCCGACGTGGGCTTCATCGCGCACGAGGCGGCCAAGCTATCGGGGTCCGGCGTCGGCATCGGCATCCAGTCGAGGGGCACGACGGTCATCCACCAGAAGGATCTGCCTCCGTTGTCAAACCTCGAGCTGTTCAGCCAGTCGCCGCTGATCGACGAGGCCACGTTCCGAGCCATCGGGAAGAACGCGGCCAAGTACGCCAAGGGGGAAAGCCCCAACCCGGTGCCGGTCCGCAACGACCAGATGGCCCGTCCGAAATACCAGGCCATCGCAGCGCTGCTGCACAACAAGGAAACCGCCTTGTGCGACCTGTCCAAGAAGGCACAGGCGCTTCAGGTGAGCATCGGCTAGGAGAGACGCACCATGGATCAAGAGCAACTGATTCGGCAGATCATGGCTGAGGTGATGGGACACCTCGGCAGCGAGAACCAGGTGTCCTTCGAGAAGGTCACCGCGCCGGCCGCAGCACCCGCTCGTTCCGCAGCCGCCACCGCGAGGGTGGGGGTCGCAGAGTACCCGCTGGCGGAGAAGCGCCCGGACCTGGTGAACACCGCCTCCGGCGCGGGCCTGAAGGATCTGACCTTCACCGCGCTGAAGGAGGGCCGGCTGGGGCCCGAGGACTTCAAGATCTCCTCGGAGACCTTGGAACTCCAGGCCCAGGTGGCGGAAGACGTCGGCCGTGCTCCCCTCGCCCGCAACCTGCGTCGCGCGGCGGAACTGGTGGCGGTACCCGATGAGCGTTTGCTCGCCATCTACAACGCTCTTCGCCCCTACCGCTCCACCAAGCAGGAACTGCTGGATATCGCGGCAGAGTTGGAGGGCACCTACGGCGCCACCGTCGCGGCGGGCTTCGTCCGCGAGGCCGCAGCCGTGTACGAGAAACGGGGGCGCCTACGAGTCGATTAAGGACCCTCCCGTGCCTGATGTGAAGGTCCCCCGTGTCGGGCCCCTGACGCCACAGCGGACGACGGAACCCCTCTGCCAGGTCCCTGACAAGAAAGTGCGTGAAGATCCCGTTGTCAGCTCCCTGACGTGGAGGTGTGTGACGGAATCCCCTGGTCCGGTCCCTGATGCGGAATCGGGTGAGGATCCCGTTGTCCGGTCCCTGACGTGGAAGTGTGTGACGGAATCCATGGTCCGGTCCCTGACGGGGAAGTGTGGCGGAATCCCCTGGTCCGGTCCCTGAGGTGCGACGAGCTCTGCGAGGAGCCTCGAAGGGCGTTAACGGAACCTTTGGGCACAGTCTTTGCGAATGCTTGCGTTTAACGCCCTTCGAGGCTCGCAAGCTCGCACCTCAGGGACCTGAACACAGGAACCCACACACACTTTCGCCTCAGGGACCTGAAAGGGGTTCTCCGCTCACTTTTCTACCCCATGGTGGCAGCGAAGCTGAGGTGCGAGGAACGAGCCTCGAAGGGCACCTCAGGGACCGGACAACAGGAACCATCACCGCTGAAAAGCGGAACCTCACCCACCGCTGACACCCCATCCTCCCAGCAAGATCTTTAGCAAAGGACGCAGCAATGACGCTCATCGCCGGAATCGATATCGGTAACGCGACCACTGAGGTCGCGCTGGCCGAGGCCGACGGCGACGACCTGCGCTTCCTCGGGAGCGCTATCGCGGCGACGACGGGGATCAAGGGGACCGACGCCAACCTCACGGGCGTCTTCCAAGCCTTGCAGGATGCGTTGAAGGCAGCGGGTCTCACCTATTCCGACCTCGATCTGGTGCGAATCAACGAGGCGGCCCCCGTGATCGGCGACGTGGCCATGGAGACCATCACCGAGACGATCATCACCGAGTCGACGATGATCGGCCACAACCCCGCCACCCCCGGAGGTTTGGGCATCGGGGTCGGTACCACCATCCCGATCACGGATCTCCCACGCTCCCACGGCGGCCCGTACATCGTGGTGGCGGGCCCCGAACACGCCTATGACGACGTGGCCCGGCTGATCAACGCCGCTGCCTCACGCGTCGAGATCACCGGCGCGGTCCTGCAAGCCGACGACGGCGTGCTGGTGCACAACCGCCTGGCGAACAAGATCCCCATCGTCGACGAGGTAGGCCTGATCGACAAGGTGCCGCTGGGCATGCTCGCCGCCATCGAGGTGGCCGAGGCAGGCCGCATCGTCGAAACGCTGGCCAACCCCTTCGGCATCGCGACGCTGTTCGCTCTGGACGCCGACGACACCAAACAGGTGGTGCCCCTGGCCCGCTCCCTGGTGGGCAACCGCTCAGCGGTGGTGATCAAGACCCCCGAGGGCGACGTGCAGGAACGCCGCATCCCGGCGGGCCGGCTCACGGTGTTGGGCGCCGACACCAAGGCCGAGGTAGATGTCGATCGCGGGGCCGAGGAGATCATGGCCGCCGTCGCCAAGGTGCGCGCGGTGGAGGATGTCACCGGTGAACCGGGCACCAATGTGGGCGGCATGATGGAGAAGGTGCGCGTCACCATGGCGCAGCTCACCGGGCTGCAGCCGAGCGACGTGCGCATCACCGATCTGCTGGCCGTCGACACGCAGGTGCCGCGCGAGGTGGCCGGCGGTATCGCCAACGAGTTCTCCCTGGAGGCCGCCGTCGGGATCGCTGTGATGGTCAAGACCGACAAGCTGCAGATGCAGCGCATCGCAACCGCACTGTCCTCGGAGTTGGGGATCACCGTCGAGGTAGGCGGGGTGGAGGCCGACATGGCCATCCGAGGCGCCCTCACCACGCCCGGCACCGCGGCGCCGATCGCCATCCTCGACATGGGTGCCGGCTCCACCGACGCCTCCGTGATGCGATCGGATGGCAGCGGCGTCTCCATCCACCTGGCCGGCGCCGGCAACATGGTGACGCTGATGATCCAATCCGAGCTGGGCCTGGCCACCTTCGACGCCGCCGAGGACGTCAAGCGCTACCCGCTGGCGAAGGTGGAGACCGTCTTCAACATCCGTCACGAAGACGGCACCGTGCAGTTCTTCGACGAGCCACTGCCCCCGTCGGTGTACGCCCGGGTGGTGGTCCTCAAACCCGAGGGCATGGCACCCCTCGACCTGGACCTGCCCGTTGAGACCATCCGCCAGGTACGGATCAAGGCCAAGGAACGGGTGTTCGTCACCAACGCCGTCCGGGCGCTGCGCAGGGTCAGCCCCACCGACAACGTGCGCGACATCGACTTCGTCGTGCTCGTCGGCGGCTCCGCGCTGGACTTCGAGATCCCGCAGCTCGTCACCGCCGCGCTGGCCGACTACCGCGTCGTCGCCGGCCGCGCCAACATCCGCGGCACGGAAGGCCCCCGCAACGCCGTCGCCACGGGCTTGGCGCTCAGCTGGGGAGAAAAGCCATGAACCCCGCCAAGCCTTCACCTCCGTCGATCGTGCTGCACGCCCACTCCGCTATCGGTGGGGATGCGCTCACCGATCTGCTGCTGGGCATCGAGGAGGAGGGGGTGCCCGTCGAGACACACCATCACGACGAACTGAACCCACTGACGCTGGCGCATGAGGCCGCGATCTCATCGCGGCTCGGCATCGGCATCGGCGTGGCTCTGGACTACGTCGTGGTGACCCTGGAGAAGCTTCCCGAGGACCGGCCCTACATGGCGGAGTTCCTCGGCGGGGCAGACCGGAAGGTCGGGTCCAACGCGGCCCGGCTCGTCAAGCGCATCCCGCTGCGCCGCACCGATAGATAACGCCGAAGATAGAGAGGGATCCGATGATGCAAGCCCTGGGACTGATCGAAACAGTGGGCCTCACGGCCGCCATCGAGGCTGCCGACGTCGCCTGCAAGACGGCCAACGTCAAATTGGTGGGCTACGAGCTCACCAAAGGCGGGGGTTATGTGACCGTCAAAGTGCTCGGCCAGGTGGGAGCAGTGACCGCCGCCATCGACGCCGCAGCCGTGGCAGCCGGAAAGGTTACCCGGGTGGTCAGCACCCTGGTGATCCCCCGCCCCGCCGACGGCATCGAGCCGCTCGTGAAGAACGCCACCACCAAGGGCTACCGCCCTCCCGAACAGGACGCCACAGCAAAGGTTCCTGAGGTGCGTACTTCGAGGCTCGTACCTCGCGCCTCAGCAACCGAGCCAACGAGCCTCGAAGGGCCATCAACCGCAGCTTCGAAGACAAGCTCAACCACGCAACCAACCCCGAAGAAACCCACGAGAAGGGCGGTGAAGAAGTGACCCCCCTTCGAGGCTCGCAAGCTCGCACCTCAGGGACCACCCTTCGAGACGGGCGCGGAGCGCCCTCCTCAGGGACCACCCTTCGAGGCTCGCAAGCTCACACCTCAGGGACCACCACGGGACAGGAAAGCGAGCCACCAAGACCCAACCACCGGTCCCTGAGGTGTGACGAGCTCTGCGAGGAGCCTCGAAGGGCGTTAAACGGAACCATGGGCACAGGCCCTGCAGATTCTCACGTTCACACCCTTCGAGGCTCGCTAGCGCTCGCACCTCAGGGACCGGAACATGGGATCCCGCCACACACTTTCGCTTCAGGGACCTCCCTTCGAGGCTCGCAAGCTCGCACCTCAGGGACCTCCCCCAGCGAGGCTCTCGTGGCTCAGATCGTCGAGCAGGTCTTGGCCCGCATCGACGAGGTCGATCCAACCCGGGTGATCGTCGGTATCTCCAACCGGCATGTCCATTTGGACGACGCCGACTTCCGCACACTGTTCGGCTACCCGGCGCCGAAGGTCAAGAAATACGTACGCCAGCGCGGCGAGTTCGCCGCCGAGGAGGTCGTCACCCTGCACGGCCCGAAGGGCGCCATGCCCCGTGTGCGCGTGATGGGTCCGAACCGGAGCGCGACGCAGGTGGAACTCAGCCGCACCGACTGCTTCGCGCTGGGTGTCAGCGCACCCATGGCGCAGTCCGGACATCTGGAACAGGCCGGCCCGATCGAGATCGAGGGCCCTGCCGGGCGCGTGGTGAAGGAGCACGCGGTGATCGTCGCGGGACGCCACATCCACATGGGCCCCGAGGACGCGGCCAAGCTCGGCCTCAACGATCAGGATCGTGTGAGCGTGCTGTTCGCGGGCGAGCGCGGAGGGCGTCTGGATCACTTCTTGGTTCGGGTGAAGGACAGCTACCTGCTGGAGCTTCATCTCGATACCGACGAGGGCAACGCCATCGGCGCGAAGACCGGCGACTACGTCACGATCTGCCGGGATTGAGGAGGAGCCGTGTCTGAGCCCGAGTTCCAGCTACGAGAGCTGATCCGGCACGTCGTCGCAGAGCTGCTGGCGGCCAACGAGACACCGCGTGCGCATGCGCTGGTGTTGTTCAGCGGTGCGCTGCTGGGATTCGAGGCCTCGCTGGCGTCGTTGCGCCGGTTGGCGCACGACGTGGACCTCGACTGGACGCAGACTCCGGCGGCGAAGCGCGTTCTCGATCAAGAGGCAATAGCCGCCGTGGGAATGACGCCGGTGTCAGAGTCTCTGGTGCAGTCGCACGACATCTTGATCCTGCCGACGGCGACCGTGAATCTGGTGGCCAAGGTGGCCCACGGCATCGGCGACTGCCTGGCCTCCAACGTGATGGCGGAGTTCATCATGAGTGGCAAGCCGGTGGTGGTGGCGGTGAACGGATCTTGCCCCGATCACGCCGACAAGCGCGGATGGTTCCCGGATATGCCACGGGGCTATCAGGACCTACTCCGCAAGAACCTGGAGGCGCTGCGTTCGTTCGGGGTCCGGCTGACGACCGCCGGGCAGCTGGATCGCGCCACGGTCTCCGCGCTGGCCGGAACCATCGATGGCACCAGCGACGGCGATCATCCCGCCCCGGCCGCGACGAAGGCTCCGATCACATGCACGGACCCTGTCGTTTACGACGGGGTCCTTCGAGGAGTCGCGTCGGGAAGCGTGCTGCGAGTGGGGCACAAGACCGTGATCACGCCGTTGGCTCGGGAAACCGCCGCCGCACGCGGCATCACATTCGAAGAGGTGGGTTGAGATGTATCTGGCCAAAGTGATCGGAAACGTCGTATCGACGAGCAAAGACCAGCGTCTGGTGGGTTTCACACTGCTGTTGACGCGAAGGTTGACCGAGACCAACGAACTCACCGGCACGCCGGAGGTGTGCGTCGATACGGTCGGCGCGGGCAACGGTGAGACGGTGATCGTCACGAAGGGCTCCTCCGCGCGGTTCGCCGCGGACCGCACGGAGGCCCCCATCGACTCCACGATCGTCGGAATCGTGGATACCGTCGAGATCGAGGCGTAGCCGTGCCTGCCATCTACACCCGTACCGGAGACAAGGGCGACACCGGCCTGTTCGGCGGCTCCCGGGTCGCTAAACAGAGCCTGCGCGTGGAGGCCTACGGCACCGTCGACGAAGCCAACAGCTCCTTGGGCAAAGCCAAGGCCGCGCTGAGCACGAGCGGCTATGCGGAGGCCCCAGCCTGGCACGCGCGGATCCACCGCATTCAACAGCGGATGTTCGTGCTGGCCGCCGAGCTGGCCTCCGATCCCCAAGGGGCCGCGCAGCTGGGCAACAAGATCTCCGCTGACGACATCGCCGAGCTCGAGCATCTGATCGACGACTGCATGGCGATCACCGGACCTCAGCGCGCCTTCGTGGTGCCGGGTCGCGATCTCATCTCCGGGCACTTCCACCTCGCCCGCACGGTGATCCGCAGAGCTGAACGCCGCACGCTCACCCTCGCCCATGAGGAACCGCTGCGACGAGAACTCATCACCTATCTCAACCGTCTCTCGGACGCCGTCTACGCGCTGGCGCGCCTGACAGAGACCTGGCACGACCTGGCCCAGGTGGAGCGCATCGTCCGCGACGCCGTCGCCAAATTCGTTCCCAGGACCACCCCGTCGACACCACTCCCCCCTGACGAGGCAGGAGGCCGATGGAGAACGATGCGGGAGTGCGCGGAGCGGCGCTGCACCGAGGCGACGCTCCGATTGGCCCAGCGTCTCGCCACCGCGGCGGAACATCGCGCCGACGAGTTGGGCGTGCCGATGGTGATCGCCGTGGTGGATCGGGCGGGGAACCTGGTGCTGCTGCACCGGATGCCCGAATCGCTCGTGGCCAGCCTCGAGATCGCACCCAACAAAGCATGGACGGCCAACGCCTTCAAGAACACCACCGCCGCGGTGGGAAAACTGGCCGCCGCCGGGGGACCTCTCCCCGGTGTGGAGGGCGGAAACTCGGGTCGCGTCGTGCTGTTCGGCGGCGGCGCACCCCTTCTCGTCGATGGTGCCGTGATCGGCGCCCTCGGCATCTCCGGCGGCACCGTCGAGGAAGACGTCGTCGTGATGAACCATGCCATTGACACCGTGTTAGGAGCCCAGAAATGACAATCGACGCCGCCGCTATCGAATCGGCCGTCCGCGAGATTCTCGCGGGAATGGACATCACCGGTCCCGCGGGGCCGTCTTCCGGCACGCCCGCCCCACCTCCCTCCGAGGTCGAGGGGGACGGCGTGTTCCTCGACATGGACGACGCCGTTGCCGCCGCCGTCGAAGCCGCCAAGGTCTACCGCCGCTGCAGCATGGCGGATCGCCGTCGCTTCGTCGCGGCCATCCGCGAGTGCATGCTGGACGAGGAAAATCTCCACCACATGGCGTCCCAGGCGGTGCTGGAGACGGGCATGGGCGACGTGGCGCACAAGTATCTGAAGAACACCATTGCCGCCCAGACCACACCTGGCGTCGAGGACCTGGAGACCTCGGCCTGGTCGGGCGACGAGGGACTCACCACCGTCGAGTACTCCGCCTACGGCGTGATCGGGGCGATCACTCCCACCACGAACCCCACGGAGACCGTCACCAACAACGCCATCGGCATGCTGGCAGCGGGTAATACCGTCGTGTTCAGCCCTCATCCGCGGGCCAAGAACCTCTCGCTCTGGCAGGTGCGCACGATGAACAAGGCGCTGCGCGCCGTCGATGCTCCGGAGAACATGATCGTCACGGTCGCCGAGCCGTCGATCGAGAACACCAACAAGATGATCGCCCACCGCGGGATCCAGATGTTGGTGGCGACGGGAGGCCCCGGAATCGTCAGGGCGGTGCTGCGCTCCGGAAAGAAGGCCATCGGCGCGGGTGCGGGCAACCCGCCCGTGGTGGTGGACGCCACCGCCGATATCCCGCACGCTGCGAAGTGCATCGTCGACGGGGCGTCTTTCGACAACAACCTGCCCTGCACGGCCGAGAAGGAGATCATCGCCGTCGACGCCGTGGCCGCGCTGCTGAAGTTCAACATGGTCAAGAACGGTGCCTACGAGGCCTTCGCCGAGGAGATAGCAAAACTCGAAGAGCTGGTGCTCAACGAGAAGCACACGGGGCCGAACACCGATTGGGTGGGCAAGCCTGCGGCACAGATCCTCGAGGCCATCGGGATCGAGCCCGAGCCTGGGGTGCGGCTGATCGTGTGCGAGGTGGGCGCGGATCACCCGTTCGTGGTGCACGAGTTGATGATGCCGGTGATCGGACTGGTGCGGGCGCCGGATGTGGACGCCGCCATCGCGCTGGCCGTGAAGCTGGAGAAGGGAAACCGGCACACCGCGATCATGCACTCGCGCGACGTGAAGGCCCTCACCCGGATGGGTCGGGAGATCCAGACCACGATCTTCGTCAAGAACGGAGCGTCGTTCGCCGGCCTGGCGATCGGCGGCGAGGGCTACGGCACCTGGACCATCGCCGGCCCCACCGGCGAGGGCCTCACCCGGGCACGCAACTTCTGCCGCGTGCGGCGCTGCGTCCTGGTCGACGATCTCAACGTCCGCTGAAACTCGCCTCGCACCCTCCGAGCCGACGCTCGGCGGCGCACCTGAGAGACTAGGAGCGTGCTCACAGCCCGGTACTCCGTGATCCAGTCGTCGTACTGGGCGGCGTTTTGCTTGATCATCAGCTTCGCCAACGTCTTCCTCCTTGCCAGGGGGATGACGACGAGCCAGATCGGCGTCCTCGTCGCCGTCGCCGGAACGATGGCGACGGTTCTGCAGCCGATCGTCGCCGGAGTCGCTGACCGTTCCAGGGCTCCCCTGCGGTTGTGGGTGGCGCTCGGCGGGGTGGCGCTGGCGGGCCTGGCTGTCGCCGTGCTGCCGCTCGATCGCGGCCTGCTGCTCGCCATCCTCTACGGGTTGATGGTCGCCGCCATCCAGATCATCCAGCCCCTCGTGAACTCCCTGAGCATGGCGGCTATCAGCCGTGGCTACGCCGTCAACTTCGGCCTCGCCCGGGCATTCGGCTCGCTGAGCTTCGCCGTGGTCTCCCTGGCGGCCGGCGCCATCGTCGACGCCACCAGCGTGGATTCGCTACCGGTCATGATGCTGGTCTTCCACGCCTTGTTCGTGGGTTTCTCGGCCACCTTCGTGCTGCGCCGCAGGCCTGTCTCCGTCGAACAGGACGGCGCCCCACATGCCGAGGCACCCGACAATCCACCACTCGATCGCCGACGCCAGAGACTTCTCGTCCTGCTGATCCTGGGCCTCACCCTGGCCATGACCAGCCACGGCATGATCAACACCTTCATGTTCCAGATCGTCGACCATCACGGCGGCACGGCTGCTGCCATGGGGATCGCACTGACCATCGCGGCTGTGACCGAACTGCCGGCGATGAGCTTGTGGGACAAGATCATGACGCGCTGGACCCCAGGAACCATGCTGGTGCTGGCCGGGATCGTGTTTGCGGTGAAGAACCTCGCGATGCTGCTCGCCCCCAACCTCACCGTCATCTACCTATCACAGCTCCTGCAGTTCGCCTGCTTCGCCATCGCCATTCCGGGCACCGTGTACTACGTGAACCGCCTACTCCCCCGAGCGTTGCAGGTGCGCGGCCAGTCCTACATGACGATGACCATCTCTGCCGGCTCGGTGATCGGTTCCCTCTTCGGAGGATGGCTCATCGATTTCTCCGGCGTGCCCACCATGCTGCTCGCCGGAACGGTCGTCGCGACGGCCGGCGCCGCTCTGATCTGGGGCGGCGCCGAACGTCGATGACCTGACGTCGTCCCACAGCCCTGGAGGACGTATCCAGGTTGATTCCGTACGCGTGCCCGCCGATTTCGCATGAGCCAGGTTCTGTACGTCAGCATGCTGACGTACAGAACCTGGCTCATGCTGGACGGGGCTGAGCAGTGGCGTTTTCAGCCTCAGTAACCGTCGAGACGTATCGGAATCAACCTCGCTAACCAATTCATCGAGGAAGTCGCTAGCTCCGCCGCCTTGCCCTCAACCTGGGGCATCGGTCTAAACCCGGTGGACGCGCACCTGCTTGCGTCTGTCGTGATCACCCCGGGCGCATCACTCTAGACCCGCAACAAACGCCCACGCCAGGCCACTCACAGATTGAACGTCACCCACGGCTGATCTACCTCCCGGCCACTGGGCCGGCGAGCCCGCCACGACCTATCAGGTGGCAATGGCAGGATAGGTGAGAGCAGCGAGAGGAGGCAGCATGGACAGCGACCTTGTACTGACGGTCGACGACGGCCGAGTCGCCGACGCCTCCTCCTTCTTCACGGCAGGACTACACCTGCTCGAACTGCTCGATGACCTCTCGGAGACCACCGACGTCGCATGGGCCGTGACCGACCTGCGCATCGGTTCCGCTATCTCCGGCCTGTCTGCCACAGGCACCCACCGTGACGCGGGTGTCGCCGCTGTCCACTCCGTCGTCAAGGGCTTAATCTACATTCGCGAGGGCCGGGGCCTCCCCACGGAGTGGACCCCGACGGCGGTAAACCGCGCCAAAGAGCTGGTCAGGCATGCGGGCACCGACGCCAAGGTCGAGGCAGACGGCAATGTCATTCCCCTGGACCGACGGCTCCGCGAAGCGCTGGAGGGGATATCCCCGTGGGTCCGCGAGTTCTACGGTGCCGTCCGGGGCAAACTGACCGGCGTGAACGTCACACGGGGCAATCGCGCTTCGATCAAGCCCCACGGCGGCGGGAGGGTTGTACACATCGGGTTTCCCACCGCACTCGCCGAGAGCATGCGCGACGGCCTCCTCGAGTTCGTGGAGGTGGAGGGGATGGTCCGGCAGAACGACGAAGGCCGCACCTACTACGTCTCCGCAGAGAACGTCCGGATCGTCGAGCAGCCCACGATCTCGTGGCGAGATCTTCAGGGCTACCTGCCGGAGATCACCGATGGTCTACCGGTTGCCGAATACCTGGAGGGGCTCCGTGGCGAAGACTGAGCCCTTGCGTGTTCTGCTCGACTCCAGCGCCTTCATCGCTGTGATCAAAGGGGAGCCATCGGCAACACGCATTGACGGCCTTCTGGGCATGATCGATCGCGGAGAAGCGGAACTGGTCGAGTCCGTCCTGGTGCTCACGGAGATCTACAAGCGCTCGACGGTTGCCAACAAGAAGGAGCGCCAAAGACAGGACGCCAGGCTTGCCCAGATCCTGGCCAAGCTGGAATCACCCGACGTCACCCTCGTGGATGTGACCGTACCTATCGCCCGGCGCGCTACCGACTACCGTCACGAGCACAAACTGAAAACGGCCGACGCGGCGCACCTCGCAACGGCGGTGCTGAACAAGTGCGACTGGTTTGTGACGTTGGATCGAGACTTCCCCGAGCTAGAGGACGTCAAGGTCTTCTGCCTGCAAGCCCTCGACTCCTCGATACCGGTACCGTGGGACGTACCTGTGCAGGATCCGCTCTTTCCGATGACGGACAACGTCGTTGCCTTCCCCGGCTCCGACGACGACCGATTCTGTGACCGACTGACCCAGATGGCCAGACCGAACGTCGCACACGATTGACGCATCGCGAACCCACAAGGATTCCTTGTAAGAGGTTCCGCAGGTAGGTGGTGCCGTGTAGCGAGGACGTGCTGGATGGATGACATGGCAAGGCGGAGAACGAAACTCGCATTGGGCATGCTCGTGAGATCGACAACGAAGCCAGGTCGCCATCCAGTGCGCCGCAGTAGGTGCCACCTACCTGCGGGACCTCTAAGCTTGGCGTTTAACCTGTGTTGTTGTTGATCGTGGTGGTGTTCGGCGTGCCATAGCGTGGCAGTGGCCGCTGTTGGCGATGCTTCTTGGTAACCACACCAAATCGTCAGGACAGCGACCACTTCCATGATTATCGACCATGACAGCTCCACGAAGGTAGCCCGGTATCAGGCATTGGGCTTACTCAACGACTCTCGTGCCGGTCTCTACTGTGTCTGACACGTCGGGCGGATGTTCTTCGAACTCACCGACGCGATGTTGTGCGCACCGGGTCGGGTCACCGACCTTGCCCACCTGTGTCTTGAACCCGTGCATCGGCGTGGTCACGGCGCTTTGTATGACGCCTTGAACGCCGGCCGGATAGACACCGCAGAGCTGGGACAGCTCGTGGCAGCAACTCCGCTGCCACGCCTGCCGGGACCAGATGGACGAGACCGGATCGTGCTCGCGGTCGATGTGTCGAACTGGCTGCGACCCGACGCCGCTACCAGCCCCGAGCGATCGTTCTGCCATACCTATCCACGCGCCGTGGGCACGCGCAAATGATCCCTGGCTGGAGATACCTATGGATCGCCGCACTTGGAGCCGGGTACGACCTCCTGGACCGCACTGCTAGAGACCCGCCGACTGCACCCCGACGAAGACGAAACCATGGTGACTGCCAACCGGCTCCGAACGGTCTTCGAACGCCTCCCACAACGCGGGGCACTGGAAGATGGGTGACCCGGATCTGTTGGTCGTGATGGACTCGGCTACGACGTGACCCGGTTGACCTGGCTGCTCAAGGATCTGCCCGTGACCTTGGTGGCACGAGTACGGTCCAACCGGGTGTTCTACGCCCCGGCCGGGAAACGCAAGGGGCTGACCAAGGGCCGTGGCCCACGTCACGGCCATAAGCTCACCCTGGCCGATCCCGGTCATGGCCGAGGCCCACCGTGACCACGACGAACCAGACCACCAACTACGGTCTCGCGACCGCGATCGCGTTGACCACCAGCACCAGCGCCTCGAATGCCGCGGCCCTTGGGCAGACCACCACGGTGAGGCACCGATCATCGAGGGCACCCTGATCCAGCTGACCGTGGACCACCTGCCCGGCGACCGCGCCCCTGCACCGGTATGGTTATGGTGCTCGACCACCGGCGCTACCACGGCCGAGGTCGACCATTACTGGTCAGCCTACCTGCGCCGTTTCGACCTCGAGCACACCTTCCGGTTCCTGAAGCAGACCCTGGGCTGACCCGCCCCGATGCTGCGCGATCCCGAGGCTGCCGATCGGTGGACCTGGCTGGTCTTGGCCGCACATACCCAACTCAGGCTCGCACGCCCTCTCGCTGCTGATCATCGGCTGCCCTGGCAACCCCTCTCCCCACGACCGCGTTGACTCCAGGCAGAGTGCGCCGAAGCTTTCCCCGCGTCCACGCGTCCTGCGTCCAGCCCACGAGAACGCCAATAGCCACACAGGCCGGCCCCGGACGGCCCCCAGGCAGCCGAAACCACCGGAAAGCACCCATCCACCCCATCGGCAAAACCAGCCCAACAGGTTAAACGCCAAGCTAAGTTGACCAGCCACTCAACGACCACCTCTGGACGGTCGCGACTACCGTTCCTTCATCCACGACACCAAGAACGTCTACGCCCAAGGCGGTGCCGGGCTGGCAAGTAGCTCCGCAACACCAATGGCCTCGATGCGATCGGTCAAAGGGAATCGGTCTGGGCCCGCGTGAGCGACGATGATCCGCTCGAGGCCGAGGTCTTCGAGGGCGTGTTTCATGCTGGGAGTCACCTTCGGCGCGTCCGTGCGTTTCACCTCGATCCCCCACAGGCGTGAGCCGAGGTCTACGACGATGTCGATCTCGGCGCCGGCTTGAGTACGCCAGTGGTAAAGCGGAGCACCCCAACGCGCGAGGTCTTCCAACACCAAACCCTCCCAGCTCGCACCGACGACCGGATGGGAGAGAAGGGCCTCGCGGCTTGAGACCCCGAGCAGAGCATGGAGAGCGCCCGTGTCGCGGAGATAGACCTTCGGAGAGCGCACCTGACGCTTGCCGATGTTCGCGACCAACGGCGGGAGCTGCCGCACGACGAGGGCGTCGGCCAACGCGTCGAGGTAGCGTCGGGCAGTGGGCTCAGAGGCCCCGAGAGAACGGGCCATCTCGGCCCCGCTCCACAGCCCCGAATGGCGGTGGGCGAGCATGGTCCAGAACCTACGCATGGTGGTGGCCGGAGCGCGGGATCCGAGGAGCGCGAGGTCTCGCTCGAGGAAGGTCGCGATGTAGTCCTGAGTCCACGCGAAAGCGGCGTTGTCATCGCCAGCGGTGAAAGCCTCGGGGAGCCCACCGCGCAGCCACAGCTCTGGCAGGTTCTTCGCCCCGACCTCCCCCAGCGAAAGCGGCCCGAGTTCAACGAGTGCAATCCGGCCAGCCAGCGACTCAACCCCCAGTCCGGTCAGCTCCGGTGACGCGCTGCCGAGGAGGAGAAAACGCCCAGGGGATCGATCCTGATCCACCAGCACCCTGAGCACCGGGAACAACTCCGGCATTCGCTGCGCCTCGTCAATGACAACGGTGCCTGACAGACCTTCCAGAGCCAGAATCGGACTGGCGAGGCGCGCTTGGTCTCGTGGATCTTCCAGATCGAAATACCGAGCGCGATCTACTCCCAGGAGACGCCTGACCAGCGATGTCTTGCCGACCTGTCGCTGCCCGGTCAACAACACGACCGGGGCGCGCGTGAGCGCACCCTGAAGCCGCATCTCATCGTGCGAGCGGTCGATCCACGGTCCATTCACCTTGTAATCCTAACATCAGATGTTAGGATTACAAGGTATTTGGCCCCTCGGTGGGGCGAACGCGGTCACGAACGTCGGATCCGACTGCGTCCTGCCGTTAGTGCGGCTGTCTCCGTCGGCATAGCGACGCATGCAGCCGCACCAACCGGGCTCCCCTCTCAGATCCGACGGAAGCAACCGCACTATCCGATCTCGTCGGGGACGGTATCCAGGTCGGCGAGCCACGCCGCGGCGGAAGCGTCGGAGGGCATCCGCCAATCGCCGCGCGGGGACAGGGATCCCCCGGCCAACACCTTGGGGCCGTTCGGGATGGCCGAGCGCTTGAACTGGTTGGCGAAGAAGCGACGAAGGAACACCGCCATCCACTTCTTGATGGTCGCCAGGTCGTAGGCGGTGCGATCAGCCTCCGAGTAGCCGACGGGCCACAGCCCGGCATCGGCGTCGCGCCAGGCGTGCCAGGCCAGGAAGGCGATCTTGCTGGGGCGGAAACCATGCCGCAGCAGGTAGTACAGCGTGAAGTCATGCAGGGCGTAGGGGCCGATCGAGTCCTGCGTCGACTGCGGCTTGGCCCCGTCGGCCACCGGGATCAGCTCGGGCGAGATCTCGGTGTTCAGGATGGAGTCGAGGGTCTGGTTGACGCCCTCCTCCGGGAACTGGCCCGACGAGATCACCCAGCGGATCAGGTGCTGCATCAGCGTCTTGGGCACGCCGGCGTTCACGCCGTAGTGGCTCATGTGGTCGCCCACGCCGTAGGTGCACCAGCCGAGCGCCAGCTCCGAGAGGTCGCCGGTGCCCAACACGATGCCGTCGCGCTGGTTGGCCGCGCGGAACAGGAAGTCGGTGCGCATGCCGGCCTGGACGTTCTCGTAGGTGACGTCGTAGACGGGCTCGCCATCGCCCGCCGGGTGTCCGAGCGCCTTGAGCAGCGAGGTGGCCATCGGCTTGATGTCGATGGTCTCGAAGGTCACACCCAGCGCCTCGGCCAGCAGCGTCGCGTTGTTCTTGGTGTGATCCGACGTGGCGAAGCCGGGCAGCGTGAAGGCCAGGATGTGAGTGCGGGGCAGGCCCAGCCGATCACAGGCCTTGGCCGCGACGATCAGGGCGTGCGTCGAATCGAGGCCCCCCGAGACGCCGATCACGATCTTGGGCACGCGGGCCACGTCGCCGCCGGCGATGGCCAGCATCCGGCGCTCCAGCGCGGAGACCTGGATGTTATAGGCCTCGTAGCAGTCCTGGTTCAGGCGGGCCTCGTCGTCGGGCACGAAAGGGAACCGATCGAGCGGCCGGCGCAGGCCGAGGTCCG
Organism: Tessaracoccus sp.; assembly: GCA_041393555.1. Classification (GTDB taxonomy): domain Bacteria; phylum Actinomycetota; class Actinomycetes; order Propionibacteriales; family Propionibacteriaceae; genus Arachnia. The sequence goes on along the minus strand of JAWKJW010000004.1, from coordinate 81,172 downwards.
TCGACGGCGGGTCGAGGATGAACGCGATGTGGTTGTAGTCGGCATGCCCCACGCCTTCGTTCAGCGCGGTGTCCCTCATCGAGTTCTGCCGTGCCTTCTCCTGCCTCAGCCGGTCGAGGTCGACATCCACGACGAGCCGGGTCGGCCCGCTCGGGAAGCGTTCCGAGGCCCCCAGGCAGTCCCCCATCTCGTAGGCCAGAGCCTGACCGTCCCAGGAGAGGTCGGTGCTGGACTCGCCGAAGCTCGCCGCCGCATAGATGTAAGCGACGGCCGCACGGGCGCTCTGCGCGCGCACCATCAGCTCGCGATCGTCCGCCCGTCCGACGGTGATCGGCGAGGCGCTGAGGTTGAGCACCACGTTCGCCCCCGCTAACGCCGCCTTCGACGACGGAGGCACCGGCACCCAGAGGTCCTCGCAGATCTCGATGAACAGACTCAGCCCCGGCATGTCCTTGGCCTCGAACACCAGGTCCGTGCCGAACGGAATCTCGCCGTCCTCGTCCACGCCCGGCCAATGCGGCCGGTTCATGAATCCCGTCGCCGACGGGGACCCCACGAAGTGCCGCTTCTCGTAGAACTCCCGGTAGTTCGGCAGATACGACTTGGGCACCACGCCCAGCACCTTGCCGCGATGCAGCACGACCGCGCAGTTGAAGAGCGAGTGATCGACGTGCAGTGGTGCCCCGACCACCACGACGGATGTGAGGTCCGCCGTCGCCTCGGCCAGCTTCACCACAGCGTCATCGACGGCATCCAGCAGCACGTCCTGCAGCAGCAGATCGTCGAGCGAATAGCCCGACAGCGAGAGTTCGGGAAACACCGCCACCGCGGCACCCTCGTCATGACACGCACGCACCTGCTCGGCGATCCGTTCGGCATTGGTGGCGGGGTCGGCCAGCACGACGGGCAGGGTGCAGGCCGCGATGCGGGCGAAGCCGTGGTCATACAGCGAGGCGAAGGTCATAGTCGAAAGTCTCCCACGGTCCCCTTTGATATCGACGCTCCGAACCCCCGATTCGGTTGCCCGACCATGGTCTCCGGTTGAAAGACCTTGGGGGGCTCACAGGAATCAGTACCGCTGCGAGAATGTCGCCATGCGGACGAAGTCGTTGCTCATCGTGCTGGCCCTCCTGGCGGGAGTGGTGGTGCTCTCGTGGCAGAACTCACCGCGCGCCGCCGCCTGCAGCTGCGCCGTCGGCACGGCCGCGGAGTCCGCGTCGTGGGCCGATACCGTCGTCGAGGCCACCGTCAACGTCATCACGATATCCCGAGGCGCCGGCGACACCGTGTACCGAGCCACCGCCCATCGGGTGTGGAAGGGCGAAGTACCGCGCGAGTTCGAATTCCGCACATCGGGAGACGACGGCAGCTGTACCTTCGTGGCCGCCCGGGTCGGGGACGACATCATGCTCTTCGCCACCCAGGAAGACGGCATGCTGTTCACCCATCAATGCAGCGGCACGACGACATCGGATGCAGGCCTCGCCGCTGATCTCACCAAGGCACTCGGAGAGCCTCAGGAGATCGCTCCCCCACCGAGTCCGTCGCCCACCGCCGAATCGACTCCGGAGCCGGCCAGCTCGGAGGGGGATATCCTCGTCCCGCTCACCGTTGCCGGCGGCGTGGCGTTGATCGGAGTGATCGCCCTCGTGGTGATGGTCCGCGGCCGTCGCCGGACCGGTCCGTAGGAGGGCCTAGGAGCCTGCTGAATAATCCGCGCGGCGTGGTGCGCTGATCGGTGGGTCTTGAGATCCTGTGGGTGTGCAGGGTGAGGCTGATCGGCAGCGTGAGTTGCTGGATGTGGAGTCGGTGGCCGGGCATCTGCTTGAGCCGGGCAGTGTGTATGCGCTGTTGGCCGGGCATCGTGATCGGTTGTTTCCGGGTGAGTTGTTCGCCGACTTGTTCCCCTCGGGACGGGGGCGGCCTTCGATCCCGGGTGAGGTGGTCGCCTCGGTGATCGTGCTCCAGGTGTTGTACGGGCACTCGGACCGTGAAGCGGTCGATGCGCTCACTTTCGATCTGCGGTGGAAGGCGGCGTGCGGGTATGCGATCGACGCGAAGGGTTTCCATCCCTCGACGTTGACGTACTGGCGGGCTCGGCTGGCTGCCAGCGACCGGCCGCAGCGGATCTTCGATGTGGTCCGCGAGGTGATCGTCGAGACCGGCGCGGTGGCGGGCAAGACTCGACGCGCACTGGATTCCACGGTCCTTGATGACGCGGTCGCCCGTCAGGACACTGTGACCCAGCTGATCGCCCAGATTCGCCGGGTTGGCCGAGAGGTGCTTGGCGCGAAGGATCTCATCACCGCTGTGTGTACCCGACTTGAGGCGTTGACCGGGCAAGGCTACGACTCTGCGGGGAAGCCGCAGATCGCGTGGAACGATCAGGCAGCCCGCGATGAGCTCGTCTCGGCGCTGGTCGGTGACGCGCTGGCGTTGCTTGCCGCGCTGGATGTCGAGGCGATCACTGAGGCGGGTGGGAAGCCTGCCGAAGCCATCGCCTTGTTGGCGCTGGTGGCCGGTCAGGATGTTGAGCCGGCCGAGGACTCCGATGGCACTGACGGCCGGTGGAGGATCGCGCGCAATACCGCTCCAGACCGGGTTATCTCGACCGTGGATCCCGACGCCCGGCACGCGCACAAGACCCGCCAACGCCGCCAGGACGGGTTCAAGGCCCATGTGGTGGTCGAGCCTGACACCGGACTGGCCACTGAATGTGAGGCTACCAAGGCTGCTGGTGCGGCCAACGCGGACGCAGCGGTCGGTTCGAGACTGGTGACACAAGATGTCACGATCGTCGAGAGCGAGTCCGTCGAGGTACTGGCCGACTCGGCCTACGGCACCGGCGAGATGCTCCATGATCTCGATCAGAAGGGTCACGTCCCGGTGATTAAGCCCTGGCCACTACGACCCGCTGTTCCTGATGGGTTCACTCTCGATGACTTCATCCGTGACACCGATGCGGGAACCGTGACCTGCCCGGCCGGGAATACCCGCCCAGTGAGTCCGAACAACACGGTCTCTTTCGAAACGGTCTGCACGGGCTGCCCACTCCGAGCACGATGCACTACCGCGAAGAGGGGACGCAAACTGGTGCTTCACGAGCACGATCTGCTTCACCGAGAGCACCGCCAACGAGCTACCGACAAGGCCTTTATAGCCGTCTACCGCCAGTACCGCCCGATGGTCGAACGCACCATCGCCTGGCTCACCCGGGGCGCCCGCCGCGTTCCCTACCGCGGTGTCAAGAAGAACAACCAGTGGCTCCACCACCGTGTCGCGGCCCTCAACCTGCGTCGACTGCTCGCTATGGGCCTCACCATCCAGAACGGAGCCTGGGCCATCGCCTGAACGGGTCCAGCTACCGGCCCGCACCGCCTGCCAGCCGACCGCAAGGCAGTCACCGACAGGCAGACCAACCCCACGGCCGTGCTCACGAATACTGACTCAACCACACCCTCGAGGGCCTTGGAATCGTTTCCCCCGGCCAGTCACACCATCACACCCGCCAGACCACGCCTTATTCAGCACCCTCCTAGCGACCCTTGGTTGCTAGGGGCGTCGGCCTCAGCGCCCGCGCGACGCGACGACGCTTCCGGTGGACTCGCGCAACACCAGTTCGGGGGCAAACAACAACTCGTCGCGCAATCGCGACTGACCGGTGATCTCGTTGATCAGCGCCTCGACGGCCGCCGCACTCATCGCGAGCACCGGCTGGCGGATCGTCGTGAGGGCGGGATCCGTGAAGGCCATGAGGCGCGAATCGTCGTAGCCGATGATGGACACGTCGCCGGGCACGGTGAGGTGTTCGCGACGCGCCGCGCGGATGGCCCCCAACGCGATCAGGTCCGAACCGCAGACGATGGCCGTGCATCCCGCCGCCAACAATCGGCGCGCCGACGCGGTACCGCCCTCGACGCTGGAAAAGCCCATCACGGTGTGCGTCTCGGGCTTCGGGCCGACGTAGCGCGCGAGCGCGCGAATGAATCCGCTGGCCTTGCGTTGTGACGCCACGAACCGATCGGGCCCCAAGGCCAGTCCAATCTTCGTATGCCCCAAGTCGGCGAGATGGCGCACCGCCTGGTCCATGGCGAGGCCGTCGTCAGTAGAAACAAACGCGGCATCGATCTCTGTGGTGTAGCCGTTGATGAGCACCAGGGGCAGCCCGCTCTCCGTGAGCTGGTGATAGTGGGCCAGATCCGCCGTGGAGTCGCCATGAGCCCCGGCCAGGCTAATGATCCCCGACACGCCCTGCTCCCGCAGCATGTCGATGTACTCCTGCTCCGTTGCCCCACCCGGCGTGCGCGAGCAGAGAACCGGTATGAACCCCGACTGATCCAGGCAGGACTCGATCATCTGCGCGAACAGGGGAACTACCGGATCGTCCAGCTCGGGAACGATGAGCCCCACCTGACCCGCCCGTCGCGCCACCAGCTGCGGTGGCCGCTGATAGCCCAGCACGTCGATCGAGGCGAGCACCGCCGCGCGCGTGGCATCCGATACCCCGGCCCTGTTGTTGAGTACGCGAGAAACCGTCGCCACGCTGACTCCAGCGTGCGCCGCCACGGTCCCCAGGTTCGCGCTCACCCCAGTAGTGTAGGGGCTCAACGGCCGCGACCTATCGCCAAGCCGCGTCGCGATGCGTGCGGGGCGTGGATGAGTCGACCTCTGGAGATTCGGGTACGACGACGCCAGGCAGTTGCCACACCGAGAAGCTCGGCCCTCCAGCGACGATCTGAACATTTCCCGCGTCATCCAGGCTGAGCGCTGAGCCACCGAACAACCGCGTCGCCTGAGCCGCCCCAGAGAGCAGGCCGGCCGGGATCTCCACGACATCCGCGGCCCGCGAGGCCACCACCAACACCGACTCCTCGACGCTCTCCCGCACAAAAGCCAGGGTGTCATCGCCTGTGTGCACGAACCGCAGCCCCCCTTGCTGCAGGGCACCGTGACGGCGGCGCAGCCCGATCAGGTCGCGGTAGGTGGCGAAGCGCGCGGCCAGCGCGGGGTCGTCGAGCCTGTTCCAGGGCATGGGGGTGCGGCTGGTCTCGCCGTCGATGCCGGTCATACCCAGCTCATCGCCGGCAAAGACCACCGGGAGGCCGGGGAGCGTCATGGACAGCCCGACGCCCAACGGGACCAGCTCATCCGGGGTGAACGCGGCGAACCGGGCCGTGTCATGGGAATCCAACGCCTGCATGCATCCCAGGCGCACCCGCCATGGCAGTTCGACGGTGCCGCCCTGCAGCTGCTGGACCAGTTGCGCCGCGGTGTAGCCGCGCAGCCCGCCGGGCACCCCGAAGAACCAGGAATCCTCCACGAGCTTGCCTTGCGCATTGAGGTGCTCGAAGACTCGAGGCTCAGCCAGCCAATGCCACACGGCCCAGGTGAACGTCGAGTAGGACATCGCACCGTGCCAGGCATCACCCGTGAAGTCGGCCGCGTGCAGGTTAGTGTATTCGGCCACCAGCAGGGTGTCGGGATTGACCTCCTGCATCGTCTGGCGGATGGTGCGACGCACGTCCTCGTTGAGATCCTGGGCGCCGAACCTACCGGTCATGTTGGCGACGTCGATCCGCCACCCGTCGGTGTTGTAGGGCTCGTCCAGCCATCGGGCGACGACGGAGCCATGCCCCTCAATGAACGCACGACGCAGAGCCTTCGAGCTCCAGTCGAATTTGGGCAGCGTCTTGGCCCCCAGCCAGGTCTCGTATTCGGTGCGTTCATCGTTCAAGAAGATGTAGTAGTCGGCTTCCGGGGCGTCCACGTCGGACACCGCAGCCTGGAACCACTCGTGGGTGTCTCCGGAGTGGTTGGCCGTGAGGTCTCCCATGATGCGCATTCCGCGCGCGTGGACGGCGTCGATCAGGCGACGGTAGGCCGCGTCGCCGCCCAGGGACTCGTCGACGGTGGCGAAGTCACGCGAGTCGTAGCGGTGGTTGGAGCCCGCCGGGAAGATCGGGGTGTGGTAGATCAGGTTGACCCCGAGCTCCTCGAGGTAGTCGAGTTTCTCGACGACGCCGTCGAGGTCGCCCCCGTAGTACTGGGTGACGCGGGTGGGCATCACCGGATCGACCGGGTCGTCCCACTCAGCCGGAACGGCCCACCACGGCGCCGGGTTCTCATCCGCGCGGGAGGAGCGCGCGAACCGGTCGGGCATGATCTGGTACATCACGGCATCGCCCATCCAGGACGGGGGCGGGTTGCCGGAAAGCAGCGAGAAGTCGAAGACATCCGGCGCCTCGACCTCGCTCAGCCCGGCCTGCGTCAGTTCGCGCACGGTGCCGTCGGTCAGGATGATCAGCCAGCGGTAGCGATGCCGGGGGTTGGCCACCACGATCTGCGCCGACCACCATTGCCAGCCATCCACCGTGCCGGCGCACGCGGCCTCGTCGACCCAGGGCTCGGTGTCGGGCAGCGACCGCACCGCGACGCGCTCAACCGGCCCGAACCCCTCGGGCACCCGGAGGCGGACCTCCACCACGTCGCCCAGCTCGGGGTTCTGATTCGACACGTACAGCGGGGATCCGTCGTGATGTGGCAGCAAAGCCATGGAGGTATTTCCTATCTGGGCAGCGAGGGAAAAGAGTGAGGGCAGCCGCTGATGGGTGCCGCGTGGCGGCACCCATCAGCGCACACTGGTTACTTGACGGAGCCGGAGGTCAGGCCACCGATGAGCTGCTTCTGCAGACCCAGGTAGATGATGACCACCGGCAACGAGGCGAGCAGCGCACCCGCCGCGAACTGCCCGAAGAACGCATTCTTATCAGCCGATTGCAGCGCCCACAGGCCGACGCCCAGGGTCTGCGAGTTTGCGTCTCTCAGGAAGATCGACGCCAGCATGAACTCCCCGTACAACTGCACGAACACCAGCATGAACACGGTCACCAGAATCGGCACCACGAGCGGCAGGATGATCGTGAAGAAGATCCGCACGTGCGAGGCGCCGTCGATCGTCGCCGCCTCGTCCAAGGCCTTGGGCACGGTGTCGAAGTAGCCCTTCAACAGCCACACGTTGGCGCCCATGGAGCCGCCCAGGTAGGCCAGCATCAGGCCCGTGGTGGAGTTCAGACCCAGCATCGGGACCACCTGGCCGATCCGGTCGAAGGTGGTATAGACGGCCACGAACGCCAGCAGCGCCGGGAACATCTGGATCAGCAGCAGCGCCATCAGGCCGCCACGACGTCCTCTGAACCGCATGCGCGAGAAGACGTAGGCCGCCATCGAACCGATCAGCAGCGTAAGCAGCGCACCCAGCAGAGCGACATAGAGCGAGTTGGCGTACCAGCGCAGATACGGCCACTGGGCGCGCTGAACAACTTCTCGAAGTTCGCCAACGAGAAGCTGCGTGGCAGCAGCCGTGACGTGGACAGCGTGCCCGCAGGATTCAGCGCCGCGGAGACGATGAAGATAATCGGGAACAGTGCCCAGAACACCGCAACCAGGGCGAGTAGGTGTCGCCACCATTGGCCACTGGCGAACCGCCGGCCATTGCGCTTCTTAGGTATCGTTGTCGCGGACATCAGTTCACATCCTCAAGTTTCGCGGTCTTGTTGAATCCGATGAGGCTCATCGACGCCACCAGCAGGAAGATGAGGATCGACACGGCCGCCGCCATCCCATAGTTCGGGTTCGAGCCCGCGAACGCGAGGCGGTAGGCGTAGGTGATCAGCAGATCCGTGGAGCCGATGTCGGTGTTGCCCGCAGAGAACGGGCCGCCTTCGGTGAGCAGATAGATCAGGCCGAAGTTGTTGAAGTTGAACGAGAACGACGCGATCAGCAGCGGACCGACAGAGACGAACAGCAACGGCATGGTGATCTTCATGAGCTGTCCGTACGGGCCTACTCGGTCGATACGGGCCGCCTCGTAGACTTCACCCGGAATCGACTGCAGGGCGCCCGTGCACACGATGAACATGTAGGGAAAGCCCAGCCAGAGGTTGGTGATCAGGATGGCGACCTTCGCCATGAAGGGATCACCGAGCCAGTTCACCGACAAACCCAACAGATTATTGATCAGTCCGTAGTCCTGGTTGAGCATCGATTGCCACACCAGGGCGGTCACGAACCCCGGAATCGCGTACGGCAACACCAGAATCGAGCGGTAGATCCGCTTGTACTTCATATCCGGGTTGTTGAAGAGAATCGCCAGCAGCATTCCCAGGATGAAGGTGGTCCCCACAGCGAGGGCAGCAAAAGCGACGTTCCACAGGAAGATCCCGAGGAATCCCGAACGGATGGTGGGATCGGTCAGGATTCTGCCGAAGTTATCGAAGCCAACGTTGATGGTCCAGCCCTGCGCAAGCCGGCCACCGGTGCCATCCTCAGGAACGAAGGAGCCGTCTTCCGCGACGTATCGCGTGCCCGTCAGGGTGTCGGTCATCACGTCGGTGGCCTCGTCGTAGACCATCGTGAATACGCCTTCGAAGGCCTGACTCAGGCCCTGCGGACGAATGGCACCCTGATCAGTGGGCACGGCGAGGTCTTGGAAATCATCGCGCTCATTGATCTCACGCGCATTCAACAGCGTGTAGCCGGGGGCGGCTGAGACCGCGCCGTTGTCGCGAAGCTCGATTCCCGGGTCGCTGAGAGGCTCCAAGCCGTCAGCTGTGCCCGCATAAACCTGCTCGTTGCCGGGATCGGTGAGCAGCAGGACGAGGTCTCCGCTCCCTGGTGAACTGCCTTCCTCGACGGCGACGGCCATCGCATACCGAGGGGTGTCGGGCACCTCCCTCACGGAGGTGAGCACGATCGTCTCGATCGCCTCCTCCTTGGAGAGCATGTTGCCATAGCCCTGATTGGTGAAGGCGGTGGCGGCGGTATAGCCACCGGCCACACCTGGAGCGCCAACAGCAGGAGCAGGCCGGGAAGGATGAACTTCAGCGCTACGCCCTTGCGTCGGCCGTAGACCACGAGGATGGCGGAGGCGATGGCGCCGACGATGACGACGCCGAGCCACCAGCCCATCTCGATGAGCCGCTGGATGGCGATCGCACCCAGTACCAGCGCGGCGGCGATGCCGATCCACTTGACGACGATCACCCAGAGCGGCGCCTTCGGAGGCGCGTCGATGTGCTGCTTCGAGCCGGACGACGCTCGAGAATGCGTGGTTTGAGTCATAGTGATCTCTTTCTGCGCTCTTGTGGATGGAGGTGCGACTCGATGAAGAAGACAGGTCCTCACCCGAGCCGCACCTCACAGTCCGACTAGCTCAGCCCCAGGGCCTGCTCGATGCTGGTCTGGGCGGCATCCATGCCCTCCTGGGCACCCAGCGAGCCCTTGATGATGTCGGCGGTAGCCTGGCCAACCGGAGCCCACACCGAGTTCATCTCGGGGATGTTGGGCATAATGTCGGCGCTCGCGGCGGCCTCGGACCAGATAGTCAGCTCGGGGTTATCCGCGGCGAGCGCATCTGCGGCCTCGGTGAGGGCAGGAACACGCTGACCCACCTCGTACAGCGCCTGCTGCACCTCGGAGCCTGGTCACCACATTCAGCACGAACTCTTCCGCGATAGCCGGGTTCTGGGCATTGGCGGCGACGTAGAACTGGTTGATCGTCGCGAAGGAGCGCATCTGGCCACCCTCCCTGGTGGCGGGCAGCGGGGTGATCTCGTAGTTGATCCCGGCCTCGCGGATATTGGGAATCGCCCACGGCCCGGTGATGAAGTACGGGACGTCGCCTTCGGTGAACAGCGGGACGGAGTTGCTGCCGTCGATGTTCACCGAGAGCACGCCCTCCTCACCGAGCCACCCGAGCAGTTCCGCACCCTGGACCGTCTCAGGGCTGTTCACGGTCGGCTGGGTCGGATCAAGATCACCCTGGTCGTTCGTGGCAAACATGCCGCCGCCGAAGGCGGACAGGAAGGGGTAGGCCATATAGGGATTACCGGCCTGTCCTACCTCGAGGAGCAACGCGTTGGACGCCGTGCCTTCCTCGACAAGCGCCAAGCCTTCTTCGACGGCATCTTCGATGGTCGCCGGGGCTTCAGGGGCCAAGTCGGTGTTACGCACCAGGGCGAGGGTCTCGATGGCATAGGGCACGGCGAAGTTCTGGCCGGCAAACTTCGTGGCCGTCTGAGCCACCGGATTGAACCTGCTCTCCAGATCGGCCCCCATGTTGATCGGGGACACCGAGCCGTTCTGGTAGAACTCGCCCAGCCAGTCATGCGCACCGACGATGACATCCGGGCCGGTACCCGACTGGGTGGCGGCGCTGAAGTCGCCACGAACATCCGTGACGAACTGCACCTGGACCGAGATGCCATTATCCTCGCCGAACTGCTCGACGAACGGACGCAGCGCGTCGGCGCGGAGCTGGTCAGCCCAGATCACCAGGTCGACGTTCTCGTCACGGGCCGCGGGGGCCGCGGACTCGGTGCTGCTGGGGTCTGCGGCCGGATCGGCCGGGTCGGCCGGGTCGGTATCGCCACCACATGCGCTCAGTGCGAGCGCCAAGGCGGTGAAACCGGCAAAGATGGCGGCCTTCTTCGTGTGTGACGCTCTGCTGATCCGCATCTGCGTCGCTCCCTTCTTCATTGAACTCAACCCGCATCCAAGGGGTTGCTGACGTCCGTCTGGGCGTCTGGGGCTTGGCGGCACCGGCAGTTCATCGACCTGATACCGACGTAGTCCAGTCAGGAGTCTGACATTTTTCTCTGGAAACCGCAAGAGGTTGCATGTCTTACGTAACTGTTTGCAGTTGTAGTTGCGGAATTTTACGTAGAATCGGAATCACAGCGCACTGAGAACGTGCGCCAACCGGCACACAGCAGCGGTGTGCGGAACATGAGAACGCGCCCTGAAGATGAAAGATCGCGCATGCCCTGGGGCATGCGCGATCAGATGGATAGCCGCTGTCAGAAACGCCGAGTCAGGCTCGGTGGTTCCTCCAGGTTCCTCCTCTTTCCTGGGTCAGGACGAGGAACGCCTGGCGACGCGCCCGAAGGTCTTCTTCGCGCGCCGCCACTGCACCGTCGAGCGGGTGGAGGTTGCGTCGTCGGTGCGCATGCCGGCGATGGGCTTGGGGGCGGCATCCTCGTGCCACACGGCCACCGACCAGGGCGCGACCAGAGTGGACTGGCCGGCTACCTCGCCTTCACCCTCCAACCAGTAGTTGCAGTGGTCCTCGTGTTCCACCGAGGTGTCGATCAACCATCGCCATGCACGGCCTTGCGGAAGCTGGGGGGCGGTGAACTCGATGGGCATATCGGCCATGTTGACCATCACCCAGAAGTCATCGCCGGGAGAGTTGATCAGGGCACCGACGGCGCGATCGCCCTCCTTGGGGCTCCCATAACCCGACGGTGTCCGGAAGAGGTAGGACACATCCGTGTTGTCGGCCACCAGGTCGCCCCACTGCTTCTGCCGCAGCGCGTCATGCCTCTGCCGCAGGCCCACCATGAACCGGGCAAACCGGAACAGCCCATTGACGTTCGATGAAGTCCGGAACTCCCCCAGGTTGTCGTGATAGTCCGTCGCGATGTCAGGCCCCACGGGCACCCGGTTGGGCGCGTTGGTGGGGATCATCTCGTAGTTGTTGCGCATCGCGATGGAGTCCAGCGCCCACGGGTTGTTGTTGCCGTTCTGCGTGCGCCCGAACTCGTCGCCGGCCACCACCATCGGCACACCGCGGGAGAGGAACAGCAGCGCCCAGAGGTTGCGCACCCGCTGACGACGCAGTTCTTGGGAGCCTCCCGAATCCCAGCTGAGGTTGTCATCGGAGCCGCCGTCGGACGGGCCGAAGGGGAACGGCTGATCGTTTCGTTTGGTCTGATAACTCACCAAGTCCACCAGATTGAAGCCGTCGTGCGCGTCGATGAAGTTGATCGTCTTCTGCACGCCGCCGTTATCGGCGAAATGGTGGTAGTCGCCGTTGAACTGCTCCAGGAAGGTCCCGACGTTGCCATCGCCCTTGGTGAACCGACGCACCGCGTCGCGATAGCGGCCGTTCCATTCGCCCCATCCACGGGGGAAGTTGCCCACTTCGTAGCCCCAGAGGTCCCACGCCTCCGCGATCACTTCGACGCCTCGCTCCTCGGCGAAGGCGGCGATCTCCACCAGCAGCGGATGGTCCTGGAAGAACCGCTTCTGCCCGTCCCAGTCGTCCGGATCGGCATCGCCGGGGAGCCTGCCCAACACGGTGGCCAGATCGAAACGGAAGCCGTCGACGTGCATATCGGTGGTCCAGTACTCCAACGAGTCCATCACCAGACGGCGGGCAGCATCAGAGGAATAGTTGAGCTGGTTCGAGGTGCCGGTGGCGCCGTCGATCAGGATGTGGCCGGAGGTCATCGAGTAGTACTCGGCCGTCGCGAAACCTCCCAGGCTGGTGAACCCGGTGGTGTTGACGTCACCATGCCAGTTGCCGCCCTCAGCCGTGTGGTTGTAGACCACGTCGAGGTAGACCTCGATGCCGTGCTCGTGGAACGCATCGACCATCTCGCGGAACTCGCGCGTCGGACCGCCCGCCGACATATCCGACGAGTAGTAGCGGTTGGGCGCGAAGAACCCCAGCGTCATATACCCCCAGGAGTTGGTCTTGCCGTAGCGCGCGGATTGCGAGGTATTGGTCTCGTGCACCGGCAAGAGCTCGACAGTGTTGATGCCCAAGCCCTTCAGGTACGGCGCCATCATCCCGGCTCCGCGATAGGTGCCCTGGTACTTCTCCGGGATGTCCACCACATCCTCGAAACCAGGTTCCCCGGCCAGGAGCTCCGTCAGCTTGGCCGTCGACGGATGGCCGGAGAGCTGCTGGGTCTGCACCTCATAGATCGACGTGTTTTCCGGCGGCAACCCGAGCCGAGGCTTGCGGGGCCGCGGTTCCGCGACGATGATCCCCTTCGGCACGTAGGGACCGGTGTCGGTGAGCCGGCGAGGACGCCCGTGGTAGTCGTCGCCCCCCGTCCCGAAGACGCCGTCATCAACCTCGTAGTCGAACAGTTCGTCCGAGTAGACGGTATGGCTCAGCTCGCGCGCATAGGGATCGAAGAGCGCCTTGTTGGGGTTGAACCGATTACCCTTCTCGTCGAGGTCGGCGACGAATCCCAGCTCGGAGCCGGGTTCCCAGTCCTCGTCGTAGGTCCAGTTGGCTCCCCACGCTCGGTAGGCGTACATGGTGCCCAGCTGAAGCCCCTGGAGGCGGGCCCGCCAGATGCCGTCCTTCCCCTTTGCGGGAAGATAGGTGGCAATCGGATCCGCACCCAAAGCCCGATCGTAGATCTCGAGCTGGATCCGGGTCGCGGCCGGAGCGTAGACGGCAAAGGTCACGCCGTCATAGTGCGGGTGCGCGCCGAGCTGCCACTCGGCTTCACTCCAGGAACTCTCCTCAAGCGCAAGGATATACATGCGCTTAATAGTGGCATGGTTCGCGCCGCAGCGGGTCGACGGACACCCGCCGGCGCCCCGTCACAACCGACTGCAGGACCTGGTACGCCAAGACTTCCGCGGAAACAGGGAAAAGGGAGGCGCGGGCAGCACCTCCCCTCAACCGAATGACGAAAAACGCACATCAGGTTGTAGTTTCTGGCTTTTAGAACCAGATACGAGGTCTCGTGTGCGTTTTTCGTCGTTTTCGAGCAGGGCCTCTGACCAAGCTGCAAGGTCCCTCACCATGGCAGGTGGTGGCGTCGACGCGTCGGAGTTGTTGGCCTGACCTCGTATCCTGTCTGCCGTGAATGATCGTCGACTACTACTCGTGCATGCCCACCCCGATGATGAGTCGAGCCAGTCGAGCGTGACCATGGCTCGCTACCTCGACGAGGGTGCCCAGGTGACGCTGGTCACCTGCACCCTGGGGGAGATGGGCGAGATCCTGGTGCCGGAGTGGCAGCACTACTCGCCCTACGAGCTGGGCCAGCATCGCAGCCGCGAGATCGTCGACGCGATGGCCTACATCGGGTTGACCGATCACGTCTACCTCGGCGGCATCGGCCATTACCACGACACCGGAATGGCCCGCGATGAGTTTGGCAATGCCATCGCTCCCTCCGAGATCCCCGAAGGCGCCTTCTGGCGCGCCGACCTCTTGGAGGCCGCCAACCATCTCGTCGAAATCATCCGGGACCGTCGTCCGCAGGTGATCATCACCTACGACGAGCGCGGCAATTACGGTCACCCCGACCATATCCAGGCCCATCGCGTCACCGTCTATGCCATGATGCTGGCCGCTTCTCCGACACATCGCCCGGAGTTGGGCGCACCTTGGCACGCGAGCCGACTGCTCTACATCTCCCACAACACCCCCCTCTGGGTCGCCGCCTACAAGTTGGCCAAGGAACGCGGACTGACCATCTGGGGCGATGAGGAACGGGACGAGGACTCGTTCGGCCCCTCGCCGGACCAGATCGTCGCCGTGGTGCCCATCGACGGTTATCTCGACCGAGCCAGGAATGCGCTGTTCAGCTACCGCAGCCAGGTCTCGACCGAGGGTGAGTTCTGGCAGTTCTACCAACTCGTCCAGGAGCTCGAGGGCGCCGGCGACGCCTACCAGCTGGGCTGGGGCGCCCCCTTCCCCCCAACCGACGTCCCCGCCACCGACATCTTCACAGGCCTCGACCTCTGACCCCGAGAAGGGCAGCCCCTGATACGAAAAGTATGTGGCGGGATCCTGTTTTCAGGTCCCTGAGGTGTGACGAGCTCTGCGAGGAGCCTCGAAGGGCGTTAACTAGGGCTTTGGCAGGGTCTGTGCCCAAGGTTCCGGTTAACGCCCTTCGAGGCTCGTTCCTGCCACTCAGGGACCACCTTCGAGGCTCGTTCCTCGCACCTCAGGGACCACCTCAAAGGCGTGGACGTGAATATCCTCTCCCCGCACCGGGTGAGGGTTGAACGTGGTTTCTAGGCTGGCGATATGGCGTGGAAAGGGATTGCGACAGCGGCGACGGTCGTCTGCATGACGACGAGCCTCGTCGGCTGTGCCCACCGTGGCGATGACGCGCCGTCCATGGGTTCGGCCGGTGCCTTTTTTTCGAGTCCCTCTCCTACCCCGGAGTTCGTGCGTGAAGGGGTCAGTACAGACTGGGTCGAGGTGGACGGCCAACGGATCCAGGTGCCCGAAGGGATCATCCTGCCCTCTGATATTCACGTCACCGGCGCAACCGAGGCGACGGTGATGATCGCCGAGGCAAATCCTCAGACCATTCTCGACGCGATCTCGGCCAGCGCGGAAGAAGCGGGCTACACGATGGTCGCAAAACGAGGAGAGGGGCGTCGACTGTGGATCGGCTACGGCAACGCTGTCCTGCTCGACGCTGCCGAGGGCGCCCAGCTCCTGTCGTGGGCACCGGAATCGATGAAGGACGCCCTCACAGAAGACTGACCCCTCCCCGCCCCACAACCACATACCACCCGCCAACCACATGCGGAAAACCGTTCCCGAGCGAGCATGGGGCCGACGGCGTGATCTCTTTCGACCTGAGAGCCGACACCGGACAGCATCCACGCTCATCGCGCGTACGATCTTGCACACTGCCCAAGCGGCGCAGATGATCGAAGGCTTCCGACGCATCACTCGCTCTTAAGACCACCACCGCATTCAACGGAAGGCACATCCATGACCTCCTCACCTTCTCCCACAGCCCCGGTGACCCGCAGTCAGCTCGTCGAATACGCCGCCGACTGGTTCACCACCCACCGGTGACTCACGAGATTCACAGGAACCGAATGTCGTCGCTCCCTCGGAACTACACCGGCACCACCCGCGCCAGCTACACGGGCTACGTGGTGCAGGCCATCGTCAACAACCTGGCACCACTGCTGTTCGTGGTCTTCCACACCCAGTTCTCCGTGCCCTTGGCACAACTCGGCCTGATCGCGGCGCTCAACTTCGGCGTTCAGCTCCTCACCGACTTCGCCGCCATGTTCTTCGTCGACAAGGTCGGCTACCGGGTGCCGATCGTGCTGGCCCACGTGTTCGCCACCATCGGCCTGCTCCTGATGGCAATCCTGCCCACGACGATGGGCAGCCCCTTCCTCGGCCTATGCATCGCGGTGGTGGTCTACGCCGTCGGCGGCGGTCTGCTGGAGGTACTGGTCAGCCCCATCGTCGAGCACCTGCCCACTCCGGCCGACCAGAAGGCCTCCGGTATGGCGCTGCTGCACTCCTTCTACTGCTGGGGACAGCTCGCCGTGGTCGTCGGCACCACCGTCGTGCTGAGTGTGATCGGCACCCAACATTGGGCCTGGTTGCCCGCGATCTGGGCGGTCATCCCCTTGATCAACACCATCGCCTTCCTGCGGGTTCCGCTTCCCGAGACCGTCGCCGACGATGACCGCACCTCCCTGCGCAACCTGTTCGGCACGCCGCTGTTCCTCGCCGCACTCGTGCTGATGATGACCGGGGGCGCCGCCGAGCTGACCATGGTGCAGTGGTCCTCCTTCTTCGCGGAGGAGGGCATCGGCGTCAGCAAGGAGATCGGCGATCTCCTCGGCCCCGGCCTGTTCGCCCTGTTGATGGGCACCGGCCGCTTCGGCTACGGCATCTGGGGCGCGGGGGTAGACCTGCGCCGCATGCTCATGATCTCCAGCATCGGCGCCGCGGCCTGCTACATCATCGCCGCCACCTCGCCGGTCGCGATCATCAGCCTGCTCGCCTGCGCGCTCTGCGGAATCATGGTGGCCCTGCTGTGGCCAGGCACCTTCTCGCTGACGGCCGCGCGCTTCCCCATGGGCGGCGCGGCCATGTTCGCGATCCTCGCGCTCGCCGGGGACGCGGGCGGCGCAACCGGACCAGCCTTGGCGGGAGGCCTGGCGGAGGCGGTGCAGGGCCCGCTGCGATCCGTGGCGCAACTGCTGCCCGACGACGGTGGCTACGGGCTACGCACCGCCCTGCTGCTCTGCGCCCTGATCCCCGCCGTCTTCGCCATCACCGTCTGGCGCTTCGGCCGCCAACCGACGACGGAGACCGCCTCCCGCACCCCGTAGCCATCACCGGGTGCTCGAAGGCCTTCGCCGTCAACAACCGTCAGGCGACCTGCACCGTCCAGCCGTGCGTATCCTCGGCGCGCCCGAACTGGATGTCGACCAGGTGGGTGCGGATCTCCTGGGTGAGGGCCCCCACCGAACCGTCGGCCACGACGTACTCGCCGCGATCCGGGGTGTTGAAGCCGACGATGGGGGTGACCACCGCGGCGGTGCCACAGGCGAACACCTCCTTGATGTAACCGCTGGCCAGGCCGGTGAGCAGTTCGTCCACGGAAATAGGGCGCTCCACCGCCGTCAGACCGTGATCGGAAGCGAGCTTCAGGATCGAATCGCGCGTGATGCCGTCCAGGATGGTGCCCAGCGCGGGGGTGAGCAGCTCATCATCGGAGGTGATCATCGCGACGTTCATGGTGCCGCACTCCTCCAGCCACTTGTGCTCGGCGCCGTCGGTCCAGAGCACCTGGCCGCAGCCATGCTCGTAGGCCTCCTGGGCTGCGATCAGGCTGGCGGCGTAGTTGCCGCCGCACTTGGCCGTGCCGGTGCCGCCCGGGGCGGAACGGGTGAAGTTGGGGGTGACCCACAGCTTCATGGCGTCCGAGTAGTAGGGGCCGGCGGGCGAGGCGATCACCGCAAACCGGTAGTTGTGCGCCTCTCGCACCCCGAGATAGGGCTCGGAGGCGATCTGGAACGGCCGGATGTACAGGCTCTGCTCCTGCTCACCCGTCGGCACCCATTCGCTCTCCAGCTCCACCAGCTGGGTGACCGCCGAGAGGAACAGCTCCTCCGGCAGCGGGGCCATCCCGAGCCGTTCAGCGGAACGCACGAAGCGGGCGGCGTTCTTCTCCGGGCGGAACAGCCACACGGTGCCGTCCTCGCGCCGATAGGCCTTCAGGCCCTCGAAGATCTCCTGCCCGTAGTGCAGCACCGCGGCTGCCGGGTGCATCGCGAAGTCGCTCATGGGCTCGATCCGCAGATCGTGCCAGCCCACGCCCTCGGTGTAGTCAGCTACCGCCATGTGGTCGACGTAGTACCTCCCGAAGGACGGGTCTGCCAAGGCCTTGCGACGATCCTCGTCGGAGGTGGGCGTGGCGGTGCGTCGGACGTCAAAGAGGGTCATGGGGATAACTGTAATCCTCCCCGGCCTTCTCGGCTCGCCACCATCCGCGCCCTGAACCACCCCGACGGGCTCCGCCCTGAGGGGCGAGCGCGTAAGGCGGGCTCAGCACTACGCCGATTTGCCTTTCTGAGATTCCTGAGAGATTCTTAATAACGGCATAAATTCCTCGATCGGAGAATATTTCGGTGCGTAAGCTCCTCACGGCTCTTCTGGCCGGTCTTGCCTTAGCCGCGTCCGCTACCCCTGCGCACCCCGTTACCGAGGCCCCCGCCGCGCGCCCCCTCCCGGCAGCGCCACCGGCGCCGCCCCCGCTGGAAGGCATCCCCGCGCCGTGTGCACCGACGCATCCGTGGCCTGAGGGTCGTTCCATCGACGAGATCAAGGCATCCTTCACCGAGAACTTCGGCTTCGAACTCAACGGCACGCAGTGGACCGAGCGTTACCTGCCATCGATCAAGATCCTGTGGGAGACCTTCGATGCCATGGAGTGCACCGATTACCGCGCCACCCTGCAGGAAAAGGTGGGAGGAAAGGTCGGCGTCAACACGACATCCATCTCCGGCTACGCCTGGGGCGACTGGAGCCTGACGAAGGTCAACCACGTCTCCCTCGATTTCGGCAAGTTCGAAAGAGCGCTGGATGCTGGGGATGAAGGTCGCCTCGTGCGCCTCGTGGCTCACGAGTTCGGACACGTGTGGAACTCCGATCGCCACTCGAACCCCGAGTACTGGCAAGACTTCAAGAAGCTCTACCGAGCCGAGGGCAAGTTCAGCAGCTACGCCGACAACGACTCCGAGACCTTCGCCGACGTGGTGGGCTATTACGTCGGGCGATGCGCCTTCGACAATCCCTACGACACGGGCGAGTACGAGGCCTACTACAACTTCGTCAAGGATCTCGTCTTCGACGGCGTGGAGTTCGGTCCCGCCCCCGGCGTGAAGCCGGATTGCACCATCCCGGATCCCGGCGCGGAGGTTCCCGCCACGGGCCTTGCCACCGTGCCCGCCTGGGTCTCGGAACTCTCCGGAGAGTAAACAGGAAAGAGCCCGCACCGTCGCGCCGTTGCGGGTGCGGGTCCTCTTCCAGAGGGCAATCGATGAGAAACCGGGATACATCGATTGCCCCGCGCAAGAAGGCAGTGGACGCTACCTCCCAGCATCCCCCATCATGCCATTCGCGATTCTGAGCGCGACCGCCGGGGTCGGCTAAGAAAGTCGGCTAAGAAACTCGTCCAGCATTCACCCTTGCCGCGAGCTCTTCCAGCACATGCGCGTAGACCTGTCCGGTGGCGCGGGTCATGCCCAGCTCACAGGTGCGGTTACAGCTCAGGTACAGGTCGGCCTCCAGCGTGCCCACCGACGCCGCCTCGTCACGGGTCGCCGCGGCAGTGAGCTCCTCGTGCAGCAAGCCGCGATCACCGGCGAAGGCGCAGCAGCGCCATCCTTCGGGCACGACGGCTTTCTCGGCCACCAGACCGGCCAGAAACAGCAGCGCGTCGTTGACGCCCAGCTGAGTGGACGAGCAGGTGGGATGCACCACGGCATGCCGGGCCTTGGGGAGCGCAGGCAGCCGCGGCGCCACATGCTCAGCGACCCATTCGGTGGCATCCAGCACCCGGATCCCCGCCACGCCGGCATTCTTCAACGCGACGATGATGCCCTCTGTGCAGGACACGTTGTCGCAGACCAGGGGCAGCTCACCGTCGCGCGTGTGTTCCTGCACCCAATCCACCAGCTTGGTCTTCATGGTGTCGTAGCCCTTGGCCAGGCCCTTCGACTTCCATGGCGTGCCGCAGCACAGCTCGGCCACGCCAACCGGGGTGCTGAGGACCAGCCCGGCCTGCTCGGCCAGTTGGCGCACGGCTCCCGCCACGCCGGTGCCGCAGGCATGCTGCGAGCCGAACATCGTGCCTACGCAGGCGGGCAGGAAGATCGCATCGGCGCCGGGCGCCGGGGCGGGCGTGCGCGCGGGCCCACCGCCCGGCAGCTCCTTCGACAAGGTGGGCACCACATCGGTGCCTGCCACCGCTCGCGCCACGCCCAACGCTCCTCGCACCAGCGGCGTCGGCACCTTCTCGGTGACGCTCATCCCCACCGAGGCCACCTTCAGCACGGTCTCCCAATGCTTGGCGGCCACGTTCCATCCCGCATCGAGCACTGCATTCTGGTTCTCGCGGCGCAGATCGCGCACCAGATCGCCGGTGTTGATCTGCACGGGGCACGCCGTCGAGCACATGCCGTCGACGGCGCAGGTCTGGATCACGTCGTAGACCTCCTGATCTTTCAGCGACGCCGCCAACTCCTTCTCCCCTGCGGCCTCGGCGGCGGCGATGGCGCGCTGCACCACGATGCGCTGGCGCGGCGTGGTGGTGAGGTGCTGGCTGGGGCATACCGGCTCGCAGTAGCCGCATTCCACGCAGTCATCGATCACGGTGCGCACCGGAGCGGTGGGCTTGATGTCCTTCAGGTGCAGCTTCGGGTCGTCGGTGAGCACGGATCCGGGATTGAGGATGCGCTGGGGATCGCAGGCATCCTTGATGTCCCACATCGCCCGATACAGCTCGTCCCCGTACTGGCGACGAACGAAGGGGGCCATGATCCGGCCGGTGCCGTGCTCGGCCTTCAGGGTGCCGTCGTTGCTCAGCACCAACTCCACCATGTCCTCGGTGAAGTCCTCGTAGCGCTTCAGCGACGCGGGACCGGCGAAGTCCTCCGTCACCAGGAAGTGAATGTTGCCGTCCTTGGCGTGACCGAAGATCACGGCGTCCTCGTAGCCATGCGCGTCGAACAGGGTATGCAGTTCGGAGCACACCCCACCCAACTGCTCCATCGGCACCGCCACGTCCTCGAGCAGCGCCGCGGTTCCCTTCGGCCGGTTACGCGCCACCTTGGTGTAGAGCCCCTTGCGCATCACCCACATCTGGGCGCGGCGCCCCGCCTCCTCCGTGAGTTCCGGCGACGACGCCAGCCCACCCAGGCCGGCGAAGACGTCGTTGCCGGCCTGGACCCGCTCGGCGATCCCCTCCGCGTCATCGGCCTGGTACTCGACGAGCAGCGAGGCCTCCTGCGCCACCTGGAACCCTGGGGGCAGTACGCCCTTCGCATCGTCGCCCATCGCCCGGATAGAGGCGGCGTCGATCAGCTCGACGACGTCGGCACCCGAATAGACCAGAGCAGGCAAAGCGGTGGTGGCGGCTTCCAGGTTCTCGAACAGCAGGAGACCGGTGGCGGTCCTGGCCGGCACCTTCACCGTGCGGAAGGTGGCCTCCGCCACGAAGCCGAGCGTTCCCTCAGAACCGATCATCAGGTGCTCGAGGATCTTCACCGGGGTGTCGAAGTCGAGGAAGGAGTTGAGCCCGTAGCCCATGGTGTTCTTGATCGCATAGCGCCGGCGGATGTCGGCCTGATGATGTTCGCGACGCAGCTCCTCACGCAGCCGCTCCAGCACCTCCACCAGGTGGGGTTCTGCCGTGCGCAGCCGCGCATCGGCGTCGGGGGCAGCGGTATCCACGACGGTGCCGCTGGGCAGCACCACCACCATCGATTCGATGGTGCGATAGGCATTGGCGACGGTGCCACAGGTCATGCCAGAGGAGTTGTTGGCGATCATGCCGCCCACGGTGCAGGCGATCTCGGAGGCCGGATCCGGGCCGAGCTTGGTGCGGTGCGTGGCCAGCGCCGCGTTGACCTGGCGGATGGTCATGCCGGGCTGCACCCGCACGCGGGCACCGTCGTCGAGCACCTCGACGGCGCGGAAGTGCCGCCGCACGTCCACCGCGAGACCCTCTGAGAGTGCCTGCCCGGACAAGCTGGTGCCCCCGGAACGCAAGGTGAGCGGCCATCCGAGTTGGGAGGCGATGAGCATCGCCGTTGCCACATCGTCGGCAGACTTCGCGCGCATCACCGCATCAGGGGCGCGCAGGTAGTGCGAGGCATCCACAGCCAACGCGATCCGGTCCAGCTCCCTGGTGCTGACGGCCTCCCGGCCCAGCACGGCGCGCAGCGCCTCAACGCCCGCCGAATTTCCTGACTCCAGAAGAGCACGCGAGGTGGTGACAGTCATGGGATGCACCTCATCCAATTCATCGAAAATTATGTATAAATGGGCTTGCCAATTGCTGTTTCACCGACAGCCATCGTCGGCCGGATCCCTTCGGTGGAACCTCTACCGACGACTCTACTCCGGCCTCGAGACGAGACGGCACCGGGGCGAGTAAGAGGTTCCACAGGTAGGTGGTGCCGTAACGAGGACGTGCTGGATGGATGACATGGCAAGGCGGAGAACGACACTGCCATTGGACATGCCAGTGAGTTGGACAACGAAGCCAGGTCGCCATCCAGTGCGCCGCAGTAGGTGCCACCTACCTGCGGGACCTCTAATCTTGGCGTTTAACCTGTTGGGCTGGTTTTGCCGATGGGGTGGATGGGTGCTTTCCGGTGGTTTCGGCTGCCTGGGGGCCGTCCGGGGCCGGCCTGTGTGGCTATTGGCGTTCTCGTGGGCTGGACGCAGGACGCGTGGACGCGGGGAAAGCTTCGGCGCACTCTGCCTGGAGTCAACGCGGTCGTGGGGAGAGGGGGTTGCCAGGGCAGCCGATGATCAGCAGCGAGAGGGCGTGCGAGCCTGAGTTGGGTATGTGCGGCCAAGACCAGCCAGGTCCACCGATCGGCAGCCTCGGGATCGCGCAGCATCGGGCGGGTCCAGCCCAGGGTCTGCTTCAGGAACCGGAAGGTGTGCTCGAGGTCGAAACGGCGCAGGTAGGCTGACCAGTAATGGTCGACCTCGGCCGTGGTAGCCGGTGGTCGAGCACCATAACCATACCGGTGCAGGGGCGCGGTCGCCGGGCAGGTGGTCCACGGTCAGCTGGATCAGGGTGCCCTCGATGATCGGTGCCTCACCGTGGTGGTCTGCCCAGGGGCCGCGGCATTCGAGGCGCTGGTGCTGGTGGTCGAACGCGATCGCGGTCGCGAGACCGTAGTTGGTGGTCTGGTTCGTCGTGGTCACGGTGGGCCTCGGCCATGACTCGGGATCGGCCAGGGTGAGCTTATGGCCGTGACGTGGGCCACGGCCCTTGGTCGGCCCCTTGCGTTTCCCGGCCGGGGCGTAGAACACCCGGTTGGACCGTACTCGTGCCACCAAGGTCACGGGCAGATCCTTGAGCAGCCAGGTCAACCGGGTCACGTCGTAGCCGGAGTCCATCACGACCAACAGATCCGGGTCACCCATCTTCCAGTGCCCCGCGTTGTGGAGGCGTTCGAAGACCGTTCGGAGCCGCTCGGCAGTCACCATGGTTTCGTCTTCGTCGGGGTGCAGTCGGCGGGTCTCTAGCAGTGCGGTCCAGGAGGTCGTACCCGGCTCAAGTGCGGCGATCCATAGGTATCTCCAGCCCGGGATCATTTGCGCGCGCCCACGGCCGCGTGGATAGGTATGGCAGAACGATCGCTCGGGGCTGGTAGCGGCGTCGGGTCGCAGCCAGTTCGACACATCGACCGCGAGCACGATCCGGTCTCGTCCATCTGGTCCCGGCAGGCGTGGCAGCGGAGTTGCTGCCACGAGCTGTCCCAGCTCTGCGGTGTCTATCCGGCCGGCGTTCAACCCGTCGTAGAGGGCTCCGTGACCACGCCGATGCACGGGTTCAAGACACAGGTGGGCAAGGTCGGTGACCCGACCCGGTGCGCACAACATCGCGTCGGTGAGTTCGAAAAGAACATCCGCCCGACGTGTCAGACACGAGTAGAGACCGGCACGGAAGTCGTTGAGTAAGCCCAATGCCTGATACCGGGCTACCTTCGTGGAGCTGTCATGGTCGATAATCATGGAAGTGGTCGCTGTCCTGACGATTTGGTGTGGTTACCAAAAGCATCGCCAACAGCGGCCACTGCCACGCTATGGCACGCCGAACACCACCACGATCAACAACAACACAGGTTAAACGCCAAGCTAATGCCATCATGGTGGGAACCCGCGCCCCTGAGATCGAGGACCTGGATGAATACCTCCGTGCTGCCCCACGCACCGTTGCAGAGCGTCGCCGTCTTCCTGCTGATCTCGCTCCTGGTCGCCTGGGCGCTCAGCATCGTCGCTCGCCGGCTGCTGCGGGGCAGGGCACGGCTGCGCGGCTCCACCTCGATCATCATCTCCCTGGTGGGCATGGCGGCCGGATTGCTGCTGTTGAGCTGGATCGGCCCGCTTCCCCGCCTCTGGAGTGCGCTCACGCTGCTGACCTCACTGGGCATGTCGGTGCTGGGCATCGCGATCTACGGCGCCCTCGTCGCCCACTTCCAACGACCGCAGCGGGCCCGCACCACGCAACTACTGGAGGCCGGCGAGTCGGATCGGGTGGAGTTCAAGTCCACCGCTCGGGTGAACCTGCATACCGGCAACAAGGACGAGCGGATGGAACAGGTGATCGCCAAGACGCTGTGCGCCTTCTTGAACACCGATGGCGGAACCCTCCTGATCGGCGTCGACGACGATGGCGTGCCGGTGGGCCTGGAACCCGATTTCGCCACCCTGAAAGCTCCCGACACGGACCGCTACGAACTCTGGCTGCGCGACCTGCTATCCCACACTCTCGGCCAGCACGCCGCCGCGCTGGTGCACGTCGAGTTCACCACGCTGCCCGGCGCCGATGGGAAACCCATGGATGTGTGCCGCGTGACCGCCCCGCCCGGCCCGACGCCCACGTACTTCCGGCCCAGCAAGTCCGCCAGCCCCGAGCTGTGGGCACGCCTGGGCAACAGCAGCCGACAACTCAGCGTGGATGCCGCGACCGAATACGTGATGCACCGCTGGCCGCTCAGCCCAGCAGCCAACTTCCGCGCGCAGTTCCGCGCGGTCTTCCGCAACTCCGTTCCGGAGTAATCAGAACAGGCTGTCTGGAACCGGCGGTGCGGCGTAGGCTGGGTCCACGCCCGTGAACAGCTTGGCGACGGATTTCCCGCGGTGGATGCGGTCGATGGCCCCGGCGAACAGGCCCGCCACGGACAGCACCGTCAGGCCCGGGAAGTTCTCGGGTGCCGGAACGGTATTGGTGGCCACCACCTCCGAGATCACATCGCTGGAGGTGAGGCGCTCCACCGCTTTTCCGGTGAACAGTCCGTGCACGCACGCCACAGAGGCCTCGGTGCAGCCGAAGTCCCGCAGCCGGTTGACGATCTCCAGGATCGAGCCGCCGGTGGCGATTTCATCGTCGAGCACGATCGCTTTCTTGCCCTGCACATCACCCACGATGTTGTCGATGACGACGCGGTCGTCGCCCAGGCGCTGTTTCGAGCCCGCCGCGACGGGCAGGTTGAGCAGCCGCGCCAACAGGGTCGCCTGCTTGGCGTTCCCCAAATCCGGCGAGACCACGACGTGATCGGTGAGATCGTGGCCGCGATAGTAATCGGCGATCACGCCGAGGGCCGTCAGATGATCCACCGGCACGGAGAAGAAGCCATGTACCTGCGGCGCATGGAGGTTCATCGTCAGCACGCGATGCACGCCGGCGGTCACCAAGAGGTCGGCCACCAGGCGGCCGCCCAACGAGATCCGCGAGGCATCCTTCTTATCGGAACGCGCGTAGGCGTAGTGCGGGATGACCGCCGTGATCTGTCCCGCCGATGCGCCACGAGCCGCGTCGACCATCAGCAGCAGCTCCATCAGATGCTCCTGCGTGGGCGGCATCAGAGGCTGGACGATGTAGACGTCATTCTGCCGGCAGTTGGCCAGCAGCTGCGCTTGCAGGCAATCGTTGCTGAACCGGGAGATCGCCACCGGTCTGCGGGGAACACCCAGCTTCGCGCAGATCTCGTCGGCGAATTCCGGATGCGCAGATCCGGAGAAAACCGTGATGCCCTTCACACAAACCCCTGTCATCGAGAGACCCGCGGTGGGGCAAGGCCTCTTGTGCACCGTCCTGTGCACTCAACCCTAGTGCCCGGAACCCCACCATCGCCTCGCCCCGGCCCGGTCCGGGCACAAATCTCGCTATGCGCCGAGGGCCTCCCCTATAGGCAAGGCCTCGCAGAATAGGGAGATCTGTGCACGAGAGCGATACCCGGGGGCGCCGCTCCCTGATTTACGACAAGTCGTAGGATTAACCCATGAGCGCGCACCCCACTATGCATCCCGGCACCGCCGATCCCATGAGCGGTCATCCCGGCGGGCACCCCGGGGGCCATCCTGGGGAACACCCCGGCGGACACCCCCACACCGCGCGCAAGGGTGTGGTGCGCACCCTGCACCACGATCCCGGCGAGCGGCCGCACATCATCGTGTGGGAGGTGACCCGCGCCTGCCAGCTCGCCTGCAAGCACTGCCGCGCCGACGCCTTCACCAAGGCCGACCCCCGCCAGCTCACCACCGCCGAGGGCAAGGCGCTCCTCGACGACTTCGCCGCCTATGGCACCCCGCGCCCCATCGTGATCCTCTCCGGCGGCGACGCCTTCGAACGCCCAGACCTCGAGGAACTGATCGCCTACGGCAAGTCGATCGGACTCCCCATGGCGTTGTCCCCGTCGGTCACTCCCTTGCTGACCGACGAGCGGTTGGCCTCCGTGCGCGCCGCCGGAGTCAACGCGTTCTCGATCTCGCTCGACGGCGCCACCCCGGAAACCCACGACTCCTTCCGCGGCATCGACGGCACCTTCGGCGACTCAATGGAGGCCGCCAAGCTCGTGGTGAAGCATGGCTTCCGTTTCCAGGTGAACACCACCATCTGCAAGAACAACCTGCATGAGCTGCCCCAGATCCTGAAGACCGTAATGGGCATGGGGGCCTGGATGTGGTACGTCCTGTTCCTGGTGCCGATGGGCCGAGGCTCCAACCTGGAACCGCTCAATCCCGAGGAGATGGAGGACGTGCTGCACTGGCTGCACGACGTCTCCGACCGGATCGCCGTCAAGGTCACGGAAGCTCCCAACTACCGCCGAGTCGCCATCCAGCGCGACGACGCCCGCGCGGCGGGCACGCCCATGCCCCCAACGGGCGAGCTGCACGATTGGCTGATGCGCACCACCGACGACCTGCTCGGCGAGGTGACCGAGCGTCGCCCACCGCGCCCGCCGATCGGCGTGAACTCCGGCCGCGGCTTCGCCTTCGTCGACCACATCGGCGACGTCTACCCGTCGGGCTTCCTGCCGTATCGCTGCGGCTCGGTGAAGGAGCAGCCCTTCCACGAGATCTACGCGGAGGCGCCGATGATGAAGTCGCTGCGCGACCCGTCCCGCTACTCCGGCAAGTGCGGAAAGTGCGAGTTCAGCTGGATCTGCGGCGGTTCCCGTGCCCGGGCCTACGCGATGGTCGGCGACCCCCTCGCCTCCGACCCCACCTGCATCTACCAGCCAGAAGCACTCCGTGTCTGAAGATCCCGCAGATCAGGCTTAGAGGTTCCGCTTAGCCCAGCCCGAAACGCTACTGACAGAGCGTTTGATCAGTCGGTACACTAGGCCGCGCCACCAGACCCCCCAACAGGAAGGGCCTTGCGCGTGCTTTTCGCCCTGATCTCGCTGCATGCGATCCTGGGCGTTCTGACGCCCCTGCTCGTTCGCTGGCTCGGGCCCCGCGTCTACTTCGTTCTGGCGTTAGCCCCGCTGGCTGCCGGCGTGTGGTTGCTGTCGTTGAGCTCCATCATCACCTCCGGGCACGTCTATGTAGACCAAGTGGACTGGATTCCAGCCCTGGGCGTCTCCCTGGACATCCGCATCGGCTTGGTGCAATGGATACTCGGGCTGATCGTCACATGGATCGGCGTGGCGGTGCTGCTGTATTGCCGCTGGTATTTCGACCACGACATGCACACCCGCAGCGCGGCCGTCCTGACGCTATTCGCGGGCACCATGGTGGGCCTGGTCACCGCCGACAACCTGGTAGCGCTCTTCGTCTTCTGGGAGCTGACCACGGTCTTCTCCTACATCCTGATCGCCCACGACCCCACCCGCCGCGCAAACCGCGGCGCGGCGCAAACCGCGCTGATCGTCACCACCACCGGTGGTCTCGCGATGCTGTTGGGCGTCGTCGCGCTGGGCGAGACGTCCGGCACCTATTCGCTATCGGGTTTGCTCCTCAATCCGCCGACCGGAACGCTCGCCACGGCTGGCGCGCTGCTGTTGCTGGTGGGCGCGCTGAGCAAGTCGGCCCTGGTCCCGTTCCACTTCTGGCTGCCGGGTGCCATGGCCGCCCCCACCCCGATCTCTGCCTATCTGCACGCCGCGGCCATGGTCAAGGCCGGCGTCTACCTCGTCGCGGTCATGGCTCCCGCCTTCGCGACGGTTCCCTACTGGCGGCCGACGGTGCTGCTGCTCGGCGCCGCCACGATGCTGGTGGGCGGATGGAGGGCGCTGCGCCAGAGCGACCTGAAGCTTCTCCTGGCTTACGGCACGGTCTCCCAGCTGGGCTTCATGGTGCTCTTGCTGGGCATGGGCACCAAAGCGGGGGCGCTGGCGGGCATGGCGACGGTGGTGGCGCACGCGCTGTTCAAGTCGACGTTGTTCATGTGCGTCGGCATCATCGATCACTCAGCCGGCACCCGTAACCTCAAGGAACTCAACGGCGTCGGATACCGGGCTCCCTGGCTGGCCATCGTGGGGGGTCTCGCGACCCTTTCCATGGCGGGCGTCCCGCCCCTGGTGGGGTTCCTCACCAAGGAATCGGCCTTCGAAGCCGTCGTTCTCCTGGTGGAGGGCGACGTGGGTTCCATCACTCCCCTGGCGGCCACCAGCATCGCTTTGGCGTTGGTCTTCGGCGCCATGCTGACCGTCGCCTACAGCCTGCGCTGGTGGTGGGGAGCGTTCGCCCCGAAGAACGGTTCCCCCGTCCTGAACTGGCACAAGCCGGCTCGCGGCATGGTTGCGGTGCCGACGGTGATCACCCTGTTCAGCTTGGCCGGAGGTTTCCTGGGCCATCAGCTCACCTCGGTGCTGATGCCCTACGCCAACACCATCCCCACCGGCTACCATCCGCACGGTCTCGCCCTGTAGGCACGGTGTGACCTGGCCCTTGGTGATGTCGATGACCGCGCTCGGCCTGGGCATCGGCCTGTTCCTGGCCCGCGACATCATCGCCCGCGCCCAGGCGACCTTCCCCGAGATGGTGGCGGCCGAGGAGATGTTCCACCGCTCCATGCGTGGCCTCGACCGCCTGGCCGTCGAGACCACCGCCCGGACCCAGCGCGGCTCCCTGCCGATCTACCTGGGCACCATCCTGGTGACGTTGATCACGCTGGCCACCTACGCCATGATGCGCATCCGCGCGTGGCCCGAGTACCGGCCCGCCGATAGCATCCCGCAGGTCCTCGTGGCCTTCGTCATCATCACCGCGGCGTTCACGGCCGCGAAGTCCCGCGGCCGTGTCCGCGCGGTGCTGCTGACCGGCGTGACAGGCTATGGTCTCGCTCTGTTGTTCATGATGGCCGGGGCACCGGACCTGGCCCTCACGCAGGTGCTCGTCGAGACGGTGTCGCTGATCATCTTCGTGCTGGTCATCCGCAGGCTCCCGCGTTACTTCACCAACCGTCCGCTCACCTCGACGCGCTGGTGGCGGGTACTGGTGGCTGCCGCCGCGGGCCTCACGGTGACGCTCGTCGCGCTGGTGGCATCCGGTGCACGCATCGCCGAGCCCATCTCCAAAGGCTGGCTCACCGCGGCCTACGAGTTCGGCTACGGCAAGAACATCGTCAATGTCGCTCTCGTCGATATCCGAGCCTGGGACACCTTCGGCGAGATCAGCGTGCTGGTGATCGCGGCAACCGGCGTCGCTTCGCTGATCTTCATCCAGACGCGCTCCGGCAAGGTGACGCGCACCCGGGAGGCGCTGCGGGCAAGGGACCAAGAGCAGCAGGCCGACAGCGCGCCGGGCGTGTGGCTGCGCGGTGGCCAGACCCTGTCGCCGATCGTGCGCTCGCTGGTATTCGAGGTGGCCACCCGCATCCTGTTCCCGATCCTGATCCTGGTGTCGTTCTACCTGTTGCTCGCCGGCCACAACGCTCCCGGCGGCGGTTTCGCGGGCGGCTTGGTGGCAGGAATGGCTCTGATGATCCGCTACCTGGCCGCCGGTCGGCACGAGCTGGACGAGGCCGTGCCCTTCGACGCCGGACGTTTTCTGGGCGCCGGCCTGCTCCTCACGATCGGCACCGCCGTGCTGCCGGTGTTCTTCGGAGGAGCGGTGCTGCAGACCTACGACTGGCACCTGAATGTCCCCGGACCGGACACCTGGACCACGCCCTGGGGTGTCACCCTGCCCCTGTTCGGAGAGCTGCATCTGGTGAGTTCGACCGTCTTCGACATCGGCGTCTACCTGGTGGTCGTGGGCATGCTGCTCGACGTCGCCCGCAGCCTCGGCTCCGGCATCGACGTGCAGGCCAGCGAACAGCGAGCGCCCCTGCCCCTGATCAACTCCACCAAGGCCCTTCCGGGAGGCCGTCGATGAGCGCCAACCTGACCCTCGCCATCACCGCGGGAATCCTCGTCGCATGCGGCACATACCTGATTCTCGAGCGGTCGCTGACCCGCATCTTGCTCGGCGTGATCCTCGCGAGCAACGGGGTCAACATCCTGTTCCTCATCGCGAGCGGCGCCCCCGGCAACGCCCCGATCCTCGGGACCTCAGATCCCGAGGCCATGTCGGATCCTCTCCCCCAGGCGATGGTCCTGACGGCGATCGTGATCACCCTGGCCATCACGGCCTTCGTGCTCACTCTCGCCTATCGCAGCTTCCAGCTCCATGGGCATGACGAGGTGGCGGACGACGTGGAGGACGCGCGCATTCGCCAGCTGGCGGAGTCCGACGAAGCCTCTGATTCCTATGAAGAAACAACGTTCTCCGACGAGGGCGAGGATGTGGTGAGCGAATGACCAACCTGCTTCCTCTCCCCATGCTGCTGTCGATCTTCGGCGCGGCCGTCGCCCTCGCCTTGCCCCGGCGTCCCAGGCTCCAGCGCGCGATCTCCATCGTGTCGCTGACCGCCGTGGTGGTGCTGGCGGCCGTCTTCGTCTGGCTCACCGATCAGCACGGAGCGATCTCGCTCTGGGTCGCAGGATGGGACGCTCCCTTGGGCATCGCGCTGGTCGTCGACAGGCTGAGCGCCCTGATGCTGTTGGTGGCTTCGGTCGTCGCGCTCGCGGTGCTGGTGTTCTCCACCGGGCAGGACGACGATGAGCTGAAGCGCGAGACACCCGTCTCGATCTTCCACCCCACCTTCCTCCTCCTGGTGGCCGGCGTCTCCAACGCATTCCTGGCGGGCGACCTGTTCAACCTGTTCGTCGGCTTCGAGATCCTGTTGTTCGCCTCTTATGTGCTCCTCACGCTGGGGGGCACGGCCGACAGGGTGCGCGCAGGCACCACCTACATCGTGGTGAACCTGCTGAGTTCCCTGCTGTTCCTGCTGGCGCTGTCGTCCATCTACTCCGCGACCGGCACCATCAACTTGGCCCAGCTCTCAGGACGACTCAGCGACCTGACGGAGCCCGTGCAGTTGTTGCTGCAGGTGCTGCTGCTGATGGTGTTCTCGATCAAGGCGGCGGTGTTCCCGCTGTCGAGCTGGCTGCCCGACTCCTATCCCACCGCCCCGGCTCCCGTCACCGCGGTCTTCGCGGGCCTGCTCACCAAGGTGGGCGTGTACGCGATCATCCGCACCCAGACGCTGCTGTTCCCCGAGTCCCCTTTGACGGGATTGCTCATGGTGGCATCCCTGCTCACGATGGTGATCGGCATCCTGGGTGCCGTGGCGCAGGTAGAGATCAAGCGAATGCTGTCGTTCACGCTGGTCTCGCACCTGGGCTACATGATCTTCGGCGTATCCATGGCCAGCCAGGCCGGTCTTGCCGCCACCATCTTCTACACGGCCCACCACATCACCATCCAGGCCACGCTGTTCCTGGTGACCGGTCTCATCGAGCGGCGCGGCGGCACCTCGTCGTTGGAGGGATTGGGCGGCCTGCTGAAGACCGCTCCGGTCCTGGCGTTGCTGTTCTTCGTTCCGGCGATGAACCTGGGCGGCATTCCGCCGCTATCGGGCTTCATCGGTAAGCTCGGCCTGCTGCAGGCTGGCGCGGAGTTCGGAGGCCCGCTGGTGTGGGTCACCATGGTGGGCGGCATCGCCACCAGCCTGCTCACCCTGATCGCCATGGCGAAGGTCTGGAACCGCGCCTTCTGGGGTGTGCCGCCCTCGGAGCTGAAGGATCTCGACACCACCGTCAACGAAGTCGACTACGAGTTCGCCGAGAAGGACACCGGCGATCAAGAAGAGACCGACACCCGCCCGATGCCGCCGCTGATGCTGGGAGCGACCACCACGTTGGTGGTCGTCAGCCTGGCGCTGACGGTATTCGCCGGCCCGCTCTATGAGTACGCAGAGCGCGCCGCCGAGTACCTGCACGGCGATGCCTACGTCGCGACGGTTCTCCCGGAGGAGCTGCGATGACCGATCTCCAGACCGACAACGGTCCCGTCTTGGGGGCCGAGCCGTCGAAGAGGATCAAGTTCCGGCGCCGTATCCGGCCACGCCCCATCAGCATGGCGGTATCCGGCCTCATCTGGTGTTTCCTGTGGGCCAGCACGAGCCCCGTGGTGTTCATCGGCGGCGGGCTGCTCGGCTGGCTGGTGACCATCTTGTTCCCGTTGCCACCGATCTTCTGGACGGGCCGGTTCAGCCCTCTCGGTTTCATCATCTTGCTCACCCGCCTTTTCACAGACCTGGTGGTCTCGTCGTTCCGCGTGCTGTTCATGGTGGTGCCCAAGAAGATCGATCTGCGCGCCGGCATCCTCCGGGTGCACCTCTACTCCGACAACGACCTCTACCAGGTGCAAGTGGCCACCTTGATCTCCCTCGTGCCCGGCACCGTCGTGGTCGAGGCGGTACGGCATCAGCGCCGCCTGTACCTGCACGTGATCGGCATGGATGAAGAAGATCCCGTCGGCGTCGTGCAGGCCATGACGACGGGCGTCGAGCGTCGCGTACTCCAGGCCTTCGGCTCCGAGGAGGAACGAGCAGCCTTCGAGGAACGGTGCCACGCCGCGCAGCAGCCAGACAATCCCTCCGAAGAAGATTGGGAGGTGGAGCAGTGAGCCTCGCGATAACGATCATCCTCGGTTTCGCCGCCGCGCTTCTGCTGGCCGCCGCCGTGATCGGCATCCGTCAGATCGTCATCGGCCCCAGCCAGCTCGATCGCAGCATCGCCGCCGACCTGATGGTGGCCGTGGTCATCTCGTCCGTCGGAGTGTGGGTGATCGGCTCCCGCTCCGACACCGAACTGGGCATCCTGTTGCTGCTCAGCATGTTCGGCTTCACCGGCGCAGTGGCGATCTCCCGCATGGTCTCCGACCGGCTGGTGCAGCGTCGTCAGTTCGACCGCCTCCAGAACGAACGCAAGAGGAGGAACCGGTGACCGAGATTCTCGACCTGATCGGCGCGCTTCTAGTACTCGCCGGCGCCCTCCTGTGTTTCGGCGCGGCCGTAGCACTGATCTGCTTCCCCGACACGCTGAGCAAGATGCACGCCATCACCAAACCCCAGGTGCTGGGACTGATCTGCATCGTGCTCGGCATCGAGTTCGCGCTACGCAGCTGGTGGACCCTGGGCATCATGGTGCTGATCGTCTTCTTCCAGCTCACCACCTCCCCCGTCTCCGCCAACCTCATCTCCCGGGCGTCCTATCGTTCCGGGCTGATCGCTGACAAGGACCTGAGCATCGATCACCTCGCCGAGGATCTCAACAAGGCAGGCTTCGAGCAGGCCGGCGAGTGGCGCAAGGCCGAAGTGCTGCGTGCACCGGCCGATTCCGAGGACTCCAAGCACTCGAGGTAGGCATTTCTCGTGTCAGTTGGCTCATAGCGTGTGCCGAGACCCGGCACATGAGAGGACCCGGCATTGTAGGCTGACCCCGTGACCAAAAGCGTATATGTTGCCTCATCGGAGCGGCGGGTCTCCAAGTCGTCGATAGCTTTGGGCGTCCTCGAGATGTTTTCCCGCCAAGTCAGAAGGGTCGGCGTGTTCCGGCCCCTGGTGCAATCCCTCGACAAAGATCAGGTGACCTCGGCCCTGCTCAGCCTGAAGGGCGTACGGCAAGATGCGGCCAGCGCCGTGGGAGTCACCTACCAACAGGTCTCCGAGAATCCCAGCGCGGCGATCGACACGATCGTGGCCAAGTACGCGGAGCTGACCGCGCGATACGACGCGGTCGTCGTGGTGGGATCCGACTACGAGGATGTCTCGTCAGCCTCAGAGCTCGAACGAAACGCCCGCATCGCCGCCAACCTGAACGCCCCCGTGATCTTCGTGTGCAACGCCAACAAGCGTTCGCCCGAGGAAGTGAGCCGTGTCACGGAAGAAGCGGTGAGCGTCTTCGAAGGGCGAAGCAATCTCGTCTTGTCGCTGATCGCGACCCATGCTGATCCGGGTGGACGCGAGGAGATCGCGGAGGCGCTGCGTGCGCTGCGCGACGTTCCGGTCTCCGTCATCCCCTTCGAGCCCGTGCTGGCCGCACCCTCCGTGGATCAACAGCTGGAAGCCGTCAACGCCACCCATTGGCTGGGCAACCCCGAGTTCGGCAAGGCCGAGTCGCTGCACACCATCGTCGCGGGCATGACCCTGCCCAACCTGCTGCCGTACCTGAAGCGCGAGTCGACGGTGATCATGGCCGCCGACCGGTTGGATCTGCTGCCGGGGCTCGTGATGGCGCATCGCTCGCCGGAGTACGGTCCGCTGTCTGCCATCGTCTTGACCGGCGGGTTCGAGATTCCCGCCTCGATGCAGTCGCTCTTCAGCGACGCCGAGGTGGACCTGCCCGTGGCCCGGACCTCCATGGACACCTTCTCCACGGCGGTGGCCCTGGAACCCATCTATGGCAGCGCCACCAGCTCTCCGCGCAAGATCGAGGTGTCGAGGGCGCTCTTCTCCACTTATGTGGACCACAACGCGCTGCTTTCGGCCACGGACCTACAGCGCACGGAGATCCGCACGCCCACGATGTTCGAGCACCAGATCATGCAGCAGGCGCGCGCGGATCGTCGTCGCATCGTCTTGCCTGAATCCACGGACGACCGCGTGCTGGAGGCCGCCGCCGTCGTGCTCAACCGCGGCGTGGCCGACATCACGCTGCTGGGCGACGCTCCGCTGATCGCTCGTCGAGCGGCTGAGCTGGGCCTCAACCTCTCTGCTGCCGAGGTCGTCAATCCCAAGGACCCGGATCTCTTGGCCCGCTTCGCCTCGGAATACGCACGGCTGCGCGCCCACAAGGGCGTGAGCATCGAGCGGGCGACCCAGGCGATGTCGGACCTGTCCTACTTCGGCACCATGATGGTGCACCTGGGCATGGCAGACGGCATGGTCTCCGGCGCCGTGAACACCACTGCCAACACCATCCGGCCGTCGCTGGAGTTCATCAAGACCCAGACCGGCGTGTCCGTGGTCTCGGGATCATTCCTGATGTGCATGAGCGACCGGGTCCTGGTGTATGCGGACTGCGCGGTCAACCCCGATCCCAATCCCGCTCAGCTCGCCGATATCGCGATCGCCTCGGCCAAGACCGCGGAAACCTTCGGCATCGAGCCGCGCGTCGCGATGCTCTCCTACTCCACTGGTGATTCCGGTTTCGGCGCCGATGTGGACAAGGTGCGCGAGGCAACCGCCATCGTGCGGGAGAAGATGCCGACGATGAAGGTCGAAGGCCCCATCCAGTTCGATGCCGCCGTGGACATGGCCACCGCGCAGAAGAAGATGCCCAACTCCGAGGTCGCGGGCAAGGCGACCGTGTTCATCTTCCCCGACCTGAACACCGGCAACAACACCTACAAGGCGGTGCAGCGGCACTCCGGCGCCGTGGCCATCGGCCCCATGCTGCAAGGCCTGAACAAGGCCGTCAACGACTTGTCGCGCGGCGCACTCGTCGACGACATCGTCTCCACCATCACCATCACCGCGATTCAAGCCCAGACCCTCTGAGCCCTCTTCGCGAACGACCTCCAGAAGGAGAAGCGACTCTCGTGTCCCAGCCCATCCTGCTGCTCAACTGCGGCTCCTCGTCGATCAAGTACCAGCTCCTGGATCCGGAGCACGTCAGCCCCCTGGCGGTCGGCATCGTGCAGCGCATCGGGCTGGGCGAGTCCACCATCACCCACGAGGTCGGCGGAGATGAGTTCCACGTGGAACAACCCTTCGCCAACCACACGGAGGCCGTCGCCAAGGTGGTGGAGATGTTCCGCACCCACGGCCCCAGCCTCGACGACGTGCGCGCGGTGGGCCACCGCACCGTGCACGGCGGCTCCACCTTCGTCGACTCGGTGCTCATCACCGACGAGGTGATCGAGGAACTGCGCAAGCTCTCCACGCTCGCCCCGCTGCACAATCCCCCGGCGATCGCGGGCATCCGTGCGGCCCAGGAGGTGCTGCCCGACGTGCCGCACGTCGGCATCTTCGACACCGCGTTCTTCGCCCAGCTCCCGGCCGAGGCCTACACCTACGCGATCAGCCGCGAGGTGGCGGAGAAGTACTCCATCCGTAAGTACGGCTTCCACGGCACCTCGCATCAGTACGTCTCTCGCGAGGCCGCCAAGTTCCTAGGACGCGACATCGCCGAGCTCAAGCTGGTGGTCTGCCACCTCGGCAACGGCGCGTCGATCTCCGCGATCGACGGTGGGGTCGCCGTCGAGACGTCGATGGGACTCACTCCGCTGCAGGGCCTGGTGATGGGCACGCGTTCCGGCGATGTGGATCCTGGCCTGCACCGTTACCTCAGCACCTACGGCTACTCGGCCGGCGAGATCGACACCATCTTGAACAAGCAGTCGGGCATGCTCGGGCTTTGCGGGCTCACCGACATGCGCGATGTGGAAGCCAAGGTGGCCGAAGGCGATGAGGTGGCCATCGCTGCCCGCGACGTCTACGTCCATCGCCTCCTCACCTACATCGGCTCCTACATCGCGGTGCTGGGTGGCTGCGATGCGGTCGTCTTCACCGCCGGGGTCGGCGAGAACGCCTCGTTTATCCGCGAGGCCGTGATCAACCGGCTGGCG
Organism: Tessaracoccus sp.; assembly: GCA_041393555.1. Taxonomy (GTDB): domain Bacteria; phylum Actinomycetota; class Actinomycetes; order Propionibacteriales; family Propionibacteriaceae; genus Arachnia. Next base: position 44,151 of record JAWKJW010000004.1, on the reverse strand, counting down.
TACTTCGGCGTGACGCTCGACGCCGAGGCCAATAACGTGCGAGCCAAGGGGCCGCGCCGCATCTCCACCGAGGACTCGACGATGGCGGCCCTTGTGGTGCCCACCAACGAGGAGCTGGCCATGGCGCGGGAGACGCTCCGCGTCATCGGCGGCTGAACCGATCTATAACAAAAGGGGGGTGTCGCTCGGTGCGGCATCCCCCCTTTTTCGTTATCGCTTCATCTCGTCGTCACGACGCCACAGGGGCGGTATCGTCGCTCTTCGCGTTGAGCTTGCCCTTGGTCAGCTTGTTCATGATGATCGCGATAGCGCCGTCGCCCGTCACGTTGGTCGCGGTGCCGAAGCTATCCAGCGCGATGTAGGTAGCGAACATCAGGCCGACCTCCAGCTCGCCGAAGCCGAGCATCTGCACCAGCAGACCCGCCGCCGCGGCGATGGCACCGCCCGGAACGCCCGGCGCCGCGATCATCATGACACCGAGCATCAGCATGAACGGCAGATAGGCAGTAAGTGAAACATCGCCGCCGCTGAGCAGCAGGATCGCGAAGGAGAAACAGGTGATCTTCACCATCGATCCCGACAGATGGATGGCAGCGCAGAGCGGCACGACGAAGCCGGCGACCGAATCGCTGACGCCATTCTTCTTCGCGGATGCCAGCGTGACGGGAATCGTCGCCGCCGAGGATGACGTCCCCAGCGCGGTCATGTAGGCATCCTTCATCCGCCACAGCGCCACAAACGGGTTGACCTTGCCGATGGCGCCAGCCACCACGTACTGCGTAATCAAGACGACGAGGGTGAGCGCGAACGAGGTGATCACCACGATGAGGAAGGTACTGAGCACCGTGACCGCCTCGCCGCTGCGCGACAGTTCCAGGAAGATACCGAAGATGAAGATCGGCAGGGCCGGCACGATGATGGTACGGATGACACCCTCGATGATGGTGCGGAACTCCAACGCCACCTTCAGCATCACCGAGTTCGGGATCGCGGTGAGTCCGATGCCGATGATGATCGCCATGATCAACGCGGACATCACGTCGATGGCGGGCGAAAGCACGATCTCCGTCGCACCACCCGTCGGCGACGACACCACCGAGAAATACGGCCGCAGTCCCGATCCCTCACCGTTCCCGAGCGCCGAGAGCTGCGTGCCCTGCAACGCAGGGGTGAGCACCCAACGGCTGACGAAGTAGGCCAGCAGACCCGCGAGGATCGTCGCTGCATAGGCGATGCCGCCCGTGAGCCCCAGCCACTTGCCGGCCCCACGTCCGAGTTCCGCGATAGCAGGGGCAACGAGACCGAAGATGATCAGTGGCACCACGAAGCTCAAGAGGCCCGAGAAGATCGAGTTGTACGTCATGGAGACGTTGCCCAGCCACTCCGGGACGAACGGTCCGAGGACGATTCCCAAAACGATCGCCATGCCGATCCAGGCCAATAACGGGATAGTGCGTAGATTCATGTCGTTGCCTTTCCTCTGCACGCCTTAACTCGCACGACCATAGCCGTACTGCCCGCTCGCTCAGACCCCATCCCCGCTTTTAAGCAGCCTCTGAGGAAAGCAATCGGGCTGCCCTTGTACGTGTGGCACAACGAGGACCGAACTGCGCTGTCAAGTTCGGCCAACCGGCCCCTGGTCCCGCGTGGACAGGTTTATAGGAGCACCACGAAGGGATACGGTATTCCTCATGGCAACTGCGCTGATCACTGGTGGCACCTCCGGCATCGGGCACGCCTTCGCCCGCGAACTGGCCGCCAAGGGCTCAGATTTAGTGCTGGTAGCGCGTGACGCCCAGCGCTTGGAGTCGGTCGCCGAAGAGTTACGCGCGAAACACGGCGTCGAGATCGAGGTCATCGCCGCGGATCTCGCGGACCGCTCGCAGGTCCTGAAGGTGGCTGAGCGGGTTGAGGATCCGGATCGTCCCATCGATCTCCTGGTCAACAACGCCGGCTTCGGTCTGCACACCACGCTGCTCGACCCGGCCGATATCGACGTGCACGCCAAGGCCCTCGACGTGATGTGCCTGGCCGTGCTGATTCTCGGCGGCGCCGCCGGACGGGCCATGGGTGCGCGGGGCCACGGCAGGATCATCAACGTGTCCTCGACCGCCGGCACCATCTACACCGGCAACTATTCGGCGGTGAAGGCCTGGTGCACCACCTATTCGCAGGGCCTCGGGGTCGAACTGCGCGACAAGGGCGTCACCGTCACCGCGCTCTGCCCGGGCTGGGTGCGCACCGAGTTCCATCAGCGCGCGGGCATCAGGGCCACCACGCTGCCGGCCATCGTGTGGATCTCGCCCGAGACGCTGGTGCGCGGGGCGCTGGCCGATGCCGAGAAGGGGCGCTACGTCTCCGTTCCCACCGTGAAATGGAAGATCGCCTATTTCATTTCGGTTCATGCCCCCCGGCGCTTCATTCGATGGTTCTCACGGGCGCTCAGCGCTTCCCGGCGGAAGAAGTAGCCGGCGATGTCCAAAGGCGTCGAGAAGCAGCGCAGGGACCCCAAGCCTCGCGACGATCAGAAGCTGCGTAGGCACTACACCTCACAGGCCAGCGCGGCGACGCGCCAGACCGCCCAGATCCTGCTGTTGAAACCCACCCTGATGCGCCTGCTGAAGGTGCATGTGCACGGGCTTGCCAACCTCGACACTGTCGAGGCCCCGTTCATCGTCTTCAGCAACCATTCCTCGCACCTCGACACACCTCTGATCCTGTGCTCGTTGCCCAACCGGCTGTCTAAGTTCGTTGCCACGGGCGCGGCCGCCGACTTCTTCTTCGACAAGTGGTGGAAGTCCAGCGCGATGTCGCTGTTCATCAACGGCTTCCCTGTCGACAGAGGCAAAGGCGGCAAGGGTCAGCGCGGGCTGTCGGCCACCCTGCTGGAGGACGGCGTTCCCCTGTTGATCTTCCCCGAGGGCACCCGCTCCCGCAACGGAGCGATGGGGCCGTTCGTGCCCGGTGTCGCGTCGCTCTGCATCTCGCGCGGCGTGTCCGCCCTGCCGGTGGCCCTGGTGGGCGCCTACGAGGCGTGGCCCTCGAAACAGAAGCATCTGCCGAAGGGTCGACCCGAGGTTCACGTCGTGTTCGGGCGGCCTCTCACCCCCTTCCCCGGCGAGATCGCCCACGAGTTCAACGAACGGATGCGCCGCCAGGTGCTGGAGCTACACGACACCACGGCCCGCGCCTACGGCAAGAAGACGTTGGCGGAGTACGCCCGCACCACCGCGCTCGAGCGCACCGCCAGCACGCACAACGACTCGCCAGCCCCAGGGACCGACGAGGAATCAAAGGAAGAGGAATCTCGATGATCGATGGAGTCAAGCAGCAGAAGTGGTGGGGCTGGGGAGAGGAAGGCAAGGCCTACCACTACGAGGACAAGCCCAAGTTCCCCAAGTTCGTGCTGGACAAGATCGGCGTCGATATCACCAAGACCACCGTCTCGGTGCCGCCGTTCAGCTCTCTCGATGTGCCGCCCTCCCAGCTCAGCGACGAGCTGCGCGCTGAACTGAACGCCATCCTCGGCGAACGTTACGTCCAGACCGACGATGAGACCCGGGTGGTGCACGCCTTCGGCAAGGGCGTGCGAGACCTGGTGCGAGTGCGTCGCGGCGAACTCGGCCGCGTTCCCGACGTGGTGCTCTACCCCGGCACCGAGGATGAGGTGGCCAAGCTCGTCGACGCCGTCGTAGCAGTCGACGGCGTGGTGATCCCCTTCGGAGGCGGGTCCAACATCGTCGCGGCTCTGGAAGCCATGCCTGGCGAGACCCGCCAGGTGGTCTCGGTGAACCTGGGCCGGATGCGCAACCTCCTGGAGATCGACGAAGAATCGGGCCTGGCCCTGATCGAGGCCGGCGTCTTCGGCCCCGACATGGAAACCCAGCTCAATGCTCGTGGGTGGACCATGGGCCACCATCCGGATTCCTTCGTGTGGTCGACGTTGGGCGGCTGGATCGCCACCCGCAGCTCCGGCATGCAGTCGGACAAGTACGGCGACATCGCCGACATCACCCGCGGTCTCACCATGGTGATGCCCGGCCAGGTGCTGGAACTGCGCCCACTGCCGTCCTACTCGTCGGGCCCGAGCGTGCGCGAGATGGTGCTGGGCTCCGAGGGACGCCTGGGCATCATCACCAAGGCGTGGGTCAACGTGCATCGCATCCCCGAGGTGCGCGAGATCCAGGCCTACTTCTACGCCACCTACGAGGACGGCCTGAAGGCCTGCCAGCAGATCGTGGAGTCCGACGCCAGCGTCATGATGGCGCGCGTCTCCGACGCGCTGGAGACGCGGTACATCATGGCCAATGGCAGGCAGTCGTCGAAGGTCAGCTCCATGGCTTCCAAGGCGATCCAGAAGATCATGGTCTCGAAGGGCTGGGATCTGGACCAGATCTGCATGTCCTTCGTCGGTTTCGAGGGCTCGGCCAACCACGTGCGCTACGAGAAGGGTCTGGTGTCGAAGATCGTCAAGGCCAACAACGGCCTGGGCGTCGGCAAAGGCCCCGGCACGCTGTACGACCAGAAGAAGTACGACACCCCCTACATCCGCGACTTCATGCTGGATCGGGGCATCGTCGCCGACGTGTCGGAGACCACCAGCCCCTGGGCCTACGCCGCCGAACTGCACACCAACGTCGTGGCCAAGGCTCAGGAAGCGATGAAGGAACGCGGCGTCAACGGCGTGGTGTTCTGTCACCTCAGCCATAGCTACCACTCCGGCGCCTGCCAGTACTTCACGTTCGCCATCAAGGACGACTCAGAGGAGAATCTGGTCACCTACGACCACGTGAAGCGGGCCATTCAGCAGGCTTTCATGGACAACCACGCCACCGTGTCGCACCATCACGGCGTGGGCGAGGAGCACAGCCCCTGGCTGGACCAGGACATCTCTCCCGCGGGCGTGTTCATCCAGCGCAAGCTGTTCGAGGGCGTCGACCCGGGCAACAACCTGAACCCCGGCAAGATCATCCACGACGGCGCCCCCGGAATCTCCTCCAACTCCGCCGACGCATAGTCCAGAGACCTCTCGACCCACAGACGAAAGTGTGTGAGGGATCCCTTTTTCAGTCCCTGATGCGAAAGTTACTGAGGGTTCCCGTTTGTCGGTCCCTGACACGAAAATGTCGACGGAATCCCATGATCAGGTCCCTGAGCTGTTGTCAGGTCCCTGATGCGAAAGTGTGTGGCGGGATCCCTTGGTCCGGTCCCTGAGGTGCCCTTCGAGGCTCGTTCCTCGCACCTCAGGGACCACGAGCTTGCGAGCCTCGAAGGGCGTAAAACGCAAGCAATGGCACAGACTCTGCCAAAGGCTCCTTTTAACGCCCTTCGAGGCTCCTCGCAGAGCTCGTCACACCTCAGGGACCTGAAAACAGGTTTACCCACGCTCACTTTCGCTTCAGGGACCGGACAATGGTTGCCCACGCTCACTTTCGCATCAGGGACCTGAATGCAGGAACCCACACATGCTTTCGCATCGGGGACCTGACAAACGGGTTTGCCCACGCTTACTTTCGTCTCAGGGACCGGTGGTTGCGCACCCTCGCCTCGCTTCGCATCCCACAACGGCCGGAACCGGCCAGGAGGCTGACGTATGCGGATCCCAGTACGATGGCAGGCATGCTTGCCGTCTTGTCTCCCGCGAAATCACTGGACTTCGAGACCCGCGTTCCTACCCCCAAGCGCAGTGAACCCCGTCTCCTCGACGAGTCGGAGAAGCTGATCGAGATCATGGCGGGCAAGTCGCCGGAGGAGATCAAAGCCCTGATGGGGATCTCCGACGACCTGGCGCACCTCAACGCCACGCGGTATCGCCGCTTCGAACGCGAGCACACCCGGAGGAACGCCCGTCAGGCGGTCTTCGCGTTCAACGGCGATGTCTACCAGGGTCTCGACGCTCGCAGCCTGGATGCCCGCGACCTCACCGAAGCCGGCAAGACCGTGCGCATCCTGTCGGGCCTCTACGGTCTGCTGCGTCCGCTCGACCTGATCCAACCCCACCGCCTGGAGATGGGCACCCGGCTCGCCACTCCCCGCGGCAAGAACCTCTACGAGTGGTGGGGCGGCACGATCACCGACCTGCTCCGCGAGGATCTGGAGGCCTCTCCCGGCCCAAAGGTCCTGATCAATCTGGCCTCCGCCGAGTACTTCGGCTCCGTCGACACCGAGCGCCTGGGGGTACCCGTCGTCACCCCGCGTTTCGAGGATCGCGGCCTCGACGGTGTGCCTCGAGTGGTTTCCTTCCACGCCAAGCGCGCCCGCGGCACGATGGCCGCTTGGCTGGTTCGCAACCGGGTGCGATCTGTTGCGAAGATCCACTCCTTCGACGGCGATGGCTACGCGCTCGACGAGGCCCGCTCCACTCGCTGGAATCCCATCTTCGTCCGCTGATCTCCCCCGCCTCAGAGCGGGGATACGAACCAGATCAGAAACCCACGGAGCCTGCTACAACTCCCACGGAGCCGTTCCCGTTCGTCGCGGCCAAGCTGCGGAACCTCCCGCGAGCACCGCGGTGAGAACGCGCTCACCACACGCCATAGACTGTTCCCCGATGACTCACGCATGCAGATTTCCGCTGCCCACCGATCCACGGCTCGTCGTCAGTGACATGGACGGCACCCTGCTCAACGAGGACGGCAGCGTCCCGGAGCAGATGTGGCCCATCCTCGAGCAGCTCCGCGAACGGGGCATCCTCTTCGCCGCCGCCAGCGGCCGCCAGTACGGCAGCTTGGCGCGGCTCTTCGAAGAGCGTGCTCGGGGCGTGGTCTACGTGGCCGACAACGGCTGTCTCGTGATCGAGAATGGCGACGTGATCAGCACCACCACCCTCGATCTGGAAACCTCCGAGCGGCTGGTGCACACCGCACGCGCGCTGAGTGAGCGTTTCGACGTCGGCCTGGTCTGGAGTGGCCCCGACACGGCTTACGTCGAGAAGGGGTACGAACGCACCTACCGCGGCGCCCTGGAGTACTACGCCAGCATCGAGATGGTCGACGACCTTCTCGCCATTGGCGAGCCTCCCCTCAAGTTGGCCTTCTACGGCGAGAACGGCTTCAAGGAGGAGGTGGTGGAGACCATCAAGCGGGATTCCGGTGCGAATCGCGCGATGGTTTCGGGGCACCACTGGGTTGACGTGCAGAATCCCGTCGCGGACAAGGCGGTGGGGGTACGCGACCTGCAAACCCGTCACGGGATCACCCCGGATCAGACGATCGTGTTCGGCGATTACCTCAACGACCTCCTGCTGATGGGAACCGCCACCTATTCCTATGCGATGGCCAATGCTCATCCCGAGGTGCGGGACGCGGCTCAGTACACCGCCCCGTCCAACCAGGAGCAGGGTGTGATCCAGGTGCTGAGTCAGCTTCTCGGCTGAGCGACTCCGCGGAGTCTCTCACTCTGCGCGCATCGTGAGTGCCGACGATAGGGAGCGTCCCCGCGGGGACGCTCCCTATCGTCGTTGAACCGGTGCGTTCGGTCAGTACATCGCTATTCCGGCGACCATGATCAGGACAAAGAGCATCGACAAGACGAAACCCGAGAGCGTGATGATGCTCACGATCAAGCCCATCAAATAGCCGATCTTGAGCCCACCCGACCAGCTGTACCGTGCTCCGGCCTGGATCTCCTTCTTCGCCTTGCTGCCCATGTACCAGGCGATGAAGCTGATGATCGGGAAGAAGATGCCGACGATCCCCAATATCAGCACGGTCTGGGCCTGAGGATGCTCCGTCTCCATCGCACCGTAGCCGTAGCCATAGCCGTAGTTCGGCGCCATCCCGTAGCCACCATAAGAACCGTAACCGGGATCGGCACCATAACCCGTTGGCTGGCCGTAGCCCGCAGGCTGACCATAACCGGGTTGCGCGTAGTCGGCCTGGTCTGCGGACGCGTAAGGCGATTCGCCGGGGTTCGGCTGGCCGTAGGGCGACTGTCCGGCCGCGCCGTAGGGGGCACCATAGCTGGGCTCAGCCGTAGGAGCGCTTCCGTATGGCGACTGCCCATAGTTGGGCTGCCCGTAATTCGGTTCGCTGTAATGCGGTTGGCCGTAGGAGGGCTGTCCGTACGAGGGCTGCGTGCCCGAACCCAGCGGAGACTGGCCGTAGGGATCTCCCGTGGGAACCCCGTAGCCACCCGAGCTATCGGTCTGAGAGCCGCCACTCTGCGACTCAGGAGAGGAGCCGGCCGGGGCCTCGAAGGACGGGCTCGACGGGCTGGAGGCCCCCTCAGGGCCAGTGTTCGACGTGCCCTGCGGATCCTGCGGTTGGCTCATGGCTAAAGGCTCCTCTCGCGTTACCTGCAATAAGCGTACCGCCACGCGGAGAATCGGCTTCTTGGTGCTCTACCCCCTCGACGGCCTATACGCCCGTGGGTATATTTCACGATATGTGCAGTCGAGTTACCTGTTATACCTGCGGCAAGCCCACCTGGCAGGGGTGCGGCGAACACATCGAGGAGGCCCTCGCCGGCGTTCCCGAAGCCGAACGCTGCCACTGCCGCTGAACCCCACCTCCCGGCCGTTCCGGCCGCCATGGGGCGGGAAGGTGAGCCATCAGGACCCGTTGTCAGGTCCCTGAGGTGTGACGAGCTCTGCGAGGAGCCTCGAAGGGCGTTTAACTGGAACCCTTGGCAGAGACTGTGCCCATGCTTACGTTTAACGCCCTTCGAGGCTCGCTGGCGCTCGCACCTCAGGGACCGGACAACGGGTTTACCCGCGCTTACTTTCGCATCAGGGACCTGACAACGGGATTCCGCCACACAGTTACCTGGACATGGGATCCCATCGCATACTTTGGCCTCAGGACGGGGGCGTCAGGCCGAATACCTCGGAGAGGTCATAGCTCAGCGGTTCCTCCAGCTGAGCGTAGGTGCAGCTTTCCGGGTCACGGTCGGGGCGCCAGCGCACGAACTGGGCGGTGTGGCGGAACCGGATGCCCTCCATGTGGTCGTAGCGCACCTCGACCACCCGTTCGGGGCGCAGCGGCACGAAGGACAGGTCCTTCTTCGCATTCCATCGCGAATGTGCCGAGGAGGTCGGCGTGCGCTGCGTCTCTTCGCCCGGCTTCTCCGGAGCCCAGGGATGATCGTCGAGCCCGGTGATCAGGGGCTGCAGCTCCTCGAAGAGTTCGCGCCTCCTCGCCATGGGGAAAGCCCCGATCACCCCGACGGAATTCAATTGCCCTTGCTCGTCGTACAGCCCCAAGAGGAGTGAGCCGACCGCATCGGTCTCGTTTCGGTACAGCCGATAGCCGGCGACGACGCAATCGGCCGTGCGCTCGTGCTTGAGCTTGTACATCACCCGCTTGTCCTCGGTATAGGGCTCGTCCAGCGGTTTGGCGATCAGCCCGTCGAGCCCGGCTCCCTCGAAGCTGTCGAACCATCGCATGGCCAGTTCTTCGTCGTCGGTGGCCCGGGTGAGGAAGACCGGTGGTTTTGCGTCGTGGAGCGCCTTCTCCAGCGCCGCGCGTCGTTCCCGGAACGGTTTCTCCGCGTAGTTGGTCTGCCCCAGAGCCAGCAGGTCGAAGGCGACGAAGCTCGCGGGCATCTCCTTGGACAGCTTCGCGATGCGCGAGGCCGCGGGATGGACGCGCTGCTGGAGCGCGTCGAAGTTGAGCCGGTCGCCGGTATCGGGATCGATCATGACGATCTCCCCGTCGATGGCGGAGTGGTCTGGGAAGTTCTCGACGATGGCCTCCACCAGCTCCGGGAAGTACCGGGTCATCGGCCTGGTGTTACGGGAGCCGATCTCCACCTGATCACCCGAGCGCCAGACGATGGCGCGGAAGCCGTCCCACTTGGGCTCGAAGAGATACTCCCCTTTCGGCAGCTTCTTGACCGCCTTGGCCAGCATGGGGCCGAACGGCGGCGCGATGGCAGTGCCCCATTCGGCGTCGCGCTCGGCCTTGGGTGCCATGTAGTCCGCATCCGGACGATCAGCCTTGCGCTTGCTGGGCGGCACGCGGGGCGGCTCACCGGGCATCTTGGGATAGTCCGGGGGAAAGTTGAGTTCGCCGAGTCCGCGTTCGAGATCGGCCTCCCAGAGCGCCAGCGCCGCGTCGATGGTACCGGGATGCTCGTCGATGTCCTTCCAGGGGCAGCCCCGCTCCGCGAGCAACGCGGGGACGGTTCGCACCGTGTAACGCTGAGGGTCCGCGTCGGCCAGCTCCTCCCAGGTGAGCGGTGTGGAGACCGGGGCGCCGGGCAGCGGGCGCGGCGAGTAGGCCGCGGCGATGGTGCGATCACGATTGGCCTGGTTGAAGTCGACGAACACCCGCTCGCCGCGTTCCTCCTTCCACCACGACGTGGTGACCAGCTCGGGGAGCCGGCGCTCGAGTTCCCGTGCGATGCCGATCACGGCGTGGCGCACGTCCTGGAACTCGTGGGTGGGATGGATGCGGGCGTAGACGTGCACCCCGCGGTTGCCGGATGTCTTCGCGTACGCGGTGAGGCCGAGCTCGCTCATGAGGGAGCGCAGAGCCGTCGCCGCGGTGACGGCGTCGTGGAAATCGCGCCCGGGCTGCGGATCGAGGTCGATGCGCAACTCGTCCGGATTGTCGACGTTGGCCGTGCGCACCGGCCAGGGGTGGAAGGTGATGGTGCCCATCTGCGCCGCCCACGCCAGGGCGGCCGGCTCGTCGAAGACCAGTTGATCGTGGCGTCGTCGCGACGGGTAGGTGCACATCACGGTGCGCAGGTACGACGGTATGCCCCGCGGGGGGCGCTTGGAGAAGAACTCCTCCCCCTCGATGCCGTCGGGGAAACGCTGCAGCGTCATGGGCCGGTCGCCGGCCAGGCGAAGAAAGGGCTCAGCCACGGCGAGAAGGTAGTCGGCCAGCTCTCGTTTCGTGACGGGTTTCTCGTCGCCCGAACCAGGCCATATCTCCTTGTCCGGGCTGCTCAGCTTGACCTGGCGTGGCTCCGGCCCGGGCACCTGCAACATGATCTCGGCCATAGGGCACGGTATCGCGGCGCTCAGGTCGGTAGCGCCGTCCGAGCCGGTTACCCCGGGCTACACCTGGGAGGCGACCGGTGCGCCGGCGCGTTTCGGGGGCCGGGTGACCAGGGGAAGCAGGACGCCGGCGACGGCCAGCGCACCCACCACACTGAAGGCGAGGGTGTAGTTGCCGGCCTCGCCCACCAGAGCCGATGCCAGCAGCGGGCCGACGACTCCGCCTAGGCTCCAGCCCACCAGCATCAAGCCGTAGATCGCTCCGGCGTGGGAGAGGCCGAAGAAGCGCCCCGCCGCCGAGGGCATCGTGCCGAACGCGCCGCCGTAACACAGGTAGACCAGCGCGGCCAGGGCCAGGAACCAGATCCCCGTGGTGTGCGGCAGCAGAAGCAGAGCGAGGCCTTCGATGACCAGAATCGCGGTGAGCACCGGAAGCTGGCCCACGCGCTGCGCCGCGGCTGCCCAGACGATCCGGCCGCCACCGTTGAACAGGGCGAGGATGCCGACCGCACCGGCCGCCGCCCCGGCGCTGAGCCCCGCCACGTCCACGGCCGCCCCGGCCATCATGGAGATCAGCGCGATGCCCGCGATCACGGCGATGGTGAGGATGCCCGTCAAGAGGTACCACTGCGGCGTGCGCAGGGCTCCCGCGACGGTGAAATCGTCGTCGCGCTGTTCTTTGCTCGTCGTCGCGCCGGGGCTGAACAGCAGCGCAGAGCCCAGCAGGCCGGCGATCAGGTACGCCACTCCCAGCACCCGGAAGGCTCCGGCGGGATCGTGGGGAGCCTGATCGATGAGGTGCTGTGCCACCGGCGAGGTGATCGTGGCACCGAAACCAAAACCTCCGACGGCGAGCCCGGTGACGACCGCCGCACGAGTGGGGAACCACTTCTGCAACAGCGCGACCGGCACGATATAGGCCATGCCCAACCCGAATCCGCCGATGAGCCCATAGCCCAGAACCAACAGCCAGTAGTCGTCCGCGGTGCGGGCGAAGGAGGCCAGCAGGATGCCTGCGCCGTAGAGCGCCGTGCCGATGAGAGCAACGATCCGAGGACTGCTGCGATCCTGGAGCCGGCCACCGATGGAGGCGCCGACGAAGATCATGCCGATGGCCACCTCGAACGGCACCGCGGCCAGCACATGGCTGAGCTCCATGGACTCCGGGGACTGCAACGCCCGGCCGAAGAGGCTCCACGCGTACACCCCGCCGAGCACGATCTGAACCAGGACTCCACCCACCAAGGCCAACCAGCGCATGCGCCAAAGTCTGCCCTACCCCTCTTCGCGCACTGAGGCCGGGTAGCCCACGAAACCCAGCGGCTATGCTTGCGAGGCAGCGAGGGCGCTCGACCCTCGTGATCGGAGAAGATCGGTGAGCAGGACGCAGGACGCCGACGGCGCGCTGAAGATCGTCGTGGTGGGCACCGGATACGTCGGATTGTCCAACGCGGTGATCCTGGCGCAGCGCAACCAGGTGGTGGCCCTCGACATCGACGCCGACCGGGTGGCGCAGATCACACGCCAGGAATCCCCGATCGAAGACACCGAGCTGTCCGACTACCTCGCGAATGTGCCGTTGCAGCTGACGGCGACCACGGACGCCGAGGAGGCCTATGCGGGGGCCGACTTCGTCGTCGTCGCCACGCCCACCAACTACGATCCCCACACCAACCACTTCGACACCTCGTCGGTGGAGTCGGTGGTGGCGGCGGCCTTGCGCGTCGAACCCGGGGTCAGCATCGTGATCAAGTCGACGGTTCCCGTCGGCTTCACCGAACAACTGCGCGCCAAACATCCTGGCGCGAGCATCATCTTCTCCCCCGAGTTCCTGCGCGAGGGCAAGGCGCTGTACGACAATCTGCATCCGTCTCGGATCGTCGTCGGCGACCGGGATGCTCGAGGTCAGCGCTTCGCGGAGCTGCTGCGCGAGGGCTCCCTCGATCCGGATGTGCCGGTCTTGCTCACCGACCCGACCGAGGCCGAGGCCATCAAGCTGTTCGCCAACACCTACCTGGCGCTGCGGGTGGCCTACTTCAACGAGCTCGACACCTATGCCGCCTCCCGCGGCCTCGACACGAAGCAGATCATCGAGGGCGTGGGCCTGGACCCGCGCATCGGCAGCCACTACAACAATCCGTCGTTCGGCTACGGCGGCTATTGCCTGCCGAAGGACACCAAACAGCTCCTGGCCAACTACTCCGACGTGCCGCAGAACCTGATCGGCGCCGTCGTGGAGGCCAACCGCACCCGCAAGGACTTCATCGCCGAGGACATCCTGCGCCGCGAGCCCCAGGTGGTGGGCGTGTATCGCTTGATCATGAAGGAGGGCTCCGACAACTTCCGCCAGTCGGCCATCCAGGGGATCATGAAGCGGATCAAGTCGAAGGGCGTCGAGGTGATCGTCTACGAGCCCGCCCTCTCCACCTCGCATTTCTATCATTCGGAGGTCATCCGCGACCTCGACGAGTTCACGCGTCGCTCCGACGTGATCATCGCGAACAGGCGTACCGACGTGCTGGCCGACGTGGAGGACAAGGTCTACACCCGAGATCTCTACGGCCGCGACTGAGCGTCACCGCCCCGTAGCCCGACGCATGGGTTAAGCGTCGCCAAAGAGCACGGGGCCCGGACGGATGCCTTCCAGCCACGTACGGGTGACCCGCACGTGGTTCATCGCCAGGAAACGGGCGGATTCCGGATCGCGACGCTGGATGGCGCGGGCGATCTCCAGGTGCGCCTGGTCGCTGACCTCCTTGAGTTCGCGATGGGCCTCTTCCTCGAAGATCCGGTAGTCGCGGCCACGGCGGCGGATGGTCTCCAGCAGGGCATCGATCACCTCGTCGCCCCCAGCCCGGACGACGGCCGAGTGGAACTGCGCATCGAGCAGCTGGGCGCGATCCGACGGCTCCGAATCGGCCAGCTCCTGCGCCAGCGCGACCAGGGCGACGCACTCGTCGTCGGACATCCGGGCCGCGGCCTGGGAGGCGACGTGCCCCTCCAGCACCTCCCTCAGCGTGTAGAGCTCGAGGAACCTTTCCAGAGGCAGCAGGGGAATCACCATGTCGAGTCCCGAAAGCATCTGCTTCGGCGAGAAATCTGACACGGCGGCGCTGCTACCGGGCCGCGACACCAGCGCGCCGGCCACCCCCAGCATGCGTTGCGCCTCCCGCAGCGAGCTGCGCGAGACCCCGAACCGCTCGCAGAGTTCCGCCTCGCTCGGCAGCAGCGCCCCCGGGGCCAATTCCCCCGTGGCGATCATCCGACACAGCCCTCGACGCGCCGTCTCCACCGCCGTCACAGACGCCCTCCCAGTCATGTGCCCATGATGCCCTAAGAGGGCGGATCGCCTCAGTTTGTAACGATTGTCAGACATTTACTGTTTCTGGGTGGGTATTTGTGGTGGAATATCGCCCACGCTGTTATGAATTGTCGGACAAGGAGGTTCCGTTCCATGGCCCCTGACACAGCCGATCCATGCCTCGCGGCCAATCCGCAGCCGCGTTGGTCGCTGGATCCCCGCGTGCGCCACCTCAATCACGGCTCCTTCGGCGCCGTGCCCGTGGCGGCACAGGAGGAACAGGCACGGCTGCGCAAGCTCGTGGAATGGAATCCGGTGCGCTGGTTCTCGACGCTTCCCGATCGGATCGCGACGGCCCGCGCGCAGATGGCACAGCTGTTGCGCGTCGATGCCTCCACCATGGCCTTCGTCTACAACGTCTCGGCCGGAGCCTCGGTGGTCTATCAGGCGCTGATGGACCGGGGTCCGATCGACGTACTGGTCACCAACCATGGCTACGGCGCCGTCTCCATGGGCGCGACGCGGCTGGCTCGTCGTACCGGCGGGCGGGCCGCCACCATCCGCATTCCCCTGGCCGCCACCGGCGCGGAGGCGCTGGCACTCACCATCGACGCCATGGACGAGCATCACCCGAGGCTGCTCGTGATCGACCAGGTCACCTCTGCCACCGCCCGCGCCTTCCCCGTCGACGAGATCTGCCGCGCTGCACGCACCCGCGGAATCCTGACCCTCGTCGATGGCGCCCACGCCCCCGGAGTGCTGGCGGATCCGGTGTGCAGGGAGGCCGACTATTGGGTGGCCAATCTGCACAAGTTCGCCTGCGCGCCGCGCGGCGCCGCCGTTCTTGTGGCCCGCGACGGCGGGCAAGAGTTGTTCCCCCTCATCGATTCCTGGGGTGCCACCGAGCCCTTCCCCCAGCGATTCGACCACAACGGCACCATGGACATGACAGCGTGGCTCACCGCCCCTTTCGCATGGCACCACCTGGACGAGACGGTCGGCTGGCGCACCGTGCGCGAGTACTCGCGTCGGGTGCTCGATGCCGGCAGCGCGCCGGTCGCCCACGCTCTGCGCGACGTCGTCGACGACCCGTTGCCTCCGGTGGGCCAAGCTGTGGGTCCGATGCGGCTGTTCCGGCTACCCGACGGCCTTGGCCGCACCCGGGAAGAAGCCGATGCCATGCGCGTGCCGTTCAGCGACCAGACGGGGCTCGCCGTCTCCTTCACCAGTTTCGAGGGCATCGGATACCTCCGGCTCTCGGCCCACGTGTACACCTCCGTGCACGACTTCACCTATCTGGCCACGGTGGGAATCCCCCTGCTCCACCAGTGGTCAGCCACCCAGGGCAGGGGAAGCGAAGCATCATGACCATCACCCTTGAAGGAGGAACGATGCGCAAGAAGTTCATCAGCGCGGCAGCGGCCGCATCGGCGCTCGCCCTGACGCTGACGGCGTGCGGAGGCGACGGCAATGCCCCCGATACCAACGGCGGAGGCGGCGACGTCACGCTGCAGATGGTGGAAAGTCTCACCAACCCCACCCGCACCGAGGTGATCAAGGGGCTGCTCGCCGAGTTCGAGACAGCCAACCCGGGTATCAAGGTGGAACTCATCTCCCCGCCGAGCGAGCAGGCCGATCAGAGCCTGCAACAGATGCTGCAAGCGGGTTCAGGCGTGGACGTTCTCGAGGTCCGCGACCTCACCGTCGGGCCCTTCAGCAACAACGGCTGGCTCTACGACATGGCAGCGGAGACCGAGGCATGGGATGGCTTCGACGCCCTCACCGACCAGGCGAAGAGCGTGGCGCTGAACGCCGACGGGAACTCCTGGTTCATCCCCTACGGCTTCTACGGCCTCAGCCTCTTCTACCGCACCGACCTGGTGGCCGATGCCGGCTTCGACGGTCCGCCGGTCACGTGGGATGACCTGATCGAGCAGGCCGCGGCCATCCAAGATCCCACGCAGAACCGCTACGGCTATGCCTTCCGCGGCGGCGCGAACTCCGCCGGCCAGGTGATGAGCATCCTGGAGGCCTGGAACGCGGACAACCTCGATGAGACCAACGCCTACAAGGTGACCAGCGGCGAGACGATCTTCTCGACGCCCGAGTCGCAGGAGGCACTGGATCGCTACATCGAGTTGTTCGAGACCGGCTCGCCGGAATCGTCGGTGGCGTGGGGCTTCTCCGAGATGGTGGAGGGCTTCACCAACGGCTCCACCGCCTTCCTGCTGCAGGATCCCGAGGTGATCGCCGTGGTTCGCGGTTCGTCGCTGGCCGACGATCAGTGGAGCGTGGCCCCGAACCCGGTGGGACCCACCGGTAAGGCCGCCTGGCCGATGGCCACCGCCGGCTGGGGCGTCACCGAAGCATCCGAGCACAAGGAGGAGGCCGTCAAGCTGGTGCAGTTCCTCTCCGGCGACGCGTCGACCACCTTCGCCAAGGAGAACTCGCTGGTGCCGATCCAGACCGCCGCGGGCGACGACCCCTTCTTCAGCGAAGGACCGTGGGCAGCCTACGTCGAGATGACCTCCAACCCCGAGGTCTTCATCAGCGTCGAGGAGCCGCGCGGCGTGTCGTGGTGGACCGAATGGATGCAGCGCTCCGAATCGGATCTGCAGCGCGTGCTGATCGGCAACATGACCACCACCGAACTGCTCGAGGGCTGGGATCAGTTCTGGACCGAGAAGTGGGCGGGATAACCCATGGCCCCGGCCGATAAGGTCGCCGGAAGGACGGGGGGTCGTTCCCCCCGTCCTTCCAAGGGGCGACAGTTCAGCGGACGCACGGCGCTGACCATCCTGGCCTACCTCTCGCCGGCGTTCCTCTTCGTCATCGTCTTCACCTACTATCCGCTGAGCGTCGGCGGGCAGATGGCCTTCCACCGGTGGACGTTGTGGGATCTGACCAGTACGCCGTTCGTCGGACTGGACAACTTCCGGGCGCTGATCGCCAATCCGGCGTTCGGCAAGGTGATGTTGAACTCGGTGGTCTGGGTGCTCGGCTCGCTGATCCCGCAGTTCCTGATCGGTTTCTTGATCGCGCTGGCGCTGAGGAAGAAGTTCCGCTTCCGTGGCGTCTACCAGGCGCTGGTGTTCTACCCGTGGGCGGTGTCGGGCTTCCTGATCGGCATCCTGTTCCGCTGGATGTTCAACTCGGAGTTCGGTGTGTTCAACGACATGCTGATGCGCTCCGGCATCACCGAGACGCCCATCCCTTGGCTGGCGAATCCCAACCTCGCCCTGGTGTCGGTGATCATCGCCAACATCTGGTACGGCGTGGCCTTCTTCGCGATGATGATCCTCGCCGCCCTTCAGTCGGTACCCGACGAACTCTACGAAGCGGCGGCGCTCGACGGGGCGGGGCGCATGCGCACCCTGTTCAATGTGACGATCCCGACGATCCGCACGACGCTGATGCTCACCGTCTTGCTGCGCGTGATCTGGATCTTCAACTTCCCGGACATCATCTATGCCATGACCGGTGGCGGACCGGCCGATCAGACTCAGATCGCCACCACGTGGATGATCCAGTACACCCAGCAGGGCGAGTACGGCATGGCGTCGGCGCTCGGCTTCATCGTCATGGGCGTCCTGGTGACGTTCACGGCCGTCTACCTGATGCTGCTGTCGAGGGAGCGTAACTCATGATCAACAAGCTTCCCGCCTGGCTGAAGGTGACCAGAGCGGCCGGTTTGGCACTCTGGCTGATCATCGCGCTCTTCCCGCTCTACTGGATCCTGATGACGTCGTTCAAGCCGGCGAATCAGATCGCGGAGTATCCGGTGCGCTACTGGCCACGAGTGTTCTCGCTGGAGAACTACTCGCGGTTGTTCAACCAGACCGTGTTCGGGCACGCGATCGTCAACAGCATCATCGTCTCGATGGCCGCGGCCGCGGTGGCGACGCTGATCGCGCTGCTGAGTGCCTACGTGCTATCTCGGTTCCATTTCCGAGGCAAGGGCGCGGTCATGCTGGCCTTCCTGGTGACGCAGATGATCCCCGCCTTCATCGCGCTGGGGCCGCTGTATCAGATGTTCACCAACCTCGGCTTGGTGGACAGCCGCTTCGGCCTGGTGCTGATCTACATCGCGATGACGATCCCGTTCTCCGCGATCATGCTGCGCGGTTTCTTCGACAACGTGCCCGACTCGTTGGAGGAGGCCGCGATGGTCGACGGCTGCACGCGGTTCAGCGCGCTGTGGCGGGTCATCGTGCCCGTCATGGGGCCGGGCATCATCGCGACGTTCATCTTCAACTTCGTGAACGTCTGGAACGAGCTCTTCCTCGCGGTGACCTTGATCAACACCACCGAACGCCGAACCATCCCCACGGCCCTCAACAGCTTCATCTCCAGCTTCAACATCGAGTGGGGACCGATGGCCGCAGCCGCCGTGCTGACCATCCTGCCCACGATGGTGTTGTTCGCCTTCGCGAGCCGCTGGATCGTCGAGGGCCTGACCGCCGGTGCGACGAAGGGCTAAGAGATTCCGTCGTTCGCATAAGAATGGCTATATGGCTCGGCCTGTACCTATGTCACAGGCCGAGCCATATAGCCATTTTCATGCACGCTCCCGCGGTCAGTCTTGGCCTCGCGGGACGGGGTAGGCGATGGGCCGCGAGGCTCCCGATCCGGCCCAGTAGTACAGGCTCAGGAATGCCGCTCCCAGTCCCGAGTAGAGGATGAGGATTCCGGGCAGCGAGCCGAGAGCCAGTAGCCAGACGAGGCCTCCCGTCGCTGCACCCCCACCCAGAAGCAGGGCGAAGGCCTTCCACCCGGCGGTGGGGGCGGCATCGAGGGCAGGGCCGCCCTGACTGATCAGGAACGCGAGGGCGGCGAGCGCACCGGCCGCCAGGGGTATCCGTTCGACCGGGACATACACCCAGGCCAGCGTCCAGAGGACCAGGAAGGATGCCCCGAGATCCACACCGTGCGGAGCACCTCTTTGGTTATCCGCGCCGTACTTCGGGTGTGGCGACGCAGCGTCATCCCGACGATCGACAACACCAGGGCGACCCCGACGAGCAGGTGGGTGGCCGTCGCCCCGTGCCCGACGGCGAGGGCGAGGCCGGCGTAGGCGAGCAGCCCCGCCGCGAAGGTCTGTACCGGAGCGGTGAGGCCGAGCAACAGGGCTGGAACGACGAAGGGGCCGAGCACCACGCGCAAAACGAAGGCCCACGCGCCAGTGGTTTGCAAAGATGGCGCAGCGGGTCTCTCCGGCGGCCCCTGGTCGACGGGCTTCACGCCGGTGAGGCCGCGGAAGGCGCCGATCCCCAGCCGGAGGAACGTGCGGCGCAGCGACGGCGCGCGCAGCAGGTAGATCGGGTTCTCGACACCCACCCGCGACATCGCCTCGATCTCCTGCGCCATGTCGTCGAAGGTCGCGATCGGCGGGGCATCCGGGGCCTCGACACCGTGGTCCGGGACGGGCGGCGGGTCATCGCCGTCGACGCGGAACGCTCGCTCCTCGGCCAATACCTCGAGTTGGCGTCGAGCCGTCCACACCGCGATCCGACGGTCGCGCGGGGTGGTGTCATCGGCGTCCCAGAGCCGGCTCAGCCCCACGGCCTGCCAGAGCTGCTCCCCCATCGGCTCCGGGAACCCTGCCCGGAAGAGGCGTTGGGCCTCGTCGAGGGAAAAGGGATCGTTCGCCCCGGGCCGGCGGTGGTGAAGGGCCGCCATGATGGTGGGGATCGCGTCGAGGCGCCCCCAGATCCAGTCGTGGTGGCGCCAACGAGCCGAGAGGAAGCCACCGAAGTTGAACAGCTCGTTGCCGCAGAGCTTGTGCCCAGGCAGGTCATCGGGACGCAGAGCAGTGCTGTCGGGCCAGAACAGTCCTGCGAGCGGGGTCTCCGCAGCGGCGGAGATGACGGCGAAGGAGGGATCCGCGGGGCTCGACAGCGGGTCGGGGCGCAGCATTCCGGTGAGTACCTCGCTGGCTGCGAGCACATCCGAGGTCCAGTGGGCCGTGGCGGCCACCAGGTCACGCATGAACCCGACGGCGGCGACGCTCGCCTGACACGCCAGCACCCCCTCCCACAACACGGCGTAGGGCGCTTCCGCGGGAAGCGGTTCCGCAACGTCGGCGACGGCATGGCTGGGGAGCCGACGCAGCAGGCTCTGCCACCAGCCCAGATCCAGGAGGTTCGCGGGGCCGCATCCGTTCACGGCATCACGCAGCGCCCGGCCCACTCGTCGGGTAGCGAGCAGGTACGCCTCGTCGAGCGTCGTCACCTCGTCGACCGCCCGGAGGAAATGGCGGTCGCGGAGCGCGATGACGTGCTCAACGACGTCGCGCACCGCATAGAGCCGCAGCCGCACCTGCCGGAAGCCCTGGCTCGCCTCGGCGCCGTCCTCTCCCAGGCTGTCCTCGACGTCTTGGATGCTGCGCAGCAACACCGTCAGGGCACGCGCCGCCACGAACGGGGTGCTGGCGCAGGCCCCGACCTCCCCCAGGCGCTCCCATCCCCGATCCGGCCGGCCGAGGGCGAGCAGTCGATCCTTGGACAGCGGGCGTAGGAAGAGCGAGAGCTTCTCCTCGCCGGCGTGCCGGAATGCGGGCGCCGGCACGGGAAGCGGATCGCCTGCGGTGACGCGCTCGGGGTCGAGCAGGAGCTGGCGCAGCCGCACCGCCTCCGCCTGGGAGTTGTCGAGAGCGTAACGCTCGAGGAGCGTCTTGGCGCTCTCGATATCGTCGCGTCCCACGGCGGCGGCTCGTCGTAGCGCCGCGTCCGCCGCCCTCGCATCCCGGGCCGCGGACGCCAGTTCCGCGCTGTCATCGAGCAACGACTCCACGCTGCTCATCACCTTCTTGGCGCGGGAGATCAGAGTCAGGAAGCCGATGGGCGAGGCGCTATCCGCCGTGCCTGTTGCAGGACCATCGTCGCGTAGAGGCGCGTCATTGGGGCTGGGATCGAGGTAGAGCAGCCAGCGATCGACTGGACCGGTGGCGGGCTGGGCCGCGATGCCGCGGAGCGCCCAGGCGATGGGGATGTTGTCCAGCACCCCGCCGTCCATCAGCTTGACGCTCTCGCGCCCGTCGTCGCCGGCCCCCGTCTCGGAGCTGCAACCGGCCATGGCGGGATACGGGGTGGTTCCCGTCGTCACGTCGATGCGTCCTGGCTCGAACGCCCCCGGAAAAGACGACGTGCAGCGCGCGGCGTAGGCCAGACACAGCGTGGATTCGGTCTCCGGGGTGATGTGGTGGCCTTGACCGTCCGGTCCGCCGATGGGCGAGGTGAAGGTGAACCATGCCGCGGAGGAAGCGGCATGCACGGGCCGGCCGACCGTCGGATGGAGCGTGCGAGGCCGCTCATGGACGCGCGTGGCGGTGACCAGCAGCCGAACCCGCCGGTGTTCCTCCTCGTCTGGCCCGGGACGCAGCTGGGTCATCTTCTCGGCGAGGAGCGGGTAGAAGGCGTGGTCGCCGCGCAGCAGCGACAGCGGCACCTCCCCCACCGGCTTGCGCGCGAGCCGGCCGAGGTCGGCCAGCTCGAGCCAGGTGTTTCGGATGCGGTGGTCGAAGGCGGCCCCGTAGGCCTGCGCCTGGGCGAGCAGCACTCCGTTGAGCCCACCGGCGCTGCTGCCGGAGATCACGTCGACGGCCACCCCACCGAGGTGGGAGGTGAGTTCCTCGTAGGCGGGATCGGACCTCGTCAGGAGGGAGAGCTCGCGACACGCCCCGCCTATCCAGACCGCCAAGCTGACGCCGCCTTTCATGGCGACGGCGAACCGCAACTGGGGCTTATCCATACTTCACGCTAGTCCATTGCGCCGACACCGCGCGCAGGCATCTGGTCTCTCCGCGATGACGCGGGAGACGGCTCGGCATTGTCGCGCCATACCCGTGCGTCTGGGCGCGTTCGAGGGCCGAAGGGTCTCAGCGCGGATGCACGTCGAAGCGCCGCAGGCTCAACGACGGGTTGGTCTTCCGCACCGCACGGATGCGCTCGGCCGAGAAGCGGGCCACGGCCACATCAGGCTCTTCCGCGAGTCCTGCCACGCAGGTGCCCGTCGGGTCGACCAGCAGGGAGTTACCCACTCCGATCGACGGGGGATGCCCGGCCGCCGCGATGTAGACCGTGTTCTCGATCGCCCTGGCCGAGATGAGGGTGCGCCAGTGGAACTCCTTCAGCGGGCCGCGCACCCATTCGGCGGGCAGGCACACCACGTCTGCTCCCGCGACGGCGAGGCGGCGCGTCGTCTCCGGGAAGCGCAGGTCGTAGCAGGCCTGCATCCCGAAGCGGAGCCCGCCGACCTCGAACAGCTCGGGCTCCTCCACCGGGCCGGGCAGCACCCATCGGGATTCGTTCGAGCCGAAGGCGTCGTACAGATGCAGCTTCCGATACCGGGCCACGATGCCCCGCTCCGGGGCGATGGCGACGGTGGTATTCCACACCCGCTCCCCGTCACCGGTCTCGACCACGCCAGCGACGAGGTGCACGGCCAGTTCGTCGGCGATCCGGCGCAGCCCCGTCACGAACGGCCCGTCGAGCGGTTGCGCGTGCTCCAGCCAGTCCGGCCCGAGATCTCGGGTGAAGTAGGACGCGTACTCCGGCACGACGATCACGTCGGCACCCCGCTGCTTCGCCCGTCGGGCATGAGCTTCCACGGCATCCACATTCACCACCGGGTCCGCGCCCGGGGCGAACTGCGCCACCGCGACCCCCACGTCCTGGCCGTCGATCATGCGCGCCTCCCGGGTTCTCGTACCTGCCTTAGAGGTCCCGCGGGTACCTCTTAGCCCCCAGTCTGCCCGACTGACGGCGTCAGTGGCCGACGGGCGCCGGTCCGGATGAGTCGGTCTTCCGCAGGAAGAAGCTGCAGATCAAGGCGGCGGTCCAGATCGCCCCCGCGCCAAGGAACGCCCAGTGGGCGCCCACCAGCATCGCTTCGGCCTCGGACTCGGTCGACCGCCGCGCTATCGCGGTCTGCATCGCGAACACCGTGACGAAGAGGGCGGTGCCCGCTGCGCCCGCGACCTGCTGGATAGCGCCGATGACCGCTGAGCCGTGCGAGTACAGCGACTTCGGCAGCGAACCCAGCGCCACCGTGAACACTGGCGTGAAGATGAAGGCGAAGCTGGAACTCATGACCATGTGGCCGGCCATGAAGGCCCACCAGGGCGTTGACGGCGAGAGCGTGGAGAAGAACAAGAACACCGCGAGCACCACGGAGGCCGCGGGCACCACCAGCACCCGGGGTCCGAACCGGTCGAACAGCCGGCCCACGATCGGCGACAACAACCCCATGGCAATGCCGCCGGGCAGCATCATCAGCCCCACCTGCACCGGCTCCATGCCGTAGGAGCGCTGCAACAGGAGGGGCAGCATGATGACGGTGCCGAACAGCGCCATCATGCCGATCGCCAGCATCAGGAGCGACACGGTGAAAGGAGCGTAAGTGAAGGTGCGCAGATCCAGGAACGCCCGGCCCCGGCCCTGCAGCACGAGCTGCCGCGCGACGAAAGCCACCATGCCGCCCACACCGATGCCGATGGCGAGCATCGGCACCCAGAACTCCACCTCGTCGGAGCCGATCAGGCTGAAGCCATAGATCAGGGGGCCGAAGGCGAGCGCGGTCAACGGCACGGAGGGCAGATCCAGCGGAGTGTTCTTGCGGTCGCCCACGTCGGCCAGCCGCTGGCTTCCCAGCACCAGCATCAGCAACGCGATGGGCAGCACGACGGCGAAGATCAGCCTCCAGGACCCCAGCTGCAGCAGTATGCCCGACAGCGTGGGGCCCACCGCTGGGGCGACGGAGATCACCATCGAGACGTTGCCCATCACCTTGCCGCGCTGGTTCGGAGAGACCATGCCCATGATGGTGGTCATCAGCAGCGGCATCATGATCGCGGTGCCGCACGCCTGAACAACGCGCCCCACGAGGAGGAGTTCGAAGGTGGGCGCGATCGCCCCGGCGGCGGTGCCGATGCTGAACAGCAGCATCGCCAACTGGAAGACCTTCCGGGTGGGCAGCCTGTCGAGCAGCCAGCCCGTGATGGGGATCACGATGGCCATGGTGAGCATGAAGGCGGTGGTCAGCCACTGGGCGCTGCGCTCCGTGATGCCGAAATCGGCCATGATGTTGGCCAGCGCGACGTTCATCGTCGTCTCGTTGAGGATGACGACGAACGCGGCGACGAGCAGGATGGGGATGACGCCGCGCGTCGATCGCTCGGCAGGGGGCATGGGGTTTCCTCTCGAAAACAGATCCCTGGATTATCAGGGGATGAGGAACCACGTTGGTGGTTTTGGGTGCGGAATGCGCCGCGTCAGAGGCATGCTGAGCGGGGGGATTCTCCCGGTCTCCACCGTTCAGATAGCGAAGGATAAGGTAGCAAAAAACCCGGACATTTCCATGTCGCAGGCCGTCACAGTCCCCGTCGTGCTGTGGCTGGGGCGCGGATGCCCTTGATCGAGGCGACCATATCCAGGGTTCGACGGGTGGCGAGCACGTCGTGAGTGCGGAAGAGCACCGCCCCCTCCCAGGCCGCGACGGCGGTAGCGGCGAGAGAGCCCTCCAGCCGGTCGTCGATTTCCACGTCCAGGGTCTCGCCGACGAAGTCCTTGCGCGAGATCGCCTGCATCACGGGATAGCCCAGCTCGACGACCTGCGCCGTCGAGCGCACCAACCGCAGCGAATGGGCCGTGGTCTTGCCGAAGTCCAGGGTGGGGTCGAGCAGCGCCGAGGACGGGGCCACTCCCGCAGCCACGGCCCGCTCCGCACCGGCTTTCAGCACCCGCAGCACGTCGGCGACCACGCCGTCGGGTTCGGGAGGGTAGGTCACCTTGCGGGGGTCGGTGCGGGGAGGCAGTCCCCCGGTGTGCGAGACCACGTATCCCGCGCGCAGGTGGGCGGCCACCTCCACGAGGGTGGGGTCTGCTCCCTGCCAGGTGTCGTTGACCAGGTCGATGGCGCCCTCGCAGGCTCGGGCCACCTCAGCACGCCAGGTGTCGACCGAGATCAGCAGGCTGGGGAACCGCTCCCGCACCGCGCTCACGAACGGCACCACACGCCGGATCTCCTCCTGCACGTCGACCCATTCTCCCTCTTGGCCGGCGCGGACTCCTCCCACGTCGAGTACGTCCGCGCCCTCGGCGATCATCTGCTCCACTCGGGCGAACGCGGCCTCGTCGTCGAGTAATCGCGCCGGAGAATAGAACGAATCGCGGTTCCGGTTCAGAATGCCCATCACCGCCGGGGATCCCTGATCGAACCGACGGCCGCCCAACACCAAAGCACTCACCCCTCCAGTCTTACATCGTCGGGAAGGGGGTTGACCACGGCATTACTGTTGGCGTGTACTCGATCGAGTTCATGCTTCGGCACGCGGGTAGTCGGCTCCTGATACGAGCGTCGTCTCTTCATCCCGCGCGGTGGCGGATGGGTTTCTCGAGAAGCGGTACGCGTCTTACCCCTCACGTCACTAGGGAGAACAATGGCCGGAGGACTCGCAGCACTTCTCGACGACATCGCCACGCTCGCGAAGCTGGCCGCGGCTTCCATCGACGATGTGGGTGCGGCAGCCGGAAGGGCCAGCGCCAAGGCGGTGGGGGTCGTCGTCGACGATGCGGCCGTCACGCCGCGCTACGTGCAGGGCATCAAGCCCACCCGAGAGCTGCCGATCATCTGGAAGATCACCAAGGGGTCGCTGCGCAACAAGCTGCTCTTCATCCTCCCCGCCGCGATGCTGCTCAGCCAGTTCGCCCCCTGGGCTTTGACGCCCCTGCTGATGCTCGGTGGCACCTACTTGTGTTTCGAGGGTGCCGAGAAGATCTGGGAGAAGATCACCGGACACGTCCCCGAGTCGAAGGTTCCGGTATCGGAGGTCGGCGGCGACGAGGAGAAGAAGCTGGTCGGCGGCGCCGTGCGCACCGACTTCATCCTCTCCGCCGAGATCATGGTGATTGCGCTGAACGAGGTGGCCACCGAGGGATTCTGGCTGCGGCTGGGGGCGTTGGTCGTCGTCGCCATCATGATCACCGTCCTCGTCTACGGCGTCGTCGCGCTGATCGTGAAGATGGACGACATCGGCCTGGCCATGACGCGCCGCGAGAACAAGGGATCGCAGCGACTGGGTGCCGGTCTGGTCACCGCCATGCCCAAGGTGATGACGGCGCTGTCCTATATCGGCACCATCGCGATGCTGTGGGTGGGCGGTCACATCCTACTGGTCGGCACCAACGACTTGGGCTTCCATCCCCTCTACGGCTTCGTCCACCATCTGGAGGAGGCGGTGGCCCATGCCATGCCCTTCGCCAGCGGGTTCTTCGGCTGGCTGGTCAACACCTTCTTCTCCGCCATCATCGGCTTCGTCGTCGGTTCCGCCGTCGCCGGCGTGATCCACCTGGTCACGCACCGCAAGGGCGCCGGCACCACCCACTGACCCACGCCTCGCGTGATGACGACGGCAAAGCACTGAGCCCCGGTCCAGATGGACCGGGGCTCAGTGGTGATGGGCTCTCGCGAGCGTCAGCTCACTTGCCGACGACCTCGAAGGACACCCGCGCGGTAACGGCGGGGTGCAGCTTCACCTGCGCGGTATGCGCGCCGGCGGTCTTGACGGGCTTGGCGAACGTCACGGAACGCTTGTCGAGGGCCGGGCCACCGGCCTTCTTGACGGCCACGGCCAGCTCGGCGGGGGTAACCGCACCGAACAGCTGACCGGAATCGGCCACGCGGGCGGCGACGGAGACGCTGAGGCCTTCGAGCTGCTCGCGGATCTCCTGCGCGTGCTCGACGCCACGAATCTCGCGGGCGTCGCGGGCGCGCTTGATGCCCTCGATCTGCTTCTCTGCACCACGGGTCCAGGCGATGGCCTTGCCCTGGGGCAGGAGGTAGTTACGGGCGTAGCCGTCCTTGACCTCGACGATTTCCCCGGCGATGCCGAGCTTCTCGACGGTGCTGGTGAGGATGATCTTCATCAGTGCGCCTCCAATCAGCGAGCGGTCGAGGCGTAGGGCAGCAGAGCCACCTCACGCGCGTTCTTGACGGCGATCGCGACCTTGCGCTGATCCTGGACCGAAAGGCCAGTGACGCGACGGGCGCGGATCTTGCCACGCTCAGAGATGAACCTCTTGAGCGTGTTGATGTCCTTGTAGTCGATGTTGGCGACGCGAGTCGTCTTCACCGGCATGATCTTCTTCTTGTTCACAGACTTGCGCTGTGGACCGGCCATTATGGTGCTCTCCTTCGTGGAAGCCCGTCCCTGTCACCAGGGACGGAATGTGCCAGCTAGCCCGAGCGGGCTAAGCGTGGATCAGAACGGGGGTTCCTCGGACTGCTGCTGGGCCCACGGATCGTTTCCGCCGCGGTTGCCACCGGAGTTGCCGGAACTGGCCCAGGGGTCATTGGAAGGTGCGTTCTGGTGATTCTGGTTGCCCCCCTGCGGCCCCTGCTGCCAGGAGCCGCCACCGCCGCCTCCACCCGTCGTGCGGGTGACCTTGGCCGTGGCGTAGCGGAGGGCGGGACCCACCTCGTTGACATCAACCTCGAAGACCGTGCGGCGCTCGCCTTCCCGAGTCTCGTACTGACGAGACTTCAGGTTGCCGTTGACGATGACCCGCATCCCCTTGGTGAGGGACTCGGCCACGTTTTCGGCGTACTGGCGCCACACGGCACAGTTGAGGAACATGGCATCGCCGTCGCGCCATTCATTGGTTTGACGGTCGAAGGTGCGGGGGGTCGACGCGACGGTGAAGTTCGCGACGGCCGCGCCGCTGGGCGTGAACCGCAGCTCGGGATCGGCCGTGAGGTTGCCGATGATGGTGATCGGGGTTTCGCCTGCCATGGATGCCTCCGTTATGAGTACTGGTGTAGATCAAGTGTTGCGCTTATCTCCGTTATACGAGGTCGACGCCAGATTTCCCACTCGATCCAGTGGTTGTGAATAACTCAGGCGTCGCGACGCAGCACCTTGGTCCGCACGATGGACTCGTCGATGGACATCAGGCGGTCCAGTTCGGAGACCACCGCCGGCTCAGCGGTCAGCTGCACGACGGCGTAGTTGGCTTCGGACTTCTTGTTGATGTCGTAAGCCAGGCGACGACGACCCCAGAAATCGGTGTTGTCGATGGTGCCACCACCCTGAGTGATGGTCTCGAGATGCTTCTCGACGAGACCCTGGACCTTACGATCGTCGACATCTGCATCGACGAGAACCATGACTTCATACTTGCGCATGGAGTAGCCCCACCTCCTTCGGACTAACGGCCGCGGGTCGATCCCGTGGCAGGAGGGCACGGCTGGCCCCTATGGCCAACCGCTCGCGCAAGCTTACCCGGGCTCCCCGCGGCCCACGAAATCACTACCCTGATCAAAGGTCCTACGAAGAGGAGTCACCATGGCAGAAGAAACCCACCGCCCCACCGCCATCAGCCTGAACCGCGTCGGCACCACACGCTTCGAGGCCACCAACGAACGCGGCGGGACCCTGCCCATCGGGTCAGGCGATTCGCCGGAGTTCACCCCCGTCGAGCTCCTCCTCGCGGCGATCGCGGGCTGCGGCGCCATCGACGTGGATCTGCTGACCACCCGGTACGCCGAGCCGGAGCTGTCAGAGGCCTCGATCACCGCCGACCGGGTGAAGAACGCCGACGGCACCAGCGTCGACAACATCGACGTCACCTTCCGCCTCCGCTTCCCCGAAGGCGAGGGCGGAGACCGGGCCTGCGCCATGCTGGACAGGGCGATCAGGCGCGCCCACGACCGGATGTGCACGGTCTCGCGCACCGTCGAAGCGGGCACTCCGGTCCACATGCACGGCGAGACGGCCAGATAGCGAACACATATCTCCGTATCTCGCGAGGCCTCCCGTATATAGCGGGGCCTCGCGAGATATGGAGATGTCTGCACGGTCAGCCGGGCACGTGGCCGACGAAGTGCCCGCCGTTGCGGGGTTTTCGGGAATAAAAAGGGCCGATCATCGGTTGACGGCTCACAGCCGTCAGTTAGGAACACGCATGCGCCTCCGCCGTCTTTCGAGCGCCATCGCCGCCGCCCTCGCCGCAGGGATGCTGCTGGCAGGCTGCTCCTCGCCCTCCGCCGACCCCGGCTCCACAGACCAACCCGCCATCTCCGCCGATCCCAGCGCGGTGATCGAAATCGGTTCGCTGTACGAGCCAGGCAACCTCAGCAACGTCGATGCCGGCGGCCAGGGCGTCACAGAAGCGCTCCACGGCAACGTCTACGAATCCCTGATCAGGCTCAACGACGACGGCACGCTCACCAACCTGTTGGCCGAGGATTACCAGGTGAGCGAGGACGGCCTCACCTACACCTTCACTCTGCGCGACGGCGTGACCTTCCACTCCGGGAAGGCACTCACCTCCGCGGACGTGAAATCGAGCTTCGAGCGCGTCGTGGCCGATTCGTCCCAGGCCGCCCGCAAGTCAAGCTACGCCGTGGTGGACTCCGTCGAGACCCCCGACGACAAGACCGTCGTGTTCACCCTGTCGTCGCGCTCCATCTCCTTCCCGTACCTGATGAGCTACGTGTGGATCGTCAACCCGGAACTCGCCGACGCCAAGACCGACGTCGACGGCACCGGGCCCTACGTCTTCGAAGAATGGCGGCGCGGCAGCACACTGACCATCACTCGCAACGAGGATTACTGGGACGAGGCGCCGGAGAACGCCCAGGTCACGTTCCACTACTTCACCGACGCCAGCGCGCTCGGCAACGCATTGCTGACCGATCAGATCGACGTGATCACCAGCCTCCAGAGCCCCGATTCGCTCACTCCGTTCGAGGACAATCCTGATTTCCAGATCAGCGAGGGCACCTCGACGGTGAAAGAGCTGCTGGCCTTCAACGACCGCGTCGAGCCCTTCGACGACCCGCTGGTGCGCCGCGCGATCTACTCCGCCATCGACCGCGAGAAACTGCTCGACGCGATCTGGGCCGGCCGCGGCACGCTGATCGGCTCCATGGTGCCGCCCACCGACCCCTGGTACGAGGACCTCACCAGTCTCAACCCCTACGACCCGGCGCTGTCTGAGCAGCTGCTGACCGAAGCCGGGCACGCCGATGGCTTCAGCTTCACCCTGCTCACCCCGAACTACGATCCGCACCCGCAGGTCTCGGAGTTCCTGAAGAGCGAGCTGGCGAAGGTGGGCATCACCGTCGACATCAGGATCATCACCGCCGACGAGTGGTACTCGATGGTGTTCCAGGAGCGCGACTTCGAGGCGACGCTGCAGGAGCACGTCAACGACCGCGACGTGGTCTGGTACGCCAACCCCGACTTCTACTGGGGCTACGACAACGCCGAGGTCCAGCGCCTGGTGACCGAAGCCGAGCAGGCGGAGAGCCCCGAGCAACAGGCCGAACTCCTCACTCAGGCCAACCAGATCATCGCGACGGAGGCGGCCAGCAACT
Source organism: Tessaracoccus sp. (assembly GCA_041393555.1). Taxonomy (GTDB): domain Bacteria; phylum Actinomycetota; class Actinomycetes; order Propionibacteriales; family Propionibacteriaceae; genus Arachnia. The sequence goes on along the minus strand of JAWKJW010000004.1, from coordinate 13,525 downwards.
GGTTGTTCCTGTTCCCGCAGATCGTGGTGGCCCGCAGCGACGTGGCCGGATTTCCCGTCAACGGCCTGAACTCGCAGTTCTACGTCTCGGGAATCACCAAGGCGTGACCGGCTACCTGGCCCGCAGGTTCGGGTTCCTGCTTCTCAGCTTCGCGCTCGCGATGCTGCTGATCTTCGCGCTGCTGCGCCTGCTGCCCGGCGACCCCGCCAACGCCCTCCTGGGCGCGGACGCCACGCCGGAGCAGATCGCCGCCGCGCAGGAACAGGTGGGCTCGAACCTGCCGGTCTGGCAGCAGCTGATCACGTGGATCGGCGGGGTGCTGCAGCTCGATCTCGGCACCTCCTTCATCAGCGGCCTGCCCGTGCTGCCGGAGATCGCGCAGCGCCTCACGGTCACGATCCCCCTGACGCTCATCTCCTTCGTCATCTCCGTGGTGATCGCGGCCTTCGTGGGGTATCTGGCGGCGATTCGCGCGCACACCCGCCTGGGCATCCTGCTCTCCGGCATCGCGCAGTTCGGCATCGCGGTGCCGGTGTTCTGGATCGGGATCCTGTTGGTGTGGCTGCTCGCGCTGCACCTGCGCTGGTTCCCGTCGGGCGGATTCCCCCGCTCCGATTGGGACGACCCGGCGGCCGCGCTCCGTTCCCTGGTGCTGCCCGTGACGACGATCGTCATCGTCATGACGGCGTCTCTCGTGCGCTACGTGCGCTCCGCCACGCTCGACGTCCTCGATTCCGATTACCTGCGCAACGCGCGGGCGCTCGGCGCTTCCCAGGGCGAGGCGTTTCTAAAGCACGGGCTGCGCAACGCGTCGGTGCCGGTCATCTCGATCCTCGGCATCGAGTTGGCCTCCACCCTGCTCGGGGCTGTCGTCGTCGAGAGCGTCTTCAACCTGCCGGGGCTGGGCTCCATGCTCACCAAGGCCATCGCCGAGCACGACTACCCCAACATCCAGGGCGTCTTGCTGGTCAGCACCTTCTTCGTCCTGGTGATCGGCTTCGCCGCCGACGTGGTGCAGCGCATCGTCGATCCCCGGCTTCGCACCCACCTCTCGGGAGCAGACGCATGAGCGCATCGATCGAGGTCACACCCGCGGAGGCCACGCCACGGCCGCGTCACCGGCGCTGGCCCGCGACCCTCGTCACCGGGGCCATCCTGCTGAGCGCCGTGGCCGTCATCGGGCTGCTCTCGCTGGTGTGGCTGCCCTTCGACCTGGCCGACACCTCCGGCGGTCGTCTCGAATCCCCGGGTGCGACGCATTGGCTGGGCACCGACACGCTCGGTCGCGATACCGCCAGCTTCGTTCTGGTCGGCACACGGATCGCGCTCACCGTCGGTCTCGGCAGCACCGTGATCGCCGTCATCCTGGGGCTGGTGATCGGGTTGGTCTCGGCGCACTCCAGCGGATGGCTCGACGATGTGCAATCGTCTCTGCTCGACGTGCTGATCGCCTTCCCCACCCTGTTGCTGGCGATGCTGATCGGCGCGACCCAAGGCGCGAGCCTGAGCACAGCGGTCATCTCCATCGGCATCGCCGCGTCGGCCATCGTCGCGCGGCTCACCCGCATCCTGGCCAAGCGATTGCTCAGGCAGCAGTTCGTGGTGGCCGCGCACACCTCCGGCACCGGCTGGTTCCAGATCATCGTTCGCCACCTGCTGCCCAACATGTGGCCCACGCTGGTGGTGGCGGCGGCGCTCGTCTTCGGCTCCGCCGTGCTAGCCGAGGCCAGCCTCTCGTACCTCGGCCTGGGCGTGCCGCCGCCCAATGCCTCGCTGGGCCGGTTGCTGCGCGAGTCTCAGGCGACGGTGCTGGGCGCGCCATGGTCGGCGATCGCCCCGGGCGTCGTGATCGTCATGATCGTGCTGAGCGCCAACTTCCTGGCCGACGGCCTGCGCGAACACTTCGACCCGACCCGGAGGGGGCGTTCATGACCACCTCGCACCACGACGATCCGTGGCTGGAGGCGCGCGACCTTTCCATCGAGGTGCGCAGCACCGGTCATCGTGTGGTCGACGGCATCTCGTTCCAGGTGGCACGCGGCGAACGGCTGGGCATCATCGGCGAATCCGGCTCCGGGAAATCGGTGACCAGCCTGGCTCTGCTGGGGCTGCTGCCCACCTCCCTGCGTGCGAGTGGTTCGATCCTCGTCGACGGCCAGCAGGTGGTCGACGCCCGCGAGCGCGAGCTGCAGGCGATCAGAGGCGGCAAGGTGGCGCTGGTCTTTCAGGACCCGTCCACGGCACTGGACCCGCTGAGCCGTATCGGCGCCCTGGTCGCGGAACCACTGCGGCGCCATCGCGGGTTGACGGGGGATGCGGCCCAGGCGGCCATCCAGCAGCTTCTCCAGGAAGTGGCCCTGCCCGAGCGCGTCCTGCGGGCCTTCCCGCACGAGCTCTCCGGTGGGCAGCGGCAGCGCATCGCCATCGCGATGGCGCTCGCCTGCGGCGCCGAAACCCTGATCGCCGACGAGCCCACCACGGCCCTCGACGTTACCGTCCAGGCCGAGATCTTGCGCCTGCTGCGCCGGCTCTCCGACGACCGAGGCATGGCCCTGATCTTGGTGAGCCACGACATCGCGGTGGTCTCGGCCACCGTCGACCGCGCCCTGGTGATGCGCCATGGGGCCGTCGTCGAGGAGGGGCCGATCGAGAACATCGTGCAGGCGCCACAACACGAGTACACCCAGCGCCTGGTGACGGGCGCCCGCGCGCTCGACCGCGCCCTCACCACGGGGAAGATCGCATGACCGCCCTCCTCGCTCTCGAAAACGTCGGGTTCCGGTATCGCGGCGCCGATGACCTGGCCCTCGACGACGTCAGTCTCGCCGTCGCGCCGGGCAAGAGTCTTGGCATCGTCGGCGAATCCGGCTCCGGGAAATCCACGGCGTTATCGCTGCTGTTAGCACTGCGTCAGCCGGCTAGCGGGCAGGTGCTTTTCGACGGTAGTCCGTTGGTGGGGCGAGCCCGCGTGCGGGAACTACGTCGCGCGGTCCAGCCCGTCTTCCAAGACCCCTACACCTCGCTCGACCCGCGGATGCGCGTCGACCGGATCGTCTCCGAGCCGCTGCAGTCGCTGGGCGTGGAGAAGGATCCGCGACGCCGTCAGGACCGCGCCGCTGCCGCACTCGCGGAGGTCGGGATGGGAACCGACGCCCTCACCCGTTACCCGCACGAGTTCAGCGGCGGGCAGCGCCAGCGCATCGCGATCGCCCGGGCACTGGTGACCAACCCGCGGGTGCTGATCGCCGACGAGCCGGTGAGCGCACTCGACGTGTCCACCCGCATCGACGTGATCGCCCTGCTCGCCCGGCTGCGCGAAAGCCACGGCCTGAGCCTGATCATGGTGTCCCACGACATCAGCGTGGTGGCCGCGCTGTGCGATGAGATGACCGTGCTGAAGGACGGCCGTGTCGTCGAGACCGGGCCCACGCTTGACGTCCTGGCCAACCCGACTCAGGCCTACACCGCCGCCCTGATCGCCGCCATCCCCCGACTCCCCGACCCCAGCCCCAGTGGGCAGGAAAGATGGGACGAGGGTGCGCAACCACAGGTTGCCACCTCGCAGGACAGTGGCGACAGCACCCCATAGATCGCTGATGCAAAAGTAGGGGGGCCCTTTACCAAGTCCCTGATGCAAAAGTGCGTGGAAGAATCCCTCTGTCCGGCCCCTGATGCGAAAGTGTGTAGCGGATCTCTCTGTCAGGTCCCTGAGGTGCCCTTCGAGGCTCGTTCCGGTTGCTGAGGTGCCCTTCGAGGCTCGTTCCTCGCACCTCAGCTTCCGGGCCTGCTTCGCTGTCGCCGTGGGGCAGGAAAGTGTGGGAGATGGACAATCACCGGTCCCTGAGGTGTGACGAGGCTCTGCGAGGAGGCCTCGAAGGAGCGTTTGGCTGGAACCTTGGGCAGAGTCTGTGCGAATGCTTGCGTTTTTACGCCCTTCGAGGAGCTCGCTTGGCGCTCGCACCTCAGGGACCGGTGATTGGGTCCTGATGTCTCACTTTCCTGCCACACAGTGGCAACGAAGCAGCCCGGAAGCTGACGCGAAAGTGTGTGGCGGGCTCCCTTGGCCAGGTCCCCGATACGAAAGTATGTACAGGTTCCTATATTCAGGTCCCTCATCCGAGAGTTTATGAGGTCAAGTCCCTGGGCGTGGTGTATTGCTGATTCTTTGGAGTCTTGGGTTTAGAAGGGTTGTTCTCCTGGGTTGAGGGGGACGGGGTCGTGGCTGGTGGGGGTGTGCCAGCCGTTGTTGGGGTCGAGGAAGTCATCGGGCCAGGGTGGGCTGTGTCAAGTTTTGTAGACGGTCTGTTTGTGGTTTTCAGGCCGCGGTAGCGGCCTGCTTGTGGTGGTCTGCTCGGGCTTCGGCGGGAGTGCGGTAACCGATCCCGGAGTGCAAGCGTTGCCGGTTGTAAAACACCTCGATGTACTGCATCACAGCGAAGCGTGCGCGGGCCCTGGTCGAAAACGAGGAACGGTAGTACATCTCGTTCTTCAGCATCGAGAACCACGACTCCGCTACCGCGTTGTCCCAGCACACCCCGGTACGGCCCACCGATAGCGTGACACCGAACCCGGCCGCCACCATGGCGTACTCGGCAGAGGTGTACTGGGCCCCACGATCGGAGTTAAGCCGAGTTCGGCTTAACTCCGATTATGCCGAGGAAATCACTAAGCCGAGGATTTGGTGTTTGGGCTGGTCGGGCTGGGTTCTGTCGGCTTAGCGTTTGGGGTCAGAGTTGGTAGAGGGCATCGAGGATCTGCTGCTCCTTCCAGGTGGGGGCTTCTCCGATGGCTTGTGGGTTGGCGGTGGCGATGGCGTCGGTCATCATCTTTGTGGTCGCGAACGCGTAGAAGGTGCTGGTGGTGCTCATGGATTCGTGGCCGAGCATCTGCATGACGAGTGGGAGCGGAACGCCGTCGGAGTAGAGGTCCATCGCGCGGGTCTTGCGTATCAGGTGGCAGTGGACCCGTTTGGGCACCGCTGCGCAGGTGGAGGCTGCGACGGTAGCGGCCTGTTTGAGGATCGCGGCGACGGCATCGGTTGACAGCGGCGCGGGCTGCCCGCCGCGACGGCTGTAGAACAAGGGCGCATCCGGGTGCTTGCGCCGGTCGGGGTGGAATTCGTCGAGGTAGGCGCGTAGGTGCTCAACGGTCTTGTTCATCAGCGGCATGTTGCGGGTTTTGCCGCCCTTGCCGGTCAGGGAGATGAACGCGGGCTTGGCCAGGTGCAGGTCGGCTACGGTCGCGTCGGTGATTTCAGAAACGCGGGCGGCGCTGTCGTAGAGCATGATCAATAGGGTGCGGTTGCGTCGTGATAGGGCTGTCGCGCTTCCGGGTGCGGCCAGGATCGCCGTTGTTGCTGCTGGAGCTAGGTGCGCTATGGGCTTCTTCGGTGCCTTGGGTGCCCGGATTGTGGTGGCCGTCTCGTGCAGGGCCATCAGTTCGGGGTCTTGCCAGGCTGCGTACTTCAGGAACGATTTGAGTACCGTCAGCCTGAGGTCCACGGTCCTGGGTTTGTAGCCTTTTGTGACGGTCATCCAGGTTGCGTAGGCGGTGAGCGTCTTGCGGTTGAAGCAGTCGAAGCTGATGTTCTTGCGGTCGATGCCCTCGCTGGTCAGGAACGTGACGAACCCTTCTAGCCCGATCCGGTATGCCTCGATCGTGGCCGGGCTCATCCGGCGAGTTCGGGTGCAGTAATCGTGTAGCCAGTCGCGAGCGAACTGCCAGAACTGGGGTTCGCCGCCCTTGCCGCGCCTAGTCATCGCTGACCTCTGGAATCAGCGCCTGGTAGGCGTGAGCTGTTGCCGCGTAGGTGGCGGTGTAGTCCGGGGACAGCGCAAGGTAGTAGTAGGTCGAGGAGATGTCCGCGTGGCCCATGTAGCGGGCCAGGTAGGGCAGCATCGTGAGCGGGTCGATCCCGTCAGCGGCCCAGCGTTCGATGTTGGCGAAGGCGAAGTGGTGCCGCAACGCGTACGGAATCGGCTTCGGGTTCGCCGTCGGTATTGGTAGACCAGCGGCTGTCCAGATCTTGGCGAACACCACGCCCGGCGTGCAGGCAGCCACGGGGTTCCCGTGACCAGAGACGAAGAAGGTCGTCCGGCCTGGGACGAACTTAGCGGTGCGCACGTCACATTCCCCGAGCAGGTCGACCACTTCGGCGGTCAGGGGCAAGCGCCGTGATCGGGGGCCCTTGGAGTCCAGCACATCGAGGTAGCCCTCGCTGAGGTTCACGGTGTCGGTAGTCAGTTTGCGGGTCTCGCCGGTGCGCAGGCCGCAGGCGTGCATCAGCCCGAAAAACGCACTGGCCTGCCAGGTCCACGGATCAGTATAGGGAACGTCGTTGGCGGCGACGGCGAAGAACTCGTCGATCTCGGCCGAAGACAACAGATAGGTCGGCGGCCGGGGCTTGTTGCGGCTGAATACCAGAGCCAACTCGTAGGCCTCCAAGCCACGGGTGCGCATGAACCTTGCCAGGCCCCGCAGGTAGGAGAAGTAGGAGCGGTCGGCGTCGGGGCTGTCGCCGTCATAGTGGGCGACGAACCCTTCAACGGCATCCTTGGTCAAGCCGGGGGCGCCTGTCGCCGTCAGGTAGGCATCCAAGCGGCTCAGCAGGTACTCCCCGCCCTTGAATTCAACGCCGCCGGCATGCTTGAACTCGATGAACGCCCGCATGTGGCTGGCCAGAGCGCTGGTGAACTCCCGAGTCATGACCGTACCGCCTTCGGTAACGGCAGCACGCAGGCGCGTAGGTGCTCGGTGTCGGTCTCCAGGTAGCGGTCAACTGACTCGGGCCGCGCGTGGCCAAGTACCGCCGAGATCGTCGGCGCAGGCGTTCCAGCGGCGAGCATCCGCGACGCTGCAGAGTGGCGAGCCAGCAATGTCCCGCAGCGGCCCGGCGCCACCCCGGCGGCAGTGAACACCCGCCTCATCACGTTGTAGATCGCAGCGTGGTCGCCGAGCCGGTGATGCGGAGCCTTGGTTCGGACAAACACATGACGCTCACCGGTGGCGGGACGCTCACGCAGCAGGTACTGCATCAGCGCGTTACCCACCGCGGGCAGCAGCGGCAGGCTCAACGGGTTGCCGGTCTTGGCCTGGACGATGTTGATCACCCCCGTCCGCCAGTCGATGTCCTCGATCATCAGGGCCACGATGTCGCAGGCACGCAGTCCGCTGGTCAACGACAACAAGACCACGGCCTGGTCGCGGGCCGTCACCTGGCCGCTGGCCAAGTGATCGAACACGGCGGCCAGCTCGCTATCGGTCAACGGCTCCAAGATGGCCCGCTTGCGCTGGAGGCGGAACATCGAGCCCGCGGCGATCCAGGAACTACGGCCCGTGTACGTCAAGAACGGACGGAACACCGAGATAGCGGTCCTCCCACCATCGTTGGGATAGGTCGCCGCGATCTCGGCAAGGAAATCAATCACATCGGCGCTTGTGATCTCCTCCAGCGACCCGTGGCCGCGACCCTCAGCGAACACCAGGAACCGGCGCGTCATGTCCCAGCTCTGGCGGCAGTACCCCACCGAGCACTGCCGATCGAGGAGATCCTGCGCCCAACTCCTCAGCAGGCCCAGCAACTGCGAACCTTGCGGCATGGGCTTGGTGCCGCGCGTGCGACTCACCACGCTCAGGTCTACTTCACCAGTCAGAAGGTAGGTGTCGGCCAACCGGTTCAGTCGCCCGAACGACTGATAGCGCTGCATGCTGAACTCGCCCGTCAGCGGACTGACCACAGCCGCCGCGAACCGTGCACCCAACTCGGCGGTGTACCGCCCATCACCGTGCTCGTGGCACCACCGCACCAGCCGCCGCGCTTCCCGGCTCTGCAACCCGACAGTGGACTCCATGTACCCGGCCGAACGCAGCTTCGCGACGATCGCCGCGGTCACTTCCTCCACCGGCACTGACACCCGGACCGCCATCGCGGACCCCCTTTGCTCACCACCCGGGACCACCCCAGGACATGAGCAACGCTGCCAGCCACAACTATGCCGATACAGTCCCCGTCTTCCTACGCCGCCACCAGCCCAAACACCAAATCCTCGGCTTAGTGATTTCCTCGGCATAATCCGAGTGGAACAGCGCACCAGGGGCGATCCGGCCATGGGTATAAGCCATCCGTAGCGCGTCACTGATCAACGTGGTGCGCATGTGCTCGGCCATCGACCAGCCCACCACCTCACGGTTGAACAAGTCGATCACGGTAGCCAGATAGAGCCATCCCTGGTCGGTGCGTAGATAGGTGATGTCTCCCACGAGCTTGGTCCCGGGCTCGGTGGCGGTGAAGTCCCGTTTCAGCAGATCGGGCCGGTCCTCGGCATCGTCGGCCTGGATGGTGGTGCGTTTCTTCGTCCGCGGCTGGATCCCGAAGATCCCCAGCTCCCGAATGATCCGCCGGACCAGTCCCTCCGACACGGTGATCCCTTGACGACGCAGGGCGGCTAGAACCCGCCGGACACCATTGACCCCTGCGGAGTCCTTATGGATCTCAGCGATCAGCCTCGCCAAGTACTGGCGTCGTTGCACGCTCGCCGGCGGGGTGTCTTGGCGTTTGGCCCAGGCGTAGTAGCCGGCCCGTGACACCTTGAGCAGGCGGGCCATCAACTCGATCGCAAACGATGCCTTCTCCGCGTGTATCAGCATGAACTTCTCGCTCACCGCTGCTCCCTCGCGAAGAAGGCCGCGGCTTTTTTCAAGAACGCGTTCTCTTCCGCCAGCCTGCGGTTCTCAGCTTCCAGCCGGGCGATCCGTGCCGCTTCGACCGGTAATGGTGCCGAACTCGGGTCGGGATGCTGAGCACGATACGACTTCACCCAGTACCCCAACGAGGACTCGTTGATCTCCAACTCGCGAGCGACCTGCGCGATCGGTCGCTCGCCCTGGACCACGAGTTGGACCGCATCAGCCTTGAACTCCTCGGTGAACCTTCTACGCTTCGATGACATTGCGTCTCGTCGTTCCTTCCGTAAAACGACTGTCCACAAGAATTGTCACACCCCAGGGAGCGGGGCGGCCGTCTTCGTCGTACCAGCCGGTTTCGTAGCCGGCGGCGAGGGTGGCGAGGTATTCGGTGTGGGTGAACCCGGGTCCTTGGGCGTGGGTCTTTGGTCGGCTGGTCATGCTAGGGCCTGCTCGAGTTCGGGCACCTGTACCTCGGTGGTGGTGGGTGCGAGTTGAACGCGTGAGCGGGTGAGGACCTCGAGGCTGAGGTAGCGGCGGCCCTCAAGCCAGTCGTCGTGTTGTTCGGCCAGGACGGCGCCGACCAAGCGGGTGATGCTGTCACGGTTGGGGAAGATCCCGACCACGTCGGTACGGCGCCGGATTTCGCGGTTGAGGCGTTCGTTGGGGTTGTTCGACCAGATCTGTCGCCAGACCTGTTTGGGGAACGCGGTGAACGCCAGGATGTCGGCGCGAGCGTGGTCGAGGTGGGCGACCACGGCGGGTAGTTTCCCGTCCAGGGTGTCGAGCATCTTGTTGTACTGGGCGTGCACGGCATCGGTGTCGGGTTGGTCGTAGACGCTGTGGAGCATCGCTTTGACCGCGCCCCAGGAGCTTTTCGGGCAGACGTCCATCAGGTTGGCTGCGTAGTGGGTGCGGCAGCGTTGCCAAGCGGTGCCGGGCAGGTTCGCAGTGATCGCTTCGACCAGGCCGGTGTGGGCGTCTGAGGTGACCAGCATGACCCCGGTCAGGCCGCGGGCGACCAGGTCAGCGAAGAACACGTTCCATGCCTTCTTCGTTTCGCTGGTGACGACCTTGACCCCGAGGACTTCGCGGTGGCCGTCGTGGTTGACGCCGGTCGCGACCAGCACGGCAGCGTTGACGACCCGGCCGTGTTCGCGGACCTTCATCGTTAACGCGTCCGCGGCGACGAAGGTGAATGGTCCGGCATCGGCCAGCGGTCGGGTGCGGAACGCGGTGACCTGGGCATCGAGGTCGGCGGCCATCCTCGATACTTGTGATTTCGATAGCCCGTCGATGCCCAGGGTCTGGACGAGTTTGTCCATCCGGCGCGTGGAGACCCCGAGCAGGTAGCAGGTCGCGACCACGCTGATCAGGGCCGTCTCGGCCCGTTTGCGGCGTTCCAGCAGCCAGTCCGGGAAGTAGCTCCCGGTGCGCAGTTTCGGGATCGCGACATCGATCGTGCCGACCCGGGTATCGAGTTCGCGGTGTCGGTAGCCGTTGCGCTGCGCGATGCGCTCGGGTGAGGATTGGCCCCACTCGGCGCCGCATACCGCGTCAGCGTCCGCGCTGAGCAGGGCGTTGATCGTGGTCGTCAGTAGGTGACGCATCAGGTCCGGGGACGCGTCAGCCAGGGCTTGGCTCAACAGGCGTGCGGGGTCGACAATGTGAGGAGCGGTCATCGTGATGGATTCCTTTCGAGAGTGTGCTGTGAGAGGTTCACTCGAAGAATCACGCGGTGACCGCGCTCACGTCCCGCCGACATGCCGAGGATGATCACACGAACCGCGCTACACCACTATGCGGGACTCAACTGTTTATGAAGGATCCTATTGTCAGGCCCCTGATGCGAAAGTGAGTGGCGGAATCCCGTTGTCCGGTCCCTGAGGTGTGACGAGCTCTGCGAGGAACCTCGAAGGGCGTTAAACGGAACCTTTGGCACAGACTCTGCCAAAGCCCTAGTCAACGCCCTTCGAGGCTCCTTCGTCGCACCTCAGGGACCGGTGATTCGGTCTCGCCTCCCACACTTTCCCACCCCACGATGGACCGGACCGGACCACGGGTTATTTCCGTGTCAGCGGGGGCGGTAGGGGCCGGGGAGGAGGGGGTTGCCGTCCTTGGCCCAGGCGATCAGACCTCCGGCGACAGACTCCGCCAGCAGCCCTTTCTCGCGCAGCTCTGCTGCGGCGATCGACGAGCGCAGTCCGTTGTCGCAGATCACCACGATGGCGGCGTCTCGATCGGCCAGGATGTTGTCGCCGTGGATCGCGTCCAGAGGATCGTCGTGCAGTTGCTTGGGTTCAACCGGGATCGCGCCGGGGGCGTGCCCGGCCTCGTACTCGGCCTTGGTGCGCACGTCGATCAGCACCGCGCCCTTGCTCAGCGCCATCAGCGTCTCGTCGATGCTGAGACCCGTGGTGTTGCGCTTGTTCAGAAAATCGAACAGTCCCATTGCTCCCTCGCCTCTATTCCTTGCAGATCCCCGTGGTCCCGAACCGTTACAGGATGCCGACCCAGACTAGTCCGGCCATCCCACCGACGGTGCTCAGCACCAGTCCGAGCAGCATGTAACCCAACCAGACGCGGCGCGCCCACACCGTCGTCAGCACGGGAAGGGCGACCAGCGCCACCAGGCCCACCCATGCCGCGATGGTGGACACGAGGGACGGTCCCTCTCCCGGCAGGAAGTCCGTTCCGCCCACGTTGTCGACGGGGAGCGTCACGTAGATCAGCAAACCGAGCGTACCCAGCCCGCTGAGCAGCAGCGACGCGATCCCGCAGCCCAACGCTCCTGGCCACGTCGACCACCACGGCCTCCGCTCTCCCGCCATCAGCGCTCGGAGCGCAGCCGCTCGAGCCGCGCATACATCTCGTCGACGATCTCCTTGAAGCGTTTCTCCACCTCGCGGCGGCGCACCTTGAGCGTTGGGGTGAGCAGACCGTCTTCCATGGTGAACTCCTCGTGCAGCACGTGGGTGTCCTTGGGGCGCTCCTGGCTGGGCAGCTTGTCGGTGATCGCCGCGACGCGCTTCTTCAGCTCCGTCGACAACTCGTGGCTCTGCAGCCAGTCCTGGAGCGAGCCGGGCCACTTCAGGCTGGCGGCCAGCTCCTCCACCGCGGGCAGCGAGGGTTTGACCAGCAACGTCAGGAAAGGCCGGTTGTCGCCCAGCAGCACGGCGTGTTCGATCAGCGGGTCCGACAGCAGCAGGCCCTCGATGGGCTGCGGCGCCACGTTCTTGCCACCGAGAGTGACGATGAGGTCTTTCAGCCGGTCGGTGATGGTGAGGAAGCCGTCGGTGTCGATGTAGCCGACGTCGCCGGTGCGCAGCCATCCATCGACGATCACCTCGTCGGTGGATGGCTGGTCGTTCCAGTAGCCGGCCATCACGTTGGGGCCGCGGAAGCAGATCTCGCCCAGTTCGCCGAGCAGGATCTCGCCGCCGGGCAGCACCTTGCCGACGGTGTCGAGCTTGAAGTCGCTGGGCGAGTTGAAGGTCACCAGCGGCGAGGCCTCCGTCAGGCCGTAGCCCTGCTGGATCGGCATGCCGACGGCGGAAAAGAACTCCTCGATCTCCGGCCGCAGCGGCGCGCCGCCGCAGGCGAGCACCGATTTTGGCCCGCCCATCGCGTCGCGGATGCTGCTGAACACCAGCGTGTCGGCCAGCTTCATCCGGAGCCGGACCCCCGCCGAAGGACGGCGTCCCGCACGGTAGGCGTACTGCGCGTGGCGACCCACCTTGAGCGCCCAGGCGAAGATCCTCTTCTTCGCCGGCGAGGAGGCCACCTTGGCGTGAGCGGTGGCGAACACCGTCTCGTACAGCTTGGGCACCGAGACCATCATCGTCGCCTTCGCCAGCACCATCTGCTCTGCCACGGTGCGCGCGTTGGCCACGTAGGTGTTGAGGCAGCCGTGCATCAGCACCACCGCGGTCCATGCCCGCTCCAGCGCATGCGAGAGCGGCAGGAAGCACAGCGACGAGTCCTCGGGTGTGATGTCGAAGAAGTTGTCGAGCGCGTCGCTTTGATAGGTGAGCGCACGATGCCGGATCATCACGCCCTTGGGGTTGCCGGTGGTGCCGGAGGTGTAGATGATCGAGGCCAGGTCGTCGGGATCCACCTCGGCCAGGCGGGCCGCAACGGCGGGGCCTGGCGTCTTCTGCAGATCCTCCAGGTTGAGCGCATCCTCTGGTTGCCCGTCGTAGGGGTTCATCACGACGACGGCCTCCAGCCCAGGCATGGCGTCGCGGGCGCGGTAGACGCGTTCGGCTTCCGATTGGGTGCCGACGAACATCACGCGCAGGCCCGAATCGTTGACGATGTGCTCGATCTGCTCCGGCGTCGAGGTGGCGTACAGCGGCACGGGGACAACACGGACCGTCGCGGCGGCGAGATCGATCTCCGACCACTCCGGACAGTTGTTGGCGAACAGGCCGATCCGGTCACCGGGATCGAGGCCCAGGTCGATCAGGCCTTGCGCGAAGCCGTCGATCCTCTTGCCGAGTTGGGCGTAGGTCTGGGTGCGCCAGCCGTCGCCCTCGCGGATGCGAGTGGCTGGACGGTTGCCGTGCTGGGCGATGGTTTCGCGGATTCGCTGCGCGATATGGTCCGACATCGGGCCCCCTAGTCAGGTCGTGAGCGAGGCCAAGTGTATGCGCTGCGCCTGAGAGATCCCGGGGTGGCGAGCGACATATAGCTGGCTCTGTTGGTCGCAGTGTACGTATTGCACACTGCGACCAACAGAGCCAGCTATATTCACGGCATGGTCAGGGGTTGAAGGCACCGACGCGGGCTAATCTGAGCCCATGCGCACCACCCGGGCCAAGCATCGCGGCGCCAGGTGGGG
>JAWKJW010000003.1:0-1597 GCA_041393555.1 Tessaracoccus sp. | reverse complement strand
TGGGTTGCATGGTCATCCCGGCTGGTCCGGGGGGTGGCGTCGAGATCGCCTCTGGGGGAGGTCCGTGAGGGTCTGGCCCCGTTGATCTGATTGCCACACCCGGCTGGCCACGGATGCCCCGGATGAGGAGAGTGGCTCGGCCCGTCGAGGTCGATGCCGGTTGCAGCACATGAGTGGGAGCCGCGGTTGGCGCGTGTCTCCTTGGGACCGTGGCCCGATGCGTGCGTCGCTCCTGCGGGCGAGCCGGTGGGACCGACACGACCGGAGGACAGAAGATGAATCACAGACGCCTGGTCGGCATCGACTTGGGCATCGCCAGCGCGCACACGGTGCGGGTGCTCGACGGAGAGGGCGCCACCGTCACCACGCGCAAGGCGTGGCCGACGGTCCAGAGCCTCGGCGAGGTCGAGACCGCGGCGCTCGACGGGTGCCCGCAGGGCACTCGACTGGAGGTGGTGGTCGAGCCGACGGGTCCGGCGTGGCTGCCCATCGCGGTGTTCTACAGCTCCCGTGGGCATGTGGTGTACCGCGTCAGCTCGGCCAAGGCCCACGACCTGCGCCGGTTCTGGTCTCGGCACACCAAGACCAACGGCATCGACGCCGACACCCTGGATCGGCTGCCGTTGTTCGACCCGGCCGGGTTGCAGCCCCTCGTGCTGCCCGGCGCTGAGCAGGCAGCCCTGGACCGCCGGGTCCGGGCGACGGATCGGCTCACCCAACAAGGTGCGCTCCACAAGCGCCGGATCAAGGACCTGGTCCGCCAGCTGCTGCCCATGACCCCCCTCACCGGGGAGCTCGGCGTCGCCGACCTGGTCGTCCTCGAGCGCTACGCCGACCCGAACGCCCTGCTCAAGCTGGGTCTGAAGCGGCTCACCACGGTGATCGAGAAGGCCTCCAAGGGCCACCAAGGCATCGACCGGGCCCGAACCTGGATCGCCGCAGCGGAGGCGTCGGTCGAGCTGTACGCCGGCCACCCCGCCGTCGCGTGCAGCGACCTTGCCGACGAGATCGCCACCGAAGTCAGCCTCCTGCGCGCTGTCCAAGCCGAACTCGCCAAGCATGCCGCCGAACGCGAGACCGCCTACCGCTGGGTCGATCCCGCTCAACTTGCTCGGAGCCTCCCTGGGGTCGCCGACATCGGCGGACCCGCACTGGTCGCGGCCATGGGCCACCCGACCCGATTCGCCAAGGGCAAGCAGTTCCGATCCTTCACCGGCCTGGTCCCCAAGGCATCCGAGACCGGCGACACCGACCGCAAGGGCCAACCCATGTCCAAGGCCGGCTCGTCGCTGCTGCGCACCACCCTCGTGCGCGCCGCCGACAACGCCCGCAAGACCGACCCCCAGCTCGCCCGCATCTACCACGTGCAGATGGTCGAGCGCGGCAAGGACCACCTCGGCGCGCTCTGCGTCGTGGCCGCCAACCTCGCCGAACGATTCTGGGCCGTCATGAACCGCGGCATGCCCTACGTCATCTGCGACACCGGCGGCCGCCCAGTCGAACCCCACGAGGCCAAAGCGATCATCGCCGAACACTGGACCGTCCCACCCGACGTCCGCGCCCGCCGCCGCAGCAAGAAGACGGGGAAGGCCCCCCA
>JAWKJW010000002.1:0-1744 GCA_041393555.1 Tessaracoccus sp. | reverse complement strand
AACTCATCGCGTACCGACAGCGCACCCGCGTCCAACCCAAGTTGCACAGGTTTAGTGCCCTAGGCCGCGGAGAATTTCGGCGGTGTCGGCTGGGATCGCGGGTTCGGCGTTGATGTGGTGGCCGGTGGGGAGGCGGATGGTGACGTGGCGCAGCGGCCGCAGGCTGGTGATGATCTTCTTCAGGCTTTGCCCGGAGCGGGCTTGGAGGTCGCGGGCGATCGCGAGCGCGGCGAACACGATGGTCAGGTGCGCCTCGATCGCCTCGCGGGTGTGGTGGAAGATCGGCCTAGCGGCGAGGTCGCTTTTTGACATCCTGAACGACTGCTCGACCTTCCACAGGGCGTGGTAGCTGGCCACGATCTCTGCTGCCGGCATGATGTTGGCGGGGATGTTGGTGACGTAGCCCTTCAGCCCGGCCATCCGTCGGGCCCGCTCGATCGAAGCAACATCCAAAGCGAGCGTCCCGCCTGTGCTGGTCACGAATCGGGCCTTCTTCGCCGGCCGGTCGCCGTCGATGATGGCTTGGGCCCGGTTGCGTTGCGCGGTCAGGGTGTGACCGTCACGGACGGCGCGTTTGCGGGAGTACTGCCAGATCGCCCGCCACGCGTTCGGATACTCGACGGCGTTCCAGACCGGCTCGCGTCGGCTCTTGAGCCGTTCGGGGTCCGGCTTCGACCGTCCCCGCATGGTGATGGTGTCGATGATCTGCCCATCTGTGAACACCTCGCCGTGCCAGTGGAAGTGCTTGGCCAGATCGTGCGGCGCTTTGGTCATCCGAGACCCGACGATGAACCGCAACTTCGCGCTATGGATGGCTTGCAGGTTCTCCGCCGACAGCATGCCGGCATCGGCCACGACCACCATGTCGGCCACCTGGTGCCGTTCCTGGAACTGCTCCAGCACCGGGATGATCGTCGCCGTTTCGGCCTTATTGCCCTCGTAGCAGGCGATCTCCAGCGGGAACCCGGACCGGTCCACCAACAGGCCGACGACGATCTGCGGATCGACGCGGCGTTCTTTCGAGTAGCCGACCTTGCGAAGCGCGTCCTCGGTGTCGGTCTCGAAGTAGAGCGTGGTGACGTCGTAAAGCAGCAGGCTCACATCGCCACCGGCACCGTTCCACACGTGCTGGAAGCACGCTTGCGCGATCCGGTCGCGATACTCGTTGGCTGCGCAGCGCTTCAACGCGTTCGTGAACGTGTTGCGGTGCGGCACCGGCATGCCGAGCTCGGCGAGCACCCGCAAGCTGTCGAGCTTCGAGGTCGGCTCGACCAGGCGAGCCAGCACCAACTGGAAGAACGCCGCATCAGCGATCGTGTCGAACCCGAGCCGCTCCCACGACCCGCGCACCACATCGATCAGTAGCTGCGACCGGCTGCCCTCGACCAACGCGACCGCCGCCGAACGCGGACCCGCCGTGAGGTCCAACATCGGCTGGTTCGCGTGAAGCTTGTCCCGCCCAGCCTGCAACAACGCAGCCAGCTCGGTCTCATCACGGGCCGAGCCCACGTGCTCCAGGATCGTGCGCTGGCCGTGCTTCTTCTCCACGATCTGCACCGCCGTCGCCCCCGACGCGGTCTTCACCTTCCGCAGATACGGGCTCACAAGCCGCATCCTACCCACCGATTTAGTGCCCCGAAACACCACAAGAAAACGCTCTGACAAGCACGAACACCGCGCAGATCACAGGAAACCACGAACAGCTGTGCAAGTCAGGTCGGACGCCGCCGGCTTCGTCACCGGT
>JAWKJW010000001.1:0-1693 GCA_041393555.1 Tessaracoccus sp. | reverse complement strand
GCCGTCCTCCGAACCCGCCGTTGATCACTCCCATGACTGCCCCTCCTGCGGGAACTCGCTACTGTGGCCTGCGCGAACGGTCGGCGTCGCTGACGAGGGAGCGATGCTGGGTAGGTGTTCCGGACGAACATCGCTCTTGACATGGCGTTCGACGACTTCGCGGACTGCGACGTCGTAACTCGTGAACACGTACCGCTTGCCCGACGCCTTGGCGATCCTGTGGTCGGGGTTTTCGCCCCATTCTTCAAGGCTCTGCAGGTCGTCGAACTCGACGACCAGTGCCGACTCCCCGTCCTCAGCGGTGAACATCTTGTGCTCGATGTGGTTAGGACTCTGTTGGATGAGGATGTGCATCTGGTTGTAGAGCCGGTCGTGTTCGGCCCGCTGCTCGGGCGCGACGTAGCACCGGAAGACGGCGAGGGTCATTGTGAAACCTCCCGTTTCTTGGTGTCGATGGTCTTGAGCCACTGCCGGCAGTTCGTCGCCGGAGTGTCCTGGCAGAGAGCCGACCGAGCGGCGTGGCCACCGGCGCGTGATCCGCTGGACATAGGTGCCAGTCACCACGCCAGTGCCCTCGATACGGCGGCTGGATCGGCAGGACGCAGTCACGCTCTGACAGCCATGTACTCGTTGACGACGCCGCGGAGGTGTATCCGAGCGCGATGCAGAGCGTCGACGGCATCGACCTTGTCGAGGCGAAGCACGTAGGCCGCGTCCGCCAGTGATACGTCATCGATGTCGACGAGTTGTACCAACTGGCCGAGCGGATCGGCCAAACGTGCGACGGCGCCGTCCACCACTCGATACAGATCGGTGGTGAACACCTCGTCGTCCGGGCTCAGGGTATTGGTCTGGCCCCAGCGGTTCGGTGCGTCAATGTGGCGTCCAGCATCGGGTCCAATGTCGTAGAAGTCGGGGTAGAAGAACTCCGCAGTATCAGCGTCGGGATCCAGCTCGGCGGTCTGGTTCTCGGCTCTTGTTCGATAGTCGTCGAGGCTCCGTACCGTTGGCTCAGGCTCAGCGAATGCTCGATCGGCTAGGTCCCGGGCGAGCGCCAGAGGGTCCAACCCCCTTGGGCTTTCCTCGAATGCTGAGAGCAGAGTCTCTTGGACCAGGTCTTCCGCAACGTGTGGGGCGAGACTCCGGGCGAGTCCAAAGAGGAGGCGAGTGATCTCACTGGGATCGCTGGGCCTCTCGGTCTCGCCGTCGACGATGTCGTGAAGTAGGAGCGAGACACTGTCGGGCAGATGGGGCAGATCATGCGGTTCGGCATCAGCCACGAGATCAGTGACGGTCTCGACCTGGTGCGTGAACAGCCGGCAGTCCGGGCATGCGTAGAGATGCTGCTGGGCTACCTCGGCGTCGGCTTCATCCAGAAGACCCATTCGGAACTGGGTGAGTTCCTCGGTGTACTCGGCGCATGACAGCTCGGTCGCGTTGACTGGTGCGTGGCTCATGGCGACTCCTTTGACGCCAGGCTCGGAGTGGCACCCTGAGCCAGCTTCAGGCGGGTCCACACGTTCATGTTGATGACGACCGCGGCGATCTCTGCGACTTCGCGCTCCGTGAAGTGAAGCCGCAGTTCTTCGTGCAGGGCCGGAATCTCCTCGTGACGGAACGAGGTGAGACCTTCGCAGTAGGCGAGCGCGGCTCTCTGCCTGGGCGAGTACATGGTGCTCTCACGCCACGACGC